>CAWIPX010000001.1:0-57321 GCA_963838145.1 uncultured Thermoleophilia bacterium
GCGCACCAAGCCTCACGCGCTCAGTGCGTAGGAATCCTCGACCACATAGGGCCCGCCGCCGGTGGAGGCGCGGGACGAGAACAGCACGAAGCGCGACGCCATGAACGTCCGGCTCGGAAAGTAGCCGCGCACCGAAAGATAATCGGCGACGTCCTGGCTCGACGCGTCGTGCAGCCGCGCCAGCGTCACATGGGGGGTGAATTTGCGGCCCTCGGGATCGAGCCCGAGCCGCTGCATCAGCCGTTCGAGTTCGGCCTGCAGCTCGATCAGCGGCCGGCTCGGCTCGACGGAAGCGACCACCGCGCGCGGTTTCCTGCCGCCAAAGCTCTGCAGGCCCTGCACCTTGACCTCGAACGGCTTGCGATTGATCCGAAACAGCATCGAGGCGATTTCATTCGCCGACATGCCGTCGATATCGCCGATGAAGCGCAAGGTGACGTGGTAATTTTCGGGATCGATCCAGCGTGCGCCGGGAAGGCCGCCACGCAAATTGGAAAGGCTCTGGCCGATCTCGGCCGGAATTTCCAGTCCAGCAAACAAACGCGGCATCGCATAACTCCCGATGCTTGGGCATGACCTTGAAAAGGACCATGTCCTGTAACAGCGCCCGGTGACGAATCACCGATCAGCTATTTTCTACCCGACTTATGTGACTCTGCGAAGCACGCGGGCGCGTGCAGACCGGAAAGCTACGGGGAAAACCGCCGGGTAACGTTATTCGTTTGCTCCTTTTTCAACTCCGTTGCCCGGAGATCGTGCCGAGAAATGCCTCCACCATGGGCAGAATATTCTTCACGATGACATCGATGCCCTCAGCGGTCGGATGCAGCCCGTCGGCCTGGTTGAGCTTGGCGTCGGCCGCGACCCCCTCCAGGAAGAACGGATAGAGCGGCACGCCGAAGGATTTCGAAAGCTCCGGATAGATCGCGTTGAAGCGGGCGGCATATTCGCTGCCGTAATTGGGCGGGGCGAGCATTCCGCACAGCAGCACGGCGATCTTGCGCGCCTTCAGCCGCGTCAGGATATCGGTCAGGGCGGCGCGGGTGACGGCCGGGATCGATCCCGCGCAGGGCGTCGTTGGCGCCAAGTTCGAGGATGACCGCCTCGGTTCCCTCGGGGATCGACCAGTCCAGCCGGTCGCGGCCGCCGGAAGAGGTGTCGCCGGACACCCCGGCGTTGATCATGTCGACCTTTATCCCCTTGTCGCCCAAGGCTTTTTGCAAACGCGCCGGGAACGAAGGACAACATCATCCTGATCGCGGCCACCAACCGGCCCGACATCCTCGACCCCGCCCTGCTGCGGCCGGGCCGCTTCGACCGCCAGATCGTCGTCGATCGCCCCGACCGCAAGGGCCGCAAGCACATCCTCGAGGTCCACACGCGCGGCAAGCCTCTCGCCAAGGACATCGAGCTCGACACGCTCGCGGGTCAGACGCCCGGCTTCACCGGCGCCGACCTCGCGAACCTGATCAACGAGGCGGCGCTTCTCACGGCGCGCTCGAACAAGCGCGAGATCACGATGCACGAGCTCGAGGAGGGGATCATGCGCGTGATCGCCGGCCCCGAGAAGAAGAGCCGCGTGATGTCCGAGAAGGAGCGCCTCGTGACCGCCTACCACGAGCTCGGCCACGCGATCGTCGGCCACGTGCTGCCCAACTGCGACGCGGTGCACAAGGTCTCGATCATCAGCCGCGGCCAGGCGCTGGGCTACACGATCTCGCTGCCGTCAGAGGACAAGTTCCTCACCACGCGCGCGGAGCTGACCGACACGATGGCGATGACGCTCGGCGGCCGCGCCGCCGAGGAGATCGTCTTCTCCGAGATCACGACCGGCGCCTCGAACGACCTCGAGAAGGTCACCGAGACCGCGAAGCAGATGGTGATGCGGTTCGGCATGTCCGAGCGCCTCGGCCCGCGCGTCTTCGGCCACGATCGCGGCCAGCCCTTCCTCGGCCGCGAGTTCTCCTCCGAGCCCGACTACTCGGACGAGATCGCGCGCGAGATCGACGACGAGATCCGGCGCATGGTCGAGGAGTCCCACCAGACCGCCAAGGACATCCTCACCGAGAACCGCGAGTCGCTCGAGCGGATCTCCAAGATCCTGCTCGAGCGCGAGACGATCGACGCCGAGCAGTTCGTGCAGCTTCTCGCCGGCAAGTCCGAGGAGGAGGTCTTCGGGCCCGAGGAGGAGGAGGGGCCGACGGCTCCCGCGACTCCGCCGGAGCCCGAGAAGAAGGCCCAGCGCGAGGGCCCGCGGCCGGTGCCGCGGCCGCGTCCCGGCTTCGCCGGCGGCTCGGCCGAGATGCGGGCCGACGAGCCCGACTCGCGCTCCTAGCTCTGAGCGACGCCTTGCCCGTCGCCGACCCGTCGATCATGGGCGTGGTCAACGTCACCCCCGACTCGTTCTCCGACGGCGGGCGCTTTCTCGACGCCGAGCGGGCGATCGAGCACGGCCGCGCGCTCGATCGCCGAGGGCGCTGCGTGGTCGATGTCGGCGGCGAGTCGACGCGGCCCGGGCGCCGAGTCGGTCTGCGCCGACGAGGAGCTGCGCCGCGTCGTCCCGGTCGTCGAGGGGCTCGCGGCGGGCGGGCGCGACCGTCTCGATCGACACCTCGAAGGTCGCCGTCGCAGAGGCCGCGCTCGAAGCCGGGGCGGCCATGGTCAACGACGTCACCGCCTTCGGCGCGGAGCCCGAGCTCGCGGACCTCTGCGCCGAGCGCGACTGCGAGGTGGTGCTCATGCACATGCAGGGCACGCCGCGCACGATGCAGGAGGCCCCGACCTACGACGACGTCGTCGACGACGTCAGGGCGTTCCTCGCCGAGCGCCTCGAGTTCGCGACCTCGCGCGGGATCGCGGAGGAGCGCATCCGGCTCGATCCCGGCATCGGCTTCGGCAAGACGCTCGACCACAACACTCGAGCTGCTGCGGCGCCTCGGCGAGCTGGGCGACCTCGGCCGGCCGCTCGTCGTCGGCACGTCGCGAAAGAGCTTCATCGGCAAGATCACCGGCCGCGAGGTGGACGAGCGCCTCGGGGGCACGATCGCCTCGTGCGTGCTCGCCTACGCCAATGGGGCCGAGATGCTGCGCGTGCACGACGTCGCGCCGGTGCGCGACGCGCTGCTGGTCGCCGGGGCGATCCTCGGCGTGCGCGAGTGGGCGACCCGGTAGCCGGCGCCGGTCCGCTAGTTTCGCGGCGTGGAGGCACACGACAGCGGGCCGTCCTCGACGGTCGAGGTCGAGATCCGCGGCCTGTCCATCTACACGCACCACGGCGTCACCGACGCCGAGCAGGAGGTCGGCCAGCGGCTCGAGTTCGACGTCTCGCTCGACGTGCCCGACTGCGACGCGGTGCTGACCGACCGGCTCGACGACACGATCGACTACGCCGAGGCCTGCGACATCGTCGTGCTGGCGGCGACCGAGCGCAGCTACCGGACGCTCGAGCGGCTCTGCCAGGTCGTCGCCGAGCGCCTGATGGAGCGCTACGGCTCCGAGACGGTGCGCGTGCGCGCGGCGAAGCCCGAGCCGCCGCTGCCGCTCGCTCTCGAGGAGGTGGCGGTCGAGGTCGTGCGCAGCACGCTGACCGCCGAGCCTGCTCCCGAGGACGAGTAGCGATGGCCGGCGAGGACCGGATCGGCTACCTGAGCCTGGGCTCGAACGTCGGCGAGCGCGAGGCGAACATGCGCGCTGCGATCGCGGCGCTCGCCGCGCACGGGGTCGAGGTCGAGGCGGTGTCGGGGCTGTACGAGACCGAGCCGGTGGGGGAGATCCTCGACCAGCCCGACTTCCTCAACGCCGCGGCGCGGATCTCGACCGCGCTCGAGCCGGAGGAGCTGCTCGACGTCTGCAAGGCGATCGAAGTCGAGGAGGGGAGGATGTTCGGCGGGCCGCGCCATGGGCCGCGCCCGATCGACATCGACATTCTGCTGCTCGGCGACCTCGAGCACCGCAGCGACCGCCTGACGATCCCGCACGCCGACCTGACCGAGCGCCGCTTCGTGCTCGTCCCGCTGCTCGAGCTCGACGACGCGCGTCGCGCTTCCCGACGGCAGCTCGCTCGCCGTGGCGCTCGACGCCCTTGGGCCGGGCCAGCGCGTGGAGCGCGTCGGGGAGCTCGCGCAATGAGGGGCAGGCTGAGTCGCACTGATCGCCGCTGCCGCGGTCGTAGCGATCGCGCATCGCCGGCGGGGCGTCTTCGCCGGTGGACGCCGCGGGGCGCGCGGCGAGCGCCGAGCAGCTCGCCGCGGAGCTCGTCGCCAACGACACGGCGCTGCGCGCCGCGATCGACGCCTGGCGCGCGGACGAGGACCCGCCGAGCGCGGAGCCGCCGGCGGAGGTCATGGACGGCTCGAGGTATCTCCAGGAGACGGTTCGCACCCTCGCGCGCCGTCGCGGCCTCGCCCGCAACGTGCTCGACGCAGCTTCCCACGCGGCTCTCGGCCCAGGTCCGGAAGCCTGACCCTCGCGCAGCGCGACCTGATCAAGCTCTCGAGCGGCTGGCCGCCGCACGATGTCGAGACCGGCAAGCCGGAGCCGCTCGCGAACCTGTCGGGCTACTACGACGAGGCGCACGATCGCCACGGAATCGACCAGCACTACCTCGCCGCGATCAACCTCGTCGAGTCGAAGTTCGGGCGCGTCAAGAACGACAGCGTCGCCGGCGCCCAGGGCCCGATGCAGTTCATCCCGTCGACGTGGGAGATCTACGGCAACGGCGGCAACATCCAGGATCCCCACGACGCGATCCTCGCCGCGGCGAACCTGCTGCGCGACAACGGCGCGCCCGGCGACTACCGCCGCGCGCTGCGCGCCTACAACAACTCGGGCCTCTACGTCGACGCCGTGCAGCGCTACGCGCGCCAGATCAAGCGCGACCGCTACGCGATCTACTTCCTCTACTGCTTCGGGCCGTAGTTCTTCAGCTCGAGCTCGTCGCCGGCTCGGCGGTCTGCAGGGGCTCGAGCCAGGCGGCCGGGAAGACCGGGGCCGATGTGGCCCGGGAAGTCGGGGACGACGCGCAGGGCGAGCTCGCCGGCCGGCCGGCGCTCGATCGCGGGGCGGATGTCGGCCATCGTCATCAGCAGGCGCACGCTGGTGCCGATCTGGAGGTCGGCCGCGTTGACGTCCTCGCCGCCGAGGACGCCCTCCTCGATCCAGTCGTCGATGCGGTCGAGCGCGCCCGGGAGCGCCGCCAGGTCGGCGCGGACGTTGTCGTCGGTCGCCTCGTTGACGCGCACCGCCGCGGCGATGATCGGCGCCGCGGTCTTCGTCGCGACGCTGATCGGGACGCCGAGCTTCGCGCCCTCGGCGTAGGTGCCGATCGACGAGTGGTCGCGCTTGATGCCGTTCCAGAGGATGCGCCGGGTCAGCGACTGAAGCGTCTCGTCGCCCCAGGCCTCGGCGGCCTCGACGGCGGCGCGGCGCTCGGCGTCGCCGGGAAGCAGGGGAGGCTCGGGGCGCAGGCGGTCGAGCTCGCGGGCGATCCGGATCGAGCCCTGGATCTTGTGGCCGTCGATCTTCAGCGCGGGGACCGTGTTGCCCGGAAAGCCGGCGGCGCGAACCACGCCCTTCGAGATCACCGGCATCAGGTCGCGGCGCTTGTAGTCGATGCCCTTGCGCTCGAGCATCAGGCGCGCGGCCATCGAGGGATGAGAGCCGGGGATCACGTAGAGGGTCGCTGACACGGTTCGCGCATCCTAACCCGCCACAATTTCCCCCGAATGCTGCTCGCGATAGACGTCGGCAACACGCAGACCCACCTCGGGACCTTCGACGGCGACCGCCTCGTCGACCACTGGCGCTTCGCGACCGACGCCGAGGCAACGTCCGACGAGCTCGCCGTCGCGCATCTCGGGGCTGCTTCGCCTCAGCGGCTCGGACTTCGACGCGATCGGCGGCTCGATCGTCTCGACCGTCGTTCCTCAGCTCGCTCCCGAGTACACGCGCATGTGCGAGCGCAACCTGACCGACACCTGCCTGATGGTCGGCCCCAGCGTCAAGACGGGGATCCCGATCAAGATCGACAACCCGCACGAGCTCGGCGCCGACCGGCTGGTCAACGCCGTCGCCGCCTACGAGCGCGTCGGCGGCGCATGCGTCGCGGTCGACTTCGGCACCTCGAGCAACTTCGACGCCGTCTCCGACGCGGGCGAGTACCTCGGAGGCGTGATCGCGCCGGGGGTCGAGATCTCGATGGAGGCGCTGACCGAGCGCACCGCGAAGCTGCCGCGGATCGACCTCTCCGAGCCGGGCGCGGCGATCGGCAAGAACACCCAGGCGGCGATCCAGTCCGGGCGTCGTCTACGGGTTCGCGGGACTGGTCGACGGGATATCGCGCCGCCTCGCCGCCGAGCTGGGCGGCGACCCGACGTTCATCGCGACCGGCGGGCTGGCGCACGCGATCGCCCCCTTCTGCGAGACGATCGACGAGGTGGACGATCTGCTCACATTGACGGGCCTGCGCCTGATCTACGAGCAGAACCGCTGACATGGAACAACTAACTGCACAAGCTGATCGCGGCAGAGCCGCGCCGGAACTCATGACCCAGCCCGAGCTCACCACACCCTTCCGGATCGCCGACGTCGAGATCCCCAACCGCGTCCTGCTCGCGCCGCTCGCGGGGATCGGGAACTGGTTCGTGCGACTCCAGGCGCGCCGCTACGGGGCCGGGCTCGCGGTCTCGGAGATGGTCTCGAGCTTCGCGCTGCACCACGGCAACCGCCGCACGTTCGAGGAGCTGCTCGTCGTGCACCCCGAGGAGCACCCGGTCTCGATCCAGCTCTTCGGTCACGACCCCGACGTGATGCGCTCCGGCGCGCGGATCGCGGCCGGCGCGGGCGCCGACCTGATCGACATCAACATGGGCTGTCCCGTGCGCAAGGTCCGCAAGACCGGCGCGGGCGCGGCGCTGCTCGACGACCCGGCGCTCGCGGTCGAGGTCGCGCGCGCGGCGATCGAGGGCTCCGGCAAGCCGGTCACGGTCAAGCTGCGCTCGGGGCTCGAGCCGGGCGACCGCTCCGGGATCGACCTGGCGGTGCGCCTCGCCGGCGCCGGGGTCGCGGCGATCGCCTTCCATCCGCGCCCGGCGTCCGTCCAGCACAAGGGCAGCCCCGACTACGACCTCGTGCGCGAACTGACCGACCTCGTCGACGTCCCCGTGATCGTCTCGGGAGGCCTCCGCAGCGCCGAGCGCGCCCGCGCCGCGTACGCCGAGTCGAGAGCCGACGCCGTGATGCTGGCGCGCGGCTCGCTCGGCAACCCCTGGGTCTTCGAGCAGCTCACCGGGCGCCGCACGGCGCCGCCCACTCGCGAGGAGATCGTGCGAGAGCTGCTCTGGGTCGTGGACCGCGCCGAGGAGCACTTCGGAGCGCAGCGCGCTGCGCCCTACCTGCGCAAGTTCTACCCCTGGTACCTCGACCGCCTCGGCGAGCCGCGCAGGGCGCGCGAGCCCTTCCAGCGCACCACCGACCTCGACGAGGTTCGGGCTCTCGTGCGCGGGCTGGCCGATCCGGCGCCGGAGGCCGAGCGCCGCCACGCGCCCGCTTCGGAACCCGCGCTCGCCTACTCGTAGGCGAGCGCCTCGAGCACGTCGAGGCGCGAGGCGCGGCGCGCGGGGCCGATCGCCGCGAGCACCCCGGCGACGATCGCGAGCACGAAGAGCAAGATCAGCGTCCCGACGGGGATCGAGAGCACGAAGCCCTCGTCGGCCAGCGGGCGGCTGACGATGATCGCGAAGATCACTCCGAGGATCGCACCGAGCACGGCCCCGATCAGAGTGGTGATCACGGCCTCGTAGCGGACGATCCTGCGCACCTGGCGGCGCGAGGTCCCGAGCGCGCGCAGCAGCCCCAGCTCGCGGGTGCGCTCGTGGATCGAGAGCGCGAGCGTGTTGACGATCCCGAACAGCGACACGATCACCGCGAGGAAGAGCAGCGCGTAGACGACGCCGAGCAGCGTGTTGAGGTTCGAGGCGACCGAGTCCTTGAGCTCCTGCTGGTTCTGGGACTCGACCGTCGGGTAGTCCTCGAGCCTGCTCGTCGATGCTCGGCGCGCACCTGGTCGACGTCGGCGCCGTCCTCGAGCGTCACGAAGTGGTTGGTGACGCTGTTGCTTCTCCCCGAAGGCCTCGGCGTTGACGTCGGACGCCGCGTAGTCGCCGATGAAGTCGACCTGGTCGTTGAAGGTCCCGGTCACCGTGTATTCGATGCGGTCGCCCGACGCGGTCTTGACCTCGAACGTGTCGCCGACGCCGATGCCCTTCTTCTCGCCGAACCCCTCGTCGATCGCGGCGTCGGTCGGGCCCGAGGCTCGCGAGGGTCTCGGGCGAGCCCTCCGTCCAGTCGAGCTCGAGCACGTCGTTGACCGTCTCGGGGTCGATCAGGGTGACGAAGCCGCCGTCGCCCTTGCCGTCCTCGCCGATGATCTCGTCCTGGGTGTAGCGCAGCGGCGAGACCGTCTCGACGCCGTCCACGTCCTCGATCGCGGCGCCGGCGCCCGCCGGGATGTCGGAGAAGCCGTCGATGTTGGCGAGGATCAGGTCGCCGGAGATGATGTCGTCGATCGCGCCGTCGATCGAGCCCCGCAGCCCGGCGGCGAACACGGCCACGAAGGCGACGAGAGCGAGGCCGACCATCAGCGCCGCGGCGGTCGCCGCCGTGCGGCCGGGGTTGCGGGTCGCGTTCTCGCGCGCGATGCGGCCGGGGATTCCGCGCAGCCACTCGAGCGGGCGGCCGACGAGAGATGCGATCGGCGGCACCAGCCGCGGGCTCAGAAGCGCGACGCCGATGAACGACGCCGCCGCTCCGATCCCGACCCAGACCTCGCCCGGGGAGAGCGCCCCGAAGACCCCGAACGCCATCGCCGCGCCGCCGAGGATCGTGATGACGACGGCGATCGCGCCGCGGATCCGGTGCTCGCGCGGCGTCGTGATGACGGCGCCCTCGCGCAGCCCCGCGACGGGCGGCACCCGGGTGGCGCGCAGAGCCGGGATCAGCGCCGCGAGCAGCGTCAGGCCGGTGCCGAGACCGAGGCCGAGAACGATCGTCCGCGTCGCGACCACGGTCCCCGTCGCCGGCAGGTCGATCTCGAGCGCGTTGAAGAGGCCCTTGATCGCCGGCGCGAAGCCGATGCCGGCGAGCACTCCGACCGCGGCCGCGGCGAACCCGATCGCCAGCGCCTCGACTACGACCGAGGTCACGATCTGGCGCCGGTTGGCGCCGAGCGTGCGCAGCATCGCGAACTCGCGCGTGCGCTGGGCGACCGTGATCGAGAACGTGTTGAAGATCAGGAACGAGGCGACGAACAGCGCCACGCCGGCGAAGACGAGCAGCGCGGTCTTGAGGATGTCGAGGAACTCGTCGACGTCGTCCTTCTGGGACTGGGTGTTCTCGGCGCCGGTCTCGGCCTTGACCGACTTCGGGAGCACCTGCGTGAGGTTCGCGGCGAGCTCCTCCGGCGAGGTGTCGGGGTCGGCGGCGACGGCGATCTGGTCGAACTGGCCCTGCTTGCCGGTGATCCGCTGGGCCTCGGGCAGCGTCAGCAGCGCCAGCGTCGCCCCGCCGAAGGAGTCGACGTCGCCGAGCGTCGCGATGCCGGTCAGCGTGTACTCGCCCGCGGCCTCCTTGCCGGCGATCTCGACCGTGTCGCCGACCTCGAAGCCCTCGGCGTCGGCCGACGCCTTGTCGATGACGACCTCGTCGTCGCGGGCGGGCGGCCCGCCCTCGACGTAGGTCAGCGGGTCGAAGCGCTCGGGCCCGGTCGAGAAGCCGAAGCTCGGGGCGCCGTTACCGCCCCGCGGCTCGCCGTCGGCGCCGATGATCGAGACCTGGGGGTCGCCGATCGCGCCCGCGGCCTCCTCGACGCCGTCGGTCCTGCGAACGTCGCGGAGCACGTCGGCGCTGAAGGGCGGCAGCGAGCTGTCATCGGTCTCGACCGCCTCGCGCGAGCTGACGACGGCGTCGATCCCCTCGTTTGACTCGGTGAAGATCTCGTCGAACGAGCGGTCGATCGTGTCGGTGAGGATGTAGGTCCCGGAGACCATCATCACGCCGAGCACGATCGCCAGCGACGTGAGGATCGTCCGGAGCTTTCGCTCCCAGAGGTTGCGGATCGCGACCTTGGCCATTCGCGGCTAGCGGCGACCTGCTTCATCAGGTCGAGGATCTCCTCGGCGCTCTTCGAGCCCTCGTCGCGGACGATCCTGCCGTCGACGAGCACGATGACGCGGTCGGCGATCGCGGCGGCGCCCGCGTCGTGGGTGACGACGACGACCGTCTGGCCGAGCTCGTCGACGGCGTCGCGCATCAGCGAGAGGACCTCCTCGCCCGATTTCGTGTCGAGGTTTCCGGTCGGCTCGTCGGCGAACACGACCGCGGGGTCGGAGATCAGCGCGCGGGCGATCGCGACGCGCTGCTGCTGGCCGCCCGAGAGCTCGGAGGGGCGGTGGGTGAGGCGGTCGCCGATCCCGATTCGGTCGATCACCTGCTCGAGGCGGGCGGGATCGGGGTCGCGGCCGGCGAGCTTGAGCGGCAGGAGGATGTTCTCCTCCGCGGTGAGCACCGGAAGCAGGTTGAAGAACTGGAAGACGAACCCGACCTTGTCGCGGCGCAGCTCGGTCAGCTCGGCGTCGTCGAGGTCCTCGAGCTTCACGCCGTCGACGACCACCGAGCCCGACGTGGGGTGGTCGAGACCGGCGAGGATGTTCATCAGCGTCGACTTCCCCGACCCCGACGGGCCCATGATCGCGGTGAGCTTGCCGCGCGGGAAGTCGGCGGTGACGCCGTCGAGCGCCGCCACGGCGGTCTCGCCCTCGCCGAAGACGCGGCGGACGTCACGGGCGGAGACGATCGGCGTCTGGCTTGCGTCGGACTCGTTCAAGGCGCTCCTTTCGGTCGTCTCGGAGCCGAAAAGGCTAGCCACCGATCCCCGAATGGCCCGCCCAAACGGGTCGCTATAATCGCGCGCTCGTTTTCTGCCCGTGGCAGCGTGCTCCGTGCTTGGACGCGTCTCACGGGCGTTTGTTGTTACTGAGGGACTGGTCGCCGGCAGGGGTGGCGGACCGGAGCCCAGACCACCACAACCATGAGGGAGAGGTTGGAGCAGCGGTGACCCGCGAATCGCTCATCACACCGAATGGACTCGAGAAGCTCAAGGAGGAGCTCGAGCAGCTGTCGACCGTCAAGCGGCGCGAGGTCGCCGATCGGATCAAGGAGGCGCGCGAGTTCGGCGACATCTCCGAGAACTCCGAGTACGACGACGCCAAGAACGAGCAGGCGATGCTCGAGTCGCGCATCGCCCAGCTCGAGGACCGGCTGCGGCGCTCGAAGGTCGTCGACGAGAAGCGCGTCGCGACCGATGTGGTCGGCGTCGGCGTGAGGGTCCACGTCAAGGACCAGAAGTCCGGCGACTCGCGCAAGTTCCACATCGTGGGCTCGGCCGAGGCCGACCCGGCGCAGGAGAAGCTCTCCAACGAGTCGCCGATCGGCAAGGCGCTCTTCGGCCGCAAGAAGGGGGAGGTCGTCACCGTCGACACCCCCCGCGGGCCGAAGAAGAAGCTCAAGATCACGAAGATCGAGGCGGCTTAGTCGCAGCCCGCGTTAGTCTCGCCGGGCAATGAGCGGCGAGGCCGAAAAGCCCGAGGCGGAGAGCTCCGAGCTCCTCGCCGAGCGCCGCGGCAAGCTCGAGCGGCTGCGCGAGGCGGGCGTCGAGCCGTTCCCGCACGACTTCGACGATCGCGAGGAGATCGCCGTCGTTCGCGAGCGCCACGACGGCCTCGAGGCCGGCGCCGAGTCGGGTGAGCGGGCGCGCGCCGCGGGGCGGATAACGGCACGCCGCGGCCACGGCAAGGCCGCGTTCATCGACCTGCGCGACCGCAGCGGCCAGGTGCAGCTGCACTCGCGCGCGGACGTCCTCGGCGACGAGTCGCACGAGCGCCTGATCGGGCTCGACGTCGGCGACTTCGTCGGCGTCGAGGGAGAGGTCTTCGCCACCAAGCGCGGCGAGCTGAGCATCAAGGTCGAGGACTGGTGGCTGCTGTCGAAGAGCCTGCGACCGCTTCCCAGCGACTACTACGGGCTCGAGGACACCGAGACCCGCTACCGCCGCCGCGAGCTCGACCTGATCGCCAACCCCGAGGTCCGCAAGCTCTTCGAGCTCCGCGCGCGAACGATCGCCGCGGTGCGGTCGTGGCTCGACAAGGAGGGCTTCCTCGAGGTCGAGACGCCGGTGCTCCAGCCGCTCTACGGCGGTGCGCTGGCGCGGCCCTTCACGACCCATCACAACGCGCTCGACCGCGACCTCTACCTGCGCATCGCGACCGAGCTCTATCTCAAGCGCTGCATCATCGGCGGGATCGAGCGCGTCTACGAGCTCGGCAAGGACTTCCGCAACGAGGGCGTCTCGCACAAGCACAACCCCGAGTTCACGATGCTCGAGTGGTACGAGGCCTACGCCGACTACGAGGACGCGGCGCGCCGTCTCGAGCAGCTCGTCGCCCACGTCGCGAACGAGGTCATGGGCACGACGACGATCGAGCGCGACGGCGAGAAGATCGAGCTGGCGCCGCCGTGGCGCCGGATGACCCTGCGCGACGCGATCCTCGAGCGCTCGGGCGTCGACATCGCCGCCGACCCGAGCCGCGAGGAGCTCGCCGCGGCGCTCGGCACCGAGCCCGACGAAGCCGAAGGGTGGGGGAAGCTCGTCGACGGGCTGCTCTCGAAGCTCGTCGAGCCCGAGCTAACGCAGCCGACCTTCGTCCTCGACTATCCCGTCGCGCTGTCGCCCTTCGCCAAGCAGCACCGTGAGCAGGACGGCTTCGTCGAGCGCTGGGAGGCGTTCATGGGCGGGATCGAGATCGCCAACGCGTTCACCGAGCTCAACGACCCCGACGAGCAGCGCCGCCGCTTCGAGGCCCAGCGCGAGGATGCACGCGCGGGCGACGAGGAGGCGCAGCCCTTCGACGAGGCGTTCATCGAGGCGCTGGAGTACGGGATGCCGCCGACCGCCGGCGTCGGCCTCGGGATCGACCGCCTCGTGATGCTGATGACCGGGCGCGAAGACGCTGCGCGAGGTCATGCTGTTCCCCGCGATGCGGACCTAGGTTTGCGTCTCCGCCGGGGACGCTAAGCTCGCGCCCTCCGTTGGGCCGTTCCGTTGACCGACAGCGACACTTGCCCGCGCCGCGGGCGCTGCGACCGCGCAGGATGCTTCTGTGTGCACTCGCCCTCGCGGCGTTGCTGATTCCTCTCGGCGCGACCTCGGCGACGGCGCAGGAGCCACGAGGCTTCTGGGGCCTGATGCCGATCCAGGACCCCGAGTCGTCCGAGTTCGGGCGCATGGCCAGAGGGAACGTCGAGACGCTGCGGCTGCTCGTCGTATGGCCGGACGTCGAGACCGCGCCCGGCGTCTACGACTGGAGGCGCCTCGACTACTTCTTCGCCAGCTCGGCGGCGAATGGCATCGAGGTGCTGCCGTTCATGTACGGGACCCCGGCATGGGCCGGGGTGGACTGCCAGGGCCTCGATCCGGAGGCGTGCGAGCGCGTGCCGCCGCTGTAGGGCGCGGCGAGCAGCGCATGGGCCGACTTCCTGCAGGCCGTCGTGGCGCGCTACGGCCCCCAGGGCTCCTTCTGGTCCGAGACCGAAGACCAATTCGACGTTCCGTACGTGCCCCTGAGGAGGGTGCAGATCTGGAACGAGCCGAGCTCGCAGTTCTACTGGCGCCCGAAGCCGAACCCGAAGAAGTACGGGGCGCTCGTCAGGGCCTCACACGACGCGATCGCGGCGGTCGATCCCGGCGTCGAGATCGTGCTGGCCGGCCTCTTCCCGAAGCCCGTCAACAGCAAGAAGACCGCCTACTCCGTGTTCCTGCCGAAACTGTTCGGGACCAAGAAGTTCAAGAGCTACTTCGACATCGCCGCCTTCCACCCGTACGCCGGCTCGATCAAGCAGCTCCGCAAGCAGATCAAGACGATGCGCAGGCTGATGCGCGAGAGCGGCGTCGCAACAAGCGGCTCTGGATCACGGAGATCGGCTGGGGATCGGCTCCCCCGCAGGCGAACCGCCCGCTCATCAAGGGGATCGACGGCCAGCGGGCGCTTCTCGAGCAGTCGTTCGATCTGCTCGAGAGCAAGCGCAGCTCGTGGAAGCTCGCGGGCCTCGTGTGGTACGCGTGGCGCGATCCCGGGATGGACTTCGAGCTCTGCCTGTTCTGCTCCTCCGCCGGGTTGTTCGACGTCAACGGCGACCCGAAGCCCGCCTGGTTCTCCTACGTGCAGAACACGGGCGGCAGTCCCGAGTAGGCCCGCGGCGGCGCCGAAGCGTCAGCCGCGATCGCGTCTGAGCCGGCTCGAGAGCCAGCGCAGCGGCTTCGTCACCCGCCACGAGCGGCTCTCCAGGATCTCTCGGTCATCGCTCGGCGTTCTCGGCAGTCTGTTCCCACCATTCGGCGATCTGCCGCCCATGGCGCTCAGAGCTCTCGAGGTATCCGGCAAGGCGGCGGTTCGTCGGCCAGCGCTCGATGGAGGGTCTCGCGCACCGCAGTCAACTCCCGCGCGAGTTGGACAACGTTGTGTCGCGCGGCGTGAGAGCTCGCGCGGCTCGTCCGGCTCGGGCGCCTCCAGCTCCTCGCGCGTGATCTCGACCGGCCGGCGGCGCATGAGGCAGAACCCGTGCAATCCCCTCGGGTCGCCGCTGTCGTAGCCCTGCGGCTCGACGCGGACGATCTCGAACGCGCGTCCCCAATGCGCCCGAAGCCACCACGGCGAGATGAACGTGTTCGGGCCTCCCTCTGCCCACGACGTGCCGCAGCGCGTGACGTTGAGGCCGATGCGATCGTCCGACCAGCGCTCTCCCTGCAGGGGAGCGATCATGTCGGGCCCCAGAAACGTCGCGAGCAGCAGGCCGTCCGGAGCCAGCAGGCGATGCAGCTCGAGCAGCCACGCGCTCCATTCGTCCGTGATGTGGGTGAACACCGACATCGCGTAGACGAGGTCGAAGTGACCGGAGGGCGCGCGCAGCGGCGGGCTCTCGCCGTGGTGGACCACGTGCAACGGGGGCGAGAGGTTCTGCTCGATCCAGCGCACGCTGGGCTCGTCTATCTCGCTGCCCCAGAATTCCGCCTCGCTTGCCTCGGGGAGGAAGTGGCGAAGGACCCGTCCCGCTCCGCAGCCGAAGTCCAGCACGCGCTTTCCATCCCATGTCCAGTCCTCCGGGAGCTGGGAGACGATGAAGCGCTTTACGTCGCGACCCGCGGCGTCGTAGTCGGCCTCCGCGTCGCGGTCGTCGCGGCCGAGCGGAGCGACCCGGCGCATCAGCTCGACGGGCGGGAAGGGCGCCGGGGGACGGTCGCCGCTCATCCGACCTCCCAGTCGCGGCCGAACACGCACGCCGGGTGATACCAGGGGTCGCCGTCCGCGTAGGCGGCCGCCCAGCGGTCGAGGAACCGGCGCGCGTCGTCCTCGTCGTGTGGGTTCTGTCCCTGCGTCGCGTGCACGTGATGCAGGAGCCTCGCCCGCGGCTCGACGACGACCCGCCGCCCCGCCTCGATCGCGCGAAGGCAGAGGTCCACGTCTCCGAAGTCGATCCGAAAGCGCTCGTCCCACCCTCGCAGCTCCTCGAGCAGCGCGGAGGGCATCACGAGGCACGCGCCCGTGACCGCCGAGCAGTCGCGCGGCAGGCCCATCAGGCCGCGGGGCCCGGGCTCGGGCCCGGCTCGGGCTCGCGGTGAAACGCGAACTGGGCGGCGACGAAGTCGAGGCCGGACGACGTGGAGAGCCGGTCGAGGACGAGCCCGGCGTGCTGGACCAGCCCGCCGGGGTAGAGCAGCTTCGCCCCGACCACGCCGGTCGCGGGCAGCTGCGCCTGCGCGACCATGCGCACGAGCCACTCATCGTCGAGCGCCTCGACGTCGTCGTTGACGAAGGCGATGTAGTCACCGCCGGCCTGCCGGGCTCCGAGGTTGCAGGCGCGTGAGAAGTTGAACTCCGGGCCGTCGTACTGGACCACCCGGTGCTCGAGGCCGCCAACGGCCGTCGCCGTGTCGCTCGCCCCCGCGCCGGACTCCACCAGCACCACCTCCATGTCCGGGTAGGCGGTCCGGTCGCGCAGCGAGCGCAGACACGCCGAGAGCGTCGTCGCGTCGCCGGTGGTGGGGATCACGATGCTCACGGAGGGGCTCGCGTCGAGCTGCCAGGCGACGTCCCGGACTCCCGCGTCCGTGTCGCGGGCTCCTCACGACCAACCGAGCCCCGCGACGCGCGGCCAGGTCCTCGAGCGCCGGGTCCTCGCGCTCGGATACCTCGTCGAACGCGCGCGCCCCCCGCGTCCAGAGCACCTCGGGGATGCGCTCGAATCGCAGCGGCTCGTCGGCCAGCGCGAGCAGCAGCGCGTGCACGCTGTCGAGGCGTCCGCCGCTCCGCCGCAACGCCGCCTCCGCCGCACGCGGCCCGACGGCGACGAAGGAGCCCACATAGGAGAAGCTCAGCAGCAGCTCGGGCGACCATCCCGGCTTGCGGAATGGCTCGGCCCTTCGCCCGGTCGCGTCGAGCGAGTCGTGATCCGCGTAGACGAGGTCGGGGGCGGACGGCCGCTCGAAGCGGGCCGCCACCGCCGCGAGCGCGCCGGGCTCCAGCGAATCGCCGGCGGCGACGAACACCGCCGCCGCATCGCCCGAGTCGAGCAGCGAGGAGAGCGCGGCATCGATGCCTCCCTCGATCGGGGCCACGTCCGACGCGGCGTGGGTCTGTGCCTCGAGCGAGCGCGCGAGCGTCGCGCCGGCCGCGCCCCCCCGTCACGTGTACCCGCAGGCTCGGCGCATCTCCTCCATCGCCCCGTGCCCGCGTGTCGGTCGCGGACCGCTTCGCGAGACGCCGCCTGTGGCGCTCGCCCGGGTCGATCGGCACGCTTCCCGACCGGCGGCTGCGCGACCCGTCGCGACCCACGGCCTCCACGCTGAGGGCGTGCCGGCCGGGGCCGAGCCCCGTGGCGTCGAGGACGACGGCGAACGAGGACTTCGGCAGGTCGTCCTGCGGCGCGTACGCCGCGTCGCCGACGAAGGCGACGGCGGGCTCGACCCCGTCGAGCTCGACGAGCACGCTCTCCACTCCCTCCGGCGCGCTCGCCCAGCCGCGCACGGAGACCGCATCCCCGAGCGGATCGCTCGCGTCGTGCCGGGGCTCGCCGATCCACAGCGCAGGCACGCCCGACTCGACGTCGCGAGCGAGCTGCTCGTGACTCGGCAGCCATTCGATGCTCCCGCCCACCGACGCGGTGGAGCCGCGGGTGTCGCGCGCGCTTACGGTGACGTCGTAGCGGCCGGGGAGCCACCCCCCGGTGGGAATCGCCGCCTCGAACCCGGGCCGCCTGCTCCAGTCCGCGGGGTGGAAGACCTTGTGGATGTCGGGGCGCCGGCCGCCGGCCTCGGCGGCGAACGAGCCCCGCCCGACCACCTCGATCGTCACCGATTCGAGCCCGACCGGCGACAGGGCCCACCCCGTGAACCGAAGATCGCCGCCGACCGGGGTTGCCGCCCCCCGCGAAAGCGCGGGGCTCTCGCACCACACCACCGGCTCACCGGCGCCGATCCGCGCGTGGACGTCGTCCCACTGCAGCGTGTCGGCGTTCTGATCCGCCCTGGTCACTCCAGCCGGGGAAGATACCCGTGGTTGCGGTGGCCCCCGCCGACTCATAGAGTGAGCTTTTAATGACGTCGAGGACTGTGCTCGTCACAGGCGGCGGGGGATTCATCGGCTCCCATGTGGCCGAAAGGCTCGTTCGCGAGGGCGATCGCGTGCGGGTGCTCGACAACTTCGCGACGGGAAATCGAGAGAACCTGGCGCCGTTCCTCGACGACGTCGATCTGGTCGAAGGCGACATCCAGAGCTACGAGCGTGTCCACAACGCGGTCAGCGGGTGCGACTTCGTCTTCCACATCGCGGCGCTGCCATCGGTGCCACGGTCGCTTCAGGATCCGCTGACGAGCAACGCGTCGAACGTGATCGGCACGCTCAACCTGCTGCTGGCGGCGCGCGACGCCGGCGTGCGGCGGGTCGTCTATGCGTCGTCCTCCTCGGTGTACGGGGCGAACCCGGAGCTGCCGAAGCGCGAGGCGAATCTCCCGATGCCGATCGCGCCGTATGCCGTCTCGAAGCTGGCCGGCGAAGGCTACTGCGGCAGCTTCAACCAGGTCTATGGCCTCGAGACCGTGGCGCTGCGCTACTTCAACGTCTACGGGCCGCGGCAGGATCCGCGCTCCCAGTACGCCGCCGTGATCCCGAGCTTCATCGACGCCTTCCTCGACGGCGAGCCGCCCGTGATATTCGGCGACGGAGAGCAGTCGCGCGACTTCACGTACGTTGACGACGTGGTCGATGCGAACCTCATGGCGGGCCGGGCGGACGGGGTCGCGGGCGAGACGTTCAACGTCGCCCGTGGTCAACGAGCCACCCTCAACGAGATGGTCGGACTGCTCCGCGACCTGACGGGCTCTGATCTGGAGCCGATCCATGCCGATCCGCGCCCCGGGGACGTGCGCGACTCGGAAGCCGACATAACACGCGCGCGAGAGCGACTCGGATGGACCCCCCGGACCGATCTCGCCACCGGCCTGAGGTTGACGCTCGAGCACCTTCAGCAGAAGCGCCGAGAGGCGAGCCAACCGGTGGCCCTGTCTTGACGCCGGCGCGGCCGCCCCTTGGTGCGCCTCGAGGGCGTTTAGTAGGCTGCCGCGCCAGGGGAGACGTCGTCATGCCGACGGTGCCCGACACCGCGGCGGCTCAATGAGGGAGGGGCCGAGCATGATCCATCTCGTCACCGGTGGCGCAGGGTTCATCGGGTCGCACCTCGCAGAGGCGCTGGCGCAGCGAGGCGATCGGGTGGTCATCCTCGATGACCTCAGCACCGGAGGGCTCGAGAACATCGACCACCTGCTCGGAAACGGGCGCGTCGAGTTCGTCGAGGGCTCGGTGCTCGACGAGGGGCTTATCGAGGACCTGATGCCGGGCGCCGATCGCTGCTACCACCTCGCCTCGACCGTCGGCGTGAAGCTCGTCGTCGGCCGGCCGCTCGACTCGATGCTGCGCAACGTGCGCGGTAACGACATCGTCGCCGCCTCAGCCGCGCGCCGCGGCACGCGCCTGCTCTTCGCATCCACGTCCGAGATCTACGGCAAGCAGGTGGACGACTCGCTTCACGAGGACAGCGACCGGATCCTCGGCCCGCCGTCGAAGTCCCGCTGGGGCTACTCGACCTCGAAGGCGTTCGGCGAGATGCTGGCGTTCGGATACGCCCGCGAGCATGGCGCCGAGACCGTCGTGGTCCGGCTCTTCAACACGGTCGGGGCGCGGCAGAGCGCGGCGTACGGCATGGTGCTGCCGCGCTTCGTCCGGCAGGCGGTGGCCGGCGAGGACCTGACCATCTACGGCGACGGCAATCAGACGCGCTGCTTCACGCACGTCCGCGATGCCGTGTCCGCGATCGTCGGGGTGATCGAGGCCGACGAGGGCCTCGGGCGCGCGTTCAACGTGGGCAATCCGGAGGAGATCAGCATCGCCGGCCTCGCGCGCCGGGTCATCGAGCGGACCGGATCGACGTCCGACGTCAGGTACGTGCCGTACGAGGAGGCGTACCCGCCGGGCTTCGAGGAGCTTGGGCGCCGCAGGCCGTCGACGTCGTCGCTGACGGAGCTCATCGGCTGGAAGCCCCAGCTCAGCGTGGACCATGCGATCGACGATCTGATCGCGTCGCAGCGACCGGCAAGCAGCGTTCCGCCGGTCGCAGCCTGAGTTGCTCGAGGGGCTGCCAGACGAGGTTCGCCTTGTCGCCGCGTTCGCGGTGGCCTTCGCACTCGCGTTCGCGACCACGCCGCTTGCGAGGCGCGTCGCGCTTGCGACGGGCTTCCTCGATCATCCGGTCGGCTACAAGCAGCACGGTCGCTCGACTCCCTACCTCGGCGGCATCGCGGTGCTCTTCGGCTTCCTCGTCGCCGCGGCACTGTTCGGCGACGCGCTCTCCACGTATCTGACCGTCGTGGCCTGCGCGGTGGGGCTCGCGATCGTCGGAACGCTGGACGATCGTCGGGGATTGATGGTCACGCCTCGGCTGGCGGCTCACGTCGTCGCGGCCGTGGCGTTGTGGTGGGCCGGCCTCGGCTGGGACCTCTTCCCCGGCGACGCCGCCGACCTCGCGCTCACGGTCGTATGGGTCGTGGCGCTGATCAACGCGTTCAACCTGATGGACAACCTCGACGGGGCAGCGGGCACGGTCGCCTCGGTGTGCGCCGCGGGGACGGCGGCCCTCGCCGCAATCCAGGGAGACGCGGTGCTTGCCGCGTTCGCGCTCGCGATCTCCGGAGCATGTGCAGGGTTTCTGCCCCACAATCTCGCCCGTCCGGCTCGAATCTTCCTCGGCGACGGAGGGAGCACCCCCGTCGGGTTCCTCGTCGCTGCGGCGATCATCGCGATACCCGACGGAGCGCTGGACTGGATGACACTGCTCGCCTCCGCTCCCCTCGTCGGGATCCCGATCTTCGACACGGCCCTGGTCGTCGTCTCCCGGCGGCGGCGCGGAGCGCGGATTCTCGCGGGCGCGAGGGACCACGTGACCCACCGCCTCGTCACGGTGGTGCGCTCGCCTCGGCGCGTCGCGCTCGTGCTCGGCGTCGCCCAGGCACTTCTCTGCCTGATCTCGATCCAGCTTCACGAGCTCGGGCAGACGGCCGCGCTGGTGGGCGGCCTGATGTTGCTGGCGCTCGGATCGCTGCTGCTCCTCGTGCTCGAGGGCGCGGGACCGGTACCGAAGCGGCTGGAGCGGATGTCCTGACGCGAGTCCGCGTCCTGCGGGTCATCGCCCGCCTCAACCTCGGTGGGCCCGCGCAACAGGTGAGTCTGCTCAGCGGCAGGCGCTTCGATCCCAAGTTCGAGACGCTGCTGGTCCATGGCCGCCTGGCGGCCGGGGAGGAATCGATGGCGGACCTGGCGCGCCGAGAGGGTGCGCGAACGGAGTTCGTCGGCTCCCTCGTCCAGCCGGTCAGTGCCTGGGACGACCCGCGGGCCCTTGCTCGGCTGATCCGCATAACGCGCCGTTTTCGGCCCCATATCGTCCACACTCACACCGCGAAAGCGGGGCTCGTGGGACGAGCCGCGGCGCTCGCGGTCCGCCCGCGTCCGCTGATCGTCCACACGTTCCACGGTCATGTCCTGCACGGGTACTTCGGCCCGCGCAAGGCCGCGTTCTATCGACGGGTCGAGCAGGAGATGGCGCGGTTCACCGACGTGCTGATCGGGGTCAGCGAGGCCACTGTCGGCGACCTCGTGGGCCTCGGCGTCGCACCACGCGAGAAATTCCGCGTCGTCCCGCTGGGCGCGGAGCTCGGCCAATTCACGGAGGCCGGCTCCGGCGAGGAGCGCGGGGGGCTGCGGGCGGAGCTCGGCGTTGCCGACGACGAGACGCTGTTGCTCTTCGTCGGTCGGCTCGTTCCGATCAAGCGCGTCGACGTCCTCCTGCAGTCCCTGCGGCACGCCGTGTCGCAGGGAGCGCCGGTGCAACTGGCGATCGTCGGCGACGGCGAGCTGCGCACGGAGCTGGAAGAGCTCTCGGCCGAGACGGGTCTCCAGGGGCGGGTCCATTTCCTCGGCTACAGACGCGATCTCCCACGCATCGCGGCGGCGGCCGACATCGCCGTGCTCAGCTCCGACAACGAAGGCACGCCGGTTGCCCTGATCGAGGCCGCCGCGGCCGGGCTACCCGCGGTGGCGACCTCCGTGGGCGGCGTGCCCGAGGTCGTCGGCGAGGACGTCGGAGTGGTCGTCCCTCCCCGGGATCCGCGGGCCTTCGGCACGGCGGTGGCGACGCTCGCCGATGATCGGGAGCTCCGCAGGAAGATGGGGGCGAGGGCGCGGGAGGTGGCGTTGCAGCGCTACTCGCACGAGCGCCTGCTGAGCGACGTCCGGGACCTCTACGAGGAGCTTCTGGCCGGCGCCGCAGCCGGCGCCTCTGTGCCCTCCGGTTGACTCGCCGGGTACTGCCCGGCGCCGTAGCGCTCACCGAAGTCGTCGGGCACGCCGGTTGCCACGACTCCGAGAACCGTGCCCTGGGCCGAGGCGATCACGCGCGCGGCTCGCCAGAACGCATCACGCGTCGTGTGCTCCAGCCGGCCCACCAGCAGCACGCCCGAAACCTCGCCGAGGAGTGGGATCGCGTCGCTGACCGGAAGGATGGGTGGAGTGTCCACGACGACGACGTCGGCCTCGGACTCGAGCTCGCTCATCAGGTTGCGCATCCGCTTCGACCCGAGCAGGGCGGGGGGGTCGGCAACGGGAGCGCCTCCGGAGAGGATCCGCAGCGATGCCCCTTCCACGTCCACCGACTCGATCGCGTCGTCGAGCTCGACCTCTTCGAGCAACACGGAGCCGAGCCCGTGTCGGCCGGAGGCGTCCAATCGCGCGGCGATCGGCAAGCGCCGAAGGTCCGCGTCGACGAGCACGACATCCATCTGCGCCCGCGCCATGGCCGCCGCCAGGTTCATGGCCACGGTCGTCTTGCCGTCCCCGGCGCCCGGGCTCGCGATCAACAGGCTCGTGATCGGCCGGTCGACGTTGAAGTACATGAGGCTCGTACGGAGGGTCTGAAAGGCCTCCCGCTCCGATCCCGGGGGAAAGCGCCCGAACGCGGACTCGGGAACCGCTGCAAGCAGCCTGGATCCCGACAGCTCCTCCAGCTCGTCGGGATCGTGGACGTTGCGGTCGAGGCGATCCAGCAGCGGTACGAGGGCCCCCGCGAGCAGCACGGAGAGGACGAACGCGAGCGCCGTGTTGCGCAGCGGCCGGGGGGACGAGGGGCTCGCCGGCACCGTTGCCCGCTCGACGACCTGCATCGTCGACGGGCGGCTGGCGCGTAGCGCTTCGAGGTCCTGGATCTGCCGGTCGAGCTGGCGCTTCGCCGCCCGCCTGTCCGGAGGATCGCCGGAGCGCAGCAACCTGATCGTCTCGTCGATGCTCTTGATTCCCTGCCTGACGAGCACCGCCGTCAGCCCCGTCGCGAAGGCGTCGGAAAGGTCCGCGGCGCGCTCGGCGCTGTCGGCGCGGGCCGTGATCGTCAAGAGCTGCACGCTCTGGTTGACCGCGTCGCCTTCGGGGACGGCGCTCACGTCCTCCAGCAGCTCCCCGGCCGCCTCCGAGGGGCCTCCGAGCTCCTTCGCGGCCTCGATCGCGACCGTCGTGGTGTCCACGAGCCGCGCCGCCTCCTGGGCGTTCGGCGGCGGGAACGGGTTCTCGTCGCCGGAGGTGGGCTCGATGACGCTCGTCCTCGCCTGCAGCGTCGTGGTCGCTTCGTACTGCTCGGGAAGCAGGCTCGAGCCGATGAACACCAGCACGGGGATGCCCACGATCAGCGCCGCAAGCAGCCATCTCCGCCGCCAGATCGAACGCAGGAATGGCCGCGGGTCGGGCCGCTCTCTCCCGAAGGCCATGGAAGCGGGCGATTGTACTCCCGCCGCTGGTGGTTGCCCACTCACTCGGCCATCGAGGTTATCTTCGGCGGGCAATGGACCACGCAGTGCGCGACGTAATCGTGACCCTGATCACGATCCTCGCCGTCGCATACGTCCTCTACCTGACCCTGGGGTGGTTGCGTCGCCGGCGGCCGGACTTCGCCATCGGGGCGCCGGTGGCCGTCGCCTTCGCTCTGCGGATCATGGTGGCGGTGCTGGTCGCGGTGAGCCCGTTCGGGGATCTTGGCGCCTCGGACGAGACGTCGTTCCTCGTCGAGGCCGATCTGGTCATCGACCCCGCCCCGGCCACCCTCTCATGGCTCGACGCGTTGACGAACCGGCTCCACGTCTTCGCGTTCGCGTCCCAGTTCTACGTGCTCGACTCTCCCGACGTGGCGCTGCGAATCCTGCAGGGGGGAATCGCGGTGGCCGGGATGATCTTGCTCGCGGCTGCGGTCTACGAGCTCGCCGGCTCGCGGGCGGCGCTGATCGCGAGCTGGGTGATCGCCGTGGAGCCGTCCAACGTGCTGTTCTCGGTCGTCCTGCACAAGGAGCCGAACATGATGCTCGCCGGCGGGCTCGTCGCCTTCGGGGGGGCGATGCTCTGGAAGCGCGGGACGATCTCCGCCCTCCTCCCGGTCGCCGTCGGCTGCCTGATCGCCGGCGCCACGAGACCGTATGCGGGCTGGTTCCTGATCGCCGCCGCTGCGGCGATCACCCTCCACGCCGGCGTCCGGTACTGGAACCGAGCGGCGTTCAGGTCGCTCGTGCTGCTCTCGGCGGTCGGCATGCTGGCGGCTCTCGCTCTTCCGTTCGTCGTCCGTGCGGCGAGCGGAGAGCAGCTGTCGGCTCTGCAGGAGCACCAGGAGGCGACGGTCGCGGCGGATTCCGGCTCGCCGCTCGACCTCGAGCAGGTGGACTACTCGAGCCCGCAGTCGATCGCGCTGAACCTCCCGCAGCGAATGGTCGACATGGTCACGCGACCGTACCCGTGGCAGGCCGACAACCTGAGCCAGCGGCTCGGATTGCTGGGCAACGTGGCCGCCTGGCTCATACTGCTGCTCCTCGTTCGAGAGGTGGTGCTCGACCGGCGCCGGGTGCTCGAGCGAGCGGGGCCTCTCATCTACGTCGGCGCGTTCCTGTTCGTCGCGTACTCGCTCAGCGCGGCCAACGCGGGAACGGCGTTCCGATACCGGACGCATCTCATCGCCGTCGCCGTCGCCATCGCGTGCGCGCTGTGGGGGACCAGAACGCAGACGGAGACTCGCAGAGAGCCCGCCCGGGCGCGTCCGGCCGGGCCACTCGCCGCTCCCGGCACCGCGCCGTAGAGCGGTGCCGCCGCCTACGGGCCCATTGAGCTCCGGCAGGTCATCGGGCGTTCCCCGCCGAGGGCGCTCGATCCTCCTGGTCCCCTACTGCTATCCGCCGTGCGCCGCCGTCGGCGCCCATCGACCGGCCGCGATGACGAAGTACCTCGCACGGGAGGGTGATCGAGTCACCGTCCTGACCACGTCCGCCCACGGCCACGACGCCGCCGCCGGCGGTGCGGCGGAGGTGGTGAGGACGTGGGACCTGCGGCGATTGCGACCGCCCCCGAAGGCCGGTGACGCCCGTGGAGCCGGCGGAGCCGAATCCGGCTCGCCCAGGACGCATCCGCTCCGGGACGCTTGGGTTCCGGATCGCATGGCGGTCTCGTGGGCGCCGTTCGCCGTTCGCGCCGCGCTGGCCCTACACCGCCGCCATCGTTTCGACGTCGTCGTCACGACGTCGCCGCCGGAATCCGCGCACCTGGTGGGGTGGGCGCTGGCGTCCAGGGGCTGCGCCTGGGTGGCAGACCTGCGGGATGGCTGGACGTTCGAGGCGTGGCGGCAGTTTCCGACCCGCCTCCAACGGCGGCTCGACGAGCGACTCGAGCGACGCATGATCGAGTCCGCCGACGTGGTGACTTGCGTCACCCCGCCCGTGGCCGACGACCTTCGAGGGCGGATGGATGCGGACCCGGTTCTCGTTCCGCATGGATTCGATCCCGACCAGCTCGCCGCGGCGAGGGAGGAGGAGGGTGGCGCGGCGGAGATGATGCTGGACCCCGGGCGCGTCTCGATCGTCTACACGGGCCGCCTCGGCGCCGTCGGTCGCGATCTCACCGGACTGAGGCGGGCGCTGCGGGAGCTCGCGGCGCAAGAGCACGGAATCGCGGAGCGGCTCGAGCTGGCGATCGCGGGACCGGTCAGGCGCGAGGAGCGCGAGCTGTTCGAGATGGACCTGTCGCCGCTTCGCGTCTCGTCGCTGGGCCCGGTTGCGCACCAGCGTGCTCTGGCGCTTCAGCAGGCTGCCGACGCGCTGCTCGTACTCGGGTCGCTGCGCAGTCACGTGGCCAATTTGAAGCTCTACGAGTACATCGGATCGCGAACCCCGATACTCGCGATCGCGGAGGGCACCGAGACGGGGCGGATCGTGGCCGAGGCCGGCGGCGAGGTCGTGCCGGCGGCGGACGCGCAGGCGATCAAGGGCGCTCTGCGGCGCGCGGCCATGCGCGACCTCGCGGCCACCGATGAGGCGGTCGCGAACGCGTTCGCGTATCCGGCTCCGGCGGAGCGGATGAAGGAGGCCGTCGAGCTCGCGATCGAGCGGTCGGCGGCGAGACGCCGGAAGAGGCGCCGCGCCCGAGGCGATGAGCGCCCCGCCGCCGGGGGCGAGCGGGCGCCGGGTCTTCGGCGTGCGCAGATTCGAGGCGAACCCGGTGATTTCGCCGTCGATGCTCCCAGGGGAGGCCGGGTCCAACATCAACGGGCCCTCGCTGATCCGCGCGCCGGAGTGGCTCGGGGCGCAATGGGCAGTTACTGGCTGTACTTCGCCCACCATCACGGCGACCACATCAGGCTCGCGTACGCCGACGACCTCGATGGACCATGGCGGATCCATGGCCAGGGGGCGCTCCGTCTCGACCAGGTCGCGGCGGCCACCGGCCACATCGCCTCGCCCGACGTGCACGTCGACGACGAGCGGAGGCGGATCCGGATGTACTTCCACGCGCCGGCGCGGGGGGGCGGCGGCCAGAAGTCGTTCGCGGCCGTCTCCGAGGACGGTCTTGCATTCGAGGCGCTGCCCGAGCCGATCGGGAGCCCCTACTTTCGCGCCTTTCGGTGGAGGGGCAACTGGTTCGCCGTCGCGAGGGGCGGCGAGCTGTACCGCTCGAAGGACGGCCTGAGCGATTTCGAGCAGGGCCCGAGTCCCTTCGCGCGCTCGCCGGGCTTCGACTCGATTCGCCACGTCGCCACGCACCTGGTCGGCGACTCGCTCTGGGTCTATTTCACGCGCGTGGGCGATGCGCCCGAACGCATCCTTCGCGTCCGCATCGACCTCAGCGAGGACTGGACGGCCTGGGGCCCCGTCACCCCGCCGCAGGAAGTCCTGCGCCCGGAGCAGCCGTACGAGGGCAGCGATCGGCGCATGCGCGCCAGCCGGCTCGGCGCCGCCGCGGGGCCGGAGAACGCCGTGCGCGACCCCGCGATCTTCGCCGAAGGCGGTCGGACGTACCTCGTCTACTCCGTGGCGGGGGAGACGGGGCTCGCCGTCGCAGAGCTCACGGAGGAGCCATGAGCGCCCGCGCGCTGCTGCAGCGCGATCCAGCGGTTGTGCGGCGACTTCATGCCGAGCTCCCGCACCTCCAAGCCTGAGCCCGCCAGCCGCTCGAGAAATCGCGCCGGGTCCACTCCGCGGTTGCGAAGCAGCGAGTCGTGAATCTCGACGATCGTCGACCGCGTTCGGCGCACGATGTCCACGGCGTCGTCCGCCAACACGTCGGACTCGGCGCCCTCGACGTCGATCTTGATGACGCTTGGAGAGATCTCGTTTGTCGCGCAAAACGCCGCGAGCGCCACGGCCGGGACCTCGAGGTCACCGGCGCGGCGGTCAATCTCGGTCTGGGGCGACTGCGCTAGGGCTTCCCAGCGCAGCCAGGCGCGTCCGGGCTCGTCGAAAACCGCCGCCGGGACCACGGTGACGTTCTCGGCGCGATTGCGTTCGAGGTTGGCGCTCAACACCGCGCGTGACGCGGGATTGGGCTCGAAGGCGTAGACGTGCCCCTGCGGGCCGACGCGCCTCGACGCCAGCAGGGTGTACATGCCGATCCATGCGCCGATGTCGAGCACGACCTGGCCGGGGGCCAACACGCTCGCGAAGAGGTCGAGAGCCGCCCTCTCATGGCGCCCGCGCCGCACCTGATCGGCCCACCAGTAGGTGGCCCCGTATGTCTCCTTGAAGTAGAGGCGCTCGCCGTTGACGTCGAGAGCCGCCCAGCCGTCGCGCCAGATCGGGTCCCGCCACTCCCTGTAGCGGCGAAGGGCCCTCCTGATTCTCCTGGCGAAGGTGTTCAACGCGGACGACTAGAGCTGCCAGCTCGCGAATTGCTTGCCCGTCAGCTCCCGTAGCCGCTCCACCTCCGGCCGAAAAGCGTCCCGGAGCCTGTCGAGAGTCGCGTCATCCATCCTCGGAGGCTCGATCCTGCGAGTCGTAAGTCGCTTCGCGGGGGCGAACAGGACCTTGCGCGGCCCTTCCGGCACGACGCGTCGCACCGACGCTGCCGTGCGGCTGAGGGCAAGTCGCCGCCCGGTCTGCCTCCAGCGAACCTTCCGGTGACCGGGATTGTGGACGACGTCGTGGCGCGGGGACGAGAAGTCCTCGTCGACACCCAGAAATCGGAAGATCTCGCGCAGCGTCTCCGGCCGCGTCGCCAGCAGTTCCGCCTGGTCCACGACGAGAAGCTGCTCGCCGGAGAAGACGCTTAGATACCGCTCGACCTGGGTCGCATAGCTCCCGCCGGCCACGTAGGGGTTGTACGGATCTTCGATGTCGCCGAAGTCGCGCTCGAAGGAGTCCCGATGCCAGACCTGGGTGCGCTCCGAGAAATGCGACAAGGTTCGCTTGATCGGGTCGCGGACGAGGTAGATCAGCTTGACGTCCGGGACGGTGGCGGCGATGCGCTCGGGGATGTCCGGCGACAGGGGATGCAGCGTGTAGGACGGCGTCGACTCTCCGCGGATCGCGGCGTTGCCGTCGAAGAAGCTGGCATATGTGTCCAGCTTTTCGTCCCAGTCGGGATCGTGGAAGTACTTCAGCTCCTTTACGTCGGACATGTGGATCTCCGGGTGCGCCGCGAGATACCAGTGAAGGCTCGAGGTCCCGCACTTCGCGGAGCCGATGATCAGGAGGTTGGGCAGGTCCGGGTGCTGCTGGACCGCGCACCTTCGACGTGGCGCCCGTCCACGCGCGCGCCTGCAGACCGGGCAGTAATGCGGGCCCGTCTCGAACCCCGCGAACCTCCATCCCGAGGCGAGGAGCTGCTCCGCGGTCGACGCGATCATCAGATACGGCGGCAGGCAACCGTCGCACGCCACCACCGCACGACGTTCGATCGCGCCGCCCCCGGATACGCCCGGGCTCGACCAAGCGTTGACGAGGCTCACGCCGAGCATCCTAGATCGACTCGGCGTCGCGCCTATCATGAGGGCGTTCCGGCCCGGTCAAGCGACACCATCTCCAGCGGCGGTCTCGACTTCCTCGTAATCGGCGCCATGAAGGCCGGGACGACCTCGCTCTTCGAGTACCTGCGAACGCACCCCGGCCTCTATCTGCCGCCGGCGAAGGACCTGCCGTTCTTCAGCCACGACAACGTCTACCGGCGGGGCTGGGAGGCGTACGCCCGCGCCGCGTTCGACAAGGCGCCGGACGACCGTCTCCGGGGCACGGTCACGCCTCAGTACATGGGCGTGCCGCGCTGGAGCGCCGAGACCGTTGAGCTTGCGAAGGCGCACCCCGGTGGCGTCGTCCCCGAGCGCATCTCGCGCCTGTTCCCGCAGATCAGGCTCGTCGCGCTGCTGCGGGATCCGATCGCCCGCGCGATCTCCCACTACTGGTTCTCCGTCAGGCACGGCCTGGAACGCCGGTCGTTGAGCGATGCGCTGCGCGAGTCGCTATCGGGGTCGTGCCTGAGCTCCGCGCGCCGCGTGCCCACCCACACCAACTCCTACGTCGCCCTGGGCGAGTACGGGCGCCTGCTCGAGGCCTACCTCTCGCGCTTCTCGCGCTCGCAGCTCTTCGTCGGCTCCACGGAGACGCTCGCAGGCGACCCGAAGGGCCTTCTCGGCGACGTGTGGCGTTTTCTCGGCGTCGACGATTCGCACGCGCCGGAGAACATCGGGCTGCGCTACCACGTCGGCGGCCCCAGCAGGCGGCTTCCGGTGAACCCATGGCGCCTGCCATCGGCGATACGCGCAACGCCGCTCAGATACGCCTGGGCGGCGATTCCCGGGCGCCACGAGCGAGATGCTGAAGAATCGCTACAGGACCGCTGCATTTCCGCTTCAGCCAGTGGAACATTTCGCGGCAGCCGCGCCCCGCCGAGCGGCCTGATCCCGAGCTCAGCGAGCGTCTGCTCGCCCACTACGCGGGCGACCGGGCGCTGCTGGAATCCCTGGTCGGGCCCGTGCGCGGAGTCACGACGATCGCTCCGGCGCCCGCCGTGACGCCCTGACGACACGATCTACTCGAACGACACGGCCACGGTGCGGCGTCATCCATTGACCCGTCGCGCGCAACCGATTGATCCGCGGCTAGGCGGCGCTCGCACGACGCCGGCGGCTCAGCAGCTGCGTTCGCATCAGCGTCGCGAAGCGGATCAGCTCCTGGCGCGTCAACATCCACGACAGCGCGAGCCAGGCTGCGGACGTCGCAGCGACCGTCGCCACGAGACCCGGGAGGTCGTTGCCGGCCGGCACGAGGCGTCCCGCGGCCGCCGCGAGTGCCGAGACGAGCAGGGCCCGCGCCACGGCGGGGATCGTGCTTCGCATCTGCGGCGGAGTCCGTCCGAGCAGGACGACGGCGGTAAACACGGCGAATCCAACTCCGATGGCGATTCCGGCGCCGGCCTCGTCCAGGCTCGGAACCAGCGCGAGCGTCAGGGCGATCGTCACGGAGATCTGCGCGACCACGGCGACCAGGGGCGTGCGCGAATCTCCACCCGCCAGCGCGAGGCTGGTGACCAGTCCGCCGATGCTCGCGAACAGCAGAAGGCCGGGGGCGCTGAGGGTGACGATGTCGAGGGTCGGCACCCAGCGCTCCCCGAAGAGCGTCGCGACGAGCGGCTCGCCGCCGCCCACGATCACCGCGATCAGCAGGCCGACGACGGTCGCCGACAGCGTGGTTGCCTTCGTGGCCTGTCGCAGGCGCATCTCGTCTCGCTCCAGCCTCGCCAGCGCGGGAAAGCCCACGCTCTGCACCGAGCGGACCGCGCCATAGGGCAGCGACAGGAGCCGGCGGCTCATCCCGTAGAACCCCGCCAGCGCCTGGCCGCCCAGGGCCGCGAACAACGCGACGAGGCCGACCTCCTGAACGTTGGTCAGAAGTCGCACGGCCGAGACCCCCGTGCCGAAGGCCGCCATGCGGCGAATGACGGAGAGGTCGAGGCTGTACCCGCGGTCCCAGCTCTGCAGGCGCGTGAGGACGATCGTCGATACGAGAGCGGAGATCGGCACGGCGGCAGCGAGGCCGTAGGCCCCGAAGCCGAGGGCGGCAGCGGGTATGGCGGCCGCGTGGAAGGACAGCTGCGCGCTGATCTCGGCGGTCAGCAGACGCTCGTATCGGAGTCTGCGGCGGAGCAGCGCCATCGGGATCACCCGCACCGAGAAGATCGGCAGCGCGATGCACGCGATCGCGACCACCTCCGCCGTCGTCGACGGCTCTGCGACCGCGGGCAGCAGCACGAAGGCGACCAGGGCCGCCGCCGCCGCCGAGAACAGCCCCAGCAAGACGGTGAAGCCGGCGACGGCATGCTGCTCACGCGGCGTGGGCGGCCGGGACTGCTGAATCAGGCTCGAGGGAAGGCCGAGGAAGATGACCGCCGCGCCGGTCTGCTGGATCGCGGCCGCGAGGAAGAACTGGCCGAATTCCGCCGGCGTGACCAGCCGAGCGATCGCGATGCTCGCGAGGAAGCCGATCAACAGCCCGCCGAGCGTGCGCGCCATCACCAGCACCGACCCGCGCACCGCTCCCGTCACCACCTCCTCGGGCGTCAGCTCGGGCTCCGGCAGCACCTCGGAGTCGAGTTCCGCCAGCGCCTCCTCGGGCGATGGTCGACGGTTTTTCTCAGCGGCCACGGGCTTAGTGACTACACGAGCGGAGCGCGCAACGCCAGCCGGACCCGGCCCGAGCTCGAGCCCGCGGGGTATTTTTGGCGCGGGAGTGGATGAGCCAACCGCTTGACGCAATACTCGTCACGTTCGACCGGCCGGCCTTGCTCGAGCGGACCTGCCGGTCCGCGCTCGATCAAACCGTGCCGCCACGGACCCTCGTCGTAGTTGACAACAATCCGAGCCCGTCGGCACACGCCGTTCTGCGCCGGCTCGACCACTCCCCCACGGAGATACGAATTCTGCATACGGGCGAGAACGTCGGTCCGGCCGGTGGCTTTGCGGCCGGGATTTAAGTGCCTCCGCGAACACGAGCGGGAGCTCGGCTGGGTCCTCCTGCTCGACGACGACGATCCAATGCCGCGGAACGACATCGTGGAGCGGTTGCTCGGGGCGCTGCCCGGGGACGCCTCCCGCGTCGCCGGAATTGCGCTGATGGGCGGGCGGTTCTCGCGTCATCTCCTGCTGCCCCGGCCGGTCGATCCCGCCTCGGCCTCATTGATCGAGGTGGATGCTCTCTTCGGCTGGGCCGCCCCGCTCTACCGGGCGGCCGCTCTCGCGCAGGTGGGCGGCTTCCGGCGCGAGCTCTTCTGGGGCTTCGAGGAGCTCGACCTCGGGCTTCGGCTGAGGCGCTCTGGCTGGGCGCTCCTCGCCGCTGCCGGCGTGTTTCGACAGCTGCCGACTCCCACCAAGGCAATCGAACGGCCCGGGCGGCCGCGGTGGCACGTCGTCGATCCCACCGCGCGACAGTACTACGGGCTGCGCAACACCCTCGACATCGGCCGCCGCTACTTCACTGTCACCGACGTTCTCCTCGCCGCCCTGGTACGCGGCATCGCGAAGCCGCTCGTGAGCCTTCCGTTCCACCCCCGCCTAGCGCTTCGGTCCCTGCGGTTGAACCTGCGTGCGATCTCCGACGCGCTGCGCGGTCGGCTCGGCCGGACGCTGGACCTGAACGGATGAATACGGCTTCGCAGGGCGATCGACCGTGCGTGTTCATCATCGGTTGCGGACGGTCGGGGACGACGCTCGTCTACGAGGCGCTCGCTCGGCATCCGGAATCCGCCTGGTTCTCGACCTGGACCGACCGAACCCTGCGCCCCGAGCTTGCGATGTTCAACGCCGCCTTCAAACGCGGCGCGCACTCGCGGCGAATCGGCCCGCGGCCGTCGGAGGGATACCGGATCTGGGACTCGGTCCTCGATCTCCCGGCAGGGTTGGCATCCGGCATCCTCGGCCGCGATGACGCCGGCGCCCACCTGCTGCCCGGCGTGCGCGCGGCGATCGACGCGCATCGCCGTTTCGGTCGTGGATCGCTGTTCGTCAACAAGAACACCCGCAACGCGCGTCGCGTCCTCTTTCTGGACGCGCTCCTCGAGGCGCGGTTCGTGCACGTGATCCGGTCTCCCCTCGACACGATCGCCTCGCTGCTCGAGGTCGGCTGGTGGAACGACCTGCCGTTGTGGTGGCTCGACGGGGCGAGCCCGCGCACGCTGTCGCAGGGACCGGTGGACAGCGCCCGCCTCGCCGGGGAGCTCTGGAGCCGGGAAGTCTCCGCGGCGCTCGACGCGACGCGCTCGCTGCGCGCCGACCAGCATCTGGAGATTCGGTATGAGGAGTTCGTTCGCAATCCCTCCGCGCAGCTCGAGATGCTCTTCGACTGGCTGGGACTGCGAGGCGACGCGCGCACCCTGCGCGGCGCTCGTGCGTCGCAGGGCCAGATCGGCAGTCATAGACGCCGCCTCTCGGCTGCCCAGGTGGAACAGGCCTGGAGGGCGGTGGAGCCGACGGCCGCGCTCGCGGGCTATTCGCGGTGAGCTCTTGCTGATCAACTCGTGGTGGTACCGGAGGGCCGATCAGCCATCAGGCGCTCGTAGAGCTCGAAGTAACGGACCGTCGTCTGCGCCACCGTCATTCCCTCCGCCTCGCGGCGAGCCGCGTCACCCATCCGCTCGCGCAGGCCCGCGTCGTTCAGCAGCGTGATCAGGTGCTGCGCGAGCTCCGCGCTGTCGTCACCGCCTGCGAGATACCCGGTGATGCCGGGGCGAACTACGTCCCGGGTGCCGGGCACGTCGAAAGCGACCACCGGGAGGCCCGCGGCCATCGCCTCCAGAACCGCGACCGGGGACCCCTCGTACTCGGACGCGAGGGCGAACGCGTGCGCGCCGGCGAGCCAAGGCCACACGTCCACGGATCCGGGGAACTCGACGGCGTCGTCGATGCCGAGGGCGGCGGCGAGCTCGCGCACCTCGCCCTGCAGCGGCCCCTCGCCGAGCAGCGCGAGCCTCGCCTCGGGAAGCGCTTCGCGCACCTCGCGAAAGGCCTCGAGGAGCAGCCGATGGCGCTTGACGGGTCGGAAGTGCGCGGTGCAGACGACCGTCGGCCGATCAGCCTTCGGCGCGCCGAGGAGCGGGGTGCCGCTCCACCCGTTGGGGATGCAGGTGACGCGGGGGAACCGGTACTCGTCGACCAGGAACCGCAGCACCGACTCGGAGGGTGCGACCACGCAGTCGAACCGCCGGCCCGCGAGACGCTCCAGCCGGGCCGCGACGGGTCTTCGGTGCCGGATGAGGTAGCGCGAGTGATGGTGCGTGAGCACCCTCACCGTGTCCTCGAGAGGCTGAAGCGAGGCGACCGCGAACATCGCGTGGACGAGGTGGACGTGAACGACGTCCGGCCCGAACTCGCGAAAGCGGCCTCGCAGCCAACGCCGATTCCTTGGCAGGGCGCTCGTCCGGTGCGGCGGCAGGGCCTCGTAGGGCACGCCCTCGAAGTAATCGGCCAGTCCGCGGCCATCGGCCGCGAAGGGGTTGAGCACGACCTGCTCCCAGCCGCGCTCGCCCGCCGCGCGCGACAGCGCGCGCACGATTGCGGCGGCACCGCCGTGGCGCCCGACCTCGCTGATGACGTGTGCGATCCGGGGCACGCTCGTAGTGTGGGCGGCGAGATCCCCGCTCAGGGCGAGGGAGCCCCCGCGTCCGGATTCGGCAGGCCCTCCGGATTCAGCGACACGGCCTCCTGGTAGGCGTCGAGCGCCGCGTCCGGGCGGTCGCGCAGGGCCTCGATGCGCGACAGGATGAACCAGTGCCGCCAGTTCGTCGCCTCGCGTTGCGTGGCCGAGGCGGCCGCGGCCGCGGCCGCGTCGAGATCGCCCGCTCGCTCGTAGATCAGCGCCTCCTGGATCCGCGGGCTCGCCGCGTAGGGCTGCAGCCGCTGCGCCGTGCGCGTCTCGTACAGCGCGTCGTCGAGCTTTCCCTCGCCGACGTCGGCTCGGCTTCGCTCGACGGCCATCGTGGCGCCCATCGGGATCGCGATCGCGACGATGCTCGCGACGCCGAGCGCGGCCATCACCACGCGGCCGCCGTAGCGCCTCGCGGCATCCAGGGGACCGAGGACGTACTCGTCCTCCTCGCGCGCCGGCGGCGGGTGACCCGCCGACCGCGATTGCGGCGAGAGTCAGATACGAGACCGGCAGCACGCCGAGCTCCCAGGCCCAATCCCCGGCGGCGGCGCAAGTGAAGGCCGCGCAACCGCCGGCCGCGGCGGCGACCACGACCCTGCGCTCCGGTGGCGCTCTCAGGGCTCCGGCGACGCCGAGGCCGAGAACCCCGCCGGCGAACGCGAGGACGAGCGCGAACCCGACGATCCCGAGTTCCGCCAGCGCCTCGACGAACGTCGAATGAGCGTCCCGGACGAAGCCGCGCCCGCCGTCGCGCGCCCACCAGAACTCGAAGGTGCCCGGCCCGATGCCCAACCACGGCTCGGCGGCATTGGCGTCGAGGGCCGATTGCCAGAACTTGTACCGCCCGCTCGAGGAGGGGTCGAATTCCCCGCTCGTCTGCCCTCCCTCGCCCCTGAAGGAATCCCAGCGCTCGGAGACCTCGGCCGGCGCTCCCGCGGCCGTGCCGGCGACGAGCAAGACGACGATCGCGCCCGCGGTGGCGATCCCGGCGGCCCGCGGCGGCACCGTCACCCATCCGGGGCTCAGCGTGCGCTCGGTCAGATATCGGATCGCCGCCTGGGCCAAAGCGGCCACCGCGCAGACCACCAGCACGATCGGGAGCATCGCGTCGCCTTCGGACTCCGCCGCCGGCGTCTCCAGGCCCCGCTCGAGCGCTTCGCGACCGTCGATCGCGACGACGAGCGTCGCCGCTCCGGCTCCGGCAACCAGCAGGGTGACCAGCTTCGGCAGCCGATGAGGAGCCAGGGCGATGAAGACCCCGAGCGCGACCGCCGCGGCGGGCAGCGCCAGTCCGGAGTGCGTCATCCACAGCACGAGGATGAGAACGGGCAGCCCGGCCGCGGCCAGGGCGGACCCGGCGATCGTCCGGGCGCTGCTCGTCGCACAGAGCAGCAGGGGAAGGCCCATCGCCGCAAGGGCCGCCATCCCCGTGGAGTAGTTGAGCGGGTAGGCGAGCAGGCGCTCGATCTCGATTCCCGGGAGGTACTCACCTGTCGTCCGGTCGGGAAACCAGCCCGGCTCCAGCCGCGCCAGGATCGCGATCGCGCCGATGACCGTGATGCCGGCGGCGGCGCCGTTCAGAAGCTGCCGCCATCGCCCCGTCCCCTGAATCGCGAGAGCCAGGGCGAACACGCCGAGATAGGTCGCGGTGCGAGCGACCTCGATGGAAGTCCGCTCCGCGCTCTCGGTCCAGCTCAGCGAGAGAGCGCTCCAGACGGCGAACGCCGCCAGCAATCCGAACATGATGCGGCCGGTGGGTGTGCCCCCGGCGACGGGAAGCAGGCCAATCGCCGTGCCCAGCAGCACGGCCCACCACACGGCGATGCCCACCGCGCTGCGCTCGACGATGTCGTAACCACCGTTGTTGAGCCCGAGGTAGACGATCAGAACGGCCGGCACGAGCCAGGCGCCGACGCCCGCGAGGTCGAGCCGGGACACCGGCCCGCGGACGCGCTCGAGGATGGCGCTACTTCGGGGTTTCATCTCTGTTCGTATTGGAGACTGGGTAACGGATGCGAACCGGGGAGAGCCGTGGTAGGCCGGGACTGTAAGACTCCGCACCCGCGCAGCGCCAGCCAACGCGCAACGATGCGATCGCTGACAGCCATCTGCAGTTCCCTCGCCCTGCTCGCGATCTGGGCGACCGCGGCCTCGGCCCAGTCCGGGTCCGAGTTCGACCAGTACGTGCCGGGCATACCCGGCGCCGACCAGGAGGTGCCGCTTCCGGACGCGCTCGACGACGACAAGGGCGGGGACGATGACGGGGGCGAGGGCGACGATGACGGTTCGGGAGCAGCCGAGGGCCCATCCGCCGCCTCCCCTTCGCCCACGGGCACCCCGTCGTCCACCGACTCCTCGGGGTCGGGCGGGCTGGACGATCTCGCCGGACAGGGCCCGGAGGGCGAGACGGTCGCCCGGATCGCGGACGCGACGGCGCCGAAGGACGCCGCGTCCGGTCCCGGCCTTGAGCTCGCCGACGCCGACGGGGCTTCGCCCGGGTCCAGCCTCTTCGATCTGCTGGGCGGGGACGGCGGCATCGGCGGGTGGTTCCCGCTCGTCCTCGTGATCACCCTCGCGATCGCGATCGCGTACGCGCTGCGCAGGCGAGGGGCCTGAGCGCGCCGGTCCCGGATCCGTGACGCGAGCCGCTCATCCAGTCGTAGTTGCCCGGCTCGCCGTCGCCATCGCCGTGGCGGTGCTCTGCTGCGCCGCGCTTGCCGCCGCGACGGACTCGACGCCCGCCTGGGGCAAGAAGAAGGCGCCGCTCCGCCTCGGGCTGACGGATCCCGTGTTCTCGTCCTCCAACGCCGAGGAGAGGGCCGTGTGGCTCGATCGCGCCGCCCAGGCGGGCACCGACACCATCCGCCTGCTTGCCAACTGGCGCAGCATCGCCGGGGCGCAACCGCCCGCCGACGCCACGAACCCGGGCGATCCGAGCTACGACTTCGGTGGGCTGGATCCCGCGGTCCGTGACGCAGCGGCGCGAGGCTTCCGCGTGGTGATCACGATCAACAGGGCCCCCAGCTTCGCCGAGGGGCCGAACCGCGCTCCGGAAGCCCTGGCCGGGACCTGGATGCCCTCGCCCCAGCACCTCGCCGAGTTCGCCCGGGCCATCGCCACCCGCTACTCCGGGAGCTTTCCCGATCCCGCCACGGGCGGCACGCTGCCGCGGGTTTCGCTGTGGGAGATCTGGGGCGAGCCCAACCTCTCGACCCATCTGACCCCGCAGACCGTCAACGGGAAGGTCGTCGGCCCCCAGCACTACAGGTCGATGGTCAACGCCGCGTCCGCCGCGATCAAGTCCGTCGACGGGTCGAACGAGGTGATCGCGGGTGGGACGGCGCCGTTCGGCGACGACCCACCGGCGAGCCGGGTGGCTCCGCTGACGTTCTGGGAAAAGTTCTTCTGCCTGCGGGGCAGGAAGCTCAAGGCGGAAAAGAAGTGCTCGGGCGGCAAGCCCCGGGTGGACGCCTTCTCGCACAACCCGCTCGCCGGGCTCGCCGGAAACGAGCTCCTCCCGACGCTCGGGCCGACGGACTCGGCGCCGGACAGCAACGACATCCTCGTCCCCGACATGCACAAGCTCTACGCGGTGCTCGAGGCCGCGCGCGAGCAGAAGATGGTGAAGCCTGCGCGCGGGACGGAGCTCTGGGTGTCGGAGATCCTGTGGGAGACGAATCCGCCCGATTCGGGGCCGAAGGGCGTCCCGCTCGAGGCCCAGGCGGCCTACCTGGCGCAATCGCTGCGGTCGCTTCGCAAGCAGGGCGTCACAGAGGTTCGCTGGGTGAGGATCCGCGACGACGAGCCCGATCCCAACTTCGCCGACACGCTCCAGTCCGGGCTCTACTTCAATGACGGGACGCCGAAGCCGTCGCTGCAGGAGTTCCACTCGCCGTAGTCAGCGCGACTGGGCCGCCCGCTCGATCAGGCCGCTCATCCGCTCGAGCTGGACGTCCCAGTCCAGTGAGGCAACCGCGCGGCGCCGCGACGCCCGCGACTCCGCGCCATCCTGCGCGAGCGCCCGCTCGATCGCGCGCAGGAAGCCCGCGGGCTCGGCGTCCGCGATCGAGACGAGCTCGCGTCCCGCGTCGAACCTGATCACCTCGGGGAGCGGCGTCGAGACGACCGGCTTGCCCAGCGCCAGGTACTCGAGCAGCTTCGCCGGCAGCACCGTGCGGGTGGCCGGGACGAGCCTGTAGGGGATCGTGCAGGCGTCGAACGAGCGGATGCGGGCGGCCAGCCGCTCGTGCGGCACCTCGCCGGCCAGCTCCACGTTGGGCAGGGCGGCCAGCTCGTCCACGGGGCGATGAATCGGGCCGACGTAGACCCAGTGCCAATCCGGTCGCGCGCGGGCAGCGGCGGCCGCCAGCTCGAGGTCGAAGTAGCGGTGGAGCGCTCCGACGTAGCCGATCACCGGTTCCGCCCGCCTCTGTGACTCGTCGGTGTCCGGGCCCTTCACCTCGCCCGCAAACGCTTCGAGGTTCACCCCGAGCTCGATCTCCACGACGTTGCCGGACGAGCGCCGGCAGCGGGCGGCCAGATCGGGCCCGCGCGCGAAGACGACGTCACTCGACCGCAGCAGCTCGCGCTCGGCGTCGGCGAGGCGCTCGGGCCGGTCCGCGAGCTCGCCGAAATCCGCCAGGCACGTGTAGACGAGCGGGCCGCGCGGCCCTCGGAGCATGGCGACGACGTCGAGAGCGGTGTCCGTCGGGAGGAAGGTCCACACCACCGGGTCGTCCATTCCGAGGGTCCGCGCGGCGCGGACGATCGGCCGCAGGAAGAGGCGGCGGTTGAGGCGGCGCCGGTACGACGGGCCGAAGGGCGGGAGGACGAGAGGGGAGAGCGCATGCACCCCCGCGGCCACCTGCCGAGGCCCCGCAGAGCGGAGCGAGCGGGCGCGGGCGCGGACTCGCGCGACGACCCGGGTGGAGTCCGCGAGCCGTGGAGAGCGAATCCCCAGGTTCTCGACATAGAGGACGCGATTTCCCGCGCGACCGAGCCGCGACGCGATCTCCTGCGGCGCCTGCCGCAGGGTGCCCCAGTCGAGGCTCGACAGGACGACGATGTCGCGGCTGGTGATCACCTGGGCGCCCCGGGGCGCCGGCGAGTATAAGTCCGTACTCCACGACGAGAGGGGAGGGTGGATTGACGTCGTCAAACGGCCAACGGGTGCTTGCGATCGGGATCGATGCGGCCGAGCCGACGCTGATCCGCGAGATGATCGGGCGGGGGGAGCTGCCCGCACTCGGCGGGCTGTTGGATGGCGGCGAATGGGCGCTTGTCGACTCCAGGGGCGACATCGGCAGCGGCGCGGTGTGGCCGACCTTCTTCACCGGGGTGGACCCGACCGAGCACGGCATGTACTCGGGCTGGATCTGGCGGCCCGGATCGGATGACGTGTGCGGGGCCCGGCGAGGACTTCTTTCCCGATCCCTTCTGGGCGTCGGGGGCGATGTGCCGAGCGCGAGGCCGGGGTCCTCGACGTCCCGTGGGCGCCCTTCGGTCGTTCGCGCCGCGGCTTCGATGTCTCCGAGTGGGGGCCGCACGACATCTCGTTCGGCGCGCTTCGCGCGCGGCCGCGGCCGCTGCGAAGAACGCCGCCGACGCGGTCGGCCCGCATCCCTTTTACGAGTTGCCTGAGGGCCCCGGCTATTACACGGACGACGCCGCCAGGGCCCGCCTAGCCGCCGCGTGCATCGAGGGCGCGAGGCTGAGGGGCGACCTCGCGGTGCGCCTTTGTCGGAGGCGCGTCCGGGCGTCTCGGTGGTCGTCTTCGCGGAGGTGCATCACTGCACGCACTAGCTCTGGCACACCGTCGAGCCGGACCATCCGCTCTACGCCGGTCGTGAGTTCGCCGACCAGACCCGTGCGCCCCGACCTCGTCGAGGTCTACCGCGAGGTGGACCGCCAGGTCGGCAGGATCGTCGAGGCGGCGGGCGCGGACACCGCCGTGATGGCGTTCTCGCTGCACGGCATGACGGTGGGGCCCGGCATCCCGACGATCCTCGAGCCCCTGCTCGAGGCGGCCGGGCTCTCGGCTCCTACCAACTGGAGCGGCCTCTCGTGGCGCGATCGCGCCGCGGTCGTCATGGGCGCCGCCAAGCGCCGCGCGCCGCAGCGGCATGAGACGCATCTACCACCGCAGGACGTCGCATCGCACCCGCTTCCGGGTCGCAGGGCCGACGATCGTCGCGCCGCACGACTGGTCGCGGACCCGGGCGTTCTCGCTTCCGAGCGACCAGCGCGGATTCGTCCGAATCAACCTCGGCGACCGGGAGTCCCAGGGGGCGTCCCGCGGGGCGACTACGACGCGATGTGCGAGCACGTCGCCGAGGTCCTCGGAGTCGCGCGCAGCCTCGACGGCGGCCCTTGGTCCGCAGGGTCTTTCGCACGGTGCCCGGCAACGACGCGCCGCCTCGCCACCTTCCCGACCTGGTCGTCGACTGGGACGACGCCGCGTTCGCCGACCCCGTCGCGCGGCCGAGTCGGCTCGGCGGAGTTCGAGGCCGAGCCGATCCGCAAGGAGATGAGCGGCCAGCACACGCCCCACGGCTTCTGCATCCTCGGCGAGCGTCTCGCCGACGGCTCGACCAATGGCTCGGTTCGCGGCACGGACCTGCATCGATATCTGCTCGCCGGGCTCGGATCCGAGGCGGTGTCCGCGGCCGGGTGAGCCGATCCCGCGCCAGCGTCGCGGGCGGGACCCCGGCGGTGAGCGTGGCGATGCCGGTGCACAACGCGGCGCGCTTCCTGCGACGAGAGCGTCGGCAGCGTCCTCAACCAGACGTTCGCCGACTTCGAGCTGGTCGCGCTCGAGAACGGCTCATCGGACGGCTCGAGCGCGATCCTCCGCGGTACGCGGCCTCGGATCCGCGTGTGCGCGTAGTCGAGTGCCGACCGCCGCCTGGGGTTGGTCGGGAGCTCCAATGCCGTCGTCGAGAAGGCGGCGCGCCTCCCTCGTCGCGCGCATGGACGCGGACGACGTCGATCCACCCCGAGCGGCTCGAGCGCCAGCACGCGGTCATGACGGCGCATCCGCGGCGTCGTCGCGGTCGGCTCGCTCTCGGACGGCATCGACGCGCGCGGTCGTCCCGTCCTACCCCGGAACAGGTGGCGTGCTCATACGTTGCGCTCAGGCCCCGTTTCCGCACGGGTCCATGATGTTCCGGCGCGAGGTCTTCGACCGAATCGGCGGCTACAGGCCGGGACTGTCGACCCGGGACATCGACATGTGCTGCGCCTGAAGGACCAGGGACCGGTGCTAATCCTGCCCGAAGCGCTCTACACCTATCGCTACAACGCTTCGAGCACGACGCTGTCGTTCTCGCCAGCGGAGGTCGCGCACGCGACGGCGAGTTGATCCGCTCGTTCGCCGAACGGCGCGCCGGCCTGGTCGACGTCCGAAGAAGACCCCGCCGCCGGCGATCCGCCGGTACCGGACGCGGTCCTCCCGCCGCGCTTCACGCGCAGGGCGCACTGCGGCTGTGGGCGGGCGGGCAGCCCGGGGTCATGCGGAGCTGATCCGGACGGGCTTCAGGCTCGACCGCGGCATGGCTGAAGATGCTCGTATGGGCGGCGTGGGGGGAGGCGAGCCCGGGCACGCTGCGGTCGGCACTGCGCACCGTGTCCGGGTCAAGGACGCACTGGCGGCGAGCCGGATCAAGGACGGGAGGGCATACGAGTGGCGCTTGCGGTAGCGATCGCCGGCATGGGCGGTCGCGGCCGCCAGTGGGCCGCCGAGGTCGCGACCATCCGGACTTCGAGCTCGCGGCATGCGTCGACGTCTCGCAGGACGTCCTGCGGGACGCCTGCTGCGGCAGCTCGGCATTCCCGGCGAAGGACGCCCACCCGCGCCTCGAGGACGCGCTGTGGCCACGCGCTGTGACGCCGTCGTGGTCGCTACGTCGTCGGACTCGCACGTCGCGCCGTGCGAGCTCGCGATCTCGCAGGGCCTCGGCGTCCTCGTCGAGAAGCCGTTCACCCAGCGCCTCGAGGAGGCGGTGCGGCTCGTCGACGCCGCGGAGGAGCGGGGGGTGCCGATCGTCGTCGCGCAGAACTACCGCTATCTGCGCTCCCAGCGCGCCGCCCGCCGGCTCGTGCGCGAGGGGGCCCTGGGTGAGATCGGCGCTGCGGTCTGTCAACTACTACAACGTCCCCCGCGCACCTCTCGACCCACTCGCGGATGCCGCACGCGGCGCTCTGGGGGCTCGGGGTGCACCACATCGACGCGCTCTCCTACGTCCTCGACCGCCCGGTGACGCGGGGTCATGAGCCGCGAGCTTCACGATGCCTTGGGGAAGCTATCCCGAGGGCGTCTCGATGCAGGCGCTGCTGACGCCTCGAAGGGCGGCGTCAACGCGACCTACACGGCGAGCTTCGAGTCGGGCGGTCACGAGTTCTTCGAGGGCGGGCAGGAGTACTACGAGCGGCTGATCGGCGAACGCGCCACCCTGCACGTCGTGCACCGCTGGCTCGTCCTGTGCGAGCGCGGGAAGAAGCCGCGCCTCGTCCGCCGCGGGCCGCGCCGGCAGACCGAGGACGCGCAGCTGCTCGATCAGCTGCGCGACGCGATCGAGCGCGGCAGCGAGCCGGACTCGAGCGGACGCGACAACCTCGCGACGATGGCGGTGGTCGAAGCGTGCGTTCGCTCCGCCGAGGAGGATCGCTGGGTCGACCCGCGGGAGCTGCTCGCAGAGGCCGGCGTGACCGCCGCCTCCCGGGCGGACTGATAGCCCGGCCTCCGCATCCCCGGTCGATCAGGGAGCTCGGGGATCAACTCGCGGCGCTCCGAGCGTCCGGGAGTCCGCATTCTGCGCCTTCCGGACCCCCCGGAAGGGCGAAATCCCGTGGCTATACTTGCCCTTCGTTGTTCAACGACAGACCGGAGGCCTAATCCATCGGCATCGCCCCGCCGAAGAAGTGGTTAGCACCCCCGGCGATGTTGCGACCCACCAGACGCCGTTCGCGGGGGACAGCCACCGGGGTTGTCAAACTCACTAACAGGGAATATCCCAACGAGAGACTGATTCGAGACCAAATTGTTTGAGAGATTCACAGAGCGCGCCCGTCAGGTCGTCGTCCTCGCACAGGAAGAGGCCCGGACGCTCAAGCACAACTACATCGGCACCGAGCACATCCTGCTCGGGCTGCTGCGCGAGGAGGAGGGCCTCGCCGCGCGCGTCCTCGAGTCGCTCGACATCACCGTCGAGCGCGTGCGGGCGCAGGTCGTCCGGATCGTCGGATCGGGCGAGGAGGTCACCTCGGGCCAGATCCCATTCACGCCGCGCGCCAAGAAGGTTCTGGAGCTGGCGCTGCGCGAGGCGCTCTCGCTGGGCCACAACTACATCGGCACCGAGCACATCCTGCTCGGCCTCGTGCGTGAGAACGAGGGCGTCGCCGCACGCATCCTGCTCGACTTCGACGCCGACTCGGACAAGATCCGCAACGAGGTCATCCGCATGCTGTCCGGCCCCGGCGGCCGGCGCCAGGGTGCCGCCGCCGGCGCACCCGGCGAGGGCAAGAAGTCTTCGAAGCTGCTCGACCAGTTCGGCCGCAACCTGACCAAGCTCGCGTCCGAGTCGAAGCTCGACCCCGTCATCGGCCGCGAGACCGAGATCGAGCGGATCATGCAGATCCTCTCGCGCCGCACGAAGAACAACCCCGTGCTGCTCGGCGAGCCCGGCGTCGGCAAGACCGCGATCGTCGAGGGGCTCGCGGCGCGGATCACCAAGGGCGAGGTCCCCGAGCTGCTCAAGGGCAAGCAGATCTACACGCTCGACCTCGCCGCGCTCGTCGCCGGGTCGAAGTACCGCGGCGAGTTCGAGGAGCGGCTCAAGAAGGTCATGAAGGAGATCACCCAGCGCGGCGACATCGTGCTGTTCATCGACGAGCTCCACAACCTCGTCGGCGCGGGCGCGGCCGAGGGCGCGATCGACGCGGCCTCGATCCTCAAGCCGGCCCTGGCGCGCGGCGAGCTTCAGACGATCGGCGCGACGACGCTCGACGAGTACCGCAAGTACCTCGAGCGCGACTCCGCCCTGGAGCGGCGCTTCCAGCAGATCAAGGTCGACCAGCCGTCGATCCCCGACACCGTCTCGATCCTCGCAGGGCCTGCGCGAGCGCTACGAGCAGCACCACCGCGTCAAGATCACCGACGACGCGCTCGAGGCCTCCGCGGAGCTCGCCGACCGCTACATCTCCGACCGCTTCCTGCCCGACAAGGCGATCGACCTGATCGACGAGGCCGCGTCGCGGATGCGGATCAAGTCGATGTCGCAGCCGCCCGTCTACCGCGAGCTCGAGGACGAGATCGAGGAGACGCGCCGCGCCAAGGAGGCCGCGATCGAGGCCCAGGAGTTCGAGAAGGCCGCGAACCTGCGCGACAAGGAGCGCCAGCTCACCAACAAGAAGCGCGAGCTCGAGGACGAGTGGAACTCGGGCGAGGGCGGCGAGCGCCCCGTCGTCGGCGAGGAGGAGATCGCCGACATCGTCTCGATGTGGACCGGCATCCCCGTCTTCAAGCTGACCGAGGCCGAGACCAAGAAGCTCGTCCGCATGGAGGACGAGCTGCACAAGCGCGTCATCGGCCAGGACGTCGCGATCACCGCGGTCTCGAAGGCGATCCGCCGCTCGCGCGCCGGGATCAAGGACCCCAAGCGGCCCGCCGGCTCGTTCATCTTCCTCGGCCCGTCGGGCGTCGGTAAGACGGAGCTCGCGCGCACGCTCGCCGAGTTCCTGTTCGGCGACGAGGACGCGATGGTGCGCATCGACATGTCGGAGTACATGGAGAAGCACTCCGTCTCGAGGCTCGTCGGCTCGCCGCCCGGCTACGTCGGCTACGACGAGGGCGGCCAGCTCACCGAGGCCGTGCGCCGCAAGCCGTACTCGGTGCTGCTGCTCGACGAGATCGAGAAGGCCCATCCCGACGTCTTCAACATCCTGCTTCAGATCCTCGAGGACGGGCGGCTCACCGACGCCCAGGGGCGCACGGTGGACTTCCGCAACTCGATCGTGATCATGACCTCGAACATCGGCGCCAAGGACATCGCCCGCAACACGCCGCTCGGCTTCTCGATGCAGGATGAGACGGGGATGACCTACGACGACATGAAGGAACGGATCATGGGCGACCTCAAGAAGGTCTTCCGGCCCGAGTTCCTGAACCGCATCGACGAGGTCATCGTCTTCCACAAGCTCGCGAAGGACGAGATCAAGGAGATCGTCGACCTGATGATCAGCCGCGTCCGCGCCCAGGTCGCCGAGCACGAGCTCCAGCTCGAGCTCGACGAGGGCGCCAAGGACCTGCTGGTGGACAAGGGCTGGGACCCGGCGATGGGCGCCCGGCCGCTGCGGCGCGCGATCCAGCGCTACATCGAGGACCCGCTCGCCGACGAGGTCCTCAAGGGCGGCGGCGAGATCGTCTCCGGGACCACCGTGATGGTCGAGCGCGACGACGACGTGGGCGAGGCCGACGAACGGCCGCTCAAGCTCAAGCTGATCAAGCCGCGAAAGAAGCCGGCCAAGAAGAAGCCCGAGCCGGTCGGCGTCGGCGCCCAGAAGGGCGACTCCGACGGCGGGGACGGCGGCTCCGACGAGCCCGACGTCCCGGACGCCGGCGGCGACGCCGCCGAGTAGCGCAAGCCGCGCCGGACGACTGTCGCAGAGCCGGCGGGTGGCCCTGCTAGGGTGCGCGCCCCAGTCGCGCGCTGGTGGTGGGGCGGCGTTCCGCAACACACGGGCCTCGGAGGGGTTAGGGAGTGACGATGCCACCCGCGATTTCACGACGAGCCCGGACGACGGCCTTCTTGGCGGCGATCGCCGGCGCGATCGCGCTGCTCTCGGCGGGCCCCGCGAGCGCCGCACCGGTCGGCGTCAAGGTCGCGCCGGGGGTCTACGCCACCGACTCGTCCGACGTCGTGACCTCGGACGGCGTCTCGGGCGCGGCGCAGGACGCCAAGGCGCCCAAGGTCGTCGGCGGCAGCCCCGCGTCGATCGCCGACTACCCGTACCAGGCCGCGATCACCCGCAACCCGAACGTCTTCAGCGGCAGCGCGCTGCAGCGCCAGTTCTGCGGCGGACAGGTCGTCGCGCCGACGCTCGTGATCACCGCCGCGCACTGCGTGTTCGACTTCGAGAACCGCGTGTTCACGAACGCCGGCCTCTACGCGGCGGTCACCGGGCGCACGACGCTGAGCAACTCCGCGGAGGGGCAGGAGATTCCCTTCGCGAGCTACACGTTCTTCACCGACGCGTCGGGGAGCCCGCTCTTCGACCCGGTCACCTTCGAGTACGACGTCGTCCTCGCCACGCTCTCCTCCTCGACGACCGCGCCCCCGATCAAGATCGCCGGCCCGGATGAGGCCGCGACCTGGGAGAGGGGCCGCGACGCCTTCGTGAGCGGCTTCGGCGCCGCGCAGGAGGGCGGCGGCAAGCAGGACACGATGCGCGCCGCGATGATCGCGATCATCGGCGACAGCACCTGCGCGAGCGGCAAGGTCTACGGCAGCGGGTTCTTCCCCTCGGTGCAGGTCTGCGCCGGGCGCCTCGCCGGCGGCGTCGACACCTGCCAGGGCGACAGCGGCGGGCCGATGGTCGTGCCGACGCTCGCGAGCGGCTTCCGCCTCGTCGGGGACACGAGCTTCGGCCTCGGCTGCGCGCGCCCCTACAAGCCCGGCGTCTACGGCCGCCTCGCGGCCGACCCGCTGCGCTCAGCCCTGCAGAACGCCGCCCTCGCGGCGACGGGCGTCGACATCGTCGGCTCGGGCGCTCAGCCCGCGCCGCAGGTCAATCCCGAGACGACGATCATGAAGGGCGCGCCGAACAAGACCGACAAGAAAAAGGTCAGCGTCGAGTTCGTATCGAGCAAGGACGGCTCGACGTTCACCTGCCAGATCGACAACAAGGCGCCCGTCCCGTGCCAGTCCGGCCAGAAGTTCAAGGCCAAGCGCAAGGGCAGGCACTCGATCTCGATCGTCGCCTCGATCTTCGGGCTAACCGAGCCCACGCCCGAGGTCGACCGCTGGAAGCGCAAGAGCAAGAAGTAGCGATCGTCTCGCGCGCCCGGTTGGCCCTCGCCGCCGCGGCGGTCGCGTTTGCGCTCTCGCTGCCGGCGTCCGCTCACGCCTCCGCGGCGGACCAGATCCCGAGCCACGGGCCCGGGGTGGCGGCGGAGCGGCTCGGCGGCGGTGAGCGAGCGGTCGACTACTGGACGCCGGCGCGGATGAACGACGCGACGCCGCTCGAGATCGAGGCGCCGACGCCCGCGCAGGTCTCCGCGTCCGCCGCGGGCACGACCCCGGGTCACGGCGACCCGATCGAGATCCCCCCGGCGGCGCCCGACGGGTGGGAGCCCGGGGCCACGGCCGTTGCGGGCGCAGGAGCCGCGAGCGGCTCCGGCCGCCAGGCGATCTCCTATACGAGCGTCGAGCTGACCGACACGACCTCGTATCCGAACGTCGTGCACGGGATCGTCTTCTTCAGGCTCGGCCGGATCGACTACTCGTGCTCGGGGACCGTCGTCAACAGCCCCGGCCAGAGCGTCGTGATCACGGCCGGCCACTGCGTCCACTACGGCGGACGCGGCGGCGGCTGGGCGACGCATTTGGTCTTCGTGCCCGGCTATCAGGACAGGGCCACGCCGTTCGGGGTCTGGTCGGCGCGGCAGCTGTTCACGACCAAGGCGTGGCGCAAGCGCGCCCGCTTCTCCTCCGACGTCGGCGCCGCGGCGATGAACCCCAACCCCGCGGGCCAGACGGTCGAGGCGGCGGTCGGGGCGCGCGGAATCGCCTTCAACCAGCCGCGCGAGCAGGCCTACCGCTCCTTCGGCTATCCGGTCGCTCCGAAGCCCAAGTTCGACGGTGAGAGCCTCTGGGTCTGCGACTCGGCGTTCGGGACGATCGACCCCTACCCCGAGCGCCGGGGCCCGCCGCAGTCGGGCATCGGCTGCGACATGGGCGCCGGGTCGAGCGGCGGCGGCTGGGTGGTCGGCGACCAGTTCGTCAACTCGGTCAACAGCTTCGGCTACGCGTTCCTGCCCGACATCGTCTTCGGGACGTACTTCGGGGACGCCGCGGCGCAGGTCTACGGCCGCGCCGCCGCGGGCTGATCAGCCGCGCCGCCTAGCGCTTTTCGCGGACCCGCTCGCAGCCGCGCACGCGATCACGCGCGGTCGACCTTGGCGCGGTCCCTGCCGGGCCCGCAGCGCACGCTGTCGGCGACTCGCGTCGCGCGCGTCGAGCCGGTCGCCGCCGGGACCGCCGCTGAGGTCGTCGGCGTCGGGCCCGCCGTTGAGGCGGTCGGCGCCCCTGCCGCCCGCGAGGCAGTCGCGGCCCGCGCGCCCGCGCAGGACGTCGCGGCCGCCGCGGCCGCGCAGGGAGTCCCCTTCGGAACTGCCGAGAAGGCGGTCCTTGCCGCGCTTGCCGACGAGCTCGAACTCGCATGCGCCCCGCCGCGTCCCGGCGCAGACATTCGGGCGGCGCCGCGGGATCGTCGGGGGTGAGCGCCTCCTCGAGATAGGAGTAGCTGCCCGGCGCGCAGTCGTCGGGCCGCATCTCCGGGCAGCTGTTTCGCATGTCGGCGCACGACACGTGCTCGCCCGTCGTCAGCGCGAAGGCGTAGCGCGAGCGCAGGTAGAACGAGAAGAGGTTGCCGTCGCCCTCGGGGTCGATCTGGGCCCCGCGCGGGTCCGCCATCCAGCGCGTCGTCAGCAGGCGCCGGTCGGCCGACGGGTCGGTCTTGAGGTACTTGTCGAACCACGCCGCCGTGTACCAGATCGCCATGTCCAGGCCGCGCAGCGTCGCGTCGAACTCGACGCCCGGGAATGTACGAGTACTCGTAGTGGGTGCCGCCGCGGATGTTGACCTGCATCGCGTCGACGCCCGCGGCCTCGTAGGCGAGGAAGGCCGCGTTGGGGCCCTGGGGGTCCGGGTCGTTCGAATAGGGGGTCGGCGTCAGCCCGTAGTCGTTCGAGAACCCAAGCGCCGGCTTGGTGATCGGCGGCACCGAGCGGTCGCTCGAGCCCGAGGCGCAGCCGGGGACGCCGACCCCGGAGCCGCCCGCGCCGGGGATGCGCAGGTTGTCCCAGGCGACGATCGTGTCGACGCGCGGGTCGGTCTGGCCGATGTTCGAGACGCCGCTGGCCCCGAGCGAGTGCCCCGCGATGCCGATGCGGTCGGGGTCGAGCATGTCCCACAAGCGGGTTGTTGGCGGCGGCGAGGCCGTCGGCGACGCGGCGGTCGTGCTTGCCGGCGTGGCTCGTCGCCGGTGGTGCAGCTCGCGCCGCGGCCTGTAGGGGTCCTGGGGCGTGGAGAGCATGAAGTCGATCGCGTCCTCGGTGCCGTCGTAGAACGGCCGTCCCTGCTGCGACGGGACGCCCTCGAAGGTGTCGGCGCCCTCGCCGAAGGTGTCGGAGCGGCCCTGGCCCTGGACGTCGTAGGTGAGCACGACGTAGCCCTTCTTGGCGAGCGTCGCCGCGATCCCCCAGTAAAGGGTCTCGGGCGCCTGGATCGAGCCGGTGGTGATCACGATCCCGGGACGCCGTGGGGGCCCGGCACGCGTCGCCCAGACGGTGCCCGAGATCACCGCTCCGTCTGCGGGCGGTCCACAGCACCGGCCGCGCGATCCCGAAGCCCTTCCTGCTCCCAGTCGTAGAAGCGCACGTCGCCCGCGCACTCCTGGGATCGATGGCCGCAGATGTTGGCCGCGAAGTTTCGCTCCGGGTCGGTCGTCTGGATCTCGAGCTCCTCGGCGATGTTGTCCGTGAAGCGCTTGGCCAGCGCGGCCTGGAACTCGGGCGTCTGGAAGTCGTAGCGCGAGCGCTCGTGCGTCTTGGAGAAGTTGCGCTGCTCCTTGCCGGAGTCGAAGGCGAGCGCGGTCGCACCGCTGCCGCAGAGCACTGCGATCAGGGCGATGCCGGCGGCGAGGCGAATACGGGTAGGGCCGATTCCAGTCATGCGACGACCGCGTGGACCCCCGACCTCGCGGCAGGCAAACCTACCCCGCACGGGCTGCGGGGGCAAGGGCGAACCGGGGGGCGGGTGCCGGGAAGCACGGGCGAATCGGGGGGCGGGTGGCGTCGGGCCGGGCTCTTACATCTCAGGAGGTGGCGCGCATCCGGACCACTCACGTCTGCAGCCAGTGCGGCCACGAGGCCCTGGCGTGGTCGGGGCGCTGCGGCGGGTGCGGGGAGTGGAACACGCTCGTCGAGACGCGCGCGGCCGCCGAGGGCGCCGCGATCCGGGGCGCCGGCCGCGCCGCAGCGCCGGCCGGGGCGCGGCCGGTGACGCTGCGCGAGGTCGAGGCCCCGAAGGTGGCGCGGCTTCGCACCGGGATCGGCGAGCTCGACCGGGTGCTGGGCGGAGGCCTCGTCCCCGGCTCGCTGGTCCTGCTCGGCGGCTCGCCGGGGATCGGCAAGAGCACGCTGACCGCGATGGCGCTCGGCAACCTGGCGGCGGCCGGGGCCAGGACGCTCTACGTCTCGGGCGAGGAGTCGGCGGCGCAGGTGCGTCTGCGCGCCGAGCGCCTCGGCGAGAGCGCGCTCGAGGTCCCGGTGGTGGCCGAGACCGCGGTCGAGGCCGTCGCGGCGACTGCTCGAGGCCGAGTCGCCTCAGGTCTGCGTCGTCGACTCGATTCAGACGATGCGCGCGGGGGAGGGGAGCGGGGTGCCGGGCTCGGTCGGCCAGGTCCGCGAGGCGACCGGGGCGCTGATGGAGGTCGCGAAGCGGCTCGGGATCGCGGTCGTCCTCGTCGGCCACGTCACCAAGGAGGGATCGCTCGCCGGGCCGCGCGCGCTCGAGCACCTCGTCGACTGCGTGCTCGTCTTCGAGGGCGAGCGCGAGCGCAGCTACCGCACGCTGCGCGCGCTCAAGAACCGCTTCGGCTCGACCAGCGAGGTGGCGCTGTTCGAGATGCGCTCCGGGCGGCCTGACCGAGGTCGCGGACCCCTCGGCGCGGTTCGTCGACGAGGCGACGGCGGCGCCCGGTTCCTGCCTGCTGTGCGCGATGGAGGGAACGCGGCCGCTGCTCGTCGAGGTCCAGGCGCTCGTCGCACCGACCGAGATCGTCCCGCCGCGGCGGCTCGCGAACGGGATCGACCGCAACCGGCTGAGCATGATCCTCGCCGTGCTCGCCCGCCACGCCGGGATCTCGCTCGCCTCGGCCGACGTCTTCGTCAACGTCGCCGGCGGAGTCCGGGTCGACGAGCCCGGCGCCGACCTCGCCGTCGCGATGGCGCTCGCCTCGGCGCACCGCGGCGAGCCGCTTCGCGGCGGCGACGGCCCGCTCGCGTGCTTCGGGGAGATCGGCCTCACCGGCGAGCTGCGCTACGTCGCCCACCCCGAGCGCCGCGTCGCCGAGGCGCTCAAGTTCGGCGCCGGGCCGGTGGTCGGGCCGCCCGCCTCCGAGACGCTCGAGGGCCTCGAGCCGCGCGACTCGGTCACCGCGGCGATCCGGTCCGCGCTTCGAAAGCGCGGCGCGGGCGCCCCGGCCGCGCGAGCGGCCTGACGCCGCCCGAGCGCGTCGTTCACCGACGCGCCGGGCCTCCCGCGGCGCTGATTTCGCCCGCCCAGCGCCGGCCCCGACTTGACAAGCGCTATTCCGACCGCTCAACACGGATATCTACTTAACCGTTTTGTGCAGCGGGTTTTTGCATAATGAACGCGATGGCGCCGGCGTCCTCCGATGAGCTCGACGAGCTGGATTCAAGGCAGGACCCCCGGCTACTGAGGGCCCTGGACATGGTTGCTCCGGGTACCCCCCTGCGCGAGGGGATGGACAACATCACCCACGCGCGCACCGGAGGGCTGCTCGTCATCGGCGACGTCCGACGACATCTCGTTCTTGTTCTCGGGCGGGATCAGGCTCGACGTCGAGTACACCCCCGCGCTGCTCTACCAGGTGGCGAAGATGGACGGCGCGATCGTCCTCAACTCCGACGCCTCGAAGATCTGCTGGGCCAACGTCCAGCTGATGCCCGACCCGACGATCCTCTCGATGGAGACGGGGACCCGCCACCGCACCGCCGAGCGCGTGTCGAAGCAGACCGACGCGCTCGTGGTCTCGATCTCCGAGCGCCGCGACGTCGTCTCGCTCTACATCGAGGGGATGAAGTACATCCTCCAGGACATCCCGACGGTGCTCTCGAAGGCCAACCAGGGGCTCGCGACGCTCGAGAAGTACCGCGCCCGCCTCGACCAGGATGTCGGCCCGGCTCACCGCTCTCGAGTTCGAGGGCGGCGGCGTCCTCTACGACGCGCTCTCCGTGCTCCAGCGCGCCGAGATGGTGACCCGGATGGCGGCCGAGGTCGAGCGCTACATCATCGAGCTCGGGACCGAGGGGCGGCTGATCGAGATGCAGCTCGAGGAGACCTCCGTCGGCGTCATGGCCGAGCGCGCGGCGCTCGTCCGCGACTACGGCGCCGTCGACAGCGACGCGGCCGCCGACGACACCCTCGCCGCCCTCGCCCATCTCTCGCACCAGGACTTGCTGGACTTCGGTCGGCTCGCCGAGCTTCTCGGCTTCGACCGCAAGATGAACACGCTGGAGTACCCGGCCACCCCGCGCGGCTATCGCGCGCTCGGCCGGATCCCGCGCCTGCCGCGGTTGGTCGCGCAGAGGATCATCCACCGCTTCGGCGGCCTGGACGAGATCCTCGCCGCGAGCGATGCCGAGCTCGCCTCCATCGAGGGGGTGGGCGAGGGCCTCGCGAAGGACGTGCGCGAAGGCCTGCGCAGGCTTCAGGAGGTCGATCTCGTCGACCGTTATCTACAGAGCTGACGGCCAGTTCGAGCCGTCTCGAAACAAGGAGGAAACATTCCCGAAGTAGCAGATGTAGCCGAAGACGCGGTACAGGACGGCCCCGAGGTCGAGCTCGAGCCCGCTCAGTGCGTGTTCGAAGAGGGCGACAACGTCGTCTATCCGCACCACGGGGCCGGGGTCGTCCTCAAGAAGGAAAGCAAGTCGCTCATGGGGGAGAAGCGGGACTATCTGACGATCCAGATCCTTCACAACGACATGACCGTGATGGTGCCGTGCGAGAACGCCGGCGTTGCCGGCCTGCGCCGCGTCATCAACGAGGTCGAGGTCAAGAAGGTCATCAACGTGCTGACGGACGACGTCTCGGAGATGCCGAAGAACTGGAACCGTCGCTTCAAGTACAACCGCGAGAAGATCAAGACGGGCGACGTCTTCGAGCTCGCGGAGGTCGTTCGCAACCTGGCGATACGGGAATGGGAGAAGGGGCTTTCCACGGGGGAGAAGCAGATGTACACCCGGGCGAAGAAGATCCTCGCCTCTGAGTTCATGTACGCCCTCGACAAGGACGAGGAGCGGGCCGAGGAGTACCTCGACGAGCTGCTCGAGGCGAGCTTCGGCACCAAGGCCGGCGCCTGAGCCTCCGCTCAGGCAGTCGTGTGACGCCTGAGGCAGAGGTCACCGCGGTCATTGCGGCCGCCGGCTCCGGAGAGAGGCTCGGAGCCGGCGGCCCGAAGGCTCTCGTCGAAGTCGGCGGGCGGCCGCTCGTCGCGTGGTCGCTCGCGGCTCTGGCGGAGGCCGAGACGGTCGCCGCCGCGGTCGTCGCGGCGCCGCCCGACCAGATCGAGCGCTTCGAGGAGGCGCTCGGCGGCGGCGCGTCGCCGCTCCCGCTCACCGTCGTCGCCGGGCGGCGAAAGCCGCTCGGAGTCCGTCGCGGCGGCGCTGGGCACCGTGGGCACCGACCTCGTCGTCGTCCACGATGCCGCGCGCCCGCTCGTCACCGCCGAGCTGATCGACGCGGTGGTGACGCGGCTCGCGGGCGACGGCGAAGCGTCCTGCGTGCTCGCGGCGGCCCCGATCACCGACACCGTCAAGGAGGTCGACGGCGATGTCGTCACGCGCACGCTCGACCGCTCCAGGCTCTGGGGCGCCCAGACCCCGCAGGCGTTTCGCACGAAGTCCCTGCGCGAGGCGATCGCGTCCGCCGACTCGCTGTCGGCCGCGACCGACGACGCGATGCTCGTCGAGCGAATCGGCGGCCTCGTCCTGATCCAACCGTCGCCGCCCGAGAACATCAAGGTGACGACGCCGCTCGACCTGCGCGTCGCGGAGCTGCTTCTCGCGGAGCGGGCGGCGGCTAGGTCTCGCGCCCGCGCACGTCGCGGCGGCTGTGGCCGCGCGGAAGGCCCGCCGCCTCGCGCGACTCGTCGTAGAGGTGGCGGCGCCGGCGGCGGACGTAGAGGCGGCGCTGCACGTACAGCGTCGCCGATCCCGGCGAGCAGGATCGCGACGAGGTTGAGCCCCAGCTGGCCCATCGCGCCCGAGCCACTCGTCCCAGTCGCCGAGCGCGGCGGCGACGCCGATGTTGGCGGCGGCGGGGATCGTCGTGACCGAGATCAGGACGCCGACGAGGGCGCCCGACTTCGCGTTCGTGAGCGACAGGACGCCGGCCATCCCGGCGAGGAAGGCGACGATGAACGAGAACTCGTCCGGGCTCGAGATGAACTGGGTGAACGGGTGGTCCTCCTCGGCGAACCCCTCGGGGATGAGGTCCGCCGCGTCGACACCGAGCGTGAACAGGAAGGTGGCGGTGATCCCGGCCGGGAAGCCGATCGCCAGCGCGAGGAGGGAGCGCTTGGCGACGTCGCGGCGCCGCTGCACGACGGCCACGCAGAAGGCGGCGATCGGCCCGAACTCGGGCCCGACGACCATCGCTCCGATGATCAGGACGATCTGGTCGGTGAGGATGCCGACCGCGGCGATCAGCATCGCGAGGACCATGAAGGCGATGAAGCTCGCCGACAGCTCGATGTTCTCCGACGTGCGCTGCTCGACCTCCTCCCAGACGACGGCGTCGGCGACCGCGCCCGACGCCGCTCTCTCCGCCCGCTTCGCGGCCTCCGAGATCTGGGAGTCGATCTCCTCCATCGCGATCGAGCCGTCGCGGTCGATCTCGAGCTCGCGCAGGTCGCCGATCAGCACGCTCGCGTCCTCGCGCGCGACGTCGCACAGGATCACGTCGCCCTCGGGGCGGATGGCGGCGCGCGGGAGGTGGACGAGGTTGCAGACGGAGGGGTTGCGCTCCAGCAGCTCGAGCGCCTTCTCCGCCGCATGGGAGGGGGCAACGATCCGTAGGTGGACCATGCGCGGCTAGCGTACAGCGGCGGTGCTGACCGACTACCACCTGCATCTGCGGCCCGACGGGGCCGACACGACGCCCGAGGAGTTCTTCACCTCGGCGAACGTCGAGCGCTACCTCGACGCGGCGCGCCAGGCCGGGGTCGGGGAGCTCGGCGTCTCCGAGCACGTCTACCGCTTCCGCCAGGCGCTCGACGTCTGGCGCCATCCCTTCTGGGTCGAGCAGGCGATCGACGACCTCGACTCCTACTGCGAGTTCGTGCGCTCGACTCCGCTGCGGCTCGGCATCGAGGCCGACTTCATCCCCGGGGCCGAGGACCGGATCCGCAACCTGCTCGAGGCCCGCGACTTCGACTACGTCGTCGGGTCGGTGCACTTCGTCGGCGACGTCGCCGTCGACGACCCCGACTACGACGCGTGGGGCACCGGCGGCGATCCCGATCACGTCTGGCGGGCCTTCTTCGACTTCATGGCCGAGGCGGCGCGCAGCGGGCTGTTCGACATCCTCGCCCACCCCGACCTCGTCAAGGTCTGGGGGCCCGAGAGGCCGGCGCCGGACCGCGACCCGCGCTTCTACTACGAGCCGCTCGTGGAGGCGATCGCCGAGACGGGCATCGCCGTCGAGGTCTCGACCGCCGGGCTTCGCAAGCCCGTCGGCGAGCTCTATCCGTCGCGGGCGTTCGCGGAGATGTGCGTCGACGCGGGCGCGAGCTTCGCGCTGTCGTCCGACGCCCACCGCCCGAGCACGTCGGATACGAATACGAGAGCGCGGTCAAGCTGCTCGACGACCTCGGGGTCGGCGAGATCTGCGTCTTCGACCGCCGCGAGCGCCGCATGGAGCCGTTGACGTGACGCCGCGCATCGGGACCGGATACGACAGCCACCGCCTCGTCGAGGGCCGCCGCCTCGTGCTCGGCGGGGTCGAGGTGCCGCACGAGCTCGGCCTCGAGGGCCACTCGGACGCCGACGTCCTCACCCACGCCGTGATCGACGCGCTTCTGGGGGCCGCCGGTCAGGGCGACCTCGGGAGCGCTGTTTCCCTCCGAGCAGGAGCGCTGGCGCGACGCCGACTCGATCGACCTGCTGCGCGTCGTCATCGGCAACCTCCCGGGCGCCCGTGATCAACGTCGACGCGACGCTGATCGCCGAGCGGCCGCGGCTCGGGCCTCATCGCGCCGAGATGGAGCGCAACCTCGGCGACGTGCTCTCGGCCCCCGTGAGCGTCAAGGCGACGACCAACGACAGCCTCGGCGCGATCGGGCGCGGCGAGGGGATCGCGTGCATTGCGGTCGCGCTGCTCGACGTTTAGGAGGGCGGGGGCGGTGGGGAGGCTCCTTGCCGGCTTTGCAACGAGGCTCATAAGCTTGCCCATCGTGGCCCTTCGATCCATCGCGCAGAGACTTCCGTTCGAATCGCGTGATCGGCGGATTCAGCCTCGGCCCGCTCGGCCGGGTCACCGACGTCCCGTTCAACGTCCGCACGCTCGCCGAGGCGGGCGTGATCCGGCCGATGCGCCCCGACAAGCTCGCCAGGGTCGCCGCGGCCCTGCGCCGCTACGGCACCTCGCCGGCGGCCGGCATCG
>CAWIPX010000002.1:0-111437 GCA_963838145.1 uncultured Thermoleophilia bacterium
CTGGGCATTCCGGCTACCTTACAGGATGCGCTGATGGCCCGGCTGGATCGGCTCGGGACCGCTAAAGAGGTCGCGCAACAAGGGTCAGTAGTGGGGCGCGAACTTACCTAGACTTATTGCGCGCAATCTCACCGCTCACCGAGGCAGCGCTACAGCAGGAGTTAAGCAAGCTCGTCGAGGCAGAGATTCTCTATCAGCGCGGGCTGCCGCCGCAGGCGACCTATTTCTTCAAGCATGCGCTAATTCAAGAGACGGCCTATCAATCACTCCTCAAGAGCACCCGCCAGCAGTATCACCAGCAGATAGCCCAGGTATTGGAGGAGCAGTTTCCGGACACCACAGAACCCAACCGGAGTTGCTCGCGCATCACTACACGGAAGCAGGGCTCGTTGTACAGGCCATTCCGTATTGGCAGCGGGCGGGAAAAAGAGCGAGTCAGCGTTCGGCTCATGTAGAAGCGATCAATCACCTCACTACCGGCCTGGAGTTGCTCAAGATCTTACCGGACACTCCGGAACGCGCCCAGCAAGAACTCACACTGCAAATAGCCCTGGGACTCTGCTGATGGCCACTAAGGGCTTTACCGCCCCCGAGGTGGAAAGGGTGTATGCCCGGGCGCTGGAGCTGTGCAGGCAGGTGGGGGACACCCCGCAACTCTTCCCCGCGTTGTGGGGCTCGTGGGTTTTTTATAACATACGAGGGGAATTACAGACGTCGCGAGAGCTGGCAGCGCGGCTCCTCAGTCTGGCCCAGAGCGCTCAAGATGCCGCGCTTCTGCTCGAAGCCCACCACGCGCTGTGGTTTACCTCATTGTTGTGCGGAGAGTTGACCGCTGCCCGAGCCCACTCGGAGCAAGGGATTGCCCTCTACAACCGTCAGCAGCATCATTCCCTGACCCTTCTCTATGGTGGGCACGACCCTGGAGTGTGCTGCAGAGACGCTGGGACCTTAGTCCTGTGGTTGCTTGGCTATCCAGATCAAGCTTACACAGAGAAGCCAGGAGGCACTGGCTCTCGCCCGAGAACTGTCTCATCCCTTCAGCCTGGCTGAGGCTTTAATCTATACCACTTGGCTCTTTCAGTTCCGCCGAGAGGAGCAAACATTCCACGAGCGGACAGAGGCACTGATGGTGCTCTCGGAGGAGCAGGGGTTTTCGTCCTCGTTGGCCCAGGGAACGCTCTTACAGGGGTGGGCCTTGGTATGGCAGGGACAAGGGGAGGAGGGAATTGCACAGATACGCCGGGGCCTGACTGCCCTCCGGGCCACTGGAACAGAGGCAGTGCGGCCGTATTATCTCGCCCTGTTGGCTGAGGCGTATGGAAAAGTGGGACAGACAGTAGAGGGGCTCAGTGCGCTGACCGAGGCGCTGGAGGCGGTGAACAACAACAGGGGTGCACGTTTCTACGAGGCGGAACTGTATCGGCTGAACGGGGAGCTATCGCTCCGACTGGGTGAACGGGAGAGCGGGCGAATGGGCGAAAAAGTGCTCACCACCCCATCACCCGATCATCCTGTCGCCCCTTCGTCTCCAGAGGCATGCTTCCTCAGGGCCATCGACATTGCCGCAAGCAACAGGCGAAATCCTTAGAGCTGCGAGCGGTGATGAGCCTGGTTCGACTACGACAACAGAGTAACTCAGTACGCATCACGTACCACGCACCACGGAGCACGCACCGCGCTCGACGAAGCACACACAATGTTATCCGGCATCTACAACTGGTTCACGGAAGGCTTTGATACAAAAGACTTGCAAGAGGCGAAGGCGCTCTTAGAAGAATTATCGTGACAGAGCAAAAGACAACCTTTGACATGCCCGACAGATTAAGGCGTAGGGGCGAAGCATTTGCCAACCGAGTATACACAAGTCGGGCGACTCCATCGCAAATGCTTCGCCCCTACATCAGACGCATAATACTGCAAACCGCTATGGATACATCGGGGCATCGGGTCATGATGGAAAGACGTTTAACGACTCCCCTGCTCCATTGCGCTATCTCTGTCTCTTCACAGGATAAGAAACACCGTCACCTCAGAACCCATACAGACGATGGACGTTCTCGTAGGTGATCTTGCGTATTACGTCAGCAGGAATCCCGGCGAAGTTCTGCGCAATCACCTCTCGCGAGCGCGGCCACGTTGAGGCACGATGAGGAAAATCAGATGCCCACATCAGATTGTTTGCACCGGCGAACTCGTAGGTCATCACCCCTGGTCGATCATCTTGGAACGTTGCGTACACCTGGCGCTTGAAGTATTCACTCGGTTTCATAGTAATCGGCGTGGGATCCACATAGCGTAAAGTGTCGTAACATCCATCGAGTCGATACAGATAGTGCGCAATCCAACCGATGTCATTCTCCGCCGAGACCAGTTTCAGCCGCGGAAACCGCTCCAGTACGCCGTTATAGAGAAAGTCGAGCAACGAGGTTTGAACTTCATGGATGATCGTCACGGTGGACGCCACGCGCCCTTTGCCCAACTGCACTCCCTTTTTACCAGTCAGGATATGAAGACTCAGAGGTAAACCAAGATCCTGAGCCGCAGCCCAGAAGGGATCAAAGTGTGAATCACTGTAAGGCACATCTCTCGGAGGTGCAGCGTTAATCATCGCGCCCCGTAGGCCCTTCTTGGCGATCCGTTGCAATTCGCGTACAGCCTCATCCACATCCTGTAAAGCAATCAACCCCAGCCCGATCAGTCGCTGCGGGGCGTAACTACTAAACTCCGCCACCCAATCATTGTAGGCCCGGAAGCTTGCCCACTGCAGTTCCACATCTTTGAGATGAAAGAGAAACATTCCCAAGGTGGTATAGAGGACCTCGCCTTCAACTCCATCGATCTCTTGGTCCTTCACGCGTTCGACCGGGTCCCAGCCACTCGGACGTGCGTCCTCGTAGCCAACGCTTTGATTGGCCGCAAGATCCTTTGGGTCTTTGCCGGCAGCAAACCCCCCACCCACTGGAAACGGCGTCAGTCCTTCAGCAACAAATACGCTTCCTTTCTTCCCTTCATAATTGTTGATCACCCGCGGCGCACGGTCGCGCCACGTACGATCCATACGTTGTGTCCAAAGATCCGCTGGTTCCATAGTATGCGAGTCAGCCGAGAAGATTGGTGCCTGCGCCATAATCGTTCCTCCTTTTGGTTCCGCTCTCGTTTCTGCCACGAACGTGGCATTGTTCTGCTATCACGTTAATATACATTTTGTGACGTTTCCTCCCAGCAGCCCGATAGCGACATCACCCGGTCTGCGTGGACCGAGACTATGGCAGTGGGGCGGCGCAACGCTCAGGTGCCACAAAACGTTTGATACACGCGCTCACTTGGAGTGGGTGGGTTGCCGTACTCCGCATGTTCGGGCTTCAAGTCAAACGGTGTGGACAGCACCACAAGTAATGTCTCTAGTGGTGTGAAGTCCCCCTGTTTGACAGCAGCGTTAATCGCCGCCTCGACTCGATGATTGCGCGGAATGACGGCATGATTGGTGGCACGCATCAAAGTGGCGGCTTCATGCGGGGAATGGGATTCTTGTCCGAGTCGCTTGAGCCAGCGGGTCACCCATGCCTCGTAGCCCGGTGGGGCTGCATCGCCTTTTGCCACAGCGCACAGCAGACGGAAGGTGTTGGTGTAATCGGCCGCGTGTTCCTGCATCAACGCGAGCAGCGCGTCAATGAGGCTGACGTCTTCGGGCTGCTCGCTTACCAGCCCTAGCTTGCGACGCATGCCCTCATGCCAATAGCACTCGAAATGCGCAGGAAACTGATTGATCGTGTCTTCGGCCATCGCGATAGCCTGTTCTTGGTTGTCATCGAGGAGGGGTAGCAGCGTGTCGGCAAAACGCGCCAGATTCCAGTGCGCGATGCGGGGCTGGTTGCCAAACGCATAGCGGCCATGATGGTCGATCGAACTAAATACGGTCGCGGGGTTATACGTATCCATGAATGCACACGGGCCATAGTCGATGGTCTCACCCGAAATGGTCATGTTATCGGTATTCATCACTCCATGAATGAAGCCCACCTGCAGCCAACGCGCGACCAGCGCAGCTTGTGCCTCACACACCGCAGCAAGCAACCCTAAGTAAGGGTTAGCGGTCGCTTGCAGTGCCGGGTAATGCCGAGCGATGGCATAATCAGCCAGGATTTTTACTGCCTCTCTATCACCCTGAGCGGCGAAATACTCAAACGTGCCAACACGAATGTGACTTGCCGCTACGCGTGCGAGCACAGCCCCTGGCAACGTGGTCTCGCGGAAGACCGGTTCACCCGTGGTGACCACTGCCAGCGAACGCGTCGTAGGAATACCAAGCGCATGCATAGCCTCACTGATGATATATTCGCGGAGCATAGGGCCAAGGGTTGCTCTCCCATCGCCACGGCGTGAGAATGGGGTCTGGCCAGCACCTTTCAGGTGCAGATCACGCCGAATGCCATCGCGACCAATGATTCGCCGAGCAAGATCGCCCGCCCATCGCCTAGCTGCGGCACGAAATTGCCAAACTGGTGCCCTGCGTAGGCCATCGCCAGCGGTTCTGCCCAATCAGGTACGTGATTCCCAGACAAGATCGCCGCACCCACTTCACTATCCAGATATTTAGCCTCCAGTCCCAACTCCTCCGCGAGAGGAGAATTCAACTTCACTATACGGGGGGTGTGCACCGGAGTGGGATCAGCCGCACATAAAAACGCTGCGGCAGGCGGGCGTAACTGTTATCAAACTGTCTGCCTCCGAAATCAGAGGTATGAGGGGTCGTGTCGGTCGCTGCTGTTAATGACATAAGACTTCCGTTTTTCTCCAGCGATTTTCTCACAAGAATCGTAGCTGGCATACCACCCAAAAGGAAGTCTGGTGACAGGATCGCGCTGCAACACTGCCGGGCGGCAATGGCATAACCACGGTCCCGCACGCGGCGTACCCTGCCTGCCACCGGTCACAATTTAAGGGCAGATGCTGGTGTTTTGGTTACACAGCACGGGGATAGGTTCCTTCTCCCTCCGGGAGAAGGTCAGGATGAGGGAAGAAAGAAGCAAAAAAATTTCTTTTTCTTCCCCTCACCCTAGCCTTCTCTTTCCAGGAGAGAGAATGACTACGCAAACAGATTAAGTTGGGACCGGTACCTACCCGCTTTCCTCGAAACTATCACAGACAGAAGGTTCGTCGGACGTTCGCGAACGCGGCTCTTCTTTCTTCCGTTCAGGTGGCCACACTTCGGTCTTTCCTCTGAGGCTACACGCCTGAAAGCACGCGTTGGATTTCGTGCTTGGCGTCCTCCAAACTGTACGTGCCATCCTGTGCCACGTCGATCCACAAGTTCGGTGAATTCCCACAACGAAAGTCCAGCGATCTCTACTGCGCGGCTTTTACTCACTTCGCTGTGTTCATACAGTTTGAGCGCCACCTCCTGTTTCCGTCGCGCAATGCCTTCCCACAGTAGTTGTCGCACCATGTCGATCTTGGCGATATGTTCTGCGTCTGCCAGGGCTGCAAGCTCGCGTGCCAGTTTCTTCGGAATACGGATATTCAATTGTTCTAGAGCGGGCTGCGTCCGCATGTTCATGACTCCTTTCTCCGACTGCGGTCAATTTCCCGGACCGCAGCCCTGAGAGCTTCGACCACGGCTAAGTCTGTGTTCATCGCGCGTCCTATCCGTGCCAGCAAGTTATCACATTGCGACGCCGACAACGTTCTTTCCAATACGCCATACAGCGGAAAGACTTGGATCGTAATGTACGGAATGTCCTCGGCGCGAGCGCCTCCCGTGCCCATCGTTACTTCTCACACATGCAGAAAGCGAATTTTTATGCTTATTGAGACACCTAGCACCCCCCAGCTTTCCTTCTAGGTGGAGTCTACTTTTCATATCCAACGGTTAGGAACCATGTCAAATTCTCCACCACACTCGACAACGTCTACCTCCCTTTTTCCATCCTCACCCCTCCTATTTCTCACCTGCTAAATCACACAGTTTATTCCTCACTTCAGTGGATATAGGGACTGAGACTGCATTGGAGACTGCCAAGAGAATCTGGCTTACTTTCTTTGTCGGCGTATCCATACTTCCACATGCTTCTTGGACCTTAGGAACTGTGAGTCGTGGGAGTAGAAAAGCTGCAGGAAGTTGGATTCGTTGCTCCCATTGTTGAGTCAACAATTTGGCTAGGTGGGGAATTATCGTTTGAAACCACGTGCCTGCTAACAAACCAGAAACCAAGGACAGATGGGCATAGAACAAATCGTCTACTGGGGCCGGCTTCTTCTTCAGCAGTTACTTTGAGAGCTCCGCCATCCTCCTCTCCCAGCTTGCTTCCTTGCTCGACATGATGACCGTCGCTTCTCGCACTGTTCGTTGGGCCTCCGGCACCGCTGCCGCGCGGTGGTTGTGCTCGTGGCGGCCCTGACCGTCGCGGTCGGCACGGTGGTCGCGCCGGCTGCGGCCGCAAAGAAAAAGAAGACAAAGCGCGCGACGTACACAGTGTCGGTCACGGGACAGCAGAACACGAGCGGATCGATCAGCGGCCCCTGCAATGAGGTGGGATCGGAGCAGGTCTCCTTTTCGACCGGGCCGATGGTCGCGAAGGTGACAGCCAAGCCCGGAAAGGACCCGAGGTTCGTGTTCCCGACCGACGATGGCATGGACGACGGCACGCCGGGCTTCGGGGCCACGGCCGGTGTTTACCGTGAGGGCAGCCGGAGTGAAAGCGTCGGCTGCTCCCCACCGAGCGGCTGCGGCCAGACCGTCACGACCATTTGGGGGCTCGCCATGTTCGTGACGAACGACCGGATCGGGATCTTCGGCGGCGACGGCTATGACCCCTCCGTCTGCGAAACCTATGGCAACAGCTTCCCGCACTTCCTTCCGGATTCGGCAACCGTGCAGCCCATCGACGCGGCTCTTTCGGCGCAACAGCTGATGAAGGCAAAGCAGACGCTGACCGCGAGCGCCAGCGGCGCGGAAACGTTCACGCACCCGAACGGGACCACGACCAGGACCACCGACATTTCGTGGACGATCACGCTGGAGCCGGCGAAGACGAATAACTGACTCGCCGCGGCGGGCCGATTGCGCGTGGTGACCCGACGTGATCTCCCTACCATCACCCGCCCCATGGCCCGCCGAGAAGACATTCGCAACGTCGCGATCATCGCCCATGTCGACCATGGGAAGACGACGCTGGTCGACGCGATGCTGTGGCAGTCGGGCGCCTTTCGCGAGGGCCAGGACGTCGCCGACCGCGTGATGGACTCGATGGACCTCGAGCGCGAGAAGGGGATCACCATCCTCGCCAAGAACACGGCCGTGCGCTACGGCGACGTAAAGCTCAACATCGTCGACACTCCCGGCCACGCGGACTTCGGGGGTGAGGTCGAGCGCGGCCTGACGATGGTCGACGGCGTGCTGCTGCTCGTTGACGCCTCCGAGGGGCCGTTGCCGCAGACGCGCTTCGTGCTGAGAAAGGCGCTGGAGGCGCGGCTGCCGGTGATCCTCGTCGTCAACAAGGTCGATCGCCCCGACGCCCGCATCGCCGAGGTCGTCGACGAGGTCTACGAGCTCTTCCTCGACCTCGACGCCGACGACGAGCAGGTCGAGTTCCCGATCGTCTACACGAACGCCCGCGCCGGCTGGGCGTCGCTGACCGAGGGCGACGAGGGGACCGACCTCACCCCTCTGCTCGACCTGATGCTCGAGCACATCCCGGCCCCCGAACACGACCCCGGCCATCCGCTCCAGGCGCACGTCACCAACCTCGACGCGTCGCCCTACGTCGGCCGCCTGGCGCTGTGCCGCGTGCGCCACGGGACGATCCGCCGCGGCGCCCCGATCGCGTGGTGTCGCGCCAACGGAAGCGTCGAGCGCGTGACCGTGTCGGAGCTCTACGTCACCGAGGCGCTCGAGCGCGTCGAGGCCGATGAGGCCGGCCCGGGCGAGATCATCGCCGTCGCGGGCCTGCCGGACGTGACGATCGGGGAGACGCTCGCCGACCCCGACGATCCCCGCCCGCTGCCGGTGATCACCGTCGACGAGCCGTCGCTGTCGATCGTCGTCGGGATCAACACGTCACCGCTATCCGGCCAGGACGGGACGCGGCTGACGGCGAGCCAGATCCGTGCCCGCCTCGACCAGGAGCTGGTCGGAAACGTCTCAATCCGAGTCATCGACACCGAGCGGCCCGACGCCTGGGAGGTCCAGGGCCGCGGCGAGCTGCAGCTCGTCGTGCTGCTCGAGCTGATGCGCCGCGAGGGCTTCGAGCTGACCGCAGGCCAGCCGCATGTGGTGACGCGCGAGATCGACGGCCGCGTTCACGAGCCCGTGGAGAGGCTGGCGATCGACGTGCCCGAGGACTACGTCGGCGTCGTCACCCAGCTGCTCGCGCTGCGCAAGGGGCGAATGGAGCAGATGGTCAACCACTCGACGGGGCGCGTGCGGCTCGACTACCTGGTCCCGGCCCGTGGGCTGATCGGCTTTCGGACCATGTTCCTGACCGAGACCCGCGGCACCGGCCTGCTGCATCACGTCTTCGACCGCTGGGAGCCGTGGGCCGGCGAGGTCCGCACCCGGCCCACCGGCGCGCTCGTCTCCGACCGCGGCGGCAGGACCGCGAGCTTCGCGCTCTTCGGCCTGCAGGAGCGCGGCAGCCTGTTCGTGGGGCCCGGCGAGCAGGTCTACGAGGGGATGATCGTGGGCGAGAACTCGCGCGCCGACGACCTCGACGTCAACCCGATCAAGGAGAAGCACCAGACCAACGTCCGCGCCGCGAGCGCCGACGTCCTCGTCCGGCTGGTGCCGCCGCGCACGCTCTCGCTCGACCAGGCGCTGGAGTTCCTGCGCGAGGACGAGGCCCTCGAGATCACGCCCGAGTCGCTGCGGCTGCGAAAGGTCGAGCTCGGCAAGACGGAGCGCGTCAAGGCGGGCCGCCGCGAGCGCGCCAAGGTGGCGTGATACTCATGGGGTGCCCGCGCCGCTGATCGAGTTTCCCGCCGACGACCCCGAGCGCGCGCTCGGGTTCTGGCGCGGCGTGCTGGGTGTGGACTTCGATCCGCGCAGGCAGGAGGCGGGGTCCGGCTGGGAGGCCGAGGACGACGGCCTGCGGCTCGGGGTCCACGAGCGCGGCGCAGGCCCCGGGGACACCGCATCTCTGCCCTATTTCACCGTCGCCGACATGGCGGCCACGCTCGAGCGCGTCCAAGAGCTGGGCGGCTCGGTCATACATCCCGGCGAGCGCTGGGCGATCTGCCGTGACTCGGAGGGCAGCCCCTTCGCCCTCAGCTCGGAGAGCGGCTAGGGCCTCCAGGCGTCGATCGTGTCGGGCGGGGCGCCGAGCTGCTCGAGGCACGCGATGAACTCGGGCGTTGCGGGCGGCGCGGCGAATATGTCCTGACCGGTCTGCTCGCCGCAGGCCTCGACGAGCCCGAAGCCTCCGGGCTTCTGCCCGTCCTCGCTCTCGGCCTCGAACGTGGTCGTCGCACTGTCTTCGGTGGTCGCGGCGACGTCCCCGGTGTTCGTGGCGGCGTCCTCGTCGTCGCCGCAGGCGACGGCGCCGAGGGGCAGGGCGATGAGAAGCGCGACCGCGAATTGCTTCATCGCGCCATTATCGCCGGCTTCTAAGGCCCGAGGAGCTCGGGGTCGACCTCCTCGATCTGGGTGTTCTCGAGGTCGATCATGTAATGGCGCACGGGGAGCGGATCGGCGGGCCGGCCGGTGATGCAGGCGAGGACGTAACGGAAGGTGTTCGTGGCGAAGCCGGCGCGGGGACCGGACGGCCTGCAGCTCGGGAGGCAGGCGCTGGGCGTTGAGGAGCGGATAGCGCTCACCCAGCTCGGCCGCCGACCATTCGCTCAGCGGCCGATGGAAGTTCATCTCGTCGAACTTGGGCCCGTGGTCGCCCTGGATGACGATGATCGCGTTGCGATCGCGCGCGAGGATCGCGTCGACGGCGGCCAGCATGCTGCGGCTGACGCACTCGGCCGCGCGCGCGTACTCCTCGCCGCCGCTGCCCTCGGACTCGCCCCACTCGATCAGGGAGGGGTCGCGGAGATCGGTCTTCAGCTCGCATCCCTCGAGGTAGCGATATGGCGGGTGCGGCGTGAGGATGTGCGCGTAGGCGAACAGCGGAGCCCCCGAGCGGCCGGCCTGCGTGTCCTCGAACATCTCCTCCGGGGTGAGATAGCCGCGCAGCGTCGTGGGGTGGATTCCCAGCGTGGGAAGGACCTCGATCAACGGCGTCGCCGTGAGGATCGCGCGCTCGCGCTCGCCGACGAGCACGTCGATGCCGTCGGCCTCGGGCAGGACGCAGAGGTCGACGTTGTCGTTGCAGTCGAACGACGAGTAGTCGGACCCGAACGCATACTCGTAGCCGAGCTCGCCGAACGCGCGCACGGTCTCGTTGTCCCCCTCGATCGCCTCGTAGTAGGGAGTGTGGTCGCCGAGCTCGCCCGCGGAAGCGGGGAAATCCATCTCGAGGATCGACGACATCGCGAGGAAGGTCTCGGGGTAGGCCGCCGTCGCGTCGTCGTGGACCTCGAAGCCGCGGCGCCCGAGCGCGCGCAGGAAGCCGGAGTTGTCGTAGCCGGTCGTCGCCTCGAGCACGTCGGAGCGCGCATAGCCGTCGAGGAGGAAGAACCAGACGTCGGGTCGGCTCGCCGCCTCCCGGCGATCGCCTGCGGTCCGGCGTCCGCCGCATCCGGCGCGGCGGCCTTCGCAGCGCTGCGCCCGCGCGCCTCGCTCGAGTCGGAGAGCTTGAAGTCGCCGTACTGGATCGCCGGAAACGCGAGCAGGAGCGCCCCCGCCACGACGGCGTAGTTCCAGGCCGCGGCGTGGCGCGACAGCCGCACGGCGACGGCGATCGCGATCGCGAACAGGGCCGCCCAGACGAGGAGCGTCGCCGCGGCGGAGTCCCGCGAGAGGCCGATCCAGTCGGTCACGTCGCGCGCGACCTGAAACTGGAAGAACGCGTACGCGGCGACGGCGAAGACCACGGCGGCGCGCTCGCGTGCCGACGGCCCCCCCACCCGGTCGGCGGCGACGACGGCGCCGAGCCCGATCGCGAAGACGACGAGCGCATAGAGGGCGATCGTCGTGTCGAGCTGCGCCTCGGCACGGTTGTCGTCGAGGAAGACCGCGAACGGAAGCGCCGAGAAGACCGCGACGGTCAGTACGGGGCGCCACCAGGTCGGGCGCGATCTACCCGAGTCGGGTCTCACGCCCCGAGACTGTAGGGCTCAGGCAGCGGGAGTCTTCTTGCGCGGGTCGACGAACGGGATCGCTTCGGTCCGCGCCCCGCGTCGGCTGCCGTCGGGGAGCTCCAGCTCGAGCGCCGTCCCTGGCTCGGCGAGGCTGGCCGGTACCCAGACGTACCCGATGTTCTTCTCGAGGCGGGGCGAGCGGATCGCGATCGTCGCATGGCCGACGCGGTCGCCGTTCTGATGCGCGGGCCAGAACTCGGTCAGCTCCCATTCGAGAGGGTCGCCCTCGATCTCGACTCCGACCAGCCGGCGCGTCACGCCCTCGCCGCGAATCCGCTCCAGCGCACGCTTGCCGATGTAGTCGGCGTCCTGGTCCTCGACGAGGCGCTCGTAGCCCATGATCTCGAAGGGGTTGTTCTCGAGCGTCATGTCGGAGCCGTAGTTGAAGATGCCGGCCTCGATGCGGCGCGCCTCGCAGGGCGCGATCGGGCGGATGTCGTCCTCGCGTCCGGCCTTCATGATCCGCTCCCAGAGCTCGTCGCCGCGCGCCGCGTCGCGGAGGTAGATCTCGTATCCGATCTCGCCCGTCCAGCCGGTGCGCCCGATCACGACCGGGATCCCGTCGAGGTCGGCGTGCATGCAGTGGTAGTAGGGCATCTCGAGCACCTCGTCGCCGAACAGGCGCGAGACGACGTCCTTGGCCTTCGGCCCCTGGACCTGAACCGGGAAGACCTCGGGCTCGGAGATCTCGACGTCGAAGGAGTTCCCCCATGCGACGCCGCGCGCCCAAAGCCCGGCGTCGCTGTCGGCGAGCGAGAGCCAGAAGCGGTCCTCGTCGACGCGCAGCAGGACGGGGTCGTTGACGATCCCGCCGTCGGCCTCGATCAGCGGCGCGTACTTGCACTGGCCGGCGGCGCACTTCGTCAGGTCGCGGCAAGTCAGGAGGTTGGTGAAGTCGAGCGCGTCGGGGCCCGAGATCTCGATGATCTTCTCGACCCCGACGTCCCACAGCGTGACGTGCTCGAGCAGGTGCTGGTACTCGACCTCCGGGTCGTCGTAGTAGGCGGGCAGGTAGGTGTGGTTGTAGACGTCGTAGGCCGAGCACCCGGCGCGCTGGGTGGCCTCGAAGTATGGCGACTTGCGGTACCAGGGCCCGTAGTAGAGGGTCGTCGAATCGGGGATCTCGGCCATCTCCACTCCTCCTCCGTGCTCGCTGTGCGTGAGCCGTGCCTGATCCTGACTTTGTAGTCAGTAGCATGATATGTTAGACGAATGGGAGCGACGCGACGCACGAGCCGAGGCCGAGCGGGCAACCGCCCCCGTGCCCGACGCCGACGGGGGCGCCTATGACGCGATCGTCGTCGGCGGCGGCCACAACGGCCTGACCGCGAGCCGCCTATCTCGCCCGCGCCGGGATGTCGGTCTGCGTCGTCGAGCGCCGCCCCGTCCTCGGCGGCGCCTGCGTGACCGAGGAGCTGTGGCCGGGCAAGCGCGTCTCGCGCGCCTCCTACGTCGTCTCGATGCTCCAGCCCAAGGTCGTCGAGGACCTGCGGCTGCGCGAGTTCGGCTACGACCCGATCCCGCTCGACCCCAACTTCGCGACGATGACCCCCGACGGCGACCCGATCGCCTTCTACAACGACACCGCGCGCACCCAGGAGTCGATCGCGCGCCACTCGCCCCGCGACGCCGCGGCCTACCCGGGCTTCGAGGAGATGTTCGAGCGCCTCGCCGTCTTCCTCCAGCCGATGCTGCTGCGGCCTCCTCCCCAGCCGGGCTCGCGAAGCGCCCCGACAACCTGCTCGACCTGCTGCGCGAGGGCTCGCGGCTCGCCGGCCTCGGCAAGCGCCAGGTGCAGGAGCTCTACCGCGTGATGACGATGCCGGTCGGCGAGCTGCTCGAGGAGTGGTTCGAGTCCGACGTGATCAAGGGCGCGATGGCGTCGACGGGCGTCGTCGGCGTCTGGGCGGGGCCGCGCACCCCGGGCACCGCCTACAACCTCCTGCACCACTGGCTCGGCGAGCTCGACGGCGATCGTCGGGCTGTGGGGCCACGTGCGCGGCGGCATGGGAGCGATCTCGGAGTCGATCGCGGCCAGCGCCCGCGCGTCGGGCGCCGTGATCCGCACCGACGCCGCGGTCGCCTCGATCGACGTCAGCGGCGGGCGCGTCAGCGGCGTCACGCTCGACATCGGGCGAGCGGTTGCGCGCCCCGGTCGTCGTCTCCGGCGCCCACCCGAAGACGACCGTGCTCGACCTCGTCGGCGCCGAGCACTTCCCCGACGACGTCGTCGAGCGACATCAAGCGCTACCGCAGCCGCGGTGGCTCGGTGAAGATCAACTGCGTCCTCTCGGAGCCGCCGCGCTTCGAGAGCCTCTCCGGCGAGCCAGGCCGAGGAGCTTCTGCACGCGAGCTTCACGCTCTGCCCCTCGATCGACTACCTCGAGCGCGCGTGGCAGGACGCGTGCCGCGGCAAGCCCTCCGAGAGCCCCTACGTAGAGGTCGAGGTCCCCTCGGTCTCCGACCCCGGCCTCACCGACGACGAGTCGGTCGTGATGACGATGTTCACCCAGTACGGGCCCCACTCCGCCGACGACTGGGGCGAGGGCGACCGCGAGGCGTACGCCGACCGTTGCTTCGAGATCCTCGGCCGCTACGCGCCCAACGTGCGCGAGGCCGTCCTCGACTACGAGGTGCTCGCGCCGCCCGACATCGAGCGCATCTTCGGGCTCGTCGGCGGCTCGATCTTCCAGGGTGAGCAGGGGCTCGACCAGATGGCCTTCATGCGCCCCACGCCCGAGCTGTCGCGCTACGCGACGCCGGTCGGCGGCCTCTATCTCTGCGGCGCGGGGACCCACCCCGGCGGCGGCGTGATGGCCGCCTCGGGCCACAACGCGGCCCACCGCGTCCTCCGCGACATGCGCGGCGGCGCGCTGCGCAGCCGCCTCGCGCGCTTCCGGCCCGGCGCGCGCTCCGGGGCTAACGGAGTATCCGCGCGTGCTCCGGGCGCCACCCGAGCCTGACGCTCTCGCCGATCTCCCAGCGGTCGTCGGCTCGTGAGCGCGCCCAGTTCTGCTCCAGCGAGACGACGCGCACCCCGGGCGCCAGCTCGATGATCACCTGGGTCGTGGTGCCGAGGTAGATGCGCTCGGCGATCGTCCCCGAGACGGCGACCATCCCGTCCTCGAGGTCGTCGAGGACGATCTTCTCGGGGCGCACCGAGCAGAAGACGTCGTCGCCCTGGTCGCAGCCGTCGGGGACCTTCGAGGCGCACAGTCCCCCGTCGATAGGCGCACCCCGTCGCCCTCGACGTTCGCCGGGAGCAGGTTCGAGACGCCGATGAACTCGGCGACGAAGGTCTTCTTCGGGCTCTCGTAGATCTCCTCGGGAGGGCCGCACTGCTGCACCCTTCCGGCGTCCATGACCGCGATGCGGTCCGACATCGCCAGCGCCTCCTCCTGGTCGTGGGTCACGTAGAGGAAGGTGATCCCGACCTCGCGCTGGATCTGCTTGAGCTCGACCTGCATCTGCTTTCGCAGCTTGAGGTCGAGCGCGCCGAGCGGCTCGTCGAGCAGCAGGACGGCGGGCCGGTTTACCAGCGCGCGGGCGAGCGCGACGCGCTGCTTCTGCCCGCCCGAGAGCTGGTTGGGCCTCGACTTCTCGCGCCCCGTCAGCTGAACGAGCTCCAGCGCCTCCGCGACACGTGTCTTGACCTCGCCGTCGTCGACCTTGCGCCGGCGCAGCCCGAAGGCGACGTTCTCGGAGATGTCGAGATGGTCGAACAGCGCGTAGCTCTGAAAGACCGTGTTGACGTTGCGGTGATAGGGCGGCACGTCCTGGACGGGCTCGCCGTCGAGGTAGACGGCGCCCTCGGTCGGCTGCTCGAAGCCGGCGACCATGCGCAGCGTCGTCGTCTTGCCGCACCCGGAGGGGCCGAGCAGCGAGAAGAACTCGTTCTGGTCGATCGTCAGCTCGAGGTCGTCGACGGCGACCGCGTCGCCGAAGCGTTTCGTGACCCCGTCGAAGCGGATCGCCTCGTGATTAGTGCTGTCCGTGCTCATGCGGCCTCCCCGGTTGTCAGGACGTTCTCCTCGCGACGGCCGAACAGGCGCGGCAGCGCGATCGCGATCGCGATGATCACGAACGAGATCGTCAGCATCAGCGTGCCGATCGCGTTGATCGTCGGCGTGACGCCGAAGCGGATCGACGAGTAGATCTGGACCGGCAGCGGCGTCGGCGACTCGCCGGTGGTGAAGAACGAGAGCACGAAGTCGTCGAAGCTAGCGCGAAGATCAGCAGGCCCGAGGCGAGGATCGCCGGCCACAGCGCCGGCAGCACGACGAGCCGGATCGTCTGCAGCCGCGTCGCGCCGAGGTCGAGCGCCGCCTCCTCGACCTCGCGGTTGAGCGCCGACAGCCGCGCGCGGACGATCACGGTCACGAACGAGATCGAGAACGTGATGTGGGCGATCATCACGGTCGCGACCGAGAGCTCCATCCCGATCTGTGCGAAGAGCAGCAGCGCCGAGACGCCCGGCGACGATCTCGGGCGTGACGAGCGGGATCAGCATCAGCACGTTGCTCGCTGAGGCGAGGCGCGAGCGCGCGCGCGCGAGCCCGAAAGCGAGCGTCGTCCCGAGGAAGGTCCCGACGATCATCGTCACGGTCGCGATCTCGAGGCTCGCGACCAGCGAGCGGCGCAGGCGTGACGTTGGAGAGGAACTCGTCGTACCACTCGAGGCTGAAGCCGGTGAAGTTCTGAAGCGACGGCGACGAGTTGAACGAGAACAGCGCCACGACGAGCGATCGGCGCGAAGCTGAAGAACAGGAAGGCGATGAAGAAGAGCCGCAGGAAGCGCGGGCGGTCGAACGTCGTGTGGCTCACGCCGTCGCCTCCTCCGCGAGGCGCGCGCCGCCGAGCGCAGGTAGGCGAGCATGAAGACGAGCAGGAAGCGCCATCATCACCGTCGTCAGCGCCGACCCGAAGGGCCAGTTGCCGGCCTCGAGGAACTCCTGCTGGACGAGGTTGCCGACCATGTACGTCCCGGGGCCGCCGAGCAGCTGCGCCGCGATGAAGTCGCCGACGGCGGGCAGGAAGACGAGCACGCAGCCGGCGGCGACGCCCTGGAAGGAGGCCGGCAAGGGTGACGTGGCGGAAGGTCTGCCAGCGCGTCCCGTAGAGGTCCTTGCCGGCCTCGATCAGCGACGGGTCCATGCGGTCGAGCGCGGCGTAGACGGGCAGGATCATGAACGCGAGGTAGCCGTAGACGAGCCCACCGATCACCGCCCACGGCGTGTTGACGAACTGGACGCCGTCCTCGTCGATCCCCGTGTCAGCGAGCACGCCCGTTGATCAGGCCCTCGTCGGAGAGGATCGCGACCCAGGCGTAGGTGCGGACGAGGTAGTTGACGAGGAAGGGCACGACGACGAGCGCGATCAGCACCGTCTTCCAGCTCCCGCCGAAGCGGGCGATGTAGTAGGCGATCGGGTAGCCGATCAGCAGGCACAGCACGACGGTCGCGAGCGCGAAGAGCACCGAGCGCAGCAGCACGGGCGCGAACAGCGGGTCGAAGACGTCTGCGTAGTTGCCCGGGTTCCAGCCGTAGAGCGCGAGGTAGGTGTCGCTCGACTCCGACAGCGAGACCGCGAACACGATCCCGAGCGGGACGAGGAACAGGAGCGCCAACCAGGCCCGCCCGGCGCGAGCATCAGGTTGGCGAAGCGGTTCTCGCTCACCCGGCCTTGACCTCGACCCAGGTGCGGTCCCAGAGCCTGCGTTCGACGTCGGGCAGGTTCGCGAACTGGTCGCCGTTCTCGAGGTCCTGCGGCGTGACGACGATGTTGGGGTCGTCCTTGGCGATCTCGGCGAAGGCCTGGTCGGCGCCGGTGTTGGGCATCGGATAGCCGGTCCACTGGCAGTTTCGCGCCGCGATCTTCGGGATCGAGCATGAAGTCCATGAACAGCAGCGCTGTCCCGGGGTGCTCGGCGTTGACCGGGATCATGAAGGCGTCGCTGCCGACCGGGTTGCCCTCCGAGCACTTCTCGAACTGGTAGGCGTCAGGGTCGTCGACGCGGTAGCGGATGTTCACGATGTCGCCGTTCCAGAGGTGCTGGATCCAGGCGTTGCCGCTCGACATGTTCGTGATCGTGTCCACCGAGAAGCCGCGCAGCAGCGGCTTGAGGTCGACGAGCCAGTCGCGCGACGCCGCGAGCTCGGACTCGACGACGGTGTTGAGGTCGTAGCCGTTGCGCAGGTTGGCGGCGCCGATCCCCTCCTGGTAGTCGTCGAGGACGTAGATCCGCCCCGCCGCCTCGGGATTTGCGAGGTCGTTCCAGGAGCCGGTCATGTTGTCGAGCAGGTCGGCGCGGTAGCCGATCCCGGTGAGGTAGAGCGAGTACGGGACCGAGTGCTGCGAGCCCGGGTCGTACCAGGGGTCGTCGAAGTAGGCGTAGATGTTCTCGAAGTTGCGCAGCTTCTCGATCGGGAGCCGCAGCACCTGCTCGGTCTGGATCAGCTTCTCGACGAACTCCGCGGTCGGGAAGATCACGTCGTAGGCGTTGCCGCCCTGGAGCTTCGCCAGCAGACCCGGCATCGAGTCGAAGTACGACTCGATCACCTTGACGTCGTACTTCGCCTGGAACTCCTTGATCAGGTCCGGGTCGATGTACTGCGAGTAGTTGAAGTAGTAGAGGTCGCCGTCGACCTTGGGCTCGATCGGGCGGTTCGTGTCGCCGCTCAGGCCGCGCTCGATCCCGCAGCCGGCGAGCGCCGGCCCGAGCGCCGTCGCCCCGAGAGCCAGCCCCGCGCCCGCCTGCAGCAGCTCGCGGCGCCGCATCGTGCCCGGTGTCTCCGGAGGGTCAGCCGACCTCACGAGAAGGCATTTTGCTCTCCAGGCCGAGGTCAGGCGCCAGGACGTTCCAGACCTCGCGCCGCGCGCGCTCGATCGGGACGGCGGGGTCGCGCACGAGCGCCCGGATCCCGAATCCGTCGAGCGACCGCGACGGCGCGGTCGGCGAGCGCGTCGGCGTCGCAATCGGCGAACTCGCCCGCCGTCGACGCCCTCGGCGATCGCGCCGGCGAACCAGCTGTGCATGCGCGCGTACAGCCGCGCCGCGGTCGGCCGCAGCTCCGGGCGGCGCGCGGTCGACCGCCACAGCTCGACCCACAGCAGCCAGTCGCGCTCGAGGTCGCCCGGGTAGGGCAGGCACTGGTCGATCATCGCGGCGAGGCGCTCGGCGTGCGAGTCGGACTCGCCCGGCTCGCGCTCGATGCGGACGTCGCCGGCGCGCTCGAACGAGTGCTCGAGCGCCTCGGCGAGCAGGGCCTCGCGGGTCTCGAAGTGGTAGTGGACGAGCGAGCTGGAGACGCCCGCGTCCATCGCGATGCGCGCGATGCGGACGTCGTCGATGCCGTCGCTGGCGATCCGATCGACGGCGGCGTCGAGGATCTGCTCGCGGGCGCTTCGCTGGCGGGGGTGGCGCGCGCGGCGCTCACGCGGCTAGCGCTCTCCGCGAGCGCCGGCTGGGGGTCGCCGCCGTCGTCCCTGCCCGGCCGCGGGGTCGCGAGGTCGCGGCGGACGCGGTCGGCGAACCAGCCGACGGCGGCCTCACGGCCCGACAGCGGGCCGGGGACGTAGCCGCGCGTCTCGAGCCCGGCCTGGACGTTGGTCACGAGGTCGATGTCCTCCTCGTGGACGAGCGTGTTGAGCCTCGTGTTGAGGCGCTGCACGAGGCGCGTGCGCAGCCCCGGCCGCGCGGCGCGGTAGGCGGTGAAGGCGTCGAGGGTGCGGCGGACTGCCGCCGGGGTTGATCTTCCAGGTCATCACCTGATCGGGGTAGAGGTCGATGGCGGTGTTGGGATAGATGAACAAGTATCGCCACACGCCGACGTCCTCGGGCTCGAGCCCGGGCATCGGCCGGACGAGGCGGCGGTAGAGGCGCTCGGTGCGGGTGCCGGCGGGGTTGTCGCGAAGCGGCGCCTCGAACCAGACGTAGCCGTCGTGGACGTCGGCGCTCGTAGTGCTTGTAGTCGTAGAGCCGCATCAGCCCCGGGTGCGCGATCGGGACGTGGTAGCCCTCGAGGTAGTTGTCGACGACGATCTTCCAGTTGACCGGCTGCTCGCCGTCGTAGGCGGTCGAAGCGGCGAAGCGACCCGATGCCGTAGCGGGCGAGCCGCTCGGGAAGGTCGCCGACCTGCTCGGCGAGCGACGGCGCCGAGAGGTCGAGGTTGACGAACAGCAGGCCGCACATCTCCTCGACGCGCGCCGGCAGCAGCCCGAGCGCCGACTTGTCGATCGCCGCGTAGCTGCGCACCTCGGGGACGCCGATCAGCGAGCCGTCGAGCCGGTAGGTCCAGCCGTGGTAGCGGCAGCGGATCGCCTTGCCGCACTGCCCCGAGCCGCTGAGCACGCGCGAGCCGCGGTGGCGGCAGACGTTGCGAAAGGCGCGCAGCCTGCCGTCCTCGGCGCGGACGACGAGCACCGGCTGGGTCCCGGATGTCGCCGTCAGGTAGCTGCCGGGCTCGGAGAGCTGCGAGACGTGGCCGGCGAGCTGCCAGCGTGCGCTCGAAGATCCGCTCGTGCTCGGCCTCGAGCATCCCCGGATCGCGGTAGTGATCAGGCGTGAGGGCTGTCAATCCTGACTTTGTGATCAGGTGATGTTACCATGCGCCTGTGCCGGCTGACCGGGACACGCAGGGCGTGGCTTTCGATCACGCCCGAGCCGGAGCGCGAGCTCCCGGCGGCGGTCGCCGCGCTGCGCGCCGGCGGCCCCCCCACCGCCGAGGCGGTCGCGCGCGAGCGGGGGCGGATCGAGCGCTTCGTCGTGCGGGCGCGGCGCCGTCCGTGGCTCGCCTACATGCGCGAGGTCGGGGCGCTGATCGAGCGCCCGGCGTCGAGCACCGATCCCGCCGTCGTCGCACGCGCGCGCGGTCGCGAGCGAGGTCGTCCAGAACCACCACGGCCTTCTGCTCGGCCTTCCCGGCCGCTATCCCGACCTCACCAAAGGAGCAAGATGAGCACCGACACCGGCACCCTGATCGCCGAGACCGACGACAGCCGCGACCTGACCGCCGAGCAGCGCGACCTGCGCGAGCGCGCGCGGCGCTTCGTCGACGAGGTGCTGATCCCCAACGAGGAGCTCGCCGAGCGAAGCGGCGGGCAAGATCCCCGACGAGCTGCGCGACCGGATCAAGCGCGAGTCGATCGAGGCGGGGCTGAGCGGCGGCCTGCACGCCCGCGAGCACGGCGGCCAGGGCTGGTCGAAGCTCGAGTGGTTCCTGGTCGAGGAGCAGTTCGGGCGCTCGACCAACGCGCTGTCGTGGCACATCCCGGGCGCCTACAACGTGCTCGCGAACGGGACGCAGGAGCAGATCGAGCGCTACCTCGAGCCGGCGCTGCGCGGCGAGCTCCACGACGCCTACGCCGTCACCGAGGCCAACGCCGGCTCGGACCCGTCGCGGATCGAGGCCACGGCCGAGCGCAGCGACGGCGGCTGGAGTGATCAACGGCGAGAAGTGGTTCGTGACCTACGGCGACATCGCCGCCGTCTACATCGTGATGGCGAACGCGATCGAGGGCGGCGAGCGCCTGCCGACGCTCTTTCTCGTCGACAGCGACGCGGGCGGGATCGAGGTCGTCGACGACCCGCCCTTCACGCACACCTATCCCCACGGGCACCCGACGATCCGCTTCACCGATGTCGAGGTCCCCGAGGACGCCGTGATCGGCGGCCTCGGCGGCGGCAACGACCTCCAGCGCGCCTGGTTCACCGAGGAGCGCATCGGGATCGCGGCGCGCGGCGTCGGCTCGATGTGGCGGCTGCTCGAGGAGGCCGTCGGCGTGGGCGACCGAGCGCGAGCAGGGCGGCAACCGCATCTACGACTACCAGGGCGTCTCCTTCCCGCTCGCCGAGTCGGCCGCCGACGCGGCCGCCGGGCGGCTGCTGACGATGGACGTCGCGCGGCTCGTCGACGCCGGCGCCGACCCCAAGGTCGTGCACGCCAAGGCGGCGGCGGCGAAGCTGTTCGTCAGCGAGGCCGCGTGGCGCTGCGCCGACCGCGCAGTGCAGGTGTTCGGCGGCCGCGGCTACATGCGGACCAACGTCGCCGAGCGCTTCCTGCGCGAGCTGCGCGTGGACCGCATCTGGGAGGGGACGAACGAGATCCAGCGGCTGATCGTCGCCCGCGCGCTCGAGCGCCGCGGCGTGGAGCGCACGATCCACTGAGCGGCGCTGCGGGGACGAGTCGTGGACCTGCGCCGCCTGCTTGATCCCGTCTCGATAGCGGTCGTCGGCGCGAGCGACCGCGACGGCTCCTATGGCGGCCAGACGCTGCTCAACCTCGACGCGATCGGATACGAGGGCGAGGTCTGGGGCGTGAACCCGAGCCGCGACCGAGGCTCACGGACGGCCATGCTTCCGCGTCGCTTGAGCGAGCTGCCCGGTACACCGGACGCGGTCGTCGTCGCCGTGCCCGCCGCATCGGTCCCTGAGGTGATCGACGAGGCGGGGCGCCTCGGGTGCGGCGGCGCGGTCGTCTACGCGGCGGGCTTCGCCGAGGCGCCCGGAGGGCGCGAGCTCCAGGACGAGCTGGTCGCCGCCGCGACGCGGCACGACGCTGCCGGTCTGCGGGCCGAACGGCAACGGGATCGTCGCGCCTCGCGCAGCGCGTCGCGCTGTGGGGCGACGCGCTCGTCCCGGCGCGAGCCCGGGCACGTCGCGCTCGATCTCCCAGAGCGGCAACCTCGCCGTCAACGCGCTCTCCGCTCGCCGCGGCCTGCGCCTGCACACGGTCGTCTCGTGCGGAAACCAGGCGGTGCTCGAGGCGGCGGACTTCCTCCTCGCCCTCGCGCGAGGACGAGGGCGTGCGCTCGGTGGCGCTCAACCTCGAGGACGACGGCGACGGCGCGAAGCTCTGCGAGGCGCTCGCGGCGTGCGCCGACGCGGGGATCGGGGTCGCGGTGCTCAAGGTCGGCTCGTCGCAGGCGGGCGCCGTCGGCGGCCGCGGCCCACACCGGCGCCGTGGCCGGCGACCAGCGCGTCTTCGCAGGCGCTGATCGAGGAGGCGGGGCGGCGCTCGCCGCCGACCCCCACGACCTGCTCGAGCTGGCGACCGCGCTCGCCGCCCGGGGCCCGCGCCGGCGCGAGCGGCGCCGTCCGGCGGGCTGGCGGTGATGACCTGCTCGGGCGGCGACTCGAGCGCCGCGGGCGACGAGGCGCAGAGGCTCGGGCATCGAGCTCGCCGAGTTCGCGCCGGAGACGAAACGGCGCCTGGACGAGCTGCTGCCCTCGGCCGCCACCGTCGCCAACCCGCTCGACTACACCTCGATGATCTGGGGCGAGCGCGACACGCTGCGCGAGCTGATCGAGACCGTCGGCGGGGATCCCGGGGTCGGCCAGGTGGTCGTCTACTACGACGAGCCCGCCGGGCTCGAGGGCGGCATCAAGGACTCCTGGGACACCGTCCGCGAGGGGATCCTCGACGGCGCGCGGGCGAGCCGCGCCCCGGCGCTCGTCGCCTCGACGCTCCCCGAGCTGCTCCAGGTCGAGAGCGCGCGGCGCCTGATCGACGCGGGGGTGCCGGCGGTCGCGGGGCTGCGGACCGCGCTCGCCTGCGCGCGAGCGCTCGACGCGCCCCCCGGCGACGCCGCCCGGCTGCGGGAGATCGCGGCCATCGCGCGGCGAGGCGCAGGCGCCTCGGGCGACGGCGCCGGGTCGAATCGCTGGCTCGCCGAGCACGAGGCCAAGCGGCTGCTGCGCGAAGCCGGCGTGGACGTCGTCGAGGGGCGCATCGCCGCCGACGAGGACGACGCCGCGGCGATCCTCGCCGAGCTCGGGCCGCCCGTGGTGGCGAAGCTCAGCGGCGAGGGCCTCGTGCACAAGACCGAGCTGGGCGCTGTCCTTCTGGGGATCGAGTCGGACGCACGACGTGCGCGCCGCCGACGGGCGGCTGCGCGCGCTCGACGCGGGGGCGGTGCTGGTCGAGCGCCAGGCGCCGCCGGGCGCGAGCTGCTGGTCGCCGCGCGCCGCGACGCCGTCGTGCCCTCGCTCACGGTCGGGCTCGGCGGGATCTGGACCGAGGCGCTCGCGGACGCCGCCGTTATCCCCCTCCCCGCCATCGCCGGCGCGCGTCGAGGCGGCGCTGCGCGGCCTGCGCGGCGCGGCGCTGCTGACCGGGGGACGCGGCGGCGCCGAGCTGGATCTGGCCGCGGCCGCTCGACTCGCCGCTGCCGCCGGCGAGCTGCTGCTCGACGCCGGCCTCGAGCTGCTGGAGCTGAACCCCGTCTTCGTCCACGAGCGCGGCGCCGTCGCCGTCGACGCCGTCGCCGTCGATCGCCGCCCAGGATCCGCCTAGCCGAGCGCAGGGCCGCGTCAGTCGTTCTTTCGCACGTGCCAGTCCACGGTCACCTCGGCGACCGTGGCGTCCTGCTCGTCGGTCAGCTCGACCTGGACCGGGAACTGGACCTTGCCGTCGGCGTCGAGGCGCTCGAGCAGCGCGGCGGCGTCCTCCTCGAGCGTCGCGGTGGCCGTGATCGGCCCGCGCGCCAACGCGACGTACCGGATCGACGCCGAGCGCGCCAGCGGCGTGATCTCGCCCAGCTTCTCGGCGAAGGCGCCCACGAAGGCGGCTCCCGACGCCGCCTCCGCGGCCGAGAAGAGGCCGCCGGCGTGCTGGGTCCCGACATGGTTGCGAAGCCGCTCGTCGTCCGGCAGACGCACGACCCCGCGACCGGGACCGACGTCGACGACCTCGAGGCCGAGGTGGGCGTTGTAGGGGATCGCCGCGGTGAGGCCGCCCTTGATCGCTTCGTAGTCCATCGCGGGCGGGAGCCTACGCGTTAGGTTGGCGCTCGGCATGCCCGCGCTTCCCAAGCTCCCGTCGCTGCCCCTGCGCCGGATCGCGATCCCCGACGATCTCGAGTCGGTCACGACGGTCGCCGAGGAGGCGGCGCCGGCGCTCGGCGGGCTCGACTCCGAGACCGTCGAGTCGCTCTGGGAGGCCGCCACCGACCTCTACCGCAGCGCCGTCCACCCCGCCGTCGCGCTCTGCGTGAGGCGAAACGGCGAGGTCGTGCTCGACCGCGCGATCGGGCACATGTCGGGCAACGGCCCCGACGACGGCGAGGACGTGCCCAAGGTGGCCGCCACGCCGGAGACCCCGTTCTGCGTCTACTCGACGTCGAAGGCGGTCACGGCGATGGTCATCCACCTGCTCGAGGAGCGCGGCGCGCTCTCGATCTGAGACCGCGTCGGCGATCACATCCCGGGCTACGCGCGCCACGGAAAGGAGGACATCACGATCGCCCACGTGCTCGCCCACCGCGCGGGCGTCGCCGGGATGCCGCGCGAGACGTTCGACCTCGACCGGATCACCGACCGCGAGTTCATCGTCGAGGCGATCTGCGACGCGAAGCCGAACCTCAAGCCGGGGCAGCTGCTCGCCTACCACGCGGTGTCCGGCGGTTTCATCCTCGGCGAGATCGTCCACCGCGCGACCGGCAAGGACATCCGCCGGGTGCTCGCCGAGGAGATCCTCGACCCGCTGGGCTTTCGCTGGGGCAACTACGGAGTCGCGCCCGAGGACGTCGCCGCGGTCGGCGCCGACTACGTCACCGGGCCCCGCCTGCTGCCGCCGTTCTCGACCCTGATCGCGCGCGCGCTCGGCGCCCCGCTCGAGGAGGTCATCGACGCCGCCAACGACCCGCGCTTTCGCACCGCGATCGTCCCGGCCGCCAACGTCGTCACGACCGCGAACGAGCTGTCGCGCTTCTTCGAGCTTCTGCGCGTCGGCGGAAAGCTCGACGGCGTGCGGGTGATGAAGTCGGAGACGATCCGCCGGGCGCTGACCGAGCAGTCGCGGCTCGAGGTGGACCTCTCGCTCGGCTTCCCGACGCGCTTCTCCTACGGGCTGATGCTCGGGCGCCGACGTGATCAGCCTCCTGGGCCGCGACACCGACCTCGCCTTCGGCCACCTCGGCCTGATCAACATCATGGGCTGGGCCGACCCCGAGCGCGGCGTCTCGGTCGGGCTGATCACCTCGGGCAAGGCGATCGTCTATCCCGAGCTGGGCCGATTCCTCGGTGTGATGTCGCGCGTCGCATCCGAGGTCCCGAAGCTGCCCGAGCCCGAGTTCGCGTTCTAGCTACTTCTTCGCGTCCTGCTTTTTCAGGTAGCGCTTGCCCGCGCGCCCGACGTAGTCGACGAGGTTTCCGAGCGCGATGTTCACGTCCGCGAGGTGCAGGCCCCACGTCGCGTCGGGCGACGGGTTGAGGCGCCTTGCCGAGCCGACCGGCGAGATCATCAGGACGTTCGCGCCGTTGCTTTCGACGCACTCGCCCGTGTAGTGGTCCTGGGGACGGATCCATGACGTCGCGCGCGCTGGGCTGCGGCCCTCCGTACATGATCGAGAGGCCGGCGCCGATCACGCCCGGGACCGGAGCGCTGTTGACAAGGGTCTCCAGCTCAGCCGACCCACCGGCGAGGGCCGCCGGGTTGGTGCAGAGGACCTCGTACTCCGGCCCGGTCGGGAACCCGAGGACCTCCCCGAAGCGCCCTCCCGGCTTTCCGAACAGCGGTGTTGTCGGGCGGGGTCTCGTTGAAGGTCGAGTAGGCGACCACGCAGCCGAACTGCTTGGGGGCGGTGCAGGCGGGCACGTGCTGGAAATCGCCGCCGACGACCGAGTCGCGCTTGACGGTGACGTTGAGGCCGAGGAGCAGCGCCGCCACGAGCCGCTTGCGCAGGGACCTGCGGGGGTCGATTTCGTTGCGGATCAGAAGCCGGAGCATGCCGGTGCCCTGGGAATGGCCTATCAGCACGACGCCGCGGCCCTTGTTGTAGTGGCGAAGGTAGTCGCGCCAGGCCGAGACGACGCTCTCGTATGCGATCTGACCGGGGCCCACCAACTCCTCCGGCGGTCTGCTCAGCGACGAGATCGTCAGCTGGTTGTACATCGGGGCGAAGACACGGCACTGCTGCGAGAAGCGCGCCGCCTGCTGCTGGGCGACCGCGATCTGTGCGGGCTCGATCGTCAGGTCGGCGTTCGGCCCCTGCTGCTCGCTGACCGTCGGATAGACGTAGAAGCAGTCGATCCTTCGCTTCGACTGCTTCGGCGTCTCGACCGTCGATTGCCCGTCGGGCGCGACGACGGTCGTCTCGAGGCTCCCCTCGCAGGGGTTGGGCTGGGCGCCGGGCTTGCAGAGCCAGACGGTGTCGTCGGGCGCCGCCGCCCCGGCCGGCGCGGCCGCCACCGCGAGCGCCGCCAGCACCACCGCGGCGACGATGGCCCCATACCTCGGTCCCGTACCCATGCCGGACGAGTCTCGCAGACCGCCCCTCGCGGCGGCGCGATAGATTCGCGGCGCAGCGATGGCGATCGAGATACCCGACACCGACGTCACGTCCTTCGTCCTCGAGGGCGCCGAGCAGCGCGGCGACAAGCCGGCGCTGATCGACGGGCCGACGGGTCGCACCGTCACCTACGAGGAGCTGAGCAACGGTGTCCGCGCGCTCGCCGCCGGCCTCGCCGCGCGAGGGTTCGGCAAGGGCGACGTGCTCGCGGTCCACATGCCCAACCTCCCGGAGTACGCGATCGTCTTCCACGGCGTCGCCTCGGCGGGCGGCAGGTGCACGACGGTCAACCCGCTCTACACGGCCAACGAGCTGGCGCACCAGCTCACGACTCGGGCGCGAGGATGGTCGTCACCGTTGCGCCCTTCCTCGACGTCGCCCGCGAGGCCGCGGAGAAGGCCGGGGTCGAGGACGTCTTCGTCGTCGGCGAGGCCGAGGGCGCGACCCCGTTCACGGAGCTGCTCGGCGATCCCGCCGACGCGCCCGAGGTGGAGATCGACCCCGGCTCCGACCTCGCCGTGCTGCCCTACTCGAGCGGGACGACGGGGCTCCCCAAGGGCGTGATGCTGACCCACCGCAACCTCGTCTCCAACCTGATCCAGATCCAGGACGCGTTCCCGATCGAGCCCGACGACGTCCTCGTCGGGGTGCTGCCCTTCTTCCACATCTACGGGATGACGGTGATCATGAACCAGGGCCTGTGGGCGGGCGCGACGATCGTGACGATGCCGCGCTTCGACCTCGACCAGTTCCTGGGGCTGATCGAGGAGCACGGAGTCACGCGCGCCTACGTCGTCCCGCCGATCGCGCTCGCGCTCGGCAAGCACCCCGCCGTCGAGGGCCGCGACCTCTCGTCCGTTCGCACGATCATGTCGGGCGCCGCGCCGCTCGGCGCCGAGCTGATCGGAGCAGGTCGCCGAGCGCGTCGACTGCACGGTGATCCAGGGCTACGGGCTCACCGAGACGAGCCCGGTGACCCACTGCATCCGCCCCGACGGCGAGAACCGCGCCGGCTCGATCGGGCCGCCGCTCGCCGGCACCGAGTGCCGCCTCGTCGATCCCGAGACGGGCGAGGACGTCGGCGGAGGCGAGCGCGGCGAGCTGTGGATCCGCGGCCCCCAGGTCATGGCCGGCTACCTCAACAACGACGAGGCGACGGCGGCGACGGTGGACGACGACGGCTGGCTTCACACCGGCGACATCGCGGTCCGCGACGCCGACGGCTTCTACTCGATCGTCGACCGCCTCAAGGAGCTGATCAAGTACAAGGGCTTCCAGGTCGCGCCGGCCGAGCTCGAGGCGCTGCTGGTCACCCACCCCGAGGTCGGCGACGTCGCCGTCGTCGGCGTGCCCGACGAGGAGGCCGGCGAGCTTCCCAAGGCCTACGTCGTCGCCGCCGGCGACGAGCTCGACACCGACGCGCTGATGGAGTGGGTCGCCGAGCAGGTCTCGCCCCAGAAGCGCATCCGCCTCGTCGAGGTCACCGACGAGATCCCGAAGTCGCCGTCGGGCAAGATCCTGCGCCGCGTGCTCGTCGAGCAGGAGCGCGAGCGCGCCGCCAGCGGCTAGCCCGCGGACTCGCCCCGGGCGATCGCCAGCCCGGTCACGATCTCGCGCACGACGCGCTCGGCGGCGAGCGCGGTGATGTCGGCCGATCCCACCTCGGTCGGGATGACCTCGACCACGTCGGCTCCGACGATCTGGAGGCCGGACGCGATCTCGCGGCACGCCCACAGCAGGTCGGCCGACGTCATCCCGCCCGGCTCGGGCGTGCCCGGTGCCGGGCGCGAAGGCCGGGTCGAGGACGTCGATGTCGACCGACATGAAGACGGGGCCGTCGCCCACGACCCCGAGCGCGCGGCCGACGACCTCGCGGATGCCGAGCTCGCGGACGTCGTGCATGAAGAGGCTCGTGATCCCGCGCTCGGCCTGCCAATCGAACTCCTCCTCCCCCGGCCAGTAGCCGCGCAGGCCGATCTGGACGTAGCGCGCCGGGTCGACGTGGCCGGCCTCGACGAGCCGGTACATCGGAGTCCCGTGCGAGACCTCGACGCCGAAGACCTGCTTGCCGGTGTCGGTGTGGGTGTCGAAGTGGACGAGGCCGAGCGGCCCGTGGCGCGCGGCGCACGCCCTGATGTCGGGCTCGGCGATCCCGTGGTCGCCGCCGAGCACGATCGGCACGGCGCCGGCGTCGAGCACCTCCCCCACCGTCGCCTCGATCGCTTCGTGGGTTCGCTTCGCGTCGGCCGGCAGCACCGGCGCGTCGCCGTAGTCGATGACCTTCAGCTCGGAGAAGCCGTCGACCTTCGCCTCGAGGTGGGGCCCGGAGGCGCGCTCGCGGCGCGGATCCCGCGCGGGCCCAGGCGGGCGCCGGGGCGGTCGGAGACGAGGTCGTCGGTCGGCGCGCCGACGATCGCGACGTCGGCGCCCTCGAGCTCGGCCGGGTCCTCGGTGTAGGGAACGCCGGCGAACGTGAGCAGCCCTGCGTAGTCGGGCTTCTCCCCGTGCTCCCTCCAGCGCTCGAGCGGATCGATCACGGGGACGGATGATGCCAGCGCCGGCGAGCGGAGAGCGTGCGGCCGCCGGCACCGCGCTCTGGCTTGCGCCTCGCCGCCCCGGGGTAGGAGGCGACGGTGAGCACCGCCGCGAAGGTCCCGGAGACCAACGAGCTCGAGGGCGACGACGCCGTCGAGACGCTGCGCGAGACCGGGCTGCGGGAGCTGGTTCGGGACGGCTTCGTCCGCTTCCGCTACGCCGACGGCTTCAGCCACTCGCGAGCGCTCGCCTTTCAGCTCGTGCTCACCGCCATCCCCTCTCTCATCGTGCTCGTGGCCCTCGCCACCCTGATCGGTCAGCAGAGCCTCACCGATGTCCTCACCCAGACCCTGCGAGACCTCTCGCCGGGTCCCGCAAGCGAGATCCTGACCAGGGCGCTACAGCAGGGATCCTCGGCGGCGCACGAGGACGCCGAAACGGCGCTGCGCGCTCGGCGCCATCGCCGCGCTCATCGCCGGCGTGGGGGCCGATAGGGCCAGATCGAACGCGGGTCGAACCGCCTCTACGGGGTCGAGCGGGACCGCCCCGGGCTGCGCAAGTACACCCTGGCGACGGTGCTCGCCTGCACGGTGGGGCTAGCCACGGCGGCGGCGTTCGTGCTCGTGGTGCCGGGGCGCTCGCTCGGCGACGCACTGCGGGAGGTCACGGGCTGGGGGCCGACCCTCGACACCCTGTGGTCCGTAGGCCGGTGGCCGCTCGGTGCCGCCTTGGTCGCGGCGGCGGTGGGCGTGCTTTTCAAGGTCTCGCCGAACCGCGATCAGCCCGCGTTCTCATGGCTCGCCTTCGGGTCCTCGCTCTCGGTGCTCCTGTGGTTCGTCTTCACCGGACTGCTCGCCGCGTACCTGCAGCTCAGCCAGCAGTTCGGCGAGACCTACGGTCCCCTGGCCGGGCTGATCGGGCTGCTGTTGTGGGCGTTCCTCACCGCACTCGCCCTCTTCCTCGGGCTCGCCGTCGCCGCCCAGCTCGAGGCGGTGCGCGCCGGGGAGCCGGCGCCCCGGCGCGAAGACGGCTGAGCGCGACCTTTCAAGCCGGCGCTCACACGGCCGATATAACCACCCACGTGGAGACGAGAGTCGAGAGAGTGGTCCTCGAAACGGCCCGGCACCGGATCGTCGGCGACCTGACGCTCCCCCGAGAGGGCTATCGGAGCCGGCTCTCCGACTTCCTCAACCGCGGCGACCTCGACTTCATCCCGCTCGCCAACGCGGAGATCACGCCGCTCAACGACGCGGCTCCCGGGCCCGCCCCGGCATCGCGTGCGTTCGTCACGGTGGCGCGCACGCACGTGCAGCTCGCCTACCCGTTCGAGCAGGAATAACCGGGCGGCCCCGGGCTACGGGGCGAGGACGATCTTGAGCGCCTCGCGGCGATCGTAGACCTCGTAGGCCTCGGGAGCGTCGTCGAGGCCCATGTGGTGGGTGACGAGCGGCGTCGGGTCGACGACCCCGGCCCCGAGCATCGCGAGCACGCGGTCGAGATGGCCGATCACGTTCGCGTGGCCGGTGCGCAGCGTCAGCGCCTTGATCCAGACGACGCCCATGTGAACCTCCGTCGGCTCGGCGTAGACGCCGGTCACCGAGACGCTGCCCGCCTTGCGCGCAAGACGGCAGGCGAGGTCGAGCGCGTCGGGGTGCCCGACCGCGTCGATCGCGAGATCGACCCCGCGCCCGGAGGTCAGGCGCTTGACCTCGCCGCGGGGGTCACCCTCGGTGAGATGGACGGGGACGGCGCCGAAGGACTCGGCTACGGCGAGGCGGTCCTCGACCGTGTCCACGGCGACGACGAGCGATGCGCCGGCGGCCTTGGCCATCTGAACCGCGCAGAGGCCCACGGGCCCGAGGCCGAGCACGGCGGCGGTCGCGCCCGGCTCGAAGCTCGACTCGGCGATCGCGTGGTATGCGGTCCCGGCGACGTCGCCGGCGAAGAGCGCGGCGTCGTCGGAGAGGCCGTCGGGGACGCGGCGGAGCGTGAGGTTGGCGTTGGGAACCAGGACCTGCTCCGCCTGCGCGCCCTGAAGCGAGCCCAGCGTCGCGCCGTGGCCGAAGACCTTCCCCGAGTCGCACTTGTGGTACTCGGCGCGGCGGCAGTGAAAGCATCCTCCGCATGCGGTTCCGTAGCAGCCCAGCACGCGGTCGCCGACGGCGACCTCCGTGACCGAGTCGCCGGCGTCGATCACGGTGCCGACGTACTCGTGCCCGATCGTGAAGCCGGGCTCGATCTGGACGCGGCCGTGGTAGATGTGGAGGTCCGAGCCGCAGATGCCGGTCGCCTCGACGCGGACGATCGCGTCGTCGGAGGCCTCGAGCCGCGGCTCGGGACGATCGTCGATCCTCACCTCGCCAGGCGCTTGGAAGGTCACCGCACGCACGGGCCGGGAGGATAGAGTCCAGCGCATGGCCGAGGTTTCCAAGGCCGTGCTGGTCACGGGATGCTCGTCGGGAATCGGGCATGCGACGGCCGAGCACCTGGCAGGCGAGGGATGGAGGGTCTATGCGACCGCGCGCCGCGTCGAGTCGATCGAGGACCTCGCCGAGAAGGGCTGCGTGACGCTCGAGCTGGACGTCACCGACGAATCCTCGATGCGCACCGCGGTCGACGCCGTCGAGCAGGCCGAGGGCGCCGTCGGCGTCCTGGTCAACAACGCCGGCTACAGCCAGAGCGGCGCGGTCGAGACGTTGTCGCTCGACGACGTGCGGCGCCAGTTCGAGACCAACGTCTTCGGGCTCGTGCGGATGTGTCAGCACGTGCTGCCGGGGATGCGCGAGCAGGGCTGGGGCAAGATCGTCAACATCAGCTCGATGGGCGGGCGCCTGACGTTCCCCGGAGGCGGCGCCTACCACGCGACCAAGCACGCGGTCGAGGCGTTCTCCGACGCGCTGCGCTTCGAGGTCGCCGGGTTCGGCGTCGACGTGATCCTGATCGAGCCGGGGCTGATCACGACCAAGTTCGGCGAGGTCGGGGCGGCGAGCGTCGGGGAGTCGCGGTCGGACGGCCCCTACGCCGACTTCAACGACGCGGTCGCGCAGGGAACGGCCGATGTCTACGAGGGCGGCCTGGCGAAGCTCGGCGGACCGCCCGAGGTCGTGGCGAAGAAGATCGAGAAGGCGATCACCGCGCGGCGCCCGAAGACCCGCTACGTCGTCACGCCGTCGGCGCGGCTGGCGCTCGGCCAGCGAGCGCTGATGACCGACAGGCTGTGGGACCGCGCCATGCGGGTGCAGTTCCCGCGGCCGGGCGCCGACTAGCGGCGCCGCGTGTCGCCGTTTTGGCGGCTAGACGCGTCGAGCAGCCGTGATCCGCGGCCAGATCAGCAACACGAGGCCGATCAGGACACAGACGATGCCGAGCGCGTAATGAACGAACACGGCGAGCACGATGCCGATGATGATGAGCAGCAGTGATAGCTCCATGGCAGTGGAGATACCCAGGCTCGAGTTTTCGGCAAACCGCGCGCAAGACAACGTCGCCTTGCGGTGACCTACCACTAAGCGGCAATGGAGAACCTCGAAGTCTTCCTCGTCGCGCTCTTCGTCTCGGTCTCGCTGCTCAACGCGATCGCGAGCTGGCTCAACGTGCCGTACCCGATCGTGCTGGTGCTCGGCGGGCTCGCGCTCGCGCTGGTCCCCGGCGTGCCCACGGTCGAGCTCGAGCCCGACCTCGTGCTGACGATCTTCCTGCCCCCATTGCTGTACTCGGCCGCGTTCTTCTCCGACCTGAGAGCGCTGCGCCGGGACATCCGGGCGATCTCAGTGACGTCGATCGGCCTCGTGATCGTCACGGCGGCGGCGGTCGCCGTCGTCGCCCACGAGGTGATCGACATGTCGTGGCCGATGTCCTTCGCGCTGGGAGCGATCGTGTCGCCGACGGATCCCGTCGCCGCAACCGCCCTGATGCGCCGCGTCGGCGCCCCGCGGCGGATCGTCAACGTGATCGAGGGCGAGAGCCTGATCAACGACGCCGCGGCCCTGGTCATCTACCGAACCGCAGTGGCGACGGCCGTGGGCGGAAGCTTCTCGCTGCTCGGCGCGAGCCTCGAGTTCGTGGGCGCCGTAGTCGGCGGCATCGCGGTCGGCCTCGCGGTCGGATTCGTGATCACCGAGATCCGGCGTCGGCTCGACGACGTCCCGACCGAGATAACGATCTCGCTGCTGACCGGGTACGCCGCATTCCTTCCAGCCGAAGAGCTGGGGCTGTCGGGCGTGCTCGCCGCCGTCACCGCGGGCATCTACCTGGGCTGGAACGCGCCCCGCATCGCCTCGCCGCAGATGCGCCTTCAGGGAGCGGCCGTCTGGGAGATCCTCGTCTTCATTCTCAACGCGACGCTCTTCATCCTCATCGGCCTTCAGCTGCCGGTGGCGGTGGACGGCATCGCGCAGCTCTCGAGCGGCGGAGCTTGCGGGCTACGCCGCGCTGGTGACGGGCGTGATCCTGGCCACCCGCTTCGCATGGGTCTTCACGGTGCCCTATCTGATCCGGCTCGTCGACCGGCGCCCCGCGCAGCGGGCGCGCCGCGTCGGCCCGCGGGAGCGCGTCGTGGCCGCGTGGTCGGGTATGCGAGGGGCGGTCACCCTCGCCGCGGCCCTCGCCCTGCCGCTCACGACCGACGAGGGAGACGCTCTTCCGGAGCGCGAGCTGATCCAGTTCATCGCCTTCGCGGTGATCCTGATCACGGTCGTCGGCCAGGGGCTGACGCTGCCCGCCCTGATCCGCCGCCTGGGCGTAGTCGAAGACGCGAGCGAACGCGAGAAGGAGGAAGTGGAAGCCCGCCTCGCCGCGATCGATGCCGCAATCCAGCGCCTCGAGGAGCTGGCGCGCGAGGACTGGGTCAACGAGGACACGGTAGACCGCGTGCGGGCGATGCTCGACTTCCGAATGCGGCGGTTTCAGGCTCGGGGGAATGCCGGAGACGACGGGGCGATCGAGGAGCGCTCCCAGGCCTATCAGCGCCTGATGCGCGAGCTCTACGAGGCGCAGCGGCTCGCGCTGGCGGAGATGCACCGGGCGGGCGAGATCAGCACGGAGCTGATGCGCGAGCTCGTGCGCGAGATCGACCTCGAGGAGTCGCGGCTCGAGATCTAGGCGCCGCGCAAGGATCCGCGGCGCCTGCGTTAGGAAAGCGTCAAGAACGCGATCGGGCAAGTCGGGGCGACTACAACGCCTCCATGGCCTCGAGAGCAGCGGCGCTTCCGCGCATCCTGATCGGCAGGCCGCTGCGCAGCGACAGGATCGAGGAGACGCTGCTGCCGAAGCGCCTCGCGCTTCCCGTCTTCTGCTCCGACCCGCTGTCCTCTGTCGCCTATGCGACGGAACAGATCGTCCTCGTTCTGGGCCTAGGAGGGCTCGCGCTCCTCTATCTGACCCCGTGGGTGGGCCTCGCCGTGGTCGTGTTGCTCGTGACCGTGGTCGCCTCCTATCGCCAGACCTGCCACGCCTATCCGAACGGCGGTGGAGCGTACGCGGTCAGCCGCGCGAACCTTGGAGAGAACGCCTCGCTCACGGCTGCGTCGGCGCTGTTGATCGATTACGTGCTCACGGTCGCAGTTTCCGTCGTCGCCGGAGTGGCCGCGATCACGAGCGCCGTACCGTCGCTCGCCCCGCACGCCGTCGCGATCTCGCTCGGGTTCGTGGTGCTTCTCACCGTCGTCAACCTCCGGGGGGTCAAGGAGTCGGGGCGCGCGTTCGCCGTGCCGACCTATGGGTTCGTCATCGCAGTGTTCGCGATGCTCGTCGTCGGGTTCGCAAAGGTCCTTTTCGGCGATGGCCTGAGCGCCGAGAGCGCCGGCTACGAGCTTCGAGAGACGGCCGACACGAGCGGCGTCCTGGCCGTGTTCCTCGTTTTGAGGGCGTTCGCGTCCGGATGCACGGCATTGACCGGCGTCGAGGCGGTCTCGAACGGCGTTCCCGCTTTCAAGCCTCCGAAGAGCCGCAACGCCGCCGCGACGCTGACGATCATGGGCGCACTGGCGATCACGATGTTCGCCGGGATCACCGTGCTCGCGGTCACGGCCGACGTCCACATGGCCGAGGACACGGCGAACCTCATCGGCCTCGCCCCGGGGGCCGAGCAGAAGACGGCGATCAGCCAGATCGGTCTGGCGACCTTCGGTGAGAGCGTGCCTTTCTACCTCCTGCAGGCATTCACCGCGGCGATCCTCGTCCTCGCCGCCAACACCGCGTTCAACGGCTTTCCTGTGCTCGCCTCCCTGCTGGGTCGCGACAACTACCTGCCCCACCAGCTGTCCAGCCGGGGTGACCGGCTCGCGTTCTCGAACGGCATCGTCCTCCTGGCCCTGGTCGCGGCAGCGCTGATCATCGCCTTCAACGCCAACGTCACCCGCCTGCTGCAGCTCTACATCCTCGGGGTCTTCCTGTCGTTCACTTTGAGCCAGGCCGGCATGGTGCGTCACTGGTCGCGCGCGATGCTCGATGCGGGCGGCCGCAAGCTGTCGCGGCTTCGCCGCAAGCGCGCGCTCAACGGGCTGGGCGCACTGGCAACGGGTCTCGTCTTCGTGATCGTGCTGGCGACCAAGTTCGCGCAGGGAGCATGGATCGTCGTCGTCGCAGCGCCGATCATGTTTCTGGCGATGAAGGCGGTCTCGCGCCACTACGCGGCGATGAACGCGCAACTCGCGCCACCCCCGTCCGGCGTCGCGATGCCGACGCGTATCCACACCGTCGTGCTGGTCTCAAACCTCCTCTCGCCGACGCTCCGCGCACTTGCGTTCGCACAGGCGACCAACCCGGCCACGCTCCGCGCCGTGAAGGTCGCCGCCGAGAAGGCCGACGACCCGTTGCCGGAGCAGTGGCGCAGTCGCGGCGTGCCCATTCCACTCGTCGTGATCGAGTCGCCGTACAGGGAAACCGTGCGTCCCGTGCTTCGATATGTCCGACAGCTGCGAAGGGAGCATCCTGGAGACGTGGTCTCGATCGTGATCCCCGAGTACGTGGTCGAGCACTGGTGGCAGCATCTGCTGCACAATCAGACGGCTCTGCGGCTGAAGGGCAGACTGCTCTTCGAGCCGGCCGTCACCGTGACCAGCGTCCCGTGGGTGGTCGGCGCCGAACCAGAGGAGAGATGATGAGCGCGCCCGTCGAGTACGTCCGAAGCGAGGACCTGCTCGACGAGTCGGCGCCGCAAAGGCTGGTGCGGACGTTCCGCCTCAGCCGCCGGCGCCAGATAACCGGGCTCGTCCTCGCGGTCATCCTGCTGCCACTTCTCACGCTCCTGCTCACGGCGCTCGAGAACGAGCTCGCTCTTGACGGCCAGGTCCTCGTCTACCTCCTCGCCGTGGTCTTGATCGCCCTGGTCGGAGGCGTGGTCGTCGCGGTCGGATCGGCGGTCGCCGCGGCGCTGCTCATCAACTACTTCTTCGTCGAGCCGATCCACACGTTCACCGTGGGCGACCCCGACCAGGTGGTCGCGCTGGTCGTCTTCGTAGCCGTCGCGGCCCTGGTCAGCGGAGCCGTGGAACTCGCTGTCCGCCGCGCTCGGATCGCCGAGCGCGCACTCGCCGAGGCCGAGACGATGTCGGCGCTCGCCGGGCCGAAGCTCGACGGCGGCGAGTCGCTGCGTGAGGTCCTGCGCAACGCCTGCGAGACGTTCAACATGGAGTCGGTGACCCTGCTGGCGCGGATCAGGGGCTCCGGCGAGTGGGTCGAGGCCGAGCACTACGGCTGGGCGCCGGCCGGTCAGGAGGCTCCGCTTCGGTTCGACGTCCCGGTCGGGGCTCACCTTCGGATGGTGGGCCGCGGCCCGGCCCTTTTCGCGGAGGACCAGCGTGTCCTGCACGCCTTCGCGGCCGCCGCCGGGACCGCATACGAGGGGCGCGAGCTAGCCGGCGAAGCGGACCAGGCCGAGGCGCTTGCAACCGTCGATCGCCAGCGCACCGCGCTGCTGTCGGCAGTCGGCCACGACCTGCGCACGCCGCTGGCGGGCGTGAAAGCGGCGGTCAGCAGCCTGCGGCAAACCGACGTCGACTGGTCGCCCGAGGAGCGCGACGAGCTGCTTGCCACGATCGAGGAGTCGGCCGACCATCTCGACGACGTCGTTCGAAACCTTCTCGATGCGAGCCGCCTTCAGGCGGGGGCGTTGAGCGTGCAGCTCGACGGCGTCGCCCTCGACGAGGTCGTCTCGGCGGCGCTGCTCGCGTTGCCGGAAGCGGCCGATCGGATCCTGGTCGAGGTCGCCGAGGACCTTCCTCTCGTGCGAGCCGATCGCGGGCTCCTGCAGCGGGTCCTCGTCAACCTGCTCGACAACGCGGTTCGCCACGGTGACGGCAACCAGCCGATCACCGTTGCGGCACGCGCCGGAGCCGAAAGCGCCAAGCTCGAGGTCATCGACCACGGCCCCGGTGTGCCGGCCGATCAGAAGGACCGGCTCTTCGAGCCCTTCCAGCGGCTCGACGATCGCGGCGGCGCGGGAGGCGTCGGGCTCGGCCTGTCGGTGGCCCGCGGGTTCGTCGAGGCGATGGACGGAGCCATGGTCGCCGACGCGACCGAGGGAGGCGGTCTGACGATGCGCCTTCGGCTGCCGCTCGCCGCGACGGAGACCAAGACGGGCCGGTCGGCTAAAAGCGCATGACGAGGGTGCTCGTGGTCGAGGACGAGCGCGGGCTGCGCCGGGCGCTGGGGATCAACCTCAGGGCGCGGGGGTACGACGTGTTCCTCGCGGAGGACGGTCGCACCGCGCTGGCGTCCGCCTCGCGGCGGCGTCCGGACGCCGTCATCCTCGACCTCGGCCTGCCCGACATTGACGGCGTCGAGGTCATCGAGGGACTGCGCGGCTGGACGGACGCCCCGGTAATCGTCCTGTCGGCACGGGCGGGCGAGCCCGACAAGGTGGTCGCGCTGGACGCGGGCGCCGACGACTACGTGACCAAGCCCTTCGGGATGGACGAGCTGCTCGCGCGCCTTCGGGCCTCGCTGCGCCGAGGCTCTTCCCCCGACGAGCTACCCGCTGTCTCGACGGACGCGTTCACGATCGATCTTGCGGCGAAGCGGGCCGAACGCGACGGGTCTCCCGTCCACCTGACGCCGACGGAGTGGCATGTGCTCGAGATCCTCGTCCGCAACCCCGACAAGCTCGTCGGCCAGCGCCAGCTGCTCCAGGAGGTCTGGGGCCCCGCGTACGAGACGGAGACCAACTACCTGCGCGTCTACATGGCCCAGCTACGGCGCAAGCTCGAGCCCGACCCGTCGAAGCCTCGCTACCTGATCACCGAGCCCCGAATCGGATACCGGTTCGTGAGCGAGCGCCCGGGGGACGAATAGCTCCGGCGCGCCGGAAGCCTCAGGCGACTCTGTTCGGGGGCTCCTCCCCAGCCAGCGCGGCGAGAACGTTGTCGGCGACCAGAACCGCCATCGCGTCCCTCGCCGTCGTCGTCGCCGATCCGATGTGTGGAAGCAGGACGGCGTTCGGGGCGTCGAGCAGCTCGGCGGGCACGTCCGGCTCGTCGGGATAGACGTCGAGGCCGGCCCCGCCGATCGAGCCCTCGCCCAGCGCGGCCGCGAGAGCCGCGACGTCGACGAGCGACCCGCGCGAGGTGTTGACGAGGACCGCGTGCGGCCTCATCGCCGCGAGCTCGTCGCGGCCGATCAGCCCCCCGGTCTCGGGAGTGCCGGGCGCGTGGATGCTGACGACATCGGAGCGCTCCAGAAGCTCATCGAGGTCGGCGCGCTGCGCTCCCAGCTCGCTCTCCGCGTCGGGCTTGGCGCTGTTGGCCGTGTAGAGGATCCTTCCCGCCATCGGCCGGACGAGCTCCGCGTAGCGGCGCCCGATCCGCCCCAGACCGACGACCCCGAAGGTCGCCCCGCTGAGCTCGAGGCCAAGGTAGCCGTCGGGGCGCAGCCCGGTCCAGCGTCCGCCGCGAAGATCGGCCTCGGCCTCCGTCATCCGGCGGGCCGCGGCGAGCGTCAGCGTGAGCGCCAGCTCGGCGGTCGCGTCTGTGAGGACGTCGGGGGTGTTGGTGACGGCGACGCCGCGCGACCGGCAGGCGTCGAGGTCGATGTTGTCGTGGCCGACGGCGAAGTTGGCGACGACCTTCAGCTGGGGCCCGGCGGCGCCGAGCAGCTCCTCGTCGATCGCCACGGTCGGGTCGGCGACGATCGCGTCGGCGCCTGGCGCGAGCTCGAGCAGCCGCTCGGGGGTGACCTCGAGCCCCCCCTCACGAATCTCGAATTCGGCGGCGAGGAGGTCAAGTCCTGCTGGGAGCAGGCGGCGGGCGACGAGCACGATGGCCATGGTCGGTAGCCATCAAGTATCCCCGCCGACCGTCCGAGCGCCGTCGCCGGTCCCGAGGCCCCACGCGACGATCCGTTCGATGAAGACGCTCATTCCGGCAGGCCATGACGGTCGACGGCGCGGTCGTAGTTGAGGCGCAGCAGCGCGATCGCGTCCTGGATGTCGTCCTCGGTCTCGATCGCGCGGGAGGCATAGCCCGGCTTGCCGGGGAAGACCGGGTGGTAGTCGATACGGCCCTGCTCGTAGAGCTGCAGCCAGACCGCCTTGGGGAAGCCGAGGTGAAGCGCGTGGTCCCCGTGCAGGTGGCCGATCTCGCGGCGTCCGACCACGAACGCGTCGCCGCCGCGAGCGTTGTGGCCGATCTCGACACCGGGCCAGGACGTGACCTCCTCCGTGATGCGCTCGTTCGCCGTCCGTTCGCTTGCTGTCGGTGAAGTCGCCATGGGTCCTCCTGGGTTGAAGGTGTCGAGGCCACGTTACAAGTTCAAGTGAACTTGAAGTCAAGCCCGATCTGTGGTTCCCTGGTTCGGGTGGCGGAGTTGCTCACGATCGGCGAGGTCTCGCGGCGCAGCGGCGTCGCCTCCTCCGCCCTGCGCTTCTACGAGCAGCGGGGCCTGATCACGTCCGAGCGCGCCGGCTCCGGGCACCGCCGCTACGCGCGGCCGGTGCTGCGGCGGATCGCCTTTATCGTCTTCGCCCAGCGCGTCGGGCTGACGCTCGACGAGATCGGCGACGAGCTCGCCAAGCTGCCCCCGGATCGTGCGCCCAACCGCCGCGACTGGTCGCGCCTGTCGAGCGGATGGAGCGCGCGGATCGACGAGCGGATCGCCGAGCTCGAGCGCCTCAAGCTCGGCCTGACCGAATGCATCGGCTGCGGATGCCTGTCGCTCGAGCGATGCAGGCTCGCGAACCCGGGCGACCGCGCAGGACGCCGCGGACCGGGCCCCCGCTACTGGATCGGCGACAGCCCGCTCGGCGGCTGAACGCCGAGCGGGCCTGCGAATGCGTCACCAACTACCTCCGCCTCAGCGCCATGCCTCCGGCGATCAGGCCGCCGGCGCCCAGGATCAGCGCCGCGATGACCAGCCACATGGGGGCGCCCTCGTCCTCGTCCTCCTCGTCATCCGGCTCCTCGGCCTCTGCCGACGCAGCCGACTCGTCCTCCGCGTGGTCGGCCTCCTCTGCGGCCTCGGTCAGCGTCACGACCGCGGCGGGCTCCTCCGACTCCGGCTCGCCGATCCACCTGACGACCTCGCCGTTGTCGTAGGTCTGAAGCGCGGGGAACGTCAGCGTGTCGCCGGCCACGTACTCCTCGGGCATGCCGACCGAGAGGCCGAAGTCGCGGAACTGGCCCGGCTGTATCGCCGCGTTCGGGTCGTCGGCCGTCCAGGTGACGGACCTGATCTGCTCGGTGATCTCCTCGCCGAATGCCTCCGCGGGCTCGTCGAGCTTCTCGGTCTGGACGTCCGTCGACCAGCCCTCGACGGGCTCATAGGAGACGAACAGGAATCCGTCGGGCATCTCGACCTCGACCTTGTCGGTCGCCGCGTCGTCTCGCTCGCTGGGAACCCGAACGTCGAGGCGGGTGAACCCACCAGCCGGCACGGACTCGGGCTGGACGGTGACATGCGCCTGCGCCAGTGCCGGGGCCGCGAGCGCGGCGACGGCGACGGCCAGGATGATCAACCTCATGGACTTCATGTGACTCCTTCTGTTGGGGCCCTTGTCGGGCCGTTCATCCGATCGGGACCTCGAACTCGGTCTCGTCCTGTTGGAAACGCGACGTCCGCATCGCGACGTCGACAAGCCAGTCGCCCGAGACTCCGAACGGGGCGCTCTGCGCCACGTAATGCCCCGGCCCCGCGCGCCTCAGCTCGACCTCTATCGGGCCGATCTGCTTCGCGGGCAGCTCGAGGACGACGCTGATTTCCCTGGCGGCGGTGAACTGGGTGCCGTCGTCGGCGTCGAACAGGTAGAGGTGAAGCTCGTTTCGCCCCGGCTCGGCGGGATCGACCGTGTACTCGAGCGTCGCGTCGCCAAGCGGCTCCGAGCCCGAGGCCGGCCCCGCGTTCGCCTGGCTGGGAGGCGGGTAGCTGACGAGCGCAGCGGCGACGCCGAGGACGACGACGATCAGCGCGACCTCGGCCTGGACGGTGCGGCGCAGGACGCGGCCCGGGTGCCCGGGCGGCTCGCGGCGCTCGGCGATCTCGCGCAACGCAGGCAGCGAGCGGCGGCGGTTGAGGGCGCCGAGGCCGATCAGGCCGAGAAGCAGGGCGATCTTGATCAGCACCGCGCGACCGAACGCCGTCTCGACGAAATCCGACAACGGCCCGACGTAGACGATCGCCTGGATCGTCCCCCCCACGACGAGGGCGACGACGCACGCCAGCGCGAGCGGTGAGAAGACCAGCAGGACGGCGGCGAGTAGGCGGCTGCGCTCCGGACGCTCGAGCACCGCGGTGGCGGCGGGCAGTGCGACCACGAGCGCTACGAGCCCGCCGAGCCAGAGGCTCATCGCCGTCACGTGCACGATGTCGGCGGGAAGCAGCACCCAGGTCGGCTCCTGGGTCGCGGCGTGGCCGACGAGCGCCGGGCTCGCGACAAGGAACGCTGCGGCAACACCAAGCGCGGCGAGCGCGATCGGGCGGCCCCGGGCCACCGGCGGAAACCCGGTCCCGACAACGACCGAGGCGAGCAGCGCCCAGGCGACGATCCGGAGCCCGGTGAGCAGGCCGAAGCGCGTGTCGAGGACGTCTGAAACGACCCCCGAATCGAGCGCGGACCAAAACGAGGTGCCCCCCGCGGTGGCCCCCTGAAGCACGACCGCGGCGGCGCTGGCCGCGATTCCGGCGAGGGCGGCGCCGAGCAGCAGCGCCCTCATCCTCGTTCCGAGAGCGGCCGCGGCCTCTCTCCACTCCCGCTCGCCGCGGGAGCGCCTCATCGCGACACCCCAGACCGCAATGAAGCCGAGGGCGCCGATCGCGACGCCGATCGCCACGTACCCGATCCAGCGCGCGGCCCAGTAGGCGACCGAGGTGATGCCGCCGGCGTCGGAGTCATCGAGCAGCTCCGACACCGACTCGGCGGGCGCCGCCCCGGCGCGCCCGACGCTGAACACGACCCCGCCGGACACGGGATGCGAGTCGGCGGAGACGACGCGATAGGTCGCGGTGTAGGTCCCGTCGCCCAGCTCGCCTTCGATCGGGACGCCGACCGCGTCGCTGCGGTCCTCGGGGCGGGTCAGCTCGCCGGTCTCGACCGCGTCGCCGACGGAGTCGTAGACACGGATCGCGCCGAAGCTCGCCTCGACTGGCTCGTTGAAGTAGAAGGCGACCTCGCGCGGCGGGGAATCGAGCGCGGCGCCGCGCTCGGGCACGGTGCGCTCGAGGAGCGCGTGCGCCTGGGCGGCCTCGGGGGCGGCCACGGCAACGATCAGGCACACCAGGCAGGCGATGCGGGCGGTCACCAGGCCTCCTTCGTCTCCTTCGGTCCATGACCCGGCCCGTCGGTCCGGCGGCGGCGCCGGATCAGCAGGACCGCGGCGACGCAGGCGAGCGCGAGGACGCCGAGCCCGATGAAGGGCAGGAGCCCAAACCCATCGTCCTCGCCGACCCAATAGAGCGTGCCGACGACGTTCACCCTTTCGTCTCCGACCTCGAGCGGCACGGCGTAGTCGAAGACCTTCGTGTGCGCGCTCTCGTCGTCGACCTGGGGCGGGGTTCCCTGGGCCATGTAGTGGACGCGATGGTCGTGCCATGCGTATTGGCCGCTCTCGTTCGCGAGGCGCCAGTCGGGGGGCGCGTCGGGATCGGCGCTGTCGGGCACCTCGGCGTCGGCGAAGCGGTCCTGGTTGAGGTAGAAGCTCGGCGAGCGCTGGTTGACCTCGACCCTTCCGTCCGGCTGGATCCGGACATAGGGCTCGCCCTCGTAGCCCACGACGACGATCGTCTCATCGCTCTCGTTGCGAACCTGGAGGCTGTCGTCGAAGTTCAGGACCTCGGCCTCGACGCCGGGGGCGGCGGGCTCGAGGCCGGTGACCTCGGAACTGAAGTTGGGATTGCCCTCGTGGGCGAGGGCGGGCGCGGGCAGCGCCATCAGCGCGACCGCGCCGGCAAGCAGCGATAGAACGCGCATGTCGGCTCCTGTGGGTAGACGTGAGACGTCCCCCGCACCACGCGGCCGGGACGCTCTTAGGTCAGTGCGGGTGCCGGTGCGGGGGGCGGGCGAGTGGCCAGGCCAAACGCGATCAGGGCCCCGCCGCGCGGGACCATGAGTCCTGTGTCCCGGCGCGGCGCGCGGCCGCTCGCGGGCACACGCCGCGGCGATCGCGGCTGCGCGATGCGGTCGCGCAGTCTGCCGAGACGCTCCTCACCGACGTAGCGCCCGAGCGCGAGCGGCAGCGCCAGCAGCAGCGCAGGGACCATGAAGAGCAGCACCTGGTGGGCGCCGAGTGCGGCGATCCCCAGCGACCACAGCACCGTGATCAAGAGAAATCCGCAGTTGAGCCTCTGGTTGTCCCGGGGCACAGCGCGGAGCGTACCCAAGGATCCACACCGGCGGCGCACCCGGCCCGGGAACCCAAGCCGGACGGCGATTGGTAGCGTCGCCCAGGCGATGGAGCGGAGCCCCCGGGAACCGGTCACACACATCAGCCAGGCCTATCGCGACAGCGTCGAGGTGCGGGGACGCGACCTCGCCGGCGACCTGATGGGCCGCCTGACGTTCACGGAGTACTTCCACCTCCTGCTCACCGGCAGCGAGCCGACGGAGGAACAGCGCTACTTCCTCGACCTGCTGCTCGTCGCGATCGCCGAGCACGGGATGATGCCGACGAACGTCGCCGCGCGGATGACGCTCGCGGCCGACCCCGACTCGCTCCAGGGCGCCGTGGCGGCGGGGATCCTCGGCTGCGGGCCGGTCATTCTCGGGACAGCGGAGGAGTGCGCTCGCCTGCTCGAGTTGGCGCAAAAGAAGGTGGGGGCCGGGGCGACGCCCGAGTCCGTTGCGGCGGAGACGGTGGAGGACGTCCACGGCGCCGGCGAGCGGCTGCCGGGGTTCGGCCACCCGGTCCACCGGCCGGTCGACCCGCGCGCCGAGCGCATCCTCGAGCTCGCCGACGAGCGCGGCATCAGCGGTCCCCACGTCGCGCTGGCACGCTGCTTTCGCGACGCCGTCGCCGAGACGTGGGTGAGGCCGCTGACGCTCAACGTCTCGATGCCGATCGCGGCCGTGATGCTCGACCTCGGCTTCTCGTCCGACGCGGTGAAGTCGGTCCCGATCCTCGCCCGCACCGCGGGGCTGCTCGCCCACCTTGCAGAGGAGCGCGAGCATCCGCTCGGCTTCGCGATGGCGCGCAGCGCCGAGGAGACGGTGGACTACCAGCAATGAGAAAGCTTCAGAGCCAGGGCGTCCGTGCGCTTTGATCGCGAGCGGGATCGTCTACTTCACGATCATCGGGCTCACCCACGGCTAAGGAGGTCGCGCCATAAGCGGTTCCTGGTTCGATACTCGCCACCCCCGGGCCAGCCGAGACAAACGGCTGAGGACTACGCAGCGTCCTCGATTGGGCGGGCCTGGTCCCAGGGCACGGCGCTGCGCTGCCCCAGGAACGCAAGCAGCGCCTCCATACCTCCCCCGCGAACGCCTCGCGCTGCAGGTCGGCTCCGGTCCCTTGGCGCAGCATTACCTCGACGTACGCCAGCTCGCGCTCGCATCGGAGCTCGCCCGCGAAGGCGGCGGCGTCGTCGAGGCAGCGGTGCGCGAGGTCGCGGGCGGGAACGGGCTCGGCGTCGCGGGTGAGCAGCGTCGCCTCGAGGCCGTGGCGGGTGGCCTGAAAGCTCGACTCCGCGAGCGCCTCACGGGACGGGATCCTCGACTGGTCTCGCTCCGCCTCCAAGCGCGTCAGGCAGTGCACCAGTGCGGCGAGCGCGGCGACGCGCCGCAGGTCGAATTGCGTGTCGGCGGCCCGGATCTCCACCGTCCCCAGCGTGGGATGTATGCGCGCGTCCCACCAGATGTGCGTGTAGTCGTCGAGGCCGGCGGCGGTGCAGACCTCCCGGGTGACCCGCAGGAAATCCTTGAAGTCGGCGAACTCCGGCGCCATCGCCGCTCGGGGATAGCTGCGAAAGAGCACCGTTCTGGCACTCGCTAGCCCCGAGTCCTCGCCGAACCAGTAGGGGGAATTGGCCGCCAGGGCGTTGAGTAACGGGACGTGCGTGCGGATTCCGTTGTAGGCGCGCACCGCCGAATCCTCGTCCGGAAGCCCGACGTGAATGTGCTGGCCGCAGATCGGCGTGCGCAGCAGGCCCCGGAGGTCTCCCTTGATCGCGCGGTAACGCGGAGCCGGATGGATCCCGGCGTCACCCGCCGTCGTGTCCGGGTGGACGCCGACACCCATGACCCGCGACCCTGCCTCCATCAGCTCCGACCTGATGCGAGAGAGTGCCTCGGTCGCCTCGGCGGCGTTCGCGGACACATCCGAGTTCGACTCGATCATCGCCTTGAACAGCTCGCCGACGACGTCGCCCTCCGCTGGATCGGTCTCGCGCGCGACCTCAGCGCCGCGATCGAGCAGCGCGCCGTCCGAGTCGACGAGCAGCAACTCCTCCTCGACCCCGAGCGCAAAGGGAGCCTCGATGCCGAAGTTCGACTGCCAAACCGCCGAATGCGGGGACTTCCATGTCCGTCGGGCGGGCCTACCACTGCTCCTCCTTGAGTCCGCGTTCGGCTAGGACTACCCGAAGCGGACAGCCGCTACACGAGTGATCGGATTGACTATCGACAGTAATTCGCAATAGAGTCTGGTTTGCGTTGCCCGTCTCCCACTCCGCCGCTCCGGTAGACGCAGCGGACCTCGATGCCGCTGTGACCGCCGTGCGCGCCGCGGGCCTGCGAGCGACGGCCGCGCGCCGGCTGCTCCTGAAGGCGCTCTGGAATGCCACCGAGCCGCTCTCGGCCGAACAGCTCAGCGAGCTGACCGGAGACGGGTCCGAGGTCGCCTCCATATACCGCAACCTCGAGGCGTTCGAGCGCATCGGCCTGATCCGCCACTTCCACGTCGGCCACGGCCCGGGGCTCTATGCGCGAACCTCGCTCGGGGACCGGGAGTATCTGATCTGCGACGTGTGCGGCAAGCACCAGGCCGTGGAGCCCGGCCGGCTCGACCGCGTTCGGAAGCTCATCCGCAGCGACTTCGGTCACGAGGCGAGCTTCACGCACTTTCCGATCGGCGGCCTCTGCCGAGCCTGTGCGCGGAAGTCGAGGCCCGACGTGGCGGCCGTCGGCGAGCGAAGGGGCCGATGAGCTTCGAGTTCCTCTTCCGGCCGGTCGAGGAGCTCGACGCATGGCTGCAGGGGCTGTTCGCGGGCGCCCCGCTCGCCGTCGCCCTGGGAATCGCCTTCCTGCTCGGCCTTCGCCACGCTTCGGATCCCGATCACCTCGTCGCGGTCACGGCGCTGGTCGCCTCCGGGGAGCAGGGCACGCGCTCGGCGGCGCGCCTGGGCGCCTGGTGGGGGCTCGGGCATGCGCTGATGCTGATCGGAATCGGCCTCCCGCTGATCCTCTTCAAATCGGAGCTGCCGGGCTGGCTCGAGGCCGGTGCGGAGAAGGCGGTCGGGGTGGTGATCCTGATCCTGGCCGGGCGCGTGCTGGTGAAGTGGGTGCGCGGCGACTATCGGGCGTCGCGGCACGATCACCACGAGCAGGCACGCGGACACCGCCACCTTCATCGCGAGGAGCCGGTGCACCGGCATCACGCCGATCCCCGCACGCCGCGGCAGGCATTTGCGATCGGGGTCCTGCACGGGCTCGCCGGCACCGGCGCCGTGGTCGTGCTGCTGATCGCCGCCCTGCCGAGTCAGGTCGAGGCAGCCGCGGCGCTTGCGGTATTCGCGCCGATGTCGCTGATCTCGATGGCCGCGTTCACGACGGCGTTCGCGTGGGTGCTGACGAGGCGGCCGCTCGAGCCCGTTTTCCGCACGGTGCTCATTCCCATCCTCGGGCTCTTCGGCCTCTCCTTCGGGCTCTGGTACACGGGAATCGGCTGATGCCGGTCAAGGTCCTCTTCCGGTGTGAGTTCTGCGGCGCCGAGCCCGACGCGCCGACGAGGCGCGCGCTCGAGGCGCAGCTCCAGGAGCTGCTCTTCGGCACCTACCTCGACGCCGACCCCGGTCACTGGCTGGTGTGGCACGGAAGCGGCCTCTACGGACGCAACCGTTACGCGTGCGGCGACCATCGCGGCGAGCTCAAGGCCCAGATCCGCGAGCACTACGGCTGCATCGGCCCGCATCCGTGGGCGATGGGACCGCACACGGCCAAGGTCCTGAGGCGCGGCCGCGTGACTGCCCGAAAGCGAGTCGGGCCCGGCTGGTCCTCGCGCCCGCGCTGGGGCCCGACCGCGTAGCGCGCCCGCGCGCCGGCTAGCCGGCGCGAGCAAGCGTCGCCGCCGCGATCGCCGCCTGGCCGAACGAGATCCCGCCGTCGTTGGGCGGCAGCAGGCGGGGCACGAGCACCCGCAGGCCGCGCGCCCTCGAGTCGCTCGCGGGTTCGCTCGAGCAGCAGCCGGTTCTGGAAGACCCCGCCGGAGAGGACGACGGCGCCGATGCCGCGGCGCTCGGCTTCGACGCGACAGGGCGGTCGCGGTGGCGGCCGCGACCGCGTTGTGGAAGCGACCCGAGAGCTCGGCCGGCGGCGCGCCCGCGGCGGCGGCTTCGCCGAGCGCCGCGACCAGCTCGCGTGCGTCGAGCAGGACCCCGGCTCCGTGCCCCGGCTCGGCCTCGGCCAGCGGCAACGGGAAGTCGCGGCGCTCGGCGACGTCCGCGGCGGCCTCCAGCTCGGCGGCGGCCTGGCCCTCGTAGTTGACGGCAGCCCGCAGCCCGCAGATCGCCGCGGCCGCGTCGAAGAGGCGGCCCATGCTCGTCGTCGTCGGCGAGGCGACGCCGGCGCGCAGCAACTCGCAGACCTCCTCCCAGCGCGCGAGCTCGACCTCGGCCGCGAGCGCGGCGGGGATCGTGGGCGTCGCTTCGCCCGTCGCCTCGACGAGCCACGCGCATGCCATTCGCCACGGCTGCCTGATCGCCGCGGCTCCGCCCGGCAGGCGCACCGGCCACAGAGAGCCCGCGCGCTCGTAGCCGTCGAGGCCGCCGGCGAGCAGCTCGCCGCCCCAGATCGTACCGTCGGGCCCGTAGCCGGTGCCGTCGTAGATCGCTCCGATCGCGGGTCCCTGCTCGCCGTGCTCGGCGAGGCACGCGGCGAGGTGGGCGTGATGGTGCTGGACGGCGACGTGCTCGACCCCCTCGCGCTCGAGCGCGTACTTGGTCGAGAGGTACTCGGGGTGCAGGTCGTGGGCGACGGCGGCGGGCTCGATCGAGAAGAGGCGCTGGAAATGCTCGATGCCCTCGGTGAACGAGGTAAGCGTCTCGAAGTTCTCGAGGTCGCCGATGTGATGGCCGACCCAGGCGCGCCCGCCCTTGGCGAGGCAGAACGTGTTCTTGAGCTCGGCCCCGCAGGCCAGCAGCTGCGGCGACTCGAGCGGCAGCGCGATGCTGGCGGGCACGTAGCCGCGCGAGCGCCGCATGATCAGCGGGCCCGAGGTCTGCCGCGACCCCGCGACCGAGCGCATCACGGAGTCGTCGGTGCGCGTCTCGATCGGCCGGTCGTGGAGCAGGAAGAGGTCGGCGATCTCGGCGAGGCGCGTGAGCGCGTCGTCGTCGCGGTAGGCGATCGGCTCGTCGGAGACGTTGCCGCTCGTCATCACCAGCGGCGTCCCCGCGTCGGCGAGCAGCAGCACGTGCAGCGGCGAGTAGGGCAGCATCACCCCGAGGTCGGGCGAGACGGGGGCGACCGAGGCGGCGACGGATGCCCCGGGCCGCCGCCTGGCGACGACGATCGGGCGCTCGCGGCCGGTGAGCAGCTCGGCCTCGCGCTCGTCGAGCTCGACCAGCTCGCGCGCGGCATCGAGGTCGCCGGCCATCACGGCGAACGGCTTGTCCTCGCGGTGCTTGCGCGAGCGCAGCGCGGCGACGGCCGTCTCGTCGTCGGCGCGGCAGGCGAGGTGGAAGCCGCCGATGCCCTTGACGGCGAGGATGCGGCCGGCGCGCAGCGCCGCGGCGGCGGCGGCGATCGCGTCGGCCCCGGCCGCCTCGTCCCCGGCCTCGCGCGCGACGCTCTCCGGCGGCAGTTCCGACCCGTCGCCGGCGGCGAGCCACGCCCGCGGCCCGCACTCCGGGCAGGCGTTGGGCTGGGCGTGGAAACGGCGGTCGAGGGGGTCGTCGTACTCGGCCCGGCAGCGCTCGCACATCTCGAAGCCCGCCATCGTCGTCAGGGGACGGTCGTAGGGGACGCCGCGGACGATCGTGAAGCGCGGCCCGCAGTTGGTGCAGTTGATGAACGGGTAGCGGTGGCGGCGGTCGGCGGGGTCGTTCAGCTCGGCGACGCAGTCCGCGCAGGTGGCGGTGTCCGGCGACACCGGCGCATCCGGCTCGCCCCGGCTGGTGCTGGCCGCAATCTCGAAGCCGCTCTCCCCCCTCGGTTGCTCCTCCGCAGTCGCGACCCGCTCGACAGCGGCCAGCGGGGGCGCCTCGGCAGGCAGGCGCTCGAGAAAGGATGCGACCGCCTCGGCGGAGCCCTCGACCTCGAGCAGGACGCCGCGCTCGTCATTCAGGACGTAGCCGGCCAGCCCCAGGTCCGCCGCGAGGCGATAGACGTAGGGCCGAAAGCCGACCCCCTGCACGGTGCCCTCGACGCGCGCCCGAACCCGGCGCCGCCCCGCGGCCGGCGCGCTGCTCAATCGCCCTCCGCCGGGGCCAGTTCGACGAGCTCTCGCAGCGCGTGGTAGGCGCTCGCCTGCGCCTCCTGGATCCGCGGAATGTGCTGGGAGCGCGTAACGACGACATGGTCGGCGAGCCCCTCGGCCGCGACGCGCCCGCCGTCATAGCCGACCATCGCGATCGTCGCCATCTCGCGCCGGCGCGCCTCCTCGAGCGCCAGGATCATGTTCGCCGAGTTGCCGCTCGTCGAGAGCGCGAGCAGCGCATCGCCGGGGCGCCCGTATGCGATCACCTGGCGCTGGAAGATCGCCTCGATGCCGATGTCGTTGCCGACCGCGGTCAGGATCGCCGTGTCCTCGGTCAGGTCGATGGCCCGCCGCGGATGACCAGCCGCTGCCGGGCGGCGGGTAGCGGAAGTCCGCAACCGCGTCCATCGCGTCGGTCGCCGACCCGCCGTTGCCGAGCGCGAGCAGCGTCCCTCCCCGCTCGAAGCAGCGCAGCAGCTCCGCGGCCGCGGCCGCGAGCGTCCCAGCCTCCTCGCCGAGCGTCTGCTCGCGCAGCTCGTCGACCTCCGCCGCCTTCATCACCGCGCTGGCGCGGACGTCCTCGACGACCGCCTCGAGATCGACCTCCGACTCCGAGAGGAACGGGTACAGAAAGCTCGAATGCCCGGTGTCGTGGACCGGCCTCTGGTCCCGGCCCGAGAGCAGCCCGCGGTGGTCAAAGAAGACGTGGACCAGCTCCCAGAGCACGTGGTAGGCGGTCTCGGCGAGCTCCTGGCGCACGTATGGATCCGAGGCCGGGACCTCGAACTCCCACTCGGCGCCCGCGGGCGAGAACGCCATCGTCAGGCAGCCGGTCCGGCGGGCGGCGCCGACCGCGGCGGCGACCTCCTCACCCCCTGCCTCGTCGGCGCCGAAGGCGATCGCGATGTCCGCGGGCTCGCCGACGAGGTCGAGCTGTGCGGCCAGCGGTCCACCCTCGCGGGTCAGCCCGATCGCCGGCAGCGCCCGCTTGCCCACGATGACGGGATGGACGAACTCGACCGTGACGTGGCGGACGTCGGAGCGCGCCGACGGCGAGACGCCGAGCGCCACCAGCCGCCCGCCGCGAGCGAAACGCTCGGCCATCTGGTGGCAGAGCCTCGCGAGGCGCTCGGACTCGGCCTCAAAAAATTGGCGGTTGGCGCTGAGGCGGGCGTCGAGCAGCGCGGCCACCCGGTCGCGCAGCGCCGGAGCTGCGGGCGCCGGCGCCACGCTCAGGCCCCGGCGCTCGCGGGTGTCGCGGATCCTTCCCGCTCGCCGACCGCGGCGAGCCACGACCGGAAGGCCTCGACGCCCTCCCCCGTCTTCGCGCTGACGAGCATGTGCTCGACGTCCGGATTCACGGTGTCGACGTTGTAGAGGAACTTGTCGAGGTCGAAGTCGAGGTGCTCGAGCAGGTCGATCTTGTTGACGACGACCAGCTCGCAGGTGCGGAACATCAGCGGGTACTTGAGCGGCTTGTCCTCGCCCTCGGTCACCGAGCAGACCATCGCCTTGGCGTCCTCGCCGATCCGAAACTCGGCCGGGCAGACCAGGTTGCCGACGTTCTCGACGACCAGCAGGTCGATCTCGTCGAGCGGCAGCGCGGGCAGGGCCGTGCGGACCATGTTGGCGTCGAGATGGCAGTCGCCGCCGAACCCGTTGTCGGTGTTGAGCTGGGTGACCGGGATGTGCAGCGCGGCTAGGCGGTCGGCGTCCAAGCTGCCCTGGACGTCGCCCTCGAGCACCCCGACCTTCGGCCCGAGGCCGGGCAGCGCCGCCTCCAGCAGCGTCGTCTTCCCCGCGCCCGGGGCGCTCATCAGGTTGACGACGCGCACGTCATTGCGGTCGAAGTCGGCTCGGTTCGCCTGGGCGATCGTCGTGTTGGCGTCGAGCGCGTCCTCCGTGACCCTGACCTTCGTGCGATGCATCTCATGCCTCCTTCGCGGTTCGCGGGCTCGGCGACGCCACTACCGAGGCGTTCTCCTCGACAACGATCGACTCGACCTCGAACTCCTCGCCGCGCAGCACCTCGGCGCCGCCGGCCTCGCAGCTCGGACAGCGGAACATGGGCGGCAGCAGGAGGTCGCCCTCGTCCTCGGCGGGCGCCGGCGCGGGGTCCCATTCGTCGCCGCACGACCCACACCGCAGCAGCGCGTCGATCAGCTCGAGCTCCAGCTCCGCCTCGTCGCTGAGCGTCTCCTTGGAGACGACGCCGAAGTAGAACCGCAGCGAGTCCGGGACGACCTGGCGCAGGCGGCCGATCCGCATCTGCACCGATCGAACCGGGCGGCCATCGGCGTGACGAAGAGCCGTCTCGTGGATCGCGCCCGCAAGCGAGAGCTCGTGCATCAGCCCGCCGGCTCCGGGTCGGATGCCTGCCCCGCCTGCTCGGCGACCGCGTCCTCGCGCATGATCTCGATCTGCTCGAGCACGACCTCTATCGCGCGGTCGACGGAGGCCTGCACGGGCGCCGAGAGCTCGACCCCCATCTCCTCGACCTCAGCGGGCTCGCACGCGACGACGACGACCTTGCCGGGCCAGCCGTGGACCGCCTTGACGAAGCGCAGCACCGTCTGCGGGTCCATGCCGTGCGGGCTGATCATCTCGCCGTCCTCGATGCCCGCGTCGATCTCGTCGGGGTCGGGCTCGAGCACGTAAAGCGTTCCCGGCTCGCCGCCCTGCTGGCTCGCGTCGATCAGGATCAGCCCGTGATAGCCGCGCATCACCTCGTAGGCGAGGTCGAGCCCTCCGGTGCCGAAGTCCATCACCTGCACGCCGTCGGGCAGCTCGCTCTTCTCGAGCCTGCGGGCCACATGGCCGCCGAAGCCGTCGTCGGTCAGCCACGAGTTCCCCACGCCCGCGACCAGGATCTGCGCCTCGATCTGCTTCAAGCCGGCACCTCGACCTCGTCGCCGAAGAAGAACAGGTAGCGACCCGTCTCGCGCAGCAGGTCCTGACCGGGGTCGTCGTCGATCGTCACCCCGAGGTAGACGCGGTCGTCGTAGCCGCGGTAGATCCGCTCGACCGTGGCGGTGCGGCCGTCGAGGATCTTGTCGAAGACGTCGCCCTCGGTGCCGGGGCGAAGCACGATCGTGTCGCCGCGGCGGATCCGGGAGCCGGCGACGCTGGTCTCCTCCTCGCCCTTGGTGATCTCGCTGCCGGGCGGCGGCTGGCGGTTGGCGTTGGGCTCGGCGTAGGTGAGGCGGCCGTGGAGGCCGAGCATCTCCTCGCCCGTCGCGGAGTCGGCGCGCTCGATCATCTCGCGCACCGCGGGGTCCTGCTCGGAGATCTCATCGCGCTCGCCGTCGGAGAGCGCCTGGACGTGCAAAAGGAGCGCCTCCTCGATCTCGGTGTTGTCGAAGAGGTTGCCGAGGCTCTCCGGAGCGAGCTCGGGATGCTCGGGCAGCACGATCGCGGCGCCGAGCACGGCGCGGTCTCCGTCCTCCGCGAGCACCGGGAACGTGTTGACCGGATCGCAGCCGGCCACCGCCTCACCGAGCTCGCCGTCGCGCTCGAGCGGCGACACGAACCTCCCACCCTCGACCCGCAGCAGGGGATGGACCGAGAGCAGGCTGTGGCGAAGCGCGTCGGCGCGCGATGCCTCGGCCGGATCCTCGATCGCGGTCGAGTTGTGCACGCAGAGCTTGACCCGGGCCAGCTCGGGACCCAGCAGCTCCGCGCGCATCCGCACCCGTCCCTCGACCACCGGGCCGGCGCCGCCCTCGGGCTCGAAGCGAAACTCCTCGCCGGGCCCGGTCTCGGCGCGAGCCAGCTCGGCCAGCGTCACCGGGCCGATCTCGAGCCGCCGCTCCGTGCCCTGGTGGCGCTCCCCGGCCGCCTGCAGGAAGCGCACCGTCGCGCGCAGCGTCGCGTCGGGACCGGCCTCGAGCACGCACTCGAGCCGCGCCATCGCGAAGGCCGCGGGCTGGACCTCTGCGTAGGCGGGCGGGTAGACGATCCCGAACGGGGTCGGCGTGGCGTTCTTGGTCGCGCCGGGCGTGTAGGGATAGAGCGCGTAGCCCTCGTAGAGCAGCGAGCCGACGAGGTCCTCGACCCCTTGGCGGCTCACGCGCGCTCCCCCTCTCCGCCACCCTCCGCCGCCTCGGGCACGGTGGCGTCGAGCAGCTCCATCACCGCCTGGTCGTATGTCGGCAGGCCGCGCTCGACCTTGCGCTTGCGCAGCGCCTCGAGGGTGTCGCGCTGCAGCGGCAGCCAGCCGCGATAGGGGTAGTAGGAGTCGATCATCCCCTGCCAGACCTCGAGCGGCATCCTGAAGTCGGCGACCGTGTCCCAGGGGACCTGGGAGATCTGCAGGCCGCCGTCCTCGGCGCGGTAGTAGATGCTGCCGTTGAAGTGGAGGGCGAGCGGGACATCGCCCCCGTCCAGCCCCTTGAAGTAGCGCGTCGCGGCGAGCTCGAGGTCGTAGTTGCAGAGCACCTGCATCTCGACCGAGGTCCGGCCCTTGAAGGCCTGCACCAGCACCGACTCGGTCGACCACATCAGCCGCTGCGCCGATGTCGCCCAGCGGTGGGGCTCGCCGAAGAGCTCGGCGAGGCGCTCGCGCTCCTCGGGCTCATAGGAGCGCTTGACCGGCTCGATCTGGATCATGATCGTCAGCGCCGCCATGAAGACCTCGCGCTCGGAGCGGTCCTCAACGCGGAGGCTGAACGAAAGCGTCGGGGCGGCGGCATGGCTGACCGGGACGATGTCGGCGACCTCGAACTTCAGCCACGGCTGGCCGCGCGTCGGCGCCGTCTCGGCCGGGCCCTGGCCGCCGACGTCGGCCTCGACGCTCGCCGGGCGCCCCGCGATGCCGGTCATCGCGCCGTCACCACCGCGCGCTCGCGGATCCCGTCGAAGAACCCCGGGACCTCGCGCTCGATCGCGGCGCCGCCCGAGATCCCCTCCCAGTTGGCCTTGATCGAGCCGACCAGCGCGTAGCACTCGTCGATCGGGACGATCGCGAACTGCGGCGGCTCGGAGATGCGGTTGATGACCAGCGCCTCCGCGTCCGGCTCGAGCGAGTCGAGCACCGGATTGGCCTGCCTGAGCTCCTCCCAGGCGGTCAGCTCGAGCTCGGACTCGGTGGCGCCCGCCGGGCTGGGGTACATCGCGACCATCCCCTCCGTGCCGCTGCTCCACATGAAGAACGCGAGGCCGATCGGGATCTGCAGGCGTGCCCAGACCTCGTCGGCGAGCTCGAAGCCCTCGAGCCACAGCACCCTGCTTCCGGTCGGCCGGTACTGCGGGTCGGCGGAGCGCTGCGCCCAGCAGCTGGCGCAGACGCAGAGGATGCGGCGCTCGTCTAGCTCGAGCAGATGGTTGTGCTTCTCCTGGATCCCGGCGCCGCAGATGTCGCAGCGCTCCTCGAGCGTCCCGGCGCCCGGGTCGGCTGACCCCGGCTCTCCGTTGGCGAGGCGGCGGAGGTTGGTGACCATCGTCGCGCGGCGCCGCGCAGCGACCTTGTCCTCGAGTGGATTCCCCCCGCCGCCCGACCCGTTCATCGGGCTCATCGTGGGATGGCCACCCGAATCCTTCCCTCCGACGAGAGCAGAGGGACCGGACCGAGCTGAAGTCGTTCGTCGTCGAGCGAGCGCCCCGCCCGTGGCAGGAAGTAGCGGCGCTCACACCCCGGGCATGCGAGAACGCCCTCGCTGAGCTCGCCGGCGGCGAGCGAGGACCCGCAGTCCGGGCAGGAGTCGATGTAGGCGAGCATCGAGCCGTCGACCATCGCGGCGATCAGCTTCGCGCCATCGACGTCGAGGCCGAGGAGGGCTCCCTCGACGAGGCCGTCGAGCTCGCCGTCGAGCTCGCGCCAGGCGGGGCCGGCCGTCGGCGCCGCCGGGGGCGCCGACCCGTTCGGGCCCGCGCTCGCGTCCGCGCCGGCGCTCTGGATGACCGGAAGCTCCGTCCCCGAGATCTCGAGCGCCGCGCGCTGGTGCGGATCCTCGAGGCCCTCGACCTCGATTCCCTGGAGGTCGGGGGCCGCCTCCTCGAGCGCCGACTTGATCGCCAGCTCGAGCGTCGCCGACGACGCCGGACAGCCCTCGCAGCTTCCCTCCAGCCGCAGCTTCGCGACGTCGCCCTCGAGGCTGAGCAGCTCGACGTTGCCGCCGTGGGACTCCATGTAGGGCCGCACCGACTCGAGCGCCTCCTCCACCCGTTCGGAGATCGGCACGGGGTAGAGGTCGTGGATCAGCAGCAGGCTCGCGACCATGCCGTCGCCGGCGAGGCGATCGCGGATCGCGGCGGCGTCGCCGCTCTCGTCGATCGCGTCGACGATCCTCGCGAGGCCGTCGCCGTAGAGCTCGAGCACGGCCCCGAGGAGCTCCTCGGCGACCGCGCGCGAGCGCGACTCGGGGAGGCGCTCGACCTCCTCGCTGAGCTCCTGGACGCGCTCGATCAGCTCCGCGGGATCACCGGGGCCGCCCGTCCCCGCTGCGGCGGGCGGCCCGTTCATGGCCTCGGTCGGCACTCCTCAATGCCTCCTCATCCGGTGCTCAGCTCATCCCGGTCGGTGTGTGCATGACCTTGCGCACCTTGCCGTTTCCGGTGTACATGTGCACGCCGCACGGCAGGCACGGGTCGAAGCTGCGCACCGTCCGCATGATGTCGACGCCCTTGAAATTCTCGGGCCCGTTCTCCTCGAAGATCGGCGTGTTCTGCACCGCATCCTCATACGGGCCCGGCGTTCCATAGGTGTCGCGCGGATTGCTGTTCCACGGCGTCGGCGGGTACGGCTGGTAGTTGGCCACCTTGCCGTCGCGGATCACCATGTGGTGCGAAAGCACCCCGCGGGCCGCCTCGCAGAACCCGACCGAGATCGCGTCGTCGGGGACCTTGAAGTCGTTCCACGACTTCGTGCGCCCCTCGCGGACCTCCGTCAGCGCGCGCTCCAGGCAGTGCAGCGCGATCAGCGCCGAGAAGGCCTGGTGATAGGTGCGAGCGCGATCGCGCTCGATCGCGTTCGACTTCTCGGGGATGTTCCACTCCAGCTCCATCTCGGGCTGGCTCGCGGTTCGCGGCAGCACCATCTGGAGGCTGTGCCCGGTCGCCTTCGCGTAGCCGAAGTCGACGAGGCCGGCCTTTGCCGTCACCCACTGGCGCGCGAACGGCCCGCCGCCGGTGTCGCTGGCGACATAGGTGTCGTTGCGCGCGTCGTACATCCGCGGCGACGCGACCCAGCTGTACTTGTCCGCGAAGTCGCGCTTCTGCGGCTTCGGCAGGGTGACCTTGTTCCAGGGGTGGCGCTTGTCGACCGGGTTCCCGAGCGGGTCCTCGGTGACGAACGTCTCCTCGTCCTGCCAGTCGTCGAAGTACGAGCTGCCGAGCAGGATCCGCATCATCCCGTTGATCTCGACGAGGTCCGTCGAGACCAGCTCGCCCTTGAAGACGACTCCCGGGGTGATGTAGCGCTTGCGCCCCCAGTCGGTCATCGTCTTGTAGTCGTAGTCGACGTAGTCGGGGTCGTCGAAGTAGCCCCAGCAGATCAGGTCCGAGTCGCGGTAGCCGACCATGTCGTACCCCGGCAGCTCCTGGAGGAAGAAGTCGTAGAGGTCGTCGTGCATCGGCACCGAGCGCTTCGTGTAGTCGATGTAGCGCATCAGCCGCACGTAGTAGTCGGTGCACGTCTGGTGCGTGATGTCGACCGTGACCCCGCCCGGCATGATCGTCGAGGGGTGCGTGTGGCGGCCCCCGAACAGGCAGTACATCTCGCGCGTGTAGCGCGCCACCTGGAGGGTCTCCAGGTAGAAGTCGCCCGTGAACGGGTTAAGCGACCGCATGATGTCGGCGATCGTCTTGTAGCCGTGGATGTCGCTGTGCGGCGCCGGCGTCGACTCCGCCTTCCCCAGCAGCGTGGGATTCGTCTCCTTGACCATCTGCTCGCAGAAGTCCACGTTCGCCATGCAGTCGTTGAAGATCGCGTGGTCGAACATGTAGTCCGCGGTCTCGGCGAGGTTGTAGCCGAGGTCGCCCAGGGCCGGGGGCTTGACGCCGTAGGCCATGTTCTGGTTCACACACGAGGTCGTGCAGTGGTTGTCACCGCAGATTCCGCAGATGCGGCTCGTGATGAAGTGCGAGTCGCGGGGATCGATCCCCTTCATGAAGATGTCGAAGCCCCGGAAGATCATCGAGGTCGAGTAGCACTTCTCGACCTTCTGGGCGTCGAAATCGATCTCCGTGTGGATGCCGAGGCTTCCGACGATCCGGGTGATCGGGTCCCACGACATCTCCTTGACCGCGACCTTCCTCTCGGTCGGCGTCTGTGCGGTTGCCATCTCAGTCTCTCCTCTCGCTAGCTCTGGTAGATGTCCTCAGGACCCGGGCGGCGCGTAGCCGGCGGATCGAGACTTGTAGCCCGTACTGAGCTCCCTGCCCGGCTTGCGCCATTCGGGCTCGCGGTCGTACTTGTTCTTGATGTTTCGCTTGCGCATGTAGCGCACGATCGGCCCGTAGGTGAACCTCATGATGCTCGCCGACGCCTTGCCGTAGACGTCCTCGTCCATGAACGGCATGTACTTGTCGGGGAAGCCGGGCATCGTGCATGCCATGCAGATGCCGCCCACGTTCGGGCAGCCTCCGACCCCGCTCTGCCAGCCGCGAATCGGGACGTTGCACTTGACGACGGGGCCCTTGCAGCCGAGCTTGACCAGGCAGCGGTGGTCGGAGCCGTACTCCGTCGCGAAATCGCCCTCCTCCGCGAAGCCGGCGCGGTTGCAGCTCTCGCGCACCGTGCGCCCGAACAGCCACGTCGGCCTGTGGGCGTGGTCGAGATCGGGCACCGGGGCCCGGCCGGCGAGGTGCAGGGCGAGGTAGAGCAGCGCCTCTGTCGTGTTGTCGGGCTGCGCAGGGCAGCCGGGGATGCAGACGACCGGCAGGCCGGCGCTCGACTTCCAGTCCCAGCCGAGGTAGTCGGGCAGCCCCATCGCCCCCGTCGGGTTGTTCTTCATCGCCGGGATGCCGCCGTAGGTCGCGCAGGTCCCGAGCGCGACCACCGCCGCGGCCTTCGGCGCGAGCCGGTCGACCCACTCGTTGGTCGTGATCGGCTGACCCGTTTCGCGGTCGTTGCCCATCGCGGCCCAGTAGCCCTCGCCGCTGAGCTCCTCGTTGGGGATCGAGCCCTCGACGACGAGCACGAAGGGGTCGAGGCGGCCCTCCTCGGCGTCGTACCACGCCTGCATGAAGTCCTCGCCGACCTCGTAAGCCAGCACCGGGTTGTGGACGATCACCTTCGGCATCCCGGGGATCGCCTGGGTGACGATGTCCTCGAGGCTGGGGTCCACAGCCGAGGTCATCGCGACCGAGTCGCCGTCGCAGCTCAACCCCGTCGTCATCCAGATCACGTGCGCCTCGACCGCCTCGGTCTTGGCCTGATCGGGAACGAACTCGGTCGCTGGCATCTGGGGTTCTCCTCTCGTGGCTCTCGGTCTCTAAGTGCTTGCGGTCTCCAAAGTCATCAGCAGATCCTCGGCAGGGGATCGCCGGCGAGCATGTCCATGACGCGCTTGCCGCCGAAGGCGGTCTCCACCAGCACCATGGCCGGCGGCTCCGTCTTCACCTCGCCGATCTCGGCGGCGTCCTCGCAGCCGTCCACCTCTCGAAGGGCCGCCAAAGCCTCTGCGCTGCGCTCGGGGGCGACGAAGGAGACGAACTTCCCCTCGTTGGCGATGTACATCGGGTCGATCCCCAGCATCTCTGCGGCACCGGCCACCGACGGGTGGACGGGGACGTCGCCCTCGCGGACGAGCATCGCGACCCCGGATGCGCGCGCAAGCTCGTTGAGCGCGGACGCGACACCACCCCGGGTCGCGTCCCTCATGCAGCGCAGCCCGTCGCCGGCGGCGTCGAGCAGCGCGTCCACCGCGGGCCAGAGCGAGCGCGTGTCGGAGGCGATCTCCGACTCGAGCTCGAATTCCCCGCGGGCAAGCATGATCGCCGTGCCGTGCTCGCCGACCGAGCCCGAGACGATGATCCTGTCGCCGGGCTGAAGCGACCCGGTCGAGAGGCTGGCGCGGTCGTCGAGTTGGCCGACCCCGGCCGTGCAGATGTACATCTTGTCGGCGTGTCCGCGCTCGACGACCTTGGTGTCGCCGGTGACGACCTCGACTCCGGCCGCCTCGGCCGCCGCCGCGATCGCGTCGACCTCGGCGCGCAGCTCGCCGGCGGGCAGGCCTTCCTCGAGGATCAGGGAGAGGCTGAGCGCCGCCGGGCGGGCGCCCGCCATCGCGAGGTCGTTGACCGTGCCGTTGACGGCGAGCTCGCCGATCGAGCCGCCGGGGAAGCGCATCGGCCGCACGACGAAGCTGTCGGTGCTCATCGCCAGCCCGAGCCCGTCGATGCGGACGACGCCCGAGTCTCCGAGCTCCTCGAGCGACTCGGAGCCGAGCGCCGGCACGAGCAGGCCCTCGATCAGGGTCTGGGTCGCCTTGCCGCCGGCGCCGTGGGCCATCGTCACCGTCGCGTCCTTGAAGCGCGGGCGCTTGGCGCGGGCGGTCTCGATGATCCCGAGGATCTTCTCCTCGCGGGCGCTGACCGCGTTGGCCATCAGACCAGCTCCCTCTCGCGCGCGAAGCGGCCGTAGTTGTAATAGGCGGCGCAGGCGCCCTCCGGCGAGACCATGCAGGTGCCGATCGCGTGCTCGGGCGTGCACGCGGTGCCGAACACCTTGCATTCCCAGGGCTTGATCACGCCCTTGAGGACCTCGCCGCACTGGCACGCCTTCGGGTCGGCGACCCGCACGCCCGGGACCTCGTAGCGAAGCTCGGCGTCGAGGTCGGCGTAGGCCTCGGTCAGCTTCAGGGCGCTCTGCGAGATGAAGCCGAGCCCGCGCCACTCGAAGTGCGGCCGCAGCTCGAAGACCTCGGACATCACTCCGAGCGCCGCGACGTTGCCCTCGTAGGGCACGACGCGCTGGTACTGGTTCTCGACCTCGCAGCGGCCCTCGGCGATCTGGGCCAGGATCATCTGGATCGAGGCGAGGACGTCGAGCGGCTCGAAGCCCGCGACGACGATCGGCTTGCCGTAGTCGGCGGGGATGAACTCGAAGGGCCGCGCGCCGACGACGGTCGAGACGTGGCCGGGGCCGATGAAGCCGTCGAGGCGCAGGTCGGGCGAGTCGAGCAGCGCCCGCAGCGGCGGCACGATCGTCACGTGGTTGCACATGCAGAAGAAGTTCGGGACGCCCTCGGCCTTGGCGCGCTTGAGGGTCAGCGCCGTCGACGGGGCCGTGGTCTCGAAGCCGATCGCGAAGAAGACGACGTCGCGGTCGGGGTTCTGCTTGGCGATCCGCAGCGCGTCGAGCGGCGAGTAGACCATGCGGATGTCGGCGCCCTCCGCCTTGGCGTCGGTGAACGTCTGCTCGGAGCCCGGCACGCGCATCATGTCGCCGAAGCAGGTGAAGATCACTCCGTCCTGCTTCGCCATCGCGATGCCGTCGTCGATGCGGCCCATCGGCATCACGCAGACGGGGCAGCCGGGGCCGTGGACGAGCTCGACGTTCTCGGGGAGCAGGTCGTCGATCCCGTACTTGTAGATCGCGTGCGTGTGCCCGCCGCAGACCTCCATCACCTTGTAATGGCGGCCGGGCTCGATCGAGGCCAGGATCTTCCCGGCGAGCGCGCGTCCGAGCTCGGCGTCGCGGTACTCGTCGACGTACTTCATCGTCATCGGCCCGGCTCCGCGGCGTGGGCGATCGCGGTGCCGGCGTGGACGAGCAGGCGGTCGCCCTCGGAGACCGGCTGGACCAGGGCGATCTCGACGCTCGTGCGCGAGTCGTCGCCGGCGCTGCAGAGCGCGAGCTCGCGCTCGGTGTCTATCTGAAGGACCTGTACCTCGACGGCCTCGTCCCCGCACGTGATGCACCCCTGGGAGTGATCACAGCCGGAGACGGGCGCGCCGGTCACCCGTGCAATTCCCTCCGCGTGGTCACTCGATCACGCTCGCCTTCAGCTCCTCGAGCTCGGCCTCGTAGTCGGCGCCCATTCCCTCGAGCATCTTGCGGGTCGCGACGGCCTCCTCCTCGTCGACCTGGGAGATCGCAAACCCGACGTGGATCAGGACCCAGTCTCCGGTCCCGACACCCCCGTTCTCGTCGAGGAGGCCGATGTTGACGTTGCGCTGGACGCCCGCGACGTCGACCTTGGCGAGACGGTTCGCCTCGTCGACGATCTCGATCACCCGGCCTGGGATCGCCAGGCACATCAGCTCTCCACAACCTCTCGGACCGCGAACCTCCTGTTTGAGGTAGCTGTCCCCTGTCCGGCGAACCTACTCCTGCATTTTTGATCTGTCAAGCACGAATCGATCGGCCGGAGTTTGCGGGGTCAGGTGCGAGAGAATGGCCGGGATGGCAGCCGACGATCCCCTCGACCGCCAGGTCTACGTCAACGGCGAATACAGACCGTTCGGCGAGCTGACGGCCACCGACGCCAGGGCTCTCGCCGCCGCGCTGCGCGGTGTCTCCGGCGGCGGGCTCGACGCCAAGGTCGGCCCGGTGAGGGCGGGATGGATGGAGCTCGCGGAGCTGCTCGACTCCCCGGGCGCGACCGTCGCGGACCTCGAGCGCGAGGACGTCGAGAGGTTCGCCGAGCGCCTGTGGGTCACGCCGCCGGGCGGGACGCTGCTGCCCTGAGACCGCGCCTGAACGGCAGAGGAGCCCTCTACCTGTTCCCAGGCGTATGGTGGAGAGATGCCATCCGTGGACGGGCTGAGGACAGCGGATCTCGTGGATGCGCTGCGCCGCCTGCACCGGCACCGCTGTTGCCTGCTCGACCTGGTCAGCCCCACTCCCGGACGCGTGTTATTCGGCCCCGCCGTGACGATCTCCTACTTCCCGACGTGCGTGTCGAATATCGACCCGGATACGTACAACCTCGCCAACCTGTTCTACGAGGCGGTTGACGGCGAGCCGGAGGGAAAGGTCGTGGTGCTTGCGAGCAACGGCTACCCGGATGTCTCGATGGGCGGTGGGACGAAACTCTCGCGACTTCAAGACCACGGCTGCGCCGGTGTGATGACGGACGGCCGCCTGCGCGACTTCGACACGCTCGCGAACTACGACTTCGCGGCCTACTGCTCGGGCGAGACGACCCAGTGGGGTGGCGCGGAGGTGACGCCGTTCCAGGCGAATGTCCCGGTCGTCCTCAAGGGCGTCGGCGTCCTGCCCGGCTCGTACGTCTTCGCCGACTCGTCTGGCGCCATGGTGATCCCGAACGGCCAGCTCGACGAGGTGATCGAGGGGGCGCGGGCCGTCCAAGCAGAGGACGCCGGGGACCGGGAGAACATCAAAGAGGAAAATCTTCCGAAGAAGCCCAGGTCGCTGTGAGCACGCCTGCTTGCCAGAGCATCTAGCGCAGCGACCGGAACCCCGCGCGGACCTCTGAGGCGAACGAGCTCGGGCTCCTCCCAAGCCGCGAAGTGGCCGCCCCTCTCAACCTCGTTGTAGTGGATGAGGTTCGGGTACGCCTGCTCCGTCCAGCTTCGCGGTGCCTCATATTGCTCGCCAGGAAAGACGCTCACGGCCACAGGAATGGAGACGCCCTTGGCGTTGAAGAAGCCACCCTTGTATTCCCAGTAGAGACGAGACGCAGAGACCCCCGTATTCGTCAGCCAATAGAGCGTGATGTTGTCGAGGATCTCGTCACGCGTCAGTTCGCCCGTGGCGCTCATGGTCCGGTCCAGAGCGGAGGCGACCGCCGCGGCCGGCTGGCCGTCGGCATCGTTGTGGTCGAGAAGCCAGGCGGCCAGGCCGACGGGTGAATCCGCGATGCCGTACAGGGTCTGGGGGCGCGCCGCCATCATCGTGGCGTATTCGACCTGCTCGTATGTGCGGATCAGCTGCTCATAGGCGCGTTGTTCCTCGGTTGAGAGACCGTCTGGAGGCGGGTCGCCGGCCAGGGAGAGCCTTGTCGACGTCGGCCGGGACGGTGGCGGGCATGTTGGTGTGGATCGCGAGCAATCCCTCAGGCGCCTGCAAGCCCATCTGGTCGACGACGAACGCACCCCAGTCGCCGCCCTGCGCGACGTAGCGGCTGTAGCCGAGGCGCTTCATCAGTTCCGCCCAGGCTCGGCCCATGCGCTCCGGGCCCCAGCCGGTGCTCGTCGGCTTGCCTGAGAACCCGTAACCGGGCATCGACGGGATCACCAGGTGGAAGGCGTCCGCCGCGCTCGCGCCGTGCGCCGTCGGATCGGTCAGCCGATCGATGATCTTCAGCTGCTCGATGATCGAGCCGGGCCATCCGTGATTGACGATGAGCGGCAACGCGTCCTCATGTTGTGAACGAACGTGAATGAAGTGAATGTCGAGGCCGTCGATCTCGGTAATGAACTGCGGCAGGGCGTTCAGGCTCGCCTCGCACTTGCGCCAGTCGTACTCTGTCCCCCAATAGCGCGCGAGTTTCTGAATCGTCGCGAGCGGCACGCCTTGCGATTGATCTGCGACCGTCTCCTTCTCGGGCCACTGCGTGGCCGCGATGCGTTCGCGGAGGTCATCCAGGGCCTCATCCGGAATGTCGACGTGGAAGGGGCGGATATCGACGGCGGTCTCGACGGTGCTACTCATGACCGACTTCCGTTGTTGGGGTGGTAGGGCTGATCAGCGCAGTGAGCTGAATGCTGCTCGCATCTCGGTGGAGAACAGCTCGGGCTCCTCCCAGGCGGCGAAGTGGCCGCCCTTGTCGACCTCGTTGAAGTAGGCGAGGTCGGGGTAGACCGCCTCGACCCAGCTGCGCGGGGCAGCCCAGATCTCGCCGGGGAACGTCGTGAAGCCGACCGGAACCGAGACCGGCGGAGGCGGCTGGCCGCTCGCAAGCGTTGCGGCCAGCGCTCGTGCGTCCTCCCAGTACGACCGGGCCGCCGACGCTGCGGTGCCGGTCAGCCAGTACAGCGTGATGTTGTCGACGATGCTCTCCCGGGTGAGATTGCCCACGGGCTCCCCGTCGACGAACGCGCGGGAGATCTTGTAGTAGCTGTCCGTGTCGTGATCGAGCAGCCAGGCCGCAAGGCCGACGGGTGAATCCAGCAGGGAGTAGCTGATCGTCTGCGGCCGCGTTGCCATCTCGAGGAAGTAGCCGAAGCCGTCCTTCATGAACGTGTCGACCGCGTCGTGCGCAACGCGCTCCTGTTCGGATTCCTTGGGCAGTTGATCGCCGACCGCGAGCACCGCCGTGAGCAGGTTCAGGTGGTAGCCGACCAAACCCTCGACCGCCTGGCGACCCATCAGGTCCGTGACGAGGGCACCCACGTCGCCGCCCTGGGCGACGTAGCGGGTGTAGCCGAGGCGGTGCATCAGCTCCGCCCACGCGCGTCCGGTGCGGGCGGCGTCCCAGCCGAGCTCGGCCGGCTCACTGGAGAACCCGTAGCCGGGCAGGGACGGCAGCACGAGGTGGAACGCGTCCTCGGCGGTGCCGCCGTGAGCGGTCGGGTCGGTCAGCGGGCCGACGGTCTCGAGCAGCTCGATGACCGAGCCGGGCCATCCGTGCGTCATGATCAGCGGCAACGCGTCCTCGTGCTGCGAGCGCACGTGGATGAAGTGGATCTCGACCCCGTCGATCTCGGTCGTGAACTGCGGTAGCGCGTTGAGCTTCGCCTCGCACTTGCGCCAGTCGTAGTCGCTCGTCCAGTAGCGCGAGAGCTCCTGCAGCGTCGCCAGCTGCACGCCCTGCGACCGATCTGCGACGAGCTCCTTGCTGGGCCACCGCGTCGCGGCGATGCGTCGACGGAGGTCGTCCAGGGCCTCGTCCGGAATCTCTAGGTCAAAGGGGCGGACTGGGCCGTTTTCGACCGAAACGGAGCCGGGGCCTTCCCGGGTGGACTCGCCGGTGGAAGCTGTCATGGGATCCCCTTTCACAAGAACCGAATATGGCCGCCTCCCCAAGGACCCGACCCCACGCTACTCCCATTCGCCGCCCGACGAAGTTCCGATGCGCGTCGAAAGCTCGCCCAGCATCCCGGCAGCTAACGCCGGGATGCGATCGGCTTGCGATCGGCAAACAGGCGACACGCGATACGAGGCCGGAACGTTGGTCTATGCAGGGATTCTGGCTCTAGCGGAGGGGGTGGGATTCGAACCCACGATGGACCAAAATGGCCCATAACGGTTTTCGAGACTTCGATAATGGTCTCCATGACCATCGCCGGCGGCGGGTCTCCCGCACGACGGCCGGGTGGGAGTAGGTCTTGCCAACCCGGGAGCTGCGCAGTTCGATTCAGCGCTCTTGACCTTCCAATCGTCGCTCGCGGGCATCCCGACATTGCCAGCCTGATCCGCCGGAGCGCACTCCGGCGCGCACCGGCGGAAACCCGCTGCCCGGCTACTTCCAGCCCACTATGGGAGCGTGAACGTGAAGGTGTCCGTGGGCGGGTTGTCGTCCGTCCCCTCGAATGTCCCCGTGGCTCCGGCGTAGGCTCCGCTGCCGCCGACGATCGAGCCCGTCACGCTCTCCCCGACCTCACCGCCAACATTGATCGCCAGCTGCCCGTCCTCCAGGTCTGCCGTGCCGTTGCACGTTCCCTGAAGAAAGTTTCCGGTGTCCTTTTGGGTGGCGATGCACACGGCATGCAGGCGGCCTGCTTCCGCGCCCGAGTCGTCCTCGAGCGGGATCGAGAGGACGAAACCGCCGCCGGGCTCGGTGCTGCGCTCGCTGGCGCCCCCGATCGGGGTGAATTCGCCTCCCTTGCCCTCGGTGAACGTCAGCGTCTGCTCGTCGCCGGACGTCTCGTCGTCGCCACACCCGGCGAGCACCGCCAGCGCAGCGATCGCGGCCGTCATTACCCATGCCCGAACTCCCATCGTCTTCCCCCTAGCTCGTTGAAGGGCGGATATTAACTGCGCTTTCGGAGATTGAGCGCGACCCTGCCGACCCTGACGAGCCTCAGGCCTTGATCTTCACGACCCCGCGGAGCGTGAGATCGCCATGCGATCGGCGATCTGGGCGTGTTCACTGCTAGGCGCAGCGGTTGGGCCCGATTCAACGACGCCGCCGGCGCCTCCCGCTACGACTTCCATAGCTGCGGCATACGGCCGATGTGCAGGCTCTTTCAGTTCGAGGCGGAGGGGGTGGGATTCGAACCCACGATGGACCTAAATGGCCCATAACGGTTTTCGAGACCGCCGCATTCAACCACTCTGCCACCCCTCCGAGATGGCGCGGAAGAGGCTAGCGCCAGCGGGCGCGGGTCAGGCCTGCTCGGCGGGCGCCGGCAACGGCGATCGCCCTGGGGCGCGAAGGCCATCGAGCGCGATCGCGATGTAGCGCTCAGGGTCCATCTTCGGAATCTGGTGGGTGCCCGCGAGGGCGCACATGAGCATCGGGACGTCGGTCGGCCGGGCGTCGGGCCGGATCACGCCGGCCTCTTGCGCGCGGCTCATGATCTGCTCGACGAGGCCGAGCATGCCGACGCGCTCGGAGGCGGGCCGCATCATCTCGGGGCGGGAGACGAGCACCTCCGAGAGCGCCCGGTCCTCGGTCTGGATGCGGGCCGAGGCGCGAATGAAGTCCTCGAAGGACCGCCACGGGTCGGGATCGGCGAGCGCCTCGCGCGCGAGCTCGGCGAGACGCTCGAAGCGCTCCTGCGCGAGCGCCTCGACGAGCTCGTCCTTGTCGGAGAAGTGGCGGTAGAGGGTCCCGACTCCGACCCCGGCGGCACGGGCGATCTCCTCCATCTGGGCGTCGAGTCCCTCTCGCGCCATACAGGCGCGGGCCGCCTCGAGGAGCTTCTCGCGGTTGCGGCGCGCGTCAGCGCGCATCGCCCGGACGCCGGGGGCGACCGTGGCCTGCGCGGAGATGTCGATGCTTGCTGTCATTGACCGCTGTCCTCCGGGGAAGCGGAACCGGAATTCGTATTCCGCTATAGTGCGGAACCGGAATTCAGGTTCCGAAACCAGTATAGCCCCCACGTCAGAAGGAGTAGACCGGATGACCGACTCGCAGACCGCCGCCCAGCGCCGCTGGTACGCCCTCATCCTCCTTTGCTTCGCGCAGTTCATCGTCGTCCTCGACGCGTCCATCGTCAACGTCGCGCTGCCGTCGATCGGCACCGCGCTCGACTTCTCGCAGGAGAACCTCTCGTGGGTCGTCAACGCCTACGTGCTGACGTTCGGAGGCTTCCTGCTGCTCGGCGGCCGCATGGCGGACCTGCTGGGCCGCCGGCGCGTGTTCATGGCCGGGCTGCTGCTCGTCGGCGTCGCCTCGCTGGCCGCCGGCTTCGCGACGACCGAGGGCCAGCTCATCGCCGCCCGGGCGGCGCAGGGCCTCGGCGCCGCGATCGTCTCCCCCGCCGCGCTGTCGATCATCATGAACACCTTCAGCGACGGCGCCGAGCGCAACAAGGCGCTTGGCGCATGGGGGGCCGTCGCCGGCGCCGGCGGCGCCGCCGGCGTGCTGCTCGGCGGAATCCTCACCGACGGGCTCGGCTGGGAGTGGGTGCTGTGGGTCAACGTGCCCGTCGCGATCGGCGTGGCGGCGCTGACCCCCGGGCTGATCGCCGAGACCCGCTCGACGTCGGCGACGCGGCACTTCGACGCCGCCGGAGCGATCACGGTCACGGCGGGGCTCTCGATCCTCGTGTACGCGCTCGTCGACGCGACCGACGCGGGCTGGGGATCGACGCAGACGCTCGGCCTGATCGGGCTGTCGGCGGCCCTGCTAGCCGCGTTCGTCGCGATCGAGCGGCGATCCGACGCCCCCCTGGTCCCCTTCAGCATCTTCCGGATCAGGACGCTGACCGGCGCCAACGTGGTCGGTCTGCTCGTCGGGGCGTCGCTCTTCTCGATGTTCTTCTTCATCACGCTCTACATGCAGCAGGTGCTCGGGTACAGCCCGATCAAGGCCGGGCTGTCGTACCTGCCGCTCGCGCTGACGATCATCGTCTCGGCGGGGATCGCCTCGCAGCTGGTGACGCGAATCGGCTTCAAGCCGGTGCTCGCCGCGGGCCTGCTTTTCATCGCCGTGGCCCTCGCCTGGTTCTCCCAGGTCTCGGTCGGCGGCGGCTTCACCACGGACATCCTCGGGCCCTCGATGCTCGCTGCCGCGGGCCTCGGGTTCGCCTTCGTCACCACGACGATCGCCGCGGTGTCGGGCATCCGCGAGCAGGAGTCGGGCCTCGCCAGCGGGCTGATCAACACCTCGCAGCAGATCGGCGGGGCGCTCGGCCTCGCGGTGCTGACGACCCTCGCGACCTCCCGGACCGACGACTTGATGGCGGCGAGCGGCGGCGACCCGGCGGCGCTCACCAACGCGCTCAACGAGGGATTCCAGACGGCGTTCCTCGGCGGCTCGGCGATCGCGCTGCTGGGGCTGGTGCTGACGCTGGTGCTGATCCGGTCCAGCGACAGCCGCGAACACATCGAGCTGGGAGCGGCGGCCGAGCCCGAGCGCGCTCCCGCCTGACCCCTACCGCACCACCCGGAACCTGATGTCCGTGATCTGACCCGGCCCGTCGAGCTCGATGCGCTCGAGCTCGACCGGGTCGGCGCCCGGGCGACCGAAGAAACGCACACCGTCGCCGAGCAGAACGGGCGCGATGTGAACCACAAGCTCGTCCAAGAGGTTCGCCTCGAGGCACTGGCGAGCGGTGTCGGCGCCGAAGATCTCGACGTTCTTGGAGCCCGCGGCGGCGCACGCCTTTGCGACCGCGTCCTCGATGCCATCGGACACGAAGATGATCTCCGCGTCGGGCGGATCGTCGGGCGGCTCGTGGGTCAGGACGAAGACCGGTCCCTCCCAATTTCCGCCATAGATCCCGGCGCGGCCGTCGTATTTGGCCATCGCGACGTCGTGCCAGCGGCGTCCGGCGAGAATCGAACCGGTGGACCTCTTCACCTGATCGGCCATCGCGCTCGCGCCCGCATGCCGGAACGCCCAATCCATCGCATCGTCGGGCCCCGCGATAAACCCGTCGAGAGACATCATCGTGTGCCAAAGCACGCCGGGGTCGCTTCGCGCTGGTTGTCGGAGGGGTCATGGTCTACGGCTGGGACCGCCCGGCGGGCGAGAACTCATCGCTCGCGTCGAGCACCGAGGCTCGCAGCTTGCGCCCGACCAGGGTCGCCCTCGTGATCGCCTCGACCCCGAAGCGCTCGCGAAGCTCGTCGAGCGCGGCGTCGAGCGCCTCGCGCTTCCATCCCTCGAGCGGCAGCTCGAGCTGGACGCCTCCGCGAGCGTCCTCGAGGTTCGAGATCGTGATCCCCACGAGCGTCACCCCCCTCGCCCGGATCAGGGGCGTCGCCGCGGCCAGCAGCGAGCGCTCGGCGGCGAGGATCCGCGCGGTCGACGCCGTCGGCCGCGGCAGGGTTCGCGAGCGGCTGGCGCGCGAGTAGTCGTTGAAGCGCAGCCGCAGCGCGATCGTGCGCCCGACGCGCCCCGCCGACCGCATCCGGCGGGCGACGCGGTCGACGAGCGCGACGACGAGCGCGTCGAGGTCGGCGGCGGAACGCGGCCGGCGGCCGAACGCCGACTGCGAGCCGATCGAGCGCCGGCGCCGGCCCGAGCGCACGCGCCGCGGGTCGCGGTTGTTGGCGAGCGCGTGAAGCTGGCGGCCCGACGCCGGGCCGAGCACCGAGACGAGCGTCGCCCGCTCGATACCGGCGAGCTGCCCGACGGTGGCGATCCCATGGGCGTGGAGCTTCGCGGCGGTCTTCGGGCCGACGCCCCACAGCTCCTCGACCGGCAGCGGATGAAGGAAGGCGAGCTCGTCCCGCGGCTCGACGACGAGCAGACCGTCGGGCTTGGCGTTGCGGCTCGCGATCTTGGCCAGGTGCTTGGTTCGCGCGACGCCGACGCTGAGTGGCAGCCCGACCCGCTCGCGGGTCTCACGGCGAAGCCGGAGCGCTATCTCGCGCGGCGAGCCGAGGATGCGGTCGAGCCCGCGGACGTCGAGAAACGCCTCCTCGAGCCCGAGGCCCTCGACGCCCGGCGCCATCCGCCTGAAGATCTCGAAGAGGCTGCGGCTCGCGGCGACGTAGGCGGAGAAGCGCGGCGAGACCACGATCGCATGCGGGCACAGCCGCCTCGCCTCCCCGCCGCCCATCGCGCTGCGCACGCCAAAGGCGCGCGCCTCATAGCTCGCGGCGAGCACCACTCCCGCGCCGACGATCGTCGGCTTGCCCCGAAGGCGTGGGTCGTCGCGCTGCTCGACCGAGGCGAAGAAGGCGTCGGCGTCCGCGTGCAGGATCGTGGCCTCCTCGGACACGAACGTATGTTCGCATAACGGTCTAGCCCTGCTTGATCATCGCGGCCGCCGTCCTCACCAGCTCGGCGTTTCCCTCGGCGAGCCGTCCGTCCGGCATCACCGTGGTGTCCTCCAGCCCGGTGCGGATGCCGTGGCCGCGAGTCAGAGCGCGCGCGTTCACGGCCCAGCTCGCGCGCCCGTCGCCGTGATGGACCTGCTCGAGCGAAACCCCGGCCGCGTCGAGGACCGCCTCGATCCCGGCCGCGGTGGCCACAGCGTCGCCGGGGTCGGCGTCGAGCGGCTCGGCGAGCGCCCGCGTGTACCTCGGGGTGAGCGAGGAGGCGACGAAGGCCTCGGCGTCGGCGACCGCGAGCAGGCCCGCCTCGATCCCCACCCCGCGGCCGAGCAGGTGCTCGCACAGCTCCACGATTCCCTCCTCCCCCTGGTTCGCGGTCACGAGATCCGGCAGCTCGGTCCAATCCGCGATCAGGGCGAGGCGCCGCCCGGGATCGGGCTCGATCGTCTCCGAGGTCGAGAGCGAGACCGGGATCCCGGGGCACGCGGCGCGCACTTCGCGAATCGCCGCGGCGCAGGGACCCGCCGCCAGGGTCTCGGCGCCGCTCTCGTCGTAGGGGTGCAGGTGCAGGACGCCGGCGCCGGCCTCGACGCAGGCCCGGGCGTCGCCGGCGAGCTCGCCCGGCGTCCTCGGCACGCGGGGATGCTCGGCGGCGGTCCGGCCTCCGTTGAGGGCGGCCTCTAGCAGCGGCACAGCGGGATCATGCCCGCTCGGGCAAGCCTCATGACTTCGGCTGCCAGAGTGCGATCGACGCGCCGGAGGGGGCCGCGATCACGCTGCGCCATCCCGCCGGGCCCTCCCGCGGCTCGAGCAGCGACGTGGCGCCGAGCATCCGCGCCCGGGCGGTGGCCTCGGCGATGTCGCAGACCTCCACATACGGCAGCCACAACGCGCGCTCGGTGTCGCGCTCGACGACGCCGCCGTCGATGCCGGTCCCGAGCCCGAGCGCGAGATAGGAGCCCGATCCCGCATGAATCGTCTCCGCTTGCCAGCCGAACAGTCGCGTGTAGAACGCGCACGCGCGCGGCAGGTTGTCGGTGTGAAGCTCGAGATGGACCACCGGGTGGCGCAATACCAGGTTGGACCCCCGCCGACGCCGAAACTAACCGTGGGAACCGATCAGTTCGGCGGTCGGTGGCCGTCTAACTTGTTGAACGATGGGCGCACCTTCGAAGAGCGCGAGCCCGGCGGAGCGAGGACAGCTCCTGGCGGCCCGTGCGGGCGACCAGGCCGCTTTCGAGCGCGCCGTCGAGGCGCACCGCCCCGCTCTACAGGCGCATTGCTACCGGATGCTCGGCTCGCTGCACGACGCCGAGGATGCGCTCCAGGAGACCCTTCTGCGCGCATGGCGGGCGCTTCCGCGGTTTCAGTCGCGCAGCTCACTGTGGACCTGGCTTCACAGGATCGCGACCAACGTCTGCCTCGACGTCATCGGCCGGCGCCCCAAGCGCGTGCTGCCGATCGACTACGAGCCGCCGAGCGGCGCCGGGGAAGCCGAGTCCGGTGAGCCTCTCGGCCAGCCGATGTGGATCGAGCCGTTTCCGGACGAGCACGTTGGGCTCGAGGGCGGCCACGCCTCCCCCGCGGCGCGCTACGAGCAGCGCGAAGCCGTGGAGCTGGCGTTCATCGCAGCGCTCCAGCACCTGCCGCCGCGGCAGCGAGCCGTGCTGATCCTGCGCGAAGTGCTCGGCTTCTCGGCCAAGGAGGTCGCGGAGTCGCTGGACACCACCGTCCCGGGTGTGAACGCCGCCCTTCAGCGCGCGCGCAAAGCCGTTGACGAGCGGCTCCCCGAGCAGTCCCAGCAGGCGACGTTGCGATCGCTCGGCGACGAGCGGATACGCGACCTCGTCGAGCGCTTCAGCTCGGCGTTCGAGAGCGGAGACGTGGATGCGATCCTCGCGTTGCTCGCCGAGGACGCGACGTTCGCGATGCCGCCGTACCCGACCTGGAGCAGCGGCCGCGACGCGATCGCCGACTCGTGGCTGATGCCGGGAGGGCCGGGACCGCGCCTGCGCTATGCGCCGACTCGCGCCAACGGGCAGGTGGCGCTCGGCACCTATCTGCTCGACTCCGAGGCCGGGGTCTATCTGCCGCTCGCCCTCGACGTGCTGACCCTGCGCGGCAGCTTGATCACCGACGTCACGGCCTTTCGCACGCCCGAGATCTTTCCGCGCTTCGGCCTGCCGGACGAGCTTCCGCTGCTCGGCGACCGCCCGGGATAGGTCGAGCGGCCCGCGCTCCCGCGGGTAACCTCGGCGCGATGTCGGAGGCGAGCTGGGAGTTCGAGGAGGGCGCGGAGATCGCGCCGGGGCGCAGCGTGCTGCGCGACATCGGAGGCGGCAGTCGTTACGAGGTTTTTCTCGTCTGGGATGCGCGGATGTTCTCGATCTGCGTCGCCAAGGTGCTGCGGCCCGACCACGTCGCAGACGAGCGCTCGCTGCGCGACCTCGGGCGCGAGGCCGAGATCCTCGGCGAGCTGGCCCATCCCGTGATCGTGCGCGGCTTCGACGCCGTGCTCGAGGGGCCGCGCCCGCACGTGATGATCGAGCACCTCGAGGGGCCGTCCCTGAGACGGCTTGTCAGGCGCGGCGGGCCGCTTCCGCTCCAGCAGCTCCTGCCGCTCGCGCTGCACGTCGCCGGGGCGCTTCAATACCTCAACAACGAGGGCGTCGTCCACCTCGACGTCAAGCCGGACAACATCATCATGGGCGTCCCGCCGCGCCTCATCGACCTCAGCATCGCGCGCTCCGTCGAGCGCGCGGCAAAGCTCACCTCCCCGATCGGGACCGACGCCTACATGGCCCCCGAGCAATGCGACCCCCAGCGCTTCGACGCGAGCATCGGCCACCCGGCCGACGTATGGGGCCTCGGCGCGACGCTGCACAACGCGGTCACGGGATCGCGCCCCTTCCCGCGCGAGAAGTCGGCTCGCGACAGCGACGTGCCCGAGGAGCGGTTTCCGCAGCTCCTGCGGGCGCCCGAGCCGCTGCCGCGCGACCTGCCGGACGAGCTCGCCGCGCTGATCGGCTCGATGCTCGACGCCGACGCGGCCGCGCGGCCCAACGCCGGCGAGGTCGCAGAGCGGCTCGAGCCGCTCGTCGCCGAGCTGCCGCGAAAGGTGCCGTTCGGCAAGCGCGGCGCGCTCGGCATCCGCTGATCGGGCGTGATCTTTTCGGCCCGCCCGGGTCATTGATGTAGAGAGCTACCCTGGGAGCGCAAATGGAGCCCATCACGGCTTCAGCGGCAAGATTGGCGGGATCCTCACTTCTTCGCCTTCAGAGCGACGACCGCCTCGCGAGGCTGGCCGCGCTCGACAACCATTCCGCGTTCGAGGCGATAGTCCGCCGCTATCGCCCCGAGCTGCTGCGGGCGTCTCGCCGTGTGCACTCCGACCAGCGCGCCGAGGACGCGATCCAGCAGGCGTTTCTCAAGGCCCACGAGGCGCTGCTTCGAAACGGGCCGCCCGACAAGCTGCGGCCGTGGCTGCACCGGATCGCGCTCAACTCCTCGCTCGACATCCTCGGCGAGGAGGCGACCGCGGAGCTGCCGCCGGAGGAGGTCCTCGGCGGGGCCGAGAGCGTCGCCGACACCCACGAGCGGCGCGAGCGACTGGAGGCGGCCTTCGCCGCGATCCAGGGGCTGCCCGAGAGCCAGCGGCGCGCGATCGTCGCGCGCGAGCTCGAGGGCCGAAGCCACGACGAGATCGCGACCGAGCTGGGGCTGAGCAGGGGCGCGGCCCGCCAGCTGATCCACCGCGCCCGCGCGGGCGTGCGGTCCACCGTGACGGCGCTGACCCCCGCCGGCCTGCTCGAGCGCCTGATCACCGTGGGCGGATCGCAGAGCGCGCCGGCCGCCGAGGTCGCCGCCGGGGGGCTCGCCGGCGGCGCGGCGGCGAAGCTCGCGGTCGCGGCAATCGTCGCCGGAGGCTCGATCGGAGGCGCGGCGCTGCTGGGGCCGCTCGAGCGCTCTGACGGAGAGCGCGAGGTGCGCTCCGGCGAAGGCGACGGCCGGGCCGCGCTCGCTGGGCGCCCTGGCGCGGATGACTCGAGCGGCGCGCCCGGAGTGTCATCGGACGGCCAGGGGGTGCCCGGGTCTACGGACGCCGGCGGGTCGGGCGGGTCCGGCGGCCCCGGACCGGAAGGCGGTGGACCGAGCGGTAGCGAAAACAAGGGCCCCGGCGGAGGCGGCCATGAGAACGAGGGACCGGATGAAGACGGCGATGGCGACGCCATCGAGGTCGATGACGACAACTCGGGCAGCGGATCGACCTCGTCGGGGAGCGGGTCAAGCGGCTCTGACTCGTCCGGAAGCGGGTCGAGCGGAAGTGGCTCGTCGGGAAGCGGGTCGAGCGGGAGCGGATCGAGCGGCTCGGGATCAGCTGAAAGCACGGACTCCTCGGGGAGCGGGTCGAGCGGGAGTGGGTCGGGAGATGCGCCGGAGCCGGTCGAGGTCGAGGAACCCGACGACCACTGAATTTCGTGATCTTTGGCGATAGGCCAGGTCACAGGGGGTGGAGGGCGCAGAAGGCGCCCTGATCACAACCCCCAAGGAGGCAGATCTCGATGTTCAAGCGTGAAGAGGACCGCAGCGGCCGGGTGGGTGCCGCGCCGAGCGCGTTCCTGCACCTGTCCGACGAGGGCGCCGTCGAGCTGGACGGGCAACAGTCGCCAGCGCGCCGGCGTTCGCACTTCTTCTGGCCGGCCTCTTGCTGCTGGCAGTCCCGCTCTTCTGGGCGAACTCGGCCCAGGGCGGCGACCAGCCGGTGGCAGTGAAGTCCAACAGCGGCAGCAACAGCGGTCCGGGAAGCGGCGACGATGACGATGACGATCCCGACAACTCCGGGCCCGGCAACGCCGACGACGACGCGACGACGGACGGCACCACCGCCTCGGGCGCCGGCATCAGCAACACCGCGACCGGCGACACTGGTCGACGACTGGCGACGGCTCGGCCGTGACCGCGAGCGGCACGACCCGGGCACCGGCCCGAGCGACACGAACACCCGCGACACTGCCACCGGAACCCAGACCGGCAGGACAGCGGTGACACGGACTGGTGACACGGGCACCAACGGCCCGAGCAACACCAACACGGCACGGGCTCAGCAGCGCCGAGCAACTCCCAACACGGCACGTCTCCTAGCCGACCCTCAGACGGTCGACCGATCCGGGGGCACCTTGTGCGCAAAGCACGGGGTGCCCCTTTCGGCTCAGAGAGCTACGAGGTTGCGATCGCGCGCGCGATGCGCCGTGCATCGGTGCGCATGTGACAGAGCTGGCCGCTCATCGACGCCCTGTAGCCGTTGAAGTAGATGCCGGGGGCACCCGGGTGATCGGCGCCCGGCTCGACGTCCGGGTAACCGCGTGAGTCGAGGATCCCCAGGTGTCCGACGAGCGGCTCGAGGTCGGCGCTGTAGCCGGTCGCGACGATCACTGCCTCGGGCTGGATGCGCTCGCCGTCGGCGAGCACGACGTCGTCGCCGTCGAAGGCCTGCACGGCGGCGACGATCTCGATTTGCCCCGCCTTCAGCGCGTCGATGAACCCCGCGTCGACGATCGGCGACTTGTGCTCGCGGCGGACCTTCGTCTGCAGCCCGACCGGCGCGGGGCCGATCCCGTGGGCGCTGAGGTCGCCGTAGATCATCCGCTGCGACATCCGCGCCCCCGCGTCCCCGAACCTGTCGGGCAGAGGATCGAAGGTCAAGCCGCTGTAGCTGAGCGGGAAACCGAGCCACTCGCGCGTCACGACGGACGGCGCCCGGCGCATCGCCGAGCGCACGCGCCCGGCGCCGTTCTGCGAGAGCTCGAAGGCGATCTCCGAGCCGGTGTTGGCCGCCGAGACGACGAGCACGTCCTTGCCGCGAAACGGGCTTGGCTCGCGGTACGACGACGCGTGGGTCAGCGCGCCGCGAAAGCCCTCGCGCCCGGGCCAGTCGGGGAGCAGCGGCCGGCGGTCGTGGCCGGTCGCGATCACGACCGCGGGGGTCGTCATCTCGCCGCCGGAGGTCTGGACCCGCCAGCCGGCTGGGGCCTCGTCCACCCGCGTGACCTCGGTCTCGGTCCTGACGTCGAGGCCGAGCTTTCGCGCGTAGTCGTTGAGGTACTCGACGATGTCGTCGCGCGTCGGCCAGCGCCCGTAGCGGCGCGGCATCCGGTAGCGCCCCAGCGACGAGGTCAGCCGCGGCGTGTTGAGCCGCAGGCTGTCGTAGCGGCCGGCCCAGGAGGAGCCGATGGCGTCGCCGCGATCGAGAACGACGGAGGCGATGCCGCGGCGATCGAGCTCGGCGGCGGCCGCGAGCCCCGCCGCCCCCCCGCCCGCGATCACCACCGGCTCCCCCATGCCCGCTGCGCTAGGAGGGCCCGGCTATCGCGTAGCGCAGGATCTCGACGACCTGGTCGGGGCTCTCCGCCGTCGCCATCGCGGCGCGGTCGACCTCCTTGAGCGCGTGGGTCAACTCGGCGTCGTGGAGGGTGACCAGGGGCTTGCCGAGCGCCGTCGCGTAGCCGGCCTCGAAGGCGGCGTTCCACTGGCGGTACTTGTCGCCGAAGCGCACGACCACGACGTCGGCGCTTCGCAGCAGCGTCTGGGTGCGCACGGCGTTGACGCCGGCGCCCTTGTGGTCCTTCCAGAAGCCCTCCTGCTCGGGCCCCAGGATGTCGACGCCGACGTCATCGCTGGCGCCGTGATCGGTCACGGGCGCCAGCAGCTTGACCGGAAGGCCGGCCTTCTCGACGCCCTCTGCGATCCGCTCGCGCCAGTCGGAGTGGATCTCTCCCGACAGGTAGACGTTCCAGGTGCCGTTCTGCATGCCCCGCAACGCTAACGGCTACTGGCCGACGGTCACCTTCTCGGGCTCGATCACGATCTTGACGCGCTCCTCGCCGGGCTGGCGGAACGGGTATTCGTCCTCGCCGAGGTACTTCTTCGCGAGCTCGTCGATGTGCTCGTCGGCGCCCTCGTGCGTGATCTCCGTGGCGCGCCCGCGGATCAGCACCGGCTTGTAGGCGTCCTCGGGATCGGTCACCGAGATCGAGACCCTCGGGTCGCGGCGCAGGTTGTCGGGCTTCAGGCGCCCCTCGGCGGAGTTGATCGCCACGTTGCCGTTCTCGGTGCTGATCCACACCGGGGTCACCTGCGGCGAGCCGTCCGCGTTCAGGGTCGCCACGTGGGCGAAGCTCTCCTTGTCGAGGATCTCTCTGGCTTCCTGGGTATCTCCGCCATGTGTTTCGCCTCCTGGACATGGATTGTTGGTCAACAGCTGTCAATAGGCCAGTACCTGCTCACCAATCGCCCACGCATCGCCCACGCATCGCTGACCGCCCGGGCATAGAATCGCCGCGTGGCGGCCGAAACGACCAAGTACCTGCTCGACGAGTCCCGGATTCCGACGCACTGGGTCAACCTCATGCCCGACATGCCGGGCGAGCCGGCGCCGCCGCTTCACCCCGGGACCAAGGAGCCGGTAGGTCCCGAGGACCTCGCGCCGCTGTTTCCGATGGGCCTGATCGAGCAGGAGGTCTCGACCGAGCCCGAGATCGAGATCCCCGACGAGGTTCGCGAGATCTACCGGCTGTGGCGGCCCTCCCCCCTCTATCGCGCACACCGCTTCGAGAAGGCGCTCGACACCCCCGCGCACATCTACTACAAGTACGAGGGGGTCTCCCCCGCCGGCTCGCACAAGCCCAATACCGCGATCGCGCAGGCGTACTACAACAAGCAGGAGGGCGTGCGGAAGCTGGCGACCGAGACCGGCGCCGGCCAGTGGGGCTCGGCCCTGGCGCTCGCCTGCCAGCTCTTCGGGCTCGAGTGCGAGGTCTGGATGGTCGGCGTCTCCTACGACCAGAAGCCCTACCGCCGCGCCATGATCGAGACCTGGGGCGGCACGGTTCACCGCAGCCCCTCGGACCTGACCGAGGCGGGGCGCTCGCAGGCCGACCACCCGACCGGAAGCCTCGGGATCGCGATCTCGGAGGCGGTCGAGGTCGCGGCGAGCTCCGACGACACCAAGTACGCGCTCGGCTCGGTGCTCAACCACGTCTGCCTGCACCAGACGGTGATCGGCCAGGAGTCGATCGCGCAGATGGAGATGGCGGGCGAGTTCCCCGACGTCGTCGTCGGCTGCGTCGGCGGCGGCTCCAACTTCGCCGGGCTCGCGTATCCGTTCGTGCGCCGCAACCTGCGCGACGGCGAGACGACGCGCTTCGTCGGCGCCGAGCCGGCGGCGTGCCCGACGCTGACGCGCGGCGAGTACCGCTACGACTTCGGCGACACGGTCGGGCTCACGCCGCTGATGCCGATGTACACGCTCGGCCACGACTTCGTGCCGCCGCCGGTCCACGCCGGCGGCCTGCGCTACCACGGCGACGCGCCGAGCCTCTCGGGCCTCGTCAGGGCGGGAGTCATCGAGGCGACCGCGATCGCTCAGAACCCGGCATTCGAGGCCGCGGTCCTGTTCGCCCGCACCGAGGGGATCATCCCCGGGCCCGAGCCGGCGCACGCGATCCGCGCCGCAATCGACGAGGCCGAGGCGGCGAAGCAGGCCGGCGAGGAGCGCGTGATCCTGATCGGGCTCTCGGGCCACGGGCACTTCGACATGTCGGCTTACGAGGCCTACCTCGCCGGCGACCTCGAGGACATCGAGTTCTCGGTCGCCGACATGGAGTCGGCACTCGAGCGCCTGCCGGATGTGCCGGCGCCGGCCTGAGCCGCGCGTTGCGCTAGAAGAACTCCTTCGTGCGCTCGGGCTGCCAGCGCTGCACGATCCTGAAGAAGGGCACGAATAGGTACCAGGACGCGACCGCGATCCAGGTGTGGACGAACGCCAGCGGGATCGAGGCCACGAAGAGGAACACCGGCGCCAGCGAGAGAAAGGCGCCCCAGCGATAGACGTCGTCGGGCAGCCGCTTCGCCATCAGGTCGTTGTCGTGGGCATGCCGGTACTCGACGACCTCCATGCCGCTGATCGCGGCGACCGAGACGGCGTAGATCGTCACCGCGAGCGGGTTCTCGAAAAAGTTGCCCAGCAGAGCGGTGGGGAACGGCAGGAAGGCGATGAACATCAGGTAGATGAGGTTGATCCAGACCAGCCCGGCATCGACGGCCTTGAGTCGGGAGAAGAACTCGTGATGCGCGACCCAGTAGCGGCCGATCACGAGGAAGCTGATCACGAAGCTGACGATGCTGCCGGTGAGGTCGTTGAGCGCATCGGCAAGCTCGTCGACGCTGTCTCCCTGCTGCAGCACCGGAACCGTGATCCCGACGACGAGCAGCGTCATCGCGATCGCGAAAAGGCCGTCGCTGAACGCCAGCACGCGCGAGAACTCCTCGCTGCCGCGCGGGTAGCGCTTCGCGTCCTCCTGAGCGGCTGCATCCGTCACGCCGGGCAGGTTATGCGCCGCACTACCCTTGCGTGCTGCCCGGAGAGGTGACCGAGCGGCTTAAGGTGCGCGATTGGAAATCGCGTGGGCGGCGCAAGCTGCCTCGTGGGTTCGAATCCCACCCTCTCCGCTGACCTCACGCGAGTTCCATTCACGCTCGACCTGGCGCATGAGCGCGGGGTAGACGACCAGGTACCGGAACGGCTTGATCGCGAGCATGTACGCCTCTCCGAAGCGGCCGCGCGGCTTGACGTACACGGCCATCTGCCCCTGGTAGCGGCCTCCGCCCTGCTCGACCCACGCCAGGTGCAGAACGCCGTGGACAGTCCTGTTCGAGACCTCCGCGGCGAACTCGTCGTCGGTGCGATAGAGGGGCTCGAAGGGCAGCGCGTCGAAATCGACGTTCGCCGCCGTGCCCCGCAGGTCCTCCGGCAGCCGTCCGGCCAGCGAGGTCTCGGTCGTGCCCGGTATGGGCAGCCTCGCCGAGCCCGCTCGATTGCCGTCGACCGGCTCCGAGATCCTGCCGAGCTTGAACCAGCTGCCGAGCCGGTCGCGGAAGCGCCACAGGGCGCGAGCGGCGCCCGAGTCCGCGTTGGCCGGATCGAGCGAGCGCAGCATCTCGGGCACGTCCCCGAAATCCTCGGCTCGCCCCTGAGCCGGCAGCGCCCATACGTCCTCGAGCGTGAAGTCCGGAACGATCTCGTGGATGCGCCAGGGACGCGATTCGTGTGCTTCGTTCGGGATCCTCATGCCGATCCTCCATCCATACGGTGTCGTATGGACCTTACGCTACGCCGGCCGCTCGCATCTGTCAAGACGGTGGCGTATAGATAGGGGGGTGGCCAAGGTCCGGACTCCACGCGGCGCATGGGTCGACGCGGCGATGCAGGCCCTGGCGGAAGGTGGCCCGGACGCCGTGCGGGTCGAGGCGCTGGCCGTGCAGCTGGGCGTGTCCAAGGGGGGCTTCTACTGGCACTTCACGGATCGCCGGGCGCTGCTCGAGGAGACGCTCGACGCCTGGGAGAAGGCGGTGGTCGAGGACGTCATCGCGCGCATCGAGAGCGAGCCGGTCGACCCGCGGGCCAAGCTCCAGCACCTCTTCGAGCTGGCCCCGTCCGCCGACTTTCCCGTCGAGCTGGCGATCCGGGACTGGTCGCGGCGCGACGACGAGGTTGCCGAGCGCGTGCGGCGGGTCGACAACCGGCGGATGGAGTACCTGCGCTCGTTGTTCGGGCAGTTCTGCGCCGACTCAGACGACGCGGAGGCGCGCAGCATGCTCGCCTTCTCGTTGTTCGTCGGCAGCTACTTCATCGCGGCGCGGCACCCTGACAAGACCCGTCACGAGGTGCTGCAACTCGCGATCGACCGCCTGCTCAGCCAACCCTGGGACTAACGGTGCTTGACGCCCTCCTGGACGAAGCTCGCCAGCTCCGGGCCGCGGACGATCACGTCTCCGAGCGCCTCGTCGATCGCGGCGAGCACGTCGTCCGAGAGCTCTATGCCCGACGCCTTCGCGTTTGCGTGAACCTGCTCGGGGCGTGAGGCTCCGACGATCGCCGACGCGACGTTGGGCTCGCGAAGCACCCACGCGAGCGCCATATCGACCATGGTCATCCCCGCACCCTCGGCGACCGGCTTGAGCCGCTGCACGGCCTCCAGGACCTCGTCGCTGAGGTAGCGGTCCATCGCCCAGCCCATCGCGTCGCTCGACGCGCGCGAGTCGGAGGGATGCTCCTCCCCCGGCTCGTACTTTCCGGTCAGAACGCCCTGGCCGAGCGGTGACCAGACGATCTGCGAGATCCCGTGCTCGGCGCAGAACGGGATCAGCTCGGCCTCGGGGGCGCGCCAGATCATGTTGTACTGCGGCTGCGAGGAGACGAACTTCTTCGCGCCCGGGACCTCGAGCGCGGCCTCGGATCTGCTCCAGCGTCCATTCGCTGAAGCCGATCTCGCGGACCTTGCCCGCCTCGCAGACCTCGGTCAGGCCCTCCATGGTCTCCTCGATCGGCGTCTCGGGGTCTGGGCGGTGGCACTGGTAGAGGTCGACGTAGTCGGTCTGAAGGCGCTCGAGCGAGAAGTCGAGCTGCTTGTGGATCTGCTCGCGCGAGAGGCCGCGATCGGTCTCGGTCATCGGGAAGAACAGCTTCGTCGCGAGCACGTAGGAGTCGCGGTCGTAGTCGGAGAGGATCTCGCCCCACGCCGTCTCGGCGGTGCCCCGCCCGTATGCGTTCGAGGTGTCGAAGAGCGTGATGCCGGCGTCGAAGGCGGCGCGCGTGCAGGCCTCCGTCTGGTCGCGCTCCACCCCCTCGCCGTAGGTCAGCCAGGAGCCGAGCGAGATCTCCGAGACCTCGATGTCCGAGTCGCCGAGCTTGCGGTAGCGCATGCGGTGACTCTAGTCGTCGGGCGCGGTCGGCCGCCGAACAAAACCGGCTGGGTAAGGGGGCGAACTCCGAAGGGTTCCTGCTTAGGGCCGCGTATGGCAGCCCAATCCAGGACGGTCTGAAGGGGTTGTCGGGGAGATCGCGCGCGGCCAGCACGGGGTGGCGACGCGGGGGCAACTGCTGGAGGCGGGGATTACCCGGCACGAGATCTCCAGGCTGTTGAAGAGGGGCGCGCTGATCAGGGTCCACCCTGGCGTCTACAGGGCGGGGCATAGAGCGCCGAGTGTCGAGGCGACCTACCTTGCAGCCGTCCTCGCGGCTGGAAACGGGGCGGTCCTCTGCGGTCGCGCCGCCGCTCATCTCCTCGGGCTGACCAAGGGATCGCCACCACCGCCTGAGGTCATCTCCCCCACCCAGCGCCGTGTAGGCGGAGTCCGAACCAGCCGCTCGCGGAACACCGACTCTCGCGACTCCACCACCCATCGCGGCGTCCCGATCACGAGCGTCGCCCGCACCCTCGTCGACCTTGCCGCAGTCCTCGACCAGGACGGGCTCGCACGAGCCTGCCACGAGGCCGGGGTTCGCTACCGGACAACACCGGGGCAGGTGGAGGAAGTTCTGCTCCGGCGGCCCAGTAGTCCCGGCGCCGGAACGCTGCGGCGAGTACTGCACGGCGACGTCCGCGTCACGCTGAGCACGCTCGAGCGGCGCTTCCTCGAGATGCTGCGTGACGCCGACCTGGCGTTACCCGAGACGAATCGCCCCGCGGGAGGCCGCCGAGTCGACTGCCGCTGGCCGCGGGAGCGCCTTACCGTCGAGCTCGACGGCTACCGCTACCACGGGTCCCGCCACGCCTGGGAGGCCGATCGCCGCCGCGAACGCGAAGCATTCGCCCGCGGCGACCAATTCCGCCGCTACACGTGGGGCGACGTCGTCGAGCACCCCCGCTCGATCCTGCGTGAGCTGGAGCCCCTTCTCCCGAGGCGTCCTGGATAAGGCCGCGCATCGCGGCTCAATGCAGGAAGCCTGCGGGCTCAGCGGCGCTGCGGCGAAGAAGTCGGTCAGAAGCGCCGCGGAGTCGCCGGCGAGCAGTCCGGCGTCGACGCGCGGGCGGTGGTTGAGGCGCTCGTCGCCGAGCACGTCCATGACGCTGCCCGCCGCGCCCGCCTTGGGGTCGGGAGCGCCGACGACGACGCGCGGAACGCGGGCGAGGACGATCGCTCCGGCGCACATCGCGCAGGGCTCGAGCGTCACGTAGAGGACCGAGTCGGACACCCGCCAGCCGCCCAGCTCGCGCGCCGCCTCGCGCAGCGCGAGCACCTCGGCGTGGGCGGTCGGGTCGCCGCGCAGCTCGCGCTCGTTGCCCGCGGCGGCGATCACCTCGCCCTCGCGCACCACGACCGCCCCGATCGGGACGTCGTCGTGCTCGGCGGCACGCTCGGCCTCGCGAAGGGCGAGGCGCATAAAATGCTCGTCTCGGCCGAAGAACCTCGGTTCGCCGGCGGGGGAATCGAAGCTGCTCACAACACCAGTTTGTCGGCAACTTCCCCCGGGCGCGAGTGTTCCGGCTGACGCAGCATGCTCACCACCACCACGAGTCACCAACTTCACATGCTCGTCGCGGCGAAGCCGCGCTGGACAAGACGCGCGTCCGCGCTCGCCGCGGCACTCTCCGCCTGTGCCGCGGCGGCGTCCTTCGCCGCGCCGGCGCCGGCCGCCGACGGCGGCTTCGTAGGGGACGAGGTGCTCGTGCGCTTCGCCGCGGGCGGCGGCGAGCGCAGCGTCGAGCTGCCGGCCGGAGTCGGCGTGCAGGAGGCGGTCGGGGCGCTCGAGTCCAACCCGTCCGTGCGCTACGCCGCGCCGAACCACATCGCGCACATCTCAAGCGGCGCCTCCGCCTCGGGCTCGGTCAACGGCCGCTTCGTCCCCAACGACAAGGGGACCGGCGGCGGCTGGCAGCAGCTGCAGTGGAACTTCCTGCCCTGCGGGACCCTCTGCGGGCAGACGCCCGCCGAGCCGACGCTCGAATCGCCGGGCGGCATAGACGCCCCCGGCGCGTGGCAGAACCTGATCGACGCAAAGCAGCCCGGCGGCGAGGGCGTGACGGTCGCCGTCGTCGACACCGGCGTCGCCTACCGCGATCTCGGAGACGAGTTCAGGCGCAGCCCCGACTTCACGGCGAAGCAGTTCGTCCCCGGCCACGACTTCATCGAGGACGACTCGATCGCGCTCGACGAGAACGGCCACGGCACCCACGTCGCGGGCACGATCGGAGAGCAGGCCAACAACCGCAAGGCGCTGACGGGGCTCGCCTACGGCGCGAAGATCATGCCGGTGCGAGTGCTCAACGCGCACGGCGCCGGCACGGCGAAGAACGTCGCCAGCGGGATCAGGTGGGCGGCGCGCCACGGCGCCGACGTGATCAACCTCAGCCTCGAGTTCTGCGTCGTCGGCTGCGCCGCCAACGCCCAGGTGCGCGAGTGCGCCGACGTCCCGGGCGTCTGCGAGGCGATCGACCGCGCGCAGCAGCTCGGCGCGGTCGTCATCGGCTCGGCGGGCAACGAGGGCGCCAGACCAGGTCTCCTTCCCGGCGCGCCACGCGATGGCGATCGGGGCGACGACCGAGCGCGGCTGCCTCGCCGAGTACGCGAACCACGGCGAGGGCCTCGACATGGTCGCGCCGGGCGGCGGGTCCGACGGCAACGTGCCCGGCCCCCAATGCGCGCCCTTCTCCGGCGGCAGGGCGATCTTCCAGCTGACGATCGAGAAGCCGCGCAAGAAGGGCTTTCTCAAGTTCGGCTATCCCGACGACTACGAGGGCTGCTCGATGGCCTCGGCGCACGTCGCGGGCGCCGCGGCGCTCGTCTGGGCGCAGCTGCGCGAGGTGCTGGGGCGCGCCGCCGACGCCCGCCGAGGTCGAGGCGCGGCTCGAGGAGACGGCACGCCGCGCCGGCAACCTCTCCAACACCACGCTCTACGGAGCCGGGCTGCTCGACGCCGCCGCGGCGACCGAGCTCTGACGCAGCCCTACCGCGAATCGGCCCCCTGACGGCGGGCGCCACGCGTAAGCTGCCGGGCTATGAGGCGTGGGGTCAGCTACGCGCTGACCGTCGATCGGTGCCCTGCTGCTGCTCGTCGGCGGGATCGCGCTCTACCTGCGCGAGGAGATCGTCGACGAGGACGCCTTCGCGCAGCGCATCGACGGCCGTGCTCGAGGACGACGCGGTCAGGCACGCCGTCGCGCGCGAGCTGGCCGCCGAGGTCTCGAACGCCGGGCCGCCGCAGCTCGTCTCGGCGCGGCCGATCCTCGAGGGCGTCTTCGAGGCGCTGATCGGCACCCAGCAGTTCGAGCAGGTCTTCGACCAGGCGGCGCGCCAGGCCAACAAGCTGATGTTCACGCGCGAGCGCACGATCGTGCTGACGCTCGAGGACGCGGTCACCGTCCTGCGCTCGGCGCTCGAGGGCGCGAACCCGAAGCTCGCGGAGAAGATCCCCAAGGACATCGAGCCCGAGCTCGCGAAGCTCTCGGACAGCGAGTTCGCCACCAAGGCGCTCCAGTTCGCCGACGACGTCCGCCTTCTTCGGGATCCTCTTCCCGCTGCTGGCGATCGTGGCCTTCGCCGGAGGCATCGCCGCGGCGCCCGACCGGCGCTCGGGCGTCACCCGCACCGGCCTCGCGATCGGGATCGACGGCGTCTTCCTGGTCGTCGTGCTGACGGCGCTGAAGGCCTACCTGGTCAGCCACCTCGAGGGCGACATCCTCACCCAGGACGAGCTCCGCGCCGCCGCAAGCGCGATCTGGGACGGCTTCTTCGGCGACCTCCGGAGCTGGGCGATGGGCGTGGGAATCGCCGGCCTCGTCCTCGCCGCGGCCTCGTCGTCGCTGCTCGAGCCCACCGACGTGACCGATCGCGCTGAGCGGCTGCACCGCCGGCTCACGACGGAGCCCGAGACGACGCGCGGGCGGGTCCTGCGCGCCGTGGCGATCCTCGCGCTCGGCATCTTCGTCGTCGTCAGCCCGACGCTCGCGCTGCAGATCGTGGCCGTTCTGATCGGCGCCTACATGCTGTTCTGGGGCACGAGCGAGCTCCTGACCATCGTGCAGCCGCCGCGCGGCGCCGCCGAGGAGATGCGGCGCGAGGCCAAGCGCCGGCTCGCGATCGGCGCCGGGATCGCGGTGGGAGCCGATGATCGCGATAGTCCTCGTCGTCGCGGATCGTGGGAGGCGGCGAGGAGGAGGCCGTCGGGGCGATCGACCCCGACTCGATCGAGAAGTGCAACGGCTCGGCCGAGCTCTGCGACCGGCACCTCAACGACGTCACGTTCGCCGGGACCCACAACTCGATGTCGGCCGCCGACAGCCCCGGGATGGCTGGCCACCAACCAGCGCCACGACATCGCCAAGCAGCTCGAGGACGGCATCCGCGTGCTGCTGATCGACCCCCACTACGGGATCGTGAGCGGCGACGACGTCCGCACCGACCTCGTCAAGGAGGGGACGGACCGCAACCGGGTCGCAAAGCCAGATCGGAGAGGACGGCCTGGCGCCGCGGAGCGGCTTGCGGGCGAGCTCGGCGGCACCAGCGTCGAGGGCGAGCGCGTGCCGTACCTCTGCCACTCGGTCTGCGAGCTGGGTGCGACGGAGATGGTCGCCGCGCTGACCGACGTGCGCAAGTTCCTCGAGCGAGAACCGCTACGAGGTCGTGATCATCTTCATCGAGCCGAGCATCCTCCCCGAGGAGATCGCGGGGGCGTTCCACGACGCCGGCCTCGACCCGTACCTCGCGACGCTGCAGCGCTACGAGCCGCTGCCGACCCTGCGCGAGATGATCGCCTCGAACCGGCGCCTGGTCGTCTTCACCGAGCGCGGCGGCGGCACTCCGGACTGGTACCACGAGGGCTTCTCGTTCACCCAGGACACCCAGGTCGGGCGCCGAGCTGGACGAGTGCGAGGCCCGCAACGGAAACGCCGCGAGCCCGCTGATGATGGTCAACCACTGGGTCGACGGCTTCCCGGCCCCGGTCGAGGCGAACGAGGAGGTGACGAAGATGAAGGCGCTGCATCGAGCGCGCCAAGACCTGCAAGCGCGAGCTCGGCCGCATCCCGAACCTCTTCCCGGTCGACTTCTACGACTCCGGCGACATCGTCGAGGCGGTCGCGAAGCTCAACCAGCTGTCCGTCGGCGCGGGCCGCGGAACCGGTGGCAGCAAGCAGAGCAGCGGCGCCGACGCCACGAAGGGCGCCGGCAAGAAGGGAGGCGGCCGCAAGTAGCGCCGGGCCTGCGCCCGCCGGCGCTAGGTCGTGCGGACGATCATCACGCTGCAGGGGGCGTGATGGGAGACCTTGTTCGGGACGCTGCCGAGCAGGAAGCGCTTGGCGCCCGTCATCCCCTTGTTGCCGACGACGATGAGGTCGGCGTTCGTCTCCTCGGCGACGTCGAGGATCGCGTCGGCGGGATCGCCCTCGCGGGCATGGGTGGTCGTCTCGACGTCTCTCGTTGCGCGCCGGGCCGGCGGCGTTCTCGAGCGTCGTGTTGACGTCCTCGCGCGGCCCGACGCCGTAGGCGACGTCGCCGGGGACCTCCGAGGCCTCTTCCTTGAGCCGCTGCTGCGGGATCGGCTCGAAGGCGCTCACCAGGTCGAGCTTGGCGCCCGTGAGCTTCGCCAGCTCGGTCGCCTGGCGCACGGCCTCGGCCGCGGTCTCCGAGCCGTCAGTGCCGACAACGATGCGAGCGAACATTCCTCTTCCTCCCAAGGTGTTGGACGCGGCTCTGCCGCGGCAAGCTGGGTTCAGTCCGCGGAGCATCCTATCCCGCGGCCTGCGTTCGGGTCACGTGAGCTTGATCGTCGCGATCACCATCGAGGCGATCAGGCATGCGACCAGGATGACCATCATCGCGACCCAGAGGCGTGGCATGGGCGGGACTCTAACCCGGCCGCGGGGGATAGATTCGCGGGGCAAGCGAATCGAGGAGAGTGCGGATGGCGAGCGTGGAGACCGTCAAGGGGCCGATCGACGCCGGCGAGCTCGGCACGACGTTGATCCACGAGCACCTGATCACCACCGACGAGGCGGTGCGCACGCAGTGGCACCAGGTGCCGACGCTCGGCACCGCTCGACGAGGAGCCGGTGGAGGGCGACGGCCTGCTCGACGCCGCGGTCGCGGCCGCCGAACGCCGCGGTCGAGCTCGAGGTGAAGACGATCGCCGACCCGACCGCGATGTTCCTCGGCCGCGACGTCGAGTTCATGCGCGAGGTTTCCGAGCGCAGCGGCCTCCAGGTCGTGCCCTGCACCGGGATCTACACCTACGACTACCTGCCCCAGTTCTTCCTCCTGCGCGACGCCGACGCGATGGCGGACCTCTTCGTCGCCGACATCGAGCAGGGAATCCAGGGCACCGAGATCAAGGCCGCCTTCATCAAGTGCGCCGCGGACGAGCCGGGCGTCACCGAGAACATCGAGAAGGTGCATCGCGCGGCCGCGCGCGCGAGCGTCCGCACGGGCGCGCCGATCATGGCCCACTCGCGGCCGGCGAGCGAGACGGGGCCGCGCCAGATCGAGATCTTCGAGGAGGAGGGCGTCGACCTCTCGCGGGTGCAGATCGCCCACACCGGCGACACCGACGACCTCGACTACATCGAGCGCCTGCTCGAGAAGGGCGTCTGCATCGGCATGGACCGCTTCGGGCTTGCGATCTTCCTCCCGGACGAGAAGCGCATCCCGACGGTGCTCACCCTGCTCGAGCGCGGCTACGCCGAGCCGCATGTTCCTCTCGGCGGACTCCTGCGCGACGATCGACTGGTATCCGTTCGAGGTCGCCGAGCAGCTGATCGAGAGCGGGGATGGTCAAGGACTGGAACATCAAGAAGGTCCCCGAGAAGGTGATCCCGGAGCTGCGCGAGAAGGGGATGACCGAGGAGCAGCTCGAGACGATGATGGTCTCGAACGCCCAGCGCTGGCTCGGGCGCTGAGCGGTCAGGCGGGGCTCGCCTGCTGCTCCCAGCGCGCGCGGAACACGCGGTGGGTTCCCGCGAGGCCCTTGAGCTCGAGCTCGCGCCCCGCGTCGAAGGCGAGGTCGCCGTTGTCGCCGGCGCCGCCGGGCTCGGCGCCCTCGGGAGCGACCATCTCGCGCAGGTCCTCGGAGACGAGGATCTCGCCGCCGCCGGCCTGCGCGGCGATGCGCGCTGCGAGGATCACGCTGCGGCCGAAGAAGTCGCCCTCCTCGCGGATCGCCTCCCCGGCGTGCAGGCCCATGCGGACGCTGACCCGCTCGCCGCCCGCGACCTCCTGCTCGGCGAGGTCGCGCTGGATCGCCGCGGCGCACTCGACCGCGCGGCGCGGGTCGGGGAAGACGAGCATGAAGCCGTCGCCCTGGCTCTTGACCTCGTGGCCGCCGTGGGCGCGCAGGTGGCCGCGGAAGACCGAGTTGTGGGCGCGCAGCACCTCGATCCAGCGCTCGTCCCCGAGCCGCTCCGCCATCAGCGTCGAGTTCTCGATGTCGCTGAAGAGGATCGTGACCGTCCCGTCGGGGGCGGCGAACGACCGCACGTCGGGGCGCTCGGTCTCGACCGCCGAGATCATCGTGTCGATCGAGGTCTTGACGTCGACGGCGCTGAGGCCCTGGGCCTCGAGCCGCAGCGCGAGCGCGCTCTCGACCACGGGGCGCATGCCCAGCTCCTGGCCGACCTCGAGCACACGGCTGAGGAGCTCGAGCGCGCGCTTGCGGTCGCCCGCGGCGTCGCGCGCGAGCAGCGCCTCGGCGAGGCCGATGCGCCCCTGGGCGAGGAACGGGCGGTCGCCCATCGCGCGCGACATCTCGATCGCGCTCTCGAAGTGCCGGATGGCGTCTGCCGTCCGCGACAGCGTCATCGCGAGCTGGCCGAGGTAGAGCGAGACGGGCCCGCTGCACGCCGCGGCGCGGCCCGCGACGACCGTGATGCCCTCGTAGGGGGCGAGCATCGAGTAGAGGCGCTCGGCGCGCTCGGCGTCGCCGAGCCGCCAGGCGGCGCGCGAGATCAGCGCCACGCCGGTGATCCACTGCGCATCGAGCGGCAGGTCCTCGAAGTCGTGCGCGGCGAGGCGCTCGAACTCCTCGCGGCCCTCGTCGAGGCGGCCCGACTCGCAGAGGAAGCTGACCAGCGCCAGCCGCCACGCCGTGATCGCCGGGTAGCGCTTCGACAGGTCGCGGACGGCCGGGATCATCTCGTCGACCGTCCCGCGCAGGGTGTGCTGGACCGACATCTGGATCGCGTAGAACTGGCTCGACAGCGGCTCCTCCGCGCGCTGGCCCCCGGCGAGCGCCTCGGCCGCCAGCTCGGCGGCGTCGTCGAAGCGGCCGTCCATGTTGGCGCGCATCCCTCGCAGCAGCGGGATGTGCCAGAGGTGCTGCGGCTGGCGGAGCTTCTCGGCGAGGCGGGTGTAGACGTCGAGCTCGCGGTCGACGCCGTCGATGTCGCCGAGCACCAGCATGTTGTTGAGGCGGTAGGCGTGGCTGCGCACGACCATCTCGTCGGCCCCGGCGCGCTCGGCGATCTCGAGCAGCTCGGTCGCCATCTCGAGCCGCTCGCTCGCGTTCGCGGTGAGGTCGAACTGGCGCCGGCTCAGCGCCGCGGCGAGCGCGGGCTCGTCGCCGACCCGGCGCGCGACCTCGATCGCCTCGTCGAGCGCCGCCTTCGCCTCGCCGGTCGGGTCCTGCCAGTAGAGCTCCTGCGCGAGGCCGGTCAGAAGCAGCGAGCGCTCGCGGCTGTCTGTCGTCGCCCACCTTCTCGAGCGAGCGCTGGACGAGCGCGAGGACGCGCTCGTCCACCCCGCCGGCCTCGGCGACGGTGACCATCCCGAGCGTCGCGTTGACGAACGCGTCGTCGTCGCCGAAGCTCGCGCGCGAGGTCGGCGGCCTCGTCGAGCGTGTCGCGCGCGGCGGCGAAGCGGCCCGCCTTCGTCCGAGCCTCGCCGAGCGCGAGCAGCAGTCGCAGCCTGCGCTCGCGTGCCGCCCCGGGGCCCGAGTCGGATGCCTCGAGCGCTCGCTCGAGGTGCTTGACGGCCTCCTCGTGGGCGAGCTGGTCGGATGCGCGGGCGGCGGCGCGCTCGGCGTACTCGACCGCTCGATCGACCTCGCCGCCGGGCGCCGCCTCGAGCAGGTGATGCGCGATCTCGGAGAGGTGCGAGTCGACGTCGTCGCCGTAGCGCCTCTCCAGCGCGCTGCCGATGTCGCCGTGCAGCTGGACCCTGCGCGCCGCGGGGATCTCGGCGTAGAGCGTCTCTCGCACGAGCGCGTGGGAGAAGATGAATCGCCCCGGCGCCCGCGGCATCTCGGCGAGGACCCTCGCCTCGACCGCCTCGGCGAGGGCCCGGTCGACCATGTCGCGGTCGCAGTCGGCGACGCCCGCGAGCACCTCGACGTCGAACTCGCGGCCCATCGCGGCCGCCTGGGCGAGGACCTGGTTGGACTCCTCGGAGAGCCGGTCGAGCCGGCGCCCCACCACCTCGCGCACACCCTGCGGGATCGCGAGCTCCCAGTCCCCGCGGCCGTCGGGGTCGAGCCGCTGCTCGCTGGCGAGCAGGCGCACGACCTCGCCGAGGAAGAAGGGGTTGCCCTCGGTCTGCTCGTGGACCGCCGACGCGAGCCCGGGCGGCGGCTCGATGCCCGCGGTCATCTCGATGAAGCGCTCGATCGCCGCGTAGTCGAGCCCGCGCAGCGTGACCCGCCTCGTCTGCTCGATCTCGCTCAGCTCGGCGAGGGTCTTGGCGAGCGGGTGGTGGCGGCCGAGCTCGACGTCGCGGTAGGTGCCGACGATCAGCAGGCCGACGTCGGCGAGGTTGCGGGCGACGAACTTGAGCAGCAGCAGCGACGGCTCGTCCGCCCAGTGGAGGTCGTCGAGGACGATGACCAGGGGCCGCGAGCCCGAGGCGTTGCGAAGGAACGTCGTGATCGAGTCGAAGAGGCGAAAGCGCGCCTGGTCGGGCTCGAGCTCCGGGGGCTCGCGGACGTCGCCGAGGATGTCGCGGACCTCGGGCACGAGCTGAGCGACCTCGGGCGCCGACGGGCCCAGCTCCCACGCCAGCCCGACCGGGTCGGCCTGGCGAACGAACGAGCGCAGCGCCTGCGCCCAGGGCCAGTACGCGGGCGCGCCCTCGCCCTCGTGGCAGCGCCCCCAGTGCACCCTCGCGCCGCGGACCTGGGCGTAGGTCGCGAGCTCCTCCGCCGTGCGCGTCTTGCCGATCCCGGGCTCGCCTACGAGCAGCATCAGGTGGCCGCGGCCCGGTGAGCGCCTCCTCGAGGCCCTCGCGCATCTCGTCGAGCTCGCGCTCGCGCCCGACGAAGACGCCGCCGGCGAGGCGGTCGAGCGGGTTGTCCTCCTCCTCGGCGTCGGGCTCGTCGGCGGCGGTCGCGGCGGCCTCGAGCTCGGCGCGCGCGGCGGCGGCGCTGTCGGGCCGGTCGTCGGGGGACTTCGCGAGCAGCCGCCGAACGAAGTCGTCGAGCGCCTGCGACGTCTCGGGGCGGTGGCGCGACGGCACGACCGGCTCCGAGTTGAGGTGCTGGCTGATGATCGTGACCGCGTCGTCGCCCTCGAACGGCGGCTGGCCGGTGAGCATCTCGTAGAGGACGCCGCCCAGCGAGTAGAGATCCGAGCGCGCGTCGGAGGCGCGCCCCAGCGCCTGCTCGGGCGGGAGGTAGGCGACGGTCCCGACCATCATCCCCTCGACCGCCTTGCGCGAGCGGCTGTCGGTCGCCGCGAGCCCGAAGTCGCCGAGCCGCGCCGATCCCTTCTCGTCGAGCCACACGTTCGCCGGCTTGATGTCGCGGTGGACGATGCCGAGCGCGTGGGCGTGCTCGAGCGCGCGCAGCACGTCGGCCGCGATCTCGACGGCCTGCTCGAGCTCGAGCTGGCGCCCCGGCGCCGAGTCGAGGAGGCCCTCGACGTCGCCGCCGGACAGGAACGGGCTCACCAGGTAGGGCCGCCCGTCGTCCTCGCCCGACTCCTCGACGGCGACGATGTGGGGGTGGTCGCCGAGCCGTCCCATCGCCTGCGCCTCGCGCCGCGCGCGCGCCAGGATCGTCTCCTCGACGCCCTCGGTCTCGAATACCGCGACCGCGACGTCGCGGTCGCGCTCGGTGTCGCGCGCCAGATAGACGCGCTTGCGCCCGCCGCGCCCGAGGAAGCGCTCGACGCGGTAGCGGCCGCCCCCGAGCTCGGAGGGCAGATCGCCGTCGCCGTTGCCCGCCGGCGCCGCGGGGGCGGCGGGCTCGGACTTGGGCGCGGCCTCGGCGGCGGCGCCGAGCTCCTCGCCGCACGAGTCGCAGAACCGCGCGCCCTCGCGATTCTCGTTGCCGCAGCCTGGGCAGCGCATGTCGGCTAATTAGACCAGGGCACGCGCTCTCGCCCCGTGGGAAGCGTCACACCGGTGGTGGCCGTGCGGGGATTTGGCGAACTGCGGCTGGGTGAGGGAGTGTCGGCGAAGCGCGGCCAGCGAATGGCGCCTCTTACGACATGCCCGTAATTAGGCGCCAATCCAACCCGGGACGCCCGTGGCGCCTCCGGACCTGGCCGAGTTGGCGACTTGGTCGGACATATTCCGATCAAAGCGCCATACCCGCCCTGCGACCCGCAGACTCAGTCCCTACCCAGCCGCAGTGGCCCGCGGCGCGGCCCGCTACTCGCAGTAGTGCCCGCTCGGCGGCAGCGGGTCGCGGCCCGCGATCCCGGCGCAGTCGACCAGCGACGCGAGGCGCTGCGACAGGGCCGCCTGCGCCTCGGCGGCCGGGGTCCCCGGCGCGCGCGGGCGCGAGGTTGGTGAGCTCGATACGGGTCACTCGGCGAGGTCGTAGTGCTCGCGCTCGAACGCGGGGACGCATTCGCCCCGCCGCGTCGGGGACGCTCGAGTACTCGACGTAGACCTGGCCGGACACGCGCACCCCGCCGTACGTGCACGGCAGGATCGTGGTCGGGCGCTCGGCGGCGCGCATCGAGCTCGAGGGCGAGCGCGCGCTCCGCGGGCCACGGGCCCCCCTGCACCAGGTCTACGAGCGAGCGGCCGTCCATGACCCGGCACCTTCCCGCGGCGCAGGGCTGCGCGCCGGCGAGGCCGAGGAAGGTCGGCGCGATGTCGATGTTGGCGACCGGGGCGTCGACCTCGGCTCCGGGCGTGCCGACGCCGGCCGGGAAGCGGATCAGCATCGGGATGCGGATCGCCTCCTCGTAGGCGAGGTACTTCTCGTTCGGCACCCGGTGCTCGCCGAAGAAGTAGCCGTTGTCGCTGACGAACGCGATCGCGGTGTTGTCGAGCTCGCCCGCCCTGGCGAGCGTCTCGACGATGCGGCGCACGCCCTCGTCGACTGCGGGCAGCGACGCGAGCCGGCAGCGGTTCTGGCGCTCGAGCTCGGCGACCTGCGCCGTCGTTGAGCGGCGGGCGCGTCGGCGACGAACGAGGGCTTGTCGCCGACATCGGCCTCGTTGAACGACGGAGGTGTGGGCAGCGGCGTCGTCTCGAACCCCGTGGGCGCGCGCGACGGCGGAATCGCGCTGTGAGCGCAGGGCCCGGTCTTCTCGCCGTTGGCTCCGTCCGCATGCGGGGCGATGTGATCGAGCTGGAGGTAGAACGGCCGGGAGGAGCCGACCTCGCGCCGGATCACCTTCAGCGCGGCCTGGTTGAGGACGCGGGTGACGTAGTCCCGGCGGCCCTTGCCGAACCTGATCTCCGACCCGTCGTCGTTGACCTTGTAGCCGAAGTACGTCTGCGACTCGCCCATCGTGAACCAGCTGTCCCAGCCCGGCGCGGCTCCCCCGCCCCCGAACTTGCGGAAGCCGTTCATCCAGCGTCCCACGTGCGCGGTGCGGTACCCGGCCGCACGCAGCCACGCCGGCAGGGTGCTGCGACGGTCGGTCAGCGCGCCGTAGCCGGGGCGGTTGGCGAGCACGCCGTTGTTGTGGCCGTACTGGCCGGTGATCATCGACGCGCGCGACGGGCAGCACAGCGGCGTCGTCGCGATCGCGTTGGTGAACGTCGTCCCCTGGACCGCCGAGCAAGCTCGAGCGTGTTCGGCATCGTCGCCGCGCTGACCTGCGCCAGCGACTGGTCGTCGGTGACGATCAGGATCAGGTTCGGGCGCTGCTGCGGCTTCGCCGCGGCGGAATCGGGCTCCGGCGACGCCGCGCCCGCGGCGAGCACCGCGGCGGCGGCCAGGGCAGCGAGCCCCACCGGCCTCAACCAGGATCGCGCCCGGCCGCCGCTCAAGTCAGTCGCAGTAGTGGCCGCTCGCGGGAGCCGGGTCGCGGCCCTCGATGCCGGCGCAGTCGCGGAGCTCGGCGAGCCGCGCGGCGAGCTGGTCGTAGGCGGTGCGCTCCGGCGTGGCCGGCGGGGTCGGGAAGAGGTTCTCGAGCTGGTACGGATCGGCGTCGAGGTCGTAGAAGTCGATCTGCTTGGACTCGCGGCAGAGCCCGTCGGGCCCGGGGAGGCTGAGGTAATCGACGTAGGAGTACTGCAACGTGCGCAAGCCCTCGTAGAAGCACGGCCTGAACGGCAGGCTCTCCTCGCCGAAGCGGCGGTCGAGCTCGATCACGATGTTGCGGTCGGGCGCCCAGTCCGGGCTCTCGCCGCGGGCCAGCGGGAGCAGCGAGCGCCCGTCCAGCGACTCGGCACGCCGTGCCCTGCTTGCCGACGCACGGGGGGGCGCCCGCCAGCTCGAGCAGCGTCGGCGCGATGTCGATGTTCGCCGTCATCGTGTCGACGCTCGGCACGGCGCCGACCGCTGCCGGGAAGCGGACGAGCATCGGCATGTGGATCCCCTCCTCGTAGGGGAGGTACTTCTCGATACGGGACCCGGTGCTCGCCGTTGTAGAAGCCGTTGTCGGAGGTGTAGGCGATCATCGTGTTGTCGAGCTCGCCCTTCGCGGCCAGCGTCGAGACGATCTTCTGCACTCCGCGGTCGACCGCGAGCATCGAGGCCATCCGGCAGCGCCATTCGCGCTGCAGGTCGGCGTAGGCGAACTCGTCGATCGGCTCCAGCGCGTGCAGGAACTGCGGCTTGTCGCTCATGTCGTCCTCGTTGTAGTTCGGAGGCGACGGCAGCGGCTGAGCTCGAGAACGCGCGTCAGGTCGCCCGGAGCGGGGATCGCGCTGCTGCCGCACGGCGCCTCCGGAGTTGCGCCACTCGTCGTGGGGCGCGAGGTGATCGACCTGGATGTAAAACGGCTTCGAGCCCTTGGCGTGCCGGCGGATGGCCCGCGTCGCGAGCCGGTTGAACACCGGACGTCAGGTAGTCCTTCGGCTTGCCGCCGTAATGGACGGTGTCGCCGTTTACCTCGAGGTCGTAGTTGTAGTAGTTGCGCGGCTCGAGAGCCGAGTACCACTCGTCCCATCCGGGCGCCACCGCGTGCGAGGCGAACTGCTTGTAGCCGTTGAGGTAGCGGCCGATGTGGATCGTCCGGTAGCCGGCTCGTCGCAGCCATACCGGCAGGGTGCTCCGCTTGTCGACGAGGTCCGAGTAGCCGGGGCGGTTGGCGAGGATGCCGTTGTTGTGGCCGTACTGCCCGGTGAGGAACGTCGCGCGGGACGGGCAGCACAGCGGCGTGGTCACCACGAACTCGCTGAAGGTCGTTCCCTGGTTGCCGAGCAGCTCGATCGTGTTCGGGGACGTCGGCTCGAGGTACGACATCGGCATGTCGTCGACCAGGATCACGATGAGGTTCGGGCGCGTCTGCGGCTTCGGCTTGGCGCCGGCCTCATCCACTCCGCCGCCGGCCAGGGCCATCGCGAGCGTCGCGACGGCGCCGAGCGCGGCTGTGGCCAGCGACGACCTCACTCGCAGTAGCTCCCGCTCGCGGGCGCCGGATCGCGTCCCTCGATCCCGGCGCAGCCGGCGAGTTGAGCGGCGCGCGCGGCCAGCGGCCCTTCGATGGCGCCCAGGAGGCTGTTCGGGTCACTGGGATAGAGGTTTTGCAGCTGGAACGGGTCCGCGGCGAGGTCGTAGTACTCGCGCTCGTCCGCGGGCACGCAGACCCCGTCGGGCGGCGACGGCACCCTCGTGTGCTGAACGTAGAGGAACCCCGGGGTCCGGATCCCCTGATAGGCGCAGCTCGACGAGGTGTTGAACTTCTCGTCCCCGGTACTGAACTCGACGGCGAGCCCGCGATCCTGCGGCCAGCCGCCCTGGCCGAGAAGCAGCGGCACGAGGGATCTGCCGTCCATCACGCGGCAGCGGTCCGGCGCCAGGCACGGCCCGGCGCCCGCGAGCTCGAGGATCGTCGGCACGAGGTCGATGTTCCGACGAGCTCATCGACGCTCGGCACCGTGGGCGCGCCGAGCACGCCCGGAGGGACCCGGATCGCGAACGGGACGCGCAGCGCCTCCTCGTAGGGGCGGATCTTCTCGCGCGCGAGCCGGTGCTCGCCGTAGAAGAACCCGTTGTCGGAGATGAAGATGACGATCGTGCTCTCGAGCTCGCCCGCCCTCGCAAGCTCGGCGTCGATCTGCTGCATCCCGCGGTCGGCCGCGAGCAGCGAGGCGAGCGCGCAGCGGTAGCGCTGGGTGATCGAGGCGACGTTCTTCTCGTTCAGCGACGGAACCCTCTGGACGAACGACGGCTTGTCGCCGATGTCCTCCTCGTTGAACGACGGCGGCGTCGGCAGCGGCTCGTTGGCGAACTGGGCGTAGTCGGCGGGCAGCGCGTCGGCGACGTCGGAGCCGGCGCACGGCCCACCCATCCCCGGCCCGGCATGCGGCGCCATGTGATCGACCTGGAGGAAGAACGGCTGCTGCTGCGGCGCGCGCTTGCGGATCACCTCGTTGACGCGGTTGTTGATGACGGTGGTGAGGTAGTCCTTGAGCTTGCGGCCGAACTCGACCGTCTTGCGGTTGACGCGCAGCTCGTAGTCGAGATAGCCGCGCGGCTCGAGCGCCGCGACCCAGGAGTCCCACCCCGGCGCCGGCTTCGACTTCTTGCCGTGCGGGTACTCGTTGAGGTAGCGGCCGACGTGGGCGGTGTAGTAGCCGGCCGCGCGAAGCCAGGACGGCAGCACGTTCTTCTTGTCGTTCAGCGCCGGATAGCCGGGTTTGTTGTTCGTCACCCCGTTGTTGTGCGAGTACTGGCCGGTGATCATCGTCGCCCGCGACGGGCAGCACAGCGGGTTCGTCGCGATCGTGTTGTTGAAGGTCGTCCCGGCGCCGGCGACGTTGCCGAGCGTGTAGGGCATCGTGCGGCCGTTGAACGCCGCCAGCGTCTGGTCGTCGGTGACGACGAGGATGATGTTGGGGCGCGCTCCCTGCTTCGCGCCCTGCGTCGGCCCGGCCGTCGCGACGACCCCGGCGGCCGCCGCGGCGAGGATCGCGAGCGCCAGGGCGCCCCTGCGCAGACGGGCGCTCACTCGCAGTAGAAGCCGCCGGCCGGCTGCGGGTCGCGGCCCTCGATCCCGGCACAGGTGCGCAGCTGGTCGAGGCGCTGCTCGAGCGCCTCCTGCGCCTGCGCGGCGGGCGAGCCGGGCTGGGCTGGGAACTGGTTGTCGAGCTGGAAGGGGTCGTTGGCGAGGTCGTAGTGCTCGCCCTCATCGGCGGGGCGGCACGACTGGCCGCCGGGCTCGGGCACGCTGGTGTGCTCGACGAAGATCTCGGTGCCGGTCCTCACCGCCGCGAAGGTGCAGCTCGCCGAGAGCTCGCTCGGCACTCCCTTCTCCTTGAACTCGATCTCGATCGCGCGGTCCTGGGGCCAGCCGGCGAGGTTGCCGGTCATGACGTCGAGCAGCGAGCGGCCGTCCATCACGCGGCAGCCGCCGGTCGCGGCGCAGGGGTCCGCGCCCGCGAGCTCGAGCAGCGTCGGCGCGAGGTCGATGTTCGCGACCGGCTGGTCGACCTCGCCGACGGCGTCGCCGCCGAGCAGCGCCGGGGGGACGCGGATCGCGAGCGGCACGCGGACCGCCTCCTCATAGACGCGGAACTTGCTCTTCGCGAGCCGGTGCTCGCCGAAGAAGAACCCGTTGTCGGACATGAACACGAGGATGGTGTTGTCGCGCTCGCCCGTCTGGCCGAGCACCCTCCAGATCTTCTTGACGCCGCGGTCGACTCCCGCGAGCGAGGCGAGCGTGCAGCGGTAGCGCTTCTCGATCGAGGCGATCTGCTTGTCGCTCAGCGACGGCAGGTCCTTGATGAACGAGGGCTTGTCGCTGATGTCCTCCTCGTTGAACGACGGCGGCTTCGGAAGCTGCTCGTTCTTGAACAGGCCCTCGTCGCCGGGCGACGGCACCGGGGCGTTGAGGCACTTGGTCTTGGTTCGCCCGGGGCCCGCGTGCGGGGCGTACTGGTCGAGCTCGAGGAACAGCGGCTTGTCGCGCGGCACGTACTTGCGGATCAGCTTCACCGACGTGCGCGTGAGGACGTCGGTGAGATGGTCGCGGTCGGCGTCGCCGTACTTCACCTTTCCGCCGTTGACGTAGAGCGTGTAGTCGTAGTAGGCGCGCGGCTCGAGCGCCGTGTGCCACTCGTCCCAGCCCGGCGCGGGCCTCGTCTTCGGCTTCTGGACCTTCTCGAATTGGTGCAGCCACTTGCCGACGTGGGCGGTCACGTATCCCGACTCCTGCAGCCACGCCGGGAGGACGCTGCCGCGATCGGTGAGGCCCGCGTAGCCCGGGTTGTTCGACAGCACCCCGTTGTTGTGCCCGTACTGGCCCGTCAGCGTGGCGATCCGCGAGGGACAGCACAGCGGCGTCGACACGACGGCGTTGGTGAAGGTGGTTCCCCCGCTGCCGCCGATCAGCTTGACCGTGTTCGGCATCACCTCGGAGCGAAACGACTCGAGCGTCTGGTCGTCGGTCTGGATGAAGATGATGTTCGGCGGCTCGGTCGTTGCCCTGCGCCGACGCGCCCGGGCCGCCGGTCGCGAGCGCGAACGCGATCAGCCCCGCGAGCGCCGCTAGCGCAAGGCCGACCGATCTGCGTGTTCTCGCCGTTGCGCTCAGGGTCTACTCGCAGTAGAAGCCGCTCGGGGGCAACGGGTCGCGGCCCTCGACGCCGGCGCAGTTTCGCAGCGCCTCCAGCTCCGAGAACAGGCGCCCCTCGGCGTCGGCGACGTTGCCGTTGGGAGCGGGATAGAGGTTGCTGAGCTCGTACGGGTCGTTCGCGAGGTTGTAGTGCTCGATCTCGAGCTGCGGCTCGCAGGTGTCGGTGTCGGGGATCCGGGGGCCGGAGTACTGCACGTAGACCTCGTCGAGGTCGCGGACGCCGCGGTAGCCGCAGACACCCTGCTCGACGAGCAGGGTGCGGTCGCCGGGGAAGGTGGAGGTGTCCCCGGCCATCAGCGGCAGCAGCGAGCGCCCGTCCATCACGCGGCAGTTGCTCTTGAGGCAGGGCGGGGCGTCGGCGAGGTCGAGGATCGTCGGCGCGATGTCGATGTTGCCGACCAGCGAGCCGGCCGTCCGAACCTGGGTGGCGCCGCCGAGATACTGCGACGGGACGCGCCAGATCATCGGCACGTGCAGCGCCTCCTCGTAGGGGATCGTCTTCTGCGACGGGATGCGGTGCTCGCCGTAGAAGAACCCGTTGTCGGACCAGAACATGATCACCGTGTTGTCGAGCTCCCCGGTCTGCTGGAGCGCGGCGATGACGTCGGCGACGCCGCGGTCGACCGCGACGAGGGACGCAAGCGCGCAGCCCCAGCGGCGCTGGATGTCGAGCTGCTCCTCGGGGCCGATCTCCGGCCGCTGCTGGATCGAGCCGGGCTTGTCGCTGACGTTCGCCTCGTTGAAGTTCGGCGGCTGGGGAAGCGGCGTGCCGTCGAAGAGGGCGTTGTCCTGAGGATCGGGGACCGCGCCTCCGGCGCAGCGCTGGGCCGGGTCGCCGGCTCCCCGCTCGTGCGGGGCGAACTGGTCGATCTGAAGGTAGAGGGGCTGCTTGCGCGGCGTGTACTTCTGGATCATGCGCACCGCGCGCCAGTTGAACTGGCGCGTCAGGTAGTCGCCCTCGGCGTTGCCGAACTTCTTCGTGCGGCCGTTGATCTGAAGCTCGTAGTCGAAGTACCCGCGGGGCTCGAGCGCGGTGACCCACTGGTCCCAGCCGGGCGCCACGTCGGTCTCCTTCTGGTCGGCGCCCTTGCCGTAGCGGTTGAGGTACTTGCCGACGTGGGCCGTGAAGTAGCCGGCGCTCTGCAGCCAGGCGGGCAGCACGTTGCGCTTCTCGGCGAGGCTGGCGTAGCCGGGCTTGTTGTTGAAGACCTGGTGGTTGTGGGTGTACTGGCCCGTGATCATGGTCGCCCGCGACGGGCAGCAGAGCGGCGTCGTGGCGATCGCGTTGTCGAAGCTGGTGCCCTGGGCCGAGATCTGGTCGAGGACGGTCGGCATCGTCGACTCGTTGAGCTGCGCGAGCGTCTGGTCATCGGTCGTGATCACGATGATGTTCGGCTTCGCCCCGACGCCGGGCGGCAGATCCGGCTTGTCGGGCTTGTTGTTGCCGGGCTTGTTCGGCTTCGCGGCCGCGGAATCGAGCTGGCCCGAGGCCACGACGACGAACAGCGCGAAGGCGACGAACGCGATCGCGCTGATCGGCAAGCTGCGCTTGTCCCTCAGCGTGGACATCCTCTTTCTAACAATGGGCGCGACGTGAAGATTCGGAAACGGGGCCCCGCCGTCCCCCGGGAGAGGCTTCATGCACGCGCGTCAGGGGAGTCTAGAAGGACGCACGGTCGCGACGCCGCATGCCGCTAGGCTCCGCTCACCGTGTCGGAGGCAGTCCTACATACGAACGCCGGGCCGGTCACGGTCGAGTTGTTCGACGACGACGCCCCGAAGACGGTCGAGAACTTTCGCAAGCTCGCGGCGGACGGCTTCTACGACGGGCTGATCTTCCACCGGGTGATCCCCGACTTCATGGTCCAGGGCGGCTGTCCCGAGGGGACCGGCACCGGGGGCCCGGGCTACACGTTCGAGGACGAGTTCAACGATCACAAGATCGTGCGCGGCGCGCTCGCGATGGCGAACGCCGGGCCCGACACCAACGGGTCGCAGTTCTTCGTCGTCACCGCCCAGGAGGCGCCGTGGCTGGACGGCAAGCACACCGTCTTCGGCCAGGTGAGCGACGGGATGGACGCCGTGAGCTCGATCGAGGCCACCGAGACCGACCCGAGCGACAAGCCGGTCGAGCCTCAGGTCATCGAGCGCGTCGAGCTGCGCGACTAGCGGCGACCGGCGACTAGCGCGGGCCGGCGATGTCCGCCGTCACGCCCGGCTCATCGGGGTGCGGCTCGCAGAGCGGGTCATCCGGGATCGGGCGCACGGCCGGGTTCTCGATCGGGTGCCCGTCCTGGACCCAGAACTCCGAGGTGTCGTCCTCCGCCGCGGGTTCGTCTTCTGTGGGTGCGAGTTCCATCTCGTCACCCATTCGTCTGCCCGGCCTCAACGAGGCAAACACCCGCCGCGAGAGGGCATGTACCAGTGCTCAGCCGCAAGCCCAGTCAAGGCGCCATTCGAAGCCGCAGCTGTGCATGCGGAACCCGATATGTGGACTACGGCAACGACGTCGATGCATCACAACCTGATCTGGCGCCTTACCGGCCGTATGTTCCCGAAAGGCGCCACCCTGGCCTCAAGCACCTCTGCGCGCCTCCCAGGCCACAGCCGCAGCCACGGCGACGAGGATCCCGGCGGCGAGCCACAGCCCCTCGCGGTGCTCGCGCTCGCCGAGCACGGCCCCCCTCTCACCGGCCGACAGCAGCGATCCGGAGCTGGCGGCCGACAGCGCCGAGCCGAGCGACGCCGGCCGAGCCGACCGAGAACGCCGAGGCGGCGGAGCCAACCGATCCGACCGAGAGCACCGAGCCGACCGAGCCGATCGACAGCAGCGAGCCGCGCGACCCGATCGAGAGCAGAGAGTCCCGAGACCACAGCGACCACCGCGACGTGGCCGGCTCTGCCATCAGCCGCTGCGGTGCTCCTCGGCCCCGCCGGGCTCCGGGCTCGGCGGCACCGGGTCGAGCGGCTTCGTGTCCTCGGCGTCCCGCCGCGTCCGGAGGGGTCGGCGGCCGAGTGCGTCTCGACGACGGCCTCGAACTCGAGCGTGTCGGTCGGCAGCGCCGCGTGGCAGAAGTCGGCGCCGAAGGGCGTGAGATTGATGCTGCGCCGCACGGTGCGGCCGAGGCGCCCGGCCTCGGCGAGCGCCTCGATCACCTCGGGCTGCGCCTCGAGCACCTGGTAGGGCAGCGGGTCGTCGAGCGTCTCGCGCGAGAACCACACGAGGCCGAGCCGGTTGAGGTTGTTGAGATAGGAGTGCACGCGGTCGGGGTGGCGGCACCCCGCCTCGGCGGCGATCATCGTCAGCCCCGGGGCGACGAGCGACGAGGCCAGCGGCAGCCCGGAGCGAACGTCGACGGCGGCCTGCGGGCCGCGGCCGGCGAGCAGCCGGATGATGCGCGCCTCGTCGGGTGCGAGCTCCTCGAGGATCCGCACGTAGGCGGGGTGCGAGTCCTCGTCGAAGTGGACGTCGGAGGACTTGCGCAGCAGCTCCGCGCCGCGGTCGCGCAGCGAGACCTCGTCGTCGCGCCGCACGGCGGCGGCGACGTCCTCGCGGCTCGGGACGTGGCCGGGCCGGGCCTCGCCCAGCGACATCGCGGCGCGCGCGATCCCGTCGGCGGCGCGCAGCGTCGAGCCGACCGCCCACGCGGCGGTGTTCCACCACGCCTCGAGCGTCATGCGGGCGAGCGCCGGCGCCGCGTCGAGCAGGCGGTCGTCGGCGGGAGGCGGCGCGTCGTCGGCCGGCGGCGCCGCGTCGGAGGCCGCGTCGACGCCGGGGCCGGGCTGTGGCTGGTCGCTCGTCGTCGTTCATGTCATCCGAATATGAGCAGGTGCAGCACGCCGGCCGCGAAACCGAGCACCGCGCCGTGCAGATACAGCAGCCACTCGTCCTCGCGCATCGCGGTGCGCAGCATCTCCGAGAAGTCGGCGGGCGAGAGCTCGCGCATGCGCGCGGTGATCAGGGTCCTGACGGCGGCGCTCTGACGGCGGTTGAAGTCCTCGTCGGTGAGCGGCGTCATCGTGTACTCGACCGCCTCCGTGGCGACCGACTCGCGGATCGTGTCGTAGGTATCGGTGCCGACGGCGACCCGCACCGCCGTCCACGCGGGGCCCACCGCGCGGTCGATCGCGGGGCGCATCGCGGTCTCGATCATGTAGCGCGTGCGGTCGGAGCGCGGCCCGTTGAGCAGGTCGTCGCCGATGTTGCCGATCGTCACGATGTCCTCGGCGATGATCTCGCCGTAGACCTCGGCGACCTCGGGCTGGCGGCGCAGGAAGAGGCCGTGGAGCTTGAACGGCCCGATTCGCCGCGGCTCGACGGGCTCGAAGATCATCTTGATCGCGAGCAGGTTCGTGACGTAGCCGATGATCACGCCCGCGATCGGCAGCAGCCACCACTCGTGGAAGAGGACCTCGGTGACGAAGGCGGTCGGGATGCCGCAGGCGAAGCCGAAGAAGAACCCGAAGTTGATGATGAAGCGCAGCTCGCGGCGCCCGACCTCGAGGAAGATGCGGTTCGCGAGGTCCGGCTGCTGCTCGATGCGGCGGATGACCATCAGCTTCACGTCGAGCAGCTGATCGATGTTGGCCCCGATCTCGTCGGTGACCGAGCGCACGATGTCGGGGAGCTGCTCCTGGACGCGCGCGTGGACCGCCTCGCGCACGCGCGGCGGCATGTCGTTCCACAGCCGCGGGTTCTCGCGCTCCATGATGCGCTCGACGACGTCGTGGATGTCGGCCCGCGCCGTCGCGAGGATGTGCTCGGCGATCGCCTCCGGCTCGAGCTGCTCGTAGAAGTCCGAGGGGCTGCCGACCTTGGCTATCCCCTTGTCGACCGCGATGCTGCCCATCTTCGCCGCCCGCGACGGGATGATCCCCTGCCACCCGACGCCGCCCTGCATCACCCCGGGGATCTGCTGGATGCGGCGCGGCAGCAGGTGCGAGAGCGGGGCCAGGCCGGGGAGCCTGAAGCCCTTGAAGCGGACGGGGTAGAAGAGCATCCACACGCCGCTCCAGTTGGTCAGGTAGCCGATCGCCCCCGTGAAGAAGGGGATCGTGATCAGGCTGATCGTTTCGGAGTCCATGCGGGCCCGCGGGGCGAGCCTATCCGCACAAAGAAAAACCGGGGCGCGAAGGCCCCGGTCTCTCGATGCCATCCGTTCGAGCTCGAGCTAGGCGATGCTTCTCGCCTGGTCGGAGACGCGGCTGACCGCGTCCTCGGCCGCCGACTGGACGTCGGACACCCGGCGCTCCGCGTCACGGCGGTTACGGCGCACGCGCTGCGTGACCTCGCGCTGGGTGCGGCGGCGGAACGTGCCGCCGCGGCGCTCGAGCTTGCGAATCTCCGTCCTCGCCTTGCGGCGAACACGGTCGAATCGGCGCCTGGCCTCCTGAGGATTGGTCAGGGGCTTGATCGAATCGGCGACGGTCTCGCCGGCGATCACGGTCCCGCCAATGGCGGTGTCCGCGACGCGCTGGGCCTGGTCGCCGACGACCTTCAGCCGGCTGGCCTGGGCACGGGCGCGGGTCTCTGCAGCCTTGCGGGCAGAGCGCTTGCGCTTCGCTTCGTTTTCCTTGCGTGTGGCCGCGGCCTTGTGGGCAGCAGCCGATTTCTCGGTATCAGTGCGGGTCGCGATGGGAATCACCTTTCCTTCGCGGCTCGTTTTTTTGACTTGGGTCCTACTTGGACTTCGGTCCTGTACTTGGTCCTGTCCTACCCCCGGCCCAAGGACGCAAACGCGGTACTCCCCCTGTAGGGGGGTGGCTGAGGTCTCGGCGAGCGGTCCCCTAGGCGGCCGCGGGCACCCGCTCGCGATCGCGCAGGACCGCGCGCGCGCCGACCCGCGGGCTGACCGTGATCGCACGGCGCCGCGTCAGCTCGAGACTCTCGCCGGCGGGGCTCAGCTCGAGGGTCGAGAACACCGCCCGCAGGACGGCCTTCATCTCGAGGATCGCGAAGCTCGCCCCGAGGCAGCGCCGCCGTCCGCCCCCGAACGGGATCAGGGTGTACGTCCCGGGCTCCGAGTCGAGGAACCGCTCGGGCTTGAACGCGTAGGGGTCGGGATAGATCTCGGGGTCGTGGTGGAGCAGGTACGAGTTGGCGACGAGGCAGACGCCCGGCTCATAGGCCCAGCCGCCGACCTCGATCGGCTGGTTGACGAGGCGCGGAGCCGCGTTCGGCAGGACCGGCCTGCGGCGCAGGGTCTCGTTGATCGTCGCCGCGAGGTAGCTGCCGTCGCCGCCGTCCACGTCCTCGGCGAGGCGGCCCCTCACCCCGGGCTCGCGAGTCAGGCGCACAAACGCCCACGCGAGCTCCGACGCGGTCGTCTCGTGCCCGGCGACGAGCAGCGTCATCAGCTCGTCGCGCAGCTCCTGGGCCGACATCGGAGAGCCGTCGTCGTCGTGGCGTGCCTCGAGCAGCATCGAGAGGACGTCGTCGCGCTCGCCGTCCTCGGCGCGGCGCTCCTCGATGAGCTCGAAGAGAAGCGCGTCGGCCTCGTCGCGAAGCCGGAAGAAGCCGCCGTAGGGCCCTCGCTCGCCGAGCAGCTTCTGGAGCGGCGGCAGCATGCTGATCGGGTTGGAGCTGAACTGCATCATCCCGGTGAGCCGGTCGCGCAGGCCGTCGAGCCTGGGGCCGGGATCGAGCCCGAAGACGGCGCGCAGGATCACCTCCATCGTCAGCTCCTGGAGTCTCGGGTGCAGCTCGAAGGGCTCGCCGCGCGGCCAGCCGGCGACCTCGCGTTCGGTGACCTCGTCCACGAGCGCCGAGAGGCGCTCCATGCGCTCGCCGTGGAAGGCGGGCAGCATCAGCTTGCGCTGCTCGAGATGAGCCGACTCGTCGAGCAGGATCACGGAGTTCCTGCCCACGATCGGCTCGAGGATGCCCGCGCCCTCGCCCGGGTGAAGGACCTCGGGAGGCGCCGTGAAGATCTCCTTGACGTGCGCGGGGTCGCTGTGCATGACGAACGGGGGCGTCGCCAGCAGGCGCAGGGTGAAGCGCTTGCCGAAGCTCTCGCGCAGGCGCTCCATGTAGGCGTGCGGGCGCGACCACCAGCCCAACGTCTGGACGGCGCTGGGCGCTCGCGGGCCCGGGGGCAGCTTGGCGCCGCTCATCGCCCACCTTCTCCGGAACGTTGGCTAGAGTGCCGCCTCGACAACCAGCCGAGCCCCCGGGAAGAGCGCCCGGGGGGCGGGGAACCCGAATTTGGGCTTGTCTCGAACACGGACGGGCCCTCGGGGCGAATCGGACAGGAAGATCCGTAGCGCTGCTCTTTCGGCGCGAGCCCGACAGCTAACCCCGTAGGCGCGAGAGAAAGAGAGGGTTGCGATGAAGTCACGGATTCTGTCCAGGCTCGTGCGCGGCGAGGACGACGGCGAGAACGAGGCGCTCGTCTATATCGGCGGCGCGCTCGTCGGAGTGGCGCTGGCCTACGCGCTGCTCGTGCTCGCGTTCGGGGTCAGCTACGTGAGCTGACCGCGGACTCTCGGCGGCCCCTACCACGGGACCTTCCCGAGCTTCGCCCGCTCGATCTCGAGGCCCGCGTTGGCGACGGCGCCGTCGGTGGTCTCCTCCTCGACCGAGGCGCCGTGGCGCGCCGCGGCCTCGCTCACGGGAAACGAGATCCCGGGGTCGGCCGTGCGGGCCCCCACCATGAGCACCGAGGACGGCCCGTCGCCGGCGCCGACGATCACGTGCGCCGACGCCGGCCGGGAGGTGGACGAAGTCGCCCTTGCGCAGCGGCCGCTCTTCGTCCTCGATCACGATCACGCATTCGCCGTCGAGGACCAGGAATGCCTCCTGGCGATTCTCGCGGTGGTACATGGACGCGCGCTGGCCGGGCTCGAGGACCCGGACGTTGATCCCGAACTGGGGGAAGTCGCCGATGCTGGCCTCGAACATCGTGCCGCTGCCCAGGGTGTCCGTCCGAAGTCCCTCGGAGTCCGCGATGTTGACGATGAACCAGCCTTCGCCCTCGGGGGCGAGGCCCGCCTCGGCTTCGCGGACATGGGCTTCCTCGACGCCTGCTTCCATCTCTCCTCCTCGTTCCGGGTTGCTCTCGCGACCCTATGAGGAGACCGGTTCGGGGTGCGGAGATTCGTCACGTTCGCCACGTGCGGCGGGGACGACGCAGTATGCGCCGTCCGAGAACCCCTGGGGCTCGAGGTCGAGCGCGTTGTTGAAGCGCGCCCGCAGGTTCTCGATCGCGATCGCGTTCGTCAGCTCGACGAGCTGGGCGTCGTCGAAGTGCTCGCCGAGGCGCGCGACGAGGTCGTCGGTGACCTCCGCCGGGGTGCGGCTCATCGCCGTCGCGTAGTCGAGGACGAGCTTCTCGACGTCCGTGAACGCGTCGCTGTCGCGGTATCGCGGCAGCTCGCGCAGCTGCTCCTCGGGGACGCCGCGGTCGAGCGAGTGGCGCGACGCGAAGTCCATGCACCACTCGCAGCCGACCACCGAGGCGGCGCGCGTGCCGGCGAGCGCCTCGAGGCGCGGGTCGATCCGCGAGGCGCGCTCGACCGCGGTCTCGAAGGCGCCGTATCCGAGCAGCAGCCCGCGGGTGTGGAGGTAGGCGTCCACCGGCGCGAGCTCGCCGCCGTACGCGCGGCGCCCGTACCAGCGCACGAGGCGCGCGAAGGGGCCGTCGACCCGCGACCGCAGGCGGCTCGCGGTGTCGCCGTTGCCCGACGGCGCCGGGCCCGGCGAGGCGCCGGCCGGGCCGCGCGGGGCGCATCGTGAGGCCGAGCAGCATCAGCGCCGTCACCACGGCGAGGCCGATCCCGATCCCGTTGGCGATCCGGTCGCCGGTCGTCAGCGCCGAGTCGGCGCCGAGGTGGTAGATGAAGTGCGGCAGCGCGTAGGCGAGGTATGCGATCAGCGCGAGCTGGACGGCGCGGCGGTCGAGCCAGATCGCGGCGATGACCAGAGCCAGCCCGAGCGCCACGAAGGTGGAGCCGACGTCGGTGGCGAGGTGCTCGTCGAAGGAGCCGTAGAGCGGGAGCCAGTGGTTGCCGGCCCCGGGGAAGTTCTCGTACCAGCCGCTGGGTGAGATCAGCGCCCAGAGCCCGATCGCGAGCTGGGGAACCCCGAGCAGCAGGAGCACCAGCCTCACGGTCCGCCCCTTCTCGCCCCCGCTCGTCCCGATCCGCTGCGTCGCCTCGGCGCTCACGTTGCCTCCTGTTCCGGTGCAGCTCTGCTGCAACCAGCGTGTGAAGTTGGTTGTTCGTCGCTCAACCGAATCGTCGTTCGGTACCTGCGATACGATACCGAATCAGCGTTCGGTATGAGCACCGCCCCCTCCACCACCCCCGTCCGCACCGCGAAGGACAGCGCACGCGCGCCGCCGCCTCAGCGCCGCGCAGCGCCGCGAGCGGATCCTCGGCGCCGCGACCGAGGTCTTCGCCGAGCACGGCTACGCCGCCGCCTCGATGGGCGAGATCGCGAGCCGCGCCGGCGTCGTCGCCTCGGTCATCTACGACCACTTCCCCTCCAAGCGCGAGCTTCACATCGAGCTCCTCCAACTCCACGGCGAGGAGCTGATCCGCCGATCGATCGACGAGATCGAGGGCGGCGAGCCCGAGGCGATCCAGCGCAGCTCGCTCGAGGCCTACTTCCGCTTCGTCGAGGAGGACCCGTTCGTGTGGCGCTTCCTCTTCCGCGACCCGCCGGCCGATCCCGAGATCGCGGCGGCTTGGCGCCACCTGCACGACCGCGCCACCGCCGGCATCGCCGGCCTGATCGCGCGCGGCGCGCCGAACGCGACCCTGCCCTTCGACCTCCCGATAGAGACGTCGGCGTGGATGCTCGCCAAGGCGTCGCAGTCGGCTACGAACGGGCTGGCGCAGTGGTGGTGGGAGCACCGCGAGATCCCGCGCGAGCAGGTCGTCGAGCTGGCGATGGCGATGCTCTGGGAGGGCTTTTCGGGGCTCGCGGCGAGCGCCGGGCGGACGCCTAGCGGACGTCCTTGGCGACGACCTTGCCCGTCATGCCGGCGTGCAGAGTGCAGTGGTACTTGAACCTGCCGGTGTCCTTGAACTTCACCGAGACGCTCTCGCCGGGGGCGAAGACCTTGTTCTTCTGCGCCCTTGAACTTGACGGTGTGATCCTCGGACCCGTCGTTGGTCCACGTGACCTTCTCGCCCTGGCCGATCGCGACCTTCTCGGGGTCGAAGAAGTCGTCCTGCGCGGAGACCGCGATAGCCCTGGAGCCCGCGCCCGCGGCGCCGCCCGTGAGGAGCACCGCGCTGAGCGCGGCGAGCGCCGTCACGGCGAGGACGGTGCGGATGAGGGTCTTCCCTGCCATCGGCGACGAAACATAGCGAGAGACGATTCG
>CAWIPX010000003.1:0-605894 GCA_963838145.1 uncultured Thermoleophilia bacterium
GGAGGAGCACTACGAGTTCCACGCCCTCGACCTCGAGGACGTCCTCTCGCGCAACCAGCGGCCGAAGATCGACGAGTACCCGGATTACCTCTTCATCGTCCTGCACTTCCCGGTCTTCGACCCCGCGGTCGGGCGGCTGAACGCGGGCGAGCTCGACATCTTCGTCGGCCCCGACTTCCTGATCACGATCCCCAACCAGCCGCTGCAGCCGGTCGAGTACCTGTTCGAGCGCTGCCGCCAGAACGAGCGCCTGCGCGAGCAGATCTTCTCGAAGGGCTCGGGCTACCTGCTCTACCGGATCGTCGACGACTCGTTCGACTACTGCTTCCCGATGCTGCGCAAGATCGGCAACAAGCTCGACGCCGTCGAGGAGGAGATCTTCTCGGGGCGCGGCGAGGAGGTCGTGCGCGACATCTCCAACGTCAAGCAGGAGATCATCAACTTCCGCAAGGTGATCCGGCCCCAGCGCTCGGTCCTGCGCGACCTCGAGAACGTCAAGCAGCGCTTCCTGGCGCCCGACATCGACCTCGAGATCTACTTCGACGACGTCGTCGACGCGCACGAGCGGATCTGGGACATGCTCGAGAACTACAAGGAGGTCATCGAGGCGCTCGAGGAGACCAACGAGTCGGTCATCTCGCACCGCGTCAACGACATCCTCCGCGTCCTGACGGCGATCAGCGTGATCGTGCTGCCGCTGACGCTGATCGCGAGCATCTGGGGCATGAACGTCGGCGTGCCCGGCGAGGGCGACGCCGAGGCCTTCTACGCCGTCGTCGGCGCGATGCTGGTGCTGCTCGTCGCGATGCTGGCCTGGTTCCGCCGCCGCGGCTGGCTGTAGGTCACCAGGTGCTGGTCGCGAATAGGCCGCTCGACCCCGCTCTTCAAGTGCCGCAAATTGCGGCATCTCGGCTTGCCTACGCGTCCGTGCGCTCTCTTACATTGCCCCCTTCCGTGAGCCAGACCACGACATCCGCGCGACCGATCCGGCGCACGCGAACCGGTCGCGGAGCGGCCACGCCTGCGCGTCCGGGCACGGACGAAGCTCGCGGTCGTCCTCGGCGTCGGCTCGGCCGTGTTCGCCGGCGTCTTCGGGGCGTCGCGGCTCGAGTCGCTGCTCGCCGACGACGGCGCCGTCCCCGTCGCGCACGCCGGAGCGGGCGCCGGAGGCGAGCGGCTCGGACCGGGCGTCGCGCCGGCCGTCGCCGCGGAGCCCGTTCTACCCCGTCAACGGGGACTTCGACTACGGCGAGGCCGACGCGAGGTTCGGCGCATCGCGCGGCGGCAGGCCGCACGAGGGCCAGGACGTCTTCGCCAGGGCCGGGACGGAGCTCGTCGCGGTGGGCACCGGCGTGATCGTGGACGAGGCGAGCGCCGACAGCGCCTACTCGGGCGGGCGCGGAAACTTCATCGCGATCTACAGCGAGATCGACGACCGCACCTACGTCTACTTCCACATGAAGCAGCGCTCGCCGCTGCGCGAGGGCGACCAGGTCGCCGCCGGCGACCCCGTCGGCGCCGTCGGCTGCACCGGCTCGTGCTGGGGCAACCATCTGCACTTCGAGGTCCGCCTGGGGCGCGGCGTCGAGGGAAAGCCGATCGACCCGCTGCCGCTGCTGCGCAGGCTGGGAGCCCGGCCCGGGCTGAGCGCCCGCGCCGCCCCCGAAACGACGAGCGCCGGCCCGAAGGCCGGCGCTCGCGTGACTCGGTGGACACTCGGCGCTACGGAGCCGGCGCAGCCGGCGGTGTAGTTCGACGGCGTGACGTTGGCGCCCTGCCGCTCCCTGCAGGCTCGCGCAGATCACATACGCGTGGATGGTCGCGCGGGGCGGCGCCGCTGTTGCGGACCCGGTACTCCCATGCCGTTGTATCCCAGCTGGCCCTGCGTTTCCGTTGCGACGGGTGGTCGCGAGGGCCTGCAGGCTCGTGACGCCGGGATACCGACGCCACCACCGCCCGTCGCGTACTTGCCGGCCGGGCAGGTCGCGATCGCCGAGCCGTCATCGCCGGCCGGGTTCACCGTGACGATGTTCGACGAGCGGACGTACTCGAGCGTTCGTCAGCGCGGTGGCCTAGCCGACCGCGAGGTTCGGCGCTTCCTGCTTGAGCACCTTCTTCGCCTGCTTCTGCGAGACCAGCTTGACCTTGGCCTTGTTGAGCTTGCTGCGTCTCGGCGCCGGGTCCCGCCACTGCGGTTCCCGCGAGCGCGGCGACGAGCGCCACGACGGCCACGAGGATGGCCGGCGACGGCCGGCCGAACTTCAACCGCTTCATGCAGTCCTCCTTGGTTGGGGGTCTTGCTGGTAACACGGGTTCCCCGCCGGTGGTAGCGGTCCTACGTCGTTGCGATCGATGCAAGCCGATGCAATGCGCCCGTCGGCCCGCGGGGCCGATCCTAGGATTGGCGCCGTGGCCAACCAGCGCATATGGGCGCCGTGGAGGCTCGCCTACGTGAAGGACGCCGCCAAGGACATCGAGGAGGAGTGCATCTTCTGCGCCAAGCCGGCGCAGGACGACGACGAGGAGAACCTCATCGTCCACCGCGGCGAGCGCTGCTTCGTGATGCTCAACCTCTTCCCCTACACCAACGGCCACCTGATGGTGGCCCCCTACGAGCACATCGCGACGCTGCCCGAGGTCGAGCGCCGAGACGGTCGCCGAGATGATGTCGCTCTCGCAGCGCGCGATCTCGCTGCTCGACGACGAGTACTCCCCGCACGGCTACAACATCGGCTTCAACCAGGGGCGGGTGGCGGGCGCCGGCGTCGAGCACCACATCCACATGCACGTCGTCCCGCGCTGGGGCGGCGACACCAACTTCATGCCCGTCCTCGCCGACACGCGCGTGATGCCGCAGTCGCTCGCCGAGAGCTGGGCGGCGCTGCGGGATAGGTTCTCCGCATGACCCGGACCGCGGTCCCCCCGCAGATCTTCAAGGCCTACGACATCCGCGGCCTCTACGGCGAGGAGATGAACGAGGAGACCGCGCTGCTGATCGGCCGCGCGTTCGTCCGCGTCCTCGGCCGCCTGCGCGACAGGCCGACGTCCGAGCTGCAGGTCGGGCTGGGGCGCGACATGCGCCTCACCGCGCCCGAGATGGCCGCGCGCCTGCGCGAGGGCATGGTCGCCGAGGGCGCGCACGTCGTCGACGCGGGGATGGTCGGCACCGAGATGCTCTATTTCCTCGTCGGCTCGCGCGAGCTCGACGGCGGCGCGATGGTCACCGCCTCGCACAACCCGAAGGCGTGGACGGGGGTCAAGCTCGTCCGCGAGGGCGCGCTCGCGCTCTCCGGCGACGCCGGGATCGGGGACGTGCGCGCCGAGATCGAGCGCGGGATGCCCGACCCGCCGGGCGGCGGCGACGTCGAGGAGGTCGAGATCTACGACGACTTCCACCGCCACGTCCTCTCGTTCATCGACCCCGACCGCGTCACCCCGCGCAAGGTCGTCGTCGACGGGGGCAACGGGATGGCGGGGCCCATGGTCGGCCCGCTCCTCGAGCGCCTCGGCCTCGACCTCACGACCACCTACTGGGAGCCCGACGGGGAGTTCCCCGACCACGAGCCCAACCCGCTGCTGCCCGAGAACCGCCAGTTCGTGATCGACCGCCTGCTCGAGGAGGGCGCCGAGCTCGGGATCGCCTGGGACGGGGACGCCGACCGCTGCTTCTTCATCGACGACACCGGGACATTCGTGGACGGCGACTTCCTCACGGCGCTGCTCGCCTCCTCGATCCTGCGCAAGGAGCCCGGCGCGACGATCCTCTACGACGTGCGCGCGAGCCGCGCCGTGCCCGACACCGTCCGCGAGATGGGGGGAACCTCGCACGTCAACCGCGTCGGCCACGCCTTCTTCAAGATCGCGATGCGCGAGCACCAGCGCCGCGTTCGGCGGCGAGGTCTCGGGCCACTACTACTTCCGCGACTTCTGGTGCGCGGACTCCGGCACGATCCCGGCGCTGCTCGTCCTCGAGCTGCTCTCGATCGAGGGCAAGGACGCTGTCGCAGCTGGTCGACCCCTTCCGCGAGCGCTACTTCATCTCGGGCGAGATCAACACCGAGGTCGCCGACCCCGAGGCGAAGATGAAGGAGATCGCCGAGCGCTACGCCGACGCCGAGGTCTCGTGGCTCGACGGCGTCTCGGTCGACTACCCCGAGTGGCATTTCAACGTGCGGCCTTCGAACACCGAGCCGCTTCTACGCCTCAACCTCGAGTCGCTCGTGTCTCGCGAGCACATGGAGCAAAAGCGCGACGAGGTCCTGGCGCTGATCCGCTCGTGACATCCGAGGAGGCGCTCGGGCGCGCGGCCGAGGCCGGAATCCACCAGCTGCGCATCCCGACGCCCTTCGCGGTCGGGCGGGTCAACTGCTACCTGATCGAGGACGAGCCGCTGACGCTCGTCGACACGGGGCCCAACTCGGGCAAGGCGCTCGACGAGCTCGAGCATCAGCTCGACGAGCACGGGCACTCGATCGAGGACCTCGAGCTGGTGATCCTCACCCACCAGCACATCGACCACCTGGGGCTCGTCGAGATCATCGCCGCGCGCTCGGGCGCCGACGTCGCGACGATCGACGCCGCCGTCCCGTTCATGGAGAGCTTCGGCGACCGCGCGGAGGAGGACGACCAGGAGGCCGCGGCGCTGATGCTCCGCCACGGGATCCCCGAGGACGTCGTCTTCGCGCTCCAGAGCGTCTCGCGGAGCTTCCGCGGCTGGGGCGCCAAGCCGAAGATCACGCGCCCGCTTCGCGACGGCGAGCTTCTCGAGATGGGCGATCGCCGGCTCGAGGTCCAGCACCGCCCGGGCCACAGCCCGTCGGACACCGTCTTCTGGGACGCCGACCGCAGGATCCTGATCGCGGCCGACCACCTGATCGCGCACATATCGTCGAACCCGCTGATCACGCGGCCACTCGACGGCTCTTCCGAGCGCACCCAGGCGCTCGTCGCCTACATCGCCTCGCTGCGGCGCACGCGCGAGCTTCCCGCCGAGATCGTGCTCTCGGGCCACGGCGAGGCGATCACCGACCACGCGGCCCTGATCGACAAGCGCTTCGCCGGCTACGAGCGCCGCGCCGAGAGGATCGAGGCGCTGATCGCCGAGCAGCCGCGGACCGGATACGAGATCGCCCAGGCACTGTGGGGAGACGTCGCGGTCACGCAGGCGTTCCTGACCCTGTCGGAGGTGGTCGGCCACACCGACCTGCTGGTCAACGCGGGCCGCGTGCGCGAGGTCGCCGACGGCGAGGTGACGCGCTTCGAGTCAACCGGCGAGGGCGCGAGTAACCCCCTCCTCGGCGAGGGTTAGCAGCAGCCGTGAGCGTGGCCACGAAGCCTCTCCCCCGGCCCGCCCGGTCGGCCGACGCGCCGAGCGGCAGGTCGAGCGCCGCCAAGCCGCGGATGCTGGTGATCGTCAACCCCTACGCGACCACCGTCTCGGATCGGCTCAAGAACCTCGTCGTCTACGCGCTGCAGGGCCGCTATGACGTCACCGCGGTCGACACGGAGGCACGCGCGCACGCGATCGAGATCGGCCGCGAGGCCCGCGACGGCAGCTACGACATCGTCGTCGCCTTCGGCGGCGACGGGACGCTCAACGAGGTCGCCAACGGCCTCGCCGGGTACCGGGGTCCCGGTCTCGATGCTCCCCGGAGGCTCGACCAACGTCGTCTGCCGCACGCTCGGGATCCCCAACGACGTCGTCGACGCGACCGAGCACCTGCTCGGGCTCGCCGACGACCTTCGCCCGAGGCGCATCGACCTCGGCACCGCAAACGACCGCCGCTTCGTGTTCGCTTGCGGCGCCGGGCTCGACGCCGCCGTGGTCAAGCGCGTCGACTCGAACCCGCGGCTCAAGGCCCGCCTCGGCGAGTGGTACTTCACCTGGGCCGCGATCTCGGCGTTCTCGCGCGAGTACCTGCGCGACCCGGTGCGGATGCGCCTCGACGCGGGCGGCGAGTCCGCCGAGGGGATCACCGCGATCGTCCAGAACTCCGACCCCTTCACCTACTTCCGCGAGTCCGCGGTGCGCGTCTGTCACGGAGCGGCGTTCGACGACGGCACGCTTTCGATGGCGATGCTGGGCCGCTCCGCCGTGCGCGACATGCCGACGATCGCGATGCGCGTGCTCTCGGAGCGCTTCAGGGCGGCCGACCATCGCCAGATCGAGCACTTCGAGGGCCTGACCTCGGGGCGGCTCGAGTCGATCTCCCAGGACGAGGGCGGACGGGCGCGGCCGTTCCCGCTCCAGGTCGACGGCGACTACATCGGCGACTACACCGAGGTCGAGCTCGGCATCGAGCCCGGCGCGCTGAGCGTCATTGCCTAGCGCCGAACCACCAACCTCACATGCTGCTCGCGGCAGAGCCGCGCCGGGATGCCCTTTCTGCGAGATCGTCGCCGGCGAGCACGAGGCGAAGGTCGGTGGTTCGAGGGCGAGCGCACGCTCGCCTTCCTCGACAACCGCCCGCTCTTCGCGGGCCACACGCTGCTCGTGCCGCGCGACCACCACGAGGCGATCTGGGACCTGCCGCCGAGCTCGTCGAGCCGCTCTTCGCCGACGCGCGCATGCTCGCGCTCGCCGTGCGCGACGCGATGGGCGCCCAGGGCGCCTTTCTCGCGGCGAACAACATCGTCAGCCAGTCGGTGCCCCACCTCCACGTCCACATCGTGCCGCGCAACCCCAAGGACGGCCTGCGCGGGTTCTTCTGGCCGCGCACCAAGTACGACAGCGACGCGCACATGACCGAGACCGCGGAGAGGGTCCGCGCGGCGGTCGCGAAGGCTCAGGCCGAGCTCGGCGGGTAGGCCGGCGCTCGGTTGTCCGAGCGGTAGCCGACGTTGTGGGCGACGAGGCTGAGCCCGTCGAGCAGCCGATAGGCCGCCTCGTCGGCGTCGCCCTTGGCCCAGTGGCGCGCGGCGTCCCGCAGCGCCCGCAGCAGCTCCGGCCACAGCGGCCAGCGCGGCGCGATCCCCGGGTAGCGCTCGTCGAGCCAGCGGGCGCCGGCCGCGTATCGGGCGACGATGCGCAGGTACTCCCGAACCGTCTCGCGGTGCGGGTGCACGACCGTCGCCGCCGGGCGCAGCTCGAGCGTGTGGCCGGCCTCCTGGATCCGGCGGCAGAAGTCGACGTCGCCCCCGGACCGGATCCCCTCGACGAAGCCCTCCGAGGCGCTCGAACGTCTCGCGGCGGACCAGGAGGTTCCCGGTGGGCGCGGTGGGTATCGCCCCCGGTTCCTCCGGGATCACGACGAAGTTGCGCGCTCGCGCGTAGCGCGCGGCGAGCGAGCGCTGGCCGCGGCGCATGAAGGATCGGCCCGGCCAGCGCGGCGACCCGCTCGACCGACGGGCTGCGAGAAGTACGCGTCGATCAGCCCGGGGTCGGGGTCGCAGTCGGCGTCCATGAACAGGATCCACTCGCGCGTGGCGCCCGCCGCGGCAGCGTTGCGCGCGTGGTAGGAGGAGCGCTCGCCGATCCGCCGGTCACCATCGCCGGCGTGGCCGGCGAGCGCGGCGGCGCGCCACGCCACCGAGCGAGTTGTCGCCGACGATGACCTCGTCGCCCTCGGCGCAGCCGCATCCGCGCGAGCGCGCGGCCGAGGCGCTCGGCGTCGCCGCGGTCACCCGCGAAGGGCACGACGACGCTGACCGGCGGGCGGTCGCCCATCGACGCGCGAGACGCCGCTACTCGGTCGGCGTGACGCGGTAGGCGTCGAAGACGGCGTCGAGGTTGCGCAGCCTCGAGATGCACTGCTTGAGCTGCTTGGTGTCGCCGACCTCGATCACGAAGCGGTTCTTGACCATCGGGTCCTTGGTCACGCACGACGCCTCCAGGATGTTGATCCCGGCCTCGGCGAACGTCCGCGAGATGTCCTCGAGCAGGCGAGTGCGGTCGAGCCCGTCGACCTGGAGCTCGACGCGGAACGAGGCGGCGTTGTCGCCGTCCCACGAGACCTCGGTGAAGCGCTCCGGCGACTTCATCAGCGCGGCGACGTTCTTGCAGTCCTCGCGATGGATCGTGATCCCGCGGCCGAGCGAGACGTAGCCCACGATCGGGTCGCCCGGGACGGGGCGGCAGCAGTGAGCCAAGCGCACCATGACGTCGTCGACGCCCTCGACGTTGATCCCGTAGTCGGAGGCGTCGGTCGTGCGCCGCTGGCGCTCGTCCTTGCCGTGCAGGATCCCGGCCTCGGGGTCCGTCGCCTGGGCGACGTCCTCCCCCACCGCCTCGCCCGCCTTGAGGCGCTGGAAGACCTTGTTGGCGACCGTCTTCGGCGAGATCTTGCCCTGGCCGAGGCCGACGTAGAAGTCGTCGGCCTTGCGGAAGCCCATCTCGCGCGCGACGTCGATCAACAGCGGCGCGCCGCCGATCTTCTGCGCCGGCAGGCCGCGCTTTCGCAGCGCCTCCTGGAGCTTTTCGCGGCCGCGGCGCTCGGCGTCCTCGCGGCGCTCGCGCGTCAGGAAGGCGCGGATCTTGTTGCGGGCGCGGCTCGTGCGCACGAGGCTGAGCCAGTCGCGCGACGGCCCCCGGTCCTGCTTCGCGGTGAGGATCTCGACGATGTCGCCGCTGTTGAGCTGGTAGTGCAGCGGCACGATCCTGCCGTTGACCTTCGCTCCGACGCAGCGGTGGCCGACGTCGGTGTGCACCGCGTAGGCGAAGTCGAGCGGCGTCGAGCCGGCGGAGAGGTTCTTGACCTCGCCCCGGGGGGTGAAGACGAAGACCTCGTCCTCGAAGAGGTCGACCTTGAGCGAGTCGAGGAACTCCTCGTGGTCCTGGTCGGACTCGAGCTCGAGCAGCTGGCCGAGCCAGGTCATCTTCTCCTTCTCGGGGTTCTTGCTCTTGCGGTTGCCGTCCTCCTTGTAGATGACGTGGGCGGCGATGCCGTACTCGGCGAGCTCGTGCATCTCCGGCGTGCGGATCTGGATCTCGAGCGGGCGCCCCTCGGGGCCGATCACGGTCGTGTGCAGCGCCTGGTAGAGGTTGAGCTTCGGCGTCGCGATCAGGTCCTTGAAGCGCCCCGGAAGCGGCTTCCAGAGCGAGTGGATGATCCCGATCGCGCCGTAGCAGTCCTTGACCGAGCCCACGATCACCCGCATCGCGGTGAGGTCGTAGATCTCGTTGAACTCGCGGCCCTTCTTCGTCATCTTCGTGTAGATCGAGTAGAAGTGCTTGGCGCGGCCCGAGATCTCGGACTCGATCCCGACCTCCTTGAGCTCCTTCGTGAGGAACGTGCCGGCCTCCTCGACGTAGCGCTCGCGCTCCTCGCGCTGCTGGGAGACGAGCTTCTTGATCTCGTCGTACTTGCGCGGGTGAAGCGTCGCGAAGGCGAGGTCCTCGAGCTCCCACTTGATCGCGTGGATCCCGAGCCGGTGGGCCAGCGGCGCGTAGATCTCGAGCGTCTCGCGCGCCTTCTCCATCTGCTTTTGCTTCGGCAGCGCCGAGAGCGTTCGCATGTTGTGGAGGCGGTCGGCGAGCTTGATGAGGATGACCCGGACGTCCGTGGCCATCGCGATCATCATCTTGCGGTAGTTCTCGGCCTGGCTCTCGTCGCGGCTCTGGAACGTGATCCCGGTCAGCTTGGTCACGCCGTCGACGAGCTTCGCGACGTCCGCCGCCGAAGACGTCGGTCGACCTCCTCGAGGCTCGCGCTCGTGTCCTCGACCGTGTCGTGGAGCAGCGCGGCGCAGAGCGTCTCGGTGTCGAGGCGCAGGCCGGCGCAGATCTTCGCGACCTCGATCGGGTGGTTGATGAAGTCCTCGCCCGAGCGGCGGCGCTGGTCGGCGTGGCGCTCGCAGGCGAACGCGAAGGCGCGCTCGACGGCGTCGCGGTCGACCGGGTCCGTCTCGTCGGAGCTGTGCTCCTCGACGACGGCGAAGAGGTCGCCGAGCAGCTTGCGCTCCTCGATGCTCAGCTCCTGGGTGATCTCGTCGGCCGGCAGCGCCTTCGCCGGACCGCCGTTGGACGGCACTCCGACGCGTACGCGCTCGCTCGCCTCGGCGTCGGCCTTCTTCGCGCGGCGGCGCGGCGACGACGCCTTCGCGCGCCGCGCGGGGGCCTTCTTGCTCGGCCTTGCTCTCTACCGAGCCCGTCTTTGTCTGCTTAGGAATCTGCGGCCTTCCTCGCGCCTCGCGGTGTAGGCGAGGTACGCGCCCGATCGCTCGAGCTCTGTCCCCTCCGAGGATAAGGCCCCGAGCCCGCCTTCGTCACCCGTCTCGTCCCACCGCGCCAGCTCGACCTCCTCGAGCACGCGCACGCAGCGGCCGGCCTGCTCGGCCGAGCGCGGGTGGCGCTCGGCGCCGGCGAGCGCGGCGGCGAGCGCGATTCCGCGCAGCTCCCCGCCGTCGCGCAGCGCCCGGTAGAGGGCCGAGAGCGCGGCGCGAAGCCCCCACTCGGCGTCGTGGACCCTGAGCGCGAACTCGAGCTCGGCATCCCCCCAGGCGGCGTGGACGTAGCCGTCGCCGTGCGCCGCGCGGGCCTCGAGGTGGGCGAACGGCGGCGGGTCGATCACGACGACGTGGAGGAAGGGCTCGGCGAGCGAGGGGTCCCGCGCCAGCGCGGCCCAGTCGGCGAGCGCCAGCCCGCCGGCCTCGAGCACCGCGGCGAGGCCGGCGGCCGGGTCGGCGCGCGCAGCGCCCGCACGCGAGCGCCAGCTCGCCGTCGCCGAAGCGCGCCGGGTCGGCCCGGTCGGCGAGCTCGCGGCGCCGCGAGACGTCGGCGCACACCCCGAGCACCGGCTCGCCGCTCGAGACGAGCTCGGCCAGGACCGCGATCCCCGATCCCGGCGCATGCTCGACGCGCTCGCGCGGGAACCGCCGCCGGCGCCGGCCGTCGCCGGGCCAGGGCTCCAGCGGCGCCTCGCGCTCGGCGCGGACGCGGTCCCACCAGCGGCGGTCGGGCGGGCCGGCTCGCAGACGGCGCAGCCGACTCCAGCGCCACTCCGGCGCGTCCTCCGAGTGCGGATGGCCGTTTCCCGCGCCGTCCCCGCCGTCCTCGGCGGCGAGCGGGTAGAGCTCGCGCAGCACGACGCGCGGCTCGATCGAGCCGTTCCACTGGTTGAGCTCGAGGCTCACCGAGGCGTCCACCGGCGACGCCGTCGCCCTCGACCCGCGAGGGGCTCGAGCCGAAGGCGACGCCGAGCGCGCTCGCCGCCGCCGCTGTCGAGCGCGAAGCGGGAGTGCTTGCCCTCCTCCCCCATCGGCCGCACGTCGCGCAGCCGGGCGGCGGGGACGAGCAGGCGGATGCCGGGGTTGCCCATCCCGAACGGCCCGAGGCGCTCGAGCTCCTCGGCGACGCGCAGCCCGAGGCGATCGCCGCCGACGACCGCGTCGACGGTCTCGGTTCGAACGAGGTCGCCGGGCTCGACGGCCTCGCGGGCGCGCTCGACGAAGGCGCGGCGGAACTCGTCGAGCCCGCCGGCCGCGATCTCGAGCCCCGCCGCCGCGCGGTGGCCGCCGTAGCGCACGAGATGCGAGTCGCATTCGCGCAGCGCGCCGAGCAGGTCGAAGGACGGGATGCTGCGCCCCGACCCGCGCCCGGCGCCGTCGGAGTCGAGCGAGATCAGGACCACGGGCCTGTAGTGGCGCTCGACGAGCTTCGAGGCGACGATCCCGACGACCCCGGCGTGCCACCCCTCCCCCGCGACCACCAGCGCGGGCGCCTCCCTGTACTCGTCGGGCAGCTCGCGCAGCGCCGCCTCGGCGCCGTTGAGGACCTCGCGCTCGGTGTCGCGGCGCTCGTGGTTGGCGCGGTCGAGCTCCTCGGCGATCCGCATCGCGCGCTCGTCGTCGTCGCACAGCATCAGCTCGACGCCGGCGTCGGCGCGGTAGAGCCGCCCCGCGGCGTTGATCCTGGGGCCGAGCCGGAACGCGAGGTCGCCCTCGTCGAGCCGCGAGGGCTCGACCCTGGCGACGGCCATCAGCGCGCGCAGCCCCGGGCGCCGCGCGCGCCGCGCCTCGGCGAGGCCCGCCCGGACGAGGGCGCGGTTCTCGCCCGTCAGCGGGACGAGGTCGGCGACGGTCGCGAGCGCGACGAGGTCGAGGTCGCGCTCGTCGCCGTCCCCGCCCGCGCCGGCCCGGTCGCGAAGCGCCACAGCGAGCTTGTAGGCGACACCGGTCGCGCAGAGGTCGGGGCACGGGTAGCCGCTGAGCCGCGGATGCAGGATCGAGCACTCGGGCAGCTCCTCCTCGGGGGTGTGGTGGTCGGTGACGATCACCTCGATGCCCGCCGCGCGCGCCGCGGCCACCTCGGCTGCGCACGTGATCCCGCAGTCGACCGTGACCAGGACGTCGGTCCCGCGCTGCGGCGAGCTTCGCGACCGTCGCCTCGGTGAGCCCATAGCCGTCGGAGAAGCGGTCGGGGATCAGCCAGTCGCAGCTCGCCCCGAGCTCGCGCAGCGCGCCGACGAGGATCGCCGTCGAGCAGACGCCGTCGACGTCGTAGTCGCCGTGGACCGTGATCCGCGCGCCTGAAGCGAGCGCGGCGAGCAGGCGCTCGACGGCCTCGTCCATGCCCTCGAACTCGAACGGGTCGTGGCGCTCGGCCGCCTCGAGGAAGTCGCGCGCCGCCTCGAGGCTGCGGTAGCCGCGGCGGACGAGGGCGACCGCGACCGGATCCGAGACGCCGAGCCCGTCGGCCAGCTCGCGCGCCTCGGCGTACGAGTAGGGCTCGATCCGGAATGCCCTCTGGGCGCCTGCCTGGGTCACCGGCCCAAGTTAGGGACCGCCCGGGACGGAATCGCCTCCTCGAAAGGCCGCGAAACGCGATACTCCGGGGCATGGACCTGCGCGAGCTCCAGCTACTGCACCGTTCTGCAGACCCTGCGCGAGCCGCCGCGGGTCGAGTCGAACGGAGCGGGTTAGCCGTGGACAGGCCGGGGCCCGTTGCGCGAGACAGGCCGAGCCCGAGCGGGAGGTTTCGGCTCGCGAGCGCGTACGCGACTGGCTCGGCGGCTACGAGCGCGCGTGGCGCTCGCCGGGCACGGTCGAGCCTTCGCGAGCTGTTCACCGAGGACGCGAGCTACCGCGCGGGCCCCTACGAGGAGCCTCGAAAGGGGCTTCCCGCGATCGCGGAGCTGTGGGAGGCCGAACGCGAGGGATTCGACGAGGGGTTCACGATGTCGAGCGACATCGTGGCCACGGACGGCGACATCGCCGTCGTCCGGGTCGACGTCGCCTACGACGCCGGCCGAAGAAGAGCGAGTACCGCGATCTCTGGCTGATCGAGTTCGCGGCCGACGGCCGCTGCCGGGCGTTCGAGGAGTGGCCGTTCTGGCCCGGCCAGGAGACCGTCCGCCCGCCCCCTGACGCGAGGCCCTCAGACCGCTGTGGGCTCGGGCGCGTGCTCCTCGCGGCGGGCGCCGATCGCGTAGATCACCGCGAGGCCGATCAGGGTGCCCGGGATCGCGACGAGGACCGTCGTGATGTCCGTCTCCCCGATGCTGCGGCCGGAGGCGACCTGCGCGATCAGGCCCGAGAGCATGCCGCCGGCGATCGCGCCGAGGAACGCGCCGACGATCCCGCCCCAGAAGCGGTCGGGGACGAAGACGGTGAAGTGCCAGATCGCGATCGCGGTCGTGAACCAGACGAGCGGGCCATCAAGTCACCAACTTCACATGCTTGTGGCAGCAGAGCTGCGCTCATCATCTGTTCCTCCCGTGCTTTGCGCGCCGGCGCTGCTGGCGCTTGCGGCGCTGCTGCTTGGCCTGACGGCGCTCCTGGCCCGTCTCGGCGGCGACCAGATCGTCGTCCTGCGCGGCGGCGCCGTCGCCGGAGCCGTCGCCGGTCTGCGCGGCGCCGCACCGGCGGCGGCGGCGGCGCGGGAGGCACCGGCCTCGCGCTTCGCGGGCGGCGCGGCCTCGGTGTCGGCGGGGCCCTCGGGGTCCTCGTCGCCGACCTTGGCGACGACGTTCTCCTCCGGGAAGGCGGGCACGTAGCCCATCGCCTCCTGGAGCCGCGCGCGGCGGGAGCGGTATGAGTGCTCGCGCTCCTTCCACGCGGTGAGAACGGGCGACGCGATGAAGATCGAGGAGTACGTACCCGAGGCGACGCCGATCATCATCGCCAGCGCGAACGACTTGAGCGTGTCGCCGCCGAAGATGAGCAGGCATGCGATCAGGAACACGGTCGAAAGACCCGTGATCAGCGACCGGGTGAGGACCTCGCTCATCGAGCGGTTGACGATCTGCGAGAACGCCGCGCGCGGCATCCTCGGCACGTTCTCGCGTATTCGGTCGAAGACGATCACGGTGTCGTAGAGCGAGTACCCGAGGATCGTCAGGAACGCGGCGACGGTCGCGCTCGAGACCTCGGCGCCCGACCAGCGAGTAGACGGCGCCCGTGATCAGGATGTCGTGGAGCATCGCGATGATCACCGGGACCGCGTACTTGGCCTCGAAGCGCCACGCGATGTAGGCGCTGATGACGAAGAGCGAGAAGATGATCGCGTAGGCGGCGTTCTTGGCCACCTGCTCGCCGAAGGTCGGGCCGATGCTCGTGCTCTGGAAGCCGTCGTCACCGCCCTCGAGCCCGTAGGCCTCGTCGAGCGCCGTCTGCGCCTCGCCGACCTGGTCCGGCGGCAGGTCGGTCTCGATCTGGAGGACGTTCTCGCCGAACTCCGGGTTCTCGACCTCCTGGATCGCGGCGCTGCCGGCGCCCTCGATCCCGGCGTCCGAGAGCGTCGTGCGCACCTCCTCGACCGTCGCGGGCTCGGCGAGGCTCACGTTGACGCGCGTTCCCGACTCGAAGTCGATCCCGAGGTTGAGCTGCGCGGTCGCGAACGAGATCGCGCCGACGGCGAGGATCACGCCCGAGAACGAGAAGAACCACTTGCTCATCCCGGTGAAGTCGAAGTGCCACCTGACTCGCTGCTCGTCGCTCGCGCCGAGGAATCGCGGCGAGCGCAGCACGCGCGTCTTTCCGAGCACCCCGAGGACCGCCTGCGTGAAGACGACCGCCGTGAGCAGCGAGACGATCGTCCCGACGCCGAGCACGAACGCGAAGCCCTTGACGCCCGCCGTCGCGAGGACGAAGAGGATGAACGCCGTGATCAGGGTGATCACGTTCGCGTCGATGATCGTCGCGATCCCCTTGCGGTATCCGGCCGCGATCGCGGAGGCCGTGGATCTGCCCTCGCGGATCTCCTCCTTGATGCGCTCGAAGATGACGATGTTGGAGTCCGCGGCGACGCCGATCGTGAGCACGAGGCCCGCGATGCCGGGAAGCGTCAGCGTGATCGGGATCAGCTTGATCAGGGCGAGGAAGAAGAGCGCGTAGACCCCGAGCCCGACCGCCGCGACCACTCCGAGGAAGCGGTAGTAGGCGATCAGGAACAGCAGGACGAGGATCAGGCCGACGATCCCGGCCTTGAGGCCCTGGTCGAGCGCCTCCTGGCCGAGCGTCGCGGAGACGGTGCTCTGGCTGATCAGGTTGAGGTCGATCGGCAGCGCGCCGATGCGCAGGTTCTCGGCGAGGTCCTGCGACTCCTGGATCGAGAAGCTGCCCGAGATCTGGGCCCCGGTGCGCCCGTCGATTCCGCCGGGGTTCTCGACGAAGTTGATGATCGGGCGCGAGACGACCTCGCCGTCGAGCACGACCGCGAAGTGGCCCGAGAACTGGTCGGCCTGGTCGGGCGGTGATGCCGGGGGGCGCCTCGGCGGTGCCGCGCTCGGCGATCTCCTGGGTGATCTCCTGGAACGCCGCGCGGCCCTCGTCGGTGAAGTCGAAGGTGACGTTGGGCTGGTTGGTGTTGGGGTCGAAGTTCTGCTCGGGGTTGGTGATGTCGGTCCCCGAGAGCTGCGGGCGGTCACGCAGCACGAAGAACTCCGGCGGGCTCTCCGCGGACTCGTCGGCCTCGGTGTCGGGGTTGTCGGTCTGCGGCTCCTCGACGACGACCGTTCCCTGCGGCACCTCGAGGATCTCGACGTTGTCGGGCTTCTTCTCGCCCGGCGAGTCGAGGAAGAGGTCCTGCTCGCGCTGCTCGGGCCCCGCGAGCAGCTCGAACGTGTCGGCGTCGAACATGTAGAAGCGCGGGCCGTTGGTGGTGCAGAGGTCCTGGAAGCACTCGGGCTTCTGCTTCGAGGCGAGGCGGACGGCGTCGATCAGGCGCGGGAAGCCCTGCTCGGTCGCCTGCGGGTCGTCGGGGTCCTCGGCGATGACGTTCGGCTCCCAGTCGTAGAACTGGAGCTGGGCCGTGGTCCCGATCACGTCCACGGCGCGGTCGATGTCGGAGACGCCGGGAAGGCTGACGTCGATGTTGTCGGTGCCGACGCGCTGGATCTCGGGCTCGGAGACGCCGAGCGTGTCGATGCGCTGGCGGATGATCTCGATCGCGCGGTCTATCGCCTCGGGCGTGACCTCCGGCTGCTGCGGGGTCGGCTGGCCCTGGTAGACGAGCGACGTCCCGCCGCGCAGGTCGAGGCCGAGCTTCGTCGGCTGGCTCAGGATCACGACGACCGACGCGATCGAGAGCGCGACCACGATCAGCAGCACGAACAGGTTGCGCCGCGCGCCGATCACAGCAGCCTCACCGCCCTCTCCATCGCGAAATCAGGCTACTCGGGGGTGAGCACGAGCAGCAGCCCGCCGTCGTCGTCGTAGGCGGGGAACACGTCGGCGACCGCATGCGTCGGAAGGTCGCCCTCGGCGTGCACGTCGACGGGCTTTCCGAGCGAGCGCACGCCCCATTCGAGCGTCGTCTCGATCGGGTCGTTGTTGCCGTTGCCGCTCTTCTCGGCGGCGGCCCTTCGGCCATCGCCCTCCTGGGTCCAGGTCAGGCCCAGCACCTCGCTCACGGGCCGGCCGATCACGTCCTCGTCCTTGAGCCCGGTGAGCTCGAATCCCCCGCGGCCGACGTCGATCACGCGCGCGTCCTGGTCGCAGGTGAAGAAGGCGGCCTCGGGCGCGGGGTAGTAGTCGTCGAGGAGCTCGAACAGAAATCCGAAGCCGCACTTGGAGCACCCCTTCGGCCGGCCGGAGAAACCCGCCGTGCGCTCGCCGCTCAGCTCCCGGTTCCCACAGCTCGGACAGATGAAGAAGGGCACGCCGAAAGGCTAGCGAGCCAGGCGCGGCGACTCGCCGGATGGAAGGGCGATTCCTAAATTTGCGATGAGGCGTGCGCCGGGCGGGCTAGAAGAGGCTCGCGGCGCGCTCGGGCACCGGGAGGCCGAGGTGCTCGAAGCCGCGCTCGGTGATCACGCGTCCGCGCGGGGTGCGCTTGAGCAGGCCGCGCTGGAGCAGGTAGGGCTCGTAGACGTCCTCGATCGTGTCCTGCTCCTCGTCGACGGCGGCGGCGAGGGTCGAGAGGCCGACCGGCCCGCCTCCGAACTTGGTCGCGATCGCGTCGAGGATCGTGCGGTCGTGGCGGTCCAGCCCCGCGGTGTCGACCTCGAGCAGCTCGAGCGCCTCGGTCGCGACCTGCTCGGTGATCACGCCCGCGCCGCGGACCTCGGCGAAGTCGCGGACGCGCTTGAGCAGGCGGTTGGCGACGCGCGGGGTGCCGCGCGAGCGCTCCGCGATCGCGCGCTCGCCGGCGGGCTCGATCTCGGCGCCGAGGATGCCCGCCGAGCGGTGGACGATCTCGGCGAGGTCGATCGGGCTCGTAGTGCTCGAGGCGGTGGCTGACGCCGAAGCGGTCGCGAAGCGGCGTCGTCAGAAGGCCGCTGCGGGTCGTCGCGCCGATCAGGGTGAAGGGCGGGAGCTCGAGCGTCACGGTGCGCGCGCCGGCGCCCTGGCCGAGGACGACCGGCAGGCGGCGCTCCTCCATCGCCGGGTAGAGCGTCTCCTCGATCGCGCGGTTGAGGCGGTGGATCTCGTCGATGAAGAAGACGCTGCCGGGCTCGAGCGCGGTCAGGAACGCGGCGATGTCGGCCTTGCGCTCGAGCGCGGGGCCCGCCGTCTGGATCAGCGGCGCCTCGAGCTCCGCGGCCACGATGTGGGCGAGCGAGGTCTTGCCCAGCCCGGGCGGGCCCGCGAGCAGGACGTGGTCGAGCGGCTCGCCGCGGCGCCGGGCGGCCTCGATGAAGATCGCGAGCTGGCCCGTCACCTGCTCCTGGTTGACGAAGTCGTCGAGGCGCGAGGGCCGCAGCGAGCGGTCGAGCTCCTCGTCGACGACCTCGGTCGGCGCCGGCGTCGCCGATGCGCGCCGCGATGATCGCGGGGTCGCGCACGGGCTCCTGGGGCTCGCCGGCGCTCATGCCGCCTTGGCGCCGCTCGCGCTCGCGTCGGCCGCGCTGCGAAGCGCGGCGGCGACCAGCTCCTCGGCGCTGTCGCCCTCGACGCGGTCGAGCAGCTTCTGCGGCCTCGGCGGGCGAGTAGCCGAGGTTGACGAGCCCCTCGCGCGCCTCGGACCTCGGCTCGGCGTCCTCGGCGGCGCCGGCGAGCGCGGCCTCGTCGAGCGCCTCGGCCACCTTCTCCTTGAGCTCGACGATTATCCGCTCGGCGGTGCGCTTGCCGATTCCCGGCACGGCCTGGAAGCGCTTCGCGTCCCCGGTGGCGATCGCGCGCAGCAGGTCGCGCGGCGCGCCGCCCGAGAGCGCCGCGATCGCGACCTTCGGCCCGACCCCGTTGACCGAGATCAGCTGCTCGAAGAGGTCGCGCTCCTCCTCGGTGGCGAAGCCGTAGAGCGAGAGCGAGTCCTCGCGCGCCACGAGATGGGCGTGCAGGGTCGCCTCGCGGCCGTGCGCGGGGACGGCCTTGAGCGTCTCGGTCGAGACCGCGAGCCGGTAGCCGACGCCGCCGGACTCGACCACGACGTGGTCGGGGCGCCGCACGAGCACCTCGCCGCGCACCGATGCGATCACCCGGACTGGACCTCCGGGCGCAGCGCCGGCGCCACGGACTCGGCTCCCGCGCCGCCGATCACGCGAGCGGTCCCGGCCTGGCTGGCGTGGCAGATCGCGACCGCGAGCGCGTCGGCGGTGTGGTCGGAGCGCGGCGGCTCGGGGAGGCCGAGCAGGGCGCCGACCATGCGCTGGACCTGCTTCTTGCCGGCGGCGCCGCGTGCCGCAGACCGACAACTTCACCGTCTGCGGCGTGTAGTCGAAGCAGCGGATCCCGCGCGTCGCCGCGGCGAGCATCGCGACCCCGCGCGCCTGCCCGACCGCCATCGCGGAGCGCACGTTCTTTCCGAAGTAGATGTCCTCGAGGGCGAGCGCCTGGGGCTCGTGCCAGGCGATCAGCTCGACGAGCTGGCGGTGGATCCGCGCCAGCCGCCCCTCCGGCGACTCGTCGGCGGGCGCCTCGATCACGCCGCCGTCGATCGCGCTCATGCTCCCCCCGCCACGCGCACGACCCCGAACCCGGTGTTCGCGACGCCCGGGTCTATGCCCATGACGACGATCATGGGTTCTGATTCTGGCCTCGCGCCCGGATGCCTTCCGGACGGCGAACCGTGCCTGCGCGAGTCGTGCCTGTGGCTACTTCTTCTTGGCCTTGTAGGCGACCTGGAGCTCCCAGCAGCCGAGCACGCCGCTGTTGCCGCCGGCGTCGTCGGCGAACAGGAACCACCAGGGCCCGCGCATCTCGAGCCCGTTGAGCGCCGCGAGCGAGTGCTCGGGACGGAAGAACCCGGCGAACGGGGCCGCGCCGTCGACGATCGCCACCGGAGCGACGTCGTCGAAGACGGTGAAGCTCCCGGTGCAGTCGTTGGGCCCGGCTCCATAGCTGTTGCCGCTGCCTCCGTTGTCGGTCGAGAGCACGAGCGGCGGGCCCTTGGGCGGAAGCAGCGAGAGGTCGACGTCGGCGACCACGCCGTGGGTGAGGCGCACGAGGACGTTGACGTCCTTGATCTTTCCCTTCGGCAGCGCGATCCGCGACGCTGCGGCGGCGTTGTCGCCGACCGGCGTGCCGAGCGGGCCGGAGCTGAACGTGTCCGTCTTGATCTTGGCCCCGGCGGCGGGCGCGAGCGCCAATCCGAGCGCGAGCGGCCGTGAACACGGCCAGAGCGAAGCGTCCCCTGCTCACGCCGTGACCGTATCGAGGACCGCTTCGGGGATGTCGAAGTTGGCGTTGACCGAGTCGACGTCGTCGTGCTCGTCGAGCGACTCCATGAGGCGCATCAGCGCGCGCGCGTCGCCCTCGCCGACCTCGACCACGCTCTTGGGCTCCATCGCGAGCTCCGCGGACTCGATCGCGACGCCGGCGCCCTCGAGCGCGGACCGCACCGCGGCGAGGTCGGCTCGCCGGCGGTCACGCACCTTGAGCAGGTCGCCGTCCTCGCTGACGTCCTCGGCGCCCGGCGTCGATCGCGACGATCAGGTCGTCCTCGCCGTAGCGCTCGCGCGTCGACGAGGATCACGCCGCGCTTCTCGAAGATCCAGTCGACCGAGCCCGGCTCGCCGAGGCTGCCGCCGTGCTTGTCGAAGGCGTGGCGGATCTCGGACCCCGAGCGGTTGCGGTTGTCGGTCAGCGCCTCGACGAGGATCGCGACGCCGCCCGGGCCGTAGCCCTCATAGACGACGCGCTCGATCTCCGCGCCGGAGCCGCCCTCGCCGGTTCCCTTGTCGACCGCCCGCTGGATGTTGTCCTTGGGCATCGAGAAGTCGCGCGCCTTCTGGATCGCGGTCGCGAGCGTCGGGTTGCCGTCGGGGTCCCCTCCCCCTCGCGCGCCGCGACGGTGATCGCTCGCGCGAGCTTCGTGAACTGCTTGCCGCGCTTGGCGTCGGTGGCCGCCTTCTTGTGCTTGATCGCGGACCATTTGGAATGCCCTGACATGGGCCCGGATTTTAGGAGCGCGGCGCCGGACGCGTCCACGACTGCACCGACAAACTTTCCCGATCCTCCTGGAGAACCTCGCCGTCGACGGTGATCTTGCCGCCCTGGCGCAGGTCGCAGACCATGTCGGTGTGGACGGCGCTGTCGTTGACGCCGCCGGTCTCGGGGTAGCTCTTTCCGACCGCGAGGTGGACCGTCCCGCCGATCTTCTCGTCGAGCAGGACGTCCTTGGTGCCGCGTTCGATGCCGTAGTTCGTGCCGATGCCCAGCTCGCCGAGGCGGCGCGCGCCCTCGTCGGTGTCGAGCAGCTCGATCAGGAACGACTCGCCGCGCTCGGCGCTCGCGTCGACGACCTTGCCGGCCTCGAAGCGCAGCCGCACGCCGTCCACCTCGCGGCCGCCGATCACGGCCGGGAGGTCGAAGCTCACCTCGCCCTCGACGGAGTCCTCGATCGGCCCCGTGAAGAACTCGCCGTCGGGCATGTTGTGCTTGCCGTCGGCGGCGATGAAGGTGCGGCCCTCGATGCCGAGCTTGACGTCGGTCCCCGGGCCCTCGATGTGGACCTCGCCGTGGCCCTGGATCCAGGCGCAGAGGCGCTCGGTCTCGGCCGAGTGGCGCTTCCAGGCGGTCACCGGGTCGGAGTCGTGGGTCAGGCAGGCGCGGAAGTAGAAGCTCTCGAACTGCTCGAGGCTCATCTCGGCGTCGGAGGCGTAGGCGTGCGTTGGAAGCAGCGTGTAGACCCAGCGGTGCTCGCCCCTGGCGGCGCGGTCCATGACGATCTCCATCAGGTCCTTGGTCGCGGCGCGGCGCTTCATCTGGCGCTCGGGCGGAACCTGGGAGAGCTCGCGCGTGTTGAGGTCGGCGCCGATGGCGATCGAGACGTCGGCCTCCTCGGCCGCCCAGCTTCGACGGCGGCGAGACCCACTCGAGCTGCGCGTCGCTGGCGCGCGAGAGGTAGGTCGCCTGCTGGCCCTCGAACGACATCTGCACGATCGGGTGCCCGCCCGCGATCAGGACGTGCTCGTAGACGCTGTGGATCAGGGGCTCGCCGGCGGAGCTTCCCTGGATCACGACGACGTCGCCCTCCTTCACCGCCGTCGAGTACTCGACGAGGATCCGGGCGAGCGAGTCGACGCGGCCGTCCCTCATGCGCGCTCGCCCACCTGCTCGCGGGCCGCGGTGGCCATCGCCATGAAGAGCGCGTGCAGGCGCGAGTCGTCGGTCAGCTCGGGGTGGAAGGCGCAGACGAGCACGCCGTCCTGGCGCGCGACGACCGGGTGGCCGTCGACCTCGGCGAGCACCTCGACCTCGGGGCCGTGGCGCTCGATCCAGGGCGCGCGGATGAAGACGGCGCGCAGAGGCTCGGTGCCCAGACCCTCGATCACGAGGTCGCGCTCGAAGCTCTGGCGCTGGCGCCCGAACGCGTTGCGGCGCGCGGTCGCGTCGATCAGGCCGAGATGCTCCGAGTCGCTCGATGATCAGCCCCGCGCAGGTGCCGAGCACGGGCCGGCCCGCGTCGACGTGGTCGCGGATCGCGGGCTCGAGGCCGTCGCGCTCGATCGCCTTCGCGATCGTCGTGCTCTCGCCGCCGGGAATGACGAGCGCGTCGAGGCCCTCGAAGTCGGCGGCCGTGCGGACCTCGCGCGCGTCGGCGCCGAGCGATTCCAGCATCGCAGCGTGGGCGGCGAAGTCGCCCTGGCTCGCCGAGGACCCCGACGATCAGCGCGCTCACCAGCCGCGGCGGGCGAGCAGCTCGCCCTCGGGCAGCTGGGCGATGTCGTCGCCGCGCATCGGCTCGCCGAGCTCGGCGGACGCCGCGGCGACCCGGTCGGGGTCGCGGAAGTGAGTGGTCGCCTCGACGATCGCCCGCGCGCGCCGCGGCGGGTCCTCGCTCTTGAAGATCCCCGAGCCGACGAAGTTGCCCTCGGCGCCGAGCTGCATCACCAGCGCCGCGTCGGCGGGGGTCGCGATGCCCCCGGCGCAGAACAGCGGGACGGGAAGCCAGCCCCGCTCCGCGACATCGCGCACGACGTCGAGCGAGGCGCGGTGATCCTTCGCCGCGGCGGCGAGCTCCTCGGGGCCCATCGTGTGCAGGCGCTTGATCTCGGAGGTGATCGAGCGCAGGTGGCGCACGGCCTCGACGATGTTGCCGGTGCCGGCCTCGCCCTTGGAGCGGATCATCGCGGCGCCCTCGGAGATCCGGCGCAGCGCCTCGCCGAGGTTCGTCGCGCCGCAGACGAACGGGATCTCGAACGCGAGCTTGTCGATGTGGTGCTCCTCGTCGGCGGGCGTCAGGACCTCGGACTCGTCGATGTAGTCGACCTCGAGGCTCTGGAGCACCTGGGCCTCGGCGAAGTGTCCGATCCGCGCCTTGGCCATGACCGGAATCGTCACGGCCTCCTGGATCTCCTTGATCACGCGCGGGTTCGACATCCGCGCGACGCCGCCGTCGGCGCGAATGTCCGCCGGGACCCGCTCGAGCGCCATGACCGCGACGGCGCCGGCCTCCTCGGCGATGGTCGCCTGCTCGGCGTCGGTGACGTCCATGATCACCCCGCCCTTGAGCATCTCGGCGAGGCCGGTCTTGACGCGGAAGGTGGCGCGCTCGGTCACGCGCTCAATATAGACGGCACTGCACATGCCGGTCGCAGCAGAGCTGCGCCGGAATACCTGCGGCGGCGCTACTTGAGCTTGAAGGCGCGGATGCGGTCCTTGTAGGCGGCCTTGTCGCGGGCGTAGACGCCGTAGGCGAGGGCCTGGACCACGGACAGCAGCGCTGCGTTGGAGCGCGAGTACGAGGGGCTGTTGGACGAGTAGTAGAGCGTCAGCTCGGCGTGCTCGCCGACGTCGGAGAGGGTCGCGTCGCTGATCGAGAGCGTGCGCGCGCCGCGGTGGCGGGCGAGCTTCATCGCCCGCACGACGAGCGGGTGAGCGCGGCCGGCCGAGAAGGCGACGACGAGCGTGTCGTCCTCGACGCGCCCGAGGCGGCTGATCGCGTCCTGGCGCGGGCTGGAGACGACCTCGGAGCGAATGTCGAGAAGCGCGAGCAGGTGTCGCAGGTAGCTCGCGAAGAAGGCCATCTGCTCGACGCCGACGATGACGACGCGGTGAGCGGTGGCGAGCGCGCTGACGCACGCCTCGACCTGCTCCCGGGTCAGGCTGCGCGCCGTCTCCTCGACGTTGGCGTGGTCGGCCGCGAGCGAGGCCTCGAACTCGGAGTGGTCGAAGTCGAAGAGAGCCTGGTTGCCGCCGTCGCCCTCGGCGTCGCGGCGCCTGTACTCCTCGATCGCGGCCTGCTGAAGCTCCGGGTAGCCCTCGAAGCCGAGCGCCTGCGAGAAGCGGACGACCGTCGAGGAGGAGGTGTCCGCGCGGCGGGCGAGCTCCTCGGCGGTCTGGAAGGCCGCCTCGTCGAGGTGGTCGACGATGTAGCGGGCGACGTCCTTCTGCGAGCGCGAGAACTCGTCGAAGCGCTCGGTGATGAAGTCCGAGAGCGACTTGGTCGGGGTCTTCGACTTTGCCGCGGAGCGCTTGCCGTTCGACGAAGCGCGCTTGACGGTCGCCCCGCCGCTCTTCGCGGCGTGCTTGCTATTTCGGGATCGCGCCTTGGTGGCGGCGCCTCCCCTGGATCGTGTCGCCGTCTTCGCCATCGGTGCCGACAGTTTCTGCGGGCGCCCGGGTTTCCCTTCAAGTGGACGGGCGAACGTGGTCGGAATGTGGTTGGATCGCCGGCGTGACACTCGAACAGGCGCTCGTCCAGACGAACCGCAACATGGCGATCTTCGACCTCGGGCTGGGCGCCGGGGCGCTGCTCGCGCCGCGCCAGACCGCGAAGCTCATGTTCGGCCACGACGACCCGTCCGAGGACGCGCTCTACTGGCTGCAGCGCAGCGGCCCGGTCTGGCTCACGTTCGCCGCCGCCCACCTGGTGGCGGCGCGGCGAGGCGAGCCACAGGACTGGTGGGCGCTGGCGTGGCTGCGGGGGACCGAGGTGGCCACCGACGCCCTGCTCGCGCGATCCCCCGCGATCTCGCGCCCCGCCGCGCGGGTCGGCCTCGTGCTCGCCGGTGTCGGGAACCTCGCGATGGCGCTCGGGTTCGCGCGCCTCGCGAAGCGCTAGCCGCCCGTAAGCGGCCGGCTGCACTCGCTGAAGCCGACCTTCTCCGCGAGCCGCGCGCGATCGACCTGCTGGCGAGCGATCTGCGCCTGGGCCTCCGCGTAGGCCTCGGAGTCCTCGTCCTCCGCCGCGGCGAGCCCCTTCTCGAGGACCTCGAGGCCCGCCTCGCGCGAGTCGAGATAGTCCTCGAGCGCGTCCTCGGAGTCGAGCGGCGCGTCGAGGTCGCGCAGGTCGTCGATCTCGTTCTGGGTGATCTCGATCAGGCTCCGCGTCAGCTCGGCGGCCTCGGCCGCGCTCTGGGGCGGGTCCTTCTGAAGCTCGAGGTACTGCTCGCGCCCGCGCTTGCAGATCTGATCGCCCTGGGAGATGAACTCCGCCCTGCTGAGCTCCTCCTCGCCGCCGAACGGACCGCAGCCGCCGAGCGCGGCCGCGCCGAGGACGAGCGCGGCGAGCGTCGCGGCGGCGGCCCAGCGCGGGGGGCGTCCAGTTGGCACGCGCGCAGGCTACGGACGGCGGCGGATGCGTGCCCCGGCTGCGGATGCACTCCCTCAAATCGGGCATTTGGCGACTCCGGACCCCAAGGTTCGTGCCTGGAAGTGAAATATCCGCCTATCGGCCGATAGTCAGGCGAAACTCGCGTCGCAATACTTCCCGCGTGGGGATTTGACCGGCGCCATTTGGCCGTAAGGCCGCGCGCCTGCGGTGGGTGATGGTGGGCTCCCCCCACCCCAGCCCGCTGTTACCCACCGCACAATCCCCCACCTCACCGGCCGACCCTCCCAGGGGATCGGAGCCGGCCCTACGGCTCCGGCGGCTACTCCGCCGGCTCGGAGACCGACACGATCGCGTCGATCTCGACCGCCGCGCCCTTGGGCAGCGCAGCCACCTCGACCGTCGTGCGCGCCGGATGCGGCTCGGTGAAGAACTCGGCGTAGACCTCGTTCACCTCCGCGAAGCTCGCGATGTCGGTGAGGTAGATCGTCAGCCGGGCGGCGTCTCCGAGTCGCGCCCCGGCTTCGCGGCAGACCGCCTCGAGGCTCTCGAGGCAGCGGCGGGCCTGCTCCGCGGCGCCCCCGTCGACGAGCTCTCCCGTGGCCGGGTCGAGCGGCACCTGGCCGCTGCAGTACAGGACGCCGCCCGCGACCACGGCCTGCGAATAGGGACCGACAGGAGTCGGGGCATCGCCTGATTCGACGGCGCGGCGGGTCATTGGTGCTGCCTATCTAACCTAGGAGGGGTGAGCATCGCCAGCCGCGACTCAGACCCGACGGGAAGCGAACCTGCTCGAGCGCGCGGGCAAGGGAGACGACCAGGCCTTCGAGGAGCTGGTTCAGCCCCTGCGCGGAGAGCTGCTCGCCCACTGCTACCGCCTGCTGGGCTCGACCCACGACGCCGAGGACGCGCTTCAGGACGCGATGCTTCGCGCCTGGCGCCGGCTCGGGACATTCGACGCGCGCGGGTCGCTGCGCGGCTGGCTCTACAAGATCGCCACGAACACATGCCTCGACGTGATCGGCAAGCGCAAGCGGGTGCTGCCGCAGAACAACGAGCCGAAGACCGACCCCCACAGGGAGGGGCCCGGAAGGCCGCTGGTCGACACCGTCTGGCTCGAGCCCTTCCCGGACGAGACGCTCGAGATCGATGACGGATATGCCTCACCGGACGCGCGCTACGAGCAGCGCGAGAGCGTCGAGCTGGCGTTCGTCGCGGCGATCCAGCTGCTGCCCCCGCGCCAGCGCGCGACGCTGATCCTTCGTGAGGTGCTCGGCTACTCCGCCAAGGAGACAGCTGCGTCGCTGGACTCCACGACGGCCTCGGTCAACAGCGCGCTGCAGCGCGCCCGCAAGACGATCGACGACCACATGCCGGACGAAAGCCAGCAGGCGACGCTGCGCTCGATCGGCGACGACAAGATGCGCGAGATCGTCGAGGCCTACATGGACGCGATGGAGCGCGGCGACGTCAACCAGGTCGCGGAGATGCTCACCGAGGACGCCGCCTGGTCGATGCCGCCGATGTCGACCTGGTTCGGCGGCTCGGACCTACCGGAGTTCATGCGCGTCGGGCCGCTGTCGGGCGAGTGGAAATGGCGCAACGTCGCCGCGCGGGCGAACGGGCAGCCCGCCGTCGCCGTCGTACTGCTGGAACGAGAGCGAGGGAACGCATCTCGCCTTCGCGCTCAACGTCCTGACCCTCGAGGGCGACCGCGTGCGCGAGATCACATCGTTCCTCAACCGCTCGATCGAGTCCGACGACCCGGAGTCGTACCTGTACTTCCCCAACGAGCCGGTCGATCCGCGGCGCCTGGAGTCCTTCTTCACCCGCTTCGGGCTGCCGGACCGCCTCGACGACTAGTCGCCGTCGGCCGCGGCGCGAAGCTTGGCGAGGTCGAGCTTGCGCATCTCGAGCATCGCCCGCATCGCGCGCTCGGCGCGCGTGGAGTCGGAGTCGGCGAACAGCTCCTCCATGCCCGCCGGCACGACCTGCCACGAGACCCCGAAGCGGTCCTTGAGCCAGCCGCACACGCTCTCCTCGCCGCCGTCGGTCAGCTTCTCCCAGTAGTAGTCGACCTCGTCCTGGGTCTCGCAGTTGATGAGCAGGGAGACGGCCTCGTCGAACTTGAAGTCGGGCCCGCCGTTTATGCCCGTGAAGCGCTGGCCGTCGAGCTCGAAGTCCACGGTCATCACCATGCCGGCCGGTCGCGGGGCGCCCTCGGTGTAGTGGGTGACGTTGACGATCCGCGAGTTTTCGAAGATCGACGTGTAGAAGTCCGCGGCCTCCTCGGCCTCGGTGTCGAACCACAGGTTCGGGGTGATCCTCTGCATCGCGTTGCTCCTTTTTCGGCTTTGCACCAGTAGACCGTCCGGCACGCGGAGACTCATCGCTGAGTGCCGCCGCCAACACCGCCTCGGGCGGGCGAACGATTCGAACGGACATCCCGGCCCGTTTGGACCGGCTGCCGTGGACGGCGACGAGGTCGTGGTCCGGATCCAGGCCACCCCCGCCGACAGCCGCATGGGCGGCGAGCTCGCGGGCGAGGTCCTCGACGCCGTGACCGAGCTGCGCGGGACGGCCGAGCGCGGCGATGCGCGGCCGCGCGACGATTCGCTCGCCGCCGCTCGCTCCTAGGCCTCGGCCCCGACCATCTCGGCGTCGGGCTCCTCGGCATCGGAACCGGCCTCGGCGACGTCGGGGTTTCGCCACGTGATGACGAGCTCGTCGCCCTTGGCGTCGACCACGATCGTCGCCCCGTCGAGGATCTCGTCCGAGATCAGGGCGCGCCCGATCCGGGTCTCGACCTCGCGCTGGATGAAGCGCTTGAGCGGGCGCGCCCCGTAGACGGGGTCGTAGCCCTCGCGCGCTATAAGCACCCTCGCGGGCTCGGTGAGCTCGAGGTCGAGGCGGCGATCGGCCAGGCGCCTGCCCACCGACTCGATCTGGAGGTCGACGATGCGCTCGATCTCCAGCAGCGTGAGCGGCTTGAAGAGGACGACGTCGTCCACCCGGTTGAGGAACTCGGGCCGGAAATGCCCGCTCAGATCCGCCATCACGCGTTTGCGGATCTCCTCGGGAATCTCCCCGCTGTCCTCGATGTCGAGCAGGTGCAGCGAGCCGATGTTCGACGTCATGATCACGATCGTGTTCTGGAAGTTGACCGTGCGCCCCTGGGCGTCGGTCAGCCTCCCGTCGTCGAGGATCTGCAGCAGGGTGTTGAAGACGTCCGGGTGCGCCTTCTCGATCTCGTCGAAGAGCACGACCGAGTAGGGCTTGCGCCGCACGGCCTCGGTGAGCTGGCCGCCCTCCTCGTAGCCGACGTAGCCGGGAGGGGCCCCGACGAGCCTGCTGACCGTGTGGCGCTCCTGGTACTCGGACATGTCGAGGCGCACCATGTTGTCCTCGGAGTCGAAGAGCGACTCGGCGAGCGCCCGCGAGAGCTCGGTCTTCCCGACTCCGGTCGGCCCGAGGAATATGAACGAGCCGATCGGGCGCTTGGGGTCCTTGATCCCCGAGCGCGCGCGGATCACGGCGTCGGCGACGAGCTGGACCGCCTCGTCCTGGCCGATCACGCGCTCGTGGAGGACCTCGTCGAGGCGCAGAAGCTTCTCGCGCTCGCCCTCGAGCAGGCGGGTGATCGGGATGCCGGTCCAGCGCGCCACCACCGCGGCGATCTCGTCCTCGGTCACCTCCTCGCGCAGAAGGCGGGTGGCGCCCTGCTTGTCGCTGAGACGCTCCTCCTCCGCCTTGAGCTTCCGCTCGAGCTCGGGGAGCTGGGAGTGGCGCAGCTCCGCGGCGCGGTTGAGGTCGTAGCTTCGCTCCGCCTCCTCGATCTCGCGGCGGATCTCCTCGACCTCGCGCCGCAGCTCCTGGAGACGGTGGATCGCCTGGCGTTCGGCCTCCCACTGGGCCGTCATCGCGTCGGCCTGCGACCGCAGCTCGGAGAGCTCCTTTCGCAGCGCCTCGAGGCGCTGCTTGCTGGCCGCGTCCTTCTCCTTCTTGAGCGCCGTCTCCTCGATCTCGAGGCGCATGATCCGGCGCGTGATCTCGTCGAGCTCCTGCGGCATCGAGTCGATCTCGGTCCGGATGACCGCGCAGGCCTCGTCGACGAGGTCGATCGCCTTGTCGGGAAGGAAGCGGTCGGAGATATAGCGCTGCGACAGCGTCGCCGCCGCGACGAGGGCGGTGTCCTGGATGCGAACCCCGTGGTGGACCTCGAGGCGCTCGCGCAGGCCGCGCAGGATCGAGACCGTGTCCTCGAGGCTCGGCTCGTCGACGATCACGGGCTGGAAGCGGCGCTCGAGCGCGGCGTCCTTCTCGACGTGCTTTCGGTACTCGACCAGCGTCGTGGCGCCGATGCAGTGAAGCTCGCCGCGGGCGAGCATCGGCTTGAGCATGTTGCCCGCGTCCATCGCGCCCTCCGCCCCGCCGCCGGCGCCGACGATCGTGTGCATCTCGTCGATGAAGAGCAGGATGCGGCCCTCGGCCGCGTTGACCTCCTGGAGGACGGCCTTGAGGCGCTCCTCGAACTCGCCCCGGTACTTGGCTCCGGCGACGAGCGACCCCACGTCGAGAGCGAAGACGGTCTTGTCCTTGAGGCCCTCGGGAACGTCGCCACGCACGATCCTCTGGGCGAGGCCCTCGACGATCGCGGTCTTGCCGACGCCGGGGTCGCCGACGAGCACGGGGTTGTTCTTGGTCTTGCGCGAGAGAATCTGGATGACGCGGCGGATCTCGGCGTCGCGACCGATGACGGGGTCGAGCTTGCCGAGGCGAGCGTCGGCGACGAGGTCGCGGCCGTACTTCTCGAGCGCCTCATAGGCGGTCTCGGGCATCGCGCTGGTGACGCGCTGGCTGCCGCGCACGGAGGTCAGGGCCTCGAGGAAGCGGTCGCGGTTGGCCCCGTGCTCGACCAGCAGGCGGCCGCCGGGGTGGACTTCGAGGAGTCGATCATCGCCAGCACGAGGTGCTCGACCGAGACGTACTCGTCCTTGAGCCGCTCGGCCTCGCGCTGAGCGGCGTCGAGGAGCTGGCCGAGCGCGCGCGACATCGAGACGTCCCCGGACGCGCCCGACCCGCTCACACGTGGGCGGCTGCCGAGCTCGTTCTCGAGGTCGGTCGCGGAGCGCGTGACGTCGACCTCGGCGCGCTCGAGCAGGCGCGGGATCGAGACCGTCGGACTGGTCGAGCAGGGCGAGCAGCAGGTGCTCGACGTCGACCTGGGTGTGCCCGAAGCGCAGCGCCTTCGTCTGCGCGTCGTGGAGCGCCTCCTGGCTCTTCTGGGTCAGCTGGTTCGGGTCCATCTCGTCACCTCGGTCGGTCGTCGGGTGTCTCGTAGCGACGCAGCCGCGCCTCGAGCTCGTCTATGCGGGCCAGCAGCTGGAACGCGAGGATCGCGCCGGCGTAGTTGAGGCCCAGGTCCCGCCGCAGCCGCGTCGCCTTGGCGAGGTTGGCCGCCGCGCTGCGCGGAAAGAGTGGGTGGTCTCGCGTGCCGGCCGCGGGCTCCGCCGCGCCGAGGCGGATCAGCCGCCTCACGAGCTCGGGGTGCAGGCCCGCCTCGTAGGCGATCACCTCGACTTCGACCGGGACGCCGCCGTTGCTCGTCCGGCGGACGATCCGCATCGTGCCGCCGCGAGCGTCGCGGGCGTGCCATCAGCCTTCCCTCCTCGGGTCGAAGTCGGAGACCTCGGCGAGGCGCTCTATATGCCTCTCGCTCCTCGCCCGACAGCTCCTTGGGGACCATGATCTTGAGCGTCGCGTAGAGGTCGCCCGCCTCGCCCTTCGGGGCCGGCATCCCCTGGCCTCGCAGGCGCAGCCTGCGCCCGCTCGACGACCCCGGGGGCACCTTCGTCTTGACGTCCCCTCGAGCGTCGGGAACCTCGACCTCCGCGCCCAGCGCGCCCTCCCAGGGCGCGATCGGGAGCTCGACGTGGAGGTCGCGGCCGTCGACGCGAAACCGGGGGTGGGGCCGGATCCGCACCCGCAGCAGCAGGTCGCCCGAGGGGCCCGCGCCCATCCCCTGCGCTCCTTCGCCGGCGAGGCGAATGAGCTGCCCGTCGCGCACGCCGCGCGGGATGTTGACCTCGTAGTCGCGACCGTCGGCGAGGGTGATCTTGCGCTTTCCGCCCCTCGCGGCCTCCTCGAGCGACAGCTCGAGGACCGCCTCCTGATCCCCGCCGCGCGTCGAGAAGCCGTCGAAGCCCGAGGTGCGCGGGCCGCCGCCGCGCGCGCGGCCCCCGAAAAGCCCCTCGAAGAAGTCGCTGAAGTCGGCCCCGCCCCCGTCCCCGAAGTCGAAGCGGACGTCCTGGAAGCCTCCGCCCCCTCCCCCGGCGCCGCCACCGCCCCGGGGGTCGAAGCCCCCGAAGCCGGACGCGCCGGAGACGTCCTGGCCCGCCTTCCAGTTCTCCCCGAAGCGATCGTAGGCCTGACGCTTCTCGGGGTCGCGCAGGACCTCGTAGGCCTCGGAGATCTCCTTGAAGCGGTCCTCGGCGTCGTCGTCCTTGTTGACGTCGGGGTGGTACTGGCGCGCCAGCTTGCGATAGGCGCTGCGGATGTCGTCGGAGCTCGCGTCGCGCGGGACACCCAGGGACTCGTAGTAGTCGCGAAACGCGACCGCCATCAGGCGGCACTGTCAGGGCGCTTCGACACGATGACCTCGGCCGGCCTCAGGACGCGGTCGCCGATCCTCCATCCCGAGCGCGCCAGGTCGACGACCGTTCGGTCGGGCGCCTGGTCGGTCTCGACCACTCCGACGGCCTCGTGCAGCTCGGGGTCGAACGGGTCGCCGACGGCGCCCACGCGCGATATCCCCTGTCGCTCGAGGACGGCCTCCATCTGCTCGAGCACTGCCCGCAGGCCCTCGGCCATCGGATTGATCGGGTCGGTGTCCCGCAGCGCCCGTTCGACGCTGTCGACGGCGTCGAGCCAGTCGCGGTTGACGCGCTCGCCGGCCTCCGCGACCCGCCTCTCCAGCTCCGCCGCCGAGCGCTTGCGGTAGTTGTCGCGGTCCGCCAGCGCGCGCTTGTAGCGGTCCTCGAGGTCGGCCGCGCGTTCGCGCAGCTCGCTGAGCTCCGAGCCGTCGGGGGAGCCCGCGTCATCGCGGGCCTCATCGCCTACCGCCTTCCCGGCCTCCGGCGGCTCCTGATCGACGGCGGGCCCGCCGCTTTCACTCGCGGGTGAACTCGGCATCGACCACCTCGTCGTCGTCGGCCGACCCGCCGCCGGCGCCGTTGCCGGTCGTGCCATCGCCATCCGGCCGAGCCCCGCCGCCGGCGCCCGCTCCGGCGGGCTGCTGCGCGGCGGACTGCAGCGAGTGGATCACCTGCTGCAGGTCGGCGATCAGGGGCCGCACGCGATCCACGCCGGCCTCCTCCTCGATCGCCTTTCGCGCCTCCTCGACGAGCTGCTCGGCGCGCGCCTTCTCGTTGACCGGGAGGCTGTCCTGCTGCTCGGTGACGAGCTGGTCGGCGCGGTAGGCGAGCGTATCGAGCTCGTTGCGGGCGTCGATCGCCTCGCGAGCCTGCCGGTCCTCGTTGGCGTGCTGCTCGGCCTCGGCGACCATCCGCTCGATCTCGGCCTCGTCGAGGCTCGTGCTCTCCTCGATCGTGACCTGCTGCTCGGCGCCGGTGTCCTTGTCGCGCGCGGTCACGTTGAGGATGCCGTTGGCGTCGATGTCGAAGGTGACCTCGATCTGGGGCTCGCCGCGCGGCGCGGGCCGGATCCCCTCGAGCCGGAACCGCGCGAGCTGGCGGTTGTCCTTGGCGAGCTCGCGCTCGCCCTGGAGCACCACGATGTCGACGGCGGTCTGGTTGTCCTCGGCGGTCGAGAACACCTCGGTGCGCCGAGCGGGAATCGTGGTGTTGCGCTCGATGATCTTCGTCATCACGCCGCCCATCGTTTCCAGCCCCAGCGAGAGCGGGGTGACGTCGAGCAGGACGACGTCCTCGACCTCGCCTTTGAGCACGCCGGCCTGAAGCGCGGCGCCGTGGGCGACGACCTCGTCGGGGTTGACCGACATCGCCGGGTCCTTGCCGCCGGTCAGCGAGCGGACCAGGTTCTGGACCGCGGGGATCCGGGTCGATCCGCCGACCAGGATCACCTCGTCGATGTCGTCGGCCGTGACCTTCGCGTCGGCGAGCGCCTGCTCGACCGGACCGCGGCAGCGCTCGACCAGGTCCCTCGTCAGCTCCTCGAACTTCGCCCGGGTCAGAGAGGTGTTGAGGTGCTTGGGCCCCGAGGCGTCAGCGGTGACGAACGGGAGGTTGATCTGCGTCTGCGTGGTCGAGGACAGCTCGATCTTGGCCTTCTCGGCCGCCTCGGCGAGGCGCTGGAGGGCCTGGGGGTCCTCGCGCAGGTCGACTCCGGTGTCGTTCTTGAACTCGTCGGCCAGGTGGTCGACGATTCGCCTGTCGAAGTCGTCGCCGCCGAGGTGGCCGTCGCCGGCCGATGCCCGCACCTCGACCACGCCGTCGCCGACGTCGAGCAGCGAGACGTCGAACGTCCCGCCGCCGAGGTCGAAGACCATCACGGTCTCCTGGCCCTTCTTGTCGAGGCCGTAGGCCAGCGCGGCGGCCGTCGGCTCGTTGATGATCCGCAGGACCTCGAGGCCGGCGATCTTGCCGGCGTCCTTGGTCGCCTGGCGCTGGGTGTCGTTGAAGTACGCCGGGACGGTGATGACCGCCTCGGTGACCTTCTCGCCGAGGAACTTCGCGGCGTCGTCGGCCAGCTTGCGGAGGATCATCGCCGAGATCTCCTCGGGCGAGTACTGCTTGCCGCGCACTTCGATCCGCACGGCGTCGTTGGGCCCCGGCACGACCTTGTAGGAGACGATCTTCGCCTCCTCGTCGACCTCGCCCCACTTGCGGCCGATGAAGCGCTTGACCGAGTAGATCGTCGCCTCGGGATTGAGGATCGCCTGGCGCTTGGCGACCTGCCCCACGAGGCGCTGGCCGTCCTCGGTGAAGGCGACCACCGACGGCGTCGTTCGCGCGCCCTCGCTGTTGGGGATCACCTCGGCCTGGCCGCCCTCCATCGTCGCGGCGACCACGGAGTTCGTCGTACCCAGATCGATGCCTACTGCCTTAGCCATTTCTCCTCCTGGGGTCGCTCAGGGACAATCCAGCGTCACGTAAATGCGTGCCACCACAAGGGGAGTTAGGACGGCCTCATGCCCGTTCAACCCCGCCGCGCGCTCGCGCCGTTGGACCCCGTCATCCCGCGGAAGGTGAGGCTTTCGGACGCCGAAACGTTCGCTATTTGCGGTTTTTTCACGATCGGTGGTAGTGCGTTCTGGAGGGATGCCGACGAGACTCGCGCACGAGGCATCGACCCCCGGGTGAGCCCCGTAGGGCCGGCGCTTCCGTTCGACGGCGGCACCGCGTCCGGTGCACGGTGGGATCAACGGGAACCCGGGACGGACCGTCAGGTGAGAACTCACCGGTGGAGGCCATCGATTGCCGTCCCAACGCTCGCGAACGCCTGGAACGCGGCCGAACCGGCTGCCGCCCGCCGCCGAACGCGCGCTCGTCGCCGCAGCGGAGTCGGGCGACGCCGCGGCGCGCACGAAGCTCGTCGAGACGTTCTGGCCGAGCATCGCCGGCGTCGCGCGGGTGTATCAGGCCTCCTCCGCCGTCAACCGCGACGAGCTGATGCAGGAGGGCGTGGTCGGACTGCTGCGCGCGGCGGGCCGCTTCGATCCCGAGATGGGGACCCCGTTCTGGGCCTACGCCTCGTGGTGGGTGCGCCAGGCGATGCAGCAGCTGGTCGCCGAGGTGACCCGTCCGGTCGTGCTCTCGGACCGCGCCTTTCGACGCCTCGCGCGAATCAAGGACGCGCGAAGCCAGTTCGTGCGCGAGCGAGGCGAGGAACCGACGACGTCCGACCTGGTCGAGGCGACCGAGCTGACGCGCGTGCAGATCGAGAACCTGATGGTCGCCGAGCGCCCGCCGCGAGGGTTCGAGGAGCCGCTCGGCGGCGAGGAGGGCGCGACCACCACCCTGGGGGAGACGGTCGCCGACCCGACGGCCGAGGACGCGTACGAACGCGTGATCGAGGGAATGGAAATCGAGGAGTTGCGCGATCTCACGAAGGGGCTCGCCGACCGCGAGCGGGCGATCGTCTTCGCCCACTACGGGCTGGGACGGCCGGCGGAGACCCTTCGTGAGATCGCGGAGGGCCTCGATCTCAGCGTCGAGCGCGTGCGCCAGATCGAGGAGCGCGCGCTCGAGAAGCTGCGCGAGGCCGTTATCGAGGGGGAGGCGCCTGCGCCGCTTCGCCCGCCCGCGCCCGTACGGCTGATCGGCGCAAATTCCGGGATATGGGGAAATCTCCCCACTTCAGGCTTGAACGCACGCGCCGTCGGCCTACCGCCAATCGGTCAAGGGACGGCAATGAGGCCGCCGCGTGAGAACGGAGTCGCATTTGGGGTATCAAGAGCCGGCGTCCGGGGCGAGGCGCCTAAAGCACGGTGCGTTCCTCTACGGGGAGCCGGTCGCGTACGCGGAGCGGATCGTCCCTTTCCTCAAGGAGGGGCTTGACGCCGGGGAGTCGGTGCTCGCAGTCGCGCCGCGAGACCGCCTCGCGACGCTGCGCGACGGCCTCGGCCCCGACGCCGAGCGCGTCACGTTCATCGACTCGAACTCCGTCTACACCCGCCCGGTCCGCGCCGTCGCGACGTACGCCCAGACCGTGCAGCGCGAGATGCGCACGACCCCTTGCGTTCGGGCGGTAGCGGAGATCCCACCCGGGCCGACGCGGCTCGAGTGGGACGAGTGGACGAGCTACGAGGCGATCATCAACCGCGCCCTCGCCCCGCTTCCGCTGTGGGTCGTCTGTGCCTACAACGAGCGTGAGATGCCGCGGGAGCTGATCGACGCGATGTGGCGCACCCACCCCGAGGTGGGCACCGACGACTGGACGGCGAGCCCCCACTTCGAGGATCCCGAGGACGTTCTGCGCGCCAACACGCCCGATCCGCGGCCCCTTTCCGAGCTTCGCTCGTCTGGCGCCCGGAGCCGACCCGGCGAGCTTCCGCGAGCGCCTCGCGGCCGAGCTCACGGCCGAGGACGTGCCTCCGCTCAGAGCGATCGACATGATCCTGGCCGCCAACGAGGTCGCCGAGAACGCATGGGTGCATGGCGACGGCCCCGAGGAGCTGCGCGTGGGAAGGGTCGACGGGGCGCTTCGTCTGCGAGGTCGTGGATCGCGGCGAGGGCTTCGACGACCCCTTCGCCGGGTTCATCCCGCCCGATCTGGAGGGAAAGCCCGCGGGCCTCTACGTTGCGCGCCAGCTCACCTGGAAGCTCGAGCATTTCAATTCGGACCGTGGGCACACGGTCCGCCTCTGGCTCTAGCGGGCCACCTGACCCGCTCCTCAGCCCACCGCCCGCGGGCTCTCGGCGCGTCGCCTCGCCGGCGAGGGTGTCGGCGAGGTCGCGCCCGATGATCGTCACCCGGGCGACGGGGAACTTGGGTCGGAGAGGTAATCGACCGCGCGCTCGGCCTCGGCGTAGCTGTCGTAGGAAGCGACGACACGGCGCGAGCGCTCCGACGTTGCGGTCCCGCGGGTTGCGCGAGGGGCTTCAGTGCTCATCTCGTCTCCTTCGTGGGGGCACCTCTCGTGTTAGGGCACGGAGCCAGGCGTTCAAGGGCGGTGGAAGAGCGACCCCCGGCGGCCTATCGACATCGCCGATGACGGCCGTCCTGCCCTGCCCCCACATCACCGAGATCCGCCCGGTCACGCCGCGGACTCCGGGCGGGTGCGAGGAGTGCCTCAGGATCGGGTCGCCGTGGGTCCACCTGCGGCTCTGCCTCAGCTGCGGGCATGTCGGATGCTGCGACTCGTCGCCGAACCGTCATGCCCGAGCCCACGCTCACGCCGAGGGCCATCCGATCGTGCAGTCCTTCCAGCCGGGCGAGGACTGGCGCTGGTGCTACTTCGACGAGGCGTTCGTCTGAGCGCGATCGGCGGCGCGGTCGTGCCCGTTGAGATGCTCGTGCACCAGGCGCACGGCGATCGCCCCCTCCCCCACCGCTGACGCGACTCGCTTGATCGAGCCGCTGCGCACGTCGCCGGCGGCGAAGATCCCGGGGCGGCTCGTCTCGAGCATCGAGCCGTGGCGCGCGGGCCCGTGAGGATGTAGCCGCCGTCGTCGAGCTCGAGCTGGTCGTCGAGCCACGCCGCGTGGGGCTCGGCGCCGATGAAGACGAAGAGCCGCCGCGTGGGCACCTCCGAGCGCTCGGAGGCCTGGTTGTCCTCGACGACGACCGCGCGCAGGAGCCCCCCTCCCCATGGGCTCGCGGACCTCCGTGTGCAGGAGGACATCGATGCCGGGGTCGCGCTCGATGCGATCGGCGAGGTAGCGCGACATGCACTCGGCGAGGTCGTCCTCGCGGACGACCATCGTCACCGCGGAGGCGTGCGCTCCGAGGAAGATCGCCGCCTGTCCGGCGGAGTTGCCGCCGCCGACGATCGTCACCGGGTCGCCCGCGCAGACCTGGGCCTCGATCTCGGTCGCCGCATAGTAGACGCAGCCGCCCTCGAACTCCTCGAGTCGGGGAATCGGGAGCTTGCGGTAGCGCGACGCCGCTCGCGATCACGACGGTCGCGCGCCGACGACCTCTCTTCCTCGTCGAGCTCGACCACGTGGTGGCCGTCGCGCTGACCGAGCGCGCTGGCCTCCCCGGGACGTTGATGTGGGCGCCGAACTTCGCGGCCTGGATCACGGCCCGTTCGCCAGCTCGGAGCCCGAGATCCCGGTGGGAAAGCCGAGGTAGTTCTCGATCCGCGACGTGGTGCCGGCCTGCCGCCGGCGCGACGCCGTCGAGCGACGAGGGTCGACAGGCCTTCGGACGCCCCGTAGACGGCCGCCGCGAGGCCGGCGGGCCCGGCGCCGACGATCGAGCAGGTCGAAGACTTCGGCCGAGGCGTCCGGGACCGCGAGGCCGAGGGCCTCGGCGAGCTCCTCGTTGGTCGGGTTGCGCAGGACCGTCTCGCCGCCCAGATCACGACAGGAGTGTCCTCCGGGGCGACACCCAGCTGGCGCAGCAGCGTCTCGGCGGCGGGGTCGTCCTCGAGGTCGATCCAGGTGTGGGGCAGCCGGTTGCGGGAGGCGAAGTCGCGCAGCCGCCGCGTGTCCGGCGAGTAGCGCGACCCGACGATCTTGAACCCGGTGCCGAGTCCGATGAGCAGCGAGCGGCGGATCAGAACGCGCGCAGGATGAGGTCCCGAGCAGCGAGTCCTCGGCGACCACCTTGCGCAGCGCGTCGATCGGGACGGCGAGCACCTCCCCTCTTGCGCGGCGATCGCGGTGATGAACGAGGCCTGCCCGGTGAGCAGGTTGAGCTCGCCGAGGAAGCGTCCAGGCCCGTGTACAGCGACCAGCCGCTCCTCTCCGCCCGAGCTCGTCACCACCTTGACGAGGCCCTCCACGACGACGAGGAACTCGTCGTTCGCCTCGCCTTCGCGGAAGAGGACCTCGCCGGGGTCGGTGCGGCGGTGCTCACCGCGTTGCTTCAGCGCCGCGAGCTGGTCGTCGCTCAGCCTCGGATAGGCGCCGTCGCGGTCCGGCGTCTCGCGCAGAGACTCCCCCGTGGCGTCGCTCATGGCGTCAGCTCTCGGAGCCGGCGGCCGTTGGCTCCTCCACGTGGCGGGCGAGGGTCTGCTCGAGCTGCTGCTTCGGCACGGCTCCGACGATCCGGTCGACCTCCTGGCCGTCGCGAACGATCACGAGCGCGGGGATGCCCTGGACGCCGTAGCGCGCGGAGACCGCGGGCGCCTCGTCCACGTTGACCTTGACGACCTTGAGCCTGCCGGCGTTCTCGCGCGTCGCCTCCTCGATCACGGGCTCGACCCATTTGCAGGGCCCGCACCACGGCGCCCAGAAGTCGATCAGCACCGGGACCGAGGCCTTGATCTCAGCTTCGAAACTCGCCGAGTCGGCCGGCACGAGCCAGGGAAGGTGGCGGTGGCACGACGCGCATCTCGGCACGCCCTCCTCGCGCGGTCCGACGCGATTCTTGGTCCCGCAGTGTGGGCACTTGACGACGGCGGCCGCCATCAGCTGCCCCCCGGCTGGGACCCAGGCCGCCCGCATGGGCCAGGGGGAAACCGACCCGTGCGGTGCGACCTGATCCTGCTGGGAGTCGTCATCCCCCCGCAAGCTTCCTGCTCCTCCTTCAACCGACTGCGACCGGCTCCGATACCGGCCGGTCACGCTCACCGTTAGGACGGCGCCCACCCGTGTCAAGCCTGGGACCGGGCGTCAACGCGATGGTCTCGTCAGCGAACTTGGACCACGTCGTAGCGAAGCGCGAACACCAGCGCCTGAAGCTGCGAGTCGACCCGCAGCTTGGCGAGGACGTTTGCGACGTGGTTTCGCTGCGTCCTCAGGCTGATGCCGAGCCGATCCGCGCTCGCCTGGCTGTCCAGCCCGTCGGCCATCGCCTGAAGCACCTCGCGCTCGCGCGGCGTCAGGCGATCGATGCTGACGCGGTCGTCGTGCTCGCGCTCGCGCTGGCGCCCGGCGGCTCGCAACAGCTCCACCACCTCCTCGACCGGGATCAGGGCCTTGCCGACCCGAAGCCGGCGGACCGCGTGAACCACCTCGTCCAGATGCGCCGTCTTGTCGAGGACTTCCGCGCCCCGCTCTCAACCGCGCGCGCCGTCTCGGCCCGATCGAGGGTCGCGCTGAGAACGAGGGCCTGCGCACGCGGGTTCTTGTCTCGAAGCTCACCGATGAGATCGCCCCCGTACCCATCCGGAAGGCCGAGGTCCACGACCGCGACATCGACGTCCTCCAGCATTCCGCGCGCCTCGGCGAGCGATGCCGCCTGCGAGACGACCTCGAAGTCGGGCTCGCGCTCGAACATCGCGGCGATCGCCTCACGCACGGCGCTGTGGTCCTCGACCAGCAGGATTCGAACCAACTCGCGGCGAGGCCGCCGTTCGTCCGCATCTCGAACCGCACGTCGGTGCCCACGTCCGGATCGGTGTCGACGGCGAGCTCGGCACCGAGCAGCCGGGCGCGCTCGTGCATGCCCTCGATCCCGACCCGCTCCGGCGACCCGGCGCCGACCCCGCGTCGAACCCGATTCCGTCGTCGGAGATCCTCAGCTTCAGCAGTCCCGGCGAACCCTCGCTCGTAACGCGGATGCTCTTGGCGCCGGCGTGACGCCTGGCGTTGGTCAGCGCCTCCCCGACGATCCTCAGCACCTCCGTGCCGCGGCTGCCCAGCGAGCCCGACGGAAGGTCGCTCTGGACGTCCAGCTCGATCAGAGCGCTGTCGGCTCTCGCGTCGTGGAGGGCGACGAGGTCCTCCAGCAGGTCGGCGAACGCCGGCGTTCCTCCCTGAGAGGCGCAGGTCGTAGATCGCTCCGCGCAGCCCCAGGCCCACGCCCTTGAGCATCTCGGCGATTGCGGCACGAAACGGCTCGCCCTCCTCCGAGAAGGCGTTCTTCGAAGTTGCCAGAGCCAGGGCCTCCGTGAGGTCCTGGAGCGCGTCGTCGTGCAGATCGCGAGCGATCCGGCTCCGTTCCGCGTCGCGGACCTCGATCACGGCCCGTTCCGACTCCACCCGCTCGACGGCCGCGGCGAGCACGTTGGCGACCGATTGCAGGAAGTCGATGTCGCGCGGGGTGAATTCCCGCGGCTGGCATGCGAACGCCCCCAGTCCGCCGAAGGCCTCCCGCCTGCCGCCGATGACGACCGCTGCTCCGCTGACCGGCTCGTGCGCCGCTAGAAGCGGCGAGATCTCGAACCGAGGATCGTCCGGCAGGTTGTGCGAGACCACCGGGACCCCGACTTCGACCATGTGGCCGACAAGCGAACCGCTGCCCGCCGGCCCGGTCCCGCGACCCACCTCCCCCTCCTCCCAGCCGAAGCCCGCGCGCAACAGCAGCTCGTCACGGCCGGGCAGGATCTCCACGACGCTGGTCAGGTCCGCGTCGAGCGTCCGAGCGACGACGGCGACCGCATCGTCGAGCAGCGGCTGGAGGTCATCGCTCCCGAGCGCTCTCAGCCCCAGCTCGGCGACCAGGGCTTGCCGGCGGGCGAGCTCCTCGCGCTCATCCTCGGTGACCCTGCGCTCGGTCAGGTCGCGATGGATGCCGAAGTAGCCGGTGATCCTGCCGGTGTCATCGCGGGCAGCGGCGTTGATCGTCTCGACCTCGACCGGCGTCCCATCCTTGCGATAGGCGGTCATCTCGACGCGCATGCGGCCCTGCGTCTCCAAACGCCGTCGTCTCGCGTCGCGCTCCGCTTCGCTTGCAGCCATGGGCAGGACCTGCCTTATGCCCCTCCCGAGCACCTCGTCCGCGGTCCAGCCGTAGAGCCTCTCGGCTCCCTTGCTCCATGTGACCACCCTGATGTTCTCGTCCAGCCCGATGACCGCGTCCTCGACGGTGTCCAGGAGAAGGTCGTAATGCGCGAGCCGCTCTCGAGCCCGGCGAGATGGTTGCCTCCGGCGCTGCCCTCGGCTTGTCGGGACTGGCTGTCCGTGTAATGACCGTACTCCCCTTACGGGGGGTTATTGGTAAGACAGCTCAAACCGGCGTCTCAGCTCCTGCCGATTCACCAGGGCAATTTCACCAGGCAAAAGCTGGCGAAAATTCCCCTTGCGGGCACTTCCGACGCGCTCAATGATGAGTACCTGACCACAATCGAGCCAGCGCAGCCAGGGGCTCCGGGGGGAGCTGCAAGCGGCCGCCTCAACGCGGCGATCGCCCGCGCCGTCGTGAAGCACTATCACGCGCACCGTGGCCGCGGCCCGACGACGGGCCGAGCCTTCTTCAGGCACGACACCGTCGTCGTGACGCTCAATGACACGATGACGAGGGCCGAGCACACCCTCGCCTCGAGGGACGGCTCGGAGCTCGTCCTCGTCGCCCGCCGCCAGCTTCGTGCCGCCACGAGGGACGCCCTCGTGGCGCTATCGAGGAACTCACCTCGCGGCGGGTCCTCGCCCATCTCGGCGACGATCACCTCGACCCGGACCTGGCCGTCGAGGTCTTCGTCCTCGACGGCGACGTCGATCCCGCGGCTTCTTCCTCGGCCGGACTCTGACGCGTCAGCTCAGCGCCGCGCGGACCTCCGCCGCGACCCGCTCACCCGGGCGCCGCTGCCGCGAGATACTGCGTCAGTCATGTCGCAGGAGAACTTGGAGCTCGTGCGCGGAACCCGAATCGCGCTTCAACCTCTCAGCGAGAGGGCGAGTCGGCGCCGCAGCCTGGACGAGCACCTGATGGTCCGCCTTCCCGCCCTTTTCCGCCCGCTCGTGGAGGCCTTCATGCGGCTGCCGCCAGGGTCCCGGCTTCGCCGGTTGATGGTCGCGCGCGCTGTCGGCAGGTCCTACGCGGCGGCCAATCGTCGAGACTTCGATCTCGTCCTCACGGCCTCAGATCCCGCGATCTACGAGTACCGCCCCAGCGTCGACCTCCTGCCCCCCGACCTGGAGTCGGTTTTCTATGGCCATGACGGGTACCTCGAGCTCTGGCGATATTGGCTCGAAGCATTCGACGATATCCGCTGGGACCCCGAGGAGATCCTCGACTTCGGAGACAGGCTTCTCGTCACGACTCAGCAGAGGGGTCACGGCGCGGGCAGCGGGGTGGCTGTGAGCAATCGGGTGTTTCAGCTCTTCACGTTCCGACGGGGCTTGGTGATCCGTCAGGAGGACTTCCTGGATCGCTCGAAGGCCCTGGAAGCCGCCGGGCTGCCGGAGTAGGCGATGTCGCCGGAAAACGTGGAGCTCGTGCGGCAACTGGTTCAGGCCTTCAATCGCCGTGACCTGGCGGCGATGAGCGAGAGCTTCGATCCCGCGATCGAATGGACGCCCGGTGGTCCCGCCGCCGTGGAACGAGCCGTCTACCGCGGCAGTGATGCCGTCTCCGATGGGTTCATCGCGACCTGGGAGACCTGGGAGGTGTTCCGCCTTGCGGAACACGAGGTTCGTGATCTCGGCGAGTCGATCCTGTGGCTGGGACGCGCCCAACTGAGAGGCGATGCCAGTCACGTGGAGCTCGACCAAGAGTTCGCCGTCCACTTCCTGATCGACGGACGCAGGTTCGTTCGAATGCACGGCTTCTCCGCCTGGAAGGAGGCCCTCGAAGCCGCCGGGCTGTCGGAGGAGGCATGCGCGCGTCGGCCTGACCCGTCAGCTCAGCACCCGGGCCGAGTAGCCGTCGCGCTCGATCAGCTCGAGCAGGCGACGCGCGTGCTCCTCGCCGCGGGTCTCGATGACCAGCTCGACCCCGGTTTCCTGGACAGCGAGCCCCACGCCCTCGCGGACGTGCGCGACATCGATCAGGTTGGCCCCGCCCTCGGCGAGGCAGGTGAGGAAGGCGGCAAGCGACCCCGGCTCGTCGGGGATCGTCGTGAAAAGCCTCAGGCGGCGGCCCTTGGCGGTCTCGTGGCGGCGCGTGACGTCGGCGAGGACGCCCGGGTCGATGTTCCCGCCGGAGAGGATTACGACCGTGGCGCCGGCCGCCGCGGGAGCGACGGCGCCGCTCATCAACGCCGCGACGCCGACCGCGCCGGCTCCCTCGACAACGAGCTTCGTGCGCTCGAGCAGCAGAACGATCGTCTCCGCGATCGCGTCCTCGTCGACCAGCGCGACGTCGTCGAGGTGTCGCGCGAGAAGCGGCAGCGTGAGCGCTCCCGGGCGCTTGACGGCGATCCCGTCGGCGAGGCTGGACGCGCCCTCGGCCGTTGTCGGCGTACCAGCGGCGAGCGACGCCGGAAGCGGCGCGCACGCCTGAGCCTGAACGCCGATCACCTCGACGTCGGGCTTGCGGGCCTTGACCGCGATCGCGACCCCGGCGGCGAGTCCGCCGCCTCCTACGGGAACGATCACGCGCGCCACATCGGGGGCGTCGTCGAGGATCTCGAGCCCGAGCGTTCCCTGCCCGGCGATGACCTGGGGATCGTCAAACGGGTGGACGAACTCGATCCCTTCGTCGGCTGCGCGTTCCTGCGCCGCGGCGACGCAGTCGTCAACCGATGTGCCGCTGAAGACGACCTCCGCGCCGGACTCCTCGGCGGCGGCGATCTTGCCGAGCGCCGCGCGTTCGGGCATGAACACGGTCGCGCCGACGCCGCGCGCGCGGGCTGCATACGCAAGCGACTGGCCATGGTTGCCCGCGCTACCGGTCACGACTCCGGTGACGCCGGGCGCGAGCGAGGCGACCTTGTTGAGCGCGCCTCGGAGCTTGAACGAGCCGGTCCGCTGCAGGTTCTCGGCCTTGAGCGCCACCTGGCCGCCAACCGTGCGCGAGAGCCAGCGCGACTCGATCAGCTGCGTACGGCGGGCCTCCGTGTAGACAACCTCGCGTGCGGCCTCGATGTCGGCGATCGAGACGGTTTCGCTCACGCCGCGGCCCCGGCCAGCGGCACGGTGGCGTCGATCTCGACCATCGCGCCCTTCGGGAGCGCCGAGACGCCGACCGTGGTCCGGGCCGGGTACGGCTCGGAGAAGAACTCGGCGTAGACCTCGTTGACCTCGGCGAAAGTCGCGAGGTCGGTGAGATAGATCGTCATCTGTGCCGCGTCCTCGAGCCGTGCGTCAGCGGCGCGGCAGACGGCGTCGAGGCTCAGGAGGCAGCGGCGCGCCTGCTCGGCGATCCCCCCCTCGACCAGCACGCCGGTCTCCGGCACGAGTGGGACCTGGCCGCTGCAATAGAGCACGCCCCCTACGGCGAGCACCTGGGAGTAGGGGCCGACCGGGGCCGGAGCCTCGTCCGTCTCGACCGCTCGGCGCTGATCGCGGTCCATCGCCATGTCCGTATATCAGTCTTGCGGCAGCTCGGGGCCGCGCGCGATACTGCGCGGCGATGCCGGAGAAGGAGGTAGAGCGCATCCGTGAGACGTTTGCTGCCTTCGCGCGTGGGGACGCGACCGGGTTCAAGGAGACTCTCAACCGCGAGATGACGTGGCACTCCGCGCTCGTGCCGCTGCTTCAGAAGACCACCTACCACGGCCCAGACGAGATCTGGCGTCTGCTTTCAGAAGAAATCCCTGCGGTTCTCGACGGATTTGGTGCCGAAGTCATCGAGATCGAGGACCTCGGCGATACAACCCTGGCGACGATCCGCTTCAGCGGTACCGCGACGTCTACGGGGCTTCTCGTTGAGCAGACCGTGTTTCAGCTTTGGCGGCACCGAAACGGAAAAGGAACTGAAATGCGCGCGTTTCGCCGCCGCGAGAGCCCTCGAAGCCGCCGGGCTGTCGGAGTAGGCGATGTCCAGGAGAACGTGGAGATCGTGCGGGCCGCAATCGACGCCTACAACCGCGGAGATGTCGACGCTGCGTTCAAGGACGTGATTCCGGATTTCGAATACGACCAAACGCGGGCCGTCGGCATAGACCGTGGCATCTTCAACCTCGAACAGTTCCAAAACCTGCTGGCCACGTTCACCGACAGCTGGGAGTCCTTCACGATCGGCGCCGACGAGCTGATCGACGCAGGAGAGGACGTGGTGATGCCGTTTACGAACGTGGCGCGCGGCCGCGATGGAATCGAAGTCCAGGCTCGCGGCATCTGGGTCTGGACGATCCGCGACGGCTCAATCGTGCGGGCCTGTCCTCGATCAAGGGGCTCCCAGAGGCCCTCGTAGCGGCCGGTCTGCCGGAATAGGCGATGTCGCGGGGAGAACGTGGAGATCGTGCGCCGCATCTATGAGTCCATCAATGTCGGTGACTGGGATGCGGCATTTGAGGAAGCTGAGTCGAATTTCGAGTTGGTCCCCCCCGACCACTCCGTGTTCACCCCACGGCTCGGGTGCCCGATTTCGAGTTGCAGATTGCTCACCTGTGGACGCTGCGCGACGGAAAGCTGATCCGCTGTGAGGTCTTTCCCGAGCGCGAGCGAGCCCTCGAAGCCGCCGGGGTATCGGAGTAGGCGATGGGCCGGGGTGGATTCGAACCACCGACCTACGGATCATGAGCGCGGGTCGGTGTTCGGCCGGGTCCGCGGTCCGGTTCCGCGCCTGGATTCCCGCCTCGGAGCCCCCGGACTCCGGCCGCGTTCAGTCGGTTGCGGCTTGGTCCGTTACCTCGGCATTACCACTCAGGCGGCCCAGTAGCTCCAGGTTGTCGACGCTCGCCGATCGGAAACCGGCTCGGCCGGGTTCTGGGACCCGCCGCCCTCGTGTGCACCCGTCCCGCCGACCGAGCGCGGGCAGACGATCGCACGAGTCCGGCGCCGCGGACGCCGTCGACCCGTTCGCGGGCTCGTTGCGCGATCACCTGCTGGATGCGCAGCGCGATCCGCGCCGAGCACTCGGCGGGCAGCGCCAACGACCACGAGCCAGTCGATCCATAGCGGCACTCTTGTGCTCGCCGCCCGCGCTATTGTTCGCTCCGGAACGCGGGGGAGTCGATCGACGAGAGCGTCTCGGCGGGCGTCCCCACACGAGAGGGAGGACACGCATGGACCACATGATCACCAGGATCCGCTTCTTGGTGGGCGCGGCGGGGCTCTTGGCGCTGCTCATCGTGCCGGTTGTGCTTGCCGCGACCGACGGCGAAATCAGGCGCCCCAAAGAGGCGACGGTGAGTGGCGCTCAAGGTGAAAGAGAAGAAGCCCACGGAGGGTCGCGGCGCTCGAGGTGCAACTTGCGGCGCAGGGCGGCCCACGCCCGCCCAACGGCCCGGCGGGCGGAGACCTCACCGGCACTTACAATCGAACCCCGAGCTCGGGGCGAACTCGGTGACCACCAACGAGGTCTTGGATCAAACCCTCACCTCGGATGATCTCGGCACCGATTCGGTCAATGCCGACGAGATCGCCCAGAACGCGGTCCAGTCGGACGAGATCCAGACCAATGCGGTCGGCGGGTTGGAAATCGCCGCTGCCGCGGTAGGCGAAAGCGAGTTCGGTGGCCTCGCTCCTCGGTTCAACACGGTGTCCGTCCCCGGCGGGGGCACGGCCGAGAACGGGTCCTACACCGTCGGGCAGGTCGCGGTCAGCTGTCTCGGCGGAGAGCAGCTGATCTCCGCGAATGCGCGGCGGCTGAACGACGCCAACCCTGCCGGCAACGAGGAGCTGTGGGTATCGGAGGTTGAGCAGAGCAATGCCGGCGTAGGGAGCGCCACTGCCCAGTTCGGCAACGACTCCGGGACCGCTCGGACCGCTGTCATCCAGGCCAACTGCCTGCCGTAGCCGTGGGAAGACCGGCTCCCGGGGCGATCCCGGCGAGCATTTAAAAAGAGCGAGGCGGCCAATCGGCCGCCTCGCTCTTGTGGTGGGTCTCGCCAGAGAATCGGCGCGCCGTGCGCCAGAGCTTCCCCAGAAGGAGAAACTCGCCTACCTTGCGCGAGCTGCGAGGAGGCGGTCCACTCGGCCTCCGAGGAGGCGGTGGAGAGTAGCATGCAGGGACAGGCTGACCGCGCGCGAGCGGATCGAGAGCCTGCCGGAATCTGGATGTCCGAGCGGGGGAACGACAAGGCGACTCGGGTTCTGAGCTTTCTCGACCCGAAGAGGCCCTCGAAGCCGCCGGGCTGTCGGAGTAGGCGATGTCGCAGGAGAACGTCGAGATCGTTAGGCGCGGGATCGACGCCGGAACCGCGGCGACCGCGCCGAGGCGCTTGCCTCTACGCCCCCGAAGCCGAGTGGCATACGAGCGGCGAGTTCGCGGATCAGGGCGTCTATCGCGGCCACGCAGGGATCGAGCGGCTCTGGGCGGAACTTGACGAGGACATAGAGGAGCTGAACATCTCGGTTTCCGACATTCGGGCCGTCGGCGACAAGGTGTTGTCGCAGGGACGATGAGGGGCCGGGGAAAGCAGAGCAAGGCCGGTTTCGAGCAGCCGTGGTGGTACGTCGCGACATTCGCGATGGCTGACCGTGCGCGTCGAGGCTACCTCGACCCAAGCAAGCCTCGAAGCCGCAGGGCTTGCGGAGTAGGCGATGGCGGCGGGCACGTCGAGCTGGTCTGTGTCGAGCGCTGGGAAACTGGAATCTGCGCGACGATGAAACAACCTGCATTCCGGAGGAGTGATCCCAAGGTCGAGCGGCTCTCGCAGGTCCAGCTTTTCTCCGCTTGTAACAAGGGGGATCTTTCTCGCATCGCGGCTCTCGCCGAGGAGATTGAGGTCCCCGCGGGCCGGGTGCTGATGCGCCAGGGCGATCTTGGGCAAGAGGCTTTCGTGATCTCGGAGGGTCGGGCGAAAGCGACTATTCGCGGCAAGAGGAGCGCCAAGCTCGGCCCCGGCGAGTGCTTCGGCGAGATGGCTCTCCTTCACTCGGCGTCCCGCTCCGCCACCGTCACCGCGGAGACTGACATGCAACTCTTCGTCCTCGGGTCGCGTCAGTTCTCGGCGCTGATCAGGGACACGCCGGGCATCGGGCAGCGGGTGTTGGCAGCGGTGGCAGAGCGGCTTCGCGAGGCTGAGCGGGTCCAGCCTCACCACTGAGCGCCGCAGCGCCATCTGCGGTCTGCGCGGGGCCGTCCCGTGTGATTCCCTTCCCGAGAGAAGGCGACCGCGTCTAGCGATCTAGCAGCGAGTCGTTACTTCTTCTTCCGCTTCCAGGTGTCGGTAGCCGGCGCGCCCATACTTGCCGGCCTGGTCGACCGCTTGGACCTGGAAGGTGTGCTTGCCCTTTTTCACCTTGACGGTGCGGGGGGAGGTGCAGGGGGCGAAGGTTCCTCCATCGAGGCTGCATTGGAAGCTGGCGACGGCTCTGGCGTCGGCGCCGGTGAACTCGAAGGTCGCACGCTTCTTCTGAGTCTTGTCTTTGGGGCCATTCGTAATCGTGGCTGCGGGAGGTGCGCAGTCGTTATTAGTCGCCGCGCTCGTGGGGCAGGCGTCTTGGGTGTCGTCGCCGAAACCATCACCGTCGGCGTCGGGCTCGAGGGTGGCGGCGATGTTCGCTCGTCGCATGGGGTTGGGGCTGGCCGCGCAGATCTCCCGCGACGGGGTCACCCCCCGCAAAGCCCAGGCGCAGCAAGCCTTACGGACAAACGGCATGAGGATTGGCGTCCGCGTTACCCCACCGCAACACACGCAACTGCGAGGAGAAGGCTCCGGCGGTTTGTCCTCTTGCCGAAGTGGCCCACGTGTTAGTTGTTCACTGCCCAATGGGCGACACCAACTCGATAGGCCGGACGACACCTTGGCGTTTGGCGAGAATCGACGCGTGCTGCAGCCAGCGGCGGCACTTGGCGCACTGCTTCTGACCGTTCGGCGGGTAGTCCTGGGTGGTCACATCAGGACTCCCTGCATCGAAACATTCCTCGCCGCGAGCGCCTCCCCCGGTCTGCGCATCGTGGCTCGGGGTCGATCCCCAGGCACCCCTGCCGGATGAGCGGGATACTGCGCGGGCGATGTCGCAGGAGAACGTCGAGCTGGTTCGGCAGCGCGCCGAGCACTTCATGGCAACCGGCGAGGTCGACGAGGAAGTCGGCACAACCCGAGACTTCGTCTGGGACATGTCGACCTTCGCCGGGTGGCCCGAGAGGAAGCATTACCACGGGGTCGCTGGATTCCGCGAGTTCCTGTCCGAGTGGCTCGAAGCCTGGGATGACTGGCACATCGAGCTCGCGCATGTCCACGATGCCGAAGGCGACCGGGTAGTTTCGGTCTTTCGACAGTCCGGGAAGTCGAAGCACACTGGGCTCGACGTGACGATGACCTTCGCGAACGTTTCGACGCTGCGGGACAGTCGTATCCTGCGAGTGCAGGATCGCGTACGCGACTCCTGAGGAAGCCTGCGAAGCGGCCGCGCCGCTCCAGGGGTACCGGATGTTGCAGGAGAACATCGAGATCGTGCGGGCCGCGAATGTAGGGTTCCCTTGCGGGTGATGTCGAGACCGCTCTGGACGCACTTGATCCGGAGATCGAGTGGCACGCTACGGTCGGAGGTATCCACGAGGGTCGCGTCTACCGCGGGCGAGAAGAGGTCGTCAAGGGGTTCGCCGACTACTTTGCGGTCTGGGAGCGCATGGAGATGCGGGCCGTCAAATACCTTGACGCGGGCGACAAGGTGGTCGTCTTCCATCACGAGGTCGCGAAGGGTCGTGAGAGCGGTGTCGTCGTCGAAACCGACACGGGCAGCGTGAACACGATCCGAAACGGCAAGATCGTCCGCGTCCGGGCCTATATGGATCGCCGGGATGCCCTCGAAGCCGCCGGGCTGTCGGAGTAGGAGATCGGCGGGGGTGGATTCGAACCACCGACCTACGGATTATGAGATGGCCTCGGGAGTTGCGGCTGACTGCGGCTAGTCCCCCCTATCGGCACGCGGCGCGCGGACCCATGCCTGAAGCGCAGCCAGCGATTTGCGGCTGATGATGGATGGTGCGTTGCCCATCCGTTGCCCACGCTTCGCAGCTTGAGCGAGGCGCGATACTGCGCGGGCGATGTCGCAGGAGAACGTCGAGCTGGTCCGCCGAGCCTTCGATGCCTTTAACCGGGGTGGAGTCGAGGCCGCGATCAGCAGCGGCATCTGGTCGCCGGAGATCGTGTGGGACGCCACACCGAGCGGCATTCCCGGGCTCGGCGTGTATCGCGGCTACGAGGAGGTCAGATCCTTCTTCGAGGATGATTGGTTCCAGGCTTTCCCATTCGAGGAGTGGGAGGTCCAAATCGACGAGCTGATCGACTGCGGGAATCAGGTGCTCGCAATGTCGCGCCAGCACGGTCGGGGCGCAACCAGTGGGGCCACGGCTGTTCAGCTTGAACTCGGCCAGATCTCCACGATCAGTGACGGGACGATCGTGCGAGTAGACAACTACACCGACCGGAGGAAGGCCCTCGAAGCCGCCGGGCTGTCGGAGTAGGCGGTGTCGCAGGAGAACGTCGAGATCGTGCGCAACGGCTTCGACGCCTTCGCCCGAGGCGACATAGAGCGCGTGTTACGGCTCTGTGACGAGAACATCGTCGTCACCCAACCCGAGGAGCTGCCGGGCGTCTCGCCCAAGAGCGGGACACAGCGGGTGCTCGAAGCTTTCAGCATCTGGCCGGAGCAGTGGGACGACTACCGAATAGAGATCCTGCGGATAGCCGACCTCGCCGACTACGTCTCGTCACCACCCGAACGCACGGGCGCGGCAAGCAGAGCGGGGTCGAGGTCGAGATGGAGTTCACGATCGTGTTCAGGGTCCGGAGCGAGAAGATCGTCGAAATGCAGATCTTCATGCGTGAGGATCAGGCCCTCGAAGCCGCCGGGCTGTCGGGGTAGGCGATGTCGGAGGAGAACGTCGAGGTGGTGCGAGCGGCCTCAAAGGCCTATGGCGACCAAGGCATCGATGCCGCTATCGACTACTTCGCGGAGAACTGGGTCGGTGAGGACGTCTTCGCGACCTCCCCGACCGCGCGAGCTATCGAGGCAGGGAAGGAGCGGGGGAGAGGGACCGGCACTTCAGAGAGACCTGGGGCGATTTGGACTGGGAGCCGGTGGAGTTCATAGACGCGGGCGGCGACGCCGTGGTCGGGGTGATCGCGATGCGCGCTCATGGCAGGGGGAGCGATGTTCCAGTTGAGATCCAGGTGGGCTTCGTCTTCGAGATCCGCGACGGCAAGATCGCCCGGGACCGCGCCTTCACGTCGAAGAGCCAGGCCCTCAAAGCCGCCGGGCTGTCGGAGTAGGCCGCTCGCGATGGGCCGGGGTGGATTCGAACCACCGACCTACGGATTATGAGTCCGCTGCTCTGACCAACTGAGCTACCGGCCCGTCTGCTCCGATTATGGCTGCGCGCTCAGCCGGAGACTTCTTCGACGGCGGCCTCGAGCTCGCCGACGCTGATCGGCCCCTCGAAGCTGGACCGGACCGTGCCGTCGGCGTCGATGACGAAGATCCAGGGCTCGGTCTGGAGGCCGTAGGCCTCGACCTGAGGGCGCAGGCCCTTGTCCACGACGTTGTCCTCGTAGATCTCCTGGTGGATGAAGGCGGCGTCGTCGCCGTGCTCGGCCTTGACCTGTTCGGCGATGTCAACGCTCGGGCCGCAGACGCGGCTTTGGCACAGCGCCGGGGTCGCCATGACGAGCACGACGGGCTCCTTGCCGAGAACGTCGGCGAGATCGTCGTCGTGCATCGAGTCGTGGGGGTCGCGGGTGTCGATCTCGGACAGGTCGGCGACGTCGTCCACGGTCGGGGTGTGGACGACGGGCGCCTCGTCGCCGGGCTGCGGGATCTCGTCGTACTTGCCGACGAGCGCGCTCTGAATCAGCGAGGCGCTGTAGTCCGCGCCGTCCTTGACGATCGCCATGACGCGGTACTCGCCGTCGCCGGGGAACTCCACGTCGCTGACGTAGAACGTCGGCGGGACGTCGGGGTCGAGCGACGTCGTGCGGGAGATGAACGAGCCGTCGGGGACGAGGCTCTCGATCGCGGCGGGGTATGGGCCGTGCGCCTCGCCCTTCGACCCCTCGGCGACGTAGAGCGCGACCTCGGCGGCGGCGATCGGCTCTCCGCCCGGGTCGAAGACTCCGAACGTGTAGCGGTTTTCGCCGGCGCGGAAGGTCGAGCTGCCGGGCGAGACGACAGGTCCCTCGGCGGTCGCCTCCGCCGCGAGCTGCTCGAGTGTGCGGCCGTCGGGCGACGGGAAGTCGGAGGCGGGCGGGGCCGGCGTCGATGCGCTCGACTCGTCGTCATCGCCGCCGCACGCGGCGAGCGCGAGCGCGGAGGCAAGCAGGGCGGCGGGCGTGAGAATGCGCGAAACCACGGGCGTTGATCCTAGAAGGGGGCCCTCAACGCTCCCTCAAGGAGGCGGGGCCCGGTGATGGCGGGCCGATAGGGTCCGCGCCCCTGAAGCGAGTGCGAAAGGAGGCCAGGGTGGCCGAACGGGCGGCATTGATCACTGGAGCATCGAGCGGGATCGGCCTGGCGATCGCCAAGGTTCTGGGCGAAGACGGCTACGGCATCACGGTCTCCTCGCGGCGGCCGGAGAAGCTCGAGGCGGCGGCGGAGGACCTGCGGTCGGCGGGTATCGACGTGCACGCGGTGCCGACCAACGTCGTCAACGAGGAGGAGATCGTCGCGCTCGTGGCGTCGCACGAAAAGCGCTTCGGGCGCCTCGACGTGCTCGTGAACAACGCCGGCGTCGGGATCGGAGCGCCGCTCGCCGACACCGCGATCAAGGCGCTCGACATGCAGCTGAGCGTCAACGTGCGCTCGTACGTGCTCGCGACCCGCGAGGCGCTGCCGATGCTGCGAAAGGCGGGCGCCGAGCACGGCAAGGCCCTGATCGCCAACACGGCGTCGATCGCCGGCAAGTCAGGGCAGCCGTGGATCTCGATCTACTCGGCGACGAAGTTCGCGGTGGTCGGGCTCACGCAGGCGACCCAGAAGGAGGTCGGCCACGAGGGGATCCAGGCGACGGCGCTCTGCCCGGGGCTCGTCGACACGCCGATGACCGAATGGGCGCGGGAGAACGTCGAGCAGGGGGACATGATCCGGCCCGAGGACATCGCCGAGGCGATTCGCTTCCTGCTGCGCACGTCCCCGAACTGCGTCGTACCGGACATCGTCTTCGCGCGCCCCACCGAGGCGCTCGAGGGCGGGCTTCCCTGAGCCCGGCGAAGGGAAACCTAGACGCGCTCGTGCGCGAGGATCTCGCGCGCCTGCTGCTCGGCGAGCTGCTCCTCGGCGGCGGCGATGCGCTCGGCGAAGACGTCGTAGCGGCGCGTGGGGCGAATCCAGGACCAGAGTCGACGGCGGCGCAGCTCGCGCCCCCGATGGAGATCGCCGGTCGGGGGGCGGGCCTTCTCGGCGTGCACGCGACGTGCGCTGTGCTCGGCATCGCGCCGCGCGCGGTCGGCGCGAAGGCGCCCGGCGACGGCGGTGAGCGAGTCGCCGCCCTGCTCGTCGCGCAGCAGGCTGTGCTCGATGTAGCTCGTCAGCGCGCGCATCTCGCGGTCGCTGGCGAGGCGGGGGCGCGACGCGCCCGTGAAGCGGTCCCAGGCGCGCGCGAAGCTGGCGAGGTTGGTGCGCCCGCCGTTTCGGTGCGCGGCGAGCATCGGGCAGATGCCCCCCGACGCGCGGTCGGTGTAGGCCCCGACGACGATGTCGTTGTCTCGAATCCCGCGCAGCATCGCAACGCGCGTGCGCATCGGCAGCGCCTGGACCGCGAGGTTCAGCCGCTGCGCCGGGTCCCGTGCCTTGCGCCGAAGCATCGAGAAAGGGATATCGGCCGAGCACCCGCTAGGCAAGCAATCCGCGTTGCGGGAAACGAATGTTGCACGGCGGCATGAGGAGCGGCGCCGCAAGCGGGCCTGCGTTTGCTGGTCTGCGCGTTCGGCGACGCGGGGCACGCCTTCCCGGCGATCGCGCTGGCGCGCGCGCTCGCCGAGCGGGGGCACGACGTGACGGTCGAGTCGTGGGGGCGCTGGCGCGAGGCGGTCGAGGAGCTGGGGCTCGACTTCTACGCCGCCGAGGAGTACACGGTCTTTCCGCCGCCGCCGCCCGACGGCTCGGAGGGGCCGACCGCCGCCGACGCGGCCAAGGCGCTCGTCCCGACGATGGAGGAAATGCGCCCCGACCTCGTCGTCAGCGACATCCTCACGGTGGCGCCGGCGCTCGCCGCCGAGATGACGGGAGCGCCGTTCGCGACGCTGATCCCGCACGTCTATCCGCCGCAGGACCCCGGGATGCCCTTCTTCGCATTCGGGTTCCTCCCCCCTCGCACCGCGCTGGGGCGCGCGCGGGTGGCGGCGCTGGCAGCCGATGCTCGAGGCGGGGCTGCGTCAGGGACGCGACGAGTACAACGAGACGAGGGCGAGGGTCGGGTTGCCGCCGCTCGACCGGCTCCACAGCGGGTTGAGCGACGAGCTGACCCTCGTGGCGACGTTCCCGCAGCTCGAATACCCGCGGCGCTGGCCGGACCACGTCGAGGTCACGGGGCCGATGTTCTTCGAGGTTCCGCACCCGGAGATCGAGATGCCCGAGGGCGACGGGCCGCTGGTTCTCGTCGCCCCGAGCACCGCGCAGGACCTCGAGAGCACACTGGTGCTCGCCGCGCTGGAGGCTCTCGCCGACGAGCCGGTGCGGGTGGTCGCGACTACGAACCTGATGCGAAAGGCGCGACAGATCGAGGCTGCCGTCGAATGCGACCGTGGTCGACTGGGTCTCCTACTCGCAGGTCATGCCCGAGGCGGACCTCGTGATCTCACACGGTGGGCACGGGACGTCGGTGAGGGCGCTCGCCGAAGGCGTCCCGATTCTGTCCTGCCCCGCGTTCGGGGACATGGCCGAGAACGGGGCGCGGATCACGTGGGCCGGCGCCGGGTTGATGCTCCCGCGGCCGCTCCTCGGTCCACGCGCGCTGCGAGCCGCGGCGCGGCGGATCCTGCGCGAGCCCCGCTTCGCCGAGCGCGCCGGGGAGCTGGCGGCCTGGAACGCGGCGAACGACGGCGCGAAGCGAGGCGCGGAGGTCGTCGAGCGGCACGCCAGGGCGCGCGGCGCCCGATGAAAAGAGCCGGCGAATGCCCGGCTCCAGCTCCGGGGGTGGGACTCGAACCCACAACCTCTCGGTTAACAGCCGAGCGCATCTACCAATTGAGCTACCCCGGATCGGGTTGGTCCGCGGTTGGGTGCCCGCCGACCCGTCCTCACTTTATCGGCAGCGCGGCGATCCCTTTTTCGGGCCTGGGTCGAGAGATGGGTGAGCGCGGACACGTCCTCACTTTATCGGCAGCGCAGCGATCCCTTTTTCGGGCCTGGCTCTAGCCGTCGCCGCGGGCGATTCGCTCCGCGAGGCCGGCGCGCTCGCGGCTGAGGCGGATCTGCTCCTGGTCGTCGCCGCGCTCGCGGGCGGCTCCGAGGCGGTCCTCGAGCATGCGCTGCTCGAGCTGGAGCAGGTTGAGCTCCATCGCCTCGCGCGACCCGGGCTCGCGCTCGGCAGTCATGACGAGCTGCGTGACGAGCGCGACGAGCTCGTCGTCGTCGCGCGGCAGGCCGTCCATCGGAGCGCCGAGATGGTCGCTGAGCCACCGCCACGCCCTCGCCACGAGCTCCGACGAGAGGTGGTCGGGCGTCAGCCTGGCGAGGAACTCGCGCCCCTCCTTCGGCGCCGCGATGCACATCGCGAGCAGCGCTCTCTCCTGCAGCTCGCGTGCGCTGAGCGCCTGGCGCTGCCCGTTTCCCGACGCGCTCTGCGAGGGCGCCGTCGCGGTCGCGCGCGCCTCCCCCGCCCCCGCGCCGCCCGCGGGACCCGTCCGGACCTTTCTCGCGACCCTCGATCCGGCGCAGCACGAGCCCCGGATCGGCGTCGAGGCGGTCGGCGACACGGCGCACCAGCTCGTCGCGAGAGATCGACTCCCCCATCGCGGCCAGCACCGGGACGACCTCGTCGAGCGTGCGGTCGCGTCCCGAGGGCGAGCTCATGTCGGCGGCGCCGAGCGCCGACTCGACCTCGAACACCGGCAGGTCCACGGCGTCGTCGACCAGCTCCGTGAAGCGCTCCGGCGGCCCCGAGGAGAGCATGTCGGCGGGGTCCTCGCCCGGCGGCATCGCGGCGACGCGCAGGCGCATCCTCTTCGCCCCCGCGACGCGCTGGGCGCGAACCATCGCGTCGCGCCCCGCGCGGTCGGAGTCCATCGCGAGGACGACCTGCTCGACGTGGCCGGCCAGAAGCTGAAGCTGCTCGGGAGTGATCGCCGTGCCCATCACCGCGACCGCCTCCTCGATCCCCGCCTGATGGAGCGCAAGCACGTCGGTGTATCCCTCCACCACCACCGCGCGCCCGGCGCGCGCCATCGCCCCGCGCGCCCGGTCGATCCCGAACAGCGTGCGGCTCTTGCGGTAGAGCTCGCCCTCGGGCGAGTTGAGGTACTTCGGCTTCGCGTCGTCGCCCATCCCGCGCGCGCCGAAGCCCAGCACCCGGCCGCGCGGGTCGCGGACCGGGAACGTGATCCGCGAGCGGAAGCGGTCGTAGAACCCGCCCTGGCGGCCCTTCTGGATCAGGCCCGCGGCGCGCATGTCCTCGATCGAGAACCCCGCGCGCTGGCCGCGCGTCAGGACCTGGTCCCAGGCGCTCGGCGCGTAGCCGACCGCGAACGCGCGCAGCACGTCCTCGCCGAGCCCGCGGCTCGCGAGGTAGTCGCGCGCCTTCGCCGCCTTCGGCGAGTCCCACAGAAACGTCACGTAGAAGGCAGCGGTCCGCTCGAGCAGCTCCCAGAGCCGCACGCGGCGTTTTCGCGCCTCCTCGGCGCGCGGGTCCTCCGCCTCGCGCTCGACCTCGACGCCGTAGCGCTCGCCGAGCGCCTCGACCGCCTCGGGAAATCCCAGCCCCTCCTTCTCCTCGACGAACTTGATCACGTCGCCCCCGACGCCGCAGCCGAAGCAGTGGTAGAGCTTCTCGCGCGGGTCGACCGAGAACGAGGGCGAGCGCTCCTCGTGAAACGGGCACAGCCCCGTGAAGCGCTGGCCCTGGCGACGCAGGTCGGTATGCGCGGAGATGATCTCGACGATGTCGGCGCTCTCCTTGACGCGCTCGACCGTGTCGGCGGAGAAGCGGCTCACAGCCGCGACTCCTCGGGCAGCGAGAGCTCCTTGAAGCGCGCGATGCAGTAGCGATCCGTCATCCCGGCGATGTAGTCGGTCACGCGCTGGATGTCGTCGCCGACCCCCGCGTCGCCCGGGACCTCGCCGGGATGCTCGGCGTAGTGGTCGAAGAGGCCGCGCATCGTGCGATGCACCCGCTCGTGCTCCCCGCGTGCCTCGGGCCCGAGGTAGACGCGGTCGAACATGAACTCGCGCAGGCGCAGCATCGCCGCCGCGACGTCGTCGCTCTGGGAGATGTCGCCGGCCTCGCGCGACGACTCGACGATGTCGCGCACGAGCGTGTCGATCCGGGCGGACCCGGTGGGCCCGAGCAGCTCGATCTCGGCCGAGGGAAGGTCGGCCGGCGCGATGATCCCGGCCCGCAGCGCGTCGTCGATGTCGTGGTTGATGTACGCGACGCGGTCCACGAGGCGCACGATCCGCCCCTCGAGCGTGCCCGGGACGTCGGGCCCGGTGTGGTTGAGGATCCCGTCGCGCACCGTCTGGGTCAGGTTGAGCCCGCGTCCGTCGCGCTCGAGCACGTCGACGACGCGCAGGGAGTGCCGGTTGTGCTGGAAGTGGCGGCCGGCGCGCTCCTGCAGCGCCGCGTCGAGCGCCTCCTCGCCGATGTGGCCGAACGGCGGGTGTCCGAGGTCGTGGCCGAGCCCGATCGCCTCGGTGAGGTCCTCGTTGAGGCCCAGCGCGCGCGCCACCGTGCGAGAGATGCAGCACGCCTCGATCGTGTGTGTCAGGCGCGTGCGGTAGTGGTCGCCCTCGGGGGCGATGAAGACCTGCGTCTTGTGCTTGAGGCGCCGGAACGCCTTCGAGTGCACGATCCGGTCGCGGTCGCGCTGAAACGGCGTGCGCACCGGGCTGTCGGGCTCGGGCTCGAGCCGCAGCGCCGGGTAGGACGGCGTCGCGAGCTCCCACAGGTACTCGGACTCCCAGGCGCGCACCCGGTCTTCGAGCGAGGCGACCGGGGGAGCGACCGGTGTTTTCTCCTCCCGCGACACGACTCTCAAGAGCATAGGCTTGTCCCGTGAGCGAAACCGCCCTCGTCACAGGCGCCTCCTCGGGCATCGGCGAACAATTCGCGCGCCGGCTCTCGGCAGCGCGGGCACGACGTGATCCTCGTCGCCCGCCGCGGCGACCGCCTCGAGAGCATCGCCGCCGAGCTGCCCCGCGCCGCGCACGTGATCCCGCACGACCTCGCCGCCGACGCCGCCGGCCTCAAGCCCAAGGTCGACGAGCTCGGCCTCGACGTGGACCTGCTCGTCAACAACGCCGGGTTCGGGACCTACGGCCGCTTCACCGACATCGAGGCCGAGCGCGACGCCGAGCAGATCCGCCTCAACTGCGAGGCGGTCGTGACGCTCTCGCACGCGTTCGTCCCCGCGATGATCGAGCGCGGCAGCGGCGGGATCATCACGGTCGCCTCGACCGCCGGGCTCCAGCCCCTCCCCTACGAGCCGGTGTACTCGGCAAGCAAGGCGTTCGCGCTGCGCTTCAGCGAGGCGCTCGGAGAGGAGCTGCGGGGCACGGGCGTGCGCACGATGGCCGTCAACCCCGGCCCGGTCCCGACCGAGTGGCAGCAGGTCGCGGGGCACGACTCCGCCGGCATCGTCCCGGGCGTGATCGGCCCCGAGCAGGTCGCGTCCGAGTCGCTCGACGCCTGGGACCGCGGCAAGCGCTCGATCATCCCCGGGCGCAAGATGCGCTGGTTCATCCGCGCCACCCGGCCCAGCACCCGCGGGCTCCAGCTGCGAATCTCCGAGCGCCTCTACCGCCCCGAGGACGGCGGCCACACCTCCGACAGAAAGAGCCGATGACCGAGGCGGCGGGCCCTCCCAACCTCTTTCCCTCCCTGCGCTATCGCGACGCGCCGGCCGCGATCGAGTGGCTCGTCCGGGTGCTTCGCTTCGAGATCCATGCGGTCATCGACGGGCCCGACAACACGATCGCCCACGCCGAGCTCAAGCTCGGCAACGGCATGATCATGCTCGGCTCCGACGTGCAGCGCGAGGGGGTGCCGTCCCAGCCGCCCGGCTACGGCTGGAACTACATCGTGCTCCCGGACGTCGACGCTCACTACAACCACGCCAAGTCCGAGGGCGCCGAGATCGCGATGGAGCTGATGAGCACCGACTACGGCTCGCGCGACTACGCCGTTCGAGATCCCGAGGGCAACCTCTGGAACTTCGGGACCTACAACCCCTTCGCCCAGGGCGACTCCGTCGATTGAGCTAGGCGGCGCGCAGGCATTCAGGCGCGGCTCAGCCGCGAGAAGCTGGGTGCAGTTGGTGATTAGGCGGCGCGAAGCGCCGCCGGGCGCAGGTGCACGTGCGCGTGGTGCTCGAGCACCTCGGTAACGGCGCGCTCGACCTGGCGCAGCGCCCGGCTCGACGCCTGCGGCGCGTCCGCGAGCGGCCGCCCGAGCGCGTCGACCATGAACGCGTGCGCCTCGCCGGAGAGCGCGAACGACCCACCCTCGCAGGCCGAGCAGACCACGCCGCCCGCGGCGCCCGAGAAGCCGATCAGCCCGTCGCCCTCACCGCAGCGCGCGCACGACGCCAGCTCGGGCGCGAACCCCGCCGCGAGCGCGAGCTTGAGGCGAAAGGCGAGCCCGGTGGCGAGATCCGCGGCCGGCGAAGCGGGCCCGAGCCTCCCCGTCGAGCAGGGCGAGGTAGCGGCACAGCAGGTTGTAGGCGGGCGGATTCGGCTCCGCCGCGTCGCAGAGACGCAGCACCGCGTCGCACGCCCGCGCGCCGGCGTCGATCGCGGGGCCGCTCTCGCGCAGCCTGGGGTGGCCCGCGACCGTCGAGGCGGCGGTCACCGTGGCGAGCTCCCCGCGGCCCTCGTGGAGGATCATGTCGAGGCGAAAGAACGGCTCCAGGCGCCCGCCGAAGCGCGACCGCGGCCGCCGCGAGCCCTTCGCGATCGCGTTGACGCGCCCGCGCGTCGCGCTGAAGAGGTGAAGCACGCGATCCGCCTCGCCGAAGCGAATCGATCGCAGGACCACGGCTTCGGTCTTGAAGCTTCCTGCCACCAGCCCCAGCCAACAGCAAGGGTCGGACGGAGCGGCTTACGCGCTCCGCACGGCGTCGCGGATCGCCGCCGACGTCAGCGTCGCGGCCAGCGTGCCGACCGCGATCGTCGCGAAGCGGTCCATCGCCCCCTCGCCCGACGCGAGGCAGAAGACGACGTCGCCGTCGACGTCCGAGAACACCGGGTCGACGGCGCGCGCCACTCCCCCGCTCGCCATCCGCGCGACGCGCGAGCAGGCGGGCTTGTCGAGCGCCGCGTCGGTCATCACGCAGGCCAGCGTCGTGTTGCGCTCCCGCATCGCGGTCCACTCGGGAGGCGCCTCCATCCCCACGACGAGCTCCGCGCGTGCGCAGCATCTCCCCGTCCTCGCCGCGCGGCCCGGCGAGCACCGACCCGTCCTCGGCGATCACGTCGCCGAAGGCGTTGACGACCGCCAGCACCGCGACGCGCTGCCCTCCCGCGACGGCGCCCGCGGCGTAGCCCACGCCCGAATCGACGCCGCGCTCGCGCCCCATGATCTTCCCGACCGCCGCCCCGCGCCCGGCGCCGACCCGGCCGCGCCGCGGGACTCCGCCCTCCGCGCGCCTCGCACGCCGCATAACCGGCGTCGGGGCCCGGGCGCGCCGTCGGGTCGCCCTCGGCGAGGTCGTAGACGCCGGCGGCGGGGACGATCGGGACGAGCCCCGCGGGTGTCGCGTAGCCACGCCCGCGCTCCTCGAGCCAGCGCATCGCCCCGTCGGCGGCCGCGAGGCCGATGCGCGCTTCCGCCGGCGAGGACGACCGCCGTCGCCTCCGCGGTCCCGCTGAGCGCCCCGACGGCCTCGGTCTCGCGGGTCGCGGGGCCGCCGCCTCGCACGTCGATACCGCCGCGCGCGCCCGGCGGGGCGAGCACGACGGTGCACCCGGTGCTCCCGGCATCGTCGGTCCAGTGGCCGACCGAGAACCCCTCGGGCACGGGCGCAAGGTCGCTCATCGTCCGGCGGGCGCCCGCGCGGGCGCCCGGCGCTTGGCGCGGCGCCGGCGCAGCCGCGTCTGGCAGTCGGCGCAGAAGAACGACGAGCGGCCCGAGATCACGATCCTCCGGATCGCCGCGCCGCAGCGCGGGCAGGGCTCGCCCTCGCGGCCGTAGACGAGGAACTCGTCCTGCATCGAGCCCTCCTCACCGCGCGCGTCGCGGTAGTCGTCGATCGACGCGCCGCCGTTGGAGAGCCCGGCCTCGAGCGTCTCGACGATCCCCTCCTGCAGGTCCTCCCAGTGCTCGCGGCGCATCGAGCCCGCGGGCGAGAGCGGATGAAGCCGCGCCCGGTGAAGCGCCTCGTCGGCGTAGATGTTCCCGATCCCCGCGATCCCCGACTGCATCATCAGAAACGACTTCAGCGGCGCGGTGCGCCCCGCGGCGAGCTCGCCGATCGCATCGGGCGTGAACTCCTCGGAGAGCGGCTCGATCCCGACCCGCGGGCGCAGGTAGTCCTCGAGGTCGGTGTCCCGACACCACGAGCCCGGTGCCGAAGCGCCGCGCGTCCGTGAACAGCAGCCGCCGGCCGTCGTCGAGCGCGATGCGGACCCGCAGGAAGCGATCCTCGTCGGCGTCGGTGAGGACGAGGTTGCCGGTCATGCGCAGGTGCATCACGAGCCAGACCCCGCGCTCGAGGCCCATCAGCAGCCACTTCCCGCGCCGGCCGAGCCCCTCGATGCGGCGCCCGGCGACGGCGCGCTCCACGTCCGCGGGCGGCACGGGCTCGGTCCAGCGCGGGTCGAGCACCTCGAGCGACTCGATCCTCCGCCCCACCACCTCGGGCTCGAGCTGGCGGCGGATCGTCTCGACCTCGGGCAGCTCGGGCATGCATTCGGTTGTAGCAGCCGGGCGCGCCCAGCCGGCGCGCCCGGTGCTCGCCCCTAGGCCGTTACGAGGTGGTGGATCTCCGAGAACTCGTAGGTCGGGGGCCCCTCCATCGGGACGCCCTTTTCCTCGGCGACCGCCTGGATCGCCGAAAGCAGGCGCGAGTCGCGGAAGGACTCGAAGGCGTCGCGCGACTCCCATACGTCGACGATCCGGATTCCACCCTCGCCCTCGTCGATCGCCGTGTGGACGATCATCCCGTCAGGCTTGTCGGTATCGATGTTGAGCTTCTCGCTCACGGCGTCGTAAAAATCGGTGTTGCCGTTCTCGACCCGGTTCTCCATCAGGACTGCCACCCCGTACCTCCTGGCTCGCTTACCACGCGAGCATAAACCTGGCAGCTACTTCGAGGTAGCCCGGGGGTGGGCCTTGAAGTACACGTCCTTGATCTCCTCGCCCGAGAGGTGCGTGTACATCTGGGTCGTCGAGATGTCGGCGTGGCCGAGCATCTCCTGGACCGAGCGCAGGTCGCAGCCGCCCGACAGCAGGTGGGTCGCGAACGTGTGGCGCAGCGTGTGCGGGCTCATCTTGCCGTCGAGACCGGCCCTGCGGGCGTGGCCGCGGATGATCTTGTAGAGGCCCTGGCGCGTGAGCCCGCCGCCGCGCTGGTTGACGAAGAGCTTCTTCTCGGTCCCCGATCCGACGAGCTTCGGGCGCCCCGAACGCAGGTAGTTGCGCACGGCCGCCGCGGCCTCGGTGCCGACCGGGACGATGCGCTCCTTCGAGCCCTTCCCGTACGGGCGAACGAAGCTGCGCTCGAGGTCGACGTCGCCGACCTCGAGGCCGATCGCCTCCGAGGCGCGCAGCCCGCACGCGTACATCAGCTCGAGCAGCGCGCGGTCGCGCAGCGCCGCCGGCTCGGAGCCGCGCGGCTGTGCGAGCAGGCTCGTGACCTCGCCGTGGCTGAGCACGTGCGGGAGCTTCTTGCCGCGCCGCGGCGCGGTGAGCGCCGCCGTGGGGTCCTCCGAGACGAGATCCTCACGGCGCAGGTGCTTGTAGAACGAGCGCAGGCAGGCGGCCTTGCGATGGATCGTCGCCGCCGAGCACGGCTGGCGCTCGTCGCCGTCGCCCGCGGCCAACTCGGCGAGGAACTCGGAGACGTCGAGCGCCGTCGCGGCGGTCGCGCCGACGTCGCGCTCGGCGAGAAAGGTGCCGTACTGGAGAAGGTCGGTGCGATAGGCGGCCAGCGTGTTGTTGGACAACCCGCGCTCGAACTCGAGGTGGGCGAGGAAGTCGAGGACGAGGGCCTCGAAGCGCGCGTCGGGTCGCTTGACGTTCGTGTCGTCGCGGGGCGCGGTCGCCGTGGCCATGCATCCGGTTTCCGTCCGGCACGGGCGATCCCTGCCGCTGCACGCAGAGTTACGCCGCGGCTGGTATGAGGCTCAGGAATTCCTGGCGCGTGCGGGGATCGTCCTTGAGCGCGCGCGCAGCGCGGACGTGACAGTTCTCGCGCCGGGCTTCTGGACCCCGCGCAGCGACATGCACAGGTGCTCGGCCTCGACGACGATGCGGGCGCCTTCGGATCGAGCTCGACCTCGAGCGAGTCGGCCACCTGGGTCGTCAGGCGCTCCTGGATCTGAAGCTCGCGGCTGAAGTACTCGACGACGCGCGCGAGCTTCGAGAGGCCGACCACCGCTCGCCGGGGAGGTAGGCGACGTGGGCCACCCCGTGAAACGGAAGCAGGTGATGCATGCACAGCGACTGAAACGGGATCCCCTGGACGACGACCAGTTCGTCGTAGCCCTCGTCGTTGGGAAAGGTCGTAGCCGCGAACGGCTCTCGCGACAGTAGCTCGGCGAACGCGCGCGCCACGCGGCGCGGCGTCTCGCGCAGGTGCTCGGAGCCGGGATCGGCGCCCAGGGCGGCGAGAAGCCCGGCCGCGGCGGCCTCGGCGGCGTCGAGATCCACCTCGGGGCCGAAATGCACGGCGCCGTTCGAGTTGCCATCTCCGTTGGAGGCGAAGCGAATGTTCTCCATGACCCCGTTGGCGTCGGCTCCGCCGAATCTCTTACCTGGAGGTAAGAACGGGGCGCCGCGGGACGCAAAAGAGGCATGTACCGCGAAACCGAAAGGACGGCCTTCGTGCTCTCCGGAGGCGCGAGCCTCGGGGCGATCCAGGCGGGGATGCTGCGGGCTCTCTACGAGCGCGGGGTCCGGCCCGACCTGCGTCGTCGGGACCTCCGTCGGGGCGCGTGAACGGCGCGTTCGTCGCGTCGCGGCCCCAGACCCCGCAGACCGCGGACGAGCTCGCCGGAGATCTGGCGCGGGCTCGGCCGCGGCGACGTCTTCCCGCTCAACCCCCTCACCGGGATTTCTGGGCTTCTTCGGCGCCCGCGACCACCTCGTCCCCGACGCGAGCCTGCGCCGGCTGCTCGAAGAGCATCTCGAGTTCGGGCGGCTGCAGGACGCGCCGATCGAGCTGCACGTCATCGCAACCGACGTGCTGAGCGGGGCCGAGGTGCGCCTCTCGCGCGGAAACGCGCTCGAGGCGGTGATGGCGAGCGCCGCGATCCCGGGCGTCTTCCCGCCCGTGCCGTGGCGCGGGAAGGAGCTGATGGACGGCGGCGTCGCGAACAACGCGCCGATCTCGCACGCTCTCGAGATGGGCGCGGAGACGGTCTACGTGCTTCCGACCGGCACGGCATGCGATCTCGACGAGTCGCCAAGAGCCGCGCTCGGGATGCTCCTGCACTCGATGAACCTGCTCGTGATGCGGCGGCTCCTGGTCGACATCGAGCTCCTCGAAGGACCATGCGCGGCTGATCGTCCTGCCTCCGCCCTGTCCGCTGCGGATCTCCTCGATGGACTTCGGGCACGCCGACGAGCTCATCCGTCGAGGGCCACGCGAGCGCGGCCGGCGCACCTCGACGCCGTCGCGTCGGGCTGCGCCGTCCCGGCGGCCCCTCGCGATGCCGGTGTGATGCCGGTTGCCCGCGCTGCTCGAAAGGACACAGCGCCGCCGCGTCGTGCTTCACGATCCTGCCCGGGGCTACCGTTATGCCCGCAACGATGGCCTCGACACCGACCCCTCCAGTCAGCGCTCCCGCCGCGGCGGACGCCGAGTCCCGTACGCTGGGTGGACGACCTCGCCGGCGAGGGGCCGCGGCGCGACGAGGCGTCGTCCAGGCTGCATGATCTGCTGCTGCGCGCGGCGCGGTTCGAGATCGAGCGCCGGCGCGCTGTCGCTGCCGCATCTGCGCGGCGACGACTTCGATGACCTCGCGCACCAGGCGGCCGGCGACGCGATGATGGCGATCCTCCGCAAGCTCGGCGATTACCGCGGGGACAGCCGCTTCACGACCTGGGCCTACAAGTTCGCCCTGCTCGAGGCCGCGGTGAAGTTGAGGCGCAGGGCGTGGCAGGGACGCGAGCTCCCGCTCGAGCCCGAGCAGTGGTCGGTGATCCAGGCGCCGGAGATGTCGCCCGCCCGCGAGGCCGAGCAGGGCGAGCTGATGGGTCAGATCCGGGAAGCGATCGCGAGCGAGCTGTCGGAGCGCCAGCGCGAGGTCCTGCTCGCGGTGGCCGTCAACGGCGTGCCGATCGACGTCCTCGCCGAGCGGATGAGCACGACGCGAGGCGCCCTCTACAAGACGATCCACGACGCCCGGCGCAAGCTGCGCGCTAGGCTCGGAGGAGCATTGGCGCCGAACTCGACAGGAGGCGGGACAATGAGCCCGATGCACGAGCGCGACGAGATCCTTAAGCGGGTGCTCGGGCCGGAGGGCGAGGAGCTGACCTGCGAGCAGTGCTTCGCGGAGCTCGACCGCTACGTCGAGCTCGAGCTCGCCGGCTCCGACGCCGACGCCGCGATTCCCGGCATGCGCGCGCATCTCGAGGGCTGCTCCGCCTGCCACGAGGATCACGAGAGCCTCAGGGACCTGGTCGCGCGCGGCGGGTAAGAACAGCGTCGCCGCCGACGCTAAGTGGTCGTCAACGCAGTAACCAACTGCACCCAGCTTCTCGCGGCAGAGCCGCGCGAGAACATCTGAAAGGAGACGACCATGAGCACCATCGCCGCCGCACTGCGGCCGATCCCCCTCCCTACCGCGACGCGCCTGCGCACGGACCCGGCCGCACAGGCCTTCACCCTGCTGCGCGTCGCGTTCACCGTCGCGCCGATCCTGTTCGGGCTCGACAAGTTCGCCGAGGTCCTGAACGGACGACTGGACGATCTACCTGTCGAGCGAGTTCAACGACCTGATACCGGGCAGCGCCGAGGACGCCGATGTACCTCATCGGCGCGGTCGAGATCGCGGCCGGGCTCGTGGTCGCGATCGCGCCCCGCTTCGGCGGCCTGCTGGTCGCGGGCTGGCTCGGCGGAATCATCGTCAACCTCCTGCTCGTCGGCGGGTTCGGCGACATCGCCCTGCGCGACTTCGGGCTGCTGGTCGGGGCCCTGGCCCTGTTCCTCCTCGCCGGGCGCATACGACCGGCCCGCGGAACGCAACACCCACCGGGCGTAGCGATCGGTGAGCGGAGGCGGTCGCCGCGAGCGGCCGCCTCCGCTACGCGCGCTCGCCGCGCAGCCGGTCGCGCAGCATCAGCAGGCCGACGAGGGACTTGGCGTCGGCGCACTGGGCGATCGCCTCGTCGAGATCGCCGAGCGGCCACTCGACGATCTCGATCCGCTCGCTGTCGTCGGCCTCCGCCTCGGCGTCGGAGAGGCCCGGTCGCCAGAAAGAGCGTGACCTCCTCGTCGGCCCAGCCCGGGGTCGTGTAGAAGCGCTTGAGCTCCGTCCACTCGCTCGGCGCTCTTGCCGATCTCCTCGGCGAGCTCGCGCTGCGCGGTCTCGAGCGGGGTCTCGCCCTCGGTGTCGAGCTTTCCGGCCGGGATCTCGAGAAGCGCGTCCTCCTCGACCGCCTCGCGGGGCTGGCGCACGAGGTAGACGACGCGGTCGTCGTGGACGACGATCCCGACGGCGTCCGGGTGGGAGACGACCTCGCGCTCGACCTCCTCGCCATCGGCGCGCCGGAACGTGGCCCTGAGGACGTCGGTCAGCTTGCCGTCGTAGACGGTCTCGGACTCGATCCGCTCCACGGGCGTCTCCTACCCGTTCACGGCCTTGGCAAGCGCGCGGCCGGACGCGAGCGGCGCGGCGAAGAAGAGGGCGTCGTCGCCGAGGTCGCGGCCCATGGTCCGGGTCGGCAGGCCGCTCGCCGCGTACCCGTCGAGGTCGACCTCCTCGACCGCGAGGTCGTGGCGGTCGCGGCAGACCTCGAGCAGCTCGTCGTAGGCGCCCGGGCCGGCTTCGGCAACCGGCCAGAGGTCGGCGTCCACCTCCGGCACCGGCACACGCACCGGCGCCAGGAGCAGGTCGAGCACGGTGCGCGAGTGGTGGCTGAGACCGCGGTGGCGCTCGCGCGCGTCGCCGCTCGAAAGCCGCGGGCCGACGAGCGTCGGGCCGCCGAGCGCGAGCGCGGCGTGGGCGGTGTCGAGCGCCGCCATCCCGCCGTGCCCGAAGCGCGTCGCCGAGCCGAGGATGCCCGGGCCCGGGGCCCGCGATCACCGCGTCCCAGCCGAGGACCGCCGCGGCGGCGTCGAGCCCACCGACGAGGCTGATCGCCTCGTGCTCGCCGCCGTACGCCGGCCCCGCGGTGACGTGCCCCGCGAGGAGCCCGCGGTCGAGAAGCTCTGCCACGTCGCGCGACATCGCGCCCGGGAGCGCGCCGCCGTGCGTCTGGACGTAGCCGACGGTCAGGTCGCGCCGCTCGGCGCGCGCCGCCCAGGCGGCCGGCGCGAGGTGGCCGTGCAGCGGGATCACGAGCACCGGCGGTCGCGCCGTCCTCGCGGCGCCGCTCTCGTCGGGGCCCTCCACGGGCTCGACGGCGTGCTGGAGCGAGGTGTAGTTGAGCTTCATCACGTGGCGGTCCGCCGGCCCCTCGCCGGCGAGCCCGCGCGTGAGGTTCACGTGCACGACGTCGAACCCGCCCGAGCCGAGGCCGAGGTCCTGCGCCTCGACGTTGACGACCACCTCGTCGCCGCTTCGCACCTCGCCGACGAGGGCCGTGTCGGCCCACGCCCTGCGGCGCTCGCCGTCCACCTCGACGACGAGCGGCTCTTCCTCGACGACGAGGCCGCGGCGCAGCTTCAGCACCGCGGCCTCACCCTGCTGCTCCGGCCCGTTCCTCGCCGCGGCCTCCTCGGCGATCGACTCGCAGACCTCGAGCATCTCGACGATGCGCTGCGCGGCGACGCTCTCCGCGGGCGTGTGGTTGGCCTCGGTCCCGTTCGCGAGCAGCAGCGCCTCGAATCCCGCCGCCATGAGCGCGTTGGCGTCGCTGCCGCCGCCGGTCGCGACCTCGCGCGGCTGGTGGCCGCGGCGCTCGAGGGCGGCCTTCGCGACCGCGACCGACTCCGCGTCCTTGGCGACCCGGTAGCCGCGGAACATCTCGAAGACGTCGATCGCGAGGTCGCAGTCGTACTCGCCCGCCGCCCAGGTGCAGGCGTCGGTCATCGAGGCGATCGCCTCCGACGCCCGCGCCGGGTCGAGGCTGCGCGCCTCGGCCTCGATCTCGCACTCTCCCGGCACGACGTTGGTCGCGGTCCCGCCCGAGATCGTGCCCACGTTCGCCGTCGTCTCCTCGTCGAGGCGGCCGAGCTTCATCTCCGAGATCGCGGCGGCCGCCGCGGCGATCGCGTTGCGGCCGTCCTCGGGCCGGATCCCCGCGTGGGCCTCGGCGCCCTCGAAGCGCGCCGCGAGGCGCTCGTAGGTCGGCGCCGCGACGACGACCTCGCCGATCGGGCTCGCGTGGTCGAGCACGAAGCCGTAGGGCGAGCGCAGCGAGTCGAGGTCGAGCGCCTTCGCGCCGCGCAGGCCGTCCTCCTCGGCGACGGTGAAGACGAGCTCGAGCCCGACGGGCGGCGGAGTCTGCGCGTAGCGCGCCGCGAGCTCGACCAGCACGGTCACCGCCGCCTTGTTGTCGGCCCCGAGGATCGTCTCGCCGCGGCTGCGGTAGACGCCGTCGGAGAGGTCGACCTCGACCGGCGCATCGTGGGGGACGGTGTCGAGGTGGGCGCAGAACATCACCCAGCCGTCGCCCCGCGCCGGGGATGCGCGCGATCAGGTTGCCCGCGTTGGCGCGCGCCGGGCCGGCCGACCCGTCCTCGGCGAAGTCGACGCCGAGATCGCCGAGCTCGGCCGCGACCGCATCGGCGACCGCGCGCTCGTCGCCCGTCGGGCTGGGAATCTCGCACAGCCGGACGAAGCGGTCGAGGAGGCGCCGGCTGTCGCTCAACCCACGGTGACGACGTGGGTGATGCCCGAGACCTCTCCGGATTGCATCAGCGGCTCGATCTTCGAGCGAACCTCGGTGCGGATCGACTCGCGCTCGTCGTCGTCGAGCCTGCTGATCACGTCGGCGAGCGGGCCCGCGAGCTTCAGCGTGAACTTCCAATGCGCGTCCACCTCGTCGTAGCGCCATTCGACCTCGACCTGCTCGATATCCGGCTCGCCGAACCCGGCGCCGGTCACGAGCTCGCGGATCCGGTCCGGGTCGCCCATCGCGAAGATCCCCGGCGCGCCCGGCTCGGGAGGCGGGATGAGCCCCCGCTCGACCAGCACCATCGCCGGGATCGACGCCCAGAGATTCTGTTCGGGCCCAGCCCAGACCGCGAAGCTCAGGCGCCCGTCGTCGCGCAGCACGCGGCGGGTCTCGGCGAGCGCGGCGGCTGGGTCGGCCATCAGCATGTACCCCCAGCGCGCCACGACGCGGTCGAAGCTGTCGTCGTCGAGGTCCATGTTCTCGGCGTCGAGGACGCGGTGCTCGACGTTGTCCAGCCCCTGGGCCTCGCCGTTTCGCCTCGCGGCCGCGACCATCGCAGGCGCGAAGTCGGTCGAGACGAGCCTGCCGTCCTCGCCGATGCGCTCCGCCGCCATGAAGCCCGTGTCGCCCGTGCCGGCGGCGATGTCGAGCACCGTGTTGCCCGGCTGGGGGTCGAGTCGCTCGACGAGGCGCTCGCTGACCACACCGGTCGAGGACATGACGAAGTCACGCTCGCTCTCCCAGTTGGGCGCGATGCGCTCCCAGTTCTCGAGGCTCGTCTTGCGGTACTCGTCGAGGTCCATGGGCGCAGCACTATACGCCGGCGCCGCCCTCAGTAGAGCTCGTAGGTCTCCTTGGAGAGAAAGAACCCGTGCCCGCTCTCGGCCTGGCAGGTGATCCCGGCCGCGGCGCTGACGCAGCGATACGGCCCGACCTTCGAGGTCTCGCCGTAGGCGAGCGTGTCCTCTGCGCCGAGCGTGGTGTCCCCGGCGCAGACGAGATGCGAGCGCGTCTCGTTTGCGAGCTCGATGCCCTGCCCGAAGTCGAGCTCGCAGTCCGACGGCGCCGGGGGCGGGTCCCAGGAGCGCTCGCGGATGTCGCAGCGCACGTATTCGGGGTCCATGACGCAGCCGATGTTCCCGCTCGGCGTCGAGAACGACGTCAGCTCCTGCGGCTCGGGCTCGCGGCGGCGTGTCGGCTGGGCCCGAGTCCGCCGGGCGCGCCGATCTCGTACTCGAACTCGACGCTGTCGTCGCCCGACGTGCAGCTCGTGACGAAGAACTCCTCGGGCCGGCTGTCGATCGTCGTCACGCACTCGAACTCGCCCGAGGTGCAGTCGTTGGAGCCGGACTCGGTCTCCTCGACGCAGTCGTCGCGCGACAGCACGTCCTCGGCGAGCGCGGCGACCTCGGTGCAGTCGACGGTGGACCGCACGGCGGTCACGGGCCCGACGTCGGTCGCGATGTCGGGGCAGTCCTGCGGGCCGGCGGCTCGTCGAGGTCGTAGAGGTCGTTGAGTCGAGGACGACGTCGTCGTCGTCGTCCGAGCCGCAGCCGGCGAAGGCCACGAGGCGGCAAGCGCGATCGCGATGAGCACCACCGGCCTCACGCGAACCGCGAGGTTAGGCGCTATCGGCCCGGCGCGGGCGAGATCCGCAGGCCCCGCGCGCGCCACCACAGCACGTAGAGCGCGATGCCGATCAGCGGATAGAGAAAGTCGGTGTAGAGCACGACGCCCGTGTTGTCGGGATCGTGATTGTCGTTCTCGATCATCTGGTAGATGTGGCCGTAGCCGTCGCCCCAGAGCGAGATCGTGGCGACGATCAGGACGGCGAGCCAGTACATCGGGTCGCGGATGAAGCGCGACAGGAACGCCGCGACGCCGATCGCGATGTCGCCGAACGCGACCTCGGTCTGGAAGCCGCCGTCGCCGCGCGTGAAGCCGATCTCCTCGGCGATCTGCGCGCCGTCGAAGAGGTGGTAGAGGCCGCCGACGATCCCGGCGAGCCCGATGGCGATCATCAGCCAGTAGATCAGCAGCCACTCGAGCACCGTCTCGCGGGTCCGCGGCTCCTTGTGGCGCAGCAGGTGGATGCCGGCGAAGACGACGGCGATGACGCCCCAGAAGATGAAGATCACGTGCTCTGGACCTCGGAGCCGCGCGATGCCTCGACCTCGGCCTCCTCGGGCACCGGGTCGTCGCCGCGACCCGCGGCGCGGCGCGCGGCGGCGCCGACGAACTCGCGGAACAGCGGCTCGGGACGCGTCGGGCGCGACTTGAACTCCGGGTGGTACTGCGAGGCGACGAAGAACGGGTGGTCGGGCAGCTCGATGACCTCGACGAGGCGCTCGTCGGGCGACGTCCCGCTCGCGACGAGGCCCTCGTCCTCGAGCCGGCGGCGCAGCTGGTTGTTGACCTCGTAGCGGTGGCGGTGGCGCTGGTAGATGACGGGCTCTCCGTAGATCTCCCTCGCCCGGGTCTCCTCGTGGAGCTTCACCGGGTCGGCGCCGAGGCGCATCGTGCCGCCCATCTCGGTGACCTCCTTCTGCTCCGGGAGCAGGTCGATCACCGGGAACGGGGTCTCGGGGTCGAACTCGGCCGAGTTGGCGCCGTCCATCCCGGCGACGTTGCGGGCGAACTCGACGACCGCGAGCTGCATCCCGAGGCAGATCCCGAGGAACGGGATCCCGTTCTCGCGCGCGATCCGCACCGCCTCGACCTTGCCCTCGATTCCGCGCTCCCCGAACCCTCCCGGGATCAGGACCCCGTCAGCCGACTCGATCTGCTCGAGGTCGATCTCCTCGGAGTTGACGAGGACGACCTCGACGTCGGCGCCGTGGTGGTATCCGCCATGGACGAGCGCCTCGGCGACCGACTTGTAGGCGTCGGCGAGCTTGACGTACTTGCCCACGAGGGCGATGCGCACGGGGCGCTTCGCGGCGTCGGCGCGGCGGACGAGCTCCTCCCACTCGGAGAGGTCGGGCGTCTCGGACTCGATCCCGAAGTGGTCGAGCACGAGGTCGTCGGCGCCCTCGGCGCGGAAGACGAGCGGCACCTTGTAGGTGTTGTCGACGTCGCGCGCCGAGATCACGGCGTCCTCGGGGAGGCTGGCGAAGAGCGCGATCTTGCGGCGGATCTCGCGGTCCAGCCCGCCCTCCGAGCGGCAGATGAGGGCGTGGGGCTGGATTCCGATGCGGCGCAGCTCGTTGACGGAGTGCTGGGTCGGCTTGGTCTTCAGCTCACCGGCGTGGCCGACGTAGGGCACGAGCGTGAGGTGGAGGAACATGGCGCGCTTCGGCCCGAGGTCGGTGTAGAGCTGGCGGATCGCCTCGAGGAAGGGCAGGGACTCGATGTCGCCGACGGTTCCGCCGATCTCGGTGATCACGAAGTCGACCGCCTGCGACTCGGCGACGATCAGGATGCGCTGCTTGATCTCGTCGGTGATGTGAGGGATCACCTGGACCGTCGCGCCGAGGTAGTCGCCGCGGCGCTCGCGCCGGATCACAGAGTTGTAGACGGCGCCCGCGGTGACGTTCGAGGCGCGCGAGGTGTTCTCGTCGGTGAAGCGCTCGTAGTGGCCGAGGTCGAGGTCGGTCTCGGCGCCGTCCTCGGTCACGAAGACCTCGCCGTGCTGGAACGGGCTCATCGTCCCGGGATCGACGTTGATGTAGGGGTCGAACTTCTGGAGCTGGACCCGGAAGCCGCGGCTGACGAGAAGGCGTCCGATGGAGGCCGCCGCGATGCCCTTGCCCAGCGAGGAGACGACACCGCCGGTGACGAAGATGAAGCGCGTCTCGCCCGCGGTCATCTCTCTTGACTCTCTCGAATGCTCATCCGGCCCTGCCAAGCGAGTCTAGATAACGGAGGGGCGGAAATCTCTCGATCACCGAGTTGATCGATCGAAACTCCCCATATACCGTCAAAGCCGCGACGACCGCGAGCGCGATCAGGCGCGCGTCGTCGCCGAGGACCTCGAGCAGGGCCACCCCGGCGAGGGCGCCGACGAGGTTCGATCCGGTGTCGCCGAGCATCGCCCTCTCGCGCAGCGAGAATGCCGTCGCGACGATCACCGGGCCGATGAAGAGGCCGAGCAGCTCGAGCGGCTCGGCCGTCCAGGCGCCGAGGCAGAGGCCGGCGATGAGGACGAAGAACACCTTCTCGACCCGGCCCGGGCGCAGGTCGAGGAGGTTGAACAGGTTCGTCGTCAGGAGCAGCAGCGCGAGGTCGGCGAGGTAGTCGAGGCTCTCGCGCCCGCGGCCCGACACCGCGTAGGCGGCCAGCGCGAACGCCCCCACGGCCTTGATCGCCCCGGTCGAGAAGCGTCCGCCGAGCACCGCGCGGGCGTGGCCCCTCCAGCCCCGCGGGGAGTCGGCCTCCGACGCGCGCCCGAGCGAGTCGTCGAGCAGGCCCAGCATCGCGACGCCGAGGACGAAGACCGCCCAGCGCCGCAGCTCGGGCTCGAGCAGGTCGAGGTCGGCGCGGTCGTCGAGCAGTGCGAGCGGGGCCAGAGCGATGAGCGAGACGGCGACGAGCACCGCGCCGGAGGGAAACGCGGCCATGCGCCCGCGCCAGTTCTCGCGCACGAGCCCGGCGCGGCTCATGTCCCGCAGCCACGCGGGGACCAGCAGCCCGGCGAGGCCGAGCGAGACCGCCAGCCCGGCGAGCGTCATCGCTTCTGCCCGGCGGGAACCAGGAGGTCGGGGAGCAGCTGGTCGGCGCTCTCCTTGATGCCGAAGTTGCCGTCCGCGCCGAGCAGCACGAAGACCGCGGCGACCCGGCCCGCGTTGAGGTCGATGCTGTCGGAGGTCGGGATCTCGTGTGACGTCGAAGAGCGCGATCGAGGAATCCTCGGCGTCGGAGCGCTCGACCCCCACGACCTCGAGACCGGCACTCGACGATGCCGTCGAGCAGTCCGGCCTCCATCGCCTCGGTCGCCTGAGCGTCGTCCGCGCTGAGGTCGCCGGGGACGTCGCGGACGACGATGACGTCGTCGAGCCGCCCGCCGCGAGCCGCTCTCGCGCACGAGGAACTGCTCGCGAACCTCCTCGACCAGCTTCGCCGCGCCCGGAGACCAGCTGGCGGCCGAGGAGGCGACTGAGCTCCTCGAGCTGCTGCGGGTCGCGGTCGACGCGATCGAAGTCGGTGCCCTGGAGCTGCTCCGCGAGCGCCTCGGTGTCGGGAGGCGCGCGGACGACCGAGACCTGGGAGAGCGTCGCACCGGTCGGCTCCAGCATCGCCTCGGTGTCCTCGACGACGTCCGCGGGAAGCCCTCCGATCGCGACGAGGCCGACGTTGTCCTCGCGCAGCCGGCCGTCGACCAGCGCCGGGTAGGCGGCCTCGCTGAAGTCGCGCTCGGCGTCGAGCTTCGCAGCGAGGTCGTCGGCCTCGGCGCGGGCGTCGTCGAGGTCGCTCTGGAGGCTCTCCTCGAGCGATCGCGCCGTGCCCGAGACGACGTCGTCTCCGAAGTTGACCCCGATCAGGATCCCGATCGCCAGGGCCAGGAAGACGGCCGCGAGCGACGCCGCGTGGTAGCGCGAGCTATAGCCCATTGAGTTATCCGATGCAGCTCTGCTGCAACTGGCGTGTGCAGTTGGTCATTATTCGATGCGGCTCTGCTGCAACTGGCGTGTGCGGTCGGTCATCAGAGCCCGAGCAGGACGCGAACCTTGAGCCACAGAAGCTCGAGGAGGTTGTCGAGGGCAGGAGACGTCAGCAGGACGATCGCGAGCAGGACGAGGAAGACCGCGAGCATCAACCCGAACTGACCGCCCGCGACGCCGGGGCTGTAGAGCCGGCTCACTCCCTTGGCGTCGACCAGCGTCTCGCCGATGCGAAGCCGGGTCAGGAAGGTGGAGGACATCCCGTCGCGGTCCTTGTCGAGGAACTCGATCAGGTTGAAGTGGGCGCCGACGCTGACGATCAGGGCAGCGCCCTTCTCGTAGGCGAGCAGCATCGCGACGTCCTGGCTCGTCCCGGCGGCGGGCACGACGGTGTGCGCGAGGGCGAGCTCCTCGAGGCGGTCGCGGCCCGGGGCGCGGCCGTCGGAATACGCGTGCACGATCAGCTCGGCGCCGCTTCGCAGCGCGCGGTCGCTCGCCGAGTCCATGTCGCCGAGGATCACGTCGGGGCGAAGGCCCGCCTCGAGGAGCGCGTCGGCGCCGCCGTCGACCCCGACGAGCAGCGGCCGCACGTCCTGGATGTAGGCGCGCAGCGTGCGCAGGTCCTTGTGATGCGTGGTGCCGCGGACGACGATCAGGACGTGGCGGTCGCGAAAGTCCGTCCGGGTGGCAGGGAAGTCGATCCGCCCCGCCAGCAGCTCGCCCTCCTGGCGAACGTGGGTCATCGTGTTCTCGGCGAACTCGGCGAGCGCCTCGTCGATGCGCTCGCGCAGGTCGTTCATCTGCTCGGCCAGCTCGGCGACGCCGAGGCGGCGGCCGCGGACCATGGTCGAGCCGTCGACGCGGATCTCGCCGCCGTCGATCACGATCTCCTCCCCGTCGCGGAGGTCGTCGAAGAGGTCCTGCCCGGGGACGTCGACGAGCCGCACGCCGGCCTGGACGAGCAGCAGCGGGCCGGGGTTCGGATACCTGCCCGTCGACGAGGGCGAGCAGTTGACCACGGCGCGAACGCCGGTGGCGATCAGCTCCTCAGCGGCGATCCGGTCGATGTCGGCGTGGTCGATGATCGCGATGTCGGTGGCCTCGAGCCGCTTGACGAGGTCCTTCGTCTTGCGGCCGAGGCGCGCCCGACCGGCGATCGCGGCGCCGGCCGGCTCACGCCGGCGGCCGCTACGTGGCGAGAGCATCCTGCGCGCTCGCGTTCTGGCAGAGGAGGCCATGCCGCGGCCCCATTATGGGGAAAGGAACCTAAGACACGTGGGGTTTCGGTTGCGGGCTCACGCCTCGGGCGGGCCTATCGCCGCGAACTACGCGGCCGCGAGCAGCTCGCGCGCGTGGCGGCTCGCGGCCTCGTCGCCGTCATTCCCGCCGAGCATGCGGGTGATCTCGGCGACGAGCTCCTCGCCGCCGACGCGCTCGACGGTCGCGACCGCATCGCCTTGCCCGACGCTCTTGAAGATCCGGAAATGGGTCGAGGCCTGTGAGGCGACCTGTGGGAGGTGGGTGATGCAGATGACCTGGCGCTCGCCGCCGAGATCGCGCAGCCTCTCCCCCACCGCCCGCGCCGTGTTTCCGCCGATCCCGGCGTCGATCTCGTCGAACGCGACCGTCGGCGCGCCCGCGTCGGGGCCTAGCGCCGAGAGCGCGAGCATTACCCTCGACAGCTCGCCGCCCGACGCCGCGTCGCGCAGCGGGGAGACGGGAATCCCGGGGTTGGTCGCGAGGTGGAACGTCACCGCCTCGCGGCCGGACGCGCCGAAGCCGCCGGGATGCTCCTCGAGCGTCACCTCGAGCGAGGCGCCCTCCATCGCCAGCTCCGCGAGCTCGCCCGCGACCCGCTTCTCGAGCTTCTTCGCCGCCTTTCGGCGCGCTGTGGTCAGCTCGCCGGCGAGCCCCGCGCGGCGCTCGCTCGCGGCGGCGAGCCTCGTCTCCAGCTCAGCCGGCCAGATCGTCGGCTCGGTCGAGGCGCTCGATCTCGGCGCGGCAGCGCTCCGCATGCTCGAGGACCGCCTCGATCGAGCCGCCGTGCTTTCGCTTCAGCCTCTCGACCGCGTCGAGGCGCTCCTCGACCTCCTCGAGGCGCCCTGGCTCGGCCTCTATCCCGTCGATGTAGGAGCGCAGCTCGCCGGCGACGTCGGTGAGCTCGACGGTCAGCGCGCGGGCGCGCTCGGCGATCGCGTCGAGCCCGGCGTCGACGCCGTCCACGGCGCCCAGCAGGGTCTCGGCCTCGGCCAGCAGCGAGGCCGCGCCGCCGGCGTCGTCGGTGCCCGCGACCCGACCCAGCGCCCCGCCGGCCGCCGCGCGCAGGGACTCGGCGTGGCGCAGCCGGTCGCGCTCCGCGGCCAGCTCGGCCTCCTCGCCGGAGTCGGGGCTCGCCGCCTCGATCTCCTCGAGCTCGAAGCGCAGCAGGTCGAGATCGCGCTCGCGCGCGCCCTCGCGTTCGCGCAGGCCCGCGAGCTCCGCCTCGATCGCGCCGACCTCGGCGTGGGCCTCGCGGTATTCGCGACGGCGCTCGAGATGCGGCCCGCCGGCGAACCCGTCGAGGATCTCGAGCTGCGCCGAGCCCAGGGTCAGCTTGCGGTGCTCGTGCTGTCCGTAGAAGGCGAGCAGCCGCGAGCCGAGCGCGCGAAGGTCGGCCGCCGACGCCGAGCGGCCGCCGACGAATGCGCTCGTGCGCCCCGACACCCCGACGCGGCGGCCGAGCACGATCTCGTCCGTCCCCTCGGGCAGGCGCTCAGCGATCTCGGCGAGCTCGGGATCGTCGAGCAGCCCTTCGGGAAGCGCGAACACCCCCTCGACATAGGCCTCCTCGGCGCCGGGCCGGACGATCTGCGGGCGTGCCTTGCCGCCCATGAGGAGGTCGAGCGAGTGGGCGAGAACGGTCTTGCCGGCGCCGGTCTCCCCGGTGATCACGTTGAGCCCCTCGCCGAGGCGCAATTCCGCGCGCTCGATCAGGAGCAGGCTCTCGATCCGCAGCTCGTGCAGCATCCGCTGAGTCAATCAACGGTTCCCGACGGATTCGCCCCGCGGTCTAGCCGGCGGCGGGCGGGGCGCCCTGGCCCGAGGTGATGTCCTTCTGGCGAACGAGCGCGAGCGCGAGCGCCGCGCCGGCGAAGGCGATCACCGCCGCGGCGATGAAGATCTCGTCGAGGCCGTAGACGAACGCCGCCTGCGCGGCGGACGCGACCTGGGACTCGGCGCCGGGCGGCGCGGCCGCGGCGGCCGCCTCCACGTTCCCGGTCGCGACGATGTCGGCGAGGCCGCTCGGCGCGTTGGGCAGGAGCTCGGCGAGCTTTTGCTCGACCCGGTGCTCGAGCAGGGCGCCGAGCGCCGCGACGCCGATCGCGATCCCGAGCAGGCGGAAGGTGCTGTTGAGGCCCGACGCCATGCCGCTCTTCTGCACTGGAGCGGCGCCGAGCGCCGCCGCGGCGACCGCGGGGTTGACCGAGCCCGGCCCCGGCGCCGATCAGCACACCCCCGGGTATCAGCACGGTCCAGTCGGAGTCGGGCGAGACCGCCAGGTTGAGCAGCATCCCCGCCCCGGCGAGGATCAGCCCCGCCGCGAGCAGGAAACGAAGCTCGACGCGCTGCGCGAGCCGCCCGCCCGCGGCGGCGGCGAAGAACGACGCCACCGTCAGCGGGAAAAGCCGCAGCCCGGTCTCGAACGGGCCGTAGCCGAGCGCGTTCTGGATGTAGAGGACGAGAAAGGTGAGCATCGCGAAGACCGAGATCGCCGTCGCGAGGATGGCGAGCGAGGCGCCGGCGGTCGTCGGCTTTCGGAAGAGGCCGAGGTCGAGCAGCGGCTGCTCGGCGCGGCGCTCGATCGCGACGAACGCCGCGAGCAGCAGCACCGAGCCCGCGAAGAGCCCGATGATCAGCGGCGCTGCCCCATCCCTCGTCGTTGCCGCGAAACAGGGCCAGGATGAGCAGCGTCATCGACCCCGCACCGGTGAGCAGGCCGCCGACGTCGAGTCGTCCGGTCGCCGAGGGGTCGCGCGACTCCGGAACCGCCGCGCGCGACCAGGACCGCGGTGAGGATGCCTATCGGGACGTTGACGAAGAAGATCGCCTCCCACGCGAAGAGGTCGACGAGCGCGCCGCCGACCAGCGGCCCGATCGCGACGGCGGCGGCCGTGCTCGCGCCCCAGACGGCGAGCGCGGTGCTGCGGTCGCGGCCCTCGTAGGCGGCCGCGATCAGCGCCAGCGAGGTCGCGAGCATCGCGGCGCCGCCAAAGCCCTGGACCCCGCGCAGGACGTCGAGCGCGATCGGGCTCCAGGCGAGCCCGCAGGCGAGCGACGAGATGCTGAACAGGATCAGCCCGATCGTGAAGACGCGGCGCCGGCCCACGCGGTCGGCGAGCGAGCCGAAGATCAGCATCGTCGCGGCGAGGGTGAGCGCGTAGGCGTCGATCACCCAGCGCAGCTCGTTGAAGCTCGCGCCGAGGTCCGACTGGATCTCGGGCAGCGCGACGTTGACGACCGTGACGTCGAGCAGCAGCATGAAGGTCGCGATCGAGACCGCGAGCAGCGTCCACCACTTGTGCTCGCTCGGCTGCATCGGAAGGGATCAGCCTACGTCCGCGGCAGCGCCGGCTTCAGCCGGCGAGCTGGCCGAACTTCTCGCGCATGCGCCTGTAGAAGTTCGAGCCCGGGAGCTGCGCGAGCCGGGCGACGCCGTCGCGGAAGCGCACCTCGACCTCCTCACCCACCCCGAGCTCGCGCTCGAGGCGGCCGTCGAACGCGAGCTCGACCGAGTCGCGCTGGCCCGCGTTCGTGACCTCGAGCACGTCGCCGGGGGCTACGACCAGCGCACGCGCGGTGAGCGTGTGCGGGGCGATGAAGCTGACGGCGAACCCCTCGACCCCCCAGGCGAGGATCGGGCCGCCGTTGGCGAGGTTGTAGCCGGTGGAGCCCGCCGGGGTGGCGGCGACGAGCCCGTCGCAGCGGACGTGGCCGATCTCCTCGCCGCCGAGGCGGTAGGCCAGCTCGGCGACCGCGCCCTGGGGGTCGCGCGCGAAGGTGATGTCGTTGAGCGCCGGGCCCGAGACCCCGTCGATCTCGAGGCCGGGGAGCGTGACGGTCTCGAAGTCGCCCGAGAACGCGCGCGCGAGGCCCTCCTCGAGCTGGTCGCGCTCGACCGCGGCGAGGAAGCCGATGCGTCCGAAGTTGACCGCGAACACGGGCACCGGCGTGTCGGCGAAGTGGCGCAGGGCGCGCAGGATCGTCCCGTCGCCGCCGAGCACGAGGCAGAGGTCGGGTGTGCGCGGGAGCTCCTCGACGACCTCGATTCCGGCCGCCGCGTCGCCGTGCTTGGCGGCCTCGTCGGGGGTCGCATACAGCTCGCAGGAGTGCTCCTGCGCGATCCGCACGGCGGCGCGAAGTCCATCGGTCTCGGGGATCGCATGGGTGAACAGGACCGCGGTGCGGACCCCCTTGGCAGCCTCGACCGCGCTCACCGAGCCTCCCCCGGCCCGCCAGCCTCATCGGGCTCGGCGCGCAGCGCCGCCTCCTCGCCGTCCACGGCCGGGCCCTGCGTGGAGCACCACATGAAGGTCTCGCGATTGCCCTTCGGCCCGGGCAGCCCCGACGAGGCGAAGCCGCGCAGTCGAAGGCCCGAGCGCTCGGCCGCGGCCGCGGCGGCGACCAGGGCGGCGCGGCGGTCGCGCGGCGAGCGCACCACGCCCCCCTTGCCGACCTGCTCGGGGCCCAGCTCGAACTGGGGCTTCACCAGTGCCAGCACGTCGGCTTTCGGGCGCCAGGCGGGTCGCGACCGCGGGCAGCACGAGGGCGAGCGAGATGAACGAGACGTCGATCGTCACCAGCGAGGGCGCGAAGGGAAGCTCGGCGAACTCGAGATCTCGCGCGTTGACGCGCTCCAGCACGTGCACGCGGTCGTCGTTTCGCAGCCCCCAGTCGAGCTGGCCGTGCCCGACGTCGAGCGCGATCACACGCGCGGCGCCGTTCTCGAGCAGGCAGTCGGTGAAGCCGCCGGTGGACGCTCCGACGTCGAGGCAGTCACGGCCCTCGACCGGCACCTCCAGCGCCGCGAGCGCGTTGGCCAGCTTGACGCCGCCGCGGGACACGTAGGGCGGCGGCTGCTCGAGCAGCAGCTCGGCGTCCTCGGCGACGAGCTGGCTCGGCTTGACCGCGATGGGGCCGTCGGGCCCGATCCGCACGCGGCCGGCGCGCACCGATTCGGCGGCGCTCGTGCGCGAGCCGGCGAGGCCGCGCTCGGCGAGGAGGCTGTCGACCCTCTGTCGGGTCATCGGCGACCAACGGTACCGGGGGGTCGGCGGGCGGCGGCGCCCGCGGATCGGCGCCGAATGCCCACGACCGGTATGAGCACCGTGACTCAAGTCACAGACAAACCGCACATACGTTCGTATTCTGGATCGCGATGAGCATCTCCCGAGCCATCCCCCTGAGCCTTCACGGAGCAGTCGAGATGTTCGCCGCGCCGGCGATCATGTTCGGGCCGCTCCTGCTCGGCCTGGGCACTACGGCCAGCGTCATCGCATTCGTGATCGGCGCCATCCTCCTCGGCCACGCGCTGTCGCTCTTCGGAGCGCGCCGGCCGATCCCGCTGTCCGCCCACGCCGAATTCGACTACGTCCTGGCGGTCGCCGCGATCCTCTCCGGGCTCGGCGTCGCGATCGCGGGCAACGGTCTTGCAGCGATCTTTCTGGTCGGGGTTGGCGTCGCACAGATGGCGCTGACCGCCTCAACGCGGTTCAGCGTCGCACGCGGCACCTGAGTTCACCCGGCCTACCTCACAACAATCAAAAACACATATCTCTCCTCCCTGTAGTACGGAAGCGCCCCCTCCCGAGGGGGCGCTTCCATTTGAGTGAGGTGTTGGGACTCCCTGGGGTCCCGACGAGCTCCTGGCCGCGCTGCCGGGCCGCGCCGGATCCGGCGCGCGGCGGCCGCCATCATGCGGCACCGCTCGCGTTGGGCAATAGGATGCGCGACGACGTGGCATGGGTGTTTCTTTCCGAGGACGGTCCTCCGCCATCGGGCCGGTCCGGCGCCACGTGGAGATGCCTCGTGTCCCGGTCCCCGGCGAGTTCATCGAGATGGTTTCGGATCGGTGAGCGCCTCGCCCTTGAAGTAACGGGCGTTGTGTTCAAGGAAGGCGACGACCAGACCTTTACGCCCGTGGTGAGGGTTCGCCGCGAGCCACCCTCGACGGGCCACTTTCTCTAACCGCGTCCGCGGCGGCGAGCCGGCCTCCTCGGGCTAGCCGAAGACTCTCGAGTCCGCCCGCAGCGCCGAGGTCACGCGCTCGGCGACGTCCTCGCCGGTGAGGCCGACCTCCTCGCGCAACAGCGCCGGCTTGCCGTGGGTGACGTAGCGGTCGGGCAGCCCGACGCGCAGGATCCGCGCGCGGCGGCCGCCGCGGTCGGCGAACGCGTCCTCGACGTGCTCGAGGACGGCGGCGCCGAATCCGCCGGGAAGCACGTTCTCCTCGATCGTCACGACGAGCTCGTGTTCGGCGGCGAGGCGCTCGACCAGCTCGGCGTCGAGCGGCTTGGCGAAGACCGCGTCGGCGACGGTCACGTCGAGCCCGTGGTCGGCGAGGACCTCGGCCGCGTCGTTGGCGACCTGGACGCCGTACCCGTAGCCGAGCAGGGCGACGCGCTCGCCTTCGTGCAGGACCTCTCCCCTGCCCAGCGGCAGCTCGCGCGCGCGGCTCCGGCAGCGGCACGCCCGCGCCGGTCCCGCGCGGATAGCGGAACGCGATCGGGCCGTCGTCGTGCGCCAGCGCCGTGCGCACCATGTGGACGAGCATCGCCTCGTCGCGGGGCGCCATCAGCACGACGTTGGGGAGCGGGCGGAAGTAGGAGACGTCGAAGGCGCCGTGGTGGGTGGGGCCGTCGTCGCCGACGAGCCCCGCGCGGTCCATCGCGAAGACGACGTTGAGGTTCTGGAGGCAGACGTCGTGGACGATCTGGTCGAAGGCGCGCTGGAGGAAGGTCGAGTAGATCGCCGCCACGGGCTTGGCCCCCTGGATCGCGAGACCGGCCGCGAACAGGATCGCGTCCTGCTCGGCGATGCCGACGTCGTAGTACTGCTCGGGAAGCTCGGCGGCGAGCTTCGACAGGCCGGTCCCACCGGCCATCGCGGCGGTGATCCCGACGACGCGAGGGTCGCGCTCGGCCTCCGCCACGAGGGCGTCGGCGAAGACGCTCGTGTACTGGGGCGGGGCGGGCGGCGGCGGCTTCTCGAGCTTCTCGGGCGCGATCGCGTCGGGGGCGTCGGACTCCTTGACGGGGACGGGCTTGGGCGCCGGGCGGCGGTCGACGATCGAGCCGGGCTTGGCGGCGTGCCACTTCTCCATCCCCTCGAGGCCGCCCTCCTCGGCGGGCTCGAAGCCCTTGCCCTTGACGGTGTGGATGTGGACGACGACGGGGCGGTCGGCCTCGAGCGCGTCACCGATCGCGCGCCGCAGCGCGTGCACGTCATGGCCGTCGATCACGCCGGTGTAGGCGAGGTCGAGCTCCTCGAAGAGCAGGCCCGGCGCCCAGTAGGCCTTGATCGCGGACTTGATCTCGGGGCCGAGGCGCTCGATGCGCCCCCCGAGACCGAGCGGCAGGCGCGTCAGGCGGTCCTCGACGCCCTCGCGGGCGTGGTAGAGCTTGGGGTTGAGGCGAACGCGGTTGAAGTAGCTCGACAGCGCCCCGACGTTGGGCGAGATCGACATCCCGTTGTCGTTGAGGATGATCACGATCGGGGTCTGCAGCCCGCCCGCGTTCTGCAGCGCCTCGTAGGCGACGCCTCCCGTCAGCGCGCCGTCGCCGATCACCGCGACGACCCTGCCGTCCTCGCCGATCCCCTTGCGCATCGCCTCCTTGAGCCCGACGGCGTAGCCGATCGAGGTCGAGGCGTGGCCGGCGCCCATGATGTCGTGCTCGGACTCGAAGACCGAGCAGAACGGGGCGAGGCCGTCGTACTGGCGGATCGTGTCGAGGCGCTCGCGGCGGCCGGTGAGGACCTTGTGCGGGTAGGCCTGGTGGCCGACGTCCCAGAGGATCTTGTCGCGCGGCGAGTCGAGCAGGCTGTGCAGCGCGACGGCGAGCTCGCAGGTCCCGAGGTTCGCTCCGAAGTGCCCCCCGATCTCGCCGATCGTGTCGATGATCAGCTCGCGGACCTCCTGCGCGAGCTGCTGGAGCTGGTCGTCGTCGAGGCCGTCGAGGTCGCCGGGGCCGTCGATGCGCTTCGAGAAGTCGGTTTTCGTCGCTCATGACTGTCTATTACGTGATGAAGTCGGTGATCAGTTCCAGGTCGTGCGTGTCGCCCGTGGCCTCCGCGAGCGCGTTGCGCGCCTTGGCGTGGGACTCCGCGGCCAGCTCCCTGGCCTTGTCGAGTCCGAACAGGCTGACGTAGGTGACCTTTCCATGTCGCTCGTCGCTGCCGCGGGGCTTGCCGAGCTCCTCGTCCGAGCCGGTGACGTCGAGGATGTCGTCGACGATCTGAAAGAGCACGCCCAGCTCGCCCGCGAAGCGCCGGTACTGAATTGTGTCAGCTTCGCTCGCGCCGCCGAGGATCAGCGGCATCTCGACGCTCGCCGCGATCAGCCTCCCGGTCTTGAGCTCGTGCAGGCTGCGCAGGCCGTCCGCGTCGAGGTCGTGGTCGCTGACGTCCACGTACTGGCCCCCCACCATCCCGTCGACCCCGTCGCCGAGGTCAGCGTCGCGAGCGCGGTGACGACGCGGTCGGCGGGCCCGTCCTGGCGCTCGCTGATCAGTCGTATCGCCTCGGCGAAGAGGCCGTCGCCGGCGAGGATCGCGACGTCCTCGCCGTGGGCGACGTGAGAGGTCGCGCGGCCGCGGCGCAGCGCGTCGTCGTCCATCGCGGGCAGGTCGTCGTGGATCAGCGAGTAGGTGTGGATCAGCTCCAGCGCCGCCGCCGCGGGCAGGACGTCGCGCGGGCTCGGTGCCGATCGCGCGCGCGGTGGCGAGCGCGAGCACGGGCCGGATCCGCTTGCCGCCGGCGAGCAGCGAGTAGCGCATCGCCTCCTCGAGGCCGGCCGTCGCGGGCGCCTCCGAGAAGCGGAGCCCGTCCAGGTAGTCGTCTACGAGCTCGCGAAGGTCGTCGGGGTACTCACTCATCCGGCGCGGCCTCGCGCAGCGCCGCATCGGCCTCGGTCGCCCGCCTCGGCGGCCAGCTCCCCGGCCTCGCGGGCCAGCTCCTGGGCCGACTCGTCGCTCGTCTCGGGGTCGCTCAGCGCCTCGGAGATCCGCGCGAGGCGGTCGGCGATCTCGCGCAGGCGTTCGCTCATCGCCTCGGCCTCCTCGGCGCGTCGCCCGCGTCGCGGCGCCGAGGATCGCCGTTGACGAACCCGGCGCGTCGGCGCCGCAGTAGCGCTTCGTCAGCCCGACCGCCTCGTCGAGCGCGACCTCGGTCGGGACGTCGTCGCGGTGGCCGGCCTCGTAGAGCGCGACGCGCATGATGCTGCGCTCGAGCGGGGCGATGCGGTCGAGGTCCCAGCCCTTGGCGTGGCGGGAGATCGCGGCGTCGAGCTCCTCGCGGTGCTCCTCCGCCCCCTCGGCGAGCTCGCGCGTGAACGGCTTCGCGCCCGTCAGCAGCTCCTCGAGCGGGCGCCCGGTGACGTCGTGCTGGTAGGTCGCGAAGACCGCGTCGCGTCGTTGATCGGAGCGTCGCATGGGCCTCAGCCTACGGCGGCGCGGGCGGCGTCGGCGTCGCCGTAGTCCTTGAAGCGGTACATGAGACCGTCGCGGAACTCGACGACCACGGCGGTCGGCGACTCGGTCTCGACTCCGCTCCCGCGCCCGCGGATCCGGATCTTGCCGACTGCGATCACGCGGCCGTCGGGGAGCTCCTCGACGTCCGGATAGTCGGGCTCGAAGAGCTCGAAGTTCTCTCGTTGTCGCGCATGAACTCACGCGTCCCCTCGTGGCCGCGGTAGGTGCCCTGCACGGCGGAGCGCAGCGTCTCGGCCTCGGCCTCGGGATGCGTGCCTGCGATGACGGCTTCGACGTCGCCACGCGCGAGTGCATCGGCCATGGCGCGAAACGCCTCGACCTTGTCGGCGGCCACGGCCTAGGCGCGCGAGACGTACTCGCCCGAGCGCGTGTCGACGCGGACGCGGTCGCCCTCGTTGACGAACAGCGGCACGTCCACGCTGACCCCCGTCTCGAGGGTCGCCGGCTTCGTCCCGCCGCCCGACGCGGTGTCGCCCTTGACGCCCGGGTCGGTCTTGGTCACCGCGAGGTCCACGGCGCTGGCGACCTGGACGTCGGCGGGGCGCTCGTCGACGAGCAGCACCTCGACCTCGTCATTCGGCCGCACCCACTTCATCGCCTCGCCGGTGAGGTCGCGGGGCAGCTCGAGCTGCTCGTAGTCGCGCGTGTCCATGAAGACGTGGGCGTCGCCGGACTCGTAGAGGAACTGCATCTTCTTGGTCTGCGTGTGGACGGGCCGGAACTTCTCGCCGGCGCGGAAGGTCTTGTCGTGCACGGTCCCGTCGTCGAGCTTGCGCAGCTTCGTGCGCACGAACGCGCCGCCCTTGCCGGGCTTGACGTGCTGGAAGTCCATGATCCGGTAGACGATCCCGTCCACCTCGATGTGGGTCCCGTTCTTGAACTGGTTGGTGGAGATCACGACCGAGAAGGGTAGACATCCGTGCGAGCGAGACCGCGGGGCGCATATACAATCCGAGGGCGAAGTCCAAGGGTGGAGGGTGAATATGAGAAGCGCCTCGTGTTGGGCGCGGGATTGGCGGTGCTCTGCGTGTCCGTCGCCGCGCCGCCGCTCGCGCTCGCGGGCTCGGTCACCTACTTCGGGCCGATAGCCCAGCCGGGCAACACCGAGCAGCCCGCGGTCAAGCTCCAGGTGCGCACAAGAAGAAGAAGCCCTTCGAGCTGCGCAGCTTCGCGGCCTACGAACCGGCCACACCGCCGTGCGCCGGCTCCGAGGGCGGGCTTAGCTTCTCGCAGGTCAAGTTCCCGGTGGACCTCGTGCCCGTTCCGATAAGCAAGCGGAGGTTCACGGCAATCGTCGTTGACGATGCCGGCGACTCGTTCGAGATCAGCGGCGTGATCCCGAAGAACGGCCCAGCCAGCGGGACGTTGCGCCTGGTCGAGCACTTCAGCACGCCTCTCGGCTCAGGGCCCTGCGACACCGGCGTCCTGTCCTGGGAGGCGACGGTGTACGACAAGCCGTATGACTGACGGGCTCCCGGAACCCCGAGTGGCCCGCTCCAGAAGAGCGTCAGTCGCGCTTCTCGAGTGGCGCGGTCGCTGGGCCGTTGAGAACCTCGCCCCGGGCCCCGAAGCGCGAGCCGTGGCAGGGGCAGTCCCAGGTCTGCTCGGGCGCGTTCCAATCGACGATGCAGCCGAGGTGGGTGCAGCGCGCGGAGACCGCGTGCAGCACCCCGTGGTAGTCGCGATGGACGGCCTTCTGGCCGAGGCCGGAGCCGATCACCCTGCCCTCCCCGGGCTGCGAGGTCGGAGGCCGTGCTGCCGCGCTTGAGCCGGTCGGCGAAGAAATGAAGGCCGGAGTCGGCGTTGTGCTTGGCGAGCTGCACGAGGGACCCGAGCGAGGGGACGCGCCACGGGTCGAAGTGGTCGGCCCACTCATTGTCGCGTCCGGCGATCGCGTCGGCCAGGACCCGCCCGGCGCCGACCCCATCGCGAGGCCCCATTTCTTGCCGCCCGCGACGGTCAGCACGTCGGTCGGAGACGGGCGTCAGCCGGCCGATGTAGGGAAGGCCGTCGTCGGGCATGTAGTCGTGCGCGTCCCAGCGGTGCTGCGATTCGCTCGACGTCGAAGCGCGCTGCGGGCGTATCGCTCGAGCGCTCGAAGGCCTCGGCGGGATCGCCATGCCCGAGCGTGTGCGACTCGCCCCCGAAGAGCAGCAGGTCGCGCGCCGCCCCAGGGGATCGCGCGCAGCGTCCGGCTCGGTGAGTCGACCTGCAGGTACATCCCCTGCGGCAGCGGCCCGTTCACCTCGAGGCTGATCGCGTACGAGCGCTCGACGCTCGCGCGCGCGAAGAACAGCCCGCGGTCGAGGAAGGGCAGCTGGGTCGCGACGATCGACGTGGCTCCGCGCTCACGCTCGGCCCGAGCTGCGGTCTGCACCCGCCCGCCGCCGACGCCGAGCGCCCGGGTGCTCTCGTGGATCGCGCGCACCGCCGCGACTCGCAGCGCGTCGGCGAGGCCGCGCAGGTACTTGACCGGGTGGAACTGGGCCTGGCCTCGCAGCGAACCGCGCCGGCAACCTCGAACGGGAGGTCGGTCGTCAGTCGGTGCAGCGAGACCGGCAGCCCCGCCGCCGCCGGCGGCCTCGACCTCCGCTGCGAGGTCGCCAGGCGCGCTCGGGGTCCTCGGTGTAGGTGAAGTTCGGCCGCTGCCGGAGGTCGCAGTCGATCCCGAGCTCGTCCGCGATCTCGCGCACGCGCTCGACGCCCCATTGGTTCAGCTCCGCGTAGCGCGCGCGCAGTCGCCAGGCCGTGGCTCGAGCGGATCGAGTCGTAGGTCAGGCCGTGAAGCGCCGAGAGCTTCGCCGTCGTGTTGCCGCTGACGCCCGGCGCCGATCGTCCGCGCCTCGAGCACGACGACGCTCGGCGCCGTCGCGCTGGAGCTCGTATGCGGCGCTCAGCCCGGCCATTCCGCCGCCGATGACGACGACGTCGGCGTCGCGTCGTCGGCGATCGGAGGGTGGTGAGCCCCTTCGGGTACGTCGAGCCAGGCGGAGACGGGCCGCCCGGGAAAGATCAAGAGAGCACCCTCAGTTGCTCCTCTTGCCGCTCTTCTTGCCGCCCTTCTTCGATGCGATCGGGGTGTTCGCGATCTTCGCGGCTCGCTCCTTGCTCATTCCCTTCTTGCGAAGGCCCTCGTACTGCTTGTCGTCCTTTACGGATGGCCCGTGGTCCTTGGCCATGCGGCCTCCTTTCGTTGATGGCGTTCAGGATCACCCGCCAGGCCGGGCGTAATCGGCGGTGCGGTCAGCTCAGCAGCTCCACGACGGCCCTCTCGATCCGCTCACGATCGCGCTCGCGCAGCTCGTCGAGCTCGGCCGAGATTCCGTCGCGCAGCGCCGTCTCGATCGTGGCGCCGGAGTCGAAGCGGTCGAAGACGCGAGGGTCGATGTAGGCGCGGCGGCATACGGCCGGGGTGTTTCCGAGCACCCCCGCGACCTCCTTGACGACCTCGCTCGCGATCCGCTTGCGGGCGGTCTTCGACGTTGCATCGTCGCCTCTCAGCGCGACCAGGACGGCCGCGAGCACGGTCGCGTTCCAGGTGCGGAAGTCCTTGGCGGTGTACTCGTGGCCCGGCGAGGTCCTTCAGGTACGCGTTGACCTCGTCGGAGCGAACGTCGACCCAGCGCTTTCCCTCGCGGTAGGCGAGCAGCTCGTGGCCGCCGCCTCGGCGGCGCTTGAGCGCCCGGACGAGCTTGACGAGCTGCGGGTCGGCTATCTCCTGGACGCGGCGCTGCGAGCTCTTGGCGGGGTAGTCGAAGATCACGGCGCCGTTCTCGGAGCGCACATGGGACTTGCGCAGGGTGGCGAGGCCGTAGGACTCGTTCTCCGCCGCGTACTGCTCGCTTCCGATCCGAAAGAAGCCGAGGTCGAGCATGCGCACCGCGCCCGCGAGCACCCGGTCTCGCGTGAACCCCCTTGCTCCCAGCCGGCGCTTGACGCTGCGACGCAGCGACGGCAGCTGATCGGCCAGCTCGAGCATCTGCTCGTACTTGCGGCGGTCCTGCTGCGCTCGCCACGCGTCGTGGTAGAGGTACTGCTTGCGTCCCGCGTCGTCGATACCCGTGGCCTGGATGTGTCCGTGGGGATCGGGGCAGATCCAGACCTCCCTCCACGCGGGCGGGATCGCGAGCTCGGCGTATGCGCTCCAGCGCCGCCTCGTCGGTGAGCCGGTCGCCGGCCTCGTCCTCGTAGCGAAAGCCGCGCCCGTGCCTTACCCGGCGGATCCCGGCGCCGGCGCAGTCGGCCCTCCTTAGCCTCGGCATAGTGGAGCGTGGATTTCCCCGAATCGCCGAAAGCGAAAACCTGCCGGGGATCACCCGCCGGCGCGGAACCGGCTTGCCGTAGATCGCGCCGAACCACACCGCGGCGAGCGCGTCGACGACGTCGTCCTCGGGGATCGCCGGCTCGTGGCCCGCGAACGTCGAGTGCAGGACCCGCTCGTTCATGAGGTTGAGAGCGATCGCGAGCTCGGCGCGCCGGCGGGCCGGGCGGCGCCGAACCGGCGGCCCGCTCGGCGTCGATGACCGTCGGCGGCGACGGAGACGAAGCCCTCCATCACGCTCTGCCCACACCTCGCGCACCGCGGGGCTGGTGGCGCGCACGTCGGCCCCCGCCATCATCACGGCGCGATGCGCGCGAAAGGTCTCGAACGTGCCGCGGATGCCCTGCCGCAGCCGCTCGAGCTGGTCCTCGTCGGGCCGATCGAGCGCGCTGTCTCGAGCCGCCCGCGCCTCCTCGACGACACGGTCGAGCAGCGCGAGCAGCACGGCCTCCTTGGAGGAGAAGTAGAAGTAGAACGTCGGCCGGGAGATGCCGGCCCCGCTGGCGAGGTCGTCGACCGAGATCTCGTGAAGGCTGCGCTCGGCGAGCAGGCTCTCCGCCGTCTCGAGGATCGCCCGCTCGCGCTCGTCGCCGGTCGCGCGGCGGGCGCGCCTGCCGCGCGGCGAGCGGGTCCCTGCGGTCGCGTCGACGGTCGACATGGCCGAAAGATAACACGATGTCGGGTGTGATCAACGTCACGTTGACTAAATCGACAAGGTGTTGATAGTGTCGCTCGCGGGTAGTTCAGAGTCACCGAGCGATGTCGAGCCCCACGAAAAACCTCCCCACCTCCCCGCCGGCCAACCCGTCGAGCAACGGCGACGGCGCGCAGCGGCCGACCGAGCACGTCGACGTGCTGATCGTCGGCGCCGGCCTCTCGGGCATCGGCGCCGCGAGCCAGCTGCGGATGAACTGCCCCGGCAAGACGTTCGCGATCCTCGAAGCGCGCGAGTGCCTCGGCGGGACCTGGGACCTGTTCCGCTATCCCGGCATCCGCTCGGACTCCGACATGTACACGCTGGGCTACTCGTTCAGGCCCTGGGAGCAGGCCGAGGCGATCGCCGACGGCCCGTCGATCCTCGACTACATCGGCGAGACGGCGCGCGAATACGACGTAGAGCGCGAGATCCGCTTCAGCCATCGCGTGGTGAGCGCCGCGTGGTCGACGAGCGAGGCGCGCTGGACGGTCGAGGCCGAGCGCGGCGAAACGGCGGAGAGCGTGCGCCTGACCTGCAACTTCCTCTACCTGTGCAGCGGCTACTACCGCTACGACGAGGGCTTCACCCCGCAGTTCGAGGGAGCCGAGCGCTTCGGCGGCGAGATCATCCATCCGCAGCGCTGGCCCGAGGACTTCGACTACACCGGCAAGCGCGTCGTCGTGATCGGCAGCGGAGCGACCGCCGTGACCCTCGTTCCCGCGATGGCGGAGCGGCGCCGCTCACGTGACGATGCTCCAGCGCTCGCCGAGCTACGTCCTCTCGCTCCCCGCCCAGGACCCGACTCGCCGAAGCGCCTCAACGGCTGGCTGCCGGCGAAGGTCGCGTATCCGATCGTGCGCTGGAAGAACGCCCTGCTCGCCAATGCCTTCTTCCGCGCCAGCCGCCGCGCGCCGGGTCTGATCAGCCGCCTGATTCGCAGGGGCGTCGAGCGGCGGCTTCCGCCCGATTACGACGTCGACACGCATTTCAAACCGAACTACAAGCCGTGGGACCAGCGCGTGTGCCTCGTCCCCGACGGCGATCTCTTCGAGGTGCTCGCCGACGGCAGCGCCTCGATCGTCACCGACCGGATCGAGAGGTTCACCGAGAACGGGCTTCTGCTCGAGAGCGGTGACGAGCTCGAGGCCGACGTGATCGTCACCGCGACGGGCCTCAACGTGCGCATCTTCGGCGACGCCGAGATCAGCGTCGACGGCGACCCGCTGGAGCTGCCGGACGTCGTCACCTACAAGGGCATGATGATGGCCGGCGTCCCCAACTTCGCCTACGCCCTCGGCTACACGAACGCGTCCTGGACGCTCAAGGTCGATCTCGTCTCGGAGTACGTCTGCCGGCTCATCAACCACATGGACGAGCACGGCTACAGCCACTGCACGCCCGAGGGGCCCGACCCCTCCCTGCCGACCGAGCCGTTCATCGACCTGATGTCCGGATACGTCCTGCGCTCGATCGAGAGCATGCCGAGGCAGGGACAGACCGTCCCCTGGCGCCTGCACCAGAACTACACGCGCGACCTGCTCGGGCTGCGCTACGGCGGCCTCGACGAGGCGATGGAGTTCACGCCCGCGGAGCCCGGCGTGCGAAGCAGGGCGGCCGCCGCGGCATGACGTTGCCGAGCGGTACCCTCGTGGCGTGAGCGCACGCCAGCAGGCAGGCTCGGTCGAGTCGATCCGCCACGAGCTGCGGCCGCTGTTCGACCGAGTCGTCATAAAGGAGCTCGACTCGGACCGCATGCGGCGGTCCGGCCTCGTCGTCCCGCCGGGCAGCCACGACCCTCCACCCCAGCAGGGGATCGTTCTCGCGGTCGGCCCGGGGCTCGACTGGTGGGAGCACGTCGGCGTCCGGATGCCCGTCGAGCCCGGCGACCACGTCGTCTTTCACGCCTCGGCCGGCGCCTGGGTCGAGGTCGACGAGGAGCGCCTGCTCGTCTGCGGGGTCAACGAGCTCCTCGGGGTGCTCGAGTCAGCGACGCCGCGGCCCGACTAGCTCCGCCCCTCCTCCGCTTCGCCCCGTCCTCCTCGCTTCCATCCTCCGCGTCGTCGGGCTGGGGCCGGTAGCCGTAGGCGGCCTCGCGCACCGTGAGGTCGCTCTCGACCATCGAGCCGAGGGCGCTGGCGAGCGTCGCGACCGCGCTCGCGAAGAGGCCGAAGCGCAGGAAGTCCACGACCCCCGGGCTGATGCCCGTCTCCTGCTCGAAGGCGGCCGGCGGGATCAGCGCCGCCGCGCACAACGTGGCGACCACGAAGAGGATCCCGAACAAGCTCACCACCCCGATGACGATCGTCACCGTGGTGACGGTGTTGAAGAGCACGACCCGCTCCCTCTCGGCGGGCGTCGAGGCACGCTCCCAGAGGTCGTGGGCGGCAATCAGGGCGACGGACGTCAGCGACCATGGACACGAGCGCGAGCCCGATGAGGCGGGGCCAGCTCATCTGGACCTCGAGGTTCCAGTACCCCGCCGAGGCGAGCACGTAGGCGGCGGTGCCGAGCGCCGCGACGAGCGCCCGCGACAGCCTGATGATCACCCGGAGGGGCGGTTGGCGCGCACCATGCCGAGAGCAGCCGCAGATTCCCGCGTATCACCGCGGTGGTGAAGCGGATTCGCCCGTCGTCGCGCACCTGAGCCTCGCCGAGAGGAGCGGCGAGCTCCTGCAGCCGGTCGCGGATCCGCTCCCGGTCGCCGTCCTCGGCCTCGCCTCGCACGCCGACGAGCCCGGAGACGAGATCGAGGACCGCCTCCCGCACCCGGTCCTCGACCCCCAACGCCCCGAAGGCGGGCACCGAGATCAGCCCGACGCCGTGCGACGGGCTCACGTGCGCGGTCACGGGCCGGCCGTGGGCGCGCAGCGGCAGCGCCGTCAGGCAGACGGCGAGGTCCCAATCCTCGGCGAGCATCAGCTCGCGCGCCGCGAGGACGAAGTCCGTGCTGTTCGCGGCGGGGTCCTTTGGCGGGATCTCTCTGACCTCGACGCGCCACTCGAAGTCCTCGAAGCGCTCGCCCAGCTCCTCGGGCAGGTTTTCGGCGATCTCCTCGGCGAGCTCGAGGTACTCGGGCTCGGCCTCGAGGCCGACGACCAGGGTCCCTTGTGCCGAGCCGCCGTCAGACGGCCGCATGGCGGTCGCTGTGCTCGTCTCTCCCACTGTCTCTACCCGTGTCGCGGGCAGGGAACCATCGTCACACTGAGGTAGTTAGGTCAGACGAGCGCACGGCCTATAGGAGGTGTGGATGAAGGTCGCGATAGCAGGAGGGTCGGGCAAGGTCGGCCTCGCGGCTGGCGCGGCTGCTCGTCGACCGCGGGGACGAGGTCCGGTCGCTGATCCGCGACCCCGCCAAGGCCGACCGCGTGCGCGAGGCCGGGGGCGAGCCGGTCGTCTGCGACCTCGAGAAGGCGACCGACGCCGAGGTGGCCGAGGCGATCGGCTCCACCGACGCCGTCGTCTTCGCGGCCGGCGCCGGGCCGGGAAGCGGCCCCGACCGCAAATGGACGATGGACTACGGCGGCGCCGTCAAGCTGATCGCCGCCGCGAAGGCGAACGGAATCGACCGCTACGTGATGGTCAGCTCGATGGGCGCGGACCCCGACGCGCCGGGCGACGACACGTTCGCCGTCTACCTGCGGGCGAAGGGAAAGGCCGACGCCGAGCTGCAGGCGAGCGGGCTCGACTACACGATCGTGCGGCCCACGTTCCTGACCGACGACCCCGGTACCGGGCGCGTCCGGGTCGGCGACGACGTCGGCCGCGGGAAGATCCCGCGCGAGGACGTCGCCGCCGTGCTCGCCGTGACGCTGCACTCCCCGAACACGATCCGCAAGCTCTTCGAGGTCCGCGACGGCGACACCCCGATCGAGGAGGCGATCGCCTCGCTGGGGTAAGCCCTCAGCGCCTGCCACCATCCGGTGGCGATGGCGACCCAGGCGAGCACGCGCAGGCCTCGGATCAACCCGGTGATGCGCGAGGGGGAGCGGGTGACGCCGCTCGAGCTCTTCTTCGACCTCGTCTTCGTCCTCGCCCTCACGCAGTGCACGACGCTGATGTCGAACGACCCGACGTGGGACGGGCTCGCGCGCGGGATCGTCATGCTCGCCCTTCTGTGGTGGGCGTGGACGGGCTACGCGTGGCTCACCAGCGTGGTCAATCCCGAGGAGGGCGCCGTGCGCTTCGCGATGTTCGCGGCGATGGCGGCGCTGCTGGTCGCCGCGCTCTGCGTTCCCGAGGCCTTCGGCGACGAGGGCGCCGCCTTCGCGGGCGCCTACGCGGCCGTGCGCTTCGGCCAGATCGCCCTCTTCATCCTCGCCAGCCGCGACGAGCCGCAGCTGCGCAAGTCGGTCGTCGGGCTGGCGATGGGCACCGCCGTCGGGGTCGGCGTGGTCGTGGTCGGCGCGTTCTTCGAAGGCGACACGCGGCTCGCGATCTGGGCCGTCGCGCTGGCCCTCGACGTCGCCGAGCCCTACTTCTTCGGCTCCGAGGGCTGGAAGCTCGTTCCCGGGCACTTCGCCGAGCGCCACGGGCTGATCCTGATCATCGCCCTCGGCGAGGCGATCGTCGCGATCGGTGTCGGCGCGGGCGCCGGAGTCACGGCCGGGATCGCCGCCGCCGCGGTCGTCGGCATCGGCCTCGCGGCGGCGATGTGGTGGCTCTACTTCGACGTCGTCGCGATCGTCTCGGCGCGGCGGCTCGCGCGCGCCGAGGTCGGGCGCGAGCAGAACGAGATGGCGCGCGACTCGTATTCGCTGTTGCACTTCCCGATGGTGGCGGGCATCGTGCTGGTCGCCCTCGCGATGAAGAAGACGATCGCCGACGTCTCCGAGCCGCTCGACACGGCCCCGGCGTTCGCGCTCGTCGGCGGTCTCGCGATATACCTGCTCGCGCTCGTCGCCTTCCGCTACCGCCACGTCCACACGGTCAACCGGCAGCGGCTGGGCCTCGGGATCGCGCTGTTCGCGCTTCTCCCGCTGGTCGTCGAAATACCCGCGCTGGTCGCGGTGGCGCTCGTGACCACTCCGATCTGGGCTCTGATCGCCTACGAGACGGCGGGCTACGGCGAGGGGCGGACCCGCCTGCGACGGGAGGGATTCGTCCCCGACGAGGCGTCGAGCTAGCGGCGGGACACGCCGCTCAGGCGACGCGCATCGAGAGGCGCACGACGGTCCCGGCCTCCGAGGACCGGATCTGGACCAGGTCGCAGAGCTGGTTGACGAGCCACAGGCCGCGCCCGTCGAGCTGGGCGAACTTGGGATGGGCGCGGCCGGCGAGCGGATCCGCGATGCGGCCCGTGTCGCCGACCTCGCACTGGGCCGTGTGGTCGTCGAGCCAGAACCTGATCTCGCCGCCCCCGCCGCCGTGCCTGACGCTGTTGCTCACAAGCTCGCTCGCCGCGAGGACGAGGTCGCCGGCCGGCCGCGTGCCGAGGCCGGTCTCGCGCGCCCGCTCCCAGACGAAACCGCGCACGCCGTCGAGCCTTCCGCCGTCGAAGCTCAGCGTCGCGACCTCTCCGGGCGCATCGGGCAGCTCGCCCTCGAACGGCCGGCGCGACAGCGTCTCGTCGTAGGCGCCGCTGTGGGCGCGCTCGCCGTCCTCGGAGACGAGCGGGTGGGTGCTGCGCGCCTCCTCGACCACCTCGCCCTCGAGGGTCTCCGTGTCGTATGGGCACAGCAGCCAGAACGAGGGCGCGGCCTCGAACGCGAGGTTGAGCAGCGCCTCGTGACGGTGGCACTCGGGAAGCTCGTCCGCGCCGCGGGCGGGCCATACCGGCTCGCCGATGCCGCGCATTCCCCGGCCGAGCACCGAATGGCACTCGACGAACTCGCGCCACTCGGGAATGATCCGGGCAGGGTTGACGCCCATCTCGTGCATGTCGACGAAGATCACGCGGTCGGCAGCGCCGTCGAGCTCCGAGCGAAGGCGGCGGATCTTGTCCGCGTCCACGGCGACCAGCACAGGCTCGTCCACCGCGACGGCGTCGCGGATGAAGGGCACGGTCGCGTCGAGGAAGCCGTCCATTCCGCCGTAGAAGGCGGCCTCATGGCGAAACGACGTGGACTCACCCACCCCTGAGCTGATCACGCATGGAGTATCGCACGGGGGACTTCGCCCCTTGGATGGTCAGCGCACCCGCTCGCAGCCGCGAAGCCTGTCCTTGGAACCCGCCTTGGCCCGGTCCCTGCCAGGGCCGCAGCGCACCCGGTCGCGGCCCCCGCCCCTGACGTCGACCGCGTCGGAGCCCGGACCTCCCCGGACGCGGTCGCGGCCCCCTCCGCCGGCGAGCCGATCGTCTCCCTCCCCGCCCGCGACGCGGTCGCCCTGGCCCTGACCCTCGACCACGTCGTTCCCCACACCGCCGTCGAGGCAGTCGCGGCCGCCGCCCCCGAGGATCGTGTCGTCGCCTCCGTTGCCCTCGATGCGGTCGCTCAGCTCGTCGCCCACCAGCTCCTCCGCGTTGTCGGTCCCGGTTTGAGTCTGGGCGCAGCGCCCCGGCTTCTTGCCCTCGTCGTCGAGGATCGTGACCCTTCCGGCGGACTTCGCGATCGTGACGCCGGCGGGGTTCGAGAGCCCGACGGTGAAGTCCTCGTCGGGCTCCTCGGCGACGTCGCCGATGACGGGGACGGCGAGCCGCTCGCTCGTCTCGCCCGCGGGGACCACCAGCGTCCCCTCGCCTGCCTCGTAGTCAGAGCCCGCCGTCGCGCTGCGGTCCTCGCGTGTTGTAGGAGACGGCGACGGGCCCGGGCGCGGGGGCCGAGAGCGACACCGTCATGTTCGCCTGCCGGGCGCCCGAGTCCCCCTCGATCACGCTGACGTCGGTGATCGACGCGGCGGGAGGAGCCGGCGCCCCCAGGGGCGCCTCGACGTAGATCGGGCTCGACAGCGCCTCGACCGAGCCGGCCCCCGTGAGCGTGCGGTCGACCTGGAGGCGGTATCGCGACGGCCCGACGCTCGGAAACGCGAACTCGAAGTCGTCCTGCCCAGGCGGGATCGGCACCGCGAGGAACGGCAATCCGTTGCGGACCACCTGGAGGGTGTAGGCGCCCGGCCGCGCGGCCATCGCCCGGTCGAGGTTCTTGACGGCGGCGGTGAACTCGACCTCGTTGGCTTGGACGGTGTCGCCGATGATCGCCGGCGGGTTGCCCGACCCGGGCACGGTTGCCTCGAGCCGCAGGTCGGGGCCGTCGTTGCCCCACATCTTCACGTAGGTGTGGCCGGCCTCGACTCCGCGCTTGATCGCGCCCTCGGAGAGCTCGTCGGCGAAGACCACCGTCGTCGCCTGACCGATCGGCGACTGCGTCAACGGGTTGTCCGAGCGGCCGGCGTTGTGCGAGTCGCTCGACCCCACGGCGGCGATCTTGTGTGAGCTCACGCCGTCGGCGTCGATCCCGTGCTCCCAGAAGCGGACCGCCAGCGGGGTGAACGGGTTGGGCCCCGGGTTCGGCTCCTGCTGGAGCCCCGCGGGGCCGGTCGCGACCTCGATCGCGTCGACCTTTGCGTAGTCGGTCTCGGCGTCGGTGTGCTCCCAGGAGCAGCCGCGGCACAGATTGCCGAACGTCGGGATCTCGGACGGGAAGGTCTCGGGGTGGTTGATCTGAGTCCATCCGCCCGCGGCGTGGATCTCGTCGAAGATCGCGCTCGCCGGCCGCGCGTCGCGCATCAGGGCGAGCGTCCCGTCGGGCTGCCGCTCGATAGATCGGGCCGGTGCGATAGTCCGCGAAGTCGACGCTGGCGTGGTTGTTCACATGGCCGCGGTAGGTGATCACCTCCGCGCTGCGGATGATCAGGTGGCCGGGGTAATCGCCCTGGAAGGCACCGATCTCCTCCCACTGCCGCGTCGTCACGTAGTCGGACAGCGTGATGAAGTCGAGCCCCGCTCCCGGCTGCGACTCCGGCGCAGCGCACAGCGCGCCGAGGGCGGGGTCGGGGCAGAACGCGTAGTTGAAGGTCTCGCGCATCGTCGCGTCCCCGGGGTTCGAGTGACGGGCGTGCACGTGGAAGTCGCCCGCGTACCACCCGGGGTCGGGGTCGGCGGGCGCCTGCTGGTAGGCGACCGGCTGGTAGGGCTCGTCGGCGAAGGCGGGATCGTCGATCAGGTCGATCTCGATCCTCCACTGCACCACCCCGTCCTCGGCCGGAAGCTCGTCGGCGACGGCGGCGACCCCGAGCTCCGCGGACCACTCCCCGGCCGGGATCGCGCCCGGCAGGAAGCCGACGGTCGTCTTCTGCGTCGCGACCGGGTTCGGGTCGGGGTCGATCGTGCCCTCCGGCGACAGGGTCACGTCGCGGCGGCTCGACCCTCCCCAGCCGCGAAACTCGGGCTCGTCGGGCACGCCGTTGCCGTTCTGCTCGGGCTCGTAGAGGCCGAGGTCGATCGTGTGCCGGTTGAGCCCCTGGGGGTCGGGGAGGGCGGGCTGGTCGAAGCAGTACTTGACCCGCACGGCATCGGTTCCGGGGGTGACGCCGAAGGGGACCGCGACGTAGGAGCCCTGGATGGATCTGTCGAATGCCCCGGTGATCACCTGGTCGGGGCTCGGCATCGGCGCGCCCGTGCACGCCGTGACGAGCTCGGCAGGGGCCCCTGGCGCCACCGCGGCGGCGCCGTGATCGTGGGCGACGACCGCCTGGGGGCCATGTTCGGAGGACGGCTCGACGACGTGGGCCGACGACGCGGGGGCGAGCGCCATGGCCATCGCGGCTCCGACGCCGAATGCCGCGGCGCGTGCGGCTCTGAGAATCACGCCGGCTTCCCCTTCCACGGCGCGAGTCTAGACCGGCGTCAGCCGGTGAGCTGCAGGTCCTTGGGAAACGAGCTGAGGTTTCGGTGGCCGTCGTCGGTGACGACGACGAGGTCCTCGATCCGGATGCCGAAGCGCTGCGGCACGTAGACGCCGGGCTCGATCGTGACGACGTCGCCGGCCATCAGCTCGTCCTCCGAGCGCGGGCCAAGCCGGGGGTCCTCGTGGACCTCGATCCCGACCCCGTGGCCGACGCCGTGCCCGAAGCGCTCGCCATGGCCGGCCTCCGCGATCGGCTCGCGCGCCGCGGCGTCCACGCCGACCGCCGGCGTGCCGGCGCGCACCGCATCGAGCGCCGCCAGCTGCGCCGCGAGCACGAGCTCGTAGACCTCGCGCTGCTCGGAGTCGATCTCGCCGGTCGCGAAGGTGCGGGTGCAGTCGGAGCAGTAGCCGCTCGACGATCGCGCCCATGTCGATCACGACCAGCTCGCCCTCGGCGATCTCCCGCGCCGAGGCGTCGTGATGCGGGAGCGCGCCATTGGCGCCGGCGGCGACGATCGCGCGAAACGAGGGGTCCTCGGCGCCCAGCTCGCGCATGCGCTGCTCCATCGCGAGCCCGACCTCGCGCTCCGTGCGGCCGGCCAGCCCGGCCTCGGCGACCCAGGCGTAGACCTCGTCGGTGAGGCTCGCGGCGGCGGCGATCGCCTCGATCTCCGCCTCGTCCTTGGTGCGCCGCAGCTTCTCGACGATTCCGGAGGCGGGGACGAGCTCGACGCCGTCGGGCACCGCCTCCTCGAGCTTGTGCAGGTTGGCGACGCTGGTGTTGGCGTCGTCGAACCCCACGCGGCCGCTCATGCGATCCGCGATCGCGGGCACGAGCTGGCGCTCGGCGCGAACGCGGTCGAAGACGCTCGGGACCTCCCGCTCGGCGCGCTCGACGTAGCGGAAGTCGGTGGCGAAGACGCGCTCGTCGGGGCCGACGAGGCAGATGCCGCTCGTCCCGCCGAAGCCCGTGAGCCAGCGGATGTTGGCGCTCCCGGAGCGCTCGGAGTCGCCGGGGCGCACGAGGTCGCCGACGATGAGCTGGTCGAGGCCGCGCTCGGCGACCTCGGCCGCGAGCCGCTCGGCGCGCTCGGCGCCGCGATGGGCGGGGCTCATTGAGTTATCTCGGGCTTCAACATCTCCAGCGCCCTGCGGTAGCCCTCGGGGCCCTCGCCGGAGACGACGCCGAGCACCAGGCCGTCGAGGACCGAGTGACGGCGCCACTCCTCGCGCGACTGGACGTCCGAGAGGTGGACCTCGACCGCGGGCAGGCCCGTTATCTCGAGCGCGTCGCGGATCGCATAGCTGTAGTGCGTCCAGGCGCCGGGGTTGAGCACGGCCGCGTCGGCGGCGTCCGGGAGGCGGTGCAGCCGCTCGACGAACTCGCCCTCGTCGTTGGTCTGAAAGAACGCCGCCTCGAGGTCGAGCTCGCGCGCGTAGCCCTTGATCGCGCGCTCGAGCTCGCTGAGCTTGAGCGTGCCGTAGTGCTCCGGATCGCGGCGGCCCAGCATGTCGAGGTTGACCCCGTGCAGCACCTCGACCCGGTTGCGGCTTCCGGCCATCGTCAGCCCTCGGGGGATCGCAGCTCGTCCACGGCCTCGCGGACACTATCCGCGTCGACGGGCTGTCCCTCGCTCGGCTCTCCGGGACGGGCGAGGAGCACGAACTCCAGCCCGCGCGCGGTCCGCTTCTTGTCGAGCTGCGCGGCCGCGAGCACGTCGTCGGTCGTCACCGAGTCGTCGAGCCGCGTCGGCAGCCCGTGGCGGTCGAGGACGTCGGCGAGCTCGGCGCGAAGCTCGCCCGCGCCGGAGAGCCGCAGGGTCGCCAGAAGGCCGAGACCGACCGCCTCGCCGTGGCGGTAGCGCGAGTAGCCGCTCGCCGCCTCGATCGCATGGCCGACGGTGTGGCCGAGGTTGAGCACCGCGCGGCGGCCCCCGTCGCGCTCGTCGGCGGCCACGACCTCGAGCTTGGTCCGCGCGCAGTCGAAGATGACGTCGGTGAGGCTCGAGGGGTCGAGCTCCTCGATTCCGCTGACGCGCTCCCAGAGGCTGCCGCCGGCGATCAGCCCCGTCTTGAGCACCTCGACGAAGCCCGCCGCGAGCTCGGCGTCGGGGAGCGTCGCGAGCGTCCGCGGGTCGGCGAGGACGGCGGATGGCATGTGGTAGGCGCCGGCGTAGTTCTTGGCCTCGGGGAGGTCGACGCCGGTCTTGCCGCCGTAGGCCGAGTCGACCTGGCCGACGAGCGTCGTCGGAGCCTGGACGACCTGGACGCCGCGCTGGTAGAGCGCGGCGCAGAGGCCTCCGAGGTCGCCGACGACCCCGCCGCCGAATGCGAGCAGCCCGTCGTCGCGCCGCGCTCCGGCGCGCGCCAGCTCGCGCAGCACCTCCTCGGCCTCGGCGAGCGTCTTTCGCTCCTCGCCGGCCTCGACGTCGATCACCTCCTGCGTCGCTGGAAGCAGCGCGCGGTGATGGGCGAGCGCCTCGCGGTCGGCGACCGCGAACCAGCGCTCGACGCCGAGCGTCGCCGCGGCATCCGTGTCGAGCAGCTCGAGCGCCCCCTCCCCCACCGCGGCTGGGTATTCGGCCGACTGCGAGCGCGCCCACGCGAGCCGCAGCCCCGGCCTCGAGCGCATCGCGTCGAGCCACGGCGCCGACGCCGACCCGACCTCGCGGCCGCCCTCGGGGAGCACGGCGCGCGCGACCTGCTCGTAGATCGGCAGCCGCTGCGCGTAGAGCTCTCGAAACGTCGTCTCGTCGGCGGCCAGCGGGCGGCCGCTGCGCGAGGCGCGGGCCCAGGCCGCGTCGGGCTCGACCTGGCACCACACCGCGACGTGATCGCGCAGCGCCTCGCGCACGCGCTCGCTCATGACCGCGCCGCCGCCGAGCGACACCACGCCCCCGCCCTCGAGCAGCTCGCACACGAGGCGCTCCTCGCGCTCGCGAAAGGCGGCCTCGCCCTCGCTCTCGAAGAACGAGGCGATCGACTCGCCGATCTCGCGCTCGATCAGCTCGTCGGCGTCTTTGGCCTCGGTGCCGAGCGCCCGCGCCGCGGCTCTCGCGGCCTCGCTCTTGCCGGCGCCCATGAAGCCGACGAAGACAAGCGCTACCTCTGCCATCCGATGCGCTCCGCGTAGGCGTCGAGCGCCGCGCGGACGTCATCGATGTGATCGCCCCCGAACTTCTCGCGGTAGCAGCGCGCGAGCGTCAGGGCGACCATCGCCTCGCCGACGATGGCTGCCGCGGGCACGGTCGTCGAGTCGGTGCGCTCCTTGAGCGCATCGCCCGGGCTCCTTGGTGTGGACGTCCACGGAGCGCAGCGGCTGGGTGAGCGTGGAGAGCGGCTTCATCGCGGCCTGGACGACGAGCGGCTCGCCGTTGGACATGCCGCCCTCGACGCCGCCGGCGCGGTTCGTCTCGCGAAACCAGCCCCGCTCCTCGTTCCAGAAGATCTCGTCGTGGGCCTCCGAGCCCGGCCGGCCCGCCACGTCCCACGCCTCGCCGATCGCGACGCCCTTGATCGCCTGGATCGAGACCATCGCCTGGGCGAGGCGCCCGTCGAGGCGCTCCTCCCAGGAGACGTGGGAGCCGAGCCCGGGGATCAGCCCGAAGGCGATCACCTCGAAGGTCCCGCCCAGCGTCTCGTTCTGCTTGCGAAGCCGGTTGATCACCTCGACCATCCGCTCCTCCGCATCGGGGTCGAGGCTGCGCACGGGGGAGTCGTCGACGCCGTCGAAGTCGGCGGGGCCCAGGTCCTCGGGCACCTTGGCGCGGACGTCGGCGATCTGGAGGACGTGGCTGTGGATGCTGACGCCGAGCGCGTCGAGCAGGGCCCGCGCGATTCCGCCGGCGGCGACCCGGGCCGCGGTCTCGCGCGCGCTCGCGCGCTCGAGCACGTTGCGGACGTCGGAGTGCCCGTACTTCTGAAGCCCCACGAGGTCGGCGTGGCCGGGGCGCGGGAGGTGGACCTCGTCGACGTCCGCGTCGACGGGCCACGGGTTCATGCGCTCCTCCCAGTTCGCGTAGTCGCGGTTGGCGACGAGGATCGCTATCGGGCTGCCGAGCGTGCGGCCGTGGCGCACGCCGGAGCGGATCTCGACGGCGTCGCTCTCGATCTTCATCCGCCCGCCGCGCCCGTGGCCGAGCTGGCGCCGGGCCATGTCGCGATCGAGCGCCTCGAGATCGAGCTCCAGGCCCGCGGGCACGCCCTCGACGATCGTCACGAGGCCGGGGCCGTGCGACTCCCCTGCTGTGGTGAAGCGCAGAGACATGGCGACCTAGGCTAGTGCCCGCCGGGCGCGGTGGGCCGGCCCCGCAAGCAAGCCGGCCGGCGGTGGTCGGGCTCTCGGCGCGCTACTCGACGGCCGGAGGGTTCTTGACCTTGACCATGCGGATGTCGTCCACCGCGAGGCGGTAGCTGGCGAGCTCGGCGCCCTCCTGCTGGTAGGCCAGCGTCGCGGACTGGCCCTTCTCGAGCGACAGGAAGTCGCAGCTCTCGGGGCTCGGCGCGCAGTCGCCCTCGCCGCTGACGGCCGTGACGTTGGACGACAGCGCGAACACCGCCCGCGACGCGTCCGGCGACGCCCCGAGGAACGTCCCGACCGGGCTCAGGAGGTCGAGCAGCTTGACGTTGCGCCGCTCCTTGACGTCTCCCTCGAGGCCGTACTGCAGATCGACCTTGAACGTGTAGAAGAAGACCTCCGTCTCGACGGCCGCCCCGCTGTCGACGCTGCCGCCGCTCGAGGAGGTGTCGGGGCTCGAGGTCGTCGTCGAGCCTCCACCGGTCGCGGTGACCGACCCGGTCTCGCCGGCCCCGCCCGTGACCGGGGCGCCGCCGGACTCGGTGAGCGTCTCGACCGACCCGGACCCGCTCTCGACCTCGGTGCCCGCGAGCCCGCTGGTCTCGAACTGCTGGTCGAAGGGATTCTGGGACTTCAGGGCGTCGAGACGCTCGCGATAGTCGCGAAGGCCGGGATTCTCGGCCAGCACCGCCGCCTGCGCCTCCGGAGCGTCGGCCGGGACGATCTCCGCGACCGGTGCGCCTGTGGACGACGGCGTGCCGGAGGAGACCGAGAGCGCGATGGGGACCGCGACGATCGCGACGAGGAGCAGGGCGACGAGCGGCAGCAGCCTGCGGTCGCGCAGGTCCCGGTAGACGTCTTCGACGACGGGAGGCAGCTTCACGTTCGGCTTGTCGAACTTGAGCTCGGGGCGCTTCATGGTGCGGGCTGCGCCTCCGTCGTCGTCGCGCTGGTCGGATCCATGGCCGTCTCGCCGGGCGCGGGCGCCGACACCGGGGCCGGCCCGGACGAAGTGGCGCCCGCGGTGAGCCCCTCCTCGGTCGGGGTGACATACGTCGTGACGGCGAAGTTGGCGAGCAGCGACGGGAAGCCCTTCTCGAGGTCGCGCGTGAGCGAGAACCCGTCGACCGTCATCAGGCGGCCGTCCACCGAGACCTCTCCCTTCTCGTCGGCGGTCACGCCCTTGTCGAGCCCGGCGACGAAGTCGGCGATGCTGGAAGAAGTCGCCCTGGAACTGGAGCTCATAGGGCATCACCGGGAGGCCCGCCGGGCCGACGGTCGCCCCGATCGGAAGCGATGCGGCGGCCGCCTCGGTCGCCACGGGGGCGGGCGCCGCCGTGTCGACGGATTCGGTGCGTGGGCGCCGCCTCGGCCGGGGCGGGCGCCTCCGGCGGCGGTGCCTGCTCCTCGCCTCCGTCGGCGAGCAGCAGCGACCTGAAGTCGACGTGGGCGTCCTCGGCGACCCCGCTTATCTGGGTGATCAGGCTCGCCGTGTCGTCGTCCTCCGGGACGGCCTTGCCGAGCGTCACGACCTTCTGGTAGTCCTCGTCGAAGTTCGCGCGGGCCTGCTCGGCGATGTCCGCCGTCTGCTCGGCCTGGGCGACCTCCGCCTCGAGCGCGGCGACCTCGTCGTCGAGCTTCGAGGCCTCCTCGCGCTTCGGGCTGAGCACGAGCATCCAGAACGCCACGACCAGCGCGATGACCGGCAGGACGATCACGATTGTTCGATCGGAGCGCTTCATCTCAAGACCCCGGCACGATCTCCGTTGCCTGCTCGGCCTCCGCGGCGCCCTCCTCGACGGCCCCCGGGGTGGGGTTCGGCTCTCCGGCGGCGTTCTCGGTGCTCGCCGGCGCCGTCGGCGCAGCGGGATCCGCCGGCGCGGCCGCCGGGACGGGAACCTCGTCGAAGGCCGCCACGATCTCGAATCGCGTGATGAAGTCGCGCGTGCGGCACTCGCTCGTCGCCCGCCCATCTCGCTCCTCGGCTCCGCTGTCATCGTTCAGCTCGGGTCGCTCCGACTTCGCCACGGTCACCCGGGTGACGCCGTCGATGTCGCGCAGCGTGGCGACGAAAGCGCCCACGGCGTCTTGGCTGACGGTGCAGCCGACGATCTCGAGCGCCGGCCCGGCGACGGAGTCGCGGATCGTGACAGTCGGCCCCGTCGGCGAGCTGCGACCGTCGGGAGCCACGGTCCCCTCGAGCTCGACCAGCCAGACGTCCTCGGGCAGGACGAGCGCCAGCTCGCGAAGCACGCGCTCCCAGTCGAAGCGGCTCTGCGCGAGGCTCGTGACGGTCGCCGTGCGCTCTTCCTGCATGCCGCTGAACTCGGCGAATGCGGCGAGGCTGTCGGCGCGGGCCTGGGCGGCGTCGCGCTGCTGCTCGAGCGAGGCGACCTCGGCCTTCGCGTCGGAGATCCGGTTGTTGGTCAGGACCATGACGGTGACGGCGAGCAGGATCGCGACGAGGGCGCCGAGCACGACGTAGGAGAGCGATCCGGCCCGCGCCTGGCCGCGACCGCCCTGGTCGTCCGGGGGGATGAGGTTGATCGGCCGCATCGCGCTACTCCGCCAGCGCCAGTCCGTAGGAAAGCGTCAGCCGCGCAGCCTCGGCGTCGTCGAGGTGAGACAGGGCCGACGGACGCTCCGACTCGAATCGCAGCCCCAGCTCGCGCTCGAGCCGCTGCGAGAGCCCGGGGATGATGCTGCCGGGCCCGCAGGCGACGACGCCCTCGATGTTCGCCGCGCCCTCCTGGGCGCGGTAGTAGTCGAGCGACAGCCGCAGCTCGTCGGCGAGCTTCGCGGCGCCATCCGCCAGCGCGTCGCGGGCGGCCTCCACCGTCTCACGGTCGCCCTCGATGTCCTCGACGGGCTCGTCGAGACCGACGTGCGGGAGCCACTGCCTCGCGTGGTCGAGCGTCAGGCCGCGACGCTCGGCGAGGCGTTGCGCGATCCCCTCCATTCCGAAGGAGGAGATCCGCGTGAAGAGGCACGACGAGCCGCGCGCCACAGCGAGGTTGGTGACGTCCCCGAGGCTGCAGTACAGAAGGGTGGGCACCACGGGCGCCATCTCGCCCTCCTCCTGGCTCACGCGGTCCTCGTAGGCGACCGTCGCGCCGTTGCCCGCCTCGGCGACGTTGCTCCCGGCGAGCGCGCGGATCATCCCGAAAGCCGAGAGGTCGATCCCGACCGGGCGCAGGCCGGCCTCGCGCATCGAGGTCAGCATCGTCTCGATCATGTCCCGGCGCGCTGCGACGGCGACGACCTCCATCCGGCGGTCGGCCCCCTCGCCGGCGCTGCGGCCGATCACCTCGTAATCCAGGACCGCGTGCTCGAGCGGCATCGGTATGTGGTCCTGGGCCTGAAAGCGAATCGCGGTCGCCAGCTCTTCCTCGTCCTCGATCACCGGCAGCTGCATCGTGCGAACCGCGACGCGCTGGTTGGCGATCCCGAGCCGGACGTGCTTGCCCAGCTTGTGCGACGACCAGAGCTGCCTTCAGCGCCTCGGTGAGCGCCGCGGCGTCGCTGATCTCCCCCTCGCGGAAGACGCCGGGCTCGAGGCGCACGATCCCGGTCCCCGAAACGGTCGCGGATCCGTTCACGCTCACCTCGCTGGCGGCGATGCTGCCGGCCTCCACGTCGAGGCCAACGACTGATTTCTGCTTGTTGCTGGAGAACATGGCTGGTGGAGCGCGCACGCGTGGCGCTCAGGCACACCATCGGCCCATCCCCGCGGAAGCTTGAGCCCGCCCCCAGCCGGCTCCTATCCGTGAAAGAAGGTGTCCAGGTACCAGTCGAGGATCTCGTCGCCGGCGAGCAGCGCCCACGACTCCGCCGATCGCGAGGAAGGGCCCGAACGGCACCGCCTGCTTGCGCGCCGCGGCGCCGTGCCGGAGCATCAGCCCGACACCGACGACGGCGCCGACGGCGAAGGCGACGAGCAGCGCGGGCGCCACCGCGCGCCCGAGGTAGAGGCCCATGACCGCGCCCAGCTTCACGTCGCCCATGCCCATCCCCCCCGAGTACGCGAGCGCTGCGACGAGCAGGAACGCACCCGCCCCCGCGGCCGCGATCGCGCGCTCGGGCAGGCGAGTCCGGATCGGCGGGGATGACGATCGCGAGCGCCACGACCGTCGCCCGCGATCAGCACCGCGTTGGGGATGATCCGGTGCTCGAGATCGGTCAGGGTGATCGTCGCGAGCATCGTGACGAACGCGATCCCGAGCGCGACCTCGGCCGCGTCCTCCTCGAGCACGAGGTAGACCACCGCGTAGAGGATCCCGAGAGCGAGCTCGACGAGCGGATAGCGCGGCGAGATGCGCTCGCCGCAGCGCCGGCAGCGGCCGCGCAGGGCGAGCCACGACAGCACCGGGACGTTGTCGTAGGCGGCGATCGTCTCGTCGCAGTGCGGGCACTTCGAGCGCGGGCCGACGATGGACTCCTTGCGCGGGAGCCGGTGCGCGACGACGCTGACGAAGCTGCCGGCGACCAGCCCGGCGACGAACAGAATCGCGGTGATCCCCAGCACGGCCGGCGAAGACTAAAGCCGCGGGAGGCGGCTATTCGCTGAGCGGCGTCGAGGTGATCACCTCGAGCCGGCTCTGCCAATCCGGATGGTCGTAAAGGATCTGGACGGTGTCGGCGGGGGTCCCGTTGCGGTCGATGCTGATCGCGAGGACGAGGCGCTGGCTGGCGGAGACGGTGGTCTGCGGGAACGTCAGGTTCCGCGTCCACTGCGTCCACGACGTCGGCCACTGTGAGACCGAGAACGAGTCGGCGTCGATGAGCGAGTCCGTGGCGACGCCGCCGGACTCGCTGGTGCGCCGGTACAGGTACGTGCAGATGCGCCCGCTGTGCTGCGCTCCCGCGAGCGACCTGAGGTAGAGGACGATGCTGGCGCTGCCGGTCATCGCGAAGCCGGTCACCGGGAAGGTCCCGATCGGCGGGGTCGCCCAGCGGTGGACCGACTGCCAGGGGCTCGACCCCGAGCCTCCCGAGTAGGCGCAGCCGTTGGTCGCCTGCCGTGTGATCTGCAGGCCCTCGTCATCGTCGGGGCCCGAGGACGGCTCGAGATCGGTCGCGTAGTCGACGATCGGGCGGGTCGTTCAGATCGGCAGGTGATGTCGTCGGGCGGCGGCTCGACATCGAGCAGGTCCGGGGCGCCGGCGGTGGACCCGGTCCGCAGCCCCGTCTGGCATGCGCCGAGCGTGTTGTGGAGGGCGTGGCCCTCGGGGGCGGGATCGCTGGTGACGATCGGCTGGCGCTCGTCGTTGTCGCACGTCGTGTCGGTGAGCCAGAACTGCTGCGGGACGTTGACCTCCTGTCCTCCGGGAAGGTCGCTGGTCAGGGTCGCGTCGGGATCCACGAAGTCGGACTGGACCTCGATGTAATTGCGCTCGAAGGAGGCCGCGACCTCGTTGAGCTTCACGACGACGATCGCGCGCTTGAGGTCCTGGGACCCGGCGCAGACCGAGGTCGAGCACGTGGGGTCGTTGCGCCAGACGACGAAGCGGAAGATCTGGCCACTGACGTCTCCGCTCGTGAAGTTCTCCGGGCCGGAGGCAAGGCAGGGCGCGTTGGCCCCGTTGCAGTTGATCGTCCCGCCGCCGTCCAGCGTGGTGCCGTGGCGGACCATCTCGGACAGCGACCCGTCGTTGTCGGCGTCGAACCTGGTTCCGCTCACGCGCTCGCGCGGATCCTTGGGGTCGGAGTTGAAGACCGGGGTGGTCGACATCGCGATCTCGTCGTAATCGAGATTGCGGATCTCCTCGATCTCGCGCTGTGCGACGTTTATCGCGACCTGGCTCTGCTCGGCGCGGTAGGTGTTGCGCGTCGCCGCGTCGAAGAGCTGGAACGCGGCGATCATGCCGCCGATCAGGACGAGGAACGCGACCAGGGTCTCGACGAGACCGAAGCCCCGCTCGTCCGAGAGGCGGGTGCGAAGCTTGTCGGCAGGGATCGTCATCGTCATCAGCCCGGGAAGTTGCGCAGACTGACTCCGTCCTGGAGCGTCACCGCGTCCTCGGTCTCCCCCGCCTCCTCGGTCGCCGGGAACTGAAGCGCCACCCCGACGTACTCCGGGGCCGCCGCGGTCGGCGAGAAGGAGAAGACGCTGTTCGTCTGCAGCCCGGTGACCATCTGCTGCGCCCCGCCGGTTCCGGAGCCGTCGGCGTTGCGCTCGGTGCGGCTGCAGGTGCCGCCGCTGCACGTGTAGGTGACGCGGCACTGGATCGAGGTGCCGGCCGTGCTGACGCCGCAGCCGCTGTGCTGGACGTACGTGAGAAACGACAGCGTCGAGGCCGTCGGCGTCCCGACCATCGTCGCCCCCTGGCGGAGCTCGCGCGTGAGGCGCTCGATCCACACGCGCCCCTCCTGTATGGACGCCGCGCGGTTGCTGATCAGCGGCTGGGTGCGCTGCGCGACGTTGAGGACCAACAGAGCGGACGAGAACGCGATCAGCGTGATCATGATCGAGACGAGCATCTCGGCCAGCGTGAAACCGGCCTCGCCGCGAAGGTGATGCGCATGCCGTCCTCTCAGCTTCTTCATGTCATCCGATCGCTCAGGGGCAGCCCAAGCGGGCGCCCGGGTACTGGGACCTGCATCGGCGCGAGGTGTCGAGACCTAAAGCGCCTCCGCATGCCGTGAAAACATGCGGGGCGGGCCCGTGGGCCCGCCCCGCAGTCTCGTGATTCGCCCCCTGAAGGGCTAGTCCCAGTTACCGTCCTCGGGACACCCGCCTTCGCCGGACCGTCGATGCAGTGCGAGGCTGAACGCCCCGCCTGCCTCTCGGCTGACACTGAACTCGTTCGTCGGTGTCGGAGGTGGCGGTCACCGTGTACGTGTCCTCGGTCGCCACGACATCGAGGGTCGGCGCCGCTGCAGCGTCTCCTCGATCGTCCTAGAGTCGCTCGACGCGTCGCGAGCTGTGTACGACGCCGTTGTTCTCGGTGGCGTAGGTCTCGATGGCCGTCTGGGCCGTCTTCGCCGTGGCCTTGGCGTCCGCGTCGCGCGCCTTGTCCCTCTGGTTGAAGAAGGACGGGATGGCGATGGCGGCCAGAATGCCGAGAATGAGCATCACGACCAGGAGCTCGACCAGGGTGAAACCTGACTCGCTCCCCATTCTCTCTCGGAGCCTCTGAAGCATAGGTACCCTCCTTTGGGCCTATTGCCGATTCGCCAGAGCCCCGTCGCTGTCGCCAGTCGGTGGTCCTTGAACCCCGGTGGTAACCCGGCTGACTCCCGTGGGAGCCCCGTGGCTTTGCGCCCCCGCCTCGCGACGGGTTTGCCTTTTTGCACCGGGCCTCTGGCCCTAATGCGACCCCTATCGGCGGTGGGGTGCGGGGGCTTTAGCTTTTCTGGGTGCCAGCACCCAGGCTCTGTGTGGGGGCTGACCCCGGTACGGCCGCCGGTCCCGCCCCGCGCCACGCACAGATGGCTGCCCGCAGGCTGATCGGCCTCCTGCTCGTCGTGCTCGTCGTCTCGAGCGCTGGGCGCGGCCCTGGTCACGCCCGAGCGGCAGACGGGCGAGGAATCGAGCACGACAGCGTCCGCGCCGACCGCAGGCGAGCGGGAGGGCCCACCTGGACGTTTGATCGAAAAAACCGTCCAGTTACCGTCCAGCGAGACCCCGGTCCTGCGCGCGCGCGTCGGCGACCAGCTCGAGCTGCGCGTGGTCTTCACGCACGCCGTCGGCGGTCGAGATTCCGCGGTTCGGCCTGCTCGAGCACGCGGCTCCCGACGACCCGGCGCGGTTCAGCATGCTGCTCGGCGACTCCGGCCGCTTCGCCGTGCGAGTCCTCTGGAGGGCGGACCGCGGCGATCATTCGGGTGTCCGAGGCGGGCGCCGGCGGGCGCCGCGGCAAGCGCTAGGTTGGCGGCCGTGGAATACGCCGCAGACAGGCCGGTCGCGGCGCCCGGCGACGAATGTCCAGGATTTCCTGCGCAGGGTCTTCGGCTGGATGTTCGCCGGGCTGGCGATCACCGCGCCGCCGCAGCCGCGATCGGGTCCAGCGACGAGCTGTTGACCACGATCACGGACAACCCGCTGATCTTCATCGGACTCGTCATCGTCCAGCTCGGACTGGTGATCGCGATCTCCGCCGCGATAGACCGCATCTCCTCGACGGTCGCGCTTGCCCTGTTCTTCCTCTATGCGGCCAGCGTGGGCGTGATCTTCGCTCTCGTCTTCGAGCTCTACACGGCGCAGTCCATCTTCACGACCTTCATCGTCACGGCCGGGATGTTCGGCGCGATGGCCGCCTGGGGCTACTTCACGGACCGCGACCTCTCGGCGATGGGCTCGATCCTGTTCATGGCGCTGGTGGGGCTGATCCTCGCCACGATCGTGAACCTCCTCTGGGCCAACGAGATCCTCTACTGGGTCACGACCTACGCCGGCGTCCTGATCTTCGCCGGGCTGACCGCCTACGACATGCAGAAGATCAAGCAGCTACGGCGAGGGCGGAGCCGGCGGCGAGGCGGGAGAGAAGGCCGCGGTCCAGGGCGCGCTCGCCCTCTACCTCGACTTCATCAACCTCTTCCTCTTCCTGCTGCGGATCTTCGGGCGCTCGCGCTAGCGGATCTTGTCGTAGAGCTCGAAGATCGGGAGGTACATCGAGATCACGATGAACCCCACGATCCCGCCGACGAACATGATCATCAGCGGCTCGATCAGCGAGGTCAGCGCCTTGATCTTCGCGTCGACCTCGGCCTCGTAGAAGTCGGCGATCTTGCCCAGCATGTGCTCGAGGTTTCCGGTCTCCTCGCCGACCGAGACCATGTGCGAGACCATCGCCGGGAAGATCGGGTTGTCGTGGATCGGCTTGGCGAGCGACCCCCCGCGCTTGACCGAGTCGTAGACGTCCTCCATCGCGTGCTCGATCACCGTGTTGCCCGACGTCTGGCCGGTGATCTTGATCGACTGCAGGATCGGGACGCCGGAGGCGACCGTGCCGGAGAAGGTTCGCGACCAGCGTGCAAGCGCGACCTTCTGCACGACGTCGCCGATCGCGGGCGGGCAGCCGGAGCTTGACCCTGTCCCACTGCTCGCGTCCGCGCTCGGTCTTCTTCCAGCGGCTGAAGCCGAAGATGATCAGCGGGATCCCGACAGAGGAACAGGTACCAGCGCTGGGTCACCATGTGTCGACATCCCGACCGAGATCTGGGTCATGAAGGGAAGCTCGGCGCTCTCGCCGGGCGTGTCCGCGGCGATCTCCTCGTAGATCCCGGCGAACACGGGACGATGAAGGCGACGACCACGAGCAGGACGACGATCGCCAGCGCGAAGACGACCATCGGATACGTCATCGCCGAGCGGATCTGGCGCCGCAGGGCGTCGAGCTTCTCGAGCTGGTAGGCGACGCGGTCGAGGACCTCCTCCAGGCGCCCCGAGCCCTCACCCGAGCGCACCATCGAGCGATAGAGCGTGTCGAAGACCTTGGGATGGCGGTCCATCGCGGACGCCACCGAGCTGCCCGCCTCGATGTCCTGGCGGATCCCGACGATCGCCTCCTTGAGCATCTCGTCGTCGGTCTGATCCTCGAGCGTGTGGAGGGTGCGCAGCATCGGCATCCCCGATGCGATCAGCGTCGCGTACTGGCGCGAGAAGACCGAGAGGTTTCGCAGGTCGACCTTCTTGAAGCGCTTGAACGCGTTCTCCAGCTTCACGCTCTCGCGCTGCTCGGAGACGTCGAGGACGATCAGTCCGCGCTGGCGCAGCTGCTCGGAGACCTGAGCCTTCGAGCCCGCCTCCATCTCGCCGCGAGACGGGACCCCCGCGAGGTCCACGGCGCGGAACGCGAAGGTGCTCATCGCGGCGTGACCCCGGCGAGGCTGGTCCCGTCAGGGGCCGCGGCGGCCTGCACCGGGGCCGGCGCGCTGCCCATCAGGCGCTTGAGCTCCTCGGGAACGGCGGCGCGCTGCTCCGCGAGCGAGCGCGTGACCTTCCCCATCCGGACGAGCTGGGCGAGATGCGAGTCCATCGTCTGCATTCCGGTCGAGCCGGACGTCTGGATCGCGGAGTAGATCTGGTGAGTCTTGCCCTCGCGGATCAGGTTGCGGATCGCCGGCGTCGGGACCAGCACCTCGCAGGCGGCAACCCGGCCCGCTCCGTCGGAGGTCGGCAGCAGCTGCTGGGTGACGATCCCCTGGAGGGCGATCGAGAGCTGCATGCGCACCTGGTTCTGCTGGCCCGCCGGGAAGACGTCGATGATCCGGTCCACGGTCTGCGACGTGGACTGGGTGTGGAGCGTCGCGAAGACGAGGTGGCCGGTCTCGGCCGCGGTCAGCGCCGTCGAGATCGTCTCGATGTCGCGCATCTCCCCGACGAGGATCACGTCGGGGTCCTGGCGAAGCCCGGCTCGCAGCGCGCTGGCGAAGTCGATGGCGTCGGTCCCGATCTCGCGCTGGTTGACGATGCACTTCTTGTGGCGGTGCAGGAACTCGATCGGGTCCTCGATCGTGAGGATGTGCTCCTCGCGCGTCGTGTTGATCAGGTCGACCATCGCCGCCAGCGACGTCGACTTGCCCGAGCCCGTGGGGCCCGGTGACGAGCACGAACCCGCGCGGCTTGCGCGTGAACTCCTCCAGGATCAGCGGCAGCTGCAGCTCGTCGAGGCTCAGGATGTCGTGCGGGATCAGGCGGAAGGCGGCGCTGATGGCGCCGCGCTGGAAGTAGGCGTTGATGCGGAACCGGCCCACTCCGGGAATCGAGTAGGCGAGGTCGAGCTGCTTGTTGTTCTCGAAGCGCTTGCGCTGATCGTCGTTGAGGATGCTGTAGACGACCTCGCGGGTCTGCTGCGGGCCGAGGGGCGGATAGTCCTCCATCGGCGCGATTCGCCCGCGGACGCGGATCGCGGGCGGGAACCCGGACGTCAGGTGGACGTCCGACGCCCGCTCGTTGACCATGCGCAGTCAGTACTTCGGAGAAATCGAAATCCATCGCGTTCCCAATCGGTGGATTTGCGCCAGAGCTTGAGTCGCTGCGGGCGCTCAGCTCGCGACCCGGGCGACTTCCTCCACGCGTCGTGATGCCCGCGCGGACCTTGACCAGGCCCTCCTCCTTGAGGGTCAGCATGCCCTGCTCGCGCGCCTTGCGGGCGACGTCCTGCTCGGGGACGTTGTTGACGGTCATGTCCTTGATCTCGTCGCTCATGACCATCACCGAGTAGAGCCCGATGCGGCCGCGGTAGCCGATCTGGCCGCAGCGCGCGCAGCCCACCGCCTCGTAGGCCTCGAGGTCTGTGCCGACGCGGAAGCCGGAGTCCTGCAGCGCCTGGGCCGGGATCAGCACGCGCTTCTTGCAGTGGGTGCAGAGCTTGCGCGCCAGACGCTGGGCGACGACGCAGTCGACGGCCGACGAGGTGAGAAACGCCTCGATCCCCATCTTCGACAGCCGCGTGATCGCGCCCGGCGCGTCATTGGTGTGCAGCGTCGTCAGCACCATGTGGCCGGTCAGCGCGGCCTCGATCGCGATCCGCGCCGTCTCGGCGTCGCGGATCTCGCCGACCATGATCACGTCCGGGTCCGCGCGCAGCATCGAGCGCAGGCCGGTCGCGAAAGTCAGTCCCGCCTTGCGGTTGACCCCGATCTGGTTGATGCCCGAGAGCCGGTACTCGATCGGGTCCTCGATCGTGACGATGTTCTTGTCGACGTTGTTGATCTGGTCGAGCGCGGCATACAGCGAGGTGGTCTTGCCGGAGCCCGTCGGGCCGGTGACGAGGATCGCGCCATATGGCTTCGTGAAAGCCGCCTCGAACCGGGCCCTCGCCTCGCCGTCCATTCCGAGCTCGTCGAGCGACTTCATCGCCTGGCTCTGGTCGAGGATGCGGACCGTGCAGCCCTCACCGCGCTGCGTCGGGAGGGTCGTGATTCGCAGGTCCACCCTGCGGTCCTCCACGTTGATGCTGACGCGGCCGTCCTGGGGAAGGCGCTTCTCGGCGATGTCGAGCTCGCTCATGATCTTCACGCGGGAGACGACGCCGGCGACCATCCGCTTCGGAACGCGGGCGGCCTCATGGAGGACGCCGTCGACGCGGAAGCGCACCCGCATGTCGCCCTCGTCGGGCTCGAAGTGGATGTCGGAGGCGCCCTCGGTCACCGCCTGCCCGAGGATGCTGTGGACGAGCTTGATGACCGGCGCGTCCTCGGCCGACTCGCGAAGCTCGGTCAGCTCGGCCTCGTCGAGGCCCGTCTCGTCGTCGTCCTCCTCGATCGCCTCGCTGACGGCGGACTGAAGCGTGTTGAGACGCCCGATCAGCGCCTCGATGTCCTCCTCCGAGGCGACGGCGACGCGGCAGGTCAGCCCCGTCGCCATCTGGATGTCGTCGAGCGCGAGGACGTTTGCGGGGTCCGCCATCGCGAGCAGCAGTGTCTCCTTGTCGACGTAGCCGACCGGCAGCGCCTTGTGGCGGCGCGCCGTCGAGACCGAGAGCTGATTCGCCGCCGCCATGTCGACGTGGTAGACGGAGAGGTCGATGTGATCGAGGCCGTAGCGCTCCGCGATCGCGCGCGAGAGCTGCTCGGGACTGATGACGTTCTCCTCGAGCATCAGGCGCTCGGGCGAGCGGCCCGCGGTCCGGGCTTCGGCGATCACCTGGTCGACGCGCTCCTGCCTGGCGTAGCCGAGCTCGCCGATCACGTCGGTGATGAACATCCCCGAGTGCCCGCGGCGAAGCGGCGGGGTGAGGCCGAGGATCGCGGGCTCGCCCTCGGGCGCGGCGTCGGACCCCGCCGGCGAGGTCGCGGCCACCGGCTCTTCCTCGAGAGGGACTTCGGCCGCAGCCGTCTGGCCCGAGGGGACCGGCTTGAGATAGGTGGGACGTTTTTCGTTGGCCATCTAGTTGCTTTTCGCCGCCTTGCGCATCGCCTCGAGGGGGGGCGCCAGTCCGGTCCAGATGCGGAAGGACTCCGCCCCCTGGTGGACCAAGACCTCGAGCCCGTCAACGACCGTCGCGCCGCGGCCACGGGCCGCTCGCGCCAAATCGGTCTCACCGGACGCGTAGACGAGGTCCACCACGACCTGGCTTGCACGCAGTCCATCGGCGTCGATGGGCAGCGGCTTTAGGCTTGGATCTACTCGGTTTGAAGTAGTCGCAGGGTCCATACCGACCGATGTGGCGTTGACGACGACGTCGTAGGCGCCGGTCTCGAGCTCCCCGGCGGCGACCGCCCTGGCGCCGAATTGGAGCGCCAGCTCCTCGGCGCGCGCGGCGGTTCGGTTCCAGATCTCGACCTCCGCGCCCCCGTCTCGCAGCGCCCAGACGACCGCCCGGGCCGAGCCGCCGGCCCCCAGGACGAGCGCGCGCCCGCCGCTCGGCGGCTCGGGCAGGCTCGCGATCAGGCCGGGGGCGTCGGTGTTGTCGGCGTGGATTCGGCCGTCGCGGAAGCTGAGCGTGTTCGCGGCCCCGATCTCGCGCGCGACCTCGGAGGCGTCGTCGGCGATCGCGAGCGCCGCCTGCTTGTGAGGAACCGTGACGTTGGCGCCGACGTAGCCGTCGCGCTCGAGCTCGGGGACGCGGCGGCCGAACTCCTCGGGCGACAACTCGATCGCGCCGTAGGACCAATCGTCGTCGATCCCCAGCGCCTCGAAGGCCGCGCTGTGCATCGCCGGCGACCGCGAGTGGCCGACCGGCTGCCCGATCACGGCGAGCCGCTTCATCGCGCGCCCGTCCGGGTCAGCACTCGGTCGGCGAGCCTCCCTCGGCCTCGAGCGCATCCTGGTACTCCTGGGCGGCCTGCTCGAACTCGGCCACGCTCGGCGTGAAGAAGTGCTCGCCGCACGTCCCCGGCTTGACCACGTAGAAGAGGTTGTCGCCGTCGCTGGGATGAGCGGCGGCCTCGATCGCGTCGAGGCCCGGGTTTCCGATCGGTGTCGGAGGCAGGCCCGCGACGAGGCGGGTGTTGTACGGGGTATCGGTGGCGAGGTCGGACTGGGTCAGGGGCTCGTCGAAGTTGTCGAGGGCGTAGCGCAGCGTGGCGTCGATGCCGAGAGGCTCGCCGCTTTCGAGCCGGTTGTAGATCACCTCCGAGACCAGCTCGCGCTCCTCGGGGACCTGGACCTCGCGCTCGATCATCGAGGCGATCTTCAGCACGTCGTAGGCGGTCAGGTTGCGTCTCTCGGCCTCGCTGAGGTCGACGCCCTTGAAGTTGCGCTCGAACGCCGCGACCTGCTGGGCGACGAGGTCCTCCGAGCTGGAGTTGGGGTCGAGCTCATACGTCGCCGGGAACAGGAAGCCCTCGAGCGTGTCGGCGTCGCCGGCGCCGTACTTGCCGGGGTCGAAGCCCTTCGGCGGCTTCGACGCCGCCTTCTCGTAGTCGCCCTCGAGGCCCGAGTCCTCGGCGAGCGCCGCGATCTGGTCGAGCGTGTAGCCCTCGGGGACCGTGACGACGATCTGGCTCGTCCCCGGCTCCTTCGAGAGCGCGTCGATCGCCGAGCCGTAGCTCATGTCCTTGGCGAGCGTGTAGTTGCCGGCGACGATCTCGTCGCTCTTGCCGGCGAGCGTCATCCTGATCCGAAAGAGGCTGGCGTCGTCGATCACGCCCTTCTCCTCGAGGATGTCGGCGATCTCGTCCGCGGTCGCCCCCTTGGGGACCTCGACGACGACCTTGCCCTCCCCGTCGCCCGCGAAGGGCTGGAAGAGCGCGAACCCGAACCAGACGATCGCCGCCGCGATCGCGAGGACGATGAGGGCGAGTATCCGCCGGCGCCACAGCGCGGCGCCCGAGCCGCCGCGCGCGGCCCCACGCCCAGGCGGCGAGCCGGGCGGGGCGGGTGGCCGGCGTGGCGGCTCGTAGCGCTCGGCAGGCGCTTCGGCGGTCTCGTAGTGCTCGACGGGTGGCTTCGCGGCCTCGTATGGCTCGACGCGCGGCTGCGCCGGCGGCGGCGGAGTCGGCGGCGGCGGCGGGGCTGCCGCCTCGCGGCGGGCCGCCGTCGCCGTCGGACCCCGACACGCGGCGGCCGAGCGACTTGCGCCGGCGCTGCTCGCGCTCGGCGCGGCGCTGCTCGCGCTCGCGGCGGCGCTGCTCGCGCTCGCGCGCCGCCGGGTCGTCGATCGAGAACGGGTCGACCTCGTCCTCGTAGCGGGCCAGCGGGTCGTCGGGGTCGCGGATGCCCGAATCGGTCACTCGGGCGCTCCGTTCGGGTCGTCGGGCTCGGCCCGCGAGCGGCTCGCCAGAAAGCTCTCGAGCAGGTGCGCGGCGGCGAGCGAGTCCTCGGCGGCGCCGGCGCCGGCGCGCGCGCTGCGCGCGGCCATCAGGGTCGTGAGCCGTTCGTCGTAGGTCTCCACAGGTATCTCCACCAACGCGGCCACCTCGTCGCGGAATTTCTGTGCCGCCGCGGCCTGGGCCCCCGATTCGCCGGACAACCCTACCGGTAGGCCCACGACCAGGAGATCCGCCTCGTGCTCGGCCGCGAGCCGCGCAACGGCCTGCGGATCGGGCGGCTCGATGACCTCGAGCGGGCGCACGATGGTCTCCGTCGGGTCCGAGATCGCGGCGCCGCAGCGCGCGAGTCCGTGATCGAGGGCGAGGATGCGCATCGGGCCGGCGCGCTACTCGGCGAGACGGGACTCGATCGCGCCGCGCGCGGTCTCGAGCGCCTCGTCGAGGCGGCTCTCGTCGCGCCCCCCGGCCTGGGCGACGTTGGCGCGCCCCCCTCCCCCGCCGCCGACCACCGCGGCCGCCTCGCGCACGACGTCGGCGGCCGAGAGCCCGCGCTCGACCGCGGACTCGGTGAAGCTCGCGACCAGGGCGACGCGCCCGTCGTGGGCGCCGCCGAGCACGACCGCGGCATCGCCGAGGCTCGCCTTGAGGCGGTCGGCGAGGTCGAGCAGCGCGTGCTGGTCGGCGGCCTCGGCGCGCGCGGCCAGGACCTTGATCCCGGAGACGTCGACGCTGCGCTCGGCGAGCTCGCTCGCCGCCTGCGCGGCGCCCTCGGACCCGCTGCGGGCCGCCTCGCGCTCGAGCTCGGCGAGGCGCTCGGCGGCGCGGCGGGCCGCGCTCACCGGATCGCGCGGCGAGCCGAGCGCCGCACCGGCCTCGCGCAGCGCGTCGCTGCGCTCGCGGAAGTGGTCGATCGCCGCCGGCCCGGTCAGCGCCTCGACGCGGCGGACGTTGGCAGCGCTCGAGCCCTCGGAGACGATCGTGAAGATCCCGACCTCGGCCGTGTTGGCGACGTGGGTTCCGCCGCAGAGCTCGCGCGAGACGTCCTCGACCTCGACGACGCGGACCCAGTCGCCGTACTTCTCGCCGAAGAGCGCCATCGCCCCGAGGCGCTCGGCCTCGTCGCGGCCCATGTTCATCGCCCGCACGGGCAGGCTCGCCTTGACCCAGCCGTTGACGCGATCCTCGACCTCGCGCAGCTCGTCGGGCGAGAGCGCCGCCCCGTGGGTGAAGTCGAAGCGCAGCTTGTCGGGGCGCACGGCGCTGCCCGCCTGGCGGACGTGGTCGCCGAGCCGCTCGCGCAGGGCCGCGTGGAGCAGGTGCGTCGCGGTGTGGTTTCGCATCGTCGCGTGGCGCGTCTCGCGCTCGACGCGAGCCTCACACGACCGGTCTGGCCCCCGGCCGCTCCGGACGCGAAGCGGCGGGCGGCCGGCTCCAGCTTCACGGCCTGGTCGTCGCCGACGCGGTAGACGTCGACGACGCTCGCCTCTCCTCCCTCCCAGCTCACTACACCCGAGTCGGCCACCTGGCCGCCGCCCTCGGGGTAGAACGGGCTCTCCTCGAGCTTGACGAGGACGTGCGAAACGTCGCCCTCGCCGCCCCGTCGCCGCCGTCGGCGGGAGCGGACGCGGCGACGCTCGTCGTCGCGGCGAGCGTCTCGTAGCCGACGAACCGCGACTCCGGAGCCGAGCCCACGAACGAGATCACCGCGCCGTGGCGGTCCTCGGTCACCGACTCGGCGCCGCTGCGGGCGCGCTCGCGCTGGCGGTCCATGAGCTCCTCGAAGCCGGCGTCGTCGACCGAGAGCCCCTGCTCGGCGAGCAGCTCCTTGGTGAGGTCGTAGGGGAAGCCGTAGGTGTCGTGGAGCTTGAACGCCTCGGCCGCGTCGACCCATGACGTGCCCTGCTCCTTGGCCTCGGCGACGAGCGCGTCGAGCAGCTCGGTGCCGCGCTCGAGCGTGTGGCCGAAGCTGCGCTCCTCGTCGGAGACCCAGCGCATGATCGTGTCGCGCTCCGCCGCGAGGTGCGGGTAGGCGTCGGCGAGCGTCTCGATCGCGCGCTCGGCGAAGCGGCCGAGAAACGGCGGCTCGAGCTCGAGCACGCGTCCCTGCTGGATCGCACGGCGCATGATGCGGCGCAGGATGTAGCCACGGTCCTCGTTCGAGGGCACGACGCCGTCGGCGATCAGGTTGACCATCCCGCGCGAGTGGTCGGCGATGATCCGCATCGCGCGAGTGGTGCGCTCGTCGGCGCCGAAGCTGCGCCCCGACATCTCCTCGGCGAGCTCGACGAGCGGCGCGAAGAGGTCGGTCTCGTAGACCGATGGGACGTCCTGCTTGATCGCCGCCATGCGCTCGACGCCGAGCCCGGTGTCGATGCCCAGCTGCGGGAGGTCCGTGAGGCTGCCGTCCTCGCGCAGCTCGTAGGTCATGAAGACGAGGTTCCAGTACTCGAGGTGGCGCTCGGTGTCGTCTCCGGGCCGGTCGCTGTCGGGGCCGTAGTCGGGGCCGCGGTCGTAGTAGAGCTCCGAGCAGGGCCCGCAGGGGCCGACGGGGCCGGCCTGCCAGAAGTTCTCCGAGCGCGGGAGCTGCACGATCCGCTCCTCGGGAACGCCCTGCGCGCGCCACAGCTCGATCGCCTCGGTGTCGGGGCCGAGGCCCAGCTCCTCGTCGCCCTCGAAGACCGTCGCCCAGATGCGCTCCGGGTCGAGGCCGAGGCCGTCGAGCGAGAGCTCCCACGCGTAGGCCACGGCGCCGTCCTTGAAGTAGTCGCCGATGCTGAAGTTGCCGAGCATCTCGAAGAACGTCAGGTGGCGCGCGGTCTTCCCGACCTCCTCGATGTCGGTCGTCCGAAAGCAGCGCTGGCAGGTCGTCAGGCGGCGGCTCGGCGGCTCCTCGCGGCCCAGGAAGTAGGGCTTGAGCGGCTGCATGCCGGCCGTGGTCAGCAGGACCGAGGGATCGTGCGAGGACGGCACGACCGAGGCCGACGGCAGCCTCTTGTGGCCCCTTTCCTCGAAGTAGGTGAGGAACGTCTCGCGGATCTCCTGCGACTTCATCGCAACCAGTGTATGAACGCCCGCGACGTCGCCGCTAGCGCGAGAGATTTCTTGCGCGGCGGCGATCGTCGCGTGCCCGATCACCGCGTCGTCGTCCATCAGCGACGCCGTCTGGCCGGGCGCGACGCCGAACGCGGGCTCGTCGAGGCGAAGCGTCAGCTCGGGGTGGCTCCCGGGGCCCGGAGGCGGGCTATCGGGACCCACCCGCTCGATGCTCGCGCCGAGCGGCCGCGAGTGGTAGCGCAGGCGCACCCCGTCCACGCGCCCGCCGTCGCGATGAAGGACGGCGTCGCGGACGCGGACGCGATCGGTGGCGAGGCGCTCGCGGGGGCCGACGACGACGCGGTTGGAGCCGGGGTCGGTCGAGAGCACGTAGAGGGGCTGCGCGCCGGCGACACCGATGCCCCGCCGCTGGCCGACGGTGAAGCGATGGTGGCCGCGATGGCTGCCGAGGACGGCGCCGTCCTCGGCGACGATCTCGCCCTCGCCGCTCTCCGAGGCTTCCGTGGCGCTCGAGGAACGAGCGCTTGCCGACGCCGGACAGAAAGCAGAGGTCCTGGCTCTCGGCCGCCGACGCGACCGAGAGCCCGGCGCGCGGCGGCGATCTCGCGCACCCGCGGCTTGGTCAGGTCGGCGAGCGGGAAGCGAAGCCGCGCGAGCGAGCCCGGCGCGAGCGCCGAGAGCATGTAGGTCTGGTCCTTGGCGGGATCGGCCGGGGCGACGAGCAGCGGCCCCTCCGCGTCCTCGGCGACGCGCGCGTAGTGACCGGTCGCGAGGCCGCCGGCACCGAGGCGGTCGGCGAGCGCGATCATCGCGTCGAGCCGCAGCTCCCCGTTGCAGCGCACGCAGGGGTTCGGGGTGCGGCCCTCGGCGTGTCCCGCGAGGAAGTCGTCGACCACGGCGGCGCGGAAGCCGTCCTCGAGGTCCATCGTCAGGTGCGGCAGGCCCATCGAGTGAGCGAGGGCGCGCGCGCCCACGACCGCCTCGGGCGAGCAGCAGCTGCGCGTCCCGTCGGTGGCGCGGTCGGCCCACAGCTTCACCGTCACCGCGACGACGTCGGCGCCGCGCTCGCGCTCGAGGTGAGCCGCGACGGCGCTGTCCACCCCGCCGCTCATCGCTACCGCGACGCGCTCGCCCCGCGGCGGCGTCGGAGGGCACGACGAGGACGGCGCCGCTGCGCGATCGCCGCGGTGAGCGCGCGGTGCAGCGCGTCGGCGGCGAGGTCCGCCGCGTGGCGGCCCTGGGGCGAGAGCCCGCCGAGGTCGGCGTCGACGTCGGCGGGGCCGACGCGCGACGCGTCGAGCACCGAGAGGCCCTCGACGCGGGAGGCGACGGCCGCCCCGGCCGCGATCGCGGCCGAGCATCCCTCGGCGTCGAAGCGGACGCACTCCACGCGCCCGGCGCGTACGTCGAGCGAGACCCTGACGAGGTCGCCACAGGGCGCGCCGCCGGCGGCTCCGCTCGCCCAGCCATCGGGCTCGGGGCCGCGACGCGCCCGATCCGCAAGGTAGTACTCGATCAGCTCGCTCGCCCGGTCCACGGGCTAAAGGTAGCCGCCGCCGGGCGTTCGACCCTCCGCGTGGGTGTCGCGCCTACTCGGGGTAGTAGGGCACGTCGCGCCCGTCGTAGAGCGAGTCCTCGACGGCCTGGACCACGCTCGCCGGGCTGCGGAACCCGTAGCTGACGCTCGCGGTGGGCACGCCGTCGCTGACGCTGCGCGGCTTCATGCACGATCAGCGCGGGCACGCGGCTCACGCCGACGCCGTTCGCGATCTGCGAATAGCCGGGCGACGTTCTTCGCGCCGGTCACGAAGACGGTGACATTGGGATCGGCCTCCAGCACCTTCACCGAGTTCTCCACGCGCTTGTCGTCGATCCCGGCCTGCCGGACGATGAGGAGCACGACGGCCTTGTCGTCGGCATATGCATCCACGACCGGCTGCGGCATTCCCTTGCCCGCCTCGAGTCCTCCGGGAGACACCGCGCCCTCGGCCGGAGGCGCGGTCGGGGCGGCGGTCTCCGGCACGGTGGCGCCGGGCGCCGCGGGCACGTCCGCGGTCTCGGGCGTCCCGGTTGCGGCGGGCGCCGCGGAGTCGGTCGTCGCGGCGGCCGGGGTGGTGGGCTCCGACGGGGCAGCGTCGCCGCTCGACCCAGCCGACAAGACTCGGGTGTAGAGCAGGAACGCGCAGGCGAGGAGCAGAACGCCGACGAGCGCGGCCTGGACGACCGGGTTGCCGTTGATCGACTCCCTCATCGCGCGACCGCCTCGACGAGCGGCGACGCCGGAGACGGCAAGAAAAAGGGCCCCAGCCTGCCGATGCCGCTCGCCTTGAGAACCCGTGTGAACAGGTGGGCGTCTACCGAAAGGCCCGCTAGGGGACTCCCGGAAATCGACTCCCAAGGCGATTGCGTTGGTTCACAAATGGAGCGGCTGTCGAACAAGCTCGAGCCTCCTGAGACGCTAGCAGTCAACCCGTGATTCGACCTCCTGGGCGAAAACCTTGAGTCCCTCAGCCGGATCGTCATACACGCGCCAGCTGCGCAACCTGCCGCCCACGAAGCGCATCGCCACCGCGACCGGCGTGGAATCGCCGATCTCGCCGCTCTCGCGCCACACGTACTGAACCTGGGCGAGCACGAGCACGTCCTCGCCGGCGACATGCATCTCCTCGATCTCGTAGCGGCGCTCGAGGTGGTCGTACGTGCCGCTCGCCCATTCCCGCGCCTCGTCCGCGCCCCGGCGCACGCCCCGCGCCGTCTGGATCTCGACCTCGGGGTGGACGAGGCGCGCGAAACGCTCGCTGTCGCCGCTGCTCAGCGCCTCGAGCACCTCTCGCGCGCGTCCCGTGCTCGGGCCGGCGTCGGCCGCCATCGCGCTAGGTGCGCTTGGGCGCCGCTCGCAGTGCGAGGCCGAGCTCGCGCAGCTGTGCCTCGTCGACGGGCGCCGGCGCCCCCGTGAGCGGGTCGGCGCCCGACGCGGTCTTCGGGAAGGCGATCACCTCGCGGATCGAGTCCGCGTTGCGCAGGCGCTGGACCCAGCGATCGAGCCCGTAGGCGATGCCGCCGTGCGGCGGTGCGCCGTATCGAAGCGCCTCGAGCAGGAAGCCGAAGCGCTCGCGCGCCTCGTCGGGCGCGATGCCGATCGTCTCGAGCACGCGCTCCTGGAGCTCGGGGTCGGAGATGCGGATCGAGCCCCCGCCGAGCTCCTGGCCGTTCCAGACGACGTCGTAGGCGAGCGCCCGCGCCGCCCCGGGGTCGTCGGGGTCGAGCTCGCCGGCCGGTTGCGTGAACGGGTGGTGGAGCGGGTCCCAGCGCCCGGCGTCGTCGTCCCACTCGAACATCGGCCAGTCGACGATCCAGACGAGCTCCTCGCGATCGCCGTCGATGAGGCTCGAAGCGCGCGCCGAGGTCGAGCCGCAGCTGGGCGAGCACGGTGTTGGTCACCTCGGGATCGTCGGCGACGATCACCAGCAGGTCGCCCTCCGATGCATCGAGGCGCGAGCTGAGCTCGTCGAGCTCCGCGTCGGAGAGGAACTTCGCGACCGGCGAGCGCCAGCCGTCGGCCTCGCGGAAGGCCCAGACGAGGCCCTTGGCGCCGAGCTCCTGGGCGCGGCCGATCAGCCCGTCGAGCTCGGAGCGCGGCAGCTCGCGCGCGCCCGCGTTGATCCCCTTGACGACGCCGCCGCCGTCGATCGCGCCGCGGAAGACCTTGAACTCGGTCTCGCGCAGGGCGTCGGTGAGGTCGACGAGCTCGAGCCCGAAGCGGGTGTCGGGGCGGTCGGTGCCGAAGCGGCTGATCGCCTCGTCGTAGGGCAGCCGGGGCAGCGGAAGCTCGAGGGTCCCGTGCCCGAGCCGGCCGAAGACATGGGCGAGGAGCCGCTCGTTGACGTCGAGCACGTCCTCGACCCCGACGAACGACATCTCGAGGTCGAGCTGGGTGAAGTCGGGCTGGCGGTCGGCGCGCTGCTCCTCGTCGCGAAAGCAGCGCGCGATCTGGTAGTAGCGCTCGAGCCCGCCGACCATCAGCAGCTGCTTGAAGAGCTGCGGCGACTGGGGCAGCGCGTAGAACGAACCCGGGCTCGCGGCGGGACGGGACGAGGAAGTCGCGCGCCCCCTCGGGAGTCGAGCGCGACAGCATCGGGGTCTCGACCTCGAGAAAGCCCTCGGAGCCGAGGAACTCGCGGATCGCGGCGGCGACGCGGGCGCGCGTCTCGAGCGACTCGCGCATCGGCGCGCGCCGCATGTCGAGGTAGCGATAGCGCAGCCGCGCCTCCTCGCCCACCTCGCCCGAGAAGCTCTCGATCTCGAACGGCGGGGTATCGGCGTCGGCGACCTGGTCGGCCTCGGCGACGCGGATCTCGAACTCCCCCGTCGGGATGTCGGGGTTGACCATCTCGGGGTCGCGCCGCACGACCTCGCCGGCGGCGCTGACCACGTCCTCGGAGCGCAGCCTGTGGCCGAGCTCGTGGGCGTCGCCCGCGGCGTCGGGGTTGAAGACGAGCTGGACGAGGCCGGTGCGGTCGCGCAGGTCGATGAAGATCAGGCCCCCGTGGTCGCGGCGGCGATGCACCCAGCCGGCGACGCGCACGGTCTCGCCGACGCGGTCGGCCAGGACCTGGCCGCACCACGTGTCGCGGTACTCGTTCGCGCGCAGGGGCGGGAAGGCGTCGCTCATCGGGAGGGCGAGGCTACCCGGCGTCCTCGCGCAGGGTCTCGGCGACCGTCTCGCGGTCGGCCTCGGTCTGGTCGCCGGTCGTCATGTCGCGGATCACGCAGCCCCCGTCCTCGTCGAGGATCACCGCGCGCCGCGCGCCGATGCGGTCGGCGTGCTTCATCTGGCCCTTGAGGCCGCGGCCGCCGAGGTCGAGCTCGGCCGAGAGGCCGGCGTCGCGGAGCTCGCGGGCGAGCGCGAGCGCGCTCTCGCGGCGGCCGTCGGCCGCGGCCACGAAGACGTCGGTCGAGGGCTCGGGCTCGTCGTCGCCCGTGGCGAGCAGGATGCGCTCGATCCCCGCCGCCCACCCGATCGCGGGAGTCGGCGGCCCGCCGAGGCGCTCGATCAGCCCGTCGTAGCGGCCTCCGCCTCCGACCTCCGACTGCGCGCCGAGCGCGTCGCAGGTGAACGCGAACACCGTGCGCGTGTAGTAGTCGAGCCCGCGCACGAGGCTCCCGTCGAGCTCGTAGGCGATCCCGGCGTCGTCGAGCAGGCCGCGCACGGCCTCGAAGTGCTCGGCGTCCTCACCCTCGAGGCGATCGAGGATCACCGGCGCTTCGGCCATGACCGCGCGCGTGCCCTCGTCCTTGGAGTCGAAGGCCCGCAGCGGGTTCTCGTCGATCCGCTCTTTGACGTCGCGCGAGAGGTCGCCCTCGTGCTCGCGCAGGTAGGACTGAAGCTCGGCGCGGTAGTCGCCGCGCCCCTCGGCCGAGCCGAGGCTCGAGAGGCGCAGCTCGACGCCCGGGACCCCGAGCTCGCGCAGCAGGGCGTCGAGGAGGCCGATCAGCTCGGCGTCGACGAGCGGCGAGTCGGAGCCGATCGCCTCCGCTCCGATCTGGTTGAACTGCCTGAAGCGGCCGGCCTGGGGGGCCTCGTAGCGGAAGTACGGCCCCGCGTGCCAGAGCTTGACCGGCTGCGCGAGCGTGTGCATCCCGTGCTCGAGGTAGGCGCGCGCGATCGGCGCCGTGCCCTCCGGCCGCAGCGTGACGCTGCGGTCGCCGAGGTCGGTGAAGGTGAACATCTCCTTGCGGACGATGTCGGTCGACTGGCCGACGCCGCTCTCGAACAGCTCCGTGTCCTCGAACAACGGCGTCTCGATGCGCCCGTAGCCGGCGCGGCCCAGCAGGCCGGCCGCGGCGCTCTCGACGCGGGCGCGCCGGCGGGCGCTCGCGGGCAGCACGTCGAAGGTGCCCTTGGGTGCCTGAAACCGCGCGCTCATCGAGCGCCGAGCCTAACGAGCCTCGCAGCCGTCGCTACTGGGCGGGAATCGTGTACGGGCCGCAGGGCTGTGCCGGCGCTGTCGAGCACGGTCTTGCCGTTCTCGTCCTTGTAGGCGATCGTGACTCGAGCCGAGCTGACCTCGACCTCGGCGTAGCTGTAGACGTCGCCCTGGGCGCACGCCATCCCGAGCGTCGGAGGCGGCGGGCTTGAAGAAGGCCTGCGAGACGGGCTTGCCGTTGCCGGGGGAGCCCGTGACCTCGTCGATCTCGTCCCAGTAGGTGTTCGTCGCGACGGGCCCGGTGATGTAGTCGCTGTAGGGGCTGTCCTCCGGGCTGGCGGGAGCGTTGGACGGGCGCCGAGTCGCCGTTGAGCGTGCGTAGCGGACCACGTTGATGAAGTGGCGTGAGTGTCGGTCGTCATGAAGACGAGGTTCTTGACGCCCGCGTCCTGAAGCGAGTCGGAGCATCTCGATGCGCTCGTGCGCGTAGCCCTCCCAGCGGTCGTACGGCAGCGCCGAAGAACTGCATGATCGGCGTCTCGTTGACGATGATCTTGAACTTCGCCGTCGAGGACTTGACGTCGTTGATGAAGCGGTCGAGCTGCGCCTTGCCGAGCATCGTGCGGTTGGGGTCGTTGATCGTGTCGAGGCACTGCTGGGAGACCGGCTGGGCGAGCGACGGGATCAAGCGCGGCGAAGACGTTGCGCGCCGACTGCGGCGCCGTCGGCGCGAGGTCCGGTGAGCCCGTGTCCGGGTTGTCGCAGACGCCGCCGTCCGACGCCTTGGCGCTGCGGAAGGAGCGCTCGTCGAGGAAGAAGATCTCGATGTTGGCGCCCCAGCGGAAGCTGCGGTAGAGGCCCGTCTGCCGAGTGTAGCTGACCGGCGCGTAGTCGGTGAAGCGCCTGCACGCCGGCGTCGTAGAGCGCCTGGCCGTTCTCGGGAATCGAGAAGTCGTTGATGAACTCGTGGTCGTCCCAGTGGCTGTAGAAGCCCGCCGACCTGCGGAGGTCTGGAGGTTCTGGGCTGCCGAGGTTGAGCGTGTACTTGGCCCACTTCTCCGCGAGCGTGAGCGCCGGCGGCACGCCGCCGACGCTCGGAGTCGGAGTAGATCGTGTCGCCGAAGTGGATGTTGAAGTCGTTCTTCTCGTTGATCATCGCCGCGTAGACGTCTGGAAGTTGTTGAAGAACGGCGTGCTCTGTCCCGGGCAGCGGCGTCCGTCGGTGTCGCCGGTGTAGGCGAAGCGGATCGTCGTCGGCTCGGGTCGACGAGCGGCGCGGTCTCGAACGTGCCCCGTCTTGCTGCACTTCTGCTTGCCGGACTTCTTGGCGCTGGCCGCCGCGGCCTTGCCCTTGTCCTTGTCCTTCGGCGTCTTGCGAGGTGCAGAAGTGGTAGTAGAACTGCTCGCCCGGACTTCAGGCCCTTGATCGCCGCCTGGACGGTGAAGTCGTTCGACCGCCTTCGCCTTGACCTTCTTGGCCTTGACGACCTTCTTGAAGCGCTTGTCCTCGGCGACCTCGGCGAAGAACTTGCCCTTCTTCTCGGCGTGGGCCCAGACCTTCGCCGAGTTGGCGGCTGATCTCGCCGGCGGCGACGCCGAGGGTGAAAGTCTTGGCGCTCGCGATCGCGGGGAATGCAGAGCACGACGAGGCGCGACGAGCACTCCGCAGAACGAACCTCCTGCCCCTCATCTAGCCGGGTTCTACCACAACGCCCCGAGTCGCGCGCCGCCGGCGTGCCCGGCCGGGCGCAGGCTCGTCAGCGCGCGAGCTCGGCGAGGAACGGATTCGTGGCGCGCTCGGCGCCGAGCGTGGTGATCCCCATGTGCCCCGGGTAGACCGTCGTCTCCTCGGGGTGGCCGTCGACCAGGCCGCGGATGCTCTCGAGCAGCGTCGCCCAGTCGCCTCCCGGCAGGTCCGTGCGGCCGACCGAGCCCTGAAAGAGGACGTCGCCCGAGAACAGCGCCGCCTGATCGGGGATCGAGTAGGTGACGTGGCCGGGGCTGTGGCCCGGGGTGAAGAGGACGTCGATCTCGAGCCCGGCCAGCTCGAGGCGCTCGCCGCCGGAGACCGTCTCGTCGGCCTCGTAGCTCTCGTAGGGGCCGATGCCGGGGAAGGGGACGAACGACATGATGTCGGCGAGCACCGGGACCTCGATCTCGGGGCACCACACCGGCGCGCCGGTCTCGCGCGCGACGGGCGCGACGGCGCCGATGTGGTCGAAGTGGCAGTGGGTGAGCAGGATGCCCTCGACCGTCACGCCGAGCTCGTTCGACGGCGGCGAGGATGCGATCCGCCTCGTCGCCGGGATCGACGATCAGGGCGCGGTCGGAGCCCTCGGCGCGCAGGAGGTAGCAGTTCTCTGCCACCGGCCCGACGGTGAACTGGCGCACGTCCATGCCGCCAGGGTAGCGCCGCCCAGGCGTGCCTAGGTGTCCTTGCCGGCCTCGCGCTCGGCCTGGCGCTGACGCTGGCGGCGGTTGTAGAAGAAGCGGTCGATGAAGTAGCCCATCGGGACGTAGAACGCCAGCATCAGGACACCGAGCCCGAGCGCCGGGGCCATCGGGCGCTGGAAGAGCAGGACGACGATCACGACGAAGAGCCCCGAGGCGACCGCTCCGCGGACGAACGCGCCGCGCCACGTCGGCTCCTGGTCCCCGCGGCTGACGCTCTGGCGGCCCTGGCGCGCCCTTGCCGCCCTTGGATCGCGAGCGCGCCCTGGCCTGGGCCTCCTGGCGGTTGCGGGGCCGGGGACCGCGCCGCGCGTCGACTCGTCCCGACTGCGTCCCGCGCCGCTTTTTGCGTCGCTTCTTCTTCGTCTGCGCCATCGGCAGGTCGAAATCTAGCTGCGAGCCGCTCTCAGAGTGCGGCCAGGCGGCGCTCGATGACGTGGGTGTCGGCGTCGAAGCCGGCGATCGGGACGTCCTCGGGGTAGCCGACGAGCGCGGCCTCGGGGATCATCCCGACGACCTCCGTCGAGCGCGGCGCGGCGTCGTGGCGCCCGGCGAGGCGCCTGACCTCCGAGACGATGCGCCCCAGCGGCACCGAGACCGGGTCATGAACGTTGGTCGAGACCTGCGTCCGCCCGTCGGAGAGGCGCAGCCCCAGCGCCCGCACTCCCGGCAGGCCCCCTCCCCCCTCCCGCAGCTCGGCGGCCACGGAACGCGCGACGTCCGGATCGGAGGTGTCGAGCTCGATGTTGAAGGCGGCGAGCGGCGGCCGCGCGGTGACGAGCGTCGCCCCGGCCGTGTCGTGCGGAGCCGGCGGCCCGCGGTCGGGCTCGAGCTCGCCCGAGCCCATCCGCATGTAGAGCTCCGAGGGCCCGCCGCGGCGAAAGAAGCTGCGCTCGCGCCGCCCGGGGCCGGTCGCGAGGTCGCCGTAGAGGAAGACGGGCACGCCGAGATCGGCGATCCGGTCGGCGACCGCCAGCGCGGTCGCCGCCGCGGTCTCGCGGTCGGCCGCCGTCGAGCCAGACGACGGGACAGACGTCGAGCGCGCCGATGCAGGGATGGACCCCGGCGTGGTGGCGCATGTCGATTGCCTCCACCGTGGCCCGGGCGCCGGCGGCGAGCGCGTCGGCGAGCGCGCCCGGCCTCGCCCGCGAGCGTGAAGACGCTGCGGTTGTGGTCGGGGTCGGTGTGCGTGTCGAGCAGCGCCACCCCCTCGGCGAACGCCGCGCCCGAGCTCGTCGATCGCCGCCGCGTCGCGGCCCTCGGAGACGTTGGGGACCGCGAGCAGCACGAGCGCCCTCAGACGAGCAGCTCGCCGTCGCGCACGAGCGGCTCGCCGTCGATCGAGACGTCGGGCTTCATCACGACGCAGTCGAGGTGGACCGGCACCTGGACCGTCCCGCCGATCGCCGCCGAGGCTCCGAACGCGACGTGCGCGGTGCCGAGGATCTTCTCGTCCTCGAGCACGTTGCCGGTCAGGATCGCCTTCTCGTTCGACCCGATGCCGAGCTCGGCGACGTTCGTGCCGTCGGGGCCGTGGGCCGTCAGCAGCTCCATCAGCTTGACGCCGGCCTCGCCGCTCGCCGCGACCAGGTGGCCGCCCTCGACGGTCAGCGTCGAGGGCTCGTCGGGGATGCCGACACCCGCGATCGACCCGTCCACGACCAGCGTTCCCTCCGTGGTCCCCTCGACGGGAGCGATGAACCCCTCGCCGCAGGGAAGGTTGCCGAACGCGCCCGCTCGCACGAGCTCGCCGGCGTCGGGGATCGCGTCGCGGCCTTCGATGCCGAGCCTCAGGTCGCTTCCGCTCTCGGAGGTGATCCGCGCCTCGGAGCCGGCGCTGAGCGCATCGGCGATCGCCCGCCCCTGCGCCGCAACTCCTCCATGTCGGCGCTCATCACGCGCGCCAGCATCTCCTCGGTCACGCCCGGCAGCGTCGCGATCCGCGCACCCGCCTCGCTCGCCGCCTTGCGCGCCGCGGTGTGGGAGAGCGATTGGACGGTCGGCGCGAGCACGACGTCGGCGGCGGCCATCGCCGCGGCCAGCGGCGCCGGCGGCTCCGCGGCGTGCGAGTCGCGCTCGTCCATCAGCGCGAGCACGGCGTCGGCGCCACTGCCGGCGGCCTCGGAGCGCAGCCGCTCGGCGAGGGCGAGCGTCGCGGGGTTGCAGATCACGAGCACCTCCTCGCCCTCCGCGACGCCGAGGCAGTCGCGGACGACCGCCCGCACGGCACTGTCGAGATCGCTCATCGAACGAACCCTAGAGAGGTCACGGGGCGCTTCTGAGAGCCCCGTTGCCGTCGCTACGATCCAACTCCCTGCCGGAGTAGCTCAGCTGGTTAGAGCAGCGGAATCATAATCCGCGTGTCGCAGGTTCGAGTCCTGCCTCCGGCATCAAGTACCTGCAAATCGACCACTTTTTCTCCGACTGATATTCGGAGTATCGAAAGCGTGTCGGGCCACACCGCAAACAGCCGAAAACAAGAGACGGCTCCGACTCGACCAAGCCGCGCTTAAGCGCGTAGCGAATCAGCTGAGCTCCGACCCACGTCCCGAGCTTCTCGAGGATGCTGGCGCGGTCCCTGAGCGGCGTGCGCGGCGAGCAGGTCTGCTCACCGGCCGCGACCAGAATCCCATTGGGCGGACAACGCCATCGATACCGGTACGTGAACCGCGCGATCGCCGCCGAGCTGCTCGCGGGGAGGTCGAGGCGATCGCCGAGTGACTTGAGCTTCGATCACGAGGCGATCGCGCGCACCAAGGCCCACGTGGACGCCGCGACTAGACGGGCATTGCTTGCCGGGTGGGTTCGGGCAGCGCCGACCGAAGGTCGCGGCGGGAGCTGATCTCGAGCTTCGCGTACACCTTTCGCAGGTGCCATTCCACCGTTCGCGGACTGAGGAACAACTGGGACGCGATCTCGGGGTTCGTCAAGCGGTCGCGGGCCAGCCGCGCGATCTGTTCCTCCTGCGGGGTGAGCTCGTCGCGGGTGTCATCGCGCCGGCTGCGCGCCTTCTCGCCGGTCGCTAGGAGTTCGCGACGGGCACGCTCGGCGAACGCGTCGGCGCCGATCGAGGCGAGCGCATCGTGCGCCGCTCGCAGCTGCTCGCGCGCATCCACACGCCGGCCCTGGCGCCGCAGCCATTCTCCGTACAGGAGCCGCCCGCGGGCGAGGTCAGGCCGAAGTTCGGTCCGGCTAAGGCGATCGATGGCCTCTCGATACAGGCGCTCGGCCTCCTTGCCGTCGTTCAGCAGCGCGTGCCCGCGCGCGAGGATCCCGAGCGCCCAATCGCTGTCGGTCCCGCTCGCGTGCTCGGCGAGTCCGGCGGCGGCACGCTCGGCGAGCTCGGCGTTCTGCGTCCGGCTGGCCGCCTCGACCAGCTCGCTCAGCGCCCACCTGGACAACACCATCTCGGGTGTCTCCTCGCTCGCCGCAACCGCGGCCACGACTGCCTCCTCGTAGCGGCCGAGCCCGTTCATCACCATGGCTTTCGCGTAGTGCGCGAGCTGCACGGCCGTCCCGTTATGGCGCGGCGTTGCCTCCCTGATCGTGGCTTCGATCAGGCCAGTCGCCTGCGCGGCGTCGCCGCGATGACCGGCGAGCACGAGCGCCGCGTACGGGTCGACGAGCGCCCCGGTTGCCGTGCTGACAGCCTCGGCCTCCGCGATGAGAAGCGCTGCCCCCGCGTAGTCCCCGCCGATGGAGAGGACCTCGCTCATGATGTTGTCGCCGACCGCGAGGACCTCGAGCGCTCCCGCCTGCCGGGCGACCTCGACCTCGCGCGTGGAGATTGTGCGACAGGCGTCGTAGTCCCAGACGTATACGGCGGCGATGGTCGCCAGCCAGCCCCACCGGAGCATCTCCTCCGCGGAGACGTCGGGGCTGGCGAACGCGGTGACCGCGTCCTGTAAGACCGGTTCCGCGGCGGCGCGCCCTTCCGTGAACACCATCGCGAAGCCGTCGAGCAGCAGATCGCAAGGCCCGGGGGACGCCAGCCGGATGGGGCCCGGCTCTCACGGCGCGAGATACGTCGAGCAGACTGCCGGCGGTTGCGAGTTGCCCTGTGAACAGCGCCGCGCTCCACGCGTCGAGATACGTGTCGCGCGAGAGAGACGCGTCAAGCGGCTCGAACTTCCTCGCAGCCTCGAGCAGAAGCGCGGGACCCTCGCTGCCACGATCGTGGGCGAAAGCCAGCTGAGCCTGCAGCAGACCCAGGCGTGCCCGTCCGAGCTCATCCAGCGGCCCGGACTCCGCGGCCTCGATCAGCGCGAGCGCGGCGTCGAACGCGCCGGCTTGCAGGCTGGCCTGTGCTGCGGCGAGCAGGCGTTCGGCGCGGCGGGCCGGATCGACGGTCAGGTCGGCTGCGCGGCCCAGGAACGCCGCCGCCGCGGCGAAGCCGCCGCGGCCCTGCGCGCGGTCGGCGGACCGCTCGAGCTCGTCGGCGACCTCCTCGTCCGGCCCCTGAGCGGCGTGCGCGCGGTGCCAGGCACGGCGATCCGGTTCGAGACCGGCGTCGGTCACCTCCGCCAACGCTGCGTGCGCGCTCCGGCGCTCGCCCTCCGACGCCGACCGATAGACGGCCGACCGCACCAGCGGATGCCGGAAGCGAACCTTCGCCCGGACGTCGAGCAGGCCGTCCTGGGTCGCGGGCGCGATCGTCGCGTTCGGGATCCCGAGCCGCTTGGCGGCGCGCCACATGACCGCAGGATCTCCAGCCGGTTCCGCCGCCGCGACCAGGAGCAGGAGCCGCGTCTGCTCGGGCAGCTCGTCGAGCCGGCGCTCGAAACTCTCCTCGATCCTGCCCGACAGCGGGACCAGATCCGGCATCCCGAACCCCCCGGCCAACTCGGCGGTCGAAAGCCCTCGCGGGAGCTCCAGCAGCGCGAGCGGGTTCCCCCGGGTCTCGGCGACGATCCGGTCGCGAACGCGGTCGTCGAGGCGGCCGGGGATGACGGTCGCAAGCAGGGCGCGCGCATCTTCGTCGTCCAGCCCGTCGAGGAGAAGCTCCGGCAGGCCGCTCAGCTCCGCCGCCGCGCCGGGCTCGCGCACGGCGAACATGAGCGCGACGGGTTCCGCAAGGAGGCGCCGGGCCACGAACCCGAGTACCTGGCGAGAGGCTTCGTCCAGCCACTGGGCGTCCTCGACGATGCAGAGAAACGGCTCTTCGTCGGCGACCCCGGCGAGGAGGGTCAGGGTCCCGAGCGCCACGAGGAAACGGTCGGGTGGATCCCCGGACGCGAGCCCGAGGGCGACACGCAGGGCCCGCTCCTGCGGTGGCGGCAGGCCGTCGAGCCGGCCGAGCATCGGTGCGAGGAGCTGATGGAGTCCCGCAAACGGCAACTCCATCTCCGATTCGACCCCGGCGATCTGAGCGACATTGAAACCAGAAGCCTGTGTGGCGACCTCCTGCAACAACGCCGACTTGCCGATCCCCGCCTCGCCCCTGACGACCAGGACGGAGCTCCGCCCACCGCGCGCGTCCCGCAGAAGCCCCTCGAGCGTCTCGCGCTCGCTCAGCCGGTCGCGAAACCCCCGGTCGTTGGGCATGGGCCAACGATAACCCCACTTGGCCCGCTGAGCGCGCCCCTCGACGCCCCGGCCAGTGTCCTATTGGAACGGGAGACGCTCGAGCATACGGAGGCTTACGAGCTCGCCGGCGGTCCGCGCCGACGTTCGACGCAGAGCAGGAGGCGAAGGCCGGCGCCTCCCTCTAGACCAGTGGACGAAACCAGGGGTTTCCACGGGCGCGACCCCGGAGCAGCTAAGCCAAGCTCGTCGGCATGTCCGACCAGAGTCCAACGGGCTCGCACAAACGAAAGGCCTAACCCGTGTCAACGCTCCTCGCCTCTCTCGCCCGAACCCTCTCCCGCCGCTGGAAGCGCGGCCTCGTCGGTCTCCTGGCTGCCATCGTCTTGATTGGCGTCGCCGTCGGCTCGCAGACCGGGAGCGCGGCCGAGGACTTCGCGGTTCCCGGGACCGAGTCCCAGAGGGCGCAGGATCTGCTCGAGGACAAGTTCCCAGCCGCGTCCGGCGTCACGGCCCAGGCCGTCTTCACGGTCAGGTCCGGCACGCTCACCGACCCCGAGCCGCGCCAGGCGATCGAGGCCGCGCTCGACGAGGTCGGCAGGCTCGACCACGTCACGTCGGTCACCGACCCGCTCGCCGCCGATGGCGGATCGCTGTCAGAGGACGGGCGTACCGCGTTCGCGACCGTCCAGTACGACATCCAGCCGACAGAACTCGAGAAGGAGCACGGCGAGGCGCTCGAGGAGACCGCGCGCGGGGCCGAGGACGGCGGCGCCCAGGTCGAGCTGCGCGGCCAGCCGATCGACGTCGCCGCCGAGCGGAGGTGCCGGTCGGCGAGCTCGTCGGCATCGCGATCGCGATCGTGCTGCTCACGGCCCTGTTCCGCTCCCTCGCGGCCATGGCCGTCACGCTCTTGGGCGCGCTGACCGGCGTGATCATCAGCCAGCTCGTCCTGGCCGCGGTCTCCGAGCCGCTCGGCATCCCCGAGTTCGCGACGACGATCGCGATCATGCTCGGCCTCGGCGCCGGCATCGACTACGCGCTGCTCGTCTTCAGCCGCTTCCGCGAGCAGCTCGCCGCAGGCGACTCCCCGCCGGAGGCGGCCGCGCGCGCGAACGCCACTGCCGGCGTGTCGGTGGTGGCGGCAGGGCTGATCGTCATGGTGGCGATCGCCGGCCTGCTCGCCGTCGGCATCCCGCTGGTCGGCAAGATGGGCGTCGGCTCGGCGATCGCCGTCGCCTTCGTCGTCGTCTCGTCGATCGCCGTCTGCCGATCTTCGCCGGCGCGCTGGCCCGCCGGCTCCAGCCGAAGGACCCCTCGCGCGTCGCCCGGTCCGTGGGCTTCGAGCGGTGGGGCCGGATCCTCGTCCGGCGCCCGTGGGTCCCGGTCGTCGCCGGCGGCCTCTTGCTCGCCGTGCTCGCCCTGCCGCTCACCGACCTGCGCCTCGGCCAGCCGGACGACGGCAACCTGGCGGAGGACAAGACCCAGCGGGTCGCATACGACCAGCTCAGCGAGGGGTTCGGCCCGGGCTTCAACGGCCCGCTGCTGCTCGCGGTCGGCAGCGAGACCGGCCGGCGCCTCGACAACGCCCAGCTCGAAGGCTTCCGGACGGTGCTCGAGGACACGGACGGGGTCGCGTTCGTCGCTCCGGCGAGCCCGAACGACGCCGGCGACGCGGCGATCATCCAGGCGACGCCGACGACCTCCCCGCAGGACGCCAGGACGTCGGACCTCGTCCAGCACCTGCGCGACGACGTCATCCCCGCCGCCACCGAGGGCTCGGACCTCAACGTCTACGTCGGCGGCCAGACCGCGGGATTCGAGGACTTCTCGGACAAGATCGCGAGCCGGCTCCCGCTCTTCATCGCCATCGTCATCGGCCTCTCGATCCTGCTCCTGATCGCGGTGTTCCGCTCGATCTGGGTGCCGCTCGCGTCCGCGGTGTTCAACCTGCTGTCGATCGGCGCGGCCTACGGCGTCATCGTCGCGGTCTTCCAGTGGGGCTGGGGCGCGTCGCTCCTCGGCGTCGGCGAGGACGTGCCGATCATCTCCTTCGTCCCCCTGATGATGTTCGCAATCCTGTTCGGCCTGAGCATGGACTACAACGTCTTCCTGCTCAGCCGCATCCGCGAGGCGTACTTCGAGGGCGACTCGCCGAAGGAGAGCGTCGTCCGCGGCCTCTCGCGGATCGCGAAGGTCGTCCTCGTCGCGGGCCTGATCATGTCCTCGGTCTTCCTGGCGTTCATTCCTGGCGGCGACGTCGTGATCAAGATGTTCGGCCTCGGCCTCGGCGCCGCGATCCTCATCGACGCGGTCGTCGTGCGCATGGTCATCTCGCCGGCGCTGATGGCGCTGCTCGGCGACCGCGCCTGGTGGATGCCCGCCTGGCTCGACCGCGCGATACCGAACGTGTCGCTCGAGGGCGGCCGGGAGGACCGCGCCGAGCGGGTCACCGACCAGGAGAGGGTTCCCGCGTACGTCAGCCCGCTCCCCTCCCAATCAGAAACGAGGTAGCCAGTCATGCGAGGACTAAAGGACAAGGTCGCGCTCGTCGCCGGTGCCGGCCACCGAAGGCAGGTCTCGCCACCTAGGCGGCTGACCGAACCCGCACGCCACGAAACATGCAAAGCGAAAAGGAGAACCCAGTGACGTCCAACACCACCACAGTCGTGCTCGAATCCGCAGCTCATGCAGTGAGGTTCACAGACAAGGTCGCCGTCGTCACCGGGGCGGGCTCGGGCATCGGGCGAGCCATCGCCGGCCAGTTGCACGCCGAGGGCGCCCAAGTGGTCGCGGTGGACATCAACGGCGCCGGACTGCCCGAGCTCGCCGCCGAGCTCGGATCCGAGCGGATCGCCACCGTCGAGCTCGACGTGTCCGACGGCGACGCCATCGACGCGTTCGGCGACGAGGTGACCCGCCGGTTCGGGCGCGTCGACGCCCTCTTCAACAACGCCGGCATCAGCGACGAGTTCACACCGGCGCTGGAGACGTCCGACGAGCTCTGGGACCGCGTCGTCGGGATCAACCTCGTGGGACCGTTCCGACTGTCACGGCGCCTGCTTCCCGCGCTGCTCGAGAACGGCGGCGGCGCGATCGTGAACACCTGCTCGGTCGCCTCGATCCTGGGCGGCGCCGGCGGCGTCGCCTACAGCGTCAGCAAGCACGGGCTCCTCGGCCTGACCCGCTCGCTCGCCAAGGACTACGGATCGCAAGGGGTCCGCGTCAACGCCGTGCTGCCCGGCGCGACCCTCACGGGCATGACCTCGTCCGCGGACGCGGTCATCGAGGGCTCCGACGATGCGCTTGCCGCGACGCCCGCGGGGCGCTGGGCCAAGCCCGAGGAGGTCGCCAAGGTGGCGGTCTTCCTCGCCAGCGACGACGCCAGCTTCGTCTACGGCTCGCCGTACCTGGTCGACGGCGGCTGGAGCCTGTCCTGAATGCCCGCTGAGATCGTCATCGTCGCCGACATCTGGGTTCGCCCCGAGCACGAGGAGCGCGTACTCGAGCTGCTGCGCGACGACATCGAGCACACCTACGCCACCTTCCGGAACGCGGGGCTGCGCGTCGCCGGCACAGAGCTCATCTCCAACGAGAGCGCAGAGGTCACTGGCGAGCTCAAGGCCGGTCGGTACACGTTCTTCTGCACCCCGCACGAGTCCGCGGGGATGACGGGCACGCTGACCGTGCGCTGACGTATCAACGAAAGGCGAAGCCATGACCACATCCGTCCAGGTCGCCCCACACAGCGATAGCCAGCTCACGGCCGAGAACCTTTCGGCGGAGACGGGCGACGTCTCGCTCACCTATCGCCGCTTCGGCGCCGCTCAGACGGATGCGTTGCCGCTCGTGATGCTCCAGCACTTCCGCGGCAACCTCGACAGCTGGGACCCGCTGCTCGTCGACGGCCTGGCGAGGGACCGTGAGGTCATCCTGGTCAACAACCGCGGGGTCGGCGGGTCGACAGGCGCCGTTCCAGAGAACGTCACCGAGATGGCCCGGGATGCGATCGCCTTCATCGATGCACTCGGGTTGGAGCGGATCGACCTCCTCGGGTTCTCGCTCGGCGGCTCATGTCGCTCAGGAGCTGGTCCTATTGCGCCCGCTGCGGGTTCGACGGCTCGTGCTCGCCGGCACAGCACCTCAAGGCGGCCCGGATCTGCACCGCTGGACCGACGAGGTCTATTCGCTCGCGACCCCGGATGAGCCCACCGCGGATGATCTTCTCAGTCTCTTCTTCTCACCCTCGGAACAAAGCCGCGCCAAGGGCATGGAGTCCATCCAGCGGCTCTATAGCCGGGAGGCCGACCGCGATGAGCCGACTGACCTTGCGACGCGCGACGCGCAGCTGGCGGCGATCACGGCCTGGGGCATCCCGGACGCATCCAAGCTCAACCGCCTGGCCGGGATCACCCAACCGACGTTCGTCGCAAATGGCGACAACGACACGATGATGCACACGAGAACAGCCGGCTGCTCGCCGAGCATCTTCCGAACGCCGAGGTGCGGATCTATCCCGACGCCGGGCACGGCTTCCTCAACCAATACCCAGAACAGTTCGGAGACGACATCCGGGCTTTTCTCAACGAGTGAAGGGAGTACCAAGTGACGTCCTCAACCACCACAGTCGTGCTCGAACCCGCAGCTCAGGAGTTCGCAGCCGCGACCGCCGATCCCCCGTACCTGTTCGACCTCGGGCCCGCCGAGGGCCGAAAGACCGTCGACGAGGTGCAATCCGGGGAGGTCGAAAAGCCCGATGTCGAGATCACCGACACCACCATCCCCGGTGGCCCGTCGGGTGCGGTGTCGGTCCGGGTCCTGCGTCCCAACGGTGCCCAAGGCCGGCTGCTGCCGGTGATTCTCTATACGCACGGCGCCGGCTGGGTGTTCGGGAACAGCCACACCCACGACCGCCTGGTGCGTGAGCTCGCCGTGGGGACTGGCGCCGCGGTCGTCTTCCCCGAGTACAGCCTCTCGCCGGAGGCGCGTTACCCGACCGCGATCGAGGAGATCTACTCGGTGCTCGAGTGGGTCGCAGAGCACGGCTCAGAGCAGGACCTCGACGGCACGCGGATCGCCGTCGCGGGCGACTCGGTCGGCGGCAACATGACTGCCGCGTTGACGCTGATGGCCAAGCAGCGCTCCGGGCCGGACCCCAGGGCCCAGGTGCTGTTCTACCCGGTGACGGACGCAAGCTTCGACACCGGCTCCTACCACGAGTTCGCCGAGGGCTATTTCCTTCGCCGCGACGCGATGCAGTGGTTCTGGGATCAGTACACGACGGACGAGGCCGAGCGCGCAGAGATCACGGCCTCACCACTCCGTGCGACGACGAACGATCTCGCCGGGCTCCCGAGGGCGCTGGTGATCACCGGCGAGGCGGACGTACTCCGTGACGAAGGCGAGGCATACGCCACCAAGTTGCGCGAGGCCGGCGTCGACGTCACCGCGACGCGCTACGAGGGCATCATCCACGACTTCGTGATGCTCAACGCGCTGCGTGGCACGAACGCCGCCGGCGCCGCAATCGCTCAGGCGATCGAGTACATCAGGCGCGCGCTGGCCTAACCGACCGAGCGGGCGAGGTCCCGATCCGGGGGCCTCGCCGAAGCTGAGTCGGCGCTACTGTTCGCGCGATCAGCAACAGCGCCGACGGCCGGGTCAACACCGGGTCAACACAACGTCCAGAAATAGCCGCGAATCACTCCACCCCACGAATCGGTAGAAGACCCTGATTAGCAGGGATTTCGTCGATCAACCGCAGAGAGCCGAAGCCCGCGGCGCACAATCATAATCCGCGTGTCGCAGGTTCGAGTCCTGCCTCCGGCATCGCACGACGGATCCAGGACGGGTAGCGACTCATAGTCCCCTCGGCCTACTCCGACAGCCCGGCGGCTTCGAGGGCATCGGCGTGGCTGAAGTAGTTCCTCACCTGAACCACGCGTCCATTTTCAAGCTCATAGACCAGGCCGAGTTTCATCTCGACCGGCACGCCGCTCCCTCTCCCAGCGGCGGACTGGTGCGTGAGCGCGACGACTCGGTCATCTCCCGCGTCGATCCATCGCTCAACCCGAATCGACCAGCCCTCGAACTGCTCGGTCCAGGTGCGCAAGAACTCGACAAAACCCTCGCGGCCGTGCCAGACCGACCTTCCGTCGAGGCCCGGAGGGGCGATTATCCACTCGAAATCGTCAGCGACGGCCGCCGAATCGACCCAGGCGCCGGGGTCACCTCGCTCCATCCCAGCCTGGAAGTTCTCGAACACACCGCGCGCGATCTCCACGTTCTCCTGCGACATCGCCCGCGCAGTATCGCGCCCCGGTCAAGCCGCGACCCGTGGGCAACGGATGGGCAACGCACCATCCATCATCAGCCGCAAATCGCCGGCTGCGCTTCAGGCACGAATCCGCACGCCGCGTGCGGATAGCGGGGACCAGCCGCAACCAGCCGCAACTCCTAGAGCCGAATCATAATCCGCGTGTCGCAGGTTCGAGTCCTGCCTCCGGCACCTAGAGGGTCTCACTGGCTGGGGATCGGCCTCGGCGACGGCGCTGGTCGGTGCTTCAGCCCGAGCGGAACCAGGCCACCGTCGCCCGCGCATTATCGGGCGGTCCAATCAGCGGGTTGGCGGGCTGTGCTCGAAGGAAGAGCCCCATCGGCTCGTCTTGTTGGAGGAAAGACAATCCAAAACAGTGGCTGAGGTTCAGCGTAAAGGTGAAGGTATTGGCTGGACTCGCGGGCTGATCGTCGCTCGAATCCTCCAACCCGGGGACCGAGTCGAACCAGAGTGGGAAGTCAGGTGCTTGGGTGGGGGCGAGGTTTGGGTCCGTCTCGGAGTAGGCGCTCGGACGACAGCGGCCACCCGGGAACGAGGAGGCGTCCTGGTTAATGCCGCGGCCGCTTGCGACGTACACGGTGTGGCCGACGTCTATCCACTCGCCCGGCTCCTCCGGCAGGGCCTTGCGCTGCGGTCTCCAGAAGGTCATCGTCACCTCGATCTCCGGAAACGGCTGGGACGCGCCCGGCGGTATCGGATCGGCGTCGGGGCCGTCAGAGACGATGAACGGGTTCTCCCTGGTCCCGGGTGAACCCGGCGCGACGGGGTAGGACATCGTCGTCGAGTTTCCGAGTCTCGTCGGTGTAGGAGGCGAGCGCGGGGACCGTCTGGAACACATACGACACGGCGCCGGCGAACGCCCCCTGCGCGCCGTCGTTCGCGCTCGCGATCAGGAGGTCGCCCGCGCGCACCTGGTCGCTGGTCGCTCCGTGGAGCAGCGGGACCGCGTGCGCATCCAGCGCCCCGAGTTGTGGCACCACTGCCCAGGCGAGCGAGCCGAAGCCGTCCCCGTCGGGATCGCAGCATCCGGGGTACCGGTCGCCCGGGTCGCCCGGCATCGGGACCGGGTAGATGTCGGCGAGCTTTCCGGTGCTGTCGTGCTTTCGGCAGTAGATCAGGCCCGTGTCCGGGTCACCGCAGTCCAGCTCCACGCTCGGCTTGCCTGGCTCGGAGGCGTCGATCCCCAGGGTTCCCAGGATCAGCCTTCCGAAGCTCGGCAGGGCCTCCTCGATCTGCTGGTCGGTCAGGCCGGGCGCGTTGGCGTTCACGATCTCGGGCAGGTCGAGGTTCAGCACGGACCGCCCAGTGACCACGACATCGGGCGCGGGGTCAGCGGCGCACGCGGCGCCGGCGCCGGGGTCGACGTCGAAGGGGTCGAGGATGACGTCGCCGTCGTCATCAACGTCGACCGGGGCGGGGACGCCGTCGAGGTCGCAGTCCGAGCTCGGGCCGCTCGGCTCGCTCACGAGCACCCGTCCGAGGTTGCGGGCGCCGATCGGGATACCGTTCTCGGCGCTGGCGGTGCGCTCGACGTCGACGTACTTGCCGGGCAGTCGCCTGGCGAGCGTGGCGTAGCCGCTATCCCGATCGACCCTGATCTTGCCGAGCTTCGCGCCCGCCCGGACGCCGACGATCGCCTCCTCGCTCTGCGTGGCGACCACGATCGGGCCGGCGTAGGTGGCGTCAGGGGCTCGCAGATGCAGGGTCACCCTCTTCGACGGCGGTCGGAGCTTGAACTTGCCGTGCCGTGCGCGGCCGGTCTTCACCTCGCCGCTCGCCGCCATCGCGATCACGGTGTACCTGGGCGCGGAGAGCTTGCCGGTGATCTTCGCGGGCCTTGCCTGCGCGAGCGAGGGGACGAGCAGCGCGGCGAGTCAGCGCGAGCACGAGGATGCCGTGGGTCCGCGACTGCGGGATGCCCGGCGCGGGCGTAGGTCATGACATCTCCTCTAACACGCTCGCGTCACGTTCCTACCGGCGGGTAAGGGCGTCATGGTCGCCCGGGGGTGGTAACAGAGTGGCAACGGACCGAGACGGAGCCAGCCGGAATAGAGCGGAAGCGGCGGCGGTCGACCTCCCGGTTTAGAGCCGTTTGACGGATTCAGGCCGATTCAGGCTGAACCGCGGCGCGCGATCATAATCCGCGTGTCGCAGGTTCGAGTCCTGCCTCCGGCTCCCGACGAGCCGCATGGGAAAGCCATTTAGTGGCCCCAGGGCGGTCTAGCGCGTCGGCCTGGTCATCGCTTCAGCCTCAGCGTCGCTACTTGCGCCTCCGGCTCGCCGCCGTCGGGGGTGTAGGTCACCTCGACCCCGACCTTGACCTTGCCGTGCTCGGCGAGCTTCTTCTTCGCCTTGCCCCTGGGCTTGATCGGTAGCGTGACCTCCCCGGCGGCCTCGGCGCGCAGCCCCGCGCCCTTGACCTTCTTGGTCTGCGTCAGTGCGAGCGTGCCCGGGGCGGGCACCTCCAGCGTCAGCTCTGCCGTTCCCCTCCTCTTGTTCTTGTTCGCGCCGAGGCTGAAGTCCACGGCGATCGACGTCGCGTCCAACCCGGTGTTGATGAAGTCCGGGTCGACGTTTGAGCCGTCGAGGTTGGCGCGCGCGATCCTGACCCCACCGTTGGTCCAGTAGATGTGCCCGGCGTCGACCGCTACCGTGCCGGGTAAGCCCGCCTCCGTGATGAAGTCGTGCTCGACGTCCGTGCCGTCGAGGTCGGCGCGCCCGATCGTGCGGTTCCAGGCGGAGGCCCAGTAGATGTGCTCTGCGTCGACGGCCAAGCCCGACGGGTAGAAGCTCGGCGCCGAGATGAACCCCTGCTCGACCCCCGTGCCGTCGAGGTTGGCGCGGTCAATCGCGGCGCCGCCATAGGTGTCGACCCAGTAGACGTGCTCTGCTGCGACAGCCAACCACCCGGTGAGGTGGCTCGGGCCGATGAAGAAGCTCTCGAGGCCCAAGCCGTCGAGGCTGGCGCGCATGATGGTGTCGCCGTACGGGTTCTGATTCGTACGGCCCGCGTTGGGCCAGTAGACGTGCGCGGCGTCGACCGCCACGCTCATCGGACGGCCCGCGTTCGGGATGAAGCTCTTGTCGACACCCGTACCGTCGAGGTTGGCGCGCCCGATCCTGCCGTTGTAAGGCTCCTGGTTTGTGGTCCCCCAGAAGCTCCAGTACACGTGCGCGCCGTCGACCGCCAACCCGGCGCCCACGGGGGTCTTGATGAAGCTCTGATCGACGCCTGTGCCATCAAGGTTGGCGCGCCCGATCGTGTTGTGGGCCAGGTTCGTCCAGTAGACGAACGCCTCGGCGCGCGGTGCGAAGGCCAGGGCCAAGACGAGCAGCGCGGCGAGCAGGGCGAGCATGCCGCAGAGGGTCATCGGCGACGGCCGCGCTCCCCGTCGCGCCGGCCTGGTCATCGCTTCAGCCTCAGCGTCGCTATTTGCTCCTCCGGCTCGCCGCCGTCGGGGGTGTAGGTGACCTCGACACCGACCTTGACCTTGCCCTTCTCGGCGAGCTTCTTCTTCGCCTTGCCCCGGGGCTTGATCGGGAGCTGAACGTCCCCGGCGGCCTCAGCGCGCATCTCCACGCCCTTTAGCTTCTTCGTCTGCGCCAGTGCGATCCCGCCGGGGGCGGGCACCTCCACCGTCAGCTTTGCGATCCCCTTGTTGTTTGTCTTCTTCAGCTTGCCCACGCTGAAGTTCACGGCGATGGCACCGACCTGCCCACCAGGCCCTTTGACGATGCTCGGATCGACGCCCGTGCCGTCGAGGTTGGCGCGGCCGATCCACGCCACGGGGTGCGGGCCCGCCAAAGTGCCGCTCCAGTAGATGTGAGCGGCATCGACGGCCAGGGCTGTGCCAGGCGCAAGGATGAAGCCCTGCTCGATGCCCGAGCCGTCGAGCGTTGGCCCGCCCGATCGTGGCGTCGTTAGAGACGGAGCCGGGGTAGGTGCTCTGATTCCAGTAGATGTGCTCGGCGTCGACGGCCAATCCCCCGGAGTAGGGGGCCGCGATGGTGATGAAGCTCTCGTCGACGCCCGTGCCGTCGAGGTTGGCGCGCCCGATCGCGGTGGTGGGGGACGGGGGCGGGGGCGGTCCCGGAACAACGAACTGCGTCCAGTAGATGTGCTCGGCGTCGACCGCGATCTCCGCCGGGGGCGCAGTAGGGGGCGTGATGAAGTTCGGATCGACGCCCGTGCCGTCGAGGTTGGCGCGGGCGATCCCGTCCTCATCGACCCAATAGAGGTGGTGAGCGTCGACCGCGATCGCGAACGGGGTGCCCGCGACGGTGATGAAGCTCTCGTCGACGCCCGAGCCGTCGAGTTTGGCGCGAGCGATCGCGGGGGTGGGGTTGCAGGTAGAGCCGCACAAAGCCGTCGCCCAGTAGATGTGCTCTGCGTCGACCGCGACGCCACCGACAGCTAAAAATCCGGGGGCCACGTCGATGAACCGTTCGGTAACTCCCGTCCCGTCGAGGTGGGCGCGGGCGATTGCGGTGTGGTAGCCGGGGTGGGGGTAGCCGTAATTCACGTAGTAGATGAACGCCTCGGCGCGCGGCGCGAGGGCCAGGGGCAGGACGAGCAGCGCGGCGAGCAGCGCGAGCACGAGGATGCCGTGGGTCCGCGACTGCGGGATGCCCGCGCGGGCGTTGGGCATGGCATCTCTCTAACACGCTCGCGTCACGTTCCTACCGGCGCGTAAGGGCGTCATCGGTGCCGACCACCTGACCAGCGTCAGAAGAGTCACGGATGCCGCCCCTGTTGACCAGACCGACGGGTGTCCATGGTCGCCCAGGGGTGGTAACAGAGTGGCAACGGACCGAGACGGAGTCAGCCGGAAAGGACCGGAGGGTGCGGCGCTCGACCTCTCGGTTTAGAGCCGTTTGGCGGATTCAGGCCGAATCAGACCGAACTGCGGCGCGCGATCATAATCCGCGTGTCGCAGGTTCGAGTCCTGCCTCCGGCATGAGTTCGCCGGACGGCCCCTGCGCCTACTGCTCGTAGCCCTCGACCGTGTCCGTGTCGCGAACGGAGGCGTCGTTCGGATCGAGCCCGAACTCCTCGCGCGCTTCGCGCTGGCGGAGGAGGTCCCAGCAGCGATCGAGCTCGGTCTTCAGCTCGGCCAGACGGGTGTGGCGCGCGGCGTCGGGCCCCTGGCCCTCGCCGGACTCGAGCAGCCGCTGCTCCTCGGCGACCATCTCCTCGATCTGGTTGCGCAACCCTGCGTCGTCCATACACCGACGATAGCGCCCACTCCTCTCAGGCGCCGGGCTTCTCCGCGAGAGCCGCGGGGACGACCTGGGCGAGCCGGCTCCAGCTTCCCACGAGGGGCTCGCCGTCCACGAAGAAGGTCGGCGTCGCGTGGACGCCCGCCTGCTCGGCGCCGACAACGTCCCCGCGCACGTGCTCTCGATAGCGCCGCTCGCCCATCGCCTCCTCCGCGTCGCCGGGGTCGAGGCCGAGCCGGCGCGCCACGGCGAGCAGGTCCTCGGCGGAGAAACCCTCGCGGCCCGCGAGCAGCATCGCATGGGCCTCCCAGAACTTCCCGTGGGCGGCCGCGAGCTCCGACAGCTCGGCGGCCATGTCGGCCCCGGGGTGAAGCTCGGAGTCCGGGAAGTGGCGCCAGACCAGCCTCAGGGTGGGAAAGCGCTCGAGGAGCGACCCGATCGGACGGCTCGCCGCGAAGCAGAACGGGCAGCCGAAGTCCCCGTACTCGACCAGCGTCAACTCGGGCTCGGCGGCGCCCAGGACGTGGTCGTGCTCTCCGACCGGGACCAACTCGCCTGAGCTCGGGGCGGACATCGTCGCCATCCAGGCTACGCGGCATTCGCGTGAATTGAGATGGTGGGCCTATGTCCGCTGGCGACAGGGCCGAGACCGATCAGGGCAAGGCGATGTTTCAGGAGCTTCTCTGGGTCCATTCGATGATCCGCCGCGACCTGGACCTCGTCGAAAAGCTCGCGGCCGAGGTCGGCGAAGGGCTTTCCGGCGAGGCCGTCGGCGAAGCCCTGGACGAGCTGAAGACCAGCGGCCCGCTGTGGCGGCTCAAGGTCAATTGCCTCACCTACTGCCGCTTCGTCCATGCCCACCACGGAGCAGAGGACCGCCTCCTGTTCCCCGCGCTGCGCGCGGCCGATGCTTCGGTCGGCCCGATCGTGGACCGCCTCGAGGCCGACCACGCCCGCGTCTCCGACCTGCTCGACGTCGTCGAGGCGGCGGCGCGTGCGCTGACCGAGACCGATGGAGGCGACGCGCGGCGGCGTGTCATCGCCGGACTGCAGGCCCTCCATGGCCACCTGCTCGAACATCTCGACTACGAGGAAGCCAACGCCGGCCCGCCGCTGCGCCGCCTCGACGGCCTCGCGGGGCCGAGCCCGTTCGCCGGCGCATAGGCTGCGCGCGTGATCGAACGCATCCTTCTGGTCCTCTGCGCCGTCGGGTTCGTCGTTCCCAACGTCCTTCTAGGCATCTACGTCGCCGACGAGGGGCTCGACGTCTCGGGCTACTTCTCGATGTGGACCGACAACACGCCCTCGACGCAGCTGACGCTCGACCTCTGCCTCGCCGCGCTCGCGTTCTTGGTCTGGGCCGCCTACGAGGGGCCGCGGGCGCGGGTAGAGCGCTGGTGGCTGTGTATTCCCGCGACGCTGCTCGTCGGGCTGTGCTTCGGCCTTCCGCTGTTCCTGCTGATGCGAGAGCGGGCACTGAAATCGCGGCTCGGACTCGATACGACGTCGTCGTAGCCGGCGCGAGCATCGCCGGATGCGCGGCCGCGCGCCTGTTCGCTCTCGCAGGAGCACGGGTCGCGCTGGTCGAGCGGCGGCCGGATCCGGCCGCCTACAAGGTCGCCTGCACACATCAGATCCAGTCCAGCGCCGTGCCGGCGATCGAGCGGCTCGGGCTGGCGCCGCTGCTGGAGCGGGCGGGCGCGGTGCGAAGCAGGGCGGCGACCTGGGCGCCTTTCGGAGGCTGGCTGCGGTTTCCACCCGACGCGCCCGCCGGATACGGGATCACCCGCCGGCGCCTCGACCCGATCGTCCGCGAGCTCGCGCTCGAGACTCCCGGCGTCGAGTTCTTCGGCGGCAAGACGGTCGTGGGGCTGACCGGCGACCGGGAGCGCGTCGACGGCGTCGAGGTGGAGGCCACGGACCGCAGGCGCCACTCGCTCGGGGCGACGCTCACGGTGGCGGCCGACGGCCGCGACTCGACGATCGCGCGGCTCGCGCGCGTGCCCGCGCGGGTGCGACCGCACAACCGCTTCGTCTACTTCGCCTACTGGCGCGGCGTGCGCACGCCGCGGAACCTGGCGCGACTCTGGCTGCTCGATCCCGACGCCGCCGCCGTGTTCCCGAACGAGGACGACGTCACGGTGATCGCGACGGTCCCCCACCGCAGGCGGATGGCGGAGTTTCGCGCCGACCCCGAGGCGGCATATGGGCAGGCCGTGGATCGGCTGCCGGACGGCCCGGGGCTCGAGGAGGCCGAGCGGGTGTCGAAGCTGATCGGCAAGTTCGAGATGCCGAACAAGATGCGGCCGGCCGCGCGCTCCGGCATCGCGTTCGTCGGCGACGCCGCGCTCGCGACCGACCCGCTGTTCGGCGTCGGATGCGGCTGGGCGTTCCAGAGCGCGGAGTGGCTGGTCGAGGAGACCCGCTCGGCCCTTCTCGAAGGGGGCGACCTCAACGGCGCGCTGAGGCGCTATCGAAGCGTCTTCCGGAGCCGGCTCGGGCCCCACCACACGCAGATCGCCGACTACTCCACCGGCCGGCCGATGCGGCTCAACGAGCGCCTCGCGATGCGGGCCGCCGTGAGCGATCCCGTCGTCGCGTCCGCGATCGAGGAGGTCGCCACGCGCCGGCGATCCGTGCTGCGCCTGCTCGACCCGCGCCTGCTGGCGCGGACACTGCGAGCGCCGAACCGGGTCCGCGAGGACGTCCTCCGACGGGTCTAGCCGCCGGGCCCCTCGCGCCCGGCGACCCTGCGCTCGGGGAAGATCGAGAAGCTGCCGACCGCGGTCGCGAGCAGGCGGCCGTCCTCGTGGCGGACCTCGCTGCGCAGCACGCCGACGCGGTCGTTGCGGCGGTCGAGCTCGCTGGTGCAGACGATGTCGCCCTCGGTGGCCGTCTGGACGTAGTTGATCGAGATCCCGATCGTCGCGATTCGCTCGCCCTCGTTGCGCTCCACCCACAGGGTCGAGCCCATGCAGTAGTCGACGACGGCGTAGGCCACGACGCCGGAGAGCAATCCGCCCGCATTGATCATGTCGGGGCGAATCGTCAGCCGGATGCGATTGGGGGCCTCCCACTGAAATCCGAAGTGCTTGCTGATCGGGTCGATCCCGTCGCGCGGCCGTGGCATCGCGCGGGGCAGGCTAGCGGCGTCCGATTGATCCGAACGGGCGGGGGCGCCGTAACTGGCTCTTGAACGCGGGTCCACCCGGGCCCGAAATGACTGAAAAAGGAGCACGGATGAAGTTCAGGAAGATGGTGCTCGTCCTCGCCGTCTCGGGCGTGGCCGCGTTCGGCGTGGCGGCGTGCGGCGACGACGACGATGACGAAACCAGCGCCGCGACGACGACCGAGGAGTCGGCATACAGCGCCGACGAGGCCTCGGTGAGCTTCGTGGAGCCGACCGACGGCGCGGCCGTCGGCGATCCCGTGACCGCCGAGGTCGCGCTCGAGGGCTTCACGATCAACGCCGACGAGGTCGGCATGGAGAGCACCGAGGGTGAGGGCCACCTCCACTTCTCGATGGACGGCGGCAAGTTCGACACGCCGAAGTACTCCGGGGCCAACGGCGAGCTGGCGGTTCAGCTCGGCACCGACGGCCAGTACTCTCCGGCCACCGAGGAGACGATCACGTACGAGAATCTCCCCAAGGGTGAGCACACGCTCGAGGTGGACCTGGTGAACAACGACCACACGGAGACCGGCAAGTCGGCGACCGTGACCTTCGAGGTCGAGTAGCTCGATGCCGCCGCAACCGCGCAGCTGACGATCGTGCGCGGACTGCTGGCCGGGCTCGGAGCGCTGGCGATCAGCGCCCCGGGCCTGGCCTGCGGCGGCGACGATGACGACGGGGGCTCGGCGGGCGCCTACGGCAGCGGCGCCGCGGAGACCACCGAGACCACGAGCACTGCGGACGAAGCGGCGGCCGGGGCGCCGGTCGCGATAGAGGCGTTCGACTTCGGGTTCGAGCCCAACACCACCACGATCGCCGCCGGCGACAGCGTGACGTGGGAGAACACCGGCGAGACGACCCACAACGTCAAGGGCAAGGGGTTCTTCTCCGACGGGATGGAGCCCGGCGACACGTTCGAGCACGAGTTCGCCGAGGCCGGCGTCTACGACTACCTCTGCACGCTGCATCCCGATTCGATGCAGGGCACCGTCGTGGTCGAGTAGCTAACGCCGCACGTCGATGAACTCGACGACGCGCGAGAACGCGAAGCCCGGCCGGGGCCCGCCCTCGAGGGCGTAGACGCGCCCGCCCTTCGCGGCGCCGCCGAGCCCGTGGCGCGGCGTTCGCATGTCGGGCAGCCTCGCCCACGCGTTCGTGGCGGGGTCGTAGATCTCGACCGTCGAGATGATCGCCTCGCCCTCACCGCCGAAGGCGACGATCCTGCCGCCGACGACGGCCGCGGCAAAGCCGCTGCGCGGAGTGTTGAGCGGCGCGACCGTGGTCCAGGCGTTCGCCGCCGGGTCGTAGCGCTCCACGACGGCGAGGTTGAACGGCGGCCGCCCTCCCATTACGTAGAAGCCTCCGTCGACGGTGGCGCCGGCGACGTGGTTTCTGCCCGTGGTCATCGCGGCGCCCTGGGCCCAGGTCCCGGCCGCGACGTCGTAGATCTCCAGAGATGAGAGCTGGTCCGAGGCCGAGTTCGCACCCCCCGCCGCGTAGAGCCTGCCGTCGATCGCGACGAGGGCGTGCGCTGCGCGCGGCACCATCGACGGCGCGAGCTCACGCCAGCGGTCCGCCTTCGGGTCGTACTCGAAAAGCCGCGAGGTCGCGTCGGTGAGCCCGGAGGCGCTGGTGTATCCGCCATGGACGTAGACCCTGCCTCCGAAGGACGCCGCCGTCGGGTGGTTGACCGCTATCGGCATCGCCGCCACGACGCGCCAGCGGTCGCGGCGGATGTCGTAGCGCGCGACCTTGTTCGTCGTGCCGCCGCCCGGCTGCATGAATCCGCCGACGACGTAGATGAATCGGCCGACGCGCGCCGCCGCCACCTCGGTGCGCTCCAGCGGGCTCGGCTTCAGCGTGCGCCAGCGCTTGGCGCTGAGCTGTGCCGGATCGTCTCCGATGGAAGCGCCGGCCCCGGCCGTGACGCCCGCGGCGCCGATGACCGCCGCCATCAGGGCGGCGGCGATCCGCGCCTTCATCGCGATCGGACCCATGGCCCGAGGACGATCACCCCCGGGAGTATGAACGCCGCGCTAGCAGCCCCCGTCGGGTGCGCCGGTTGCCGACGACGTGCATTCGACGTAGCGCGTCGCGAGAAAGTGAGTCGGCATCGGAAGCGAGAAGTCCGCCGTCCCGGGGTGCGTGCCGACGTGCGCGTTCGAGTCCATGTGGACGGTCTTGCCCGCTACGCCTCCGCAGACGTTCGTGTTGCTGTCGAGGTCGAAGTCGGTCAGCGGGCCGTAGAGGATCACCTCGAAGTTGCACAGGGTCGTGTTGCTGTTCAGCTGCGCCGCCGTGGCGCGCGTCTGCGAGCCGACGAACAGGAACGCCGCCGCCGCCGGCGAGCCGTTGGTCGTGGTGATCTGGGAGTTGCTGTTGAGATCCATCTGCACCGTTCCGCTGGACTGATTGCAGTTCTCGGGCGAGTCGAAGTAGACGCGGATGTTCGCGCCGGCCGCGATGTAGATCGTCGTGTTGCTCGACATCTGCAGCCTGCAGAAGCTGTAGTTGACGCCGCCCAGCGTGAGGCTGGAGTTGCTGCTCATCGAGAGCGTGCGCGTGGACGAGTTCCAGGACACGCCGCTCGAGCTGCGGATGTCCTGGCTGAAGAAACGACCGTTCGAGTTGACGGTCGCTACGTTGCCCTGATTGACGAGCGGCAGATCGACCGTGCCGTTCAGGATCCCGTATCCGTCGCACTGGTCGGCGTTGCTGTTGAAGTCCACGGCCCCACCCGGCGGCACCTGAATCGCTCCGCAGATCTGCGAGTTGCTGTTCAGGGTCATGGTCCCGTTGGTGGCGACGTTCGCGTCGACACTCGAGTTCGAGTCCATGTCGACGGAATCGTCCCCGATGACCTGGAACTCGCTGAAGGGATTGGTCACGGTGGTGTTCGCGGTGAGGTTGATCTTTCGGCTCACGGTGTCCGAGGTCCCGGTCGATATGACCTCGATCTCCTCCGCGCTCGCCGTCGACGAAAAGGGGTTGGACCCGGTAGCTGTACTGCGCGGCGTCCACGCTCCCGGTGACCTCGGGACACCAGCCGTCCGCGGCGACCGTCGTGGTCTGCCCGGGTGTCGCCGTCAGGCAGGGAGCCGTCGGCGTCGTCGCGACCTTGTTGTAGCGGTAGAGCGCGCGCTCGGCACCCGCGTCGGCGGCGGCCAATGCGAGCTTCGCGTCGAAGTCGCGTGTCCCGCCCTCCTGCGCCGAGATCGAGCTCACGGCCGCGACGCTGCCGAGGCCGAGCGCGAGGGCCGTGGTGGTCAACGCGGTGGGCAGGGCAATGCCGGCTTCGGATCGAAGCAGTACAGAGAGCCCGCCTCGCAGGCTCCCGAGCTTGGCTCTGATTCGGCGCATCGCCTTCCGGGGTAGCCATCGGGCGCCTCGGACGTTTCCTTTAGGTGCACTCGACGTTCGTCCGCGCCGCGGGTGGGTCATACTTCACTTTGTATAGTTGGGGCGATGCGGACTCTTCGCCGCCTGCTCGGTTTCCTGCGCCCATACCGGCGCACGCTGATCTTCTCGCTCGTCCTGGCATGGCTCGCGATGGGGATGACGGTCGCGATCCCGTGGCTGGTCGGCGAGGCGGTCGACGCGATCACGAACGCGCGACCGCTCCGCCCTGCTGCCGCTCGGGCTCGCGATCGTCGGCGCCGGCCTGCTGCGCCTCGGGCTCACCCTCGCGCGCCGCCTCGTCGCGGGCAGGGTCTCGCTCGCGGTCGAGTTCGACCTGCGCGAGAAGGTCTACTCCCATCTCCAGGCGCTCGAGCTGGGCTTCTTCGACGGCCAGCAAACCGGCCAGCTGATGTCGCGCGCGACCGTCGACCTGCAGTCGATCCGCTTCTTCCTCGGCTACGGCCTCATCTTCCTGACCCAGAACGCGCTCACGATCCTGCTCGCGAGCGTCGTGATGTTCGCGATCAAGCCGTGGCTGGCGGCGCTCGCGCTGCTTCCCGTGCCCTTCGTCGTCATCGCCGCCGCGAGGTTCAACCGCCTCTCGCGGCCCGCCGTCCAGGAGGTCCAGCAGCGCATCGCGGAGCTGACCGCGGAGGCCGAGGAGAGCATCTCCGGGATCAGGATCGTCAAGGCCTTCGCGCGCGAGGAGCACATGCTCATGCGCTTTCGCCACTCGGTCTCGCGGGTCTTCGACCAGAACGTCTTCGCGACGCGGCTGCGTGCCTTCTACTCGCCGATGCTCGGCTTCATCCCGAGCATCGGGCTCGCCGTCGTGCTCCTGATCGGCGGCCGCCAGGTGATCTCGGGCGGCCTCACCCTGGGCGAGTTCACCGCCTTCTACACGTACCTGTTGATGTTGATGGGCCCGATGCGGATGCTGGGGATGTCGCTCGGAATGGCCCAGCGCGCGGTCGCGTCGGGCAACCGGCTGTTCGAGATCCTCGACCGCGAGCCGCTCGTGACGAGCCCGCCCGGCGCGCCGCCGCTCCCGGACGGCCCGGGTGCGGTCGAGTTTCGCGACGTGACGCTGCGCTACGACGGTGCCGGCCCGTCGCTCGACCGGGTCAGCCTCGATGTTCCGGCGGGCCGCACCGTCGCGCTCGTCGGCCCGACTGGCTCGGGCAAGACGAGCCTCGTCGCGCTGATCGCGCGCCTCTACGACCCCAGCGAGGGCGAGCTCGCCGTCGACGGCGTCGACGTGCGCTCGGTGGACGTCGCGTCGCTGCGGCGCCAGATCGCCTTCGTCGCCGACGACAGCTTCCTGTTCTCGGCCTCGGTCGCCGACAACATCGCCTACGCGCGGCCGGGCGCGGCGCGTGACGAGATCGAGACGGCGGCTCGGCGCGCCCAGGCGCACGGCTTCATCGCGAGGCTTCCGGACGGCTACGACACCGTCGTCGGGGAGCGCGGCCTGACGCTCTCGGGCGGTCAGCGCCAGCGCGTCGCGATCGCGCGAGCGCTGATCGCCGACCCGCGGATCCTGATCCTCGACGACGCGACCTCCTCGGTCGACGCGCGCACCGAGGCCGCGATCAAGCGCGGCCTGCGCGAGGTGATGGAGGGGCGCACGACGTTCGTCGTCGCTCACCGCCTCTCGACGATCTCGCTCGCCGACGAGATCGTCGTCATGGACGGCGGGCGAGTCGTCGACCGCGGGAGCCACGAGGAGCTGCTCGAGCGCTGCCCGCTCTACGCCGAGATCGCCGAGTTCGGCTGCGAGGACGTCCTCTTCCTCCAAAAGGACGCCGAGGAGCGCGAGGAGCTGGCACGGCTGTGAGCCGCACGCCCCAAGAAAAGCGCACCGACGCCGTGACCGAGCGCGATCCCGAGACGCAGGGCTCCGAGGTCGCCGTCGAGACCGAGGACCAGGCGAACCAGCCCGGCCGCCTGGCCGGGACGCTGCTGTTGTTCCGCGACCTCTGGCGCCTGCTTCGCGGCGAGGACGAGCGCGCGCGCAAGGTGCGCTGGATGCTCGGGCTGCTGCGCCCCTACCGGCTGCAGGTCGCCGGGATGGTGGTCGCGCTGCTGATCGCCACGGCGGCGGCCCTCGCCCCTCCGTACCTCGCGGGGCGCGCGATCGACGACGGCATACGAGCCCAGGACGAGGGCGCGCTCACGGTGATCGTCGCGATCTTCATCGCCTCGGTCGCGCTCTACTGGGCGGCGAGCTACGCGCAGAGCTACCTCGTCGGCTGGGTCGGCCAGCGCGCACTCCAGGACCTGCGCCAGCGCATCTACGTCCACCTCCAGAGGATGTCGATCGGGTTCTTCACGCGCCGCAGGCCGGGCGTTTTGATCTCGCGCCTCACAAATGACGTTCAGGCGCTCGACAGCCTCGTGACCGACGGCGTCGTGACCCTGTTCTCGAGCACCCTCACGCTCGCCGGAGTCGTCGTGATCCTGCTCGCGCTCGACGTGCCGCTGGCGCTGGTCACGTTCCTGACCTTCCCGCTGCTCGCGGTCGGAAGCGTGATCTTCCGCATCGCCTCGACGGGGGCGTACCGGCTGACGCGCGAGAAGATCGCCGACATCACGGCCTACCTCCAGGAGACGCTCTCGGGGGTGCGGGTCGTGCGCGCGTTCGGGCGCGAGTCGCAGCACGTCGAGCGGATGACCGAGCTCAACGAGGCCAACCGCGAGGCCAACATGCGCACGGTCTACCTCAACGCGGCGTATTTTCCGGCCGTCGAGCTGCTCTCCGCGGTCGGGACCGCGGCGATCATCGTCTACGGCGGCTACCAGGCGATCAACGGCCAGATCGAGATCGGCGTCCTCGTCGCGTTCATCGGCTACCTGCAGCTCTTCTTCGACCCGATCCAGCAGATCTCGCAGCTCTACACCACCTACCAGCAGGGGATGGCGGCGCTCGACAAGATCTTCGACCTGCTCGACACCGAGCCCGACATGGCCGACCGGCCGGGCGCGATCGACCCCGGGAGGCTGCGGGGCGAGATCGAGCTCGACGATGTGTCGTTCTCCTACGCGCGCGGCGGCGACGCGACCGCCGAGGAGTTGGCGGCAACTCAGGCCGAGGCCGCCGACGCCGGCAACGGCGGCGGTGAGCCGCGCTGGGCGATGGAGGACGTGAGCCTGCACGTCCCGGCCGGTCAGACCGTCGCCCTTGTCGGCGAGACGGGGGCCGGCAAGTCGACGCTCGCGAAGCTTGTGGCGCGCTTCTACGACCCGCAGCGCGGGCGCGTCCTCGTCGACGGCCACGATCTCCGCGACCTGCGCTCCACGGCGCTGCGGTCGCAGTTCGGGATCGTGCCCCAGGAGGGCTATCTGTTCTCGGGCTCGATCCGCGACAACATCGCGTTCGGGCGCCCCGACGCCGCCGAGGAGGAGATCCTCGCGGCGGCACGCGCGGTCGGAGCACTCGACTTCATCGAAAGCCTGCCGGACGGCCTCGACACCGAGATCGGCGAGCGCGGCGTCCACCTGTCCGCGGGCCAGCGCCAGCTCGTCGCGTTCGCGCGCGCGCTCGTCGCCGACCCCCGGATCCTGATTCTCGACGAGGCGACGTCGGCGGTGGACGTGCGCACGGAGCGCCAGATCGAGCGCGGGCTCGAGCGCCTGCTCGCCGGTCGCACCGCGATCGTGATCGCACACCGGCTCTCGACCGTTCGCCGCGCCGGGAGGATCGTCGTCCTCTCGGGCGGCCGCATCGCCGAGTCCGGCACCCACGATGAGCTGATCGCGGGCGGCGGCGCCTACGCGCGCCTCTACGGCGCGTGGCAGGAGCAGTCGGCCGCCTAGGGCTCCGGCCCGTGAGGCTCTAGGGGCTGACGCCGCCCGACCCGGGCGACGTGCCGCCCGTGTCGCCGCCGTCGTCGGGGGCGGGCGCCGGCGCGGGCGCGGGCGCCGGCGCGGGCGCGGGCGCCGGCGCGGCTGGGGCCGGCGCGGCGGGCGCGGCGGGCGCCGCGGGGGCGACGCCGGTGTCGGTCCCGGTATCGCCGGTGTCGGTCGCGGTCGTGTCGCCCTCCTCGGCACAGTCGTCGAGGCCGAGGTCGTCGGCCGCGGCGCGCGCGTCGGACTCGGCGGAGTCGACCTCGGTTGCGACCGTGTCGACCGTGTCGGTCTCCCCGCGCTCGGCGGCGAGCTCCTGCTTGTCGAGGGCCTCGACGACGGCGGCGAGCGCGTCGAGGTACTCATCGAGCGTCGCCTCGTCCTCGGGCGGCGGGCCGAGCGCGTCGATGTCGTCGATCAGCCCGTCGTAGATGTCGCTCTGCTCGGCGATCGCGGCCGCCTGGGTGCCGGCCTCGCCGGTCGTCGAGATGCTGGCGAGCGCGACGTTTGCCTCGGCGCACAGCGAGTCGGTCTCGTCGACGAACTCGTCCTGGTCGAGCTGGGACCCCGTGGCCCCCGTTGGAGCGTTATCGACCGGGATCACCGGCGCGTCGTCATCGCCCCCGCATGCAGCCAGCGCAACGGCGGCGAAGGCGCAGATGATCCCTGCAAGCAGCCTGGTCATGGCCGCGTGAAGGTAACAAAGAGCACTCGGGTAATTGACCGAACACGCCCCCGCGAGCCGAGTCGTCCGCGTCACGGCTCGTTCAGTACTGCGCCCCAGGGACTCGAACCCCGAATTCCTGCTCCAGAGGCAGGCGTGTTGCCATTACACCAGGGCGCAAGGCTCGCCCCACAATAGCTAGGCGCCGAGTGACTCCAAGTCGCTGTCGGCGTCCCCGAGCACGTCGAGCGAGCCCGACACGTCGACGCCGTCGGCGAGCAGGCGCCGCGCCTGATCGATGTCCTCGGAGCGGCCCACCGAGAGCGCTCCGGCGACCCTGCCTGCGTCGATGTAGAAGACGCTGAACTCGCCCGCGTCGCGGTCGCCGCGCCATACGAGCTCGTCGTATTTCTCGTGCGGGCCGACGTATTCGAGGCTCGACCAGTCGGCGAGGTCGCTGAAGAAGTAGGGGACGACGTCGTAGGGCTGCTGCTCGCCGAGCATCGCGCGGCCCGCGTACTGGCCCTGGTTGAACGCGACGTCCCAGTGCTCGACGCGCAGCCGCCGGCCGTGGACGACGGACTCGTACGAGCACACGTCGCCCGCCGCGTAGACGCCCTCGACCGAGCTCTCGAGCCGGCCGTCGCAGACGATCCCGTTGTCGACCTCGAGCCCGGCGCGCTCGGCGAGCATCGTGTCCGGCTTGACGCCCGCGCCGACGACGACCATGTCGCCCTCGACCGTGCGCCCGCTCTCCGTGACGACCGCGCCGACCCGGCCGTCGCCCTCGAAGGCCGCGAGCGACTCGCCGCCGAGGATCTCGATCCCCTTCGACTCGAGCAGCTCGTGAAACCAGCGCCCCGGCTCGTCGCCGAACGTCCGCGACAGCGCCACGTCCTCCATCATCACGATCGTGCAGCTCTTGCCCTTCGCGGTCAGCGAGGCGGCGACCTCGCAGCCGATGTAGCTGCCCCCGATCAGGACGACGTGCTCGGCGTCCTCGGCGTCCTCGCGGATCGAGTCGGAGTTGCCGAACGTGCGCAGGTAGTGGATGCCGTCGAGCTCGGCGCCCTCGGGCCGCAGGATGTTGACGTTGGCGCCGGTGGCGATCAGGGCCTTCTCGAAGCTCACCTCGTCGCCGCCCTGGAGCTTCGCGGTGCGCGCCTCGGCGTCGAGCGACATCACGTTCTTTCCCTTCAGAAGCTCGACGTCGTTCTTCTCGTACCACGACGGCTCGTGGACGTAGGCGTCCTCGCGCTTCGCCTCGCCGCGCAGGTACTCCTTCGACAGCGGCGGGCGCTCGTAGGGCACCTCGGGCTCGCGCCCGACGAGCAGGATCTCGCCGTCGGCCCCGCCCTTTCGAAGCTCGGCCGCGCAGTGCCCCCCCGCGAAGCCGCCGCCGACGAGCAGGTAGGCGACGCTGCGCTCGGCGCTCAAATCTTGCCCACCGCCGACTCGGACCCGTCGGGGCCGAAGAAGCGCTTGAGGTCCTCCTCGACGCCGGGGTCGAGGACGGCGAGGATCTCGTCGCCGGGCTCGAGCACCGTGTCGGGGCCGGGCACGAAGCCGCGTCCCTCGCGCAGCACCGAGATCAGCAGGCTGCCCTCGGGCAGCGACAGGTCGCCCACCCTCTGGCCGGCGACCGGCGAGTCCTTGCCGAGCAGCATCTCGATGATCTCGAGCCGCTCCTCGGGCAGGTCGAGCAGGTGGATGAGGCCGTACTCGGGGACCTCGTGCTCGATCAGCCGCAGGATCAGGTCGGTGGCGGAGACGTGCGGGCGGACCTCGAGGAGGTCGAACCACTCCTTGTTGCGGGGGTTGTTGACCCGCGCGATGATCCGGTCGACGAGGTACTTCTCCTTCGCGACCTGGCAGATCAGCATGTTGTCCTCGTCGTCGCCGGTGACCGCGATCACCATGTCGGCGCGCGAGATCCCGGCCCGCTCGAGCACCCAGAGCTCCGAAGCGTCGCCGTACTGGACGTTGTGCTCGAGCTCCTGCTCGACGGTCATGTAACGGTCGCGGTCGGCCTCGATCAGGGTCACCTCGTGGCCCTTGTCGAGCAGCTCCCTTCCGAGGTTCCAGCCGACCTTGCCCGCCCCGACCACGATCACGTACATGCTCTCGCCCACGTCAGGCCTCCTCGGTGGTGGCGCCGCCGCCGTTCTCGCCGCCGCGCGGCTTGCCGCCTCCGGCCTTCTCGGCCGCCTGGCGCACCTCGGTCTCGAGCAGGTCGATCGCGATCCGGGTCGGGCAGATCGTGTGCAGGCCCTGCTCCTCGTACCACGAGGCGCGCAGCGGGTCGAGGATCCTCGCGATCACCGTCGGGACGTCGAAGCGGCGCTTCGCGATCTGGCTGATGATGATGTTCGTGTTGTCGCCGTCGGTGGCGGCGACGAAGACGTCGGCGTGCCCGATGCCGGCGGCGTTGAGGGCGTCCACCTCCAGCCCCGTGCCGACCGTGAACTGGCCGCCGGAGTCCTCCCACGAGCGCTCGAGCCCGACGTCGAGGCGGGCGTGCGACTCGGGGTCCTCGTCGAGGCACGAGACGTCATGCCCGTCCTCGAGCATCTTGCGCGCGAGCGAGGACCCCACGCGACCCGCCCCGACGATCACGATGAACATGGAGCGGATCTTAGACCGACGCTAGTCCGGAGCAGCCGTCAGCAGGACGCGGCAGGGCGCCTTGCGCAGCACGTACTCGGTGACCTCGCCGATCTCGGGCGGCCGCGAGGCGCCGATCCCGCCGAGCACCGACCCTCCCCTGATCCGCGTCGGCGGCTCGGCGCCCAGCACGATCGCCTCGACGTTGCGCTCCCGCGCCGCCTCGACGATCCCGGCGCCGGCGCTGCGCGCCTTGATCAGATGGGTGTGCACGTCCACGGTGTCGTACTCGCCGCCGACGTCGCGCGCCCGCGCCAGCGCCCGCTCGGCCTGCTCGAGCTTCTTCGGCGGCGGCGGCGCGTCGAGCGGGACGGTGAGCGGCAGCTCGAGCACGTAGACGATCTCCAGCCGCGGCGCCTCCTCCCCGGGCTCGTCGGCGGCGTCGGCGAGACGGCCCGCCGTCCCGACGATGTCGTCGTCGAGCGGCGTCCCGAACACGGGGACGAGGATGCTCGGGTACTCGACCTCGGGCTCCTCCTTGGTCAGCGCCTCGGCGGGCACGTGAATGCGCTTCGTCAGCGAGGTCCCCTCGACCAGCCCGCGGTAGACCACGTAGCCGAGGAGCCCGAAGAGCATCCATCCCCCGCCGAGCCAGCGCGCCTCGTCGTGGATCGCGATCACGCTCACCCAGGCGGCGACCGCGACGACCGCGCCGAGCACCGCCGGCAGCGGCAGCGACCCGCCCCGGAACGCGACGTTGAACGGCACGCGGTAGGGGCGCTGGCGGTCGGGATCGGCGTAGCGAAGGCGGATGACCGAGAGGTGCGCGATCGCGACGGCGAGCGTGATGCCGAATGCGTAGAGCCCCGCGAGCGCGTTGACGTCGGTGGGGATCAACGAGCCCGAGCGCGATCACCGCGGCGATCCAGATCGCGATGTACGGCGTGCCGGTCCGCCGCCCCAGCTTTCCGAGCCAGCTCGGGATCTGGCGGTTCGTCGCGAGTGTGTAGACGTGGCGCGAGAGACCCAGCATCGAGATGCTCGCGGCCCAGATCAGGACCGCGGGGGCGACCAGCACGACCGCCCATTGCATCGTGTCGGCGACCCACGCCGGGTCGAAGCTCTGCACCACGCCGAGGATCGGCTCCTCGCTGAACTCGTCGCCCAGCGCAGTCCGCGGGCCGTCGGGGCCCGGGACCACCGGCACCGCCATCAGCGCGATCGCGGCGATCGCCGCGTAGAGGATCGGAACGATGATGAGCCCGAGATTGACCACGCGCCTGAGGCCGCGCGCGTCCCAATCGAGGTCCGGCGCGAGGCCCGACGCCGCCTCGATCCCCGCGAGCGCGACCGTCGCGATCACCGCCGCGTAGATCGCGTCCGAGAGCGTCGGCGACGTGAAGAGGTCGAGCTGGTCGGTGAGCAGCTCGGGGATCGAAGACGACGAGCGCCCCGACGACGACCACGGCGACCTGGAGCGCGAAGTCGGCGAGCGCGATGACGACGTAGAGGCGGCGCCGCAGCGCGCCGGTGGAACCGATCACGTTCGCGATCGCGACCCCCACGATCACCGCGGCGGCGACGATGATCTCGCCGCCCGCCTCACCGAACTCGGGAGCGATCGGGGTCAGGTAATGCGGCACCGTGATCGCCGCGATCGCGACGATGATGATGTAGTCGATCAGCACCGCCCAGCCGGCGATGAAGCTGATCAGCTCGTTGAACGCGTAGCGGGCGAACGTGTTCGACCCGCCGCGCTCGGCGTACATCGCCCCGCCCTCGGTGTAGCTGAACGTCGTCAGCACGAACATGATCCCCGCGCCTAGGAAGATCAGCGGCGTGAGGCCGAGGCCGCGCCCGGCGACGATGCCGAGCGAGAAGTAGAGCGAGAACCCGACCGCGAGGTAGCCGACCGCGAACAGCCACGGGATTCCGATCAGGCGCTTCAACGCATCGCCCGCACGGCGAGGAACCCGCGCGCCAGGCCGAGCGCGATGAACAGCACCCCGATCAGGATGCCGAGCGACGTCGGCCCCCCGCCCGAGGCGATCGTCCTGACCACGGCGGCGAGCCCGAACCCCAGGATCGCGACCGAGAACACCAGCGTCACCCGGTGGTAGACCCGCTCGCGCTCCGACATCGCCACGATTCTCCTAGCCACCCACTGATGACCGTGGGACGTGGGTCTGGGAGGACTGCGGGTCGGCCACGACGATCACGCGCCCCGGCCGGTCCGCGAGCACGGACTGCAGCGTCTTGCCGTAGAGCGGCTCGCCGTTTCGGTAGCGAAGCTGCATCACGATCGCGGCGGCCTTGATCGCCTTCGCCTCCTCGCAGATCGCGCGCCCGCCCTGGCCGGGGCGGACGCGCAGCGTGTGGCCCGTCACCCTCAGGCCGCCGACCAGCTTGGCCTGCTCGATCTTGCTCTGCGCGTCGCTCTCGGCGCCGTCGAGCACGGCGTCGAGCGGCAGGTTCGTCGGCACGGTGACCAGGGCCACGATGTGGATTCCCCGCGCTCGCCGCGCCGCGAGCCGCGCCGCCGTCGCGACCGTCTCGGGCGAGAACGGCTCCTCCTCGAAGGCCAGGAGCACGCTCTCGTACTCCACCTCCTCGACGCCGAGCGGCGTCAGCGACTCGACCTTCACCGTCTTCGAGAGCGGCAGGCGCTGATGGCGCCGGTAGGCGACGTACAGCGCCATGCCGGCGACCATCCATCCGCCGCCGGCGAGAAGCGTCGGTGGATCGAGCGCCATGACGACGACGAAGGCGCCGAAGGTCCCGAGCCCGCCGAGCACGGCGGTCATCGGCACGTCGACGTCTCTGATGCGCACGCTCCCGGCGGGCTTCCACGGCCGCTTGTCGTCGGGCCGGATCGCGCGCAGCCGGATCACCGAGACGTGGGCGATGGTGAACGACAACATCGCGCCGAACGAGTACATCGTGGCCAGGAAGGTCGTCTCCCCCGGGACGATCGCCAGCGCGGCGACGGCGGAGAAGACGAGGATCGCGACGTATGGCGTGTTGAACCGCGGGTGGACCTGCCGGATGACCTCGGGAAGCTGGCGGTACTGGCCCATCGAGAAGGTGAGCCGCGAGAGCCCGATAAGGGCGGCATTGGTGGCGATCAGGAGGATGACCGCCGCGAGAATCCCGACGTAGACCTCGAGCGCCTCGGTCAGCCCGGCCGCGAGCCCGAGGTTCTGGACGATTCCGAGGACCGGGTCGTCGGCGAATTTCGTGCCGAGGTCGGTCGTGAACTCCCCGTTGCGCCGCTGCTCGACCGGCATCGCCGACAGGGCGATCACGGGCAGCAGCGCATAGAGCCCGATCACCGCCAGCACGACGAGCCTCACCGCGCGGGGAATCGTGCGCGCGGCGTCGCGCGCCTCCTCGGCCATGTTCGAGATCGTCTCGATCCCCGTGTAGGCGATCATCCCAACGGCGATCCCGAGCGCGAAGTCGCCCCAGGTCGGCGCGACCCCGAGCTCGACCTGGCGCACCAGCAGGTCGGGATCGAGCACGAGGACGATCCCGATCGCCACCAGCACGACCTGGGTCAGCAGGTCGGCCACGGCGAGCACGAGGTTGAGCCGCGAGGACTCCTCGGTCCCCTTGATGTTGAGCGCCGCGAGCAGCGCGACGAGACCGATCCCGAAGATCACGTCGGCGGGGCCTTCGCCCAGCGGCTCCCAGAACACCGACAGGTAATGGGGCACGAAGAAGGCCGAGATCGCGACCGTGATGATGTAGGTGAGCATCTGGCCCCAGGCCGCGAAGAAGCTCACGACCTCGTTGAAGGCGTGGCGGGCGAAGCTCGACGATCCTCCGGCTTCCGGGTACATGACCGTCGCCTCCGCGTAGGACGCGGCGGTGAAGGCGAAGATCAGCCCCGCGATCATGAAGGTGACCGGCGTGAGGCCGAGCGCGTACAGCGCCACGACCCCGAGCGCGTAGTAGATCGACGAGCCGACGTTTCCGTACGCGGCCGCGAACAGCGCGCCCGTGCCGTGCACGCGCCGCAGATGCTCTTCGCGAGGGTGTCTTTCGGCCATCGGGAGCTAGCGGGACCCCGTTCCCGACTCGAATATAGGCGCCGCGCGGGCGGCGTGTTTGCGGACTACAGCGAGATGATCGGGATGATCAGGATCGCGACGATGTTCGCGACCTTGATCATCGGGTTGATCGCCGGGCCGGCGGTGTCCTTGTAGGGGTCGCCGACCGTGTCGCCGGTCACCGCGGCCGCGTGGGCCTCGGAGCCCTTGCCGCCGTACGCGCCGTCCTCGATCAGCTTCTTGGCGTTGTCCCAGGCGCCGCCGCCTGCGGTCATCGAGATCGCCATGAACAGGCCGACCACGATCACGCCGATCAGGAGGCCTCCGAGCGCCTCGGCGCTGATCAGCCCGACGATCAGCGGCACGACGATCGGGATCAGCGACGGGATGATCATCTCGCGCTGCGCCGAGGCGGTCACGATCGCGACGGTCTTGCCGTATTCGGGCGTCTCCGTGCCCTCCATGATCCCCGGGTGCTCGCGGAACTGCTTGCGCACCTCCTCGACGACCTGGCCGCCGGCGCGGCCCACCGCTTCGATCGAGAGCGCCGAGAAGAGGTAGACCATCATCCCGCCGATCAGCAGGCCGATGAGGACCGCGGGATCGGCGATGTCGAAGCTCAGCACGGTTCCGGCTCCCGCCTCCGCGCGCAGCTCCTCCTCGAAGGCGTTGAAGAGGACGAGCGCCGCGAGCACGGCTGAGCCGATCGCATATCCCTTCGTCACCGCCTTGGTCGTGTTGCCGACCGCGTCGAGCGGATCGGTGACGTTGCGCACGTCCTCCGGCAGGTTCGCCATCTCGGCGATGCCGCCGGCGTTGTCGGTGATCGGGCCGAAGGCGTCGAGCGCGACGATCAGCCCGGTCAGCGACAGCTGCGCCATCACCGCGACGGCGATGCCGTAGATCCCGGCGAGCTCGTTGGCGCCGAGGATCGCGAGCGCGAGCAGCAGCGCCGGGAGCGCGGTGGACTGAAAACCCTGTGCGAGCCCCTGGATGATGTTCGTCGCGTGGCCGGTCACCGAGGCCTTCGCGGTTCCCTTGACGGGCCGGAAGCGCGTCGAGGTGTAGTAGTCGGTGATCAGGAAGAGGCCCCCGGTCACGGCGAGGCCGATCAGCGCGCAGAACCAGAGGTCGGTGACGCTGACGGCGTCCCCGGTCGCCTCGGCGAAGCCGAAGCTCAGCGCGTCGCTCATCAGCCAGTCGGTGATCGGGTAGAAGGCCGCCGCCGCGATCACAGCCGAGACGATCAGCCCGCGGTAGAGCGCGCCCTCGACGCTGTCGCCGCTCGTGCGCACCGACAGCGCGCCGATGATCGAGGCGAGGATCGCCACCGCGCCCATCACCAGCGGGTACATCGCCACCTCGCGCGCGTACTCGGGGGTGAAGGTGAGGACGCCGAGCAGCATCACGGCGACCGCCGTGACCGCGTAGGTCTCGAAGAGGTCGGCCGCCATCCCGGCGCAGTCGCCGACGTTGTCGCCGACGTTGTCGGCGATCACCGCGGGGTTGCGCGGGTCGTCCTCGGGGATCCCGGCCTCGACCTTGCCGACGAGGTCGGCGCCGACGTCGGCCGCCTTGGTGAAGATCCCGCCGCCGAGTCGCGCGAAGACCGAGATCAGGGAGCCGCCGAAGCCGAGGCCGATCAGCGCGTCCACGGCCTCCTTGTCGGTCTTGTCGGCGAGGACCAGGATCCCGAAGTAGCCGGCGACGCCGAGCAGCGCGAGCCCGACGACGAGCATCCCGGTGACCGAGCCGCCCTTGAACGCGACGTCGAGCGCCGGCGGCACGCCGCCGCGCGCAGCCTCGGCGACGCGCGCGTTGGCGCGCACGGAGAGGTTCATGCCGATGAAGCCGGCGGCGCCCGAGAAGACGCCGCCGATCACGAAGCCGATGCGCCGTGACCGGGTCCTGGAGGATCGCGAGGCCGATCGCGAGCGGAACGGCGACGATGGCGATGATCGTGTACTGGCGCGTCAGGTAGGCCTTGGCGCCCTCCTGGACGGCGGCCGGAGATGCGCTGCATCTCCTCGTTGCCAGGCGACTTCGCGAGGAGTTGGCGGGTGACGACGGCGCCGTAGACGACGGCGGCTCCGGCGCAGATCAGCGCGATGACGACGCCGTAATCGGTCAGAAACTCGGTCAAGTCAGTATCTCCCGGTGAGGTGCGGTTTTGCGGACGGATGCGGGGCTGGAAAGCCCCGTGAGGCGGTCGGGGAGTCTAGCTGGACCGGTCGTGAGGGGTCCACAGACCGGACTTCTGCCCCTCGGGAGCGGCTCCGGGCGATGAGGGAGGCCCTCCGCCGCCCTCCGCGCCGCCCCCGCCCTCGCCCTCGCGTGGGCGCGGCGCCGCCGCCGGCCTCGCTCGCGTATGCGACCTGGAGCTCGGAAAGCGCCTGGCGCACCTGTTCCGCCGCCTCGTCGGGCAACAGGTCGACGAGGGCGCGCACGGCTTCGATCCCGAGCTTCGCCTGCTCGAGGTCCTGCTCGTCGGGCTTCGCGATCCGCCGTGAGGTGAGGTTGATCAGGCTGACGACGCTCTGGAGGAGGACGTCCTCGATGCGCAGCCTCCGCAGCTCCTCCTCGAGGCGCTTGCGCAGCTCCTCCTCCTCGGCGGCCGCGGCGGGGTCCGCCTGCGCGGCGCCGGGGTCCTGAGGCGCCGCGGCGGGATCCTGTCCGGCCTCGGCGCCGCCCTCCTGCTCGGCGGGCGCGTCGGGCGTCTGGTCGTCGGCAGCCATCGTGAGCAGACTAGCCGAGCACACCCTCGGGGACATATGTCCGCCGGGTGCGCTCGAAATCCGAGCGGTAGATGTCCTCGATCGACTCGCCGGCCTCGAGCGCGCGGAGCGCGCGCTGGGCGCCGTTGTGCTCGGGAAGGGCGACGTCGAGGCGAAGCTCGTCGCGCACCGGAGCGGTCCACTCGAGCATCGCGTCGAGCGCGGCGCGGGCCTCGACCTCCTCGCCGCGGTCGAAGTCGATCAGCGTGCCGTCCATGCCGTATCGAATAGCCCGCCAGAGGTTCTCGTCAAGCTCGCGCTGGCCCCGCGGCCGCGCCAGGCGCCCCTCGTCGTAGTCGCGCGCCGTCTGCGCGATGCAGGCGGCGATCAGCGCCGCGAGCGCGAACGACTCGTCGCCGCCGGTCTGCGCGTCGCAGATCCGCAGCTCGACCGTGCCGAAGCGGTGGTGCGGCCGCACGCTCCACCACAGCTGCGTCGACTCGACGATCGTGTTGGTGCGACGCAGCAGGTCGACGAAGCGGGCGTACTCGTCCCAGGAGCCGAAGGGCTCGTGGATTCCGCAGCGCGGGAAGGCCCGGGTGAATAACTCGCTGCGGACCGAGTGCAGGCCGGTGTCGCGGCGGTCGAGGAAGGGAGAGTTGGCGGAGACCGCGAGCAGCAGCGGCAGGCGCTCGCGCAGCGCGTCGCAGACCGCGATCGCGCGGTCGGCGCCGCGAACGCCCATGTGGACGTGGAGGCTCCAGGTGTTGTTTCGCTGCACCACCCAGCCGAGGTCGCGCTTGAGGCGCTGGTAGTGGGGCGTGTCGATGATGCGCTGGTCGAGGTAGTTCGCCCACGGGTGCGTGCCCGCCGCGGCGAGCCCCAGCCCCATCTCGGCGGCGGTCGCGAACAGGCGCGCCCGGTGCTCGCGCTGCGCCTCGGCGGCATCGGCGAAGGTCTCGCCGCGCCCCGAGCGGATCTCGATCTCCGACGCGATCAGCTCGCCGGCGGCCGCCGTGGCGAGCAGGTCGTCGGACTGGCACGCCTCGTAGAGGTCCTCGAAGCGGTTCTGGAGCTCGAGGCTCGCGGGATCGACGATCGCGAACTCCTCCTCGATCCCGACCGTGAAGTCGGTGGACTCCTCGAAGACCTGGCGCGTTCGGTCCAGGTCGAGGGAGCTGTGAGGGTCGGAAGCGGCCTCCGCGCGGCCCGCGGTCACGTCAGATAGAAGTAGAGCGCGTAGAGCAGGTCGACGGCCGGGCTCGACGTGTGGACGGTGACCTCGGGGGGCACGTCGAGGAGCTGCTCCGAGTAGTTGAAGATGATCTTGACCCCGGCGTCGACGAGGCGGTCGGCGACCTCCTGGGCCGAGTCGGCGGGAACCGCGAGCACGCCGACCACGACCGACTCCTCCGCGACGACGTCCTCGAGATCCGAGAAGTCGCGCACCGGGATGGCGTCCGCGACCTCCTCCCCGACGAGCTCGGGGTCGACGTCGAAGATCGCGACGATCCTGAAGCCGTGGTCGGCGAAGATGTCCGACCCGGCGATCGCCTGGCCGAGGTTTCCGGCTCCGAACAGCGCGATGTTGTGCTGCCCGGAGGTCCTCAGGATCTTGCGGATCTCGCTGACCAGCGAGTCGATCCGGTATCCGACGCCGCGCTTGCCGAACTTGCCGAAGCCGGAAAGGTCGCGCCGGATCTGGGTCGAGTTGATGTGCGTGTACTCGGCCAGCTCCTGCGAGGAGATCGTCTCCTTGCCCATCTTGCGCGCCTGAGTCAGCACCTGGAGATAGCGCGAGAGGCGGGCCGCGACGCCGAGCGAAAGGCGCTCGCCGTCGAATGCCAGCTCCGAGGACGACGCGTTGCCCCGAGGCGCTCCGGGCTTTTCGGTCCGCGCCTTGACGCGCTCGGGAGTCATGCCCTGAGGCTACCGATCGCGCCGAGAGCCGTACGAACGGCTTTCGGGTCGAAGACGAGCTCCGACACCTCCTCGCCCTCGACCTCGACGACGGGGATCCGCTCGAGGTGGGAGCGCAGCAGATCGTCGTCTGAGTCGATGTCGATCTCGCGCAGCTCGAAGGCGAGCCCCTCCGAGCGCAGCTCGGCGAGCGCCTCCCTCGCCTCGTCGCAGAGGTGGCATTCCGGCCTGCCGTAGAGGGTCACGCGCGGCGGGCGCGCGGCGCCGGCGCTCACTGGCTCGCCGCGTCCCAGGACAGGTACTCGGGGTACTGCGCGGGCTCGCCGAACCTCGCCGCCGAGGCGATCATCGCCGCGTTGTCGGTGCACAGCTCCGGCGCGACGAGCTTCAGCGCGACGCCGTGGCGCCGGCAGATCTCGGCCGTGCGCTCGCGCAGCGGCCCGTTCGCGGCGACGCCGCCTCCGAGCGCGACGGCCTCCCACGGCTCGGCGGCGAGCGCGCGCTCGAGCTTGGCGGTGAGCTGGCCCACGACCGCGGCCTGGAAGGACGCGGCGAGGTCGGCGCGGCGGCGCTCGAGCTCGGGCTCGGAGAGGTCGGCGACGGCGTAGACGAGCGCCGTCTTGAGCCCGCTGAAGCTGAAGTCGAGGCCGGGGTCGCGGGTCATCGCGACCGGCATGTCGAAGGCCTCGGGATCGCCCTCCGCCGCCAGGCGCTCGATCGCGGGCCCGCCGGGAAAGCCGAGGCCGAGCAGGCGAGCGGCCTTGTCGAGCGCCTCGCCGGCGGCGTCGTCGAGCGTCTCGCCCAGGGTCTCGAAGCCGTCGTGCGAGCGCACCGCGGCGAGCAGCGTGTGGCCGCCGCTGGCGATCAGGCACAGGAACGGCGGCTCGAGCGGGTCGGGCTCGAGGAAGTTCGCGGCCACGTGCCCGTGGAGGTGGTCGACCCCGGCGAGCGGCTTGCGGGTCGCGGCGGCGAGCGCCTTCGCGGTGCTGACGCCGACGAGCAGCGCTCCGATCAGCCCCGGGCGCCGGGTGACCGCGATCGAGTCGATCTCGTCGAGGCCGGCGCCCGAGCGCTCGAGCGCCTCGGCCACGACGTCGTTGACGAGCTCGAGGTGATGGCGCGAGGCGACCTCGGGGACGACCCCGCCGAAGCGCTCGTGCAGCTCCGCCTGGGAGGAGATGACGTTCGAGAGCACCCGGGGGCCGTCGACGACGGCCGCGCAGGTGTCGTCGCAGGACGTCTCGAGCGCGAGGATCAAGTGGCGATCAGGTGGCGAGCGCGGCGGACGACTCGAGCCACATGATCAGTGCGTCCTCGCCGTTGTCGTGGTAGTAGCGGCGGCGGCGCCCCGCGGGACGGAAGCCGAAGCGGCGATACATCGCGATCGCCTCGGCATTCGAGGTGCGGACCTCGAGCGTGTAGCGGGCGTCCGTGCCGGCCTCCTCGAAGAGGCGCCTGATCAGCGTCGTCGCGATCCCGGCTCGGCGGCGCTCCGGCGCCACCGCGACGTTCATCAGATGCCAGACGTCGGCGTAGCGCGAGCAGACGAGGTAGCCGACGAGGCCCTGGCTGCCCGTCGCCGCGAGGCAGATCCCCGACGGCTTCGACAGCTCGAGCACGAACATCGCCAGCGACCACGGCGTCGGGAACGAGCGGCGCTCGATCGAGAGCACCGACGGCAGGTCGCTGTAGGTGAGGCGCCGGATCTCCAGCGCGTCGGCGGCGTCAGCCATCGATGGGCCCGCGGTCTCGTTGGATCCAAAGCTCGGCATCTGGTGGGCGTAGGTAGATCGGCCGGACCTCGCCCGGCGCCGACCCCGGCAGGCCCTCCGCAAGCTCGGCCGTGTGCCGCGCCGAGAGCCGGTGGGCCGGGTCCGCGTCCGGAAGGACCTCGGCTCCGGCTTGCTCGAGGTCCTGGCGAAATCGTAGCGAGCCGTCGCCCCCGGACAGCGGGGCTTCGCCCGAGGGCCGCAACGCGCTCGGCCGAGCTCCTCGGGCGTCGCGACGAACGGCTCCCACGCCGCTGCGCCCGCCGCGTCGCGAAGCGCCGCGAAGACCTGGCCGCGGCGCGCGTCGATGACCGCGAGCACCGGGCGGCCGGCGGCGGCGGGACGCTCGGCGATGCCGCGCGCCAGCGCGTCGAGCGTGCCGACGCCGGTGAGCGGCTTCGCCAGCCCCTGCGCCAGCCCCCGCGCGGTCGCGATCCCGATTCGCAGGCCGGTGAACGAGCCGGGGCCGATGCCGACCGCGATCGCGTCGATCGCATCCCATCCGCCCGCCTCGGCCGCGGCGCGCTCGATCTCGGGCAGCAGCTCGGTCGCGTGACGGGGACGGCCATCGCCGCCGAGCTGAACCTCGGCCACGGCCTCGGAGCCGCGCGTGACCGCGACCGCCACGTCGGGCGTCGCGGTGTCGAAGCCGAGGACCGTCGCGGCGCTCACGCCGACCGCTCGACCTCTCGCTCGTCGCCGCCGGCGTGGCGAAGCTCGACGCGCAGCAGTCGCCCGGGTCGGAGGCGCGAGCGAGATGCGCCCCTCCCCGCCCCCCGGCCATTCGACGAACGAGATCGCGTCGGCCGTCAGGTAGTCGTCGAGCAGCCCGGGGTCCTCGCCCTCGAGGGTGTCGAGCCGGAAGAGGTCGAGGTGGGAGACCGGCACGCGTCCCGTGTAGCGGCGGCCGATCGTGAACGTCGGCGACTGCACCGGCCCCTCGACGCCGAGCGCCCGGCAGGCGCCCCTGATCAGGGTCGTCTTGCCGGCGCCGAGCTCGCCCGCGACCAGCACGACGTCGCCGGGCGCCAGCTCCGCTGCGAGCCGCTCGCCCAGCGCCTCCGTCTCGGCGGCGCTGCGGGTGCGTTCGGTTTCGGTCAGGCGAAGAGGTCTAGCTGGTCTGCGTCGGGGTCGGTCGCCACCCCGGCCATCGCCGTGGCCGTCTCGGCCTCCTCGGCGGTCTCCCCCGGCGGCGGCGACTCGGCCAGGTCGCGCAGCGACGCGAAGTCCTCGCGAAGCGTGTCGAGCAGCGACGGCGTGCGCAGCGCCGCCGCGGGATGGAGCAGCGGCATCACGAACACCGGCCGGCCGCCGAGCGTGTGGACCTGGGGGGTGCCGCGGACCTTGGTTATCCCCGTCTGGCTCCCCGTGATCAGCTTGGTGGCGAAGTTTCCGAGCGTCCCGATCACGGCGGGGCGGATGAGCTCGATCTGGCGTTCGAGATAGGGATGGCACGACTCGATCTCGAGCGGCTGCGGGTCGCGGTTGCCGGGGGGCCGGCACTTGAGGACGTTGGCGATGAACACGTCCTCGCGCGTCAGCCCGATCCCCTCGAGCAGCTCGTTGAGCAGCGCCCCGGCGCGGCCGACGAAGGGCAGGCCCTGGCGGTCCTCCTCCGCGCCCGGAGCCTCGCCGACGAACATCATGTCGGCCTCCGCGTTGCCGGCCCCGAAGACGACCTTCGTCCGCGTCTCGGCGAGCGGGCAGCGCGTGCACTCCGACGCCTCGCGGTAGAGCGCGACGAGCTCCTCGCGGCGCGAGCCCTCAGCCTCCGCCACGCTTCTTCTCCTTCGCGCGCTGCTTGCGGAACCGCTCCATCGCGCCGCCTCGATTCGTGCCGCGCTTGTCCTCCATCCGGCGCGCCGTCCCCGGGCTCTTGACGAGGCGCGCGGTGGGCGCGAACGTGGAGAGCACCCGCGCCGCGTCCGCCGCGCCGCACTCCGGGCACCGCTCGTGCTCGGTCCCGGCGCTCGCGAGCCGCTCGAAGCGCTGCCCGCACCGGGGGCAGACGAACTCGTACATCGGCATGGGTCGAATCGTAGACCCGAAAACGGACTCCGGGCCTCCGGGCCGGGCCCGCAAATTCGGCCTTTCCGGGGGACCTTCGGCACTCCTATACTTCGTTTCGGCCGCGACCTCGCACCGGGGCGCGGACCCGCAACGGACCAGCAAGAGCACTCGCTCCGTCTGGTATCTCGAATGCGAGAACTGGAACGGGATTCGAAACGACTCGGCGACGGCGCGATTCGCGTCCCGATCGCCGTGGTCGGTCCCGGCCGCGTCGGCCGCTCGCTCGCGCGGGCGGCGATCAACGGCGGGCTCGAGGCGTCGCTTGCGGGCCGCCGCGACGCGGTCGCGGTATGCGAGCGCTCCGAGATCGCGCTGCTGTGCGTTCCCGACGACGAGATCGAGGCCGCCTGCGAGACGATCGCCGTCGCCGTGCCCCCGCTTCGCCTCGTCGGCCACGTGAGCGGAGCGACGCCGCTCGCCGCGCTCGCCTCCGCGCGCCGCCGCGGGAGCCGAGACGTTCTGCCTCCATCCGCTCCAGACCGTGCCCGACGGCGCGACGAGCCTCAGCGGCGCCGCGTGCGCCGTGTCCGGCTCGACGCACGAGGCGCGCGAGACCGCCGCCGCTCTGGCGCGGCACGTCGGGATGCGCCCCTTCGCGCTCGACGACGAAAGCCGCGCCGCCTACCACGCCGCGGCGTCGATGGCGTCGAACTTCCTCGTCGCGCTCGAGGAGTCGGCCGCCGAGCTGCTCGAGGAGATCGGGGTCGAGGATGCGCGCGAGCTCCTCGCCCCGCTGGTGCTTCGCACCGCCGCCAACTGGGCCGAGCGAAGGCGGCGACGCCCTCACCGGCCCGATCGCGCGCGGCGACGAGGAGACCGTCGAGCCGCCACCTCGACGCAATTGCGCAGGCGAAGCCCGAGCTCGCCGAGCTCTACCGCGTGCTCGCCGAGCGCACGCGCGAGGTGGCCCGGCGGCCCGAGGTCGCGGCATGAGGACCGCGCGGACCGTCGCCGAGGTGCGCGACGCGCTCTCGGCAGCGCGCGGCGAGGGCGCCAGGATCGGGCTCGTGCCGACGATGGGCGCGCTGCACGTCGGCCATCTCTCGCTGGTCCGCGAGGCGAGGCGGAGCTGCGACGCCGTCGTCGTCAGCCTCTTCGTCAACCCTGCCCAGTTCGGCCCCGGCGAGGACCTCGACGCCTATCCGCGCGACGAGGCGCGCGACGCCGAGCTGCTCGAGGCCGAGGGCGTGGACCTGCTCTACGCCCCGGCGCCGGACGAGGTCTACCCCGCCGGGTTCGCGACCTCGGTCGAGGTCGGCGACCTCACCGAGGTCATGGAGGGAGACCCGGCGCGCCGCGGCCCCGGCCATTTCCGCGGCGTGACCACGGTCGTCGCGAAGCTGCTCAACGTCGTCGGCCCGCAGGTCGCGTACTTCGGCCAGAAGGACGCCCAGCAGGCGGTCGTGATCCGGCGCATGGCCCGCGACCTCGACTTCCCCGTCGAGATCGAGGTCCTGCCGACCGTCCGCGAGCCCGACGGCCTCGCGATGAGCTCGCGCAACCGCTACCTCAGCGACGAGGAGCGCGCACGCGCGACGGGCCTGAGCCGCGCGCTCGAGCGGGCGCGCGAGGCCGCCGCGGGCGGGGCGTCGGTGGACGCCGCGCTCGACGCCGCGCGCGAGCAGCTCGCGAGCGACGGGATCGAGGCGGAGTACGTCGAGGCCCGCGACGCCGAGAACCTGACCCCGGCCCAGAGCTTCAACGGGCGTCCGATCCTGATCGCGCTCGCCGCGCGGATCGGCCCCGCCCGCCTCATCGACAACGTCGTAATCGGAGGAAGCGAAACCTGATGCAACGTCAAATGCTGAAGTCGAAGATCCACCGCGCGACGGTCACCGACTGCGACCCGGACTACATCGGGAGCGTCACGATCGACGCGGAGCTGATGCGCCAGGCCGACCTGCTGCCCAACGAGCAGGTTCACGTCTGGGACATCGAGAACGGGGCGCGGCTCGTGACGTACGCGATCGAGGGGCCCGCGGGCTCCGGCCAGATGCAGCTCAACGGCGCCGCCGCCCGCCTCGTCAGCGTCGGGGACAAGGTGATCGTCGCCTCGTACGGCAGCTATGCGGACGAGGACCTCGAGACGTACTCGCCGGTCGTGGTCCACGTCGACGACTCCAACCGGATGGTCGGCGTCGACAGCAACCCGGAGGTCCTGCTCGCGGAGGCCTCCAGTGAGCTCCGAGCCGAAGGTCCCGAGCACCCCGCCGGACGAGCGCACGCCGATCACCGTGCCGCGCCTGGCCGAGATGAAGGCGTCGGGCGAGCCGATCGTGATGGTCACCGCCTACGACTACCCCTCGGCCCTGGTGGTCGAGGAGGCCGGCGTCGACGTCGTCCTCGTCGGCGACACCGCCGCGATGGTCGTGCTCGGCCACGACTCCACGACACCCGTCGGGATGGACGAGATGGTCACGATGGCGGCCGCGGTGCGCCGCGGCCTGCGCACGCCGCTGCTCGTCGGCGACATGCCCTTCGGGTCGTACGAGGCGTCGAACGAGCAGGCGATCTCCAACGCGCAGATCTTCGTCAAGGAGGCCGGCTGCGCCGCGGTCAAGCTCGAGCGCGGCGGGCCGTCGGTCGACCGCGCGCGGGCGATCGTCCGCGCCGGGATCCCGGTGATGGGCCACGTCGGCCTGACGCCGCAGACGGCGAGCGCGCTCGGCGGCTTCAAGGCCCAGGGGCGGACCGCCGAGCAGGCCGCGAAGCTCGCCGAGGACACGCTCGCGCTGCAGTCGGTGGGCTGCTTCGCGGTCGTCTTCGAGGCGGTGCCGGCGGCCGTGACCGACGCGCTCATGGACCAGCTCGAGGTCCCCGTGATCGGGATCGGCGCCGGGCCGGCGACCGACGGCCAGGTGCTCGTCTTCCACGACCTGCTCGGGATCTACGGCGAGCAGGTTCCGCGCTTCGTGCGCCGCTACGCCGACGTGCGCGGCGAGATGGTCGCCGGCGTCAGCGCCTACACCGAGGACGTGCGCCACCGCCGCTTCCCGGCCGACGAGCACACCTACTCGATCGACCCGGCGGAGCTGGAGGAGTTCAGGCGCTACCTGGATCAGGACAGCTGGCCGCGTCCGCCTGGGATTGGTAGCCGGACCGTCCCGCCGGCTCGCGTCCGCACTTCGCCGCTCGCCCAGCCCGCGTAACCACGCTCGTTGCAGGGGTTACATATGCTCGTAACTATCCGCACGAGACTGGCTCGCGCGGGCGACTCGCAAAGCGAGGTGAAGAGCATGGAGATGCTCAAGAGGCTGGAGCCGATCGCACTGCTTCTGATGGTGATCGGCGCCCTGAACTGGGGCATCCTCGGACTCACCGGCGGTGAGACCAACGTGGTCGCCGAGATCTTCGGCACCGGCACGTTCACCGACGTGGTGTACGTGATCGTCGGCGTCGCGGCGCTCGTCTACCTGCCGCGGCTGTTCGAGGCGTTCCACATCGGCCACGGCGCGCACCCGCGCGGCGTCTGACCGAAAGCAGCGCAGCTAAGTTCACTGCGTACCGGCCAAACCCCCAAATGGCCGGTGCAAGGCGGGAAAGCGAGCCGGGCCCTCGGGCCCGGCTCGCTGCCTTTCGGCCCCGATCGGGCCTCTAGTAGGTTGAGCGCGTGCCCGTTCACAGCGGCGAGCTTCGCCTATCGACGCAGGGCGACGGCGACACCGTCGACATCACGGCCGGGGTGCAGCGCGTCGTCGAGTCCTCCGGCGTCGGCGAGGGATCGGCGATCGCATTCGTCCGCGGCTCGACCGCGGCGATCACGACGATGGAGTACGAGCCGGGAGGCGTTCACGACCTCCGCGAGCTGCTCGACCGCCTGATCCCGGCCGAGGGCGACTACGAGCACAACCGGCTCAACCACGACACGAACTCGCACGCCCACCAGCGCGCCTCGATCGTCGGCCCCTCCGAGGCCGTGCCGATCCTCGACGGCCGCCTTGCGCTCGGGACCTGGCAGCAGATCGTCCTGATCGACTTCGACGACCGCTCGCGCGACCGCACCGTGGTCGTCCAGGTCGTCTCCTAGCTGCGGCGATGGCCGACGCCGCGCCGAGCCGCACGCGCAGCCGCCTGCTGCGCATCGCCGCCGCGGTCGGGGCGCTCGCCGCCGTCGCCGGCGCCCTGCGGCTCGGCGGCGCGTTTCGGCGACGACGACGAGCCCGTCGCCCCGGCGCCGATGGCGGCGCCGGCGGCACCGAAGCCGCGAGCCGCCCCCGCGGCCCGAGTCGACGACGATCGACGTCGGCGGGCACCCGGTCGCGATAGCCGGCTCGGCGAGAGCGGCGTGTTCGTCGCCGACCCGGTCGAGCCGACGAAGGCGCCGTGATCGACCCCGACGGCGGCCGACGTGCGCCTCTCCCCCTCGCGCTTGCGGACCCCGGCGAACTCGGTCGCCGTCGCGAGGACGCGATGTCTGGTTCGGCCTCCCGGGCCCGCGATCGGCCGTGCGAGCGCGCGGCCCTCGACCCCGACGGCGCGGCGGCGAGACGGTCGAGCTCGACTCGATTTCCGGCGGCGATAGAGGCCGACGCCGACGGCGCCTGGGTGCTCGTCGAGAGCGGCGCCGACCGCGATCGACGCGGCGAGCGGCGAGGTCACCGACCATCTCTCGGCCGGGGGCTTCGCGACGGCGTTCGACGTCGCCGACGGCGTGCGATCTGGGTCGTCGCCGACAACCGCGAGGTGAGGCGCTTCGACGCCTCGTCGCTAGAGGCCGCGGACGAGATCGCCGAGGTGCCCGATGCCGCGGCGATCGCGGTCGGCGAGGGCTACGCCTGGGTCGCTGTCGCCGACCGGCGCGGTGACGCGGCTCGACGTCGAGTCGCTGCGCCGCGTCGGCGACCCGGTGCGGGTGCGCGGCGCCCTCGACGCTCGCCGTCGGCGAAGGGGCCGTCTGGGTGACCGGTCGTCGGACCGCACGCGTCGACGCGCATCGACGCCGAGTCGCGGCGCGGATCGCCGGCGAGCCCCGTCGCGGTCGGCGATGAGCCGCTTGCGAGTCAGCGCGGGCGAGGGCGCGGTCTGGGTCGCGAACGCCGGCGACGGCACCGTTACCCGGATAGCTCCCTAGCCGCCGTCCCGCTCGCGCTTGAACTCGATCTCGCGAATCACCTTCGCGGGGGCGCCGGCCGCCAGCACCCCCGGCGGCAGGTCGCGAGTCACGACCGAGTTCGCGCCGATCACGCAGCGCTCCCCGATCTCGACCCCGCCGGTGACCACGCAGCCGACGCCGAACCAGCAGTTGGAGCCGATCCGCACCGGCCCGCGCGGGACGAAGCCCTGCTGGGTGATCGGCCTGTCGGGGTCGTCGTAGCGCGTGGTCGGCGTCGCCGACGAAGCAGTTGTTGGCGAACATCACGTGGTCGCCGATCTCGATCCTCTCGGCGGCGGCGAGCATCGTGTTCTTGTTGAGAAAGCAGCCCGCGCCGATCTCGATCTCGGCGCCGGGCCCGAGCGTCAGCCAGCAGCCCGGCTCGAGCAGGGTCCCCTCCCCTATCCGCAGCCGGCCCTCGTCGAGGGCCTCGAGCACCTCTCCGTCAACCGGAAAGCGGATGAACGCCCCGGCTCGCGCCATGTGGCGGTTGATGCGAAAACGGCGTGACAGGCGGCGATTTCGCTCATACCACCGATATTTGACCCACCACAGCCGCCAGCCGCTCAGTTCGCCCACCCGGCAAGCCTTCCAAACGGCCGCCGGGATTGCCTGCCGCCGCGCGATCCGATAGGAATCGGGGTCGCAAGAGCCTCGCTCAGGGGGTCTGGACCATTACTTTGGAGGACGCATGACGACTCGGAACGTGCTCAAGGCACGGGGGATGTTCGCCCTCGGGGCGATCGCAGGGCTGCTTCTCGTCGCAGGTTGCGGCGGGGGTGACGACGACGGAGGCGAGGAGGCGTCTGGGCCCAAGGACCCTCAGACGATCATCTCGGAGTCCACGCCGGGCGTCGTCGAGATCTACGGCAAGTACAACGACGAGCCGGTCGGAGGAAGCGGCTTCATCTATGACGCCGGCCCGCCGGTCCGCATCCTGACCAACTCGCACGTCGTCGAGGGGCTGTCGAGCATGCAGGTGAAGGTGGGCGATCAGACCCCGACCGTGCCGGCCCAGGTGGTCGCCCAGGCACCGTGCGACGACGTCGCCGTGCTCGAGCTGCCGTCGCCGCCCGCGGACGTGACCGCGCTGCCGCTCGGTGACTCCGATGCGGTCGAGAGCGGGGCGGCGGTGGTCGCGATGGGCTTCCCGGACAATTTCCAGAAGTACAAGCAGCAGACCGTGAGCTCGACTCAGGGCACGGTCTCCAATCCCGACCTGGTCGGCAACCAGATCAGCGAGGACCTGCCGACCTACCCGGCGCTGATCCAGCACACGGCTGCGATCAACCCGGGTAACAGCGGCGGGCCGCTGCTCAACGACCAGGGCGAGGTGGTCGGGATCAACACCCTGTCGCGCGCAGGTCGCGGCGGACAGGGCCAGTACTACGCCATCGACATGAGCGCGGTCGAGTCCCTGCTGCCCGACCTCGAGGCCGGAAACGACCGGGCATACGTCGGGTGGGCCATCTCCCCGCTCGACCTCGTCCCGCCGATCATCCGGATCGCCGACTACATCAACAGCTACGACTTTGACGTTCCGACCGCGAAGGCGAACGTCAATTTCGACGAGCGTGAGCTCGACGGGCTGTACGTGCTCGGCGACGTCGACAGCGGATCCCCCGCGGACAAGAAGATCTTCGGGGGCGACCTGGTGACCGAGATCGACGGGACCTCCGTCGAGACCGTCAACCAGGTCTGCAAGATCCTGCAGTCGAAGTCCCCCGGCGACTCGATCCGGGTCACCGGAATCGGCCTGACGAGCCCCGAGGAGTACACGCCCGACTACGGCGAGGCCAGCTTCACCGAGGATCTGGAGCTGCCCGCCGAGCAGTCGGCCGCCACGCCCGTCCCCGAGGAGGGCGCGACGACCACGGGTGAGACGACCACGACGACGACCGACCACGGGCGAGTAGTCCGTAGGCGGACGCAGTCCGCTCGACAAGCGATTGGCGAACGCCCCCTCGCGGAGGGGGCGTTCGCATTTCCGGGCGTCGCGTGGTCCCCGAGCTCAGGCTCGAGCGGCCACGGCGGCCCTAGGCCGCGACGGGCTCACGGCGCTTGCGGCTCTTGACCCTCGGCGTCTCGGGCTCGACGAGGTCGGCCAGGAAGCGCGCCCGTGTAGGAGTCCGGGACGCCGGCGACGTGCTCCGGGGTCCCTGTCGCGACGACGTCTCCCCCGTGCTCCCCGCCCTCGGGCCCGAGGTCGATCAGGTGGTCGGCCGACTTGATCACGTCGAGGTTGTGCTCGATCACGACGACGGTGTTGCCGGCGTCGACGAGGCGCCCGAGGACCTCGAGCAGGCGCTGGACGTCGGCGAAGTGCAGGCCGGTCGTCGGCTCGTCGAGGATGTAGAGGGTGTCACCGGTGGCGACCTTGGAGAGCTCGGTCGCGAGCTTGACGCGCTGCGCCTCGCCGCCCGAGAGCGTGGTCGCCGGCTGGCCGAGCCTGATGTAGTCGAGCCCCACGTCGTGGAGGGTCTTCAGGCGGCGGTGGATCTTGGGGATGTTGGCGAAGAACTCGACCGCGTCCTCCACCGACATCTCGAGCACGTCGGCGATCGACTTGCCCTTGAAGCGGACCTCGAGCGTCTCGCGGTTGTAGCGCCGGCCGTGGCACTGCTCGCAGGGCACGTAGACGTCGGGCAGGAAGTGCATCTCGATCTTGATCTGCCCGTCGCCGCTGCACACCTCGCAGCGCCCGCCCTTGACGTTGAAGCTGAAGCGGCCCGGCGCGTATCCGCGGGCGCGCGCCTCACGCGTCTGCGAGAAGAGCTGGCGGATGTGGTCGAAGACGCCCGGTGTAGGTCGCCGGGTTGGAGCGCGGCGTGCGGCCGATCGGCGACTGGTCGATGTTGATGATCTTGTCGACGTCGTCCATGCCCTCGATGCGATCGTGCGCGCCGGGGCGCAGCCGCGCGCGATGCAGGCGGTTGGCGACGGCGCGGTAGAGGATCTCGTTGACGAGCGTGGACTTGCCCGACCCCGAGACGCCGGTGACGCAGGTGAACACGCCGAGCGGGAACTCGACGTCGATGTGCTTGAGGTTGTGCTGGCGCGCGCCGCGGACCGTCATCTCGCCGGTCGGCACGCGGCGCTCGCTCGGGCACCGGGATCGCGCGCTTGCCGGACAGGTACTGGCCCGTGAGCGAGTGCGGAGTCGGCCTCGATCTGCTTCGGCGTGCCCTCGGAGACGACCTGCCCGCCGTGCTCGCCGGCGCCGGGCCCGAGGTCGACGACGTGGTCGGCGGCGCGGATCGTGCCCTCGTCGTGCTCGACGACGATCACGGTGTTGCCGAGGTCGCGCAGCCGCGCCAGCGTCGCGATCAGCTTCTCGTTGTCGCGCTGGTGGAGGCCGATCGAGGGCTCGTCGAGGATGTAGAGGACGCCGACGAGGCTCGACCCGATCTGCGTCGCGAGCCGGATGCGCTGCGCCTCGCCGCCCGAGAGCGTCGTGGCGGCGCGCTCGAGCGACAGATACCCGATCCCGACGCTGTCGAGGAAGCGCAGGCGCTCGCCGATCTCGCGCACGATGAGGCGCGCGATCGTGCGCTCGGTCTCGGTCAGCTCGAGCGACTCGATCCACTCGAGGCCGGCGCGCGCCGAGAGCTCGGTGAACTCGTGGATGCTGAGGCCGCCGACCTTCACCGCGAGGCTCTCGGGCCGCAGCCTGGCCCCCTCGCACGCCGGGCAGGGCTGGAGCGCCATGTAGGACTCGATCCGCTCGCGGGTGTTGTCGGAGTCGGTGTTGCGGTAGCGGCGCTCGAGCTCGGCGAGGATCCCGCCGAAGCGCACCGTGTAGTAGCGGCGACGCCCGTGGCGGTTGCGGTAGGTGACGTCGTGGCGCTCGTCGCCGGTGCCCTCGAGGATCACGTCGCGGTCGCGCTTCGGGCAGGTCCTGCCAGGGCGTGTCGAGGTCGATCCCACGGCTCTCGGCGACGGCCTCGAAGAGCCGCTTGTGGTAGCGCGACGCCGCGCTCATGAACGGCTTGAGCGCCCCCTCGGAGATCGACAGCGTCGGGTCGGGGATCACGAGCTCGGGGTCGATGACGCGCTGGAAGCCGAGCCCGTGGCAGCGCTCGCAGCAGCCGTGGGGGGAGTTGAAGGAGAAGATCCTCGGCTCGAGCTCGGGCATCGAGGTGCCGCACTTCAGGCACGCGAAGCGCTCCGAGAAGATCAGGCGGCGCCCGTCCTCCTCGCCCGTCGCTCGCCGTCCCGGCCCAACGCGCCGGGGCCCTGGGCCGCGACGCCGCCGCCGAGCTCGGCGGGCGAGGCGCCGTTGCCCGACTCGACGAGCTCGATCTCGACCATCCCCTCCGCGAGGCCCGTCGCCGCCTCGACCGACTCGGCGAGGCGCTTTCGCAGGTCCTGCTTCATCACGAGGCGGTCGACGACGATCGAGATGTCGTGCTTGAACTTCTTGTCGAGCTCGATCTCCTCGTCGAGGCGCCGCAGCTCGCCGTCGATCATCGCCCGGGCGTAGCCCTGCGCGCGGATGCCCTCGAGCAGCTTCCCGTACTCGCCCTTGCGCCCGCGCACGACCGGCGCCATGACCATGAACCGGGCGCCCTCCGGGAGGGTCATCAGGCGGTCGGTGATCTGCTCGATCGACTGACCCGCGATCGGAGCGCCGCACTTGTGGCAGTGCGGGTGGCCGACCCGCGCCCACAGCAGGCGCAGGTAGTCGTAGATCTCGGTCACCGTGCCGACCGTCGAGCGCGGGTTGCGCGAGGTCGTCTTCTGGTCGATCGAGATCGCCGGCGACAGCCCCTCGATCGAGTCCACGTCGGGCTTCTCCATCTGGCCCAGGAACTGGCGCGCGTACGCCGACAGCGACTCGACGTAGCGGCGCTGCCCCTCGGCGTAGATCGTGTCGAACGCGAGGCTCGACTTGCCCGATCCCGAGAGGCCGGTGACGACGATGAGGGCCTCTCTGGGCAGCGACAGATCCACGCCCTTGAGGTTGTGGGCGCGCGCTCCCGAGATCACGATTTGGCCCGAAGCAGCCATCGCGATCAAGTCTAGGGAGGGGTCCCGCCGCCACCGGCGGGGCTCGTCGGCTCTAATCTCGCTCGATCGAGCCGCCTCCCGCAAGCGCAATCTCCGAGCTGGTGCTCGAGGTCTCCGACCTCGACGCGGCGCGAGCGTTCTACCGCGACGTGCTCGGCTTCGAGGAGACGCTCTACGGGGAGGGCCGCGAGGATCGCTACTGGTACCTCGTGGGCGACACGGCGCGGCTCGGGCTGTGGACCCCGCAGACCGGGCTCGCCGGCGGGCGCGGCGGCGCCCACGTGCACTTCGCCTTCCACGTCCCCGAGGACACGCTGGACGAGCTGCTCGCCGGCCTGCGCGAGCGCGGCGCCGAGGTCGAGGGACCGGTCCAGCTCGGCCCCGGCCGCGCGATCTACGTCACCGACCCCGACGGCAACGTGGTCGAGTTCTGGACCCAGGACATGGCCGAGTACGCCGCCGGCGCGAGGGCCGGCGGAGGCCCGGGGACGTTCCGTCCCGAGCCCGCCTAGCGCCGCCTAGGCCTTGGCGCGGGCGAGGACGTCGTCGAGCAGCTCGTCGGTGCTCGAAAGCGAGAAGTTGTCCTCGAGGTGGATCGCGATCTCGTCGCGCGAGGCGCCGTCGAGCGCCATCTTCATCGCGATGAGCCGCGCCGCGGCGACGTCGCCGTCGGCGGCGCTCTCGGCGGCCGCGCCGTTGCCGGCGTCTCCGTTGCCGGCTTCGAGCGACCGCCTGCCGTCGGCGCCGCCTCGCCCTTGAGCTGGGCCAGGAGGTCGTCGGTGGAGGGGCTCCCGGCCGCGATCTCGGGGCCCGGGGGCTGGGGCTCGGGAGTCTGCGGCGGCGTCGGCTCGGGGGTCAGCGGAGGCGTCGGCTCGGGCGTCTGCGGCGGCGCGGGCTCGGGCTCGAGCGGCGGCGTCGGCTCGGGGACGACCGGCGGCTGCGGGTCGATCTCGGGCGGAGCGGGGGTCTCGGCCCTCGGCGACTCGGCCTCGGCGCTCGCCGGGCTTCGACCTGCGAGGCGATGTCGGAGCCGAGCTTGCCGACCGCCGAGCGCAGCTCGTCGGCCTGCTCGACGAGCCTGCTGACCGGCGCCCTGCGCCCGGTCGACCTGCTCCTTGGCCTCCGCGCGCGCCGCGTTGACGATCCGCTCGGCCTCGCTGCGCGCCTCGGCCTCGATCTCGGCCGCCTGCTTCTCGGCCGCCTCGACGATCGCCCCGACGCGGTCGGCGGCGGTCTCGGCGAGCGGCGTCGAGGCGCGCTCGCGGATCGGCGTCGGCGATCGAGCGCAGATGTGTCCTCACGGCTCGGGGTCGTAGCCCCGGCGCGCGGTCGGGAAGTCGTCGCGAACGATGTCGTCGCGGCCAGGCTCACTTTGCGCAGCCTAGCGCGCCGATGCCGCCGATCGCAGGTTCCCGACCGCGCGTGTGCTCTAGGCGCGCATCGCCTCGAGGTCGCGGCGCAGCTCCTTGAGCTCGTCGCGGATCCTCGCGGCCTGCTCGAAGCGCAGCTCCTCGGCCGCGGCGAGCATCTCCTCCTCGAGCTCGACGATCAGCTTCTCGAGCTGGGCGGGCTCGGAGATCGGGCGGCCGTCGTCGCGGCGCTTTCGCTTGCGGGCCGGCTCGGTGCGCGACTCCATCGCGAGGAAGTCGGAGATCTCGGAGATCCCCTTCTGGACCGTCTCCGGGGTGATCCCGTGCTCCTTGTTGTAGGCGAGCTGGATCTCGCGGCGGCGGTCGGTCTCGCTGATCGCGGTGCGCATCGCGTCGGTCTCGCGGTCGGCGTACATCAGGACCCTGCCCTTGACGTTGCGCGCGGCGCGCCCGATCGTCTGGATCAGGCTCGTCTCGCCGCGCAGGAAGCCCTCCTTGTCGGCGTCGAGGATCCCGATCAGCGAGACCTCGGGCAGGTCGAGGCCCTCGCGAAGCAGGTTCACTCCGACCAGCACGTCGTACTCGCCGAGGCGCAGGTCGCGGATGATCTGGATCCGCTCCAGCGTGTCGATCTCGGAGTGCAGGTAGCGGACGCGGAAGCCGTGCTCCAAGAGGTACCCGGTCAGGTCCTCGGCCATCTTCTTGGTCAGCGTCGTGACGAGCACCCTCTCCCCCACGTCGGCGCGCTTGCGGATCTCGTTCATCAGGTCGTCGATCTGGTTCTTCGTCTCGCGGACCTCGACCTCGGGGTCGACGATGCCCGTCGGGCGCACGATCTGCTCGACGATCCGCGACGAGGAGCGGCGCTCGAACTCGCCCGGAGTCGCCGAGACCAGGACCATCTGGCCGACGCGGCTGAGGAACTCCTCGAAGCGCAGCGGGCGGTTGTCCATCGCCGACGGGAGCCGGAAGCCGTGGTCGACGAGCGTCTGCTTGCGCGAGCGGTCGCCCTCGTACATCCCGCCGATCTGGGGGATCGTCTGGTGCGACTCGTCGACGAACAGGAGCATGTCGTCGGGGAAGTAGTCGATGAGCGTGTGCGGAGGGCTGCCCGGCGGGCGGTTGTCGAGGATCCGCGAGTAGTTCTCGATCCCCGAGCAGAAGCCGAGCTCCTTCATCATCTCGAGGTCGTACTCGGTGCGCTGGCGCAGGCGATGTCCCTCGAGCTGGCGCCCGCGCTCCTCGAACCACGCCCAGCGGTCCTCGAGCTCGTTGCGGATCTCGCGCACGGAGCGCTCGAGCGTCTCCTCCTCGGTGGCGTAATGGCTCGCCGGCCACACGGCCACGTGGTCGATCACGTCGAGGACCTCGCCCGTCAGAGGGTTGAAGTGCTGGATCGACTCGACCTCGTCGCCGAAGAGCTGGATCCGGTACGCGGTCTCGGCATATGCGGGAAAGATCTCGAGGACCTCGCCGCGGACCCGGAACGTGCCGCGGGTCAGCGTCGTGTCGTTGCGGCCGTACTGCATCCCGACGAGCTTTCGGAAGAGCTCGTTTCGGTCGATCCACTCGCCGACCTTGAAGAGCTGCATCTGGCGCCGGTAGAGCTCCGGCGAGCCGATCCCGAAGATCGCCGAGACAGAGGCGACGATGATGACGTCGCGGCGGGCCAGGAGCCCGGCGGTGGCGGCGTGGCGCAGGCGGTCGATCTCGTCGTTGATCGAGGAGTCCTTCTCGATATAGAGGTCCTGGGCCGGGACATAGGCCTCGGGCTGGTAGTAGTCGTAGTAGGAGACGAAGTACTCGACCTGGTTCTCCGGGAAGAACTCGCGGAACTCGTTGCAGAGCTGCGCCGCCAGCGTCTTGTTGTGCGCGATCACCAGCGACGGCCGCTGGACCTCCTCGATGACTCCGGCCATCGTGAACGTCTTGCCGGTGCCCGTGGCGCCGAGCAGGGTCAGGAAGCGCTCGTCGTCGGAGCGCAGGCCCTCGGCGATCGACGCGATCGCCTTCGGCTGGTCGGCCGTCGGCGTGTAGGCGGGATTCAGCTTGAAGTCCGGCATCAGGTGTTAGAGCGCGGCTCTGCCGCGAGCAGCTGGTGAAATTGGTCATTAGAAGGTAGCGACGCTCGCCGCCGGGTCCCCGGGTGTGACAGCCTGCGGGACATGCGCCTATCCCAGCGCCTGCTCGCCGCCTTCTTCGTCTTCGCGGGGACGATGCACTTCGTGATCCCGAAGCGCTACGAGGCGATCATGCCGCCCTCCCTCCCCCGCCACCGCGAGGCGGTCGCGGTCAGCGGCGCGGCCGAGATCGCCGGCGGGCTGATGGTGCTGCACCCCCGCACGCGGGTGTTCGCGGGGACATGGCTCGTCGCGCTGCTCGCGGCGGTGTTCCCCGCCAACGTCCACATGGCCCTGCACCCCGAGGAGATCAGGGGCCTCGACACCGACCGCGTGCCGCGCTGGGCGCTGTGGGCGCGGCTGCCGCTCCAGCCGCTGATGATGGTCTGGGCGTGGCGGGCGACGCGCCCCGACGACCGCTAGACCACTCCGGCGTCGATTCCGACCAGGGCGCACTTCTCCTCGACGACCGCGCGCTGCTCGTCGAGCGGACGCCCGCACGCGCCGCGCTCGTCGCCCTCGATCTCGAGCACGCGGCCGGAGCGCAGCCTTATCCGCGCCCGGGACGGGAACGCGAGCCGCATCTGTGACGTGTCGAGGCGCTCGATCGTGGGCGGGCCAGCCGCGCGTCCCGGCGAACCGCGCAGCGCCTCGCGCAGCTCGCGGCGAAGCTCGGGGCGCGTCGCCAGTTCGCGCAGGTCCGCCCAGCCCACGGGCAGCTCGCCGACCCCCGCCTCGCGCGCCCCACGGCCGATCCGCAGCCACTCGCGCGCGGGCAGGCCGCGGAGGTCGACGCCCGCGAGCATCGGCCCGCGCAGCGTCGCGAGCGTCAGCTCGAGGTCGTGCGACACGGTGACGCGGGCCGCGATCTCGCGGATCTCGGCCTCGTGCTCGGCCAGCCACTCGGGGCGCAGCTCCTCGTGCGTGAGCCGCCCGGCGATCAGCGCCACGGCGCTGCTCAGCGCGGCCGAGAAGTTGACGCGCACCGGGCTGAGGTCGCCACCGGCGCCGAGCTCCTCCATCGCGCAGGTCAGATAGCCGGCCTCGATCTCGATCGCCTCGACGTCCGATGTGCCGACGCCGGAGGTGAGGACGGCGTCGAGCGCGGCCTGGAGGTAGGCGCATCCCGGGCGCGGCTTGAAGGCGAGCGTGTCGGTGAGCCACACCTCGCCGAGACCTCCGAGCATGCCGGGGAGCGGTGTGAAGGAGAGGCTCGCCAGGACCCCGCGCGGGTTCTCGATCACGTCGAGCGCCCCGTCCATCCCCTCACGGGCCAGCAATGCGGCGCGCGCGCCCTGGGCCGCGGGCTCGGCGGCGGTGAGCAGCTTCGAGCTCGGCCCCATGAAGCCCGGCCACATCCCGTAGGGCGGCTGATAGAGCGCGATCGCGAGGGCGTGGGCGAGGCGCTCGGCGCCGAGCCCGAGTCCCATTCCCGTCGCGACGGCGGCTCCGGCGCAGTGGATCGAGGCCCAGAACTGGCCGTTGTGGGGGCCGAGGAAGAGCGCCGCGCCTAGCCTTCCCGCGACCTCGTTGGCCGCGACCTGCGCGACGAGCGCGCGCTCGGGGTCGCTGTTGAACGCCAGCGAAGCCCAGACGGCGGAGTGGCAGGTGTGGCCCATGAACAGGTAGTCGTCCCAGTCGTGGGCGATCGAGGCCGCGGCACTCCGATAGACCTCGCCGATCGGCCCGGGCGGGGCGACGGCCTCGACGGGAGCGGCCGCCTCCTCCCCCGCCGCCTTCGCCGCGAGCATGTTCGCGAGCTGGATCCTGCCGCGTTCGGCGACCGACTCGGGCAGGTCTTCAGGCCCGAGGCCCGCCGCCCACGCTCCCATCTGCTCGCAGACGGTCATCGCCCCTGGAGATTAAGCGCCGATCGCCTCGATCCAGTCCCACCGCCGCCCGCACAGCTCGTCCGCCCGCGATGCCGGCAGGTAGGTGACGCGCGTGTCGGCGGCCTCGACACGCGAGAAGACGAGCGGGCCGAAGGGCAGCGGCTGGCCGCCGCTGCCCGGGTGCAGGTCGGGCCCGCCGTAGCGGAGGGTCACGTCGTGGACTCCCGGATCGAGCGTCACCTCGCCGAGGCCCACGAATTGCCCCGCGTTGTTGAGGCTGTGGCGGGCCGCGCCGACGGGCTCTCCGTCGACGAGCAGCTCGGCCTCGCCGCGCACCGAGCCGCCCAGCCATGCCTCCCAGTCGCCCGCCGCCCTGATCCGCAGGCTGGTCTCGACCGTACCCGAGCCGCGCGGCAGCAGCGTCGAGGGGCCGTAGCGGTCGTCCTCCCACTCCGGCGGGTGGACGGCCGTGTTCGCCAGCCGGATCACCTCGGCGCTCTCCGGGGTGGCGGCGGCGAGCCGCCCGTCTCGGCCCGCCACCCGCGCGAGCCGCATGACGTCATCGCAGCGCGGGCGGGCCGCAGGCTCGATGCGCTCGGAGAGCGGCATGCGGGCGAGCACCTCCTCTCCCGCCTCCGCGCTCGCGCTGCCAGACCTCGTAGTACTCGCCCTCCCAGACGAGCTCGTACGGCGACGGCGGGCGGCTCTGTCCCGGCGAGCGCCGCAGCACGAGCGTGCGGTAGACGAAGAGCCCGTCGCGCTCGAGCTCGTCGGTGTCGGCCCAGGCGCCCTTCTTGGACTGCTCGCCGCCGCGCAGCAGCACCTGGCGGCGGCGCAGCTCCGAGGCGCCCTCGGCGTCCGCGTCGCGCAGGAAGTGGCGCACCCCGTAGGGCTGGTACTCGGTCATCAGCGCCGGGCCCTCGCCGGCGATCAGCGGCCCGATCGCCTCGAGCTCCGCGAGCTGGTCGCGCGGCGCGAGGTTGACCTCGCGGTAGGCGAGCGCGTTCGACCACGCCACGCCCGCGGCGATCGCGACCAGCGCGCCGACGCCCAGCGCCCGCAGCCGCGCGCCGCCCGTGAGCCTGGCGGCTGCGATCAGGGCGCACAGCAGGACGGCCGGGGACGCGATCGCGAGCGCCTTGGCGGCGGCCCACGGCGAGCCGAGGACCACGACGACGGCCGAGCCCCCGATCGCGCCGGCGGCATAGAGCAGCGGCGTCCAGGCGCGGGCGCGCGCCGCCGCGATCACCCCGGCGACCGCGAGCACCGCGACGAGCGCGATCAGCGAGTACGCGAGCCAGGGCGCGTCGGGGTCGAGCCGGAAGTCGCCGCTGGGCCAGATCCCGAAGCCCTGAAGCGGGCTGAGCGGCTCGAGCAGGTTGCCGAGCGCGCGGTCGTTGTGAAACGAGGAGGTGAGCGGCGACAGCAGGCCTCCGATCGCGAGCGCCGGGACGACCGCGAGCGCGGCGAGGCCGGCGAATGCGGCCGCGCGGCCGAGCGCCGCGCGGCCGCCGAAAGCGCGGAACGCGGCGACGACGGCCGGGGCGAGCAGGGGCACGAGCCAGACGACGGCCCCGACGCTCAGCGTCCCGAGCAGCGCGGCGCACGCGAGCGCGAGCGGAACGGCGCTGCGCAGGCCCGCGCCACGGCGCAGCGCCAACGGCGCGAGAGCGGCCACGAGCGCGACGAGCATCGCGCCGCCGACCTCCTTGACCCCGCCCCAGAACGCGTAGCCGACGAGCAGCGTCGCCTGCGCGGCGACGAGCGCCGCGAGAGCGCGCAGCCGCGGCGACGCGATCGCGGGCGCTGCGATCGCGACGAGGCAGAGCGCGAGCATCGCGGCGATAAGCGCCTCGTAGGGCTGAAAGACCCAGGCGAGGTCCTGGCCGGTGATCGCGGCGCCCACGCCCCACGGAACGAAGATCGCCGTCGGGTAGCCCTTCGAGAGGTTGAGGTCGAGCGTCGCCTCGTACGACGACGGCGCGAGCCCGTCGAGGTTGCGCCCGAACTCCATCGTGCGATCGGTGAACGCCATCCAGGTGGCGGTGTCGTCGAGCTTGATGTAGCCGCTGAACGTCGCGTCGCCGGAGAGCAGGACCGGCGCCCCGTAGATCGCGAACACCGCAACGGCGCAGCCGAGCGCCCACGGCTCGGCCCTGCGGAGCCGGCCCGCCACCGCCGGCCCGCCCCCGAGCACGGCGAGCGCCACGACGACCGGCGCCGCCAGCTCCGCGGTCGCGTCGGCGAGCGTCAGCAGCTGGCCGACGACGACGATCGCGGCGAAGCCGGCGGGCACGACCAGCACCCCGGGGATCCTCGCGCCCGTTGCGCGCTCGAGCAGCAGCCCCCAGCCCGCCGACAGCAGCACGAGCACGGCGGGGAACACGACCCAGGCGATCAGCACGACGCGCCTGCGCTCATCTCAGAAACCGAGGTCGTCGGCGTACTCGTCGCGATACTCGTCGCGCTTTTCGAGCACCTGCTCGACGTAGGCGCGCACCGCGGGGTCCGGGATGTCGTCGACCTCGAGCGCGGCGCCCCCCCACTCGCTCACCTGCGTGGGCCCCGCGTTGTAGGCGGCGAGGACGGCGACCTCGTTGTCGCCGAAGATGTCGAAGCAGGTGGCGCAGGTAGAAGGTCCCGTAGGCGATGTTGAGGTCGGGGTCGCTGAGGTCCTCGAGCACGAACGTCGAGCCGCCGCTGAGGCGCTCGATCTCGCGCGCGGTCTCGGGGGTGATCTGCATCAGCCCGCGCGCGCCGGCCTCGGACGTCTGGTCTCGAAAGCGCGACTCGGTGTAGATCAGCGCCGCGATCAGGTCCGCGGGCACGTCCTTCTCCGCGGCCTCCTTGCGGATGATGTCGTCGTGGCGCAGCGGGAGCGTCACCTCGCGCAGCGCGTCCTCGAGCGTGTCGAGCCGCGTCAGGCCGAGCCCGATCGCGACCCCGGCGATCGACGGCTCCCGCGATAGCGAGCACCCGCCGGGCGCGGTCACTCATCCGCCGCCGGCTCCTCGTCGCGTCCCAGCTCCTCGACGAGCTCGGCGACGCTGGCCTCCAGCTCCTCGAGCGAGCCGTCGTTGACGATCACGTGCGACGCCCGCTCGGCCTTCTCGTCCTGGCCCAGCTGGCGCCCGGCGCGGCCCTCGAGGGCTGCGAGGTCGCGCGTCTTCTCGCGCTCGCCGCGCAGCTCGTCGTCGGCGACGACGGCGACGACGGCGTCGAACATCTCGTCCATCCCCGACTCGAAGAGCAGCGGGACCTCGACGACCGCAAGCCTGGTCTCGGAGGGGAGCTGCCCGGCCCACTCGACGACCCTTCCGCCGACCAGCGGGTGAAGCTCGGACTCGAGCCACTCCAGCTCATCGGGGTCGGAGAACACGATCTCGGCCACCCTCGCGCGGTCGACCTCGCCGCCGGGCGCGACGTCGTCACCCCAGCGCGCGACCATCCGCGAGACGACCTCGGGGCTGCGCTGCAGGTCGTGGACGACCGCGTCGGTCGAGATCGTCGCGGCGCCCTGGCGCTCGAAAGCTCTCAGGGTCTCCGACTTTCCGGCGGCGATCCCGCCGGTGAGCCCGATCAGGCTCCGCGCCGCCATCTCAACTCACTAACCCCACACGCCGCTCGCGGCAGAGCCGCGCTCCAACATCTTCAGGCGTCGTCGGGCGCGGCGGGCTCTTCCGCGGGGGGCTCCTCGGCGGGAGCGTCCTCGGCGGGCGGCTCCTCCGCGGGAGGCACCTCGACGGGCGGTGCCTCGCCCGGCGGGGCCTCCGCCGGAGGCGGCTCGGCGATCTCGGCCGCGGGAGCCTCGGCGCCCTCGGCCGCCGGCGCCTCGGCGCCCTCGGCGGGCGCGGCCTCGGAGAAGACCTCCTCGGAGAGGTCGAGGTCGGGGACCTCGTCGGGCGTCGCCTCGGCGGCCTGTGCGTCGGCCACCGGCTGCAGCGCGTCGCGCAGCGGCAGACCGCTCTCGCCGACGCGCTTGATGCTGAGCGAGATGCGCCGGCGCTCCTCGTCGATCTCGAGGATCTTCACGCGGACCTCGGCGCCGGGATCGACGACCTCGCTCGGGCTCTCGACGTGGTGCTCGGCAAGCTCCGAGATGTGGACGAGGCCCTCGACGCCGGGGACGATCTCGACGAAGGCGCCGAACGCGACGACCTTGGTGACCTTGCCGTCGAGGTTGTCGCCGGGGCCGTAGCTGTCGAGCACCCGCTGCCACGGGTCCTCCTGGGTCTGCTTGAGGCCGAGCGAGATGCGCTGGCGGTCGCGGTCGATGTCGAGGACCTTGACGCGGACGGTCTCGCCGATCTCGAGCACCTCGGACGGGTGGTTGACGTGGCTCCAGGAGAGCTCCGAGATGTGGATCAGGCCGTCGATGCCCTCGAGGTCGACGAAGGCGCCGAAGTCGACGATGTTGGAGATCTTGCCCTCGACGACCTGGCCGGGCTGGAGGCGGCCGAGGATCTGCTGGCGGACCTCCTTGCGCTCCTCCTCGAGCACGGCGCGGCGCGACAGAACGACGTTGTTGCGGCTGCGGTTGAGCTCGATCACCTTGCACTCGAGCTTCTGGCCCATGAACTCGTCGAGGTTGTGGACGCGCCGGATGTCGACCAGCGAGGCGGGCAGGAAGCCGCGCACCCCGAGGTCGAGGATCAGGCCGCCCTTGACGACCTCGATCACGGTGCCCTCGACGGGCTCGCCGGACTCGGCGGCCGACTCGATGCGCCGCCAGGCCTTCTCGAAGCGGGCGCGCTTCTTCGACAGGATCAGGCGCCCCTCCTGGTCCTCCTTGGTCAGGACCAGCGCGTCGATCTGCTCGCCGAGCGAGACCTCCTCGCCCGGGTCGACGGAGCGGCGAATCGAAAGCTCGTTGTTGGGGATGACGCCCTCGGACTTGTAGCCGATGTCGACGAGGACCTCGTCCTTGTCGATGCGGACCACGGCGCCGGTGACGACCTCGCCCTCGTTGATCGGCTTGATCGTCGCGTCGTAGTTCGGGACGAGCTTGCCGTCGACCTCGATCAGAAGGTCGTCGGAGCCGTTGCCGGCCGCGGGCGGGGGCGCCACGCCTGCCTCGGGCGCAGCGTCGGTCGCTGTGTCGGTCGTGGACAAGGCGGCCAGAGTTTGGCAGAACTGCCATCAGTTACTCTCGCCCCAGGTTCCAGGCATGCCCAGGCGACGCACAACACGCGGTGCGGCACGCACGCCGCTGGCCCGCGAAGCCGACGTCCTGATCTGCGGAGCGAGCTTCGCGGGCCTCGCCGTGGCGCGCCAGCTCGCCGGATCGGGCGCCCACGTGCTCGTCCTGGACCGCTACGAGATCGGCGAGCGCCAGACGTCGGCGTGCGCCGCCCCGACCGAGTGGCTCGACGCGATGGGCGTCGGCGACTCGATCCGCCAGACGTTCGGCGAGCTCGTCGTCCACACGCCGCACGTCACGACGCGGATGCAGCTGCCGTTCACGTTCTCGACCTTCGACTACCGCGACCTGTGCGCGGCCCTTTTCGAGCAGACCGACGCCGAGTTCGAGACCGCGAAGGTGGACGGCCGCGAAGCGGAACGCGTCGTCCACACCGACCGCGGCGACCTCTCGGCCCCGCTCGTCGTCGACGCGATGGGCTGGAAGCGCGTGCTGGCGGCGGACGGCGACGGCTATCAGCCGCCCGACGCGCCGCTGTCGCGCGGGCTCGAGGTCCATCCCGGCGGCGAGTCCGGCGACCTCGAGATCTGGATCGACCGCTCCTACGTCCCCGCCGGGTACTCGTGGAGCTTTCCGGCCCGCGACGAGGTGCGCGTCGGCGTCGGCTCGTTCGACCCCCGCTTCCACGTCAAGGAGCCGACCGTGCGCCTCGCCGAGGACCTCGAGCGCGACGCGGTGCGCTACCAGGGCAACTGGATCCCCCACCGGCTGCGGCCCGCGGCCGTGGACACGGTCTTCTTCGCCGGCGACTCGGCCGGCCACTGCCTCCCGCTCACCGCGGAGGGGATCAGGACGGCGTTCTACTTCGGCATCGCGTGCGGCTCCGAGCTTCGCCGCGTGGTCGACGGGCGGGCGACGCGCGACGAGGCCCTGCGCCGCTACGCCGCCTTCTCGGCCGGCGCATCGCTGGAAGTTCGAGGCGATGCTGCGCACCCAGCGGCTCGTGCCCCGCGTGCCCCCGCGCCTGCTCGGCGCTCGCGCTGCGCGGGATGAGCACCGACGCCTTCGTGACGCTGGGCGTTCGGGCACTACTTCGACATCGCGCCGCCGTCATACGCCCGCGAGCACGCGCCTCCTCCCGCCGGCCGCGCTCCCGCTTCGCGCGGCGGCCTAGCCGCATGCGGCTCGGCACCGCGAAGCGAAAAGCAGCTGGGTAGGGAGCGAGGTCCGCGGGAAGCATCCTGCTTTGGGCCGCGCAGAGCAGCCCTATCCAGCATCGCTCGACGAATCCTGCCGTGTCGCCTTGCCCGCGCGAAGCCCCCACCCTCCCCACCCAGCCGCCCTTCCTAGCGAACGACCAGGTAGGTCCCCGCCAGCAGCAGCGCCACGCCGGCGATGCGTTCGGGCGAGAGCGGCTGCTCCTCGAGGCCGAGGATCCCGAGGCGGTCGATGATCACCGACGCGGTCAGCTGCCCGGTGACCGTCGCGGCGGCGACCGCGCCGGCCCCGATCGTGCTCACGGTGACCAGCACCGTGTAGACGTAGGCGACGCCGAGCGCGCCGCCGAGCAGGTAGTACCACTCGACGTCGGGAACCGAGCGGATGCCGCCCCACTGCCCCGCGATCGAGACGAGGGCGGCGAGCAGCAGGGTCCCGATGGCGAACGAGACGAACGCCGCCGCGACGCTGCCGGCGCTGCGCCCGAGGCCGGCGTTGATCGGCGCCTGAAGCGCGATCAGGCCCGCCGACGGCGACCGTGAGGGTGACTGCGAGGCCGCGGTCCATCGGGCGCCGATGCTCGCGCAGGCACCGGACGGCTCCCTGCCGGCGCGGTCGTCCGCGCGCGGGTGCGATGACCCGAAGCGGAACATCGGCAGGGTAGAGGAGGGCCCTCAGGGGGCAAGCGCGGGCTTTCGCAGGTTGTTGTCGGTATGCGGGACCAACCTGCGACATCGCCCGATCTGCTCATTGCCCGGATCGCCGACATGCAGCATGGGGTCGTCACCTGGGCCCAGTGCCGGTTCGCCGGGCTCAGCCGAGAGGCGATCGGAAGGCGCGTTCGCTCCGGTCGGCTTCACCGCGTCTTCCGAGGCGTCTACGCGGTCGGGCACGCGAAGCTGTCGAATGAGGGGCGCTGGATGGCCGCCGTGCTCGCCTGCGGAGACGGGGCGGTCCTCAGCCACCGCTCCGCGGCTGAGCTGTGGCGGTTGCTTCCGCCGCGCACAGGGTCCGTGGACGTGCTCGTACCCGGCACCTCTGGAAGAAAGCAGCGCCCCGGCATCCGCCTCCACCGCTCCACCCTCCTTACCCAGCCGGATTTGACGCGCAGAGCTGCCATCCCCGTGACAACCCCTGCCAGAACGCTTCTGGACCTTCGCCGCCGCGCCTCACCCGACGAGCTGAGCCGCGCGCGCCGCCAGGCGGAGTTCTTCGGCTACCGCACCGAAGCTCGCGACCGCCGACGCCCGATCGAGATGACACGCAACGAGCTCGAGCGCCGCTTCCTGCGCCTCTGCCAGCGCCACCACCTACCCAGCCCGCAGGTCAACGCGCCCCTACTCGGCTACGAGGTCGACTTCCTGTGGCCGCTTCGCGAAGCTAGATCGTAGAGACCGACGGCTACGAAGCTCACTCGGGCCGCGAGAGCTTCGAGCACGATCGGCGTCGCGCAGGCGCAGGCTCGCCGCTGCCGGCTACGAGGTCGCTGCGCTTCACCTGGCGCCAAGTCATCGAACGACCCGCGGCGAGGTGGTCGCAGCGCTGCGGGCGCGCCTCATCACCTGCCCTACCCAGCCGCGGTTCGTGAACCGCGCCGCTACTTCGCGGCCAGCCAGTCCTCGCCGACGCCGACGTCAACCGCGAGCGCGGGGTCGAGGTCGTAGGCGCCGATCATCTCGCGCTCGACGAGCTCGGTGGCGGCCTCCATCTCGGCCTCGGGGCCCTCGAAGAGGAGCTCGTCGTGGATCTGGAGCACGAGCCGCGTCTCGAGGCCCTCCGACGCGAGCGCGCGGTGGGCGTTGATCATCGCGAGCTTGATGATGTCGGCGGCGGTGCCCTGGATCACGGTGTTGACCGCGAGGCGCTCGCCGAGCAGCTTGCGTCTGGCGCTGGCGGGCGCGAAGCTCGGGGATGCGACGGCGCCGGCCCATCAGCGTCGTCACGTAGCCCTCCTCGGTGGCGCTCTCGATCGTCGCGTCGATGAACTTCTTGACCGCGGGGAAGCGCTCGAAGTAGCGATCGATGTAGGCGCCGGCCTCGTCCTGGTCGATCTGGAGGCGGTCGGCGAGCCCGAACGCCGAGAGCCCGTAGGCGATCCCGTAGTTGACCATCTTCGCCTTCGAGCGCTCGCCCGGGCTGACGGCGTCGGGGTCGGCGTCGAGCAGCTCGGCGGCGGTCGCGGCGTGGACGTCCTGGCCCGACTCGAAGATCTCGCGCAGAACCGGCTCGTCGGCGACCTGCGCGAGCACGCGCAGCTCGACCTGGTTGTAGTCGGCCGAGAGCAGGCGCATCCCCGGCTCGGCGACGAACGCGGCCCGCACGGGGCGCCCTATCTCCGAGCGGATCGGGATGTTCTGGAGGTTGGGATTGGTGCTCGAGAGCCGCCCCGTCGTCGTCGCGACCTGGTTGAACGTCGTGTGGATGCGGCCGGTCTCGTCGTCGATCAGCTCCGGCAGCGAGTCGAGGTAGGTGTTCTTGAGCTTCGTCAGCTCGCGCCAGCGCTCGATGCGCGCGACGATCGGGTGCTCGTCGCGGATCTGGGAGAGCACGCGGGCGTCGGTCGAGAAGCCGGTCTTGCCGCGGCGCTTCTTCGTCAGGCCGAGCTCGTCGAAGAGCACCTGCGAGAGCTGCTGCGGCGAGCCGATCGTGAACTCGTGGCCGGCGTCCTTGTGGATCTCGGCCTCGAGGCGCTGGGCCTCGTCGCCCATCTCCGTGGAGATCTTGCGCAGGCGCTCGCCGTCGACCTTGATCCCGACGCGCTCCATCGCGGCGAGGATCTCGATCAGCGGCATCTCGACGTCGGTCAGGAGCGGCATCAGCCCCATCTCCTCGATCCGGTCGCGCTGGCGCGTGGCCAGCTCCCAGACGATCCGCGCCTGGGCGGCCGGATCGGCGGGGGGCTCGCCCTCGGGCGCGTCGAGCGCCAGCTGTCCCCCGTCGTCGGGCCGCGCGGCGGCGAGGCCCTCGGTCGCGGCGAGGTCGGGAAGGTCGTAGACGCGGCGCGACGGGTCGATCAGGTAGGCGGCGACCATCGTGTCGTGGTGGAGGTCGAGCCCGTCGGGCTGCGTGGCGGCGAGCAGCCCCGCGCGCGCGGTCCCGCCGAGCGACTTGGCGTCGTGGGCGATCAGCGGGCGCCCGCGAAGCTCGGCGACCAGATCGGCCGGGTCGGGAGTCTCGCCCTCGACGACGCTCTTGCCGTCCGTGGCGCCCCAGCGCCCGTCGCGCGCCGCGACGGCGATCGGGCCCTCGGCGAGGTCGGCGATCGTCCCCTTGCCGACCTTGATCTCGATCTCGTCGGCGACGGCGCCGACCGGCACCGAGCCGGGCAGCTCGTCCTCGAGCCGCTGGATGATCACGCGCAGCTCGAACTCGGCCGCGACGTCGCGCAGGCGGCTGCGGTCGTAGTCCATCGTCATCAGCTCGCCGAGGTCGAGCCCGGTCTCGATCTCGTCCTGCATCGTCGCGAGCTGCTTCGAGACCCGCGCGTCGTCGGCGTGGTTGGTCAGGTTCTCCTTGCGCTTCTTGCCCGAGATCGAGTCGACGTTGTCGAGCACGGCCTCGAGCGACCCGAACTCCTGGAGCAGCTGCCATCGCGGTCTTGTCGCCGATCCCCGGGACGCCCGGGATGTTGTCCGAGGTGTCGCCCTTGAGGCCGATGAGGTCGGGAACCAGCTCGGGCGGGACGCCGTAGCGCTCGACGACGCCGTCGTGGTCGTAGATGCGCGTGTCGGTGATCCCGCGCGAGGTCGTCATCACGCGAATCCCGTCGCCGACGAGCTGGTAGACGTCGCGGTCGCCGGAGACGACCATCACCGGGATGCCGTCGCGCTGGGCGCTGCGCGCGAGCGCCGCGATCACGTCGTCGGCCTCGAACCCCTCCACGCGCACGTTCGTGAACCCGAACGCCTCGGCAACCTTCGGGATGTGCGACCACTGCTCCTTGAGCAGGTCGGGGCGCGGCTTGCGCTGCTCCTTGTAGGGCTCGTAGACGACCTCGCGGCCCGACATCCCCGCGTCCCAGACGACGACCACCGCCTTCGGCTGGTGCTCGACGAGGATCTTCACCATCATCGAGGCGAATCCGTAGATCGCGTTCGTCGGCCGCCCGTCGGACGTGGCGATGTCCTCCGGCAGGGCGAAGAACGCCCGGTAGGCGAGGCTGTTTCCGTCGATCAGGAAGAGCTCGGTGCCGGGCGCGGTCGCGTCCTTCGGCGCCTTTCCGGCGGGCTTCTTGGGCTTCGTGGCGGGCACGAATCCATCATAGGCGCGGGGCCGGAACGCGCCCGGGCGGCGCGGGAGAGGCGGCTACGTATCCTTCCTCGCCCATGCCTTCGGTCAGCCCACAGTTCAGCGTCACCGTGCGCGTCGAGCTCGACGCGCGCCAGGAGCCGCTGGGCAAGCTGACGGCGGCGATCGCCGAGGCCGGAGGGTCGCTGCAGGGCGTCGACCTCGTGCCCGGCGCCGGCGAGGAGGGCAAGCGCGTGCGCGAGTTCACGATCGACGCCCGCGACCTCGAGCACTGGGAGCAGATCATGCGCGCGATCGGCTCGACGCGCGGGGCGCGCGTGCTCGAGTACACGGACCGCACGATGCAGATGCACCGCGGCGGCAAGATCTCGCAGAACAACAAGTACCCGCTGAAGACGCGCGACGACCTCTCGATGGCCTACACGCCCGGAGTCGCCAGGGTCTGCACCGAGATCGCGAACGACCGCTCGAAGGCCTTCGAGTACACGATCAAGCGCAACACCGTGGCGGTCGTCTCCGACGGCAGCGCCGTGCTGGGGCTCGGCAACATCGGCCCCGAGGCCGCGATGCCCGTCATGGAGGGCAAGGCGATGCTGTTCAAGGAGTTCGCCGACGTCGACGCCTTCCCGATCTGCCTCGACACCCAGGACCCCAAGAAGATCATCGAGGCGGTGAAGCTGATCGCGCCGACGTTCGGCGGGATCAACCTCGAGGACATCTCGGCGCCGCGCTGCTTCGAGATCGAGGAGACCCTGTGGGAGGAGCTCGACATCCCCGTCTTCCACGACGACCAGCACGGCACCGCCGTGGTGACGATGGCGGCGCTCTTCAACGCGCTCAAGATCACCGGCAAGCCGATCGAGGACCTGCGCGTGCTGATGCTCGGCCTCGGCGCCGCGGGCGTCGCGGTCACGAAGATGATGCTCGCGAGCGGCGTCACCGAGATCATCGGCTGTGACCGCCAGGGCGCGCTCTCGACCGAGCGCGAGGACTACGCCTCGGGCGAGATGAGCGCGATCAAGCGCTGGTACGCCGAGAACTCGAACCCCGAGAAGCTTCAGGGAGCGCCCGCCGACGTGATCGAGGGCTGCGACCTGTTCATCGGCGTCTCGGGCCCGGGGCTGATCGAGCCCTCGGACCTCGAGAAGATGGCCGACGACGCGATCGTCTTCGCGATGGCGAACCCGACCCCCGAGGTCATGCCCGAGGACGCCGAGCCGTACGTGCGGATCATGGCGACGGGCCGCTCGGACTATCCGAACCAGATCAACAACGTGCTCGCCTTCCCGGGGATCTTCCGCGGAGCGCTGGACGCCGGCGCGCCGCGGATCACCGAGGAGATGAAGCTCGCGGCGGCGCACGCGATCGCCAACGTCGTGACCGAGGAGGACCTAAACGAGGACTACATCATCCCGAGCGTCTTCGACCGCGACGTCGCCCCGGCGGTCGCCAAGGCCGTGGTGGATGAGGCCCGCGGCTCCGGCATCGCACGCGTCTCCGAGGAGACGGGCAGCTTCGCCACCGTCGCATGAGGGTCCTGGTCACCGGAGCGAGCGGGATGATCGGCTCGACCGCGGCCGACGCCCTGCTCGCACGCGGCGACGAGGTCGTCGGGCTGACGCGCGACCCGGACGCGGCGCGCTCGGCGAACCCCAGGGTTCGCTGGCACCGCTGGGACCCGGCGCTGGAGCGTCCACCGGCGGAGGCTCTCGAGGGCGTGGACGGAGTGCTCAACCTGCTCGGCGAGTCGATCGACCAGCGCCTCACCGACTCCGCCAAGAAGCGGATCGTCGAGAGCCGCGAGACGGCGACCCGCAATCTCGTCGCCGCGATCGCCGCCGCGGACCAGCGGCCCGCGGTCATGGTCAGCCAGTCGGCCGTCGGCTACTACGGCGACCGCGACGACGAGGTCGTCGACGAGTCGTCGGAGCCGGGTGAGGGGTTCGCGGCCGAGCTCCCGATCGCCTGGGAGGCGGCGGCGCGGGAGGTCGAGAACGCCGGCGTGAGGCTGGTCGTGGTGCGCACGGCTCCCGTCCTCGACCGCCGCGGCGGACTGCTCAAGCGCCTCATGCTGCCGTTCAAGCTCGGGCTCGGGGGCCCGATCGCGGGCGGCGACCAGTACCTCCCTGGGTCCACATCGACGACGAGGTCGGGATCCTGCTCTGGGCGCTCGACGACGAGAAGGTCTCGGGGGTCGTCAACGCATCGGCGCCCGAGCAGGTCACCAACCGCGAGTTCACGAAGGCGCTCGGCCGTGCCCTTCACCGGCCGGCGGTGTTCCCGTTGCCGAAGTTTGCGCTGAGCGCCGTCGTGGGAAGCGAGCTGGCCGGCACGATCGCGGGCGGCCAGCGCGTCGCCCCGCGCCGCACCACCGAGCTCGGCTACGAGTTCCGCTATCCGCGCCTCGAGCCCGCGCTGCGCGCGGCGCTCGCCTGACCCAGCCCGCGGCTTCCGGCCGCCGGGCTCAGGGAAGGCCGGAGATCCTCCAGTCCCCGTCTTCCTTGGTCAGCTCGAGCTCCTCGGGCTCCTCGCCCTCGAAGGTGGCCTCCACCGTCGCCGTGTCGTCGCTCTCCTCGAGGACCTCGGTCTCGACGCCGTCGGCGCCCTCGATGTCCTCTTCGGTCAGCGACCCCTCGAGGGCGGCCGCGCAGCCGCCGGCGGACTCGGCCTGGGCCTGGATGTCCGCGCTCAGGTAGTCACAGGCCTTGTCGAAGTCCTCGTCGGCGACCGCGCCCGCGAAGTCCTTGACGGCGTCGTCGGGCCCGCCGCCGTTGCCGAAGATGCACCCGCCGAGGCCGGCCGCGAGCGCGAAGGCCGCGAGCGCGGCGAGGACGGGAGCGGCTGCCCGGGGCACGGCGCGCACCCTATCGTCAGGGCGCGGCAAGCGCCTCGACGAAGACGGCCTCCCCGTCGCGCACGCGGTAGCCGGCGATCGCGTCGAGCGTCGTGTTGCCGATCGCGGTGATCGAGTAGGTGCCGAGCACCGAGTCGCGGTCGGCGGTCGCGAGAAGCTCGTCGAGCACCGCGCTGCGGTCCTCGGCCTCGCCGCCGGCGCGCTCGATCGCGTCGAGGACGAGCGCCATCGCCTCGTAGCCGTAGGCGGCGTACGGCCCCGGGGCCCGGCCGTACTCGCTCTCGAAGGCGGCGGCGAAGTCCTGCCCGGGAGGGGGAAGCTGCTCGGGGTCCTTGGCGGACGCGGTCATCAGAAAGTCGGGCAGCGCGCGCTCTCCCGCCAGGGCGTCAGACGACATCAGGGGGGGATCGGGGCTGCCCGCCTCCGAGAGGTTGACGCTCAGGCCCTCGTCCACGCCGTCGAGGCCGAGATAGATCAGCTCGAAGCCACTCGCCGGCTCCTCGTCGGGCCGCGACTCCTCCACCCCGATGCCCAGTGCCGCAGCCGCCTCGGTGAACTCCTCGGTCATCTGATCCCCGAACGCGGACCCGTCGCTCACGACCGCGACGCGCTCGGCCCCGAGCTTCCGCGCCCAGGCCGCCGCCGCCTCCGCCTGGACCCTGTCGTCGGGGATCACCCGCAGGAAGGTGCGCTCTCCTGTCGACTGCACGTCTTCGGGGACCTCGGTGCCGCCGTCGGGCGGGGCGACGAGGTCGATCGCCGTCGCCCCCGGCGAGACCTGAGGCACGAACGCCTGGTTCGTGATCGGAAGCGATACGCGCGTCGCGCCGGACTCGAGGTCGCCGATGTACGCGATCGCCGATGTGTCCTGGGCCGCGGCGCGCGCGTTGCGACCGACCGCGGCCGGGCTCCATCCCGACACGGCGCCCGGCCCGTCGGCGGCGTCGAGCGTCTCGACGCCGACCTCGACGTCGCCCGCCATCCCCCCCGCTTCGTCGAGAGCCAGCGCGGCACCGTCGGCGACGTCGCGCCCCGCCGCGGCGTCCTCGCCCTGCAGCGGCGCGCTGACGTAGACGGTCAGCGGGCCGGTCGCGGACTCGTCGGCCGCCGGCCCGCAACCGGCCTGCGCGAGCAGCGCGGCCGCGGCGCAGGCGATCGCGGCGATGCGCCGCTGCACTGCGATCAGCCTCTCTTCAGCTCGCAGGCGTCGTCGATCCCGATCCTGCGCGCGAACCAGTCGCGGTGGCCGGCGACGAAGCGGTAGGCGCGGTCGGTGGCGCGGGGAAAGCGCGCGAAGAGGAATGCGAGCGGGCGGCCCCCGGGGAGCACGCGCGCGAGCGGCGGCGCCCCGTCCCCGGCCGAGCTGACGCGGCCGCCCGGCTCGACGAGGTGCCAGGAGTCGAGCCGCTTCTCGGGCGGCACGCCCGCGAGCAGCTCCTGTCCCTCGGGGCTCTGGATCGCCACCGGCCGCAGGCGGTCGTCTCGGTCCCAGGCGAGGATCTTGTCGAGCGACCATTTGCAGAAGCCGCAGTCGCTGTCGTAGAGGACGGTGTGGTCGCGAAGGGTCATCGTGTGCTCATCTCGTCGTGGCGCTCGCCGGGCTCGAACGGTCACGGTATGCGGGCAGCCTGCGCCGCACCCGATCGGCCACCCAGGGCCAGTTCACGAAGACGATGATCACAGTCAGCGCCTGCGCGGAGTAGTCGAGGCCCATCATCAGCCAGATCCCGAGGTGCAGGGAGACGACCCCGGGCACGAACAGCCAGCGCAGCCGCGGCCAGAACAGGGCGAGCGGGAAGAAGAGCTCGAGGAAGACCGTCCCGGCGGCGAGCAGGTGGGCCATCCACGCCCGGTCGGCGATGAAGAGCGCCAGCTGGTTGGGCTCGGACTGCGAGTCGCTCGACGCGTAGAGCACCCAGCGCAGGTTGTCGCTCGTGACCCAGTCGATCCCGGAGAAGCGCAGCTTCTGGAAGCCGACGAAGAAATAGGCGAGCGCGACGACGACCATCGCCGTTCGCAGCGGCCATCCGTAAGCCTCGCCGGATCGCGGCGGCCGATCGCGCCGCGCGGCGCGCCCCGGCAACCGCAGCGACCAGGCCGCGCATGTGCGCGCGGGCGAGGCAACCAGCGGGACCAGGCAGAGAAGCAGCAGGACGTCGTTGTGGACGATCTTCCCGGTCGCGTTGAGCATCCCGTTGAGCACGAGCGCGCAGACGAAGGCGATCGGGAGGCTGGCCCGCGTCCACAGCCCCGCGGCCGCGAGCAGCGCCGTTGCCACGCCCACGATCTGAAGCGCGACCGTGAGGTCGTGTCCGGGCATCTCCCCGAAGAGCTTCATGAACGAGACGGGCTGGAAGAGCGCCTCGGGCTGGCCGGCGACGAACGTGTAGTCGCCGATCGCCAGCCGCCACGCGAGCAGCCCGCAGAGCCCGATCCTCAGCGCCGCGAGGCGCCGGGCGTCCTCGGTCGCGAACAGGAAGCGCTCAAGCGTGCGCATCGACGGCTCCCGGGCGGCAGGTGTAGCGCAGGTCGGGCTCGCCGCGGACGGCGCGATCTCCCTCGCGGTCCGACAGCGTCCACTCGGAGAGGTAGATGCGGACCTCGCGCGCCTCGAAGCCGAGGAGCTCGGGGCTGCCCTCGCGCCACGTGTCGCAGAGCTCGAGCTGCTCGGCGGGCGAGCGCTCGGCGAAGCCGCCCATCAGGAAGATGAAGCCCCGGTAGCCCATCTCGGAGCGCCCCAGCGGGTACTCGTGCTCGCGGCCCTCGAGTCGACCGCGGTCGCCGACCACGCAGCCTGCTCGTCGCTTCGCAGATGGCTGAACAGCCTCCAGGCGGTGAGCGGCCAGGCCTCGATCGTGGCGAGCGCGCAGATCACGAAGGCGGCGAGGAACACGGCCACGAAGGGGCGGGCGAGCCGGGGAGCCGGAGCGTCGCTCACGACGCGGGATTAAAGCGGCCGCCCGGCGGGAATCGACGGAAACGTCGCCACGAATAGCATGCGGCGCCTCTGACGATGCGCTTCGGAGTCCTCACGGGAGGGGGCGACTGCCCCGGGCTGAATGCCGTCATCCGCGCGATCGTGCGCAAGGGCATCGACGTCCACGGCGACACCCTCGTCGGCTTTCGCGACGGCTGGCGCGGAGTGCTCGAGAACGAGTACGACGAGCTGACGATCGAGTCGACGCGCGGGATCCTGCCTCGGGGCGGCACGATCCTCGGCACGTCGCGCACGAACCCCTACAAGCTCGACGACGGCCCCGACTTCATCCGCCAGACGTTCGCCGACGCCGAGCTCGACGGCCTGATCGCGATCGGCGGCGAGGACACGCTCGGCGCGGCCCACAGGCTGCACGAGGGCGGCGTGCCCGTGCTCGGCGTCCCGAAGACGATCGACAACGACCTCAACGGCACCGACGTCACGTTCGGCTTCGACACCGCGCTCCAGATCGCGACCGAGGCGATCGACCGCCTGCACACGACGGCCGAGAGCCACCACCGGATCCTCGTCGTCGAGGTGATGGGACGCCACGCCGGCTGGATCGCGCTTCAGTCCGGGGTCGCGGGCGGCGCCGACGTGATCCTGATCCCGGAGCGGCCGTTCAACCTCGACGAGGTCTGCGCCCAGCTCGAGCGCCGCCGGGCGCGCGGGCGCAACTTCTCGATCGTCGTCGCCGCCGAGGGGGCTCTGCCGGCCGAGGGCAAGGAGGCGCTGGCCATCGGCGAGACGGACGAGTTCGGCCATCCGCGGCTGGGCGGGATCGGGCACTGGCTGCGAGGGCGAGATCGAGTCGCGGACCGGGCTCGAGACCCGGACCACGGTCCTCGGGCATATCCAGCGCGGCGGAACGCCCACGGCCCGCGACCGCGTGCTGGCGACCCGATTCGGGCTTGCGGCGATCGACGCCGCCCACGAGGGCCGCTGGGGCATGATGCCGGCGCTCCACGGGACCCGGATCGAGCTGATCGACCTCGCCGAGGCCGTGGCCGAGCTGCGGACCGTGCCGCTCGAGGACTACGAGGAGTTCAGCGCGCTGTTCGGCTGACGTCGCCGCGGCTAGGGCTTGAGCGCGTCGATCAGCGGCTTCGCGACCCTGATCAGGGCGCCGGTGAACAGGATCGTGAGGAAGATCAGGAAGCTGACGGCGCCGCCGAGGCCGAACGCGTAGGCGACCAGCATCGCGACGAGGCCGACGACCGTGAAGACGAGCAGCTGCATCGCGGGCGGAATTTAGTCGATCCGCTTGCCGTCCATCGCGGCGCGGGCGTCGCGCAGGAAGGCCGAGACCGCCTCGGCCGCGGCGGCGGCGCTGTCCGCCTCGCCCGCCTCCCTGACGAGGCGGCTGCCGACGATCACCCCGTCCGCGATCTCGCCGACGGCCGCCGCCTGCTCGGGCGTCCCGATGCCGAAGCCGACCGCCGCGGGGACGTCGGCTTCCTCCCGGACCGCGGCGACGAGCTCGCGGAGATGGGGCGGCAGCTCCCGCCGCTCGCCGGTCACCCCCGCGAGGGAGACGACGTAGACGAACCCCTCCGCCTCCGCGCAGATCCGCCGCCTGCGGTCGTCGGGTGTCGTCGGGGCGACGAGGGGTATCAGGTCGAGGCCCGCATCCGACAGCGCGGCGCGGATCTCGCCGCCCTCCTCGGGCGGCAGGTCGGGGACGATCGCCCCGGCGCCGCCCGCGTCGGAGAGCATCTTCGCGTAGCGCTCGGGGCCCGCCGCGAGGACGGTGTTCGCGTAGACCATCGTCACGACCGGGACGCGGTCGGCGACGCGGGCGCAGGTCTCGAGCACGCTCTCGAGCGTCGCGCCCGCGGCGAGGGCCCGCGTCGCGGCGTCGTGGATCACGGGCCCGTCGGCGAGCGGGTCCGAGAACGGCACGCCGAGCTCGATCAGGTCGGCGCCCGAGTCCGCGTAGGCGTCCGCGATCGCGTCGGCGCCGGCGCGGTCGGGGAAGCCGCCCATCAGGTAGGGCATCAGGGCGGCGCGGCCCTCGTCCTTGGCGCGGCCGAACGCGGCCGCGATGCGCTCGCTCACCTAGCCATCCAGCTTGTCGAGGACCTCGGCGAGGTCCTTGTCGCCTCTGCCGCACAGGCAGACGATGTCGTAGCCCTCGCCCTCGCCGGGGTTCTGCAGAAGCCACGAGATCGCGTGGGAGGGCTCGAGCGCGGGGAGAATCCCCTCGAGGCGCGCGAGATCGACGAAGGCGGCGACCGCCTCGTCGTCGGTGATCGCCACGTAGCGGGCGCGGCCGGAGTCGCGAAGCTGAGCGTGCTCGGGCCCGACGCCGGGGTAGTCGAGCCCGGCGGAGATCGAATGCGCCTCGAGGATCTGGCCCTCGTCGTCGGCGAGCACCGACGACAGCGACCCATGCAGGACACCGGTCGTCCCCGCGGCCAGCGACGCGCCGGTGCGGCCGCTCTCGAGCCCCTCGCCCGCCGCCTCGACGCCGATCAGCTCGACGCCGTCGTCCTCGATGAAGGCATAGAAGGTGCCGATCGCGTTCGAGCCCCCGCCGACGCATGCGATCACGCGCGCCGGCAGAGCGCCCTCGGCGGCGAGCGCCTGCTCGCGGGCCTCGTCGCCGATCACGCGCTGGAGGTCGCGCACGAGCGCCGGGTAGGGCGCCGGCCCGACGGCGGACCCGATGACGTAGTGGGTCGTCTCGGCGTTCGCGACCCAGTCGCGGATCGCGGCGCTGACGGCCTCCTTGAGCGTCCGCGCGCCGATCTCGACGGGCGAGACCTCGGCGCCGAGCAGGCGCATGCGCTCGACGTTGGGCTTCTGGCGGCGCATGTCCTCGGTGCCCATGAAGACGACGCACTCCTGGCCGAGCAGCGCGCACGCGGTCGCGGTCGCGACGCCGTGCTGGCCGGCCCCCGTCTCCGCGATCACCCGCGGCTTGCCCATCCGCTGCGCGAGAAGCGCCTGGCCGATCGCGTTGTTGATCTTGTGGGCGCCGGTGTGGGCGAGGTCCTCGCGCTTGAGGTAGACGCGCCGGCCGGCGCGCTCGGAGAGGCGCTCGGCGGCGTAGAGCGGGGTCGGCCGCCCCACGAAGTCGCGCAGCAGGCGGTCCAGCTCGCCGCGGAACCCGGGGTCGTCGCGCGCCTGCGCCCAGGCGGCGGTCAGCTCGTCGAGCGCGGCGACGAGCGTCTCCGGCACGTAGCGGCCTCCGTAGGGGCCGAATCGGGCCTCGACGGCCGCCTCGGTCATGTCGCCGGCGTTCCGGTCGGCGCCTCGAGCGAGTTCGCGGCGGCGAAGAACTCCTCGAGCAGGGCGGGGTCCTTGCGGCCCGGCTCGGCCTCGACGCCGCTCGTGACGTCGACGGCGAACGGGCGCACGATCTCGATCGCCTCGGCGACGTTGTCCGGGCGCAGCCCCCCGGCGAGCATCAGCGGGATGCCGCGGTCGTGGGTCGCCGCGAGGTCCCAGTCGAAGGTCTCGCCGGTGCCCCCGCGCTTGACCGAGCTGTGGGCGTCGAAGAGGTGGAAGTCGGTGCGATACGCCGCGGCGGCCTGGACGTCGGCGCCGCTTCTGACCCGAAACGCCTTGATCACCTTGGCGCCGGTGCGGCGCGCGACCTCGGCGCAGTAGGCGGGTCCCTCGTCGCCGTGGAGCTGGACCATCGTCAGCTGCTCGGACTCGACGGCGCGCTCGATCTCGCGCAGCGGGGCGTTGACGAAGATGCCGACGACCTCGCAGCTGGCGCTTCAGCGCAGCGCCGATCTCGGCGGCGACGTCGGGCTCGACGAGACGCGGGCTCTCGGGATGGTGGTTGAGCCCGACGCCCAGGCGCCGAGCCGCTGGGCGGCCTCGGCGTCCTCGAGATTCGTGATGCCGCAGACCTTGATCCGCATGCGTCAAGGGTGGCAGACGGACGTGCCGCGACAGCCCTCCCCCGAGAGCGCTGAAAGCGGCCGGGCCTAGGCCGCGGATTCGCGGGCGGTCGCCGAGGGTGACGGTGACGTCGACGGTCTCGCCGTCGCGCAGCACCTCGAGCGTGATCTCGTCGCCGGCCTGCTTGGAGTTGACGACGGAGATGACGTCGTCCATACCGGTGACCGGCTCGCCGTCGATCGCGGTGATCACGTCGCCGCCGGCGAGCACCGGCTGGCCCGCGACGGTGACGCGCTCGTCGCCCGCCTGGACGCCGGCGTCCTCGGCCGGGCCGCCCTCGGTGACCTCGTTGACGAGGGCGCCCTGGTCGACCGAGAGATCGAGCGCGTCGGCGAGTTGCGGGGAGACGTCGGCGCCGCTGATGCCGAGGAAAGCGTGGTGGACCTCGCCGGTGTCGAGCAGCTGCCGGGTGACGTCGCTGGCGGTGCTGCTGGGGACCGCGAAGCCGATCCCGACCGAGCCGTTTCCGCTGCCGCCGGTGGCGATCTGGGAGTTGATGCCGATCACCTGGCCCGCCGCGTCGAACAGCGGGCCTCCGGAGTTGCCGGGGTTGATCGGCGCGTCGGTCTGGATCGCGTCGCTGATCGAGAAGCCGTTGGGTGCCTGGATCTCGCGCTGGAGCGCGGAGACGATGCCCGCGGTCGCGGTGTTGTCGAGCCCGAAGGGATTGCCGATCGCGACGACGGGGTCGCCGACCTGTACCCGCGAGGAGTCGGCCAGCGAGACCGGGTGAAGGTCGACGGAGCCGGGGTCGATCTCGAGCAGGGCGAGGTCGGTCGACGGGTCGCTGCCGACGAGCTCCGCCTCGACGGGCGCCTGATCGCCGAGGGTGACGTCGATGCGCTCGGCGTCGGCGACGACGTGTGCGTTGGTGACGATGTGGCCCTCGTCGTCGATCACGAACCCGGATCCGGTCGCGGTTCCGCCTCCGCCGGGCGCGGGAACCGGCGCCGAGGCGGTCTGCGTGCCGACCTCGGCCTCGATGTGGGCGACGCCGGGGGCGGCCTTCTCGTAGATCTCGTTGACGCTGAGGCCGTCCTCGCTCAGGGGCGCGTCGGACGACCCGCTCAGGGCCGCGATCGGGGCCGCGCTCGAATCGTCGTCGCCGATCCACCCCGCCGCCAGGGCGCCGGCGCAGGCGATCACGACGACGAGGCCCCCGAGGAGGCCCGAAAAGATGGGAGAGGATGCGATGCGCCTGGTGCGAAGCAAGGCGCTGATTGTGCGGAGGGGTCGCTAAACGGCCGCGAAATGAACGACTAATGCGAGATAAAGAATTGCAGCCGCGCGGTGAGCGAGGTCACAGAACGTGCTCTCGGGTCGTCGGCTCGTCGAGCGTCAGCTCCCTGACGGCGGCCTCGGGATCGTCCGCGCGCATCAGGGCCTCGCCGATGAGGACGGCGTCGACGCCGATGCGCTCGAGCTCCTCGATCTGCTCGCGGCGCGAGTAGCCGCTCTCGGCCACCACGGTCTTGCCCGCCGGCACGTCGCGCATCAGCTCGCGCGTGGTCTCGACGTTCACGCTGAGGTCGGCAAGGTTGCGGTTGTTGATGCCGATCACGTCGGCGCCGAGGGCGAGAGCGCGCTCGAGGTCGGGCTCGTCGTGGACCTCGACGAGGCAGTCGAGGTCGAGGCCGCGGGCGCCGTCGTGAAGCTCGGCGAGGTCGTCGTCGTGAAGCGCGGCGACGATCAGCAGCACCGCGTCGGCGCCGTACGCCGCCGCCTCGACGAGCTGGTATGGGTCGACGATGAAGTCCTTGCGCAGGATCGGCAGCTCCGACGCCGCGCGCGCCGCGCGCAGGTCGTCGAGCGAGCCGCCGAAGCTCGCCTCGTCGGTGAGGATCGAGAGCGCGGCTGCGCCGCCGCGCTCATAGGCGGAGACGATCTCGGCGACGTCTGCGCCCGGCCTGATGTCTCCCGCGCCCGGGGAGCGGCGCTTGAACTCGGCGACAAGCGATACCCCGGGTCGGGTCAGCGCCTCGCTGAAGGGGCGATCCTCGCCGCGGGTCTGCATCTGCTCCTCGAGCTCGGCCTCGGGAACCTGCGAGCGCCTTCGCTCGACCGATTCGCGCGCCGCCTCGACGAGCTCTTCGAGCCTGCTCATCCGACGGACAACCTACCCGGCGAGCTCGGCGGTGCGTGAAACGAGCCGATCGAGCACGCCGCGCGCGGCGCCGGAGTCGATCGCCTCGCCGGCCTTCGCAATGCCGTCCGGCAGGTCGTCGGCGGCGCCCGCGGCGAGCATCGCGGCGGCGGCGTTGAGAACGGCGACGTCGCGCGGCAGGGCCCTTGTCGCCGTCGAGTATCCCGCTCGTGACCGCCGCGTTCTCCTGCGGCGTGCCGCCGGCGAGCGCGTCCACCGGCGCGCGCTCGAGCCCCAGCTCCTCCGGCTTGACGAACCACTCCTCCGTGCGCCCGTCGGCGACCTCGATGACCCGCGTGTCGCCCGAGAGCGCGATCTCGTCGATCCCGTCCTCGGAGGTCACGACCAGGGCACGCTCGCAACCGAGGCCGACGAGCGCCTCCGCGATCGTCTCCTGGTAGCGGCGGTCCGAGACCCCGAGCAGCTGGCGCGAGGCGCCCGCGGGGTTCGTCAACGGGCCGAGGAAGTTGAAGATCGTCCGCACGCCGAGCTCCTTGCGGACCGGGACGACGTGCTTCATCGCCGCGTGGTGGCGCGGAGCGAACATGAAGCCGAAGCCGATCTCGTCGATGCAGGCGGCGACGTCGGCCGGGTCGAGCTCGATGTCGACGCCGAGCGCCTCGAGCACGTCGGCGGATCCGGACCTGCTCGTCGCCGAGCGGTTGCCGTGCTTGGCGACGGCGCAGCCGGCGCCCGCCGCGATCAGCGCCGCCGTCGTCGAGATGTTGAACGTCGTCGGCCCGCCGCCTGTGCCCGCGGTGTCGACGAGGTCGTCGCGATCCACGTCGACCTCGGCGGCCAGGCCGCGCATCGTGCGCGCGAGGCCGACGAGCTCGGCGACGGTCTCGCCCTTGGCGCGCAGCGCGATCAGGAACGCCGCGGTCTGGACCTCGCTCGCGCGCCCCTCCATGATCTCGGCGAGCGCCGCCGACGCATGGTCTGCGGTCAGGTGCTCGCCGCTCGCGACTGCGTCGATCGCACGTGTGAGGATCTCGTTCGGCATCTCGAGCACCTACTCCGCGAGGAAGTTCGCGAGCATCGCCTTGCCGTCGGGCGTCAGCACCGACTCGGGATGGAACTGGACGCCCTCGGCGGGGAGCGAGCGGTGGCGCACGCCCATCACGACGTCGCCGTAGACCGCCGTGCGCTCGAGGTCGGGGGGCAGGTCGGGGTCGGCGACCAGGGAGTGGTAGCGGCCCGCGCGCAGCGGGTTGGGAAGGCCCTCGTAGAGGCCCGTCCCGTCGTGCTCGACCTCGGCGTCCTTGCCGTGGATCGGCTCGCCGCGGATCGTGCGTGCCCCCGAAGGCCTCGACGAGCGACTGATGGCCGAGGCAGACGCCGAGCGTCGGGATCCCGGCCTCGGGGAACGCCCGCGAGGCCTCGATCGAGATCCCGGCGTCGCCGGGCGTGCAGGGGCCGGGAGAGATCACGAGCCGGTCGGGGCGGCGCTCGAGCAGCTCGGCGACGTCGGCCTTGTCGTTGCGCACGACGTCGACCTCCGCCCCCAGCTCGCCGAGGAACTGGACGAGGTTGTACGTGAACGAGTCGTAGTTGTCGATTACGAGGACCCTCATGGCCAGTCGGGTTGCCTCGCCGCCAGCTCGACGGCGTTGAAGATCGCCTTGGCCTTGGTGACCGACTCCTCGTACTCGTAGTCGGGCTTCGCGTCGGCGACGGTCCCGCCCCCGGCCTGCACGTGGATCACGCCGTCCTTCACCACGACGGTGCGGATGTGGATCGCGGTGTCGAGGTCGCCGGAGAAGCTCAGGTAGCCGATCGCGCCGCCGTAGGAGCCGCGCTTGTGCGGCTCGAGCTCGTCGATGATCTGCATCGCCCGCACCTTGGGCGCGCCCGACAGCGTGCCGGCCGGCAGCGTCGCGCGCAGAGCGTCCATCGCGGTGACGCCCTCGCGCAGCGTCCCCGAGACCTGGCTGACGATGTGCAGCACGTGGGAGTAGGTCTCGACCGCCATCAGCTCCTCGACCTCGACGCTGCCGTACTCGCTGACGCGCCCGAGGTCGTTGCGCCCGAGGTCGACGAGCATCACGTGCTCGGCGCGCTCCTTGGGGTCGGCGAGCAGCGCCTCGGCGCGGCGGCGGTCCTCCTCCTCGTCGTCTCCCCGCGGGTAGGTGCCGGCGATCGGCCGGGTCTCGACGCGGCGACCCGTGACCTTGAGCAGCGGCTCGGGCGACGCGCCGGCGATCTGGAAGTCGCCGAACTCGAGGAAGTACATGTAGGGCGACGGGTTGACGGTGCGCAGGCCGCGGTAGATCGAGAACGCCTCGACCGGCGCCGGAGCCGAGAAGCGCTGCGACGGCACGACCTGGAAGGCGTCGCCGGCGCGGATGTACTCGATGATGCGGCTGACGTTGGCCTCGAACTGATCGCGCGTCATGTTGGACTCGAACCGGACGTCGGCTCGCGTCGCGGCGGAGGAGGGCTGAGGCGCCGCCGGCACGGGCTCGCGCAGGGTGGCGCGCACCTCCTCGATCGTCGCGACGGCCCGGTCGAAGGCCTCATCCACGTCGTCGGGCCCGTCGACGTAGGCGTGCGCGAGCACGGTCAGCTCGTGGCGCTGGTGATCGAAGCAGACGAGCGTGTCGGTGATCATCAGCGCCATGTCGGGGAGGCCCGAGGGGGTCGGGGTTCGGCTCGCCGAGCGGCTCCACGGTGCGGACGAGGTCGAAGCCGAAGAAGCCGACGGCTCCCCCGGCGAACGGAGGCAGGCCGTCGACGGGCGCGACGCGCAGGCGCTCCAGGTAGTCCGAGACGGCCGCGTAGGGATCGGGGGCGTCGACCGTCGCCGAGGGCGGCGAGGCCGAGTCGAGCTCGCCCGTCCACTCCGACAGCGTGCCGGCGGACCAGCGCAGCACCGCCCTGGGGCGGAACCCGAGGAACGAGTAGCGCCCCTGGCGCCCGCCCTGCTCCGCCGACTCGAGCAGGAACGACGGGCCCTCGCCGCGCAGCTTGAGGAAGGCCGAGACCGGGGTCTCGGTGTCCTCGACGAAGCGGCACGCGACCGGGATGACGTTGTGGTCACGCGCGAGCTCGCGCGCGCGCTCGCGGTCGGGCTCGACCTCGAGGCCGGACGCCGAGCGCTTAGCGGCGACGGCCATTGAGCATCTCCAGCACCTGCGCCATCGAGACGCCCCGTGACAGCAGCAGGACGTTGAGGTGGTAGACGACGTCGGCGGCCTCCTCGGCGACCCTCTCCTCGGTCTCCGATCGCGCCGCGCGCGCGACCTCCTCGGCCTCCTCGCGGACCTTCGCCCCGATCTTCCGGGGGTCGTCGAGAAGCTCGACGGTGTACGAGCCCCCGGGACGCTCGCGGGCGCGCTCGATCAGGGTGCGCTCGAGCGTCGCGAGCGCCTCATGGGTCGCGGGCGACGGCTCGCCCGGCGCGGCGGGCGCGTCCGGCTCCGTCTCGGCGCTGCCGTCGAGGTCGCGGTAGAAGCACGAGCGCTCGCCCGTGTGGCACGCCGGCCCGGCGGGCTCGACCAGCGCGACGACGGCGTCGCCGTCGCAGTCGTAGCGAAGCTGGCGAACGCGCTGCACGTTGCCCGAGGTCTGGCCCTTGTGCCACACCTCGCGCCGCGAGCGGCTGTAGAAGTGGATCTCGCCGGTCTCGCGCGTCAGGCGCAGCGCCTCGTCGTTCATGTAGGCGAGCGTCAGCACCTCGCCCGTGCGCCAATCCTGCATCACGCACGGGACCAGGCCGCGCTCATCGAAGCGGATGGCGGTGGCTTCCATCCGCTCAGTGTAGGAATCGCCCCGCCGTTCAGGGGCAACATCCTAACACCACTTGCTCCTCGCAGCGAAGCTGCGCCGGAATACCGCCTACTTCTGAACCTCGACGCCCTCGCCCTCGACCGAGTCCTCGCCGGCCTCGCCGAGGTAGCTGATCGTCGCCGACTTGTCGTCGGCGGTGTCGACGTTGATCGACATCGTGCCCTCCGAGCCGGAGTCCATCGCGAACTCGCAGTCGAACGTGTCGCCCTCCTCGAGCGGCACCTCGTCGGGGCAGTCAACCGACGCGATGCCGAAGCCGGCCTCGGTCAGCGCCTCCTCGACGGCGTCGCCGCTGCCGGTCGCGCCGTCCTCGCCGGTGGCGCCGGTGGCGCCCGTCTCGCCGGTCGCCGCGGTCGTCGGCGGGAGCGTGAACTCCTCGTCGTCGCCGCCGCAGGCGGCGAGGGTGAGCGCAGCGCATGCGGCCAGCGAGCGCCGCAGTGAGGCGGACCTGTCGTCCCGATCGCTTCAAAGCGCGCAGCAGGCTACTCGATGCCGAGACGGTCGAGCAGCCCCTCGTCGCGGCGCCAGCGTCGCCGCACGCTCACCTGGAGGTCGAGAAAGACCTTCGATCCGAGCTCGCGCTCGAGCTCGCGGCGCGCCGCGGTGCCGATCTCCCGCACCATCTTGCCCCCGCGCCCGATCAGGATCCTCTTCTGGGACTCGGTCTCGACCCAGACCTCGGCGCGCACCTCGACGAGGCCGTCGTCGCGCTCGGAGATCTCCTCGACGACGACCTCGACCGCGTGGGGAATCTCCTCGCGCGTGCGCCTCAGGACCTGCTCGCGGATCAGCTCAGCGAGATGCTGCTCGCGGGACGCGTCGCTGCGCTGCGCCGGCGGGTAGAGCAGCGGGCCCTCGGGCAGCAGCTCGACCAGGCCCTCGACGAGCGCCTCCACCCCCTCCCCCGTCTTCGCGCTCACCGGGTAGATCTCGTCGGCGACGCCGAGCTTCTCGACGTCGGTCAGCACCGCGGCGACCTGCGGCACGCGCAGCCTGTCGATCTTGTTGACGGCGCAGACCGTCGCCACCCGCTCCGGCGCCGAGAGCAGCTGCTCGGCGATGAAGCGGTCGCCCGGGCCGACCCCCTGGTGGGCGTCGATCACGATGAGCGCGACGTCGGCGTCGGCGAGCTCGTGCTCGACGCGGCGCTGCATCCGCGACGTCAGCTCGTCGCGCGGCCGCTGGACGCCCGGCAGGTCGACGAGCACGAGCTGCCATTCGCCCCCGGGGTCGGTGGCGACGGCGCGCACCGCGCGCCTGGTCGTCTGGGGGCGGTCGGAGACGATCGCGACCTTGGACCCGACGATCGCGTTGGCGAGCGTCGACTTGCCGACGTTCGGACGCCCGGCGAGCCCGACGAAGCCCGCGCGGGTCACCGCTCGAGCGACGCCATGACCGAGTCCTGGAGCGCCAGCATCTCGCCGTCGTCGGTCTCGTGGTCGTAGCCGCAGAGGTGAAGCGCGCCGTGCACCGCCGCCTCGCTGACGTCGGCGCTCTCGGCCGGGCAGATGACGACGTCGCCGAGCTCGCGCGGGCCCGGCGTCCCCTGCGGCGCCGTCGACCGGGAACGCGAGCACGTCGGTGGCGCTGTCGATCCCGCGGTGGTCGCGGTTCAGCTCGCGGATCCTCGCCTCGTCGACGAGCTGCACCGAGACGTGGCCGTCGCGCGACGCCCGCCCGCTCGAGCGCCGCGGCGACCGCCGGCCGCAGCTCGCTCGGGAACGTCGTCGAGCTCGAGCGTCAAGCGTTCTCGGAGTATGCGCCGTAGGCGGCGACGATCCGCTGCACGAGCTGGTGGCGCACGACGTCCTCGCCGCCGAAGCGCACGAAGGTGATGTCGTCGACCTCGGAGAGGATCTCCCCGACGACCACGAGCCCGGAGCGCTGGTCGCGCGGGAGGTCGATCTGGGTGACGTCGCCGGTCACGACCATCCGCGAGCCGAACCCGAGCCGGGTCAGGAACATCTTCATCTGCTCGGGGCTCGTGTTCTGGGCCTCGTCGAGGATCACGAACGAGTCGTTGAGCGTGCGCCCGCGCATGAAGGCGAGCGGCGCGACCTCGATGATCCCCTTCTCGAAGTAGGAGTTGACGCGGTCGGGGTCGAGCATGTCGTAGAGCGCGTCGAAGAGCGGGCGCAGGTAGGGGTCGACCTTCGCCTGGATGTCGCCGGGCAAGAAGCCGAGCCGCTCGCCGGCCTCGACCGCGGGCCGGGTGAGGATCACGCGGCTGACCTCGCGAGCGTCGAGCGCCGCGACCGCCATCGCGACGGCGAGGAAGGTCTTGCCGGTGCCCGCGGGGCCGATCCCGAAGGTGACGGTGTGGTCGCGGATCGAGTCCACGTAGCGCTTCTGGTTGACCGTGCGCGGAGCGACCTTGATGCTGCGGTGGCGCCAGATCACGTCGTCGAGGACCTCGGCGGGGCTGGTGTCGGCCTCGATCGCGCCCGCGACCGCGTCGACCGTGCCCGGGGCGACTCGTGGCCGCGCTCGATCAACCCGACGAGCTCGTCGACCATCGACTCGGCCGACTGCAGCTCCTCGGGCTCGCCCTCGAGCGTCAGCACGTTGCCGCGCAGGTAGACCTTCGCGTCGAGCCGCCCCTCGAGCGACTTCAGCACCGCGTCCTCGGCGCCCGCGAGCTCCGCGGCGACGGCGTTGTCGAGCGTCAGCTGCCTACGCGCCAAGTCGCTCGCGCACCGCCTGGCTGACGCGCTTGCCGTCCGCGCGCCCGCCGACCTTCGGCATCACGATGGACATCACCTTGCCCATCTCCTTGGGCCCCTCGGCGCCCGACTCCTCGATCGCGGCGGAGACGATCTCCGAGAGCTCGTCGTCGGAGAGCTGCTCGGGCAGGTAGCCCTCGATCGCCCGCGCCTCGGCCTCCTCGGAGTCGGCGGCCTCGTCGCGCCCGCCGCCGCGAAACGCCTCGGCCGCCTCGAGGCGCTTCTTGCGCTCGCGCTGGAGCACCGCCACCTCGTCGCCGTCGCCGAGCTTCGCGTCCTGCTGAAGCGCGTTGGCGAGCATGCGCAGCTGGCCGACGCGGTCGCGCTCGCCGGCCTTCATCGCGTCGCGTGTGTCCGCCTGGACTCGCTCGAGGATCGTGCTCATCGGAATAAGGGTAGCCCTGCCAACCCGCCCGGCGAAGGGCCTATTCGCCCGTCGCGAGGTCCTCGAGGAACGTGTGCACGAGCGAGATCGCCATCGCCCCCTCGCCGACCGCCGAGGCGACGCGCTTGATCGACCCGTGGCGGACGTCGCCGGCGACGAAGACGCCGGGTCGGCTGGACTCGAGAAAGAGCGGGTCTCTGGCGAGAGGCCACCCGCTGCGATCCGCTTCGGCGTGCAGATCGGGCCCGGTCATGAAGTAGCCGCGCTCGTCGGTGCGAAGCCATCCGGCGACCCCCGCCGTCAGCGGCGCGCCACCGATGAGCACGAACACGGCATCCGCGTCGAGCGACAGCTCACCCCGGGGCCCGCTCACGACCACGCGCTCCAGCCAGCCGCCGCCCTCGGCGCGGGTCAGCGTCGTCTCGGTGTGCACCGCGATCCGCTCATTGGCCTCGACCCTCTGACACAGGTAGGCGGAGGTCCCCCTGTAGATCGAGTCCCCGCGAATGAGCATCGTCACGCGGTTCGCGGACTCGGCCAGGTGGAGAGCCGCCTGGGCGGCCGAGTTGGCTCCGCCGACGATCACGAGGTCGCGGTCGCGGTAGGTCGGGGCGGCGCCCGTCGCCGAGCCGTAGTGGACGCCGCGGCCGACGAACTCCTCCATCCCCGGCGCGTCCAAGCGCCGGTAGTCGACGCCCGTCGCGAGCACACCGCTTCGGGCGCTGAACCGCTCGCCGTTGGTGAGCCGGATCTCCACGACGTCGCCGCGCGGAACGGCGGACTCGACCTCGACGCCGATCACGAACTCCGCGCCGAGGCGCTGGGCCTGCTCGTAGGTGCTTTCGGCGAGATCCTCGCCGCCGACGCCTTCGGGAAAGCCGGGGTAGTTCTCGATCATCGAGCTCGTGGCCGCCTGGCCGCCGGGAGCGTTGCGCTCGACCACCAGCGTCGTCAGACCCTCCGAGGCCGCGTAGACCGCCGCGGTGAGCCCGGCCGGCCCGGCGCCAACCACGACCACGTCGTAGTGCTCGCGCCGCGGGCGGGTCGGCAGCCCCGCTCCCTCGGCGAGCCTCGCTCGCCACCGCGACGACTCCAGGTAGCGCTCGAGCTCGGGCGATGGGACCGGCACCCCCGGCTCGGAGAACTCGACCGAGATGTCTCCGCGGCCCGGGGCCGGCTCGGCGTAGTCGGCGGGCCCTTCGAGCCGGGTCCCGTCGGGGAACAGCACCAGCGGCAGGCGCGCTCCCGTCCAGCGATTCCGGGTCGATGAGCGGAGCCAGGGTGTCCCTGTCGAGATCCACCCAGCGGTGAGTTCACGTCGTTTCGCTCCAGCATCTCGCGAGCGCGGTCCACCTCGAGCGTGCCGCGGCGCCCGACGACGGTGACCAGCTGCGGCTCCTGGATCGGCATCAGCTCGCGATCTCCACGTGCTCGACGTCGCCGAGGGGCATCTGCAGGAAGCGGGTGCCGAGCCCGCGGAAGTGATCGACCTCGCCCGTGCAGAGGAAGCGGTAGGAGCCCTCGCCGCCGTTCGGCGACTCGAGCCCGTTGGCCTCGAGGATGCGCTGGGCGCGGGCCGCGACGGCGTGGCCCGCGGTGACGAGGCGCACGTCGCGGCCCAGCATGCGCTGGAGCATCGGCGCGACGAGCGGGTAGTGGGTGCAGCCGAGGATCAGGGTGTCCACGTCGGCCTCCCTGAGCGGCGCGCAGTAGGAGCGCGCCGTCCGCATGACGCTCTCGTCGAACGGAAAGCCGTTCTGGATGATCGGCGCGAGGTCGGGCGCCGCGACCTCGGTGACCTCGAGCGCGCGGCCCTGGCGCTCGAGCGCGCGCCGGTAGGCGCCTCCCTCGACCGTTGCCGGGGTGGCCATGACGCCGACGCGCCCGGTCGCGGTGATCGCGGCGGCGATCTCGGCCTCGGGCTCGACCACGGTCACGACCTCGACGCCGTGGGCCTCGGCGATCTCGCGCGCCGTCTCGGCGCCGGCCGTCGTCGCCGAGTTGCAGGCGACGACGAGCAGCTTCGCGCCGCGGTCGAGCAGGAAGCCGACGTTGCGCCGCACGCACTCGCGCAGCTCGTCGGCGGTCTTGGTGCCGTAGGGGAAGTTCGCGTCGTCGCCGAGGTAGAGGAAGTCCTCGGAGGGCAGCGAGACGAGGCATTCGTGCAGGACGGTGAGGCCGCCGACGCCGGAGTCGAAGACCGCGATCGGCTGCTCGCTCACGGAAGGTCCGAGGTTGCTGAGCATCGTCTCGGCGTCGGACCACTGGCCCTGCGGCACGCGCAGGGCGATGTCGCCGCGCCCGAAGCGGTCGAGCGGCCAGTCGGCCGTCAGCACCGCGTCGAAGCCCGCCGAGGCGAGGTGCTCGCGCCAGGCGCGGGCGCCCTCGACGTCCTCGAAGTCGCGCACGGGCTCCCAGTCGTCGAAGCGAGGGTCCGCCGACGTGGACCTCGCCGGGGCCCTGCCCGCGCATGTAGCGGCCGAGTGTCTCGCGGATCCCCACGCCGGGCCCAGGCTAGTCGTCTTGCGCCAGCAGCAGGGCGGTCCAGTCGCCCTCGGCGCGGAGGCGGCGCTCCGCAAGCCCCAGGCGGCCGAACGCCACCGCAACCTCGTCGACCTCCTCCTCGAGGAGCCCCGAGCAGATCAGGCGGCGGGGCGCGGCTTCCAGCGCCGCGGCGACCGCGAGCAGGACCGGGCGCGTGATGTTGGCGACGACGGTGGGCGCCGGCGGCGGGGCCTCGGCGCGCAGGTTGGCGCGCCGCAGCTCGAGCTCGACCCCGTTTACCCGCGCGTTCGCCGCCGCGGCCTCGAGCGCGCCTGCCTCGTGGTCGCAGGCTACGACCGGGCCCCAGCCGAGCTGCGCCGCGGCGATCGCGAGCACGCCGGAGCCCGTGCCCCAGTCGGCGAACGGCCCCTCGGCTCCCTCGGCGTCGGCGAGCTCGAGCAGCAGCTCGAGGCTCAGGCGCGTCGTCGGGTGGGCGCCGGTGCCGAACGCGGCGCCCGGGGTCGATCACGACGTCGGCCGTGCCGTCGCGCGCCGGCTCCCACGAGGGCCGCACGAGCAGCCTGTCGCCGACGAGCAGCGGCTCGTGGAAGTCGCGCCAGCGGTCGGCCCAGTCGTCGGGCACCGTGTCGGAGCTGACCTCGATCAGCCCGTCGCCGGTCGCGGCCTCGAGCTGTCCCAGCGCCGGGAGCTCGCCCTCGGCGCCGTAGATCGCGTACTCGACGTAGTCGGGCCCCGGTCCTCCTCGACCCCGCCCGGGGCGAGCTGGACGAGCTCGGCGAGCACCTGCTCGGCGAGCTCCGGCCTGCAGCGAACGGCGAGCCGGATCACGGCCGCCCGCGTCCGGCTCAACCCAGGGCGCGCCTGACGCGCGCGAAGAGGCCCTTGCCCTGGTCGCCCTGCAGGTTCTCGGGCCCGACCGACTCGTCGAGGCGCTCGGCGAGCTCGCGCTGCTCCTCGCTGAGGCTGCCCGGGACGACGACGTTGAAGAAGACGTGCTGGTCGCCGCGACGCCCGCCGCGCAGCTGCGGCAGCCCGAGCCCGCGCAGCGCGACGTGGTCGCCGGGCTGGGTCCCGGCGGGGACCTCGACGTCCTGCTCGCCGTCGAGCGTCGGCACGGTCACCCGGCTGCCCAGCATCGCGGCGGTCGCGAGCACGTCGGCGACGCTGACGAGGTCGGCGCCCTCGCGGCGAAAGCGCTCGTCGTCGGCGACCGTGACGCGGACGTAGAGGTCGCCCGATCGCCCACCGGCCTCGCCGGCGTGGCCGGCGCCGCGTGATCCGGATTCGCTGGCCCGACTCGATCCCGGCCGGGACGTCGACGTCCCAGGTCCGGGTCCCGGCGACGCGGCCCCTCCCCGAGCACTGCCCGCACGGCTGCTCGGCGATCCGCCCGTCGCCTCCGCAGGCGGGGCAGGCGCCGGCGCGGACGAGCTGGCCGAGCGCCGTCCGGGTGACGCGGCGAACCTGGCCCGAGCCGCCGCAGTCGTCGCAGGCCCGGATCGGCGTCCCGGGCTCGGCGCCGTTGCCGCGGCAGTGGTCGCAGGTCGTCACCGCCTCGAAGCTCACGCTCGCGCGTGGCGCCCGTCACGACCTCCGCGAGCGAGATCTCGACGTCCGCCCCGATGTCGCCACCCGCCGCGGGCCCCGCGCGCCCGAAGCCGAACAGCTCGCCGAACAGCGGGTCGCCGCGGCCGAAGAAGGCCTCGAAGATGTCCTCGAAGCCGCCGGCACCCGCCGATCGCGGGCTCCAGCCGCCGGTCCTCAATCCATCGTGGCCGAAGGCGTCGTAGAGGCGCCGGCGCTCGGGGTCGGAGAGCACCTCGTAGGCCTCCGCGGCCTCCTTGAAGCGCTCCTCGGCGTCGGGGTCGGTCGTGTTGACGTCGGGATGCAGCTCGCGCGCGAGCGCGCGGAACGTCTTCTTGATCTCGGCCTCCGACGCGCCCGGTCCACGCCGAGCACCTCGTAGTAGTCGCGCGGCACGGCCGTTACCCCTCGTAGACGGTCTCGAAGAAGCGCGACAGCTCGCCGGCGGCGTCGCGCACCGAGGCGATCGCGGTCGCGTAATCCATGCGCAGCGGCCCGACCACTCCGACGGCGCCGAGGTTGCGGTAGCCGAGCCCGTAGTTGGCGCCGACGACGCTCACCGAGCGCAGCGCCGGCTCGGGGTTCTCGCCCCCGATCCAGAGGAAGACGGAGCGCTCGTCGAGCGCCGAGCGCAGCATGCCGAGCAGCCCGGCGCGGCGCTCGAGCGCCCGCATCAGCGCGTCGATCCGCGGCAGGTCGTCGACGTGCTGCTCGGAAAGCAGCCGCGCCGTGCCCTCGACGTAGAGCGTGTCCTCGACGCGGTGCTCGAGGTCGGTGAAGGCGCTCGCGATCTCGCCCAGAAAGCCGCGCTCGGACTCGCTCAGCTCGGGGTCGCTGAGGCGGTCGGCGATCATCCGCGCGCCGAGCGCGAGCCCGCCGACGCGCTCGTTGAGGTAGCTCGACGCCCACTCGATCAGCCCCGGGTCGAGCGGCCGCTCGAAGGTGAAGACGCGCTTGGTCACGGCCCCGTTGGAGGCGATCAGGACGATCATCGCGACCCTGGGCTGGAGCTGGAGGACCTCGACGCGGTGGATGCGCGCGGTCGAGGGCGGCGGAGCGCTGACGAGCGCCATCAGGTCGGTGATCCGGGACAGCGCCGAGGTCGTCTCGCGCATCGCCTCGTCGACCTCGCGGCGCATCCGGGTCAGCTCGAGCGCCGGCCCCTGCGGGACGGGCAGCGTCTCGCTCGACTCGAGCAGGGAGTCGGCGAAGAAGCGGTAGCCGGTGTCGGTCGGCACGCGGCCCGCCGAGGTGTGGGGATGGGTCAGCATGCCCTCCTTCTCGAGCGCCGCGAGCTCGGCGCGCACGGTCGAGGGGCCCCACTCGACGTCGTCGCGCTCGCGCGATCGCCCGCGACCCGACCGGGCGGCCGTCGTCGAGGTAGGACTCGACGACGAGGCTGAGGACGCGCCGCTGGCGCTCCGAGAGCATGGACCGATTCTAGGCCCGTCCCGGGCCGCGACCGCATTCGTTCTGGCGCAGCTCTGCTGCGAGAAGCTGGGTGAAGTTAGTTGCTCAGTCCGAGCTGCGAGCGTCGGCTGCGGCGTTGCGGATTATCTGGTTGCCGGACTGCTCGGCGACCGTCTCGGTGACGACCCGCCCGCCGTCGGCCTCGGTGACGGTCGAGCTGACGACGATCTCCTGCTCGGGCATGCCCATGCCGCGGAACTGGACCTCGAGGCGCCTCAGCGCCCGCGGGTCGCCGCCCGCGGCCTCGGTGTGCGCCCGCGCGACCTGGGCCATCGAGTAGAGGCCGTGGAGGATGTTCTGCGGCAGGCCGACCGCCTGCGCGAACTCCTTGTCGATGTGGATCGGGTTGAAGTCGCCCGAGGCGCCCGCGTAGCGATGCGGCAGGTACTTGTCGGGCGTCACCCGCAGCTCGGGGAGCGTGTCGCCGGCGGAGAACTCGGCCATGGGCTGATTCTATGCGCGCGGGCGCCGCGTCAGCGGCTCTCGCGCGGTCGCGACGCGCTCGACGTCGAGGCCGGGGCAGGATCCGCTCGAGCCAGTCGGGGATCCACCAGTTGTACTTGCCGAGCAGCTGCATCACCCCGGGCACGAGCACCATCCGCACGACGGTGGCGTCGAAGAAGATCGCCGAGGCGAGCCCGATCCCGAACAGCTTCAGGAAGACGTCGGGGGCGGCGAGGAACGCGAGGAAGACGACGACCATGATCGCCGCGGCGGCGGTGATCACGCGCGCCGTCTTGGCGAGGCCGTCGGCGACCGCGCGGCTGGTGTCGCCGTCCTTGAGGTACTCCTCGCGGATGCGCGAGATCAGGAAGACCTCGTAGTCCATCGAGAGCCCGAAGAGGATCGCGAACATCATCACCGGCATGAACGGCGCGATCGGCACCTCGTGGTCGATCCCGATCAGCTCGCCGACCGCTCCACCCTGGGCCACGAGCGTCATCACGCCGTAGGCGGCGCCGACCGAGAGCAGGTTCATGATCGCGGCCTTGAGCGAGATCAGGGGCGAGTGGAAGGCGACGAGCAGGAGCAGGAACGAGAGGCCGACGACGCCGGCGATGAACAGCGGCATGCGGCCGACCATGTACTCGCTCTGGTCCTCGAGCGCCGCGGTCACGCCTCCGATCTCGGCGGTGATCCCGGTGTCGCCCAGCTCCTCGGGCACGACGTCGTCGCGGAGATGGGTGACGAGGTCCTCGGTCTCCTGGTCCTGGGGCGACCCCTCGGGGATCACGGTCACGATCGCCGCGTCGCCCGCCTCGTTGATCTGCGGAGCGAGGCACGAAGGCGACGCCGGCCTCGCCGCGAAGCGTCTCGGCGAACGCGTCGATCTCCGCCTCGGCCGACGGATCGGGTAGGTCGGCGGCGATCACGAGCGGCCCGTTCGTGCCGGGCCCGAATCCCTCCGTGTTCAGGTCGTACGCCTGGCGGGTCATCGTGTCGGGCGGGTCGTTCCCGGCGTCGGGGAATCCGAGGCGCATGCCGAGCGCGGGCGCGGCGAGCGCGAGCAGCACCGCCGTCGCGGCGATCACGGCGATCCAGGGATGGCGCTGGACGCCGTGGCTCCAGCGTGCCGCGAGCGACTCGCCGTCGCCCTCGGTCCTCAGCGTCCGGCCGAGGAAGGGGATCCGGAGGCGATCGACCCTCGGCCCGAGGAAGGAGAGGATCGCGGGCAGCAGGGTGACGGCGGCGAGCATCACGACCAGGACGGCGAAGGAGGCCGAGAGCGCGACCCCGTACATGTACGGAAGACCGGTCAGGCAGAGACCGAGGACGGCGATCACGACGGTGAAGCCGGCGATGATCACGCTGCGCCCCGCGGTGGTGACGGCCTCGACGACGGCGTCGTGGCGGTCCTTGCCCTCGCTCAGCGCCGTGCGGAACCGCGTCAGGACGAGCAGCGAGTAGTCGATCCCGACCCCGATACCGATCAGCCCCGACACCGCCGTGGTCCAGTCGGGGACGTCGACGAAGTTGGCGAGCAGGACGATCAGGCCTCCCGAGGTGATGCCGAGCCCGACGAGCGCGATCGATCAGCGGAAGGCCGGCGGCGACCACCGACCCGAACGCGATCAGCAGCACGATCGCGGCGCCGAGGAAGCCGATCCCCTCGGGGCTCGAGGCCTCCTGCGCGGCGTAGATCGGGTCGCCGCCGAGCTTGATCTCGAGGCCGTCGCCGCTGTTCGCCTCAGCCGCGTCGATCAGCTTCTCGCCGTCCTCCCTGGGGACGTCCCAGCCCGGGGCGGTCATCGGAAGCGTCGTCGCTCCGATCGTCGCCGTCCTGCGAGATCCGGATCGGGGTGTGCTCGGAGATGTTGTCGACCTGCTCGGCCTCGGCGAGGAAGGCGTCGACGCCCTCCGTCGCGGCCGGGCTGTCGGCTCCGTCCGGGTGCTCCCAGACGACGTAGATCTCCTGTCCCGAGTAGCCCTCGAAGCGCTCCTCGGTGAGCTCGCTCGCCGCCTTGGACTCCGAGCCGGGCGTGTTGTAGTCCGCGCTGTACTCGCCCGCGAAGCCGGAGCCGACCCCGATGATCAGGATCGTCGCGATCACCCATGCCACGACCACGCGGCCACGGCGGCGGTAGGCGATATCGGCGAGACGGGCTAGACCACGCGTCATTCGAAATCCTTTCGGTTCGGCGACTCGGTCCTGACGTTACCGGCCGAATTGGGGAGATCCGTGAAAATCCGGGTGAGGTTCATCACACCTCTAGACCGCGGCGCCGCCAGGAACTCATCGCTCCCCGGTGGGATTCGATTGCGTCTAACCGCGGACGATGTTGGTCCAGGTCGCCTTGACGACCTCGTCGCCGTCCTGGTTGACCGAGACCGACTCGAAGACGTAGAAGGTCTTGCCGTCCTTCTCGCTCACGTCGACGAAGCGCGGCGTGGTCGTGATCGTGTCGCCGGCGCAGACCGGCTCGCCCCACTCGAAGACCTGGCTTCCGTGGACCATCGCCGCGAGGTTGATCGCGAGCTCGGGGTCGAGGATCGCCGGGCCCATCGCGGGCGCGGAGTAGACGGTGCAGAACATCGGCGGCGCGACGACGTTGCGAAAGCCCGCCTCGCGCGCCGCGTCGGCGTCGTGGTGGACGGGGTTGGTCTCGCCGACCGCGTTGGCGTACTCGCGGATCTTCTCGCGGCCGACCTCGTAGGTGACCGAGGGGTACTCCTTGCCGACCGGCTTCTCGTCGGGGGTCATCGCGGCGGCGATTCTAGTGCTGCGCGATCGCCGCCATCGCGTCCTCGCGCGAGGCGTGCAGCTCGTAGCGGGTCGACAAGCCGTCGTGCACCTCGAACAGGAAGTACGTCGTCAGCTCCACCGGCACCCCACTCGAGCGCCCCTTCGCGATTTGCCTTGCCTCGACGATGACGTGATCGTCGTCGGGGGTCTCGATCGCTCGGACCTCGACGCTGTAGTCGTCGAATGCCTCGAGCCAGGTCGAGACGCTCTGCCAGAAGCCCTCCACGCCCTTCCAAGTCCCGGCGTTGGCGAGTCGATCGGAGATCATGACTTCGATCTCGGGATCGAGAACCGCGGTGATGGCCTCCACGTCGCCGCTCTGGAAGGCAGCGAAGGCGTCGGCGACCAGCTCGCGGTTTCGGTCGCGCTCACTCATCGATCTCGAGCACCGACAGGAACGCCTCCTGGGGGACCTCGACGCGGCCGACCTGCTTCATGCGCTTCTTGCCCTTCTTCTGCTTTTCGAGCAGCTTGCGCTTACGCGTCACGTCGCCGCCGTAGAGCTTCGCGGTGACGTCCTTGCGCAGCGCCTTGACGGTCTCGCGCGCGAGGACGCGTGCGCCGACGGCGGCCTGGACCGGGACGTCGAAGAGCTGGCGCGGGATCGTCTTCTGGAGACGCTCGACGAGCGCCTTGCCCGCCGGGTAGGCGTTGTCGCGGTGGACGATCACCGAGAGCGCGTCGACGCGGTCGCCGGCGAGCAGCACATCGAGCTTGACGAGGTCGGAGACGCGCGTGCCGAGCGGCTCGTAGTCGAGCGAGGCGTAGCCGCGCGAGCGCGACTTGAGCTGGTCGTAGAAGTCGAGCACGATCTCGGCCAGCGGCAGGTCGTAGCGCAGCTGCACGCGCACCGGCGAGAGGTAGTGCATGTCGACGTGGCCGCCGCGGCGACCCTGGCACAGCTCCATCACCGCGCCGACGTGGTCGGTCGGCGTGATGATCGTGGCGCGGATGTAGGGCTCGCGGATCTCCTCGATGTCGTTGGGGTCGGGCATCTCGACCGGGCTGTGGACCTCGACCTCCTCGCCCCCGACGAGCACGACCTCGTAGCGGACGTTTGGGGTCGTCGCGAGCAGCTCGAGGTCGTACTCGCGCTCGAGGCGCTCGCGCACGATCTCCATGTGGAGAAGGCCGAGAAAGCCGCATCGAAAGCCGAAGCCGAGGGCCTGGGAGGTCTCGGGGTCCCATGAGAGCGCCGCGTCGTTGAGCGAGAGCCGGTCGAGCGCGTCGCGCAGGTCCTCGTAGCGGTCGGTGTCGATCGGAAACAGCCCGCAGAAGACGACGGGGCGCACCTCGCGGTATCCGGGAAGCGGCTCGGCGGCGGGCGCCTCCTTGGAGGTCAGGGTGTCGCCGACGCGAAGCTTGGCGACGTCCTTGACCCCCGTGATCACGTAGCCCACCTCCCCGGCGGCCATCTCGTCGGCGGGGCGCAGCTCCGGAGCCAGGTGGCCGATCTCGTCGATCTCCTCCTCGGTTCCGGTCTGCATCGCGACCGCCGGCTCGCGCTTGGCGAGGCTGCCGTCGACCATCCGCACGTAGGCGACGACGCCGCGGTACTGGTCGAACTCGGAGTCGAAGATCAGCGCTCTGGCGGGTGCGTCGGGATCCCCCTGGGGCGGCGGGACGCGCTCGACGATCGCCTCGAGCACGTCCTCCACCCCCTCTCCCGTCTTGGCCGAGATCCGCAGCGCGTCGTCGGGGTCGGTGCCGAGCAGGTCGGCGACCTCGCCGGCGACCAAGTCGGGATCGGCGTTGGGCAGGTCGACCTTGTTGAGCACCGGGACGAGCTCGAGCCCGGCCTCGATCGCGGCGTAGGTGTTGGCGACGGTCTGGGCCTCGACACCCTGCGCGGCGTCGACGACCAGAAGCGCGCCCTCGCACGCCGCCAGGCTGCGCGAGACCTCATACGAGAAGTCGACGTGGCCGGGCGTGTCGATCAGGTGCAGGTGGTAGGTCTCGCCGTCGCGCGCCGTGTAGGCGACGCGCACCGCCTGGGCCTTGATCGTGATCCCGCGCTCGCGCTCGAGGTCCATCGAGTCGAGGACCTGGGCCCGCATGCGCTTGGGGTCCACGGTGCCGGTCAGCTCGAGGATGCGGTCCGCGAGCGTCGATTTCCCGTGGTCGATGTGGGCGATGATCGAGAAGTTGCGGATGCGGTCCATGCGACCGCTGAGTATGGCTGAGCGGTGGGTGGGTCCCCGGAGGCGCCTCGGCCCGGCTCGCTCCGGCGCGCGAGGCGCAGGATCTGCTCCAGCTCGGGCACGCGCAACACCGCAAGCAAGGCGACGTAGACGGCCGCGCCGGCGGCGAGCCCCCCGCCGACGGCCGCGATCTGGCCGGCGAGGCCGCTGCCCAGCAGCCCGTCGAGGACGTCCCAGACCCCGTAGGAGACGCCGGCGAGCGCGAGCGATGCGATCGCGACCCGAGTAGTGCTCGAGATCAGCTTCGGGATCTCGAGGCCGCCGAGCATCCGGCGCAGCACGACGCCCTGGGCGGCGACGCTCGCGGCGGTCGCGATCGCCGTCGCGGCCACGATTCCGCCGACCCCGAAGGGCTCGTACATCGCGAAGGCGGCCCCCGCCGTGATCACGAGGTTGAGGCCCGCGATCGCGGTCGGCACCCACGGCCGCTGGAGGCTGAAGAAGGTTCGCGTCAGCAGCAGGAAGAGGCCGTTGAAGGGCAGAGAGAACGCGAACCAGAAGAGCGCCGTCGCGACGAGCTCGGTCTGCGAGGCATCGAACTCGCCGCGCTGGTAGATCAACTCGACCATCGGCTCGGAGAGCACGAGGATCGCGGCCGTCGCCGGCAGCAGGAGGAGGACGATCTGCCGCATGCCGTTGGCCATCGTCGCGCGCAGGTCGTCGTATGCCCGGCGGGCGGCGAAGCGCGAGAGCGTCGGGAAGATCACCGTCGTCAGGGCGACCGAGAACATGCCCTGCGGCAGCATGTAGATGCGGAAGGCCTTGTCGATCGCCGCCGGGGCGCGGTCGGAGACGAGCGTCCCCACGAGGCTGTTGATGACGAGGTTGACGTTGATCAGCCCGAGGCTGATCGTCACCGGGAGCATCAGCAGCAGGACGCGCCGCACCATCGGGCTGCGCCAGTCGAACTCGAACTGGAGGCGAAACGGCGTGTGGCGCAGGTCCCAGCAGAGGATCGCGAGCTGGACCACCGTGCCGGCGAGGACGCCGATCGCGTAGGCGTAGATCTGGTCCTCCTCGGGGAACGCCGGCGCGAGCCCGACGAGCACCGCGATGATCACGATGTTCCAGGCCAGCGGGGCGAGCGCGAAGACCGCGAAGCGCTCGTAGCTGTTGAGGATCCCGACGACGAGGCCGGAGAGGCCGAGCAGCAGGAGGATCGGGAAGAGCAGGCGCGAGAGCGCCACCGTGAGGTCGTAGATCTCGCCCTCGAAGCCGGGCGCGAAGAGGTGCATCACCGTCGGCGCGACGAGGATGAAGAGCCCCACGAGAGCGCCGAGGATCAACGCGAAGAGGAAGATCAGCGTCGATGCGAGGCGGAACGCCTGCTTGGCGCGGCCGTGCTCGAGGTCCTCGGTGAAGATCGGCACGAGCGCGGCCTGGATCGCCTGGTCGGCGAAGAGGCTGCGGACGAGGTTGGGGACCTGGAAGGCGATCGTGAACGCCGACATCGGCCCCTTGACTCCGAAGTAGCTCGCGGCGACGATCTCCCGCACGAGCCCCGCGATCCGCGAGAGGCCGGTCGCGAAGGAGAAGAACGCGGTCGAGCGCGCCAACCTGCCGGACCCGCGCCGCTGCTCCGGCGGGGGCTGCGGATCGGCTGCCCGAGCGGCCTCGGTGTCTCGAGCCTCAGTCATGCGACGCTAGAATCCCGCGACTCGATGGCCAATATCGCCTCACAGAAGAAGCGGATCCAGCGAACGCAGCGCGAGTGGCTGGAGAACCGCCGCCTGACCAGCTCGGTGAAGACCCACTTCCGCCGCCTCGAGCAGGCCGCGCAATCGGGCGACAAGGATTCCGTCGCCGAGGAGCACCGCCAGCTCGTGTCGCGAATCGACAAGGCGGTCCAGAAGGGCGCGCTGCACGCCAACAACGGCGCCCGCAAGAAGAGCCGCGCGGCGAGACTGCTCGCCGGCTCGACCTCCTAGCTCTACCTGCCACCCGCCGCCGCGCCCGCGGCGCGCCGGACGGCGAGGGTGAGCGCGACGCTCTCGTCGTAGTCGGACCCGCCGCGTGACCAGACCTCGAGGTCTGCGACCGCCGCGATCGCGCCGCGCAGCTCATCGGTCGAGGAGCCGCGCACCCGCTTGACCAGGATCTGGGCCGCGTAGGGATGCATGTCGAGGCTCGAGGCGACCTGCTTCGGCGCCTGCCCGGCCTCGAGCCGCACCACGGCGTTGTGCGCCTGGCGCAGCCGCTTGGCGATCGCGTAGGTGAGGCCGGTCACGCTCTCGCCCTGGGCGATCAGCCGCTCCGCAGCGAGCGTCGCTGCGTCCACACGGCCGTCGACGAGCGCGTCGGACAACGACCACGTCGCCTCCTCGGACGTGTCTGAGACCATCTCCTCGAGGTCGGCGACCGTCACCTCCTCGCCCTCGTTCGCCCACAGCGCGAGGCGCTCGATCTCGTTGCGAAGCCGCACCGTGCTCGCGCCCATGCGCTCGACCAGCAGCCTCGCGGCCGCCGGCTCGAGCTCGAAGCCGCGCTCGCGGGCGTCGGCGACGAGCTTGCCGGGAAGGTCGCGCTCGCGCGGGGCCTCGTAGGACAGGATCTCTCCCCCCGCCTTCTCGACCGCCTTGGCCAGCTTCGCGGGCTTCTTGCCGCGCGCGCAGAGCACGACGGTGGTGTCGGGAGCGAGCTCGGCGAGCGCCTCCGCGATCCGGCCCTGCTGCGCGGCGCCCCAGCGCTGGACGTGGTCGGCGAGCAGGTAGCGCCGCTCGGCGGTCAGTGAGAGCGCCGGCAGGGCGCCGATCAGCGCGTCGGGGTCGGGGCCGCCGCCGCCCGCGGGCTCGAAGACCTCGAGCGCTCCGGCGCCGCCCTCGGTCTCGGCGCGTGCGCGCAGGCGAGCCAGCGCCGACCCGATCTTCGACTCGTCGGAGCCGCAGATCAGGTAGGCGGGCTTGATCTCCGCGCGAGACTGGCCGGCCACGGGGCGAGTGTATTCGCCGCCCCGGGTGGGATGGGTGGGCTCGATCTGAGGGCGGAAAGGGCTAGATGAGGATGCCGACCGCGCCGAGCACGATCGCCGCGCCGGCCGCGATCACGACGATCCGGCCGCCGCGCGCGGTGAACAGGCAGAAGAGCCCGGCCAGGACCACGACGGCCGCCGCGATGCCGCTCGCGAACGTGAGCACCGTCTTGACCGTCTGCATCGTGCTCGAGACGTCGAAGCACTCCCCGTCCTCGGGCAGGGCCTCTCCAGACGCCACGTCCTTGCACAGCGGCCCGTCCGCGAGGTCGAGCGAGGCGATGATCATCACGGCGCCCGCGAAGAGGAACACGAGCGCGGCGATCAGGGCCGCGATGCGGCGCCCCGCCGTGCCTCCCCGCGAGGGCTGGACGGGAGGGCCGACGGGCGCTCCCGCCGGGGGCTGCGGCGGCTGATGCTGGGGCGTCCCGGCAGGTGGGGGCGGCGGTGGGGACTGTCCGGCTTCCATCGCTCCCCTGATCTATCCGCGCCGGATCAGTAGCCGCCGCTGCCCGGGCCGCTGCTCGTGCCGCCGCTGTCGTCGGGACCCTCGTTCTCGCTCTCGCTCTCTTCCTCGATCTCGGTGATGTCCTCGGTGGTCGTCGAGCCGGTGCTCGTCGTGGTGGCTTCCGTGGTCGTCGTCGCCGTCGTCGTCCCGGCCTCGGTCGTCGTGGTGACCGGCTCGGTGGTCGCAGTCGTCTCGTCGTCGTCGTCGCCGCACGCAGCGGCTCCCAGTCCGAGTGCGAGGGCGGCGATCAGTGCGATTGCGGGACGGCGCATCGAGGCTCCTTCGGTCGAGAGGGTCGCCACCCTACTCAACTCCGGGCAGCACGCTCCACCTGCCCGCGGTGACCTCGATCTGAACCGGGCCGTCGAGGTCGGTGCGCAGCACCGGGACGTCGTGAGAGGCGAGCTCGGCGAGCGTCGCGGGCGTCGGATGGCCGTAGGGGTTCGCCTCGCCGACCCCGATAACGGCGAGCCGCGGGACGCTGCGGTCGAGCAGCCCTCCGAGCCCCTCGTCGTCGCTTCCGTGGTGGGCGACCTTGAGGACGTCGACGGGGCCCGGCCGCAGCGGGACGGCCTCGGCCTCGGCGTCGGCCGTGAGCAGCATCGAGAACCCCGGCCAGCGCGCGAGCATGACGACGGCCCGGCTGTTGAGCTCGCCCGCGTCGAGCGCCGGGCCGGTGGCGAAGCCGCCCCGGGCCGGTGCGTCGACGAGCTCGGGCGGAGGCCACAGGACCTCCAGCCTCAGCGCCCCGGCGCGCATGACCCTGCCGGCCGCGACGTCGATCAGCCGCGCGCCGGCCGCGCGCGCCGCCGCGAGCGTCTCGGGGCTCGCGCTCGCGTACGCGAGCGCCCCGACGGGCATCCCCGCCAGGGCGTCGCGCACTCCCGCGGCATGGTCCAGCGAGTCGTGCGAGAGGACGATGAGGCCGAGGCGCTCGACCCCCTCGGCGCGGAGCATCTCGGGCAGCCCTGCTCCGGGAGGTCCTCCGTCGACCAGTACGGCGTCGCGGCCTGCGGGCTCGAAGAGGATCGCGTCACCCTGGCCGACGTCGAGGACGCTGACCTCGAGGTCCGCTTGGGGCTCGGTGGACGCCGGCGAGCCTCCCGCCGCAGCGACGGCGATGAGCAGGGCGATCGCGCCACAGGGGGCGGCGATCGCGGTGCTCGGCCGGATGCCGAGCCCGCCGCGCCGGGCCGCCGCGAGCGACGCCAGGCGCCCGATCGCGAGCAGGCCCGCGTAGGCGGCGACCGCGCCCGGGGCCGAGAGGTGCACCCCGACCTGTGCCCATCCCGGCGAGCCGAGGACATGGGAGACCCACGCGATGTATCCGATCAGCAGCGCGTTGAGGGCGTTGAGGGGCTCGACCGGAATCGCCGGCAGCTGCCCCGCCATCGCGGCGAGCATCCCGAGCCACATGACCGGAGCCACGGCGGGCAGCGCAAGCAGGTTGGCCGGGAGCGCCGCCAGCGAGAGCGACTCGAAATGGTGCGCCATCAGCGGCGCGGTGGCCAGCGTCGCGGCGATCGTCAGCGCCGCTCCCTCGGCGAGGCCGCGGCGCAGCGACGACCCCTCACGGCCACGCACGTCGCCACCTCGCCCCGGCGCGAGCAGCGCGTCGCGGATCGGCGCTGCCCAAAGAATGATCCCGGCGACCGCCGCGAAGCTCAGCTGCCAGCCGACGTCGGCGCTCGCGCGGGGGTTGACCGCCAGCGTCGCCAGCGCCGCGAGCCCGAGCGCGTACCAGCGCGACCGCGGGGTTCCGGCGAGCCCGGCGACTATCGCCGCCGCCCCCATCGCCCCGGCGCGCTGGATCGACGGCCCCGCGCCGGTCACCGGGACGTAGACCGCGATCAGCGCCAGGATGCAGACGAGCCGCGCGCGCAGCGAGACGTCGAGCGCGGCGAGCAGCGGAATCGCGAGAAGTCCCAGCAGGACGATGTTCTGGCCGCTCACGGCCAGCAGGTGCGCGAGGCCGGAGCGCTTGAACTCGTCGACGGTCCGAGGATCGATGCGGTCGTCCTGGCCGAGCACGAACCCGCGTGCCAGCGCCGCCTCGGCCTCCGGCATTCCGCGCTCGAGCGCGGCCTCGGCGCGATCGCGTACGCCGTCCATGAGCGCCGCGACACCGCCGCGGCGAGGGCCGGTGAGCCCGATGCGGTCCGCGTCGAGGACGGCCTGGATGCCGTGGGTTCGCAGGTAGCCGCGCTCCCAGTCGGCGGGCTCGGCGAGGATCCCGCGCGCCTCGATCTCGCGCCCGACCGCGATCTCGGGCACCGGCTCGGGCGCGCGCACGAGCAGGCGGCCGTCGGCGGTCTCGATCCGCACCGCGACGGTGCCGCGCACGCGCCGCGGGACCGCGGTCGCGAAGCCCCGCACCTCGGCCGGCTGAGGGCTCTGCGCGTGGACGGCGCCCGCGTCGATCGCCCGCAGGCGCTCGGCGCCGAGCGCGACACCACCGGCGCAGGCGGTCAGGGCGACGAGGCCGAGCCAGGCGGCGACGGCTGCCGAGGATCCCCGCCGATGCGGCGACGCCGGCCGTGGCCGCAGCGCGACGAGCCCCGCAGTGAGCGGCACCAGCAGCCACGCGAACGCCGGCCGCCCGACGCCGAGCAGGGGCGAGACGCCGACCCCGGCCGCGGCGCCCGCGAGCGCCAAGGCCCGCCAGTCGAGAGGCGCGCCGCCTACGGCGTCAGCCCTGCGCGCAGCGCTTCCATCGTCGCGGGCCCGATGCCGCTGATCTCGTCGAGCTCCTCGACGGAGGAGAAGCCGCCCTGCTCGTCGCGGTAGTCCACGATGCTCTGCGCCGTCACCGGGCCGATGCCCTCGATCGTGTCGAGCTCCTCGACCGTCGCGGTACCGAGGCTGACCGGGCCCTCCCCCGCCCCGCCGGCCGCCGCGCCCTGCGCCTCGGGCCCGCCGGGCACGACGACCTGCTGGCCGTCGGCGAGCGCAGCCGCGAGGTTGATGCCGTCGGCGGCGGCGTCCGCGCTCGCCCCACCGGCGCGCTCGACGGCGTCGGTCACCCGGGAGCCGGCCGGCAGCCTGTAGACGCCGGGATCCGAGACCGCGCCGGCGACGTGGACGACGACGTCGCGCGTGCCGCCGCCGCCCGCCTCAGCGGATCCGGACGCGAAGCTGACCTCGCCGGCCGGCGCGCCCTCGGCCTCCGCGCTGCGGATCCAGCGCGCGCCGAGCAGCAGCAGCGCCACGGCCACGGCGCCGTAGACGAGGATCTGCGAGCGGCTCAGCGGCATCGGGGCCGAGCGTCGCATCGCGGATGCGCCCGGATGCGCGGGAAGTGCGCCTGGACGCGCGCCGGGCTGGGCAGGTACTCAGCGAACCTCGAAGCCCGCGAGACCCTCGGGGTCCTCCTCGGACACCTCGACAGCCTCGACCTCGGCCCCGCGCGGGCCCTCGTGGGCGAATCGGACAAGCGCGTCGACCGCGTCGGCAGGCCCCTCGAAGGCGGCCTCGATGGTCCCGTCGGGGCGGTTTCGCACCCAGCCCGCGACCCCGCGCTCGGAGGCGCGGCGCCGCATGGTGTCGCGGAAGAAGACGCCCTGTACGCGGCCATGAGCCACCACGCGGCGGCGGATTCGATCGTCGGCGGAGCCCATCCCGGTACCGGGACGGGCCTCAGTACTCGTCGTCTTCGAAGCCGGCGACCTCGGCCGCCATCTCGACGTCGAAGAGCTCGTCGACCGAGACGGCGGGCGAGACGACGGACAGGCAGGCGAAGTTGCCCTCGCCCTCGTTGGCGATCGCGTGATCCGTGGCGGGCGGGATCAGGGCGAGGTCGCCCGGCGAAAGGTGCTCGCTGTCGCCCGCCGCCGACATCGTCCCGTCGCCCTGAACGCAGACGTAGACCTGCTCGGCATCCTCGTGTGAGCGCAGATCCTGCGAGGTGCCGGGCGGCACCTCGATCCAGACCACCGTCATGTTGCGCGAGCCGAGCTCACCGGCGTCCATGAGGATGTGTGTGCGGAGGCGGTGCCACTCGAGCACGGCCGCCTCGGATTGGCGCCTGACCAGCATCCGCGCGCTTTCTAGCAGAGACCGGCCGGACGGCGCGTGGCCGATTGGTGAACGAGCGCTGCGACGGGTTGCGGCGGAGTCAACGAACGACGAGGTTCACGAGCTTGCCCGGGACCACGATCTCGTTGACGACCTCCCTGCCGTCGAGGTACTCGCGCACGCGCTCGCTCTCGCGCGCGAGCTCCAGCAGCTCCTCCTTCGAAGCGTCGGATCCCGCCTCGACGCGGTCGCGCAGCTTGCCGTTCACCTGGACGACGAGGGTGAAGGTGTCGCGCGCGAGAAGCGCCGGATCGGCCTCCGGCCACGGCTGCTCCCAGACCCGCTCTCCGGTCATCGCCTCGTAGACCTCGGAGCCGAGGTGCGGGGCGAAGGGGAAGATCAGCGACGCGGCGGTTCGGGTCGCGAAGCGAAGCGCGGCGTCGCCCGCGGGGTCGCCCCAGAGGCCGGCCTTGAGCCGGTAGGCGTCGTTGACGAGCTCCATCACGGCCGCGATCGCGGTGTTGAACTGAAAGCCGCGGTCGAAGTCGCGCGTCACCTTGTCGATCGCCCAGTGGGCCTTGCGGGTCAGCTCGAGCGCGGCGCCGTCGGGCGCGGGCTCGGATGCGTCGGCCGAGGTGCGCTCCCCGACCTCCTGCTCGAGGCGCCAGAGGCGGTCGAGGAAGTGCTCGACGCCCTTGACCCCCTCGTCGGTCCAGTCGCCGCCCTTCTCGGGCGGGCCCATGAAGCAGACGAACGTCCTCGTCGCGTCGGCGCCGAAGCGCTCGACGTACTCGCGGGGGCTGATCGTGTTGCCCTTCGACTTCGACATCTTCGCCCCGTCGCGCGTGATCAACCCCTGGGCGAAGAGGTTGGCGAACGGCTCCTCGACTCCGAGATGGCCCATGTCGAAGAGCGCCTTGGTGAAGAAGCGCGCGTACATGAGGTGCAGGATCGCGTGCTCGACGCCGCCGATGTACTGGTCGACGGGCATCCAGTAGTCGGCGACCTCCCGGCGCCAGGCCTGCTCGTCGTTTCGAGGGTCGAGGTAGCGCAGGAAGTACCACGACGAGTCGACGAAGGTGTCCATCGTGTCGGTCTCGCGGCGCGCCGGGCCCCCGCAGCGCGGGCACTCGGTGTTGAGCCAGTCCTCGGCCGTCGCCAGCGGGCTCTTGCCCTTCGGGAGATAGTCGTCGACATCGGGCAGCGGGACGGGGAGCTGGTCTTCGGGCACGGGCACGATCCCGTCCTTCTCGCAGTAGACGACCGGAATCGGGCAGCCCCAGTAGCGCTGGCGCGAGAGCAGCCAGTCGCGCAGCCGGTACGAGACCGCGGGCCCCCCGCGCCCCTGCTCCTCGAGCCAGGCGGTGATCCTCTCGACCGCCTCGGGCGCGGGCAGGCCGGTGAACTCACCCGAGTTGATCAGGCGCTCGCCCTCCGTGTGCTCCACGAACGGCTGGTCCTCATCGACTTCGCCGTCGGCGGGCTCGACCACATGACGGATCTCGAGATCGAACTTCTTCGCGAAATCGAAGTCGCGCTCGTCGTGCGCGGGAACCGCCATCAGGGCCCCGGTGCCGTACTCCATCAGCGCGTAGTCGGCGACGAACATCGGGATCCGCTCGCCGTTGACGGGGTTGATCACGGTGCGGTCGAGCGCCACGCCGGTCTTCTCGCGGTCCACGGCGCTGCGCTCCTCGGTCGAGCGCCGCGTCGCGTCGTCGACGTAGGCGCGCACGGCGGGAGCCGCGTCGCTGCCGTCGATCAGCTGCTCGATAGCGGGGTGCTCGGGGGCGAGCACGAAAAAGGTGGCGCCGAAGAGCGTGTCCGGGCGTGTCGTGAAGACCGGGAAGTCGAGGTCGACGTCCTCGCAGTGGAAGACGGCCTCGGCTCCCTCCGAACGCCCGATCCAGTTGTGCTGCATCGTGACGACGTGGTCGGGCCACGCCTCGAGCAGCTCGAAGCCCGACAGCAGGCGGTCGGCGTACTCGGTGATGCGGAAGAACCACTGCTCGAGGCGCTTCGAGACGACCTCGCTGCCGCAGCGCTCGCAGCGCCCGTCGATCACCTGCTCGTTGGCGAGCACCGTCTGATCCTTGGGGCACCACTGGACCGGCGCCTCGGTGCGGTACGCGAGGCCGCGCTCGAGCATCTGAAGGAAGATCCATTGCGTCCAGCGGTAGTAGTCGGGCTCGTGGGTCGCTATCTCGCGCGACCAGTCGATCGAGACGCCCCAGCGCCGGAACTGCTCGCGGAAGGTCTGGATCGACTTCTCGGTCGACGCGCGCGGCGGCTCGCCGGTGCGAATCGCGTGATTCTCGGCCGGGAGCCCGAACGCGTCGTATCCCATCGGGTGGATCACCTGGAAGCCGTTGCGGCGCCGGAAGTGCGCGATCGCGTCGCCGACCGCGTAGCACTTCAAATGCCCGACGTGCGGCTCCCCGGAGGGGTAGGGCAGCATCTCGAGCACGTAGTTCTTGGGCTTGGAGTCGTCGAACCCGGGGTCGCCGGGGTTCGGCACCTCCCACGTGCGCTCGTCCTCCCAGACGGCCTGCCACTTGCGCTCGATCTGCCCGGCGTCGTACGGCTTCATAGCGAGGAGTTTAGGAACGCGCAGGGGCGATCGGTGCGTGACCGTGGTCACCAGGCCGAGGGCAGGGCGGGCGTATAGTCGCCGGTGGATTCGAAAGTCAGGAGGTTCGGATGTCGCGCTTGATCAGGATGGACCGCAGCGGGCACACGACGCTCGCCGAGTGGACCGCGGGCGATGGGCCCGGCGAGGAGGCGGCGATCGAGGCCTTCCGGCGTGAGCTCGACAGCGGCATGATCGCCTCGGTCACGCACAGCGATGGGACCGCAGAGGTCGTCCGCGAGCTGCCGCTGGACGTCGAGCTCGTCGTGATGCGCCGCCAGATCGCCGGGGGCTGAAGACGGCCCCCGAAGAGCTGGCCGGAGCCTCGACAGCTCCGGACGCGCCGCCCGGCGGGCTCGTCGAGGCGGCGCGGCTGTGGTGGCGCGACGACGCGACCGAGCGCACGCTGCGCCGCGACGAGCGTCTTTGGACGGCGTGGACCGTCGTGACCGTCGTCACCTTCGCGGCGCCGGCGGGGCTGCTCGTGGCGCTCGAGCCGCTGCTCTTCCCCGTCGCGCTGATCTGCCTAGCGCACGCCTGGGCGATCCCGATGCTCTACGCGCGCCGCGGCGCGCGCTCGGTCGTCCCGATCGGCAGCGAGCGCAGCGCCGATCGCGCGCACGGCCGCGACCCCGAGGCGCAGCGCGTCGCGCTCGGACTGCTCGGCGACCTTGTCGACCACGAGGCGCGCGATCTGGTCGCCGAGACGGGGCTGGTGCTCGAGCGCGGACGCCTCGGCACCTGGCTGATCGGCGAGCAGGGCGTCTTCCTCGTGCGCTCGCGGGGGCGGCGGGTCGACTCGTGGTGCGTGCGGATCGCCGAGCCCGATGGCCTGCCCGGCGGCGACCGCGTCGCCCACCTGCTGCTCGCCCTGCGCGAGGACGAGCTCGGCTTCGCCAAGGTCGCGAACCTCGATTTCTCGGGCGCGCGATGGCGACTCAGGCGCCACCTCGAGCCGCGCGCTCGTCCCGCGCTCGCCGCGGCGCGGCGGGCGGCGCGCTAGCCGCGGGGCTTTACCGACGAGACGTAGAGCTCGTCGGGAGCGCCGTCGGCCTTGAGGCGCTTGGAGCGGCCGAGCTTGAACTCCCCCTCGTCGAGGCCGTCGGCCGCGGTGCTGGAGATCAGGACCTCGTCGCCCTTCGCCGCCTCGCCGACCCGCGCCGCGACGTTGACGTCGACGCCCAGGTAGTCGCCGCCGACCTTGCGCGGGCGGCCGAGGTGGACTCCGGCGCGCAGCTTCGGCGTGTAGCCCTCCACCTCGATCTCGGCGCAGCGGCGCTGGGCCTCGTGCGCGGCCCGGACAGCCGCGGCGGGCTCGTCGAACACCGCCATCGAGCCGTCGCCGAGGCGCTTGACGACGACGCCGCCGTTGTCCGAGATCGCGTCGCCCTCGCAGGCGACGACGCGATTGAGGAGCTCGATCGTGGGCTCGTCGCCGGCCTTCAGCGCCCAGGACGAGAACCCGACCAGGTCGGTGAAGAGGATCGTCACGTCGACGGCGCCCTTGCGGCGGCGCTGCGCATCGGAGAGAACGTCCCAGGCCTGCAGCGCGCCGAGGCCGAGCTCGCGCATGGCGCTGGGGCGCTCGTCGCTGTCGGTCGCGAGCTGACTCGTTATCCGGCGGCGCAGCTGGCCTGAGGTCGTGAGCGAGTCGCCGTCGCGGCTGCCGTCGCCGGGCAGCAGGCGGCGGATGAACTTCGCGGTCGCGACGAGGTTCGGGTTCGCGTCCGCTCGCGCCGCGGGGCGCAGCGGCCTTGGGGCCTCGCCGTCGGAGGGGGGTTGCTCGGAGTCGGCGGACATCGGGACCGGGCGACATCCTCTCGCATCGCGCGCGATCGCGAAAGGGGTTCCTAGTCCCTTGGGCTTCGCCTGGCCCGGTGGGACACCGCCGTGCCCCGGGGGGACGCTCTCGTCGGCGGGCGCTTGGGCATGGCCCGGCGGCGTTCCGCCCTGTCCGGGCGGCACGGTGCCGCCATGTCCCGGGGTCAGGCCGGTGTGGCCCGGCGCCGAGCCGCTGTTCCCCGGCGCCGAGGTGTCGGTGCCGGTCCCGGAGCTGCCGCCCTGGGAGCCTGAGCCGGGCGGTGTCTCCCCCTGCGTACCCGGCTGGGCGGGCGGTGGTGAGGTCCCGGTGGACGGGGGCGCGCCGCCACCCCCGCCGCCGCCTCCTGTGCCGCCGCCGGGCGCGCCGCCGCCGGACCCTCCCGAGCCGCCCTCCCCCGGCGCGGCGGGCCCGCCGCCGCGGCCCGCCTCCGGCGCCGGCTCCCGCCGCTCCGCGCGTCCCGCGAGGCGGCGCGGTCGCCGTGACCGACCCCTTCCCCACCCCGACCGGCTCCGCGCGCACCGGTTCCGACTCCGGCGCCCCGGGGCCGATCGGGAAGCCCCGGAAGCCGATCAGCGACCCGATCACGAGGACAGCGACCACGGTTGCGGCCGCGAACGAGGCGACGACCCCCGCCCCGGCCAGGTATGAGCGTCCGACCCTCATGTCGGCGAGCCGCTGTTCCCGGCGCCGAGGTGTCGGTGCCGATTCAGAAGTCGCCGTCCTCAAAGTCGTCGTCTTCAAAGTCGTCCTCGTCGGAGTCGTCGTCGTCGGAGTCGTCGTCGTCGGAGTCGTCGTCGCCGGAGTCGTCGTCATCGGAGTCGCCGTCGCCGGAGTCGTCGGAGTCGTCGTCGTCGGAGTCGTCGCCCTGGGAGCCTGAGCCGAGCGGTGCCTCCCCCTGCGGACCTGGCTGGGCGGGCGGTGGCGAGGTGCCGTTGGACGGGGGCGCGCCGCCACCCCCGCCGCCACCGTCCCCGCCAGGCCCGCCGCCTTCTGGGCCGCCGTCTCCTGTGCCGCCGCCGCCAGGCACGCCGCCTCCTGTGCCGCCGCCGCCCGGCGCGCCCCCGCCGGACCCTCCCGAGCCACCCTCGCCCAGCGCGGACGGTTCTCCCCCGGGCCCGCCGGAGGGCCCGTCTCCGGCGCCGGCCCCTTCGCGCGTCCCGCGAGGCGGCACGGCCGCCGTGACCGACCCCTTCCCCACCCCGACCGGCTCCGCGCGCACCGGTTCCGACTCCGGCGCCGCGGGGCCGATCGGCGAACGCCCCGGAAGCCGATCAGCGACCCGATCACGAGGACCGCGACCACGGTCGCGGCCGCGAACGAGGCGACGACCCCCGCCCCGGCGAGGTACGAGCCTCCGACCCTCATGTCGTCGCCACCTCGCGCTCGAAGACGAGCTCGTGCAGCTCGATCTTCTCGAGCGACACCGAGAGCTTGTCGGCGAGATAGCGAAGCATCTCGCGCTCGCTTGCGTCGAATGGCCGTTCCTGCGCGCGCGATCGTGATCACCGCGTGACGGCTCGCTCGTCCCGCGCGTGCCGGGGAGAGGCTGCGCCGCGGCGAACGCGCCGCCCGCTGGGGATTCCGACCACACGCCCTCGCGCAGCGCCCTGTCCTCGGCCGCGCGCATCGCGTCGTCCAGGATCGGCGCGGAGACGTCACCCGCCTCGACCTCGCTCGCCGCGGCGCCCGTCACCATCACGCGCGCCGCCTCGGCGCCGCAGGTGGACATGGCGGCCTCCGCGGCGACCTCGAGCAGCGATCGGCGGTCGCCCGCGGCGAACGCCTCGCCGATCCGCCTTCCCGGCCAGGTCGAGCTCGAGGCGCTGGTCGCGAAGCTCGTCCATCTGCGCCCCGAGGCGCTCGCTCATCGCGTTGAACTCGCGCGCCAGGCCCGCCAGCTCGTCGTTGCCCTGGACCGGCAGCCTCTGGCTGAAGTCCCCGCCGCCGATTCGGTGCGCGGCCGAGAGCATCGTCCGCACCTGACCCTGGAGCGCCCGGACCAGCAGGACCACGAACAGAAGGCCGAGGACGAGGAAGGCGATCACCGCCCCGACGAGCAGCGGCCGCGAGGCCTCGAACCCGGCCGATTCCATCGGCCTGAAGACGGCGACGCGAACCGCGGGCCGCGCGCTCGTCGGGAGCTCGCGGTCAGGACTGCGCGACTCTCCGTCCGCGAGCTCGGCTTCGGCATCGCCCGGCGGGAGGCGCGGCGGGATCGATCCGCAGCCGTGCTCGCCAGCACGCGATCTCCCTGCAGCAGAGCCGCCTCGCTGCCGGTGAGCGCGCTCACCCGGTTCACGTAGTCCTCGGGGCGCAGGGCCGTGGCCCTCACCCGACCGAGCGCACCGCTCGCGCCGTGCACCGCGACCTCGACCGCTCCGGCGGGCCCCGGCTCGCCGACGCTCGCGAGCGTGTCGCCGGCCGGCGTGAGCACCGCGAGGCCGGCCAGCTTCTCGTCGCGAGCCAGCCGCGCGGCCGCGCTTTCGGCGGCGTCGGAGTCGCGACCGCGCAGGGCGACGGCGAGCTCGGGATCGCGTCCCGCCGCCGAGGCTCCACGCGACGCGGCGCGCAGCTCGTCGCCGAAGACCGAGAGCGCCGCCTGCGCGGAGGTGGTCAGCGCGGCGTCCGTGCTCGCGGTTCGCGACTCGTCGGCGACCCGGGTGAGCCCGAGCGCGACGACCGTCACCGGCACCAGGACGATGAGGGCGAAGAAGAGGATCAGTCGGGTTCGAAAGCTCACGGCTCTTCAATCCAATCGGCATCTTCGGCTGGCCCTGGCACCGCGTAGAACATTCGGCCAGCTCCGCGCCCCGACTCGCCTGGCCGTCTGACCGCGCTCCGCCGCGCCCCGATCAAGGATCCACGCGCTCCCCCGATACCGGGTACAGAGGCGCCGGCCGGACGGCGCACCCGCGCCCGACCCCACCGAGGAGGCACGCAATCACCCCAGAAGACCCAGGCCAGGACCGACTCGAGACCGTGCGCCGCGCGGTCGCGGCCGGGTACTACAGGGTCGGCGCGGATCGCATCGCCGACTCGATCATCCGCAAGCTCGCCGTGCGCCGGACCCGCGTCTCGGCCCTGCGGAGCAAGGTCATCGCGGGCACGTACGAGATCGACGCCGAACGAGTCGCCGAAACCGTCGTCCGCCGGCTGGACGGTCGCGACGCGCAAGCGCGCAACGGGCGGGCGCCCTCCCAGCGGCCTGCGGAGCGGCGGATCGAGCTGGCGCCGTCGGAGCCGAGCACCGAGGAGCTGGCGCGGGCCCAGCTGAACCGTTACGCGATCGACCTCAAGCGCAGCTACGAGCGCGAGCTGCGGCGGACCACGGAGCTCGAGGAGGCTTCGGTGGCCATGGTTCGAACCCTCGCGATGGTGGCCGAGCGAGACGACGGGACCGGGAACCACATCCAGCGGGTCCACGATCTCGGGCTGCTGCTGGCGCGTGAGGTGATCCCCGAGGACGCGGACGACCCCGAGCTCGCCTACGGCTTCATCCTGCACGACATCGGCAAGGTGGCGGTGCCCGACGCGGTGCTGCAGAAGAAGGGCCCGCTCGACGAGACCGAGCAGGCGCTGATGGAGACGCACCCGGTCGTCGGGGCGAGGATCCTCGAGCCGCTGCCGTTCCTGAGCCGCGCGCGTGAGGTGGTCCTGCATCACCACGAGGCTTGGGACGGGAGCGGCTATCCGGATGGCCTCGAAGGCGGCGGACATACCGTTCTGGGCCCGCGTCTTCGCCGTGGTCAACGCCCTCGACGCGATGGCCGGCCGCGAGCACTACGGCACCGCGCCGCTCGAGGCGGCGATCAACCGGATCGTCGAGGAGTCGGGCTCGCTGTTCGACCCTCGCTGCGTCTCCGGCCTGGTCGCGCTGGATCGCGCCGCGCTGCTGCGGGCGCTGCACCCGTCGACCGCAGAACCGGCTCCGCACCCTCGTCGCCTAGCGGGATGGAATCCCGGCGACCGAAGGTGATGCTCGTCGAGGATGAGGAGGCTGTCCGCCTGCTGCTTCGCCTCACGCTCGAGGTCGGCTCGATCGAGATCGTCGAGGCGCCCGACGGCGACACCGCCGTCGAGACGTATCTCGCCGAGCGCCCCGACGTCGTCTTTCTCGACTGGACGCTGCCCGGCCGCTCCGGGGTAGAGGTCTGCCGCGAGATCCGGGGCCAGCCGGATACCGAGGACACGACGATCATCATGCTGACCGCCCGCACCGGCGAGGAGCAGCGCCGCGAGGGGCTCGAGGCAGGGGCCGACGATTACATCTCGAAGCCGTTCTCGCCCGAGCAGCTGCTCGACAAGCTGCGCGAGATCCTAGGATCGAAAGCGCTGCTGGGCGAAGCATGAGGTTCCGGCGGCGGGACTCCGACCGACGGGTCGTCGACGACGCGCGGCACCATTTCGAGCTCTCGGACGAGCTCTTCGCGACCGCCGACCCGCAGGGGTACTTCATTCGCGTCACCCCCGTTTGGGAGCGCATGCTGGGGCGCTCCGCGGACGAGCTCGTGGGCAGGCCGCTGGTGGAGTTCGTCCACGCCGACGACTACGAGCGAGCCGGCGCCGAGCTTCGCCGCCTCGAGGAGGGCGAGGTCGACGCAGTCGTGTTCGAGAGCCGCTTCCGCGCCGCCGACGGGAGCTATGTCTGGCTCGAGTGGCGGGCCCGGCGGTCGCCGCGGGAGGGCGTGGTCCACATCGTCGCGCGCGATCTGACCGAGCGCCGCCGCTGCGCGGAGGAGCTCACGAGGGCCCGCGAGCACAGCGAGCAGGCAAGCCGGGCGAAGAGCGACTTCCTGTCACGGATGAGCCACGAGCTGCGGACGCCGCTGACATCGGTGATCGGATTCAGCGAGCTGCTGCTCAGGGACGGGCTCGCCCCCGACCAGGAGCTCAAGCTCGCGCAGATCCTCAAGGCGGGCGAGCACCTTCTCGGCCTGATCGACGAGCTGCTCGACATCGAGCGCGTCGAGGCCGGGACGATGACCGCCTCCCCCGAGGCGATCCAGGTCGGCGGGCTGGTGCGCGACGCGCTCACCCTCGCGGGCCCGCAGGCGGCCGAGAGGGACCTGACGATCGAGGCCGATCTCGACGAGTGCCGCGACAGGTACGTGATGGCCGACCCGCAGCGATTGCGCCAGGCGCTCCTCAATCTGCTCTCGAACGCGATCAAGTACAACCGCTCGGGCGGCGAGGTGCGGGTGAGCGCCGACGCGGAGGCCGACACCCTGCGCATCCATGTGGCGGACACGGGCCCGGGCCTCACGGACGAGAAGCTGCGCAGGTTGTTCATTCCATTCGATCGCCTCGGCGCCGAGGAGAGCGGCGTCGCGGGCGCCGGGCTCGGGCTGGTCGTCTCGCAGCGGCTCGTGGAGCTGATGGGCGGCCGCCTGAGCGCGAGCAGCGAGGCGGGCGTGGGATCGACATTCACGATCGAGCTCGGCCTCACCGAGCCGCAGGAGGAGACGATCCGCGAGCCCGCGCCGGCGACGCGATCGAACGGCCACGGCGGGTCGCTGGCCGGCCGAAAGGCGCTTTGCATCGAGGACAACCCCGCCAACCTCGAACTCGTCAGCGAGCTGTTGGGCGGATCCGGCGCGGTGGTGATGACGGCCCGCGACGGGCGCAGTGGATTCGACCTCGCGCGCCGCGAGCGGCCCGACGTCATCCTGCTCGATCTCAACCTGCCCGACCTCGGCGGCGAGCAGATCCTCGCCGCGCTGAGCAGCGACGAGGCGCTGAGCGGCGTCCCCGTGATCGCGCTCAGCGCCGATGCGTCGCGCGACACGATGCGCGACATGTACAGCCGCGGGATCGCCGCCTACGTCACCAAGCCGTTCGACAACGCGTCGCTCGTCGAGTCCGTCGAGCGGGCGCTGCTCAAGCCGCCCGGCTAGGCGCGGTCGGACGCGCACCGCGGCGCGCACGTGGATAGGGTGCGCGCGTGGGCTGCCTCGTCGCACTGCTCGCGCTGTTCTCACCGCGCCTGGCGCTGTTCGCGCTGTGGCTGTTCGGCGATCTGCTCAGCCGTGCCTTCGACAGCTGGCTCGTCCCGCTGATCGGGTTCTTCCTGCTGCCGTGGACGACGCTCGCCTACGCGGTGATGTGGAGCTCGTCGCGAGGCGTCGAGGGCTTCGAGTGGTTCATCGTCATCCTCGGCTTCGTGTTCGACCTCGGGTCGTACGCGCGCGGCAGCAGCTATCGGAGCGAGTGAAGCGGTCACGCTCGGCACAGACGGCTGAGAACATTCTCAGGCCCCACTAAGGAACGTCTCATGCGCTGACCCGCCGAGCACACGGCCCGCACCGCCTCCGCATCGGCACGGAGCGGTCGCCGGCGGGGAGGTAGGCGCGTCCAAAGATTGTGGAACTGCGGCCCCGGTCAACGCCCCGAAAGTGACCACGTGCATGGAGTTAGCGGGACTCTCGAATCCTCACCTCCATCTTGAGCTTTGGGCCGCGCTGGCTGAAAGCCCGAAGAGCGAGCGGACGAGCTGAGGGACCGCAGCCCGCTGCTGCGTTCACGCGGAAGCGGAAGCGGCGAAAGCGCTGAGCCTTGTCGCTGCCGCCGACGGTCGTTGCCACCGCGGGCCTCCGCAAAGCCCGGCCGTTCGGCTCAGGACGCGCCGCGCAGCTGCTCGGCGACCACGAGCGCGGCCAGCAGCGCGGTGAGCACTCCCGACGCGACCAGCCCGTCGGCGCCGGCGGCGAGCGGCACGGCGGCGAGGAGCGCAATGACCGCCACGGCCCGCGGCACGCTCTGGGCCTGGCCGATCCTGGCGGCGCAGGCCATCAGACCAGCGAGGAAGAGGGCAGGCCCCCCGAGCGCGACCAGCGCTCCCGAGTCATGCAGGGTGTCAGTCGGGTGCGCGATCACGAGCTCGTGGCCGACCGCGACGAGGACGATTCCCGCCACGATTGGGAAGTGTAGGTAGGTGTAGATGTCGCGGCCGATCTGGCCCCGCTCCTCGGCGGTGGCCGCGCGCATCCGCTCCAAGACCCTTCCGGCGACCTGGCCGAAGTACAGCCACCAGAGCGCCGTCGAGGAGAGGAAGGCGAGCAGGAGCGCGGCGACGACCTCGAGGCTCAACCCCGTATCCGAGGCAGTGGCCCCTGCGAGAACGATGCTCTCTCCGAGCACGATGATCACGAACAGCTGGAAGCGCTCGCCGAAATGGGCGCTCTCGATCTGCCACTGGCTCATGGCGGTAGCGCCCACGCCAGGCAGCCAATACGTCACCAGCGGCGCCGCGAGGTCAAGTCCGAGGGCACCCAGCCACAGAACCCAGCGCAAAGCCTCGGTGTCGACGAGGCCGCCTGCGACCCACAGCGGCGCCGAGAGCACGCTCCAGGCCAGGATCTGGCGGAAGTTCTGATTGAAAAGGCCGCGCGGCGTGACCGAGACAACGAACGCGTTGCGCCCGATCTGCAGACCCGAGTAGGCGCACGCGAACAGCAGCGCGTGCTCGCCGAACCCCTCCGGGATCGCGACCGCCATCAGCAGGCTTGCGGCCATCACGAACACCAGCACGAGCCGGACCGGCGCCGTGTCCGGGTCGAACCAGTTGGTCATCCACGTCGTGTAGTTCCACGCCCAGTACAGGGCGACGAGCATGAACGCCGTCTCGGCCGCGCCCGACCAGCTGATGTCCGCGAGCAGATGGTGCGACAGCTGGGTGACGGCGAAGACGTAGACGAGGTCGAAGAACAGCTCGAAGAACGTCGCGCGCTGCTCGCCCTCCCCCCGAGCGCGGATGATTGGCAGCTCTGGGATGATCGGGCTCGAAGGGGCCGCCACGCCGCGAGCATAGGCGGTGACTTTGTAGCCGTCGGCCTGCAGGCGCTCGATTACATTGCTCCAGCAAGCCGCCTGCCCACTCCCCGTGTATCAAGGAACATCGCGCGCTCGATCCGGCCGCGTCAGCAGATCGGCTCAGAAAGCGTTCGAGGCCGACTTCCACTCCTCGAGGCGCTGCGCGATCAGCTCGGCCCGCTCCTCCTTGCTCCCGCCCTCAAGCACCTGAAGGTCTGAGGGGTCGGCTCGAAGGTAGACGCCGGCGGTTCGGGCGCTCAGCCCGGCATCGCGATCCGACCGTGTCGTCCAGTACCCGGTGGCGCGGTCGGTGCTCTCCACGCTGATCTCGCCGGTTCCCTCGAGCTGCGGGGCATTCGGGTCCCGAGGGCGCTCCCCCTTCCAGAAGTAGAGGATGCCGGCCGGATCCCTGCGCTCCTTCGCAGCCTCGCTCCAGTAGCGGGACGACAGGGTGCCGTCCTCCTGCCAGCCCCGGCCGGTCACGTTCAGGTCACCGTCACGGTCCCGCGAGATGCTAAGGAGGCCCACCGCAGACGGTTCGAACTCGTTACGCGCGGTCAGCGAGAGCTGCCACCACAGTCCCTCGACCGGTCCGCGGCGACCCTCGGTCTCGATCGCCTTGCGGAGCTTCTGGTTTATCGACCGAACCTCGGCCGGGCTGGTTGCCGGGTCGTAGCGGACGGAGGTCAGCCCGAGCAGGTCGCTCGGCAGCTTCGAACCGTTCGCGTGGAGGATGAACGTGCGCCGGATGCCGAGCGCGCCGCCGAACAGCCCGGCCTCGAACACCACGTTGTCGCGCGGCGACGCCTCGCCGGACTCGGTCGCATCCGTCTTCGTCCAGTCGTCCTGGGCGAACACGAACGCGGCGAAATCGACCTCCTGGGAGAGCTCGACGAGCCGGTCGAGGGTGGACCGCCCGGGGTTGAACGTGGTCGTCCAGGGCTCGACGTCGGCGACGTCCCCGAGCCCGCGCGTGATCGCCTGGAGCAGTTTGGCCTGCTTGCCCGACGACCCGAGGAAGATGCGCGGCTTGTTCATGCGCGATTCATGATGACGGAGGCGGCAAGGGGTCTTCATGCGCGCGGCATCTGCGCGGTTGTCTCCTTGACTTTCTCTTTCGACCTGGTAGGTGTGGGCGTGTCAGGCAATGAGACGCAATGGAGAGGCGAGGAGGCACGATGGCGAAGAGCGTTCGCGACGCGATGACCGAGGATCCCCGCTCGATCGGCGCATCGGCGTCGGTGGTCGACGCCGCGCGACTGATGCGAGAGGAGCACATCGGCTCGCTCCCGATAACCGACGACGAGCAGCTTCTCGGGATGATCACAGACCGAGACATCACCACGAGAGTGGTCTCCGAGGCCGCAGACCCAAAGACGACGTCCGTCGGGGACGTCTGCTCTCGGGACGTCATCAGTGTTGAGGCCGACAAAGACCACGAAGAGGCGGTCTCACTCATGGCCCGCCACCAAGTTCGGCGGCTGCCCGTTGTCGAGAACGGCAGGCTCGTCGGCATCGTTGCCCAGGCCGACATTGCCCGCACGGAGAACGAGAAGAAGACCGGTGAGCTCGTCGAGGCGATCTCTGAACCGTCAGAGGGAGAGCGCAGGTAGCGTCACCCGTAGCCGTTCTCGGCTAGCTGAAAGTTGCGCTCTGGACGAGGCGCGGAAGCCGGCCGCTGCTCCCGTTCGGAGCTCAAGCAAGCATTGATGGAGGTAGCGGGACGCTTCTCGAACCCTCGACTCCACCTTGAACTTCGGGCTGCGCTGCACCAAGGTGAGCCGATCTGAGGCGGCGAGGTTTCTCTTCCGCTTACACGCGATAGCGATAGCCGGCGGCCGAGCGGGTCTCACGATCGCCCTGACCATGCAAGAGTGTGGGGCCTGCCGACGACAAGCACGAGGAGAAGGCTGATGGGCACGATCACCACGGATGACGGCACCGAGATCTTCTATAAGGACTGGGGCTCGGGCCAACCGGTCGTTTTCAGCCACGGCTGGCCGCTCTCGGGCGACGACTGGGACACCCAAATGCTGTTCTTCCTCCAGCAGGACTACCGCGTCATCGCCCATGACCGGCGCGGGCACGGACGCTCCACGCAGACCAGCGACGGTCACGACATGGACCACTACGCCGACGACCTGGCTGCGCTGACTGCCCATCTCGATCTCCAGGATGCTGTCCACATTGGGCACTCCACCGGTGGCGGCGAAGTCGTGCGCTACATCGCCCGACACGGTGAGAGCCGCGTGGCGAAAGCGGTATTGATCAGTGCGGTGCCGCCGCTCATGGTGCAGACCGACGCCAACCCTGGCGGCCTGCCAAAGAGCACGTTCGACGACCTCCAGGCCCAGTTGGCCGCCAACCGGTCCGAGTTCTACCGGGCCCTGCCATCGGGTCCCTTCTATGGCTTTAACCGGCCCGGCGTGGAATCCTCCGAAGCGATCATCGGCAACTGGTGGCGCCAGGGAATGATGGGCGGGGCGAAGGCACACTACGACGGCATCGTCGCCTTCTCCCAGACCGATTTCACCGAGGACCTCAAGAAGATCGCGGTGCCGGTCCTAGTGATGCACGGCGACGACGACCAGATCGTTCCCTACGCCGACTCCGGACCGCTGTCCGCTGAGCTCGTCCAGAACGGGACGCTGAAGACGTACGAGGGATTCCCGCACGGCATGCCGACCACCGAGGCCGACACGATCAACGCTGACCTGCTGGCCTTCCTGCGGTCCTAACCGACTCGGCGGCTGGGCGTCGGCTGTGGCTCAGCACTCGGTCCACTCGAGCAGAACGGCAGCGCATAGATCTTGGGTTGTCGAGTTCGGGGAGCACTCCCTCCTGCTTCGGACGACCTGAGGGCGTGTGACCTGGCGGCGGGCGCGCTCCTCCTTCGCGCGAGAAGCGGCGGCGTCCTGCGCGTGCCCGAAGCAAGCAACCATGCCAATGGAGCCAGTGGGACTCGAACCCACGACCTTCGCGCTGCCAGCGCGACGCTCTCCCAGCTGAGCTATGGCCCCTGGGGGGTGCTCGGGCTCATTTTAGGGTCCGCGACACGCCGCGTGGTCGCCGCGATCTCCTCGACGAAGCGCGGCCAGAGCTCGCGCGGGAGGTCGTGGCCCATGCCGGGGACCACGATCAGCTTCGCGCCGGGGAGCGCGGCCGCCGTCGCCCTGCCGCCCGAGACGTCGATCAGCGGGTCCTCCTCTCCGTGGATGACGAGCGCCGGCAGGTCTAGCTTCGCGAGGCCCGGCGTGCGGTCGCCCGAGGCCAGGATCGCCGCGAGCTGGCGCCCGACGCCCCTCGGGTCGTAGCCGCGGTCGTATGACTCCTGCGCGCGCCTGCGAATCGCCTCGGTGTCCGACTCGAACCCCGGCGAGCCGATCACGTCCCAGTTCTTCGCCGCCCACTCCGCGATCGCCTCGCGGTCGTCGGGAGGCGGGTTGAAAAGCGCCTCGAGCGCCTCGGGGTGAGGCTGCCCGCTCGCTGGGTCGCCGGGCCGCGACATGATCGAGGTCAGCGACAGCACCCGGCCCGGGTGGTGGATCGCCAGCGTCTGGGCGATCATCCCCCCCAGCGAGGCTCCGACGACGTGCGCCGCGCCTATGCCCAGATGGTCGAGCAGCTTGACCGCGTCGTCCGCCATGTCGTCGAGCAGATAGGGGGCGCTCGCCGCGTCGCCCATCATCAGCGCGGGCCAGTCGGGCACCGGGCCCTCGTAGCGGCTCGAGCGCCCCACGTCGCGATTGTCGAAGCGCACGACCCGAAATCCCTCGGCGGCGAGCAGCTCGCAGAACTCGGTGTCCCAGCCCAGCATCTGCACCCCGAGCCCCATCACCATCAGCATCGCCGGATCGCCGGGATCGCCGAACTCCTCGTAGGCGATCTCGATGTCGCCGATCAGCGCAAGCTGCTCCGCCATCAGGTTCCCTCCAGCACATGCACGACGGTACATGCGGAGTCGCCCGAGATGATCCCCCCGGTGTTGACCGCGGCGCCGATCCGGGCGCTCTCGACCTGCCGTGCGCCCGCTCGCCCGCGCAGCTGATCGGCGAGCTCCACGACCTGGCAGAGGCCGGTCGCCCCGAGTGGGTGACCCCTCGCCAGCAGTCCTCCGCTGGGGTTGACGACGGTCCCCGCGCCAAACGTCGTCTCCCCCGCAAGCGTCGCCGGGCCTGCTTCGCCGGGCTCGAAGACCCCGAGGCTCTCGAGCGAGTAGAGCCCCTCCGCCGCAGTCGCGTCGTGAGTCTCCACGACGTCGAGATCGCTCGGACCGATGCCCGCCTGCGACCACGCCCGATCCGCGACGGACGCGACGCGGTCGTGATACTCGAGCGAGCCGTCCCCGCCGCTCATCACGCTCGCGCGCACGGTCGGCGCGGCCCCTCCGTCAGCGCCCACGACCACGGCGGCTGCTCCATCGGTGAACGAGCTGCACATCAGCCGCGTGAGCGGCGACTCCACCACGGGCGAGGCCATCACCTCCTCGGCGCTCACCTCCTGCCGGTGCTGGGCGAGCGGGTTGCGCCCCGCGTGACGCCGGGCGGTGACCGCAACCGCCGCGAACTGCTCCACCGTGGCTCCCCGCCCTTCCATCTGACCCCGGGCCCAGATCGAGTTCATCGCCATGAACAGGCTCCCGCGGCTCTCCGGCAGGCGCGCCGCGAGCTCGGCGCGCTCCTCCGCGGGCAGCGAGCCCTCGATTCCCGCAAGCGTCGCTGCGCGGTCGCCGGTCCACATCTTCTCGACGCCCACCACCAGGACCGGCCCCTCGCGTCCCTGCGCCGTCGTGCAGGCGAGGTGCAGGGCGGCGGAGCCGGATGCGCAGGCGTTGTCCACGTTGAGCACCGGCACCTCGCCCAGGCTGAGGTCCCGAAGCCAGCTCTGCCCGCGAATCGACTCCTGGCGATTGAGGACACCGCCCATCGAGTTTCCGAGCACCACCATCGCGAGGTCGGCGGGCGCAAGACCCGCGTCCGACAGAGCCCCGCGCGCGGCGTCGCGCGCCAGCTCGGACGGGCCCTCCTCGAGCCTTCCGAGCCGGGTCATGCCCGTTCCGATGATCCTCATCGCGGTCACGCCCGAACCGCGCTCAGCGCGCCAACCAGCGCCTCGAACTGCGCCAGCGGCTCATCCGCCGTGATGAAGAGCACGAGATGCTCGACGCCCCTCGCGCCCAGGCGGCCCACCATCTGCGCGCACTCCGCCGGCTCACCGGCGACCAGGTGGCGTGAGAACGACCTCGACGGCAGGCCGTAGAGCGACGAGAGCCAGCTCGACCCGTCGGCTCTCGCGTCCTCGGCCTCACCGACCGAGACGAACACCATCAGCGAGCGCACGAAGCTCGACGGGTCCCGCCCCGCCGCCTCGAGCTCGGAGTCGAGCGCCTCGTAGTTGGCCTCGAGCTCTTCCTCGGGGATGAACAGCGGCATCCACCCGTCTGCGAGCCGCGCGGCCCGCCGCCGCGCCCGGACGCTCGAGCCCCCCACCCAGACCGGTATGGGATCGGGCGCGGGGCGCTGCGCATAGCGCTCATCGCCGGGCGCCCAGTGCCGGCGCAGCTCGGCGATCCCGGTGTCCAGCGCGGCCCCCCTCCCCTCGTACGGCACCGAGGCGGCCTCGTACTCGCCCTCGTGCTCACCCAGCCCCACGCCGAGCACCATCCGCCCCCCGGAGAGGACCTGCAGCGAAGCCGCCGCCTTGGCGGCGCTCGCAGCAGTGCGCAGAGGGAGCTGCAGAACGCCCGTTCCGAGAGCGCACCTGGACGTGCCCTCCGCGGCTAACGCCAGGGCCACGAGCGAATCGAGGTTCGGCCCCTCCCAGAAGAGGTGGTCGCACGTCCACAGGGCATGCGCGCCGGCGCGCTCGGCACGCGATGACCATTCCGCGAGGTCGTCCCAGGGAGCTCCGCCCTCCTGGGGAAAGGTCGGCATGACAAGGCCCAGGGAAGGGCCTCCCGCCTCCGAGGAGCCCAGCTCCACCCTCATGAGGTCAGCGTACTTCACCCCGGCCGGCCGTCGCCGTCGCCGGCGCCGAGCGAATCCCGCTTCGCGTGCGCCTAAGCGGCCTCGGCGTCCGCGCCGGCGTCCGAGTCCACGTCGAGCACGACGCTGTCGCGACGCATGTCGCGCACGACGAACTCAAGGTCGCAACGCTCCTCGAGCTCACGCAGGAGCGCTACCGGCTCTCGCAGCTGGACCTCCATCTGCGCGCGGCCCTCGGAGAAGCGCCTGATCGAGATCTCCGAGGTCGCGCCGATCGAGCGCGCAGCGTCCTCGAACAGAACGAGCTGCGAGAAATCGCTCAACGGCCCGACGTCGACCTGGACGAGCCCGTCGAAGAGGTCCTTCGGATCGAGGGCGGGCGCATGCCCGTTCGAGGTCGCCGTCACCGGCTCCTCGAAGAGGTCCTCCGCCCCGAGCCGCCTCACCGTTTCCTCGAGCGTCTCGATCAGCCGGTTGCCGGCAGCGCCCGGCCGCTTCGCCAGGTCGGCGAACTTCTCGCTCAGGTCGGCGGCGTCGTGAAGCGCGCGCAGGCGGATGCGAGTCGCCTGGCCGCGCGCCTGCGCGCGAATCTCCTCGACCTGCTTCGCGAGCGCGACGAGCGCGCGAGTGTCGTCCGCCGCCCGCGCGAGCGCGTCGGTCAGCTCGTCGCGAGACCTCCCGCAGCTCCCGCTCCCGCTCGATGATGCGCTCGCCGAGCCGGCCGTTGACCAGCTCGAGGTCCCTGATCTTGGCATCCCTCGCCCGCAGCGCGTCGGCGCTAGCGGCGGCGTCCCGCGCGGCGGCGTCGAGCGCCGCCCTCACCTCTCTGGGTCGGTAGCCCAGGAACGACCGCTTGAAGCCGCTCGTGGCGATGCGCGCAGGCTAGGGCGGCCGCCGGACGGCATCCGCGTGCCTAGCGACTAGAGGGGCTCGACGATCGAGCCGCGGGCGCCTCGCCCCAGAGCGTCTCGAGGCGGTAGTAGTCGCGCGTCGCGGGCACGAACAGGTGCAGCACCGCGTCGAGGTAGTCCATCAGCACCCACTGCGCCTCGCGCTCGCCCTCGACGCTGCCGGGCAGCAGCGAGTCCTCCTTCTTGAGCCGTAGGTGGACCTCGTCGTGAATCGCCTTCGCCAGGCGCTCGTTGCGAGCCGTCGCGATCAGCAGGAAGTCCGTGTAGCCGACCAGCCCGCGCACGTCGAGCGCGACGATGTCGGTCGCCCCCTTCGCGTCGGCGATCTCGGCGATCCGCCGCGCCAGCTCCTCCGAGTCTCGGCTCCGCGCGCCTGCGCCGCGCCCGTCGCCTCGTTGCGCGCGGGCGTCACGCGGTACAGGCCTCGCCGCTCGATCACGTCCGCCACCGCGTCGGGCACCAGGTAGCGGATAGGCCGCCCCGCGGCGACGCGCTCCCTGATCATCGACGAGGAGATCCCGATCTCCGGCATCTCGACGAACGACGCCCGCTGCGCGCCTCCCAGCCGCTCGAGCACGTCCTCGACCGCCTCGCGCTCGATCCCCGGGCGCTCGGCGATCGCGACCCGGGCGAGCTCGAGGATGCGCTCGGGATCGCGCCATCGCGTCCAGTCCCGCCGCCGCGTCCGCGCCCATGATCCAGACCAGTTCCTCGTCCCGCTCGCTCGCCAACGCCTCAAGGGTCCTGAACGCGTAGGACGGCTCCTCGCCGCGCTCCGCCTCCTCGACCTCGAAGCGCTCCACCTCCGTCAGGTCCCCGTTCGCCGCCGCGCTCGCCATCTCCAGCCTCACCGCGGCCCCGGGGTCGTCGGAGATCTCCTTGTGCGGCGCGCGCCCCGTGGGGACGAGCAGCACCCGCGACAGCCCGAGCTGCGCCGCCGCCTCCTGCGCGAGCACCATGTGCCCGAGGTGCGGGGGGTTGAACGCGGATCCGAGCACGCCAACCGCCTGCCCGCCGTCCTGCTGAGCGCGCGAATCGCGAACCGGGACCTACTCCCTGACCTGCCCGGTGCCGTGGACCACGTACTTGGTGGTCGTCAGCTCGCGGACCCCGATCGGCCCCCTGCGCGTGCAGCTTCTGGGTCGAGTTCCCGATCTCCGCGCCGAGCCCGAACTCGAAGCCGTCGGTGAAGCGCGTCGAAGCGTTGACGTAGACGGCCGCGGCGTCGACCTCGCCGGTGAAGCGGTCGCCCGCCTCGTCCGACGTCGGTGACGATCGCCTCCGAGTGACCCGATGCCGTGACGATTGACGTGCGTCGATCGCGTCGTCGAGCGAGTCCACGACCCCGACCGTCATCTTCATCCCGAGGTACTCGGTGTCCCAGTCGGCGTCGGCCGCCTCGCCGACCGGCACGCCGCCGGCCGCGCCGCGCGTGCGCTCGTCGCCGACGAGCTCGACGCCCGCCTCCGAGAGGTCCTCCAGGATCCCGGGCAGGAAGCCGCTCGGCGACGGCCGTCGGAGACGAGCAGCGTCTCGGCCGAGTTGCAGACCCCGGGCCGCTGGACCTTGGCGTTGAAGGCGATGCGGCGCGCCATCTCGAGGTCGGCGTCCTCGTGGACGTAGACGTGGCAGTTGCCCGACGCCGCGTACATCACGGGCACCGTCGCGACCTCCTTGAGCGCCGCCTTGAGGCCCTCGCCGCCACGCGGGATGATCAGGTCGACGACCCCGTCCTGGGTCGCGAGCTCCGCGAGCTCGGAGCGCTCACCGCCCTCGACCATCTCGACCGCGCTCTCGGGCAACCCGGCGTCGGCGAGCGCCTCGCGCACGATCGCGGCGAGCGCGCCGTTCGAGCGCGCCGCGTAGCTCGATCCGCGCAGCACGATCGCGTTGCCGCTCTTGATGCACAGCGCGGCGCAGTCCACCGTCACGTTGGGGCGCGCCTCGTAGACGACGGCGACGACGCCGAGCGGGACCCTCACCTTGCGCATCTCGAGCCCGCTGGCAAGCGTGCGCTCCTCGATCGACCTCGCCGACCGGATCGGGCAGGCCGGCGATCTCCCGCACGCCCGTCGGCCATCGCCGCGATGCGGTCGGCGTCGAGCGTCAGCCGGTCGCGCAGGGCGGCGTCGAGGCTCGCGGCGCGCTCGTCGGCGAGATCCGCGGCGTTGGCCTCGAGCACCTCGGCCGTGCGCTCCCCCAGCAGCTCGGCGAGACGCCGCAGCGCCGCGTCCCGCGTGCCGCGTCGGAGCGCTCGCAAGCTCGTGCGACGCCCCCCTCGCGGCCAGGGTGACGTCGCGCACGCTTCGTGGCGGTCGTGGCCATTGTTGAAAGGGTAACTCGCCGCCTCCGTCGCATCAGCGTCGCGCGGCGATCGGGCTCGCCGCGCGTGCGCCGCGCGACAGCAGATCGCGCATGCGCCCGTCCTTCAGCCGCATGAGAGGCGCCTCGATCAGGTAGTAGCTCGCCGCCGCCAGGGGGAAGGCGACCAGCACCGTCCCGATCAGCACCACCAGGGGCCCGGCCTCGCCGCCCCCGATACCGAGGTCGTACGCGATCGTGACGTGCCAGAGGTAGATCCCGTAGCTGATCAGCCCCACCCACATGATCACCGGATTGGCAAGGATGCGGCGCGGCAGGCCGACGTTGGGGTTCCCGAACACCGCGGGAATCAGCACCAGCGCCGCGAACAGCCCCTGGGCGACGTGCAGCGCGAGGTACTCGATGTGACTGAGCGGTGCGACGATGTAGGGCGTCGGCGGCAGCGCGGCAACCGTGGCGAGGTAGACGGCGAAGGCCGCCCCCCACGAGAGCAACGGACGGTCCGCCGCGAAGCGGACGGCCCGGGGGAGCCGCTCACCCGCCGCGAGCCCGACCGACAGGACCGCCAGGCCAAGGCCAAGTGCCAGCCAGTAGAAGTGGCCCATGAAGGTGAAGCGAAACCAGGCCTCGTCGCGAAGCGGGACGTTGAGGGCCAGCGAGACGATCGTGAGCGCGGCAAGCAGCGCCAGCTCGGCCTTGATCCACGCGCGCAGCGACAGCCGGCGCGCGAGCAGCGCCGTGAGCGCCACGTACAGCGGCAGGATCGCGTAGAAGGTGATCTCGGTGGCCAGCGTCCACGTCTGCGGAAGGCCGCATTGGAAGTAGGTCTGCGCGGAGCAGCTGCCCGCACCTAGGTCGAGGTGCGACAGCACGCTGTAGTACGCCCACCAGTCGCTGCCGAACACCCCGACGAGCCCCGGGACGATGGCGAGCACGGTGAGCGCCACCCAGTACGCCGGGTAGATGCGCAGGAATCTGCGCTTGCCGTACGTCGCGACGCGCGGTTGCGCGGGGCCGCCGCCGCGGTGGGCGATCATCGGCCGATAGAGCAGGAACGCGGAGAGCAGGAAGAAGCACACGACCATCGTCTCCAGGCGCGCCGCGGCGCGGTTCTCGATCGTGTCTGGGATCCCGCCCTCGAGCCCTCCGAACGTCCCGCCGAACAGCCAGGCGTGGACGAGCACGACGGCGATCGCCGCGACGCCCCGCAGCCCGTCGGAGAGCGGGAACCTCGGATGGTGCGGCGGAGGGCGGACCGCCTCGGGGACCGCCGTCCCCGGCCCCGCTGCGCCCCCCATTAGCTCCCGCCGGTGAGCGCTTCCGCGACGAAGTCCACGGCGCAGTCGTCGAGGCCGGCGCGCCGGGCGGCCCGTGTCTGCTCATTGGCGAGGTCCAGCATCAGGTCCTCGAGCTGCGAGACCTTGGCGTAGCTCTGCGCCCTTCCCGCCTCGAGCCGTTGCTGGGACAGCTCGCCGAGCGGCTCGAAGATGTCGAGGTAGACCACCAGGAACGGGTCGGGGTCGGCGGGCGGGTCGAGACGGCGGAGCCGCTCCGCCTGGCGCTCGCGGATCTCGATCCCGGGCGCGATCAGGTCCTCGGTCGTCAGCTCGATCGCCTCGCTGGACGAGCCGCCCGTCGCCAGCAGCTCCTGCCCCAGCTCGCGGGTCTCCTGCACGGCCTTGCGACAGATCGCATTCGCCTCGCTCGCGTAGCCGGGATCGGACTCGCTCGTGGGCACCCGCTGCTCGGGCGCCGCCGGCTCGTCGGAGTCGCCGCCGCCGCATCCAGCGAGCACCAGCGCTCCCAGGATCACCGCCGCCGCCGAGCCGAGAAATCGCCTCTTCCGGCGCACGACGTCCACGAGCCGGTCGGCCGCCCACACGGCGCCGATCGCGGCGAGCATCAGCAAAACGGGATCGGCCGGGGTCCGGTACCGCGGGAGCCCGGCCACCGGCGCCGCGACGACGACCACGACGAGCGGCACCAGCCAGAGGAACCACGGCCCTGCCGGGATCGGGGATCGCACGATCGCGACGATACCGAGTAGCGCCAGGGCGACCGCCACGGCGAGGCCGGCGGACTCGGTCCAGCTCACGCCGCTGCCGATTCCCCGCTCCGTCACCGGACTCCGCGTCGTCGCCGACGACGGCGGCTCCGTCGAGGTGGAAGAGGCGCAGGAGGTTCCACCAGGTCGCCTCGGCGACGTAGGCGGGGTGGCCGGCGGCGAAGCTCGTGGCCTCGTCTCGGAGCGTGGCGTCGAGCGTCCCCTCGTCGATCCCCGGAGTCCGGAACAGCACACCGAGATCTGGCGCGATCGTCGGCGTCCGCCAGGCGGCATGGTTCGACTCGTCGCCGAAGGAGCAGCTCGTTGTAGGTGCCCGCGAGCGCGAAGCCGCTGCTCGACGTCATCGGCATGAAGCGACCGAACTCGACCGCATTGCGCACCGCCCACGGAGCGAGCACCAGCGCCACACACGCCACGACGACCGCCGGGGCGGCAAGCGCCCTCGTCCCCGAACCCCCCACCGAGGGATCCGGGCCCCGACGCGGCCGGACCGCCCAGACCCCGAGCGCGATCGGGATCGCCAGCACCACCCCGGGGTTGCGGGTAAGCGCCGCCAGCCCGCAGAGCACACCGGCGGCCGCGGCCCATCGCACGCGCCCCGACCTCCCGTAGACGAGCACCGAGAGCACCGCGCCCAGCTCGAGCACGATGAAGAGCGGCTCGGCGAGCAGATCCCGGCTGAGTAGGACGAGTGGAGGAAAGACCGCGGTCAGCCCGGCCGCCACGAGGCCCACGCGCCGGCCCCAGATCCGAGTGGTGATCAGGAAGACGAGGAGGACCGCCGCGGCGCCGAGCACGGCTCCGGCGAGGCGGCCGGCCTCGACGCTGTCCCCGCTGGCGGCGTAGACGCCCCCGACGAACAACGGATAGACCGGCGGGCGCCAGGCGCTCGGCCCTCCCTCGGCCACGTGCACGGAGGGGGGAAAGCCGTCGCCCGCCGCGATCGACCGGGCCTGGCGGTCGTAGTCGTACGCGTCGTGCGCGGGCATGTAGCCGTCATCCGCGGCGACCACCGCGACCCGCAGCGCGAGCGCCACCACGACGATCGCCGCCGGCGCCAGCCAGGGGGCGATCCGGGACCGCTTCTCGGCCCTCGACGACGAGGAGGCCGGCCCTCCCGGGCCGGCCTCCGTCGCTTGAGCTGGTGGCGCCGAGCCTACTGCCGGCTTAGCGCGCGGCGCAGGTCGCGTTCGCGGTCAGCGTCCACGCGTCGCCCGCGGGGACACCGTCGTTCTCGGCCAGCTGCACGAGCCAGCCGTCGAGGTACTCGCTGTTGATCGTCGCCGAGGTGTCATTGGAGGCAGCGCCGCTTGCGTTCCAGCCGCCCCCGGTGGACTCCTCGTTCCCCGGGCAGGCGGCGCCCGAGAGCTTGGGGCTGGCGGTGCTGGGGCCGTTCGCGTTGCCATTCGCGAGATGGGTGCTCTTGAACGCCTGGTCAGCCGATGCCTGGGCTGCGTCCGCAGCCGCCTTCGCGGCGTCAGCCTTGGTGTTGGCGGTGTTTGCCGTGGTCTGCGCGGCGTTGGCCTTGTTCAGTGCATCGTCGGCCGTATTCTGCGCCTTGTCGGCCGACTGCTGCGCGGCGTTGGCCGCGTTCAGTGCCTTCTTGGCGAGCTTCTTCGCGCTCGCCGACGTGTTCGCTATCGGGTTTCCGGGTCCGCCGAGCGCGGGAACCGCCAGCGAAAGCGCGAGCACGATGCTCGCTGCCAGGACGAAGTACCTCTTGTTCATGAACCCTCTCCCCTTTTGAGGTCGGCGCCAGTTGCCCGACATCACATCACAAGCGGCGGCGCCTTGCAACCAGCCCGCGGCCCGCCCGGCTCAAACGGCTCCGGGGTTCCCCAGCTGGAGCACGGCGCAGCGCTCCAGGCCCAGGTCGTCGATCGCCTGCTCGACGCGCCCGGAGGTCTCCTCGACGACGCCCACCTGTTCGGCGATCTCATCGTTGCCGGCGCCCTCGCGCCCCATCCTCGCGAGCACCGCCGCGTCCACCATGACGTCGCGCAGCGCGACGTCGAGCACGGCGGCGCCCTGGCTGCGCTCCACCGAAGGCACGAGATCGGACGTGGCGGAGCGCCACTGGGCGACGATCGGCACCATGTCGCTTGCATAGCCCGTGGGATCACTGCCTCCCGCGCGCCTCGCGGCGCGCGCGATCTCGCGCTTCGCCTCCACGCAGATCTGATCGGCCGCGATGCTGTAGGTGTCGGGCGGCGGAGCGTCGTCGTCCTCGGCCGGGTCCAGCGCCACGAAGGCGAAAATCGCGATCGCGATCGCCCCGGCCGTGCCGAGCGTGATGATCCGCTCGCGCCTCGTCCTCCCGGCGAGCCGGGAGACGCGCTCGCGCGGCGAGAGGCGCTCGGTCTCCGTTTTCTTCTCGTCGGGCTTGGGCAGCGAAGCTCCGCAGGAGCTGCAGAACCGGTCGCCGCTCTCGGCCTCTTTACCGCACCTGGGGCAGAACACTGACGGGCAAGCTAGCCAATCGCCGCACGGAGGCGGGCGTGGGCTAGCCTTCGCGGATGGTGGAAGGGGATTCACAGCGGGAGGCGGGCCCGGCCCGATTCGGGGCGCTCACCGGCGCGGCGGCGCTGCTCGTCGTGGTCGCGCTGGCCGGCGCCACGCTGACCGCGTGTGGCGGAGACGAGGCTGCTACCGAGGCCGCCGACCCAACGACCACGCTGGCCGCCGAGACCGCGGCCGGAGAGGGTCGCGACACCGAATCGGGCGCCGGAGCGGAAGCGAAGGGTTCCGACGGCAACGAGCAGGGTCACGGCGCGGGTTCCAGTGGCGGCGCCGGCCAGGGCGGCCAAGGCAGTGGCGGGTCAGCCGGAGGCGGCGGAGGCGAGGCGCCCGAGGAGGAGTCCCCGGAGTGCCCCTCGAGCTGGACCGACGCCGAGTGCCAGGCCGCCGGTGAGGCGTTCCAGGGCGCCGAGTCCAACCCCGTCCCCGAGGGCGAGTGCCCGCCGAGCTGGACGACAGCACAGTGCCAGGCGGCCGGGGAGGCATTCCACGGCGCCGAATCGCACCCCGTGCCCGAGGGGGAGTGCCCACCGAGCTTGACGCCGGCGCAGTGCCAAGCGGCCGGCGAGATGTTCCAGGACCTGAAGGACTAGTGCACGGTCAGGTAAGGACGAAGCGGTCGCGGTGGACCGCCTCGTCGGCGGCCCTGGGCAGCAGCTCCTGGACCTCGGACGTCTTCATCCCCTTGACGCGGCCGAGCTCGCCGGCCGAGAAGTTGACGATCCCCTTGCCCACCACCTCGCCATCGGTCACCACCTCGACCGCGTCGCCGGCCTCGAAGTCGCCCTCGACGCCGGTGATCCCGACCGGAAGCAGGCTGCTGCCGCTCTCGCGCAGGACCCGCGCGGCGCCGGCGTCGACGACCAGCCTCCCCTGAGCCGGCTTGGCGTAGCGAAGCCAGAGCTTGAAGCTCGGCGTGCGCTCCTCGTGGGGCGCGAAGCGCGTCCCGACGCGCTCCCCGGCGGCCGCCGCTAGCAGCGTTCCCGGCGCCGTCCCGTCGGTGATCGTCACGGGTATGCCGGCGGCGCTCGCCATCTCGGCCGCCGCGACCTTGCTGCGCATCCCGCCGGAGCCGAACGCCGAGGTGCGCACGCCGATCTCGTAGGCGTCGAGCTCGCCGAAGTCGTCGACCTCCTCGACCAGCCTCGCGTCGTCGTCGCGCCGGGGGTCGGCCGTGTGCAGCCCCTCGGTGTCGGTCAGCAGCACCAGCAGCCGCGCCTCGAGCAGGATCGCGACCTGGGCCGAGAGGAAGTCGTTGTCGCCGAACGTGATCTCGTCGGTCGCCGTGGTGTCGTTCTCGTTGACGATCGGCACGACGCGCCACTCGAGCAGCCGCCGCAGCGTCTGGCGCGCGTTGACGTAGTGGATCCGGGCGGCGATGTCGAACGCGGTCAGCAGGACCTGAGCGGTGTGCAGGCCGCCCGCCGCGAGGCGCTCCTCGTAGGCGCGAAACAACGAGCCCTGCCCGACCGCCGACGCCGCCTGGAGCTCGTCGATCGCCCCCGGGCGCCCGCCGAGCTCCATCAGCCGCATCCCGCGCGCGATCGCGCCCGAGGTCACCAGCACGACGTTCTCGCCGCCGCCGTGCAGCTCGGCGACCTGGGCGCAGACGCTGTCGAGCACGGGCGTGCGAAGCTCGCCGCCGTCGTCGGCGACGATCGAGGACCCGAGCTTCACGACCACGGTCATGGCGCGGCAAGTTTAGGTCGCGCCGCTAGTCGAGCAGGAGGCGTATCGCCAACTCGTGGGTCGTGGTGTTCCCAGCCACGTCCGTGGCGGACCCGGTGACGTTCGCCTTCAGTTTCACGCCACGGCGGATCAGCCTCTTGACCCGCCGCGAATCGCCGCGGCTGAGCTTGAACTGCAAATCATTGCTCCGGCCCGCCTCGAGGAACGGGACTCGGCTGAGGTGATCGCCCACCTCATCGCCGTTTCGCCGCCGGACGATCGTCGCCTCGAAGATCGCGGTGACCTGCTCATCGACGTCCGCGGTGACCTCGAAGCGCCGATCGCCGATGTCCTGCCTTAGGCGGGCGGAGATTCCGAGGAACGGCGGGTCGGTGTCCGCCTGAGACCCCCCGGGCGCCGGACAGGACGCTCCCTCGGTGTGAACGATCCGGTAGACGGGGCCGTTCCCGGATGTCACATATACCCGGCCCGCTGCGTCCTGGCCGAACGACGTCGTGACCGGGACGGACAGGCCCTCGGAGCGGTCGTCCGTCGCGTCGGGCAGGCCTGGAGCGAGCGAGCGGACCACTCCGGCGTAGGTATCGGCATAGACGTAGCGGCCGTACAGCTCGCACACGCTCTCATCGCGAACGACGTATCCACCCACGACGGCCGCCGGTCCGCCGCTGGGATTCGGGTATTCGTGGACCGGCTGCGTGGTCGCCCCTATCGCCGGGCAGCCGGTGAGCTCGAAGGCGTGCCGGCCCTCGTAGCAGTCCCATCCGAAGTTGTCACCGCGCCCGGCACCCAACGCGACGGGGTCGAAGTTGACCTCCTCCCAGGCCGCCTGGCCGACGTCCCCCACCCAGAGATCGCCGGTCAGGCGATCGAATGAGAAGCGCCATGGATTGCGCAGCCCGTAGCTCCAGACCTCATCCGCGCCCGCGGCGCCGACGAAGGGATTGTCGGCTGGAACCGTGTACCCACCGCCCGGGGTAGGCGTGACGCGCAGGATCTTGCCGAGCCGCACAGCGGTGTCCTGGGCGTTTTCCCCAGGGTCGCCACCGCTGCCACCGTCACCGGTCGAGACGTAGAGATTGCCGTCGGTGCCGAACTGGAGCTGGCCACCGTTGTGGTTGTTGAAAGACGGGTGCGGAATGCTGATCACCGGCCGGCGACTCCCGACGTCGACGGAATTTCCACTCGCCGTGAATTCGTCGACGTGCAATGTTCCGGCGTCGGTTCCGGTGTAGAAGACGTAGAAGCGGCCGCTCGTCGCGAAGTCGGGCGCGAACGCCATCGACAGCAGCCCCTGTTCTCCACCGGCGGCGACACCCGGCGAGCTGAGCAGGCTCGCGTCGAGAAAGGTGGTCGTCGAGCCGCCGGTGGTCAGGCGAATTCGGGGTGCGTTCGAGCCTCCGCCCTGCTCGACGACGAAGATCCGGTTCGCGTCGCCGGGATCCGAGGTGACATAGACCGGTGCGATGTAGGTGCCAATGGACTCGAGGCTCGCGGCCGAAGCGCTTCCAATGCTCGCCAGAGACCCGCACGCCAGGAGTGCGAGCACGGTCGCCAGTATCCACCTACGGCTCATGCCTAATGAGTATCGGCCGCCGCGGCGCGATGCGCGACAGGCGAGCGTCGTCCTCGCCCGGATGGCCAGCGCCTAGGCAGGATCGAGCTCGAAGGCGATGTCGCCGATGCGCACCTCGTCGCCGGGCTCGAAGCCCTTGCGGCGAAGCTCGCTGACGACGCCGATCTCGCGCAGGCGCTGCTCCACGTAGCCGAGCGCCTCGGCGTTCGAGAGGTCGTGACGGCGCACGAGCAGCTCGATGCCGCGGCCCTCGACGCGGAACTCGCCGTCGCCGACCCGCTCGACGGCGAAACCGTGGTCGCCGCCGGCGTGTAGACGCGGTGCTCGGCCTCGAAGCCGCGCCCACGCGCCGCCGGCGCCGCCGCTCGCGCGAGCCCCGGCTCCGGGACGGCGGCGAGGATCGCTCGCCGCAGCTCCTCGATCCCGGCCCCGGTCGCCGACGACACGGCGACGACGTCGAGCGCGCTGTCGCCGAGGCGCTCGCGCCACCGCGCGACGGCCTCGTCTGCGCGCTCGTCGGGGACGAGGTCGCGCTTCGAGAGCGCGACCAGCTCGGGCAGCCTCGCGAGCCCCGCGCCGTAGGCGCCGAGCTCCTCGCGCACGGTCGCGTAGGCCTCGGCGCCGTCCTCGCGCGCGATGTCGACGACGTGCACGATCAGCCCGCAGCGCTCGACGTGGGCGAGGAACTCGTGGCCGAGCCCGGCGCCCGCCGCCGCCCCCTCGATCAGGCCCGGGATGTCGGCGAGCACGAGCTGGCGGTCGTCGGCCTCGATCGTGCCGAGCACGGGCTCGATCGTCGTGAACGGGTAGTCGGCGACCTTGGGGCGCGCCGCGGTCAGGCGCGCGAGCAGCGACGACTTGCCGGCGTTGGGCAGGCCGACGAGCCCGGCGTCGGCGAGCAGCTTGAGCCGCAGCTCGATCCAGCCCGACTCGCCCTCGACGCCGCGCTCGGCGAAGCGCGGCGCCTGGCGGGTGGAGCTGGCGAAGCGCTTGTTGCCGCTTCCACCTCCCCCGCCATGCGCGACGACCGCGCGCTGCCCGGGCTCGAGGAGGTCGAAGCGCGCGCCGTCGATCCCCTCGACCTCGGTGCCGGGCGGCACGGGGATCTCGCGATCGTCGCCGCGTGCGCCATGGCGGCGCTTGCCCTGGCCGTGGCCGCCGCGGCCGCGCGCGAAGGTGCTTTCCGTGGCGCAGCGCCGCGAGGTCGCGGCGCGACGGGTCGCAGACGAGCACGACGTCGCCGCCGGAGCCGCCGTCGCCTCCGTCGGGGCCGCCCTTGGGGACGTGCGCCTCGCGGCGAAAGCTCACCACGCCGTCGCCCCCTTTCCCGCCCTCGACGAAGACTCGCGCGCGGTCGTAGAGCATGGCCCGACCTTAGAGCCTGCGATCACCCGGCCCGGCGGCGGGCCGGGGCTCGATCAGCTCGTCTCCCCGGCGGCGGGAAGGGCAGTGATGAGCCAGTCGCCGTTGAGAACCTCGAGGGCGATGTTCTGCTCGCCGGTTGGCCCCGTCACGTTGGCCGACTGGCCGTCGTCGGAGACGAACGTCTGAAGCTCGAGCTCCTCGGCGTTCGACGGGTCGATCTTCACCGAGTCGAACTCGGCCTTGCCCTCCTTGGCGAGGTCCGCCTGGACCTCGACGAGCGTCTCGCAGGGGAACGTCTGGTCGAGCTCCGCGGTGAGATCGTCGCTGAGCAGGCCGCACGCCGTATCGACGTCACCGTTGACCCCCGCGACCAGGAACTCGCGCGCCGTGTCCTCCGCGGCCTTCGGCCCGGGGTTGCGACCTGGGGATCGTCGTCGCCGCCGCAGCCGGCGATCGCGGCCACCGCGGCGAGGGCGATGAGCGCCACGAGGACGCGTCCCCGGACCACGGAGCGGGCCTCAGGCCTCGTCGACTGTGACCACGCGCCCCTTGCGCGACGGCCTGAAACCGACCGTCCCGGCGCGCGTCGCGAAGATCGTGTGGTCGCGCCCGAGGCCGGCTCCGTCGCCGGCCCGGAAGCGGGTGCCGCGCTGGCGCACGATGATCTCGCCGCCGCCGACCCGCTGGCCGGCGAAGACCTTGACCCCGAGCATCTTGGGGTTCGAGTCGCGCCCGTTACGGCTTGATCCAAGTCCCTTCTTGTGCGCCATCGTCTAGCCGTCCTTCTTAGCAGAACCGGCGCCCGATCCGGACGCCTTCGCGGCCGGCTTCTTCGCCGCCGGCTTCTTCGCGCCGGGCTTCTTCGCCGCCGGCTTCTTCGCCGCCGGCTTCTTGCGCGGCCGGCTTCTTCGCGGCGGGCTTCTTGGCGGCGGGCTTCTTCTCCGGCTCGGCCTTGGCGGCGGGCTTCGCGGCCGGCTTGCGGGTCAGCATCTTCACGTCGGTCACCTCGAGCCTCGTGAGCTCGGAGCGGTGCCCGGCGCGGCGCCGATAGCCCTTCTTGGGGCGGTACTTGAAGATGCGCACCTTGGGGCCGCGAAGGTGCTCCGACACCACCGCCTCGACCTTGACCTTCTCGAGCTCGCCCCCGTTCGCGACGACGTCCTTGTCGCCGCGGAAGAGGACCGGGCGAAGCGTGACCTTCGCGCCCTCCTCCTCGGGCAGGCGGTCGACGACAAGCGCCGCGCCCTTCTCGGCGCGGTACTGCTTGCCGCCGCTTTCGACTATCGCGTAATCCGGCATCTAATCGCTCGATTCGGTGCTCTTGGCACGAGAACGGCGCCTGCCGCCCCTGCGGCCGCGGCGCCGTCGAGGCGTCGATTCTAGCTGGCCGTCATCGCCGCTCTCGTCCTCGCCGGAGCCGTCTCCGGCGCCGTTTCCACCGTCCAGCAGCGAGGCGATCGCGGCCGAGCGCTCGACGCTCTCGATCCTCACCATGCGGCGCTGGCCGACGTGCGCGTTGCCGCCAGTCACGCTGACGATGTAGGAGTCGACCCGCGCGATCGCGTCGTCGGCGTTGAACATGTGCGGCTCCTCGATCGTGACGAGCACCTCCTCGCCGACCTGGAACGGCAGCGCCTGGGCCTCGATCTTGTCCCGGGTCCCGCTCTCGATCACGTCGAACGTCTCGATCCCGAGCGCGTCTCCGCCCTCGAAGTGGAAGTGCTTGCCCGTCTCCTCCTCGAGCTCCTCGAGACCGCTGTCGGTGCGCAGCAGCTCCGCCGCGACCTTCGGGTTGACCCGGATCAGGTGCGCCTCCGGCTCGGGGTGATCCTCGATCACGTCGCGCAGGAGCCGCAGGATCTGGATCGCGACCGTCTCCTCCGACTTCACGACGCCCTCGCCGTCGCACGTCGGGCAGCGCTTGGTGAGGATCTCGCGCACGCCCTCGGTGACGTTCTGGCGGGTCATCTCGACGAGCCCGAGCGGCGAGACCTCGACGACGTAGGTCTTGGTCTTGTCCTCGTCGAGCGCCTTGCGCAGCGTCTTCAGGACCTGGTCGCGATTGCGTGCACGCGCCATGTCGATGAAGTCGATGACGATGATCCCGCCGATGTCGCGCAGCCGCAGCTGGCGAACCGCCTCGTCGGCGGCCTCGACGTTGACCTTCGTGATCGTGTCCTCGAGCCGCCCCCGGCCGCGGCCGGTGAAGCTGCCCGTGTTGACGTCGATCACGGTCAGCGCCTCGGCGTAGTCGATCATCAGGTAGCCGCCCGAGGGCAGGTCGACGCGCCGCTGGAGCGTCGAGGCGAAGGCCTCGTCGATGCCGTAGCGCTCGAACAGGGGCCTCTTGTTCCGGTCCAGCTCGACCGAGCCGACGAGCTCCGGCGCGGTGCGCTGGAAGAAGCTCGTCACCCGCTGGTGCTGCTTCTCGTCGTCGATGATCGCGGCCTCGAACTCGCTCTGCAGCACGTCGCGCAGCACGCGCACCGACAGGTCGGCCTCCTGGAAGACCAGCGCCGGCGCCTCGACATCGGCAGCGCGCCGCTCGAGCACCTCGTTGAGCTTGTGCAGGTAGTCGATCTCGCGCTCGAGGTCATCCTTCTTGGCGCCCTGCGCGGCCGTGCGGATGATCAGGCCGCCGGTGCCGTCGTAGGCCTTGTCGAGCAGCTTGCGCAGGCGGTCCCGCTCCTTGTCGGGCAGCCGCCGGGAGACCCCGACGCCGCTCCCCTGGGGCATGTAGACGAGGTAGCGCCCGGCCACCGAGAGCTGCATCGTCAGCCTCGCGCCCTTCGTCTTCAGCGGGTCCTTGACGACCTGCACGAGGATCTCCTGGCGCGGCTTGATCAGCTCGTCGATGCGCCGTCCCTTGCCGCGGCCGCGGCGCGGGGCCTGCTGGCCTCCGGGCAGGACGATCTCGTCGACGTGCAGGAAGCCGTTTCGCTCCAGCCCGATGTCGACGAACGCCGCCTCCATCCCGGGCAGGACGTTGTCGATCACGCCCTTGTAGATGTTGCCGACGATCGAGCGCTGGCCGCGGCGCTCGACGTAGAGCTCGGCGACCTTCCAGCCGCCGTCGGCGCCGCCGCCCTTGGCGGACCCGCCCTTGGCCGACTCGTTCTTCTTCTGCCCGCCGCGGCCGCCTCTGCCGCCGCCGCCGGGCTTTCTCTCTTGCACCGCCACGCGGGTCTCCCCGCGATCGACGGAAACCAATATTCGCTTTTTCAGTTAACTCACCTCAAAGAGCTCGGGCCCTGCTCGTGCTCTTGGAGGCAAGCTGCGCTTGTACGTAGACACTCAGTAGGAGCCCGATCGCCATGAAGGTGACGAGCACGGAGGAACCTCCGTAGCTCATCAGGGGAAGCGGGATCCCGGTGATCGGCGCCAGCCCGAGGGCCATGCCGACGTTGACGAAGACCTGGAACATCAGCATCGCCGCGATTCCCGCGGCGATCATGCTCCCGTAGACATTCTTCGAAAGAGTCAGTATTCGCAGCGCCCGCCATATGAGCAGGGCGTACATTGACAATAGGAACGCAGCGCCAACAAAGCCGAAGCGCTCGCCTACTACGGCGAAGATGAAGTCCGTGTGGCGCTCCGGCAGGAACCCGCTCTGCGCTTGGGTGGCCTCGTCGCCGCGTCCGGTCTTTCCACCGGATCCGACGGCGATCAGGGCCTGATTCACTTGGTAGCTGGAGTCACGCGGGTCCTCGCTCGGGTTCAGAAACGAGGTCAACCGGTCCTGCTGGTAGTCCTTGAGCACCGGGGCACCCACGGCGGGCGCGATCACCAAAACGATCGCCACCATCGCCAGCGCCGCGGCTCCCACCGCGGCGAAATGCTTCCAGTGCACGCCGGCGATGTAGAGCACCGTCAGCGTGATGACCCCGTACACCAAAGCGGTGCCGAGGTCGGGCTGTACGAAGACGATCGCGGCGGGCGCCAGCCCCAGCAGCAGCAGGCGCGCGGTTCGCTGGGGTTCGGAAGTCCGCCTCATGCGGTCTATCGCGAATCCGGCGAGTGCCGCGATCAGCAGCACCTTTCCCAGCTCGGAAGGCTGGAAGGTGAAGAATGGAAACTCGATCCAGCGGCGGCTTCCTCGAGCCGCGCTGCCGAGAACGAGGACGAGGACGATCGAGGAGATCATCGCCGTGTAGAGGCCGACCCGCAGCTCGCGGAAGCGCGAGTAGTCGATGCGGGCGATGGCGAGCATCAGCGCGATCCCGATCACGGCGTAGATGCTCTGCCTGACCACGAAGAAGTAGGGGTTGCCCTCGATGTCGTTCTGGGTCGTGACCGAGAGCGTCAGAATGCTGAAGGCGATGATCCCGAGCGCCGCGAGGATCAGCATCGGGTCGAGGTAGGCGATCCCGGTCCGCTCCGCCGCGCTGGGGCGCGGAGCCTCGAAGCTGCGCGGCCGCGAGCGCGGGCGCCGGGCGGGTCGTGCGGGTGCGCGTGCGGTCGCCATCAGTGCGTCCTCTGATCGTCAGCGTGATGTGCGGTGATGGTCGGAGGGCGCACTAGTCGTACACCTGGCCGGTCGCAACTTCCTCGGGCGCGCTGCCGACGGCGTTGGGCTTGTCGAAGTAGGCGCCGAGGATCTGCGACGCCGCCGGAGCGGCTGCGTCGGCGCCGAAACCGCCCTCCTCGATTGTCACCGCGACCACGACCTTGGGGTCAGGGTATGGGGCGAGCGCGACGTACCACGACTGGTCCTCCTCGTAGAGGCTGCGCTCGGCCGTTCCCGTCTTGCCCGCGATGTCGACCGGGAAGCCGCCGAAGACCGGATACGACGTCCCGCCCGGCTCCATGGCGGCGGCGTAGAGGCCGTCGAGGATCGACTGCCGGTAGCGCTCCTCGATGGGCACCGACCCGCGCGGGGCGGGGTCGAACTCCTGGACGACGCGGCCGGCCGGGTCCTCGATCATCTGCGCGAGGTGGGGACGCACGATGTTGCCGCCGTTGGCGATCGCGGCGTAGGCCACCGCCATCTGAAGCGGGTTCGATTGAAGGTCGCCCTGCCCGACCGAGAGGTTGATGCTGTCGCCCACGCTCCACGGGCGGTCGGTGTCGCCGTTCTCGTAGAGCTCGTTGCGCCACTCGGGCGTCGGGATGAGCCCGTCGCCCTCGGCCGGCAGGTCGATGCCGGTCGCGGAGCCGAGGCCGAGGTTCTCGGCCCAGGTCTGGATCGGCAGGCCCTCGGCGTCGTCGGCCTCGAGCCCGAGCTTGTAGAAGAAGACGTCGGAGGAGACCTTGAGCGCGGTCGGGAGCGTGATCGTCCCGTTCGCGACGTCACCCGCGTTCTTGAACTCGATCCCCCCGACCGTGATCGACCCGGGGTCGTCGACCGGCGTGTCGGGCGTGATCAGCCCCTCCTCGAGGCCGGCGACCGCGGTGATCGCCTTGAACGTCGAGCCGGTCGGATAGAGGCCCTGGATCGCGCGGTTCGACAGCGGCGCGCCGGACTCCTCGGAGCTGAGGCGCTCATACAGGGCCGGCGAGAGGCTCGGGCGCGTGAAGATCGCGGGGTCGAATGTGGGATACGAGCCGAGGCCGAGGATCTCGCCGTCCTGGACGTCCATCGCGACGAACGCGCCCGGCAGGCCGCCGAACTGCGACAGCGCCGCCTCGCCGGCCGCCTGGACATCGGTGTCGAGCGTCGTGCGGAGGTTGTTGCCCGTGACCGCCTCCTGCGAGCTGAGGGCCTGGCCCTGAGGCGAGCCGGTGGCATCGACCTGGACCCGGGTCGCCCCGTTCTGACCCCGCAGCAGGTGGTCGTACTCGTACTCGAGCCCGGTCTGGCCGACGAGGTCGCCGGGCACCAGGTCCTGATAGCGGGGCTCCTCGAGCTGCTCGGCGCTCACCTCGCTGACGTAGCCGAAGATGTGCGCGCCGAGCGTCCCCTGCTCGTAGCGGCGCACGAAGACCCGCTCGACGCTGACCCCGGGCAGCTCGGCCTGATGCTCCTGGAGGTAGTAGACGAGCGGGTAGTCGACCTCGCGCTTGAGCGTCACCGGGCTCGCGGGCAGCTCCTTGGTCTGCTCGCGAATCTCCTTTCGGACCTGCTCGAGCGACATGCCGGCGAGCTCGGCGACGCGGCGCAGCACCCGCTCGCGCTGCTCGCGCTCCGGCGGCAGCTCCTCGGCCTGGACCTGGAGCGCAAGGGCGGTGCGGTTGTCGACCAGCACGTCCCCGTGGCGGTCGAGGATCTCGCCGCGCGGCGCCTGGACCTGGATCTCGCGGACGCGGTTGTTCTGTGCCTCCTCGAGGTAGCGGTCACCCGACAGCACCTGGAGGTACCAGAGGCGGAAGAAGATGACCGAGAACAGCGCCAGCGCGACCCCGCTCAGGACCGCCACGCGCACGGCGAACTGCGAGTTGGAGGGTGTGCGTACGCGGTCGGGTAGGAACATCAGCGTGGGCTCCCCAGCATGCATGACGTCGCCGACGTGCCGGGAGCGATGGCCATCAGGCTAGACGGTCGAATCCGAGCCCCCGCGCACCAGGATGCCGCCGGCACACGCGGGCTCGGACTCGACCGTCGAAGTCGGGTGACGCGGGCGGTCATGCGGCGCGGAAGGGGATCGGGATCCTGCCGCGCTGCGGCTCCTCGACGAGCGCCGCGCGCAGCACCCGCCGCATGAGCGGGTAGGCCGGGATCATCAGCACGGCGCCGTAGACCGTCTGGAGGAAGAGCTCGCGCAGAACCATGAGGCTCACCGGCGCCTCGACGCCGAGCATCAGCTGGACGAGGGCGAACCCGCCGGCGCACATCAGGGTCAGGCTGCCGGCGAGCGCGAGCGGGACGAGCGGGTTCGAGATGTCGAAGCCCTCGCGGTAGCGCCCGGCGAGGTAGCCGGCGGCGAGCAGGACCAGCGACGAGACGCCGAGCGTCTGGAGCAGCGCCGAATCGAGCAGGAACCCGATCGCGAAACCGCACACGGCGCCGACCACGGCGCCTCCGAGCAGGCCGAGGCAGACGGCGATCACGGGAAGGATGTTGGGCGAGGTCCCCAGGATCGTGATCTTCGAGAAGAAGGTGACCTGGAGGATGACGGCGACGAGGATGATGAGCGCCAGCCGCGCGACGATCTTGGGCGTGACGATCACTCCGAGCCCCCGTCCTGCCCGTCGCCGCCGGGCTCGGTGAGCACCTCGACGAAGTCGAGCTCGCGGACGTCGGCGAAGGGCTCCACGTGCACCTGCGTGAACGTCTCCTGCTCGCCGGCCGTCGCCTCGGTGACGCGGCCGATCGGGATCCCGTAGGGGAACACCGACGCAAGCCTGCCGCTCGTCCAGCCGGCGGTCACGACGGTCTCGCCCTCGCGCACCTGGCGGTCGTTCTCGATGAAGTCGAGCAGCAGGACCTGAGGGTCGCCGACCTCGGGCTTGAGCACTCCCGACGGCCCGCTCGGCACGACCGTCGCCGAGACGGCGCTGCGATGGTCGGTGATCAGCGTCACCTGGGCGGTCCCCGAGGTGGTGTCGGTGACGCGCCCGACGAGGCCGTCGCCGGTGATCACCGGGTCGTCGACGGCGACGCCTGAGCTCGAGCCGACGTCGACCGTCACCGTCGAGTACCAGACCGTGGGCGAGCGCCCGATGACGCGTCCCGTCACGGCCTCGCGCCCGGCGATTCCTCCGCCTGGGCCGAGCTCGAGCTGCTCGCGCAGCTGGTCGTTCTCCTTCGTCGCCGCATCCGCTGCCACGACGCGCCGCGGAGGTCCTGGACCTCGGCCTCGAGGTCGTCGTTGCGGCCCCGCGCCTCGAAGGTCTCGTCGAACCAGCTGACGAGGTCGCGCGCCGGCTTGAGCGCGCGGTCGGCGCCCTCCTCGATCGGCCCGAGGATCGTCGCCAGGCCGCGCTGGATGCCGTGCAGCGGGCCGCTCGAGCCCTCGCTGAAGTGGCTCGACAGCAGCACGAGCGAGACGATCACGAGCAGCACGAGGACCGCGCGCCGGCGGCGGACCTGCTTGCGGTACATGGCCTCGTCCCTTTATCCGGCCGATGCCGCGAACCGGCGCCTGTTCGAGCTCCGGTTCGCCCGGTGGATGGTCTCGAACTCCTCCAGGGAACGGCCGGATCCCACGGCGACGCAGGTCAGCGGCGAATCGGCAAGTTGTGCGGGCATCTGGGTCTCGTCGCGCAGGCGCTGCTCCATCCCCTGGAGCAGGGCTCCGCCGCCGGCGAGCGTGATGCCCCGGTCCATGATGTCGGCGGAGAGCTCGGGCGGGGTCCGGTCGAGCGTCTCGCGGATCGCCCCGAGGATCTGGCCGAGCGGGGCCTCGAGGGCGCGGCGAACCTCCTCGGAGGTGAGCGCGACCGTCTTCGGGAGGCCGCTGACGAGATCGCGCCCGCGGATCTCGTAGGTCTGCTCCTCGGGGAGCGGGACCGCGGCGCCGATCTCGAGCTTGATCTCCTCCGCGGTCTGGGTCCCGATGAGGAGCTTGTGGGTTTCCTTGCAGAAGGCGATCAGCGCCTCGTCCATCTCGTCGCCTCCGACCCGGATCGACTGGGATACGACGATTCCGCCGAGCGAGATCACCGCGACCTCGCTGGTGCCGCCGCCGATGTCGACGACCATGCTTCCGGTCGGCTCGGACACCGGCAGGCCGGCCCCTATCGCGGCCGCCATCGGCTCCTCGATCAGGTAGGCCTTGCGCGCGCCCGCCGACATACAGGCCTCCTCGACGGCGCGCTTCTCGACCCCGGTCACGCCGGATGGCACGCACACCACCACCCGGGGATGCGCCCAGCGGTTCTGATGCACCTTCTCGATGAAGTGGCGCAGCATGCTCTCGGTGACGTCGAAGTCCGCGATCACACCGTCCTTGAGTGGCCTGATCGCGGTGATCGTGCCCGGGGTGCGCCCCAGCATCCGCTTGGCCTCGACGCCGACCGCATGGACCTCGCCGCTGTGCGAGTCGACGGCGACGACCGAGGGCTCGGAGAGCACGATGCCGCGCCCACGCACGTAGACGAGCGTGTTCGCGGTCCCGAGATCGACGGCCATGTCGCGGCCGCCGAAACCGGTCAGGTAGCTGAAAAGGCCCATGTTTGGGTTCGGAAGTGCCTCAGTGTGGATTCGTGCCGGGCGGAGAGGGCCCCGCCCCATGGCGATCGTCCGCCAGGCGACGAATGATTGCGCGATTGCGTCCCGGCGAAGGAGTCAAGCGAGTCTAGCGGAGCCCCCTGCAGGCCAAATTGCCGCTACTTGCAGCCTTAATCGATCACTCGACCAGCTCAGGAGCGAGCTCGAGCAGCAGGCCGACCGGGAGCCCGACCACGTTCGAGAAGTCGCCCTCGAGGCGCTCGATCAGGATCGAGCCCAGCCCCTGGATCGCGTAGGCGCCGGCGCGGTCGCGCCACTCGCCGGAGGACAGATAGAGGTCGAGCACGTCCGGCTCCAGCCGCCTGAAGGTCACCTGCGAGGCCGCCACGCCGGAGCGCTCCTCCCCGCCTTCGGCCCATATCACGAGCCCTCCCAGGACCGTGTGGCTGCGCCCCGACAGCGCCTCCAGACACGACCGCGCCTCGGCCTCGTCCGCCGCCTTTCCCAGCACGCGCCCGCCGAGGACCACCTCGGTGTCGGCGGCGAGCACCACCGAGCCATCGGGCGCCGACCCGGCCGCGGCCCTCGCCTTTCGCCGAGCGTTCTCGAGCACGACCTCGGCCGGATCGCCCTCGTCGATCTCCTCGACGTCGGGGACGACGACCTCGAACTCGACCCCGAGGGCGGTGAGAATCTCGCGGCGCCTCGGCGACGCCGAGGCGAGAATGAGTGCCGAGTCCGTCAATGCAATCCCCGTTCTGGCGGCTGCAGGTCAGCGCCTGGCAGCGTCGTCAGTCCTTGCCATGCTTGACCTTCGCTCGCCAGAAGCGGGTCAGCATCGCCGGACGCGGCACTAGGAGAGGTCGGGAAACCAGATCGAGATCTCGCGCTCGGCCGACTCGTCGGAGTCGGACCCGTGCACGAGGTTGAAGGTGACCTCGGTCGCGAAGTCGCCTCGGATCGAGCCGGTCGCGGCGTCGAGCGGATTCGTCGCGCCGATCAGCTGGCGGGCGGCCACGACGGCGTCGTTGCCCTCGAGGACCATCGCGACGAGCGGGCCGCCGGTGATGAACGAGACCAGCTCGCCGAAGAAGGGCTTCTCGGCATGCTCGGCGTAGTGGCGGTTGGCGATCTCCTCGTCGGCGACCATGAGCTTCATCGCCACGGGCCGCAGGCCCTTGTCCTCGAAGCGGGTGATCACCTCGCCGGTGAGCCCGCGCTCGAAGGCGTCGGGCTTGACCAGGATCAGAGTCCGGGACACTGGACTATCGACCTCCGCCGCTCAGCTCGCGGGGGTGGACCGGGAGCGCTCGTCGCCCGCGCCGTCGCTCGGCGCGGGGTGCTCCTGAGTGGCATCGGGGTCGGGGGGCGGCTTCGATCCCTTCGTCGAGCGGGCGCCGCTCGCTTGCCGCGACGAGGTGCTCCCGGCCTTGCGGCGCGCGGGCTCGGCCGCGGGCCGCTTCTCGCGCTTCGGCGCCGCGCGCTTCTTCGGCGCCGTGGCCTTCGAGCGCTGAGTGCGCTCGCGTTCGGGCTGGCGCTCGCGCTCTGCCCGCGGGCGGTCGCGCTCCTCGCGCCTGGGACGCCGTTCCGGCGAGCGCCGGCGCGGCTGCTCGCGGTGGATCGGGGTCTCGCAGTAGGGGCACATCGCCCAGCGCGGGTCGATCGGCTTCTCGCAGGAGGGGCACGGGTCCTTGATGCGGGTCTGGCACTCGGGACAGCGCAGATAGTTCTTCTCGACCGGGTGGCCGCAGTTCGGGCACGACTGCTCGGTCAGCTGCCTGACGCGCAGCTGCGCGGCGCGGATCTCGAGGTCGCGCTCCTTGCGGTCCTCGATGAACTCCGGCGGGCGCAGGATCGAGTAGACGATCGTGCCTATGAACGGGAACAGCGACGCGGCGACCGCGCACCAGACCAGGATCTGGTCCTCGAGCCGGCGCCGGGCGTCGAAGTAGGTCCAGGCCACGAGCGCCAGCCACACGACGACGAGCAGCAGGACCAGCAGGTTGACGGCCAGGTTGAGCGCGTCGTTGTCTATGCCGAACAGGGCTATTTGCATGGCTATCGGCCCAAAAAACGTGCCGGGAATCGAACTCTCCCTAGGACTCCCTATGAGTGCGCGGCAGTCTACTCACTGCCATTCGGACCGGCGACCGCTGCACAAATACCAACGGCACCCAGCTCGTCGCAGCAGAGCTGCGCCGGAACAGCTGGGTGGTTAGAGGAAGAGGCGCCCGAAGAGGTAGCCGAGGCCGAAGAACACGAGGATGACGATCGCCACCACGGCGGCGACCAGCCCCATCATCGCCAACAGCTCTGATCTTGCCTCGCGGTCCATGCCTAGATCCTGCGCAGAAGGTAGTGAGAACCCGTGCACAGTGCGATTCCGGAGCGCTCGCGCGCCAGCGCCTTGGCGCGCTCGACGGCCTCGCCGGGGTCGGTGACGATCTCCGCCGCGACGCCCGCGCGCTCGACCAGCTCAGCGAGGCGCGCGGCCGGGATCGACGCGGCGTCGGGGCGCCCCAGGCCCGTCAGCTCCTCCGGCGGCAGCTCGGTGCAAACGGCGGCGGCCAGCGCCGGGGCGAGCGCCTCGGCGATCCCCGCCGCGTCCTTTCCCTCGAGGATCGCGAGGCAGGCCACGACCGGCGCGCCGCCGCTGACCTCGGGCAGGGCCTCGGCCAGCGCGCGCGCTCCGTCGGGATTGTGGGCCGCGTCGAGCACGAGCGGCGGGTCGCCGCCGGCGACCTCGACGCGCCCAGCGAGCTCGAGCCCCGCGGCCACCTCTCGCACGGCGTCCGGGTCGAGACGGCCGAGGATCGCCTCCGCCGTGGCCAGCGAGACCGCGAAGTTGCGGCGCTGGTAGGCGCCGCGGGCACGCAGCTCCAGCGCCGGGCTCGGCCTCGCGGCGACGAGGCGGGCGTGGCGCTCGTCGGCGGTGCGGCGCGCCAGCCGCTCGACCTCGGGGTCGAGCTCTCCGATCACCAGCGTCGAGCGGTCGCGCAGGACCGCGAGCTTCTCGGCCGCGATCTCGGGGAGCGTCGAGCCGAGCCACTCGGTGTGCTCGAGCCCGACCGAGGTCAGCGCCGTGGCGCGCGAAGGGATCACGTTGGTCGCGTCGAGGCGCCCTCCGAGGCCGGCCTCGATCACGGCGACCTCGACCCCGGCCGCGGCGAGGGCGACGAAGGCGGCGGCGGTCGCGACCTCGAACTGCGTCACCGTCTCGTCCTCCTCGAGGGCCCGGTTGACCGCCTCGACCGACTCGGCGACCCGCGCGACGGCGGCCGCGAAGTCCTCCTCCGCGATCTCGGCGCCGTCGACGAGCACGCGCTCGGACCAGCGATCGAGGTGCGGAGAGACGTAGGCGCCGGCGCGCATCCCGTGGGCGCCGAGCAGCCGCATCGTCGCCTCGGTCACCGACGACTTCCCGTTCGTGCCCACGACGTGCACGGAGGCGAAGCGGTGCTGGGGCATTCCGAGCACCGAGACGAGGCGCCGGATGCGGTCCAGCCCGAGCCTCCACCCCACGGGCTCGAGCGAGTCGAGGTAGCGCTCGGCGTCCGCGTAGGTCCAGGGCTCAGCCGTCAGCGCCGAGCCCCTCGAGCTCGGCGCGATACGCGGCGAGCTTGCGGCGTTCCTCATCGACGACCTCCGCCGGGGCCTTCGAGGTGAAGCCCTCGTTGGCGAGCTTGCGCTCGCCGCGCTCGACCTCGGAGCGCAGCGCCGCGCGGCGCTCTTCGATGCGCCCACGCACCTGTTCGGCGTCGACCTCGTCCGTGGAGAGGATCTCGACCGAGCCCACCGTCGCCAGCGTCTCGTCGCCGCCGGTCGCGGCGCCGTCGAACGAGATCCGCGCCAGGCGCCCGACGAGCTCATGCGGGGTCGACTCGTCGTCGACGCGCGCAGCGAGGACGGTCCCGGCCGCGACCCCGACGAGGTCGCGCCAGCGCCGCAGGCTGCGCGTCAGCTCGATCGCGGCGCCGATCTCGGCCTCCGCGGCGTCGTCGACGAGCTTCGGGTCGGCGACCGGGAACTCGGCGACGACCAGCGGCCCGCGCCCGGCCGCGGACGTGTAGCTCCAGATCTCCTCGGTGACGAACGGCATGATCGGGTGCGCGAGCGCAAGCACGCGCTCGAGCACGTGCAGCAGGTTCGCCGCGACCTCGGGCTCGCCGTCGTAGAGCCTCGGCTTGACCATCTCGAGGTACCAGTCGCAGAGCTCGGACCAGAAGAAGCGGTAGAGCTCCTGCGCCGCGTGCGAGTAGTCGTAGGCGTCGAGGTTCGCGCTCACCGCCTCGATCGCGCGCTGCAGCCGCGACAGGATCCAGCGGTCCTCGGGCAGCACCGGGCTCGGGGCGGGCTCGGCGTCGGCGTTGAGCAGGATCAGCCGCGACGCGTTCCACATCTTGTTCGCGAGGTCGAGGCCCTGCTGGATGCGCTCCTGCGAGTAGGGGACGTCCTGGCTCGACGACATCACCAGCAGGCCGAAGCGCAGCGCGTCGGCGCCGCGGCGTCTCGATCTCGTCGAGCGGGTCTATCCCGGTCCCGAGGCTCTTCGACATCCGGCGGCCGTCCGGCGCCTGGATCACGGAGTGCACGTAGACGTCTCCGAACGGGATCTCGCCCGTGAACTCGAGCCCCATCATCACCATGCGGGCGACCCAGAGGAAGATGATCTCGCGCGCCGTCGTCAGGAAGTCGGTCGGATAGAAGGCGCGCAGCTCCGGCGTGTCGTCGGGCCAGCCGAGCGTCGCGAAGGGCCACAGCGCCGAGGAGAACCAGGTGTCGAGGACGTCCTCGTCCTGGCGCGGCGCGGAGTGGCCGTTGGGACAACGCTCGGGCTCCGACTCGGCGACGACGATCTCGCCGCATTCGTCGCAGTACCAGACCGGCAGCCGGTGTCCCCACCACAGCTGGCGCGAGACGCACCACGGCCGGATGTTGCGCATCCAGTCGAGATAGACGCGCTTCCACTGCTCGGGGACGATCCGCACCTCGTCGCGCTCGACGACCTCGATCGCCGGCTTCGCGAGCTCGTCCATGCGGCAGAACCACTGCAGGGAGATCAGCGGCTCGATGCGCTCGCCGGAGCGGTGCGAGAAGGGCACCGAGTGCGTGTACTCCCGCTCGCCGCGGATCCTGCCCTCATCGCGCAGGGCGGCGACGACCGCCTTCCGGGCATCGGCGACGCTGAGACCGGCGAAGCGCTCGCCCGCGTCTTCGGTCATGCGCCCGTCCTCGCCGATGACGGTGATCTCGTCGAGGCCGTGGCGGCGGCCCATCTCGAAGTCGTTGATGTCGGCGCCCGGAGTGACCTTGAGGGCGCCGGTGCCGAACTCGGGGTCGATGTAGTCGTCGGTGATGATCGGCAGCCGGCGACCGACGATCGGCAGGATCGCGTCCTTGCCGACGAGGCCCGCGTAGCGTTCGTCATCGGGGTGCACCGCGACGGCGGTGTCGGCGAGCATCGTCTCGGGGCGCACGGTCGCGACGGTGATCACCTCGTCGGATCCCTCGATCGGGTATTCGATCTCGTAGAGCGTGTCGGTGACCTCGCGGTTCTCGACCTCGAGGTCGGAGATCGCCGACCGCGAGCCGGGGTCCCAGTTGACCATGTAGTTGTCGCGGTAGATGTAGCCCTTCTCGTACAGCGCCACGAACACCCGGTACAACGGCGCGCACGTATTGCTCGTCGAGCGTGAAGCGCTCGCGCTCGTAGTCGCACGACGCGCCGAGCCGCTTGTACTGCTCGACGATCCGCGAGCCGTACTGCTCCTTCCACTTCCACACCCGCTCGACGAACGCCTCGCGGCCGAGCTCGTGGCGCGACACCCCCTCCTTCGCGAGCTCCTTCTCGACGACCGCCTGCGTCGCGATGCCGGCGTGGTCGGTGCCCAGGGTCCAGAGCGTGTTGCGTCCCTGCATGCGCCGCATGCGCACGATCGCGTCCTGCATCGCGCCGTTGAGCGCGTGGCCCATGTGCAGCGCCCCGGTCACGTTGGGCGGCGGGATCGCGACCGAGAAGTTCTCGTCGGGCGTCCCCTCGGCGGGCGGATGGAAGTAGCCGCCCTCGAGCCAGGACTCCAGGATCCGCCGCTCGACCTCGCGCGGGTCGTAGCGTGTCGTCTCCTCGAGCTTTCCGGCGCTCGTCGTCCAGGCGCCGATGTTAGTCAGGGTTCAGATCGGTGCGCTAGCCTCGGACCACGAGGCCGCGGAAGAGGCAGAAGTTGCCGTCGGGGGTGGTCGAGGGGAACACGTCCCACTGGCCCTGGCTGGTCTGATAGGTGACCCGGGTCGACCAGGTCGGCGCCCGGCCCGAGGGAAACGGCGGAGGTCGCCGCGCCGCCGCCCAGCTCCTGCTGCGCAAACGCCGTCGCCGCCTCATGATGATGCGTCAGCACGCCCTGGGAGTTGATGTCTAGGTTGCGGTAGGCGATCGTCGCTGTCGGTCCCGCATTGCAGTCCACCAGCAGCTCCGCCCACGCCGGGCACGGTCAGAAAGGCCTGCGGGGCTGCTCCGGTGCCGATCCCGAGGTTGCTCCCGTCCGACCAGCCCGAAGGCGTTGGCGGTCGTGCCATCCAGGGTGTCGGCGTCGAGCCCCGAGCCCGGGCCGTCGACCTGGACGAGCTTGTCGAGCACCTGCGCGGGCGTATCCGGTGAGCCGAGCGGACCCTGGATCCCCTCCGGGCCCTGCGGACCCTGCGAGCCGGGAACCGGATCGGTCGCCTCGAGTGCCGCGACACGCTGCGTGAGCTTCTTCAGCTTCTTGTTCAGCTTCCTCACGCTCGCGCTCGACGTGGCGTCCACCCCTCCTCCCATCGCCGGCACGGCGACGGCGAGTGCACCAATCACCGCGAGCCCAACGAGTACGTCTCGGTGCCTCATCCGCTCCCCTTTCGCCCGGTGCTACGCCACGGCCTGTACCACTGCGGCCAGCCAGCGTGACAGGCAGGCCACCCTGCGTCAAGCGGAGCTTAGGCCGACTCTTCCTCGAGCTCGGCGACCTCGCTCGGGCTCGCTCGGCGCCGCCTCGGTGACGAGGGTCGGCTTGCGCCCGCCCTCGATCGTCTCGCGGGTGACGACGCACTTGCGCACGTCGCGTCGCGACGGCAGCTCGAACTGGACGTCGAGCAGGGTCTCCTCGAGGATCGAGCGCAGGCCGCGGGCGCCGGTCTCGCGCTCGAGCGCGCGGTCCGCGATCGCCCCGAGCGAGTCGTCGGCGAACACGAGCTCGATGTCGTCGAACTCGAAGAAGCGCTGGAACTGGCGCGTGAGCGCGTTCTTGGGCTCGGTCAGGATCGTGATCAGGTCGTCGCGGCTGAGCTGGTGGATCGCGGCGACGACCGGGAGCCGGCCGATGAACTCGGGGATCAGCCCGTACTCCATCAGGTCCTCGGGCAGCACCTGCTCGAAGAGCTCGCCCGTGTCCTTGTTGTGGGGCGAGGAGATAGCGGCGCCGAAGCCCATGCCCTTGTGGCCGATTCGCTTCTCGATCACCTTGTCGAGCTCGGCGAACGAACCGCCGCAGACGAAGAGGATGTTGCGCGTGTCGATCGTGAGGAACTCCTGGTGGGGGTGCTTGCGCCCGCCCTGGGGCGGCACCGACGCCGTCGTGCCCTCGAGGATCTTGAGCAGCGCCTGCTGGACCCCCTCGCCCGAGACGTCGCGGGTGATCGAGGGGTTGTCCGCCTTGCGGGCGATCTTGTCCACCTCGTCGATGTAGATGATCCCCGTCTCGGCCTTCTTGACGTCGAAGTCCGCGGCCTGGATCAGCTTGAGCAGGATGTTCTCGACGTCCTCGCCGACGTAGCCGGCCTCGGTCAGCGCCGTGGCGTCGGCGATCGCGAACGGGACGTTGAGGATCCGCGCCAGGGTCTGCGCGAGAAGCGTCTTCCCGCACCCCGTCGGGCCGAGCATCATGATGTTCGACTTCTCGAGCTCGATCTCGGTGCCGTCGCCGTCCTCGCTGTCGGCCTGGCTCATCTGGACGCGCTTGTAGTGGTTGTAGACGGCGACCGAGAGAGCGCGCTTGGCGGTCTCCTGCCCGACCACGTATTCGTTGAGGACGTCGTAGATCTCGACCGGCTTCGGGAGGTTCTCGAGCTCGAAGCTCGGCGGGATCGTCAGCTCCTCGTCGATGATCTCGTTGCAGAGATCGATGCACTCGTCGCAGATGTAGACGCCGGGGCCCGCGATCAGCTTCTTGACCTGACGCTGCGACTTGCCGCAGAAGCTGCAGAGAAGCTGCTCGTTGGAATCTGTCGGCCGTGCCAAGTCCGTCCCCTTTCAGCGGCGAGTAGCCGGACCGTCCGAACCTCAGCTTAGAGGCAAAGACGCCCCGGCCCGATGCCTGGGTGTTACTCCGTCGGCGAGCTCATCCCTGCCTCGCGACCGCGCGCCGGGCGGGGGCCGTCAGCAGGGGGCCAGCGGCCCGCCGCTTGCGAACGTGTTGCCGGAGCCGCAGTTGCCGAGGCCCTCGTTGAGGACGTCTGTCGGGTTGTCGGTGATCTCGTTGTCGGTGATCTGGTTGCCATCGGAGTTCGGGGTCAGCTGCAGGCCCACGCTGCCGTTGGCGCGAATGCGGTTGGACGCGATCCGGACCCCGTCGCTGGCGTTGAGAAAGATGCCGACCTGGTCGCCGATCCCGGGGATGTCGTTGTCGTGGACCTCGTTCGAGAACACCGCGATGTCGCCGCCCGCCGAGTCCTCGACGATGACGCCCTTGTTGTTGCCGAAGGTCTCGTTGTCGCCGACCAGCAGCGTTCCGTTGGGAGTGCTCGAGATTCCGCCGACGTAGATCCCGGCGTCCGTGAACCCCGTCGCGCGGTTGTTCGTGATCCGCACGGCGCCGGTCGCAAAGGCGTTGATGCCGTACTCGGCCTCGCATGTGTTTCGCAGCCTGAGGTCGTGGGCGCGCCCGCTCGGCGCTCCCGAGAAATCGACGTTGGCGAACTCTCGGCCGCCCTGGACCTTGAGGCCCTTGAGCGTGACGCCGCCGGAGTGGATCGTCACGGCGCTCGGGAACTCGCAGCGGCCGTCGATCGTCGGGCGGCCCTTGCCGGCGGCGACGAGCTTGACGCCGGGCTTCTCGATCAGCAGCGACTCGCGGTAGCGGCCCTTGTGGATGCGGACGGTGCCCCCGGGCGCGACGGCGGCGATCGCCTCGCCGATGACGCCGGGCGACGGCTTCGAGACGACGACCCTCGCGAGCCCGCCCGGGCCGGCGGGCGCGGCGGCGGTCGAAGCGGCGAAGGGGGCGGCGAGACATGCCAGCGCCGCCGCGGCGGCCCATGCGCCGCGCCGCCTGCGCCGATCGTTCATGGAGAGGGCCTAGTGGTGATCGATGACGCGGTCGACGAGGTTGTATTCCTTCGCCTCTTCCGCGCTCATGAAGTAGTCGCGCTCGGTGTCCTTGGCGACCTTCTCGATGCTCTGGCCCGTGTGGTGGGCGATGATCTCGTCGAGGCGCTGGCGGACGTCGATGATCTCCTTGGCGTGGATCTCGATGTCGGCCGCCGGGCCCTGGAAGCCGCCCGAGACCTGGTGGATCAGGATCTTGCAGTTCGGGAGCGCCATGCGCTTGCCCGTCGCGCCGCCGCCGAGCAGCAGCGCGCCCATGCTCATCGCGACGCCGACGCAGATCGTCTGCACGTCGGGCTTGATGAACTGCATCGTGTCGTAGATCGCGAGGCCCGCGTACACCGACCCGCCGGGCGAGTTGATGTAGAGGCTGATGTCCTTGTCGGGGTCCTCCGACTCGAGGTGCAGAAGCTGCGCCACGATCAGGTTCGCGATCTCCTCCGTCACCGGGGTGCCGAGGAAGACGATGCGCTCGTTGAGCAGCCGCGAGTAGATGTCGAAGGCACGCTCGCCGCGCGAGGTCTGCTCGACGACCATCGGGACGAGGGGGCTGTTCCACGGCGACTGGGCCACGGCGGCGCAGTCTAGCGAGCGTCCTCGGCGTCCTCGGGCGGCGGCCCGTCGCCGGGAGTCCAGAGCCCGCCCTTCTCGCCGCGCTCCTTCTCGGGCGTCCAGATCTGCTCCCGCGCGGCCGCCTTCTCGAGCGCGATCGGCTGCGCCGAGTCGGCGATCACGTCGGCCGCCTTGCGCAGCATCAGGTCCTCGCGAAGCAGCGAGTCGCGGCCCGAGGACCGAAGCTGCTCGAGCAGCTTCGCCGGCTTGACTCCCTCGTGCTCCGCCGCGTGGGAGAGCGACTCGGTCAGCTCGTCGTCGGAGACCTCGAGGCTCTCCGCCTCGGCGACCGCGACGAGCACCGCCTCGCGCTTGAGCTGTTGCTCCGCGTCGGGGCGGGCGTCGCCGATCACGTCCTCGCGCGTTCGGTCCTGCATCTTGAGGTAGCTCTCGGGCGCGATCCCGCGCGCGGCGAGCGAGCGCTCGACGCGCTCCCACATCTCGGTCGCGCGCGCGGTGACGACGTCCTCGGGCACGTTCACGGTGGCCTTCTCGACCGCCGCGTCGACGGCGGACTCGCGGAAGCTCTCGGCGGCCTGGCGGTCGAGCGCCGCGCGGATCTTGTCCGCGATGTCGGCGCGCAGCTCCTCGAGCGTGTCGAACTCCGACGCCTCGGAGGCGAAGTCGTCGCCGAGCTCGGGCAGCTGCTTCTCACGCACCTCCTTGACCGAGATCTCGAACTCAGCGTCCTTGCCCGCGAGCCGCTCCGGCTGGTAGTCGTCGGGGAAGTGGATCTCGGCCGTCCGCTCCTCCCCCGCCTTCGCCCCGCCGAGCGCCTCGTCGAAGCCCTCGAGCATCCCCTCGGCTCCGAGCTCGAGCAGGAAGTCGCGCGCCTCGGCGCCCTCGATCGGCTCGCCCTCGGCCGTCGCCTTGTAGTCGATGAGCAGGTAGTCGCCCTCGCCGGCCTCGCGCTCGACGGGCTTGAGGGACGCGAAGCCCTCGCGCAGGCGCTCGAGCTCGGCATCCACCGCCTCCTCGGGCACCTCGGGCTCGGCGCGCCCCACCTCGAGGCCCTTGTAGTCGCCGAGCTGCGCCTCGGGCCGCACGGCGACCTCGATCGAGAACGCCAGCGGCTCGCCCGCGTCGGGCATCGACGGGACGTCGAGCTTGGGGTCGCCGACGGGGTTGACCCCGGAGGCGAGCAGCGCGCGCTCGTACCAGTCCGGCAGCGCGGCGCGCAGGGTCTCCTCGACGACGGCCTCGCGCCCGATCCGCTGGATCACCATCTGCGCCGGGACCTTGCCCTTGCGAAAGCCGGGGACCTTCATCTCCCCCGCCAGCTCGCGCGCGGTGCGCTCGATGCCCTTCTCGACGTCGGCCGGGTCGACCTCGACCTCGATCCGCACGCGCGAGTCCCCGAGCTCGCTGACCGTCGTCTTGACGGGCGCGCTCACGCCTGTCCTCCGCACCCGGCGGCGCAGCGTGGCCCATCCGAGGGCGCCGAGGTCGAGGAAGAACGCGATGAAGCGCCCCACGGGCCCGGTCACGATCCATGCGAGGAGGCGGTCGAACATCAGTCTTCTTCGGCCGCGTAGCCGAGGATCGAGCGGTCGATCAGCCACTCGACCGGAGCGCGGTCGTCGGTGTAGACGTCGCCGCCGGGCAGGCGCGGCTCGATCCGCGCCGCCTGCTGCGCGGCGAGGTTGCCGAGCTCGCCGGGCAGGCCGTCGGCGAGCGCGCGCAGCCGGCCCGCCGAGGCCGGGGCCTCGGAACCGAGCAGCAGTGTGTTGGTCGGCTCGAGTGGGTCGCGGATCACGGTCGGGAAGACCTCGGACATCGTGCGGCCGAGGACCTTCTCAAGATCGTCGTTGCCCTCGGGGTGGCCCGCGTTCACGATAACGACTCCGCCCGGAGCCAGCCGGTCGCGAACGAGCTCGAAGAACTCGCGCGTCGCGAGGTAGAACGGGATGTAGGGCTGGCGGTATGCGTCGACCATGATCGCGTCGTATCCCCCGTCGCTGCGGCGCAGCCAGGGGCGCGCGTCCTCGTGATGGGTGGTCAGGTTGGGGTTGTCGAGGTCGAAGAAGCGCTCCCCGATCTCGGTCAGCTCGCCGTCGATCTCGACGCCGTCGATCTCGGTCTCGGGGAAGTAGTGGCCGTAGGCGCGCGCCGTCGTCCCGGCGGCGTTGCCGAGGATCGCGAGGCGGCGCGGCGGCTCGTCGAGCGCCGCGAACGGGTACGTGAGGTACCCGTCCCAGACGTCGCCGGTGAGGTAGGTCCCAGGCCGGTAGAGCGAGTGCACCGCCTGGCCCTCGTTGAGCTCGAGCAGGCGGTCGCCGTCGGGCTCCTCGACGACCCTCGCGTACTGGTACTCGGTGTCGGCCTCGTAGATGACATCGCCCCTGTCGCTTCCCTTCACCGTCCCGACCGGAAGCGCGATCACGGCGGCGAGCACGGCCGGGACGGCGACGAAGCGCCACCCCAGCCCGGCGGCGGCGACCAGCGCGATCACGACCGCGAAGGCGACGAAGGTGCGCTGGGTCCCGATCAGGGGGATGAGCAGCAGGGCCGCCAGCCACGTCCCGAGCAGCGAGCCGGCGGTGGACACGGCGTAGAGGCGCCCCGAGACGCTCCCGGCGTGCTCGACGTCGGGGATCGCAAGGCGGATCGCGTAGGGCGAGCAGGCGCCGAGCAGGATCACCGGCACGGCGATCAGGAAGAGGACGCCGACGAGCGAGCCGACGAAGGCGCCGGCCGAGATCTCGTCGAGGGCGTCCACCGAGACGTCGAGGAACGGCTGCGCCACGAACGGGATCGCGGCGACCAGGACGGCGGCGCCGAGGACGAGGAGGCAGAGGCCGCGCAACGTGCGGGTGGCGGTCCCCGATCCGCCCGCCGAGCCAGTAGCCGATCGACAGCGCGACCAGCACGACCCCGATCGTGTTCGCCCAGACGATCGTCGAGGCGCCGAAGAAAGGCGCCATCAGCCGGGCCGCCGCGATCTCGGCGCCGAGGCTCGCCATGCCGGTCGCGAAGACCAGCAGGTACAGGTAGCGGTTGCCCGAGCGCGGCTCTGCCGCGACCGGCGTCTGCCCTTGCTGTCTGCGTCACGAGCGGCGCAGACGCTCCTCGAGGCGGCCGCCCTCGCCCGCGGCGACCGCACGCCCCGCTCGCGCCTCGTCGAGCGGCATTCCGCGCTCCTCGGCGAGGTCGAGCAGGCGCTGGCGCTCCTCGGTCTCACGCGCCCAGCGAAAGAAGATCCAGGCGAAGAGCCCCAGCGTCACGAAGCCGCTCTCGATCATCATCACCATCCCGGCCGCGCCCTGGTCGGCGAGCGGCGTCAGGTCCCAGGTCTCGCGGCCGGGCGCGTAGTCGGGATAGAGGTCGGACCCCGACCAGGCGAGGACGTTGCCGAGCACCGCGCCGACGAGCCGCACCGCGACGACGTAGACGAGTCGAGCCGCGTTGCCGAACCACGCCGGCTTCGGCAGCGGGCCGAGCAGCGCCATCCACATCATCACCCCGGCGCCGATGAACGAAGCGTGCTCGAGCGCGTGCAGCGCGGGGCTCGACAGCGCGCCCTGGTAGAGCGCGGGCAGGTGCCAGACGTAGAGGTTGGCGGCCCACAGCGGCAGCGCCACGAGGGGATGCGCGAGCGCGCGCAGCCAGCTCAGCCAGCGGATCGCGAGGACCGGCTGAAGCAGCGGCCCGGTCACGCCGAGGACCAGGAGCAGCGCGGCGAGGTCGCTGAGCACGAGGTGCTGGGCCATGTGCGCGACGAGCAGCTCCTCGCCGAGGTGGGCCGCGGGGCTGACGAGCGCGGCCAGAATCAGCGCGACGCCGACCGCGAACGACACCTGGCGCCACACGGGCACCGGCCGGCCCTGGCTCGCGAGCGATCGCGCCCGCAACCCGTAGGCGACCGCGACTGCGAGCAGGGGAAGTATCTGCAGCGGCTCGTACGTGCCCGAGCCGACGTGGGCAACTGGCGGCATCATGCCCAGCGTAACGACGAGCCCTTTCCTGTTACCTAAGCGGCCCGGCCGGGTACCCTCTCACTGAGCCATGTATCACCAAACGATGCAAACGTCGGTCGATCGAGGCGGCAACCCCTCCAATGATTAACGGCACAAGCGAGTCGTGGCAGAGCCGCGAATATCCAGACGAGATCGAGCTTCACGGCCACCGCGTCTGCTTCCAGCTACGCGGGCGAGGGCCCGGCGCTCGTCCTGATCCACGGCATCACCGGGACCTGCCGCCACTGGGAGCGGGTCATCCCCGCCCTCGCCGAGCGCCACACCGTGATCGCCCCGGACCTGCTCGGCCACGGCCAGTCCGCCAAGCCGCGCGGCGACTACTCGCTCGGCGCCTTCGCGAGCGGAATTCGCGACCTCCTGCTGGCCCTCGGCCACGACAGCGCCACCGTCGTCGGCCACTCGCTCGGCGGTGGGATCGCGATGCAGTTCGCCTACCAGTACCCCGAGCGCTGCGAGCGCCTGGTCCTGGTCTCGAGCGGAGGCCTGGGCCGCGACGTCCACCTCCTGCTTCGCGCCGCGACGCTGCCGGGCTCCGAGCTCGTGCTGCCGCTGCTCAACAGCGACAGGCTGCGCGACGTCGGTCGCCTCGTCACCGGCGCCCTCGGCCGCGTCGGCATCACGCTCAGCCCCGACATCACCGAGGTCGCGCGCGGCGCCAGCTCGATGCCCGACGCCGAGGCGCGGGGAGCCTTCCTCTCGACGCTGCGGGCGGTCATCGACGAGCGCGGCCAGCGCGTCGACGCCCGCGACCGGCTCTACCTCGCCGAGGCGATGCCGACGCTGATCGTCTGGGGCGCCCGCGACCCGGTGATCCCGGTCGAGCACGGCGCCGAGGCGCACGAGGCGATGCCGGGAAGCCGCTTCGAGGTCCTCGACGCCGGCCACTTCCCCCAGCTCGAGGAGCCCTACGTCTTCAACGAGCTGCTGACCGGCTTCGTCGAGGACACGGTCCCGGCGTCGCTCGCAGGCCGAGGACCTGCGCGACCTCGTGCGCAGCGGCGGCCGCTCCGCCTGACCGGCCCCGCCGCCTCGCCTACAGCCAGTCGATCCGCTTGAAGAAGCGGTACAGGACGACGATGCACCCGAGCATCACCGTCAGCGCGAGCGGATAGCCGATGCGTCGAGTCCAGCTCGGGCATGTACTCGAAGTTCATCCCGTAGACGCTGGCGATGAAGGTCGGCACGGCGATGATCGCCGCCCAGGCGGAGATCTGGCGCACGACCTCGTTCTGGCGCACGCTGAGCAGCGCGAGGTTCGCCTCGAGGATCGAGGTCAGAAGCTCGCGCTGCGACATGACGTTCTCGTCGACCCGGCGGGCGTGGTCGGCGACGTCGCGGAAGAAGCTCTGCAGCTTGGAGTCGATCTGGGGGAACGCGCCGCGCTCGAGCGACTCGAGCGGCTCGAGCAGCGGAGCGACGGCGCGATGGAACTCGATCACCTCGCGCTTGAGGAAGTAGATGCGCTGGGTCGAGTCGCCGTGCTGGCGGAAGATGTCGTCCTCGACCTCCTCGAGGTCGTTCTCGAGCCCGTCGACGACCGGGCTGTAGTCGTCCACGACCTTGTCGAGAATCGCCCAGACGGCCGCGGCGGCCCCCATCTCGAGCAGGTCGGGGTGCTCCTCGAGCCGCTCGCGGGCGGGGCCGAGGACGCTCGCCTCGCCGTGGCGCACGGCGATCACGTAGCCGGTCCCGATGAAGAGGTGGATCTCGCCGAACTCGACCTCCTCCTTGGCGTCGTCGTAGCGCGCCGTCTTGAGCACGACGAAGAAGCTGTCGCCCTCGTAGTCCTCGATCTTGGGGCGCTGATGGCCTCGGCTGGCGTCCTCCACCGCCAGCTCGTTGAGGCCGAACGCCTTGGCGACCCCCTCGAGCTCCTCCTCCGAGGGCTCGTAGAGGCCCAGCCAGACGAACTCGCTGCCGCCCTTGCACAGCTTCGCCGCCTCCTCGGGGCTGATCGGGCCCTCGTGCTGGCGGGCGCCGTCGCGGTAGTGGGCGCAGTCGACGATCATGAGCCACCGGAAGCCTTCGACCCCGGCGGCCCTATTCCCGCTCTGTGTGAGGCGGGCTAGCCTCCGTCGGCGCGCCGCGCGGCGCGCTCGCGCTCGAACTCCTCGAGCTCGCGCTCGAAGTCGCTCAGGTAGGGCAGGTCGGGCGCCGAGCGCTTCGCCATCTCGAGGTCCTCGCGCCACAGCCCGACCCGCACGTCGAGCGGCGCCTTGAAGCGCGACGCGATCGCCTCGCCCTCCTCGGCGTAGATACGGCGCATGTCGCGCAGGTTGGAGAGCTTGTCCGCGATGTAGATCGCGATCGCGTCGCGGCCGGACTCCTCGACCTGCTCGCGGTGGCTCGCGCTTTCGCTCCTCGTAGTCCTGGATGCCCTCGTCCTCGGAGAGGGCGTCGACGAGCTCGGCGACGCGCTCGCCGAAGCGCTCCGCGATCTCGTCCGGCCCCATCTCGGTGTCCTCGACCACGTCATGCAGCAGCGCCGCCGCGATCACCTCGTCGTCGAAGCCGGCGTCGTGCAGCAACTCCGCCACGGCGACCGGGTGCGTGATGTACGGCGAGCCGTTGTCCTTGCGGAGCTGGCCCTCGTGGGCGTCCGCCGCGAGTCGGTAGGCCTCAGCCACGAGGTTCGATCGATTCGCAAATCTCGGTTTCTCACCGAGCTCCGTGCTCGTCCCCGATGCCAAGGTCGGGACAGCATATTGACCCCAATCCATTCGTGGAAGCCGCATTTTGCGTCCAGTTCGCTGAAGCCCGTCGCCTGGAGCACCGATGATTGACCGGATGAAGGCTCCGCGCCCCCATCGGCCGCCCGCTGCGGCGGCGCCGGTTGGCGCGACGGTGATCCTGGCCGCGCTGATGGGGCTCCTCCCCGCTCCGCCCGGCGAGCCCGGAGCGCGGCTGCTCGCCGCGAAGCCCGAAGGCGCCCGGGAAGGTGCGCGTCCAGAGCGTCGGCGAGACGAGCGTGAAGCTTCGCTGGCGCGACCGCGCGCACGGCGAGCGCCGCTACGAGGTCCAGCATCGCCTCAAGGGAACGGACGCCTGGGGGACCGAGACGCTGAAACGCAACTCGACCAAGTTCGTCAACGGCGGGCTCGAGCCGGGAACGGTCCACGAGCACCAGGTCCGCGCCTGCGGACGCCGGGGGTGCTCGAAGTGGTCGCCCGTGCGCACCCAGGCGACGCTGCTGGCCCCCTTCAACGGGCCGCACCCCGACCCTCAGTGCGGCGTCCTTCCACCCGGCGACGCGTTCAACCAGGACGTCTCGGGCCTGCCGGCGGATCCCCGCTCCGACTCCTACGTCGCCCAGATCAACTCGGACGGCGGCGACATGATGCACCCCGACTTCGGCTCCAACCTCGACTACGGGATCCCCTACGTCGTCGTGCCGGGCAACCAGCCGCGGGTGCCGGTCGGCTTCGACGCCTACGGCGACGAGAGCGACCCCGGGCCCTATCCGGTCCCGCCCGGCACCCCCACGGAGGGCGGCTCCGACGACCACGTCCTCGTCGTCGAGCGCCCCGACGAGCCCGGCGGGCCGTGCACGCTCTACGAGCTCTTCACGGCGAAATATCGCGACGGGCCCACCAACCGCTGGACCGCGGGCTCGGGCGCGGTCTTCGACCTCTCGCTGCCGCTGCCGCAGCGCCCCGAGGGCTGGACGTCCGCCGACGCCGCGGGGCTCCCGATCTTCCCCGGGCTCGTGCGCTACGAGGAGGTGGCGGCGGGCTTCATCGGGCACGCGATCCGGATCACCTTCTCCGAGACCCAGAGCGGCTACGTGCTCCCGGCCACCCACCGGGCCTCGTCGAGCGACAACTGCAACCGCCCGCCGATGGGGCTGCGGCTGCGCATCCGCCAGGACTGGTTCAACGCCAACGCGAGCGCGTTCGCGGGCCACGCGCTCGTGATCCTCGAGGCGCTGCGCCGCTACGGGGCGATCGTCGCCGACAACGGATCCAACTGGTACATCAGCGGCTCGACGGACGCGCGCTGGGACGACGAGAACCTCAACCAGCTCAAGGACGTGCCCGGCACGGCGTTCGAGGTCGTCGACACCGGAGAGCCGATCCGTCCCGCCGGGGCCCCCTGCGCCGGCTGACCGGCGCCGCGGCTACGCGCTGGGTGGAGGCGGGCTGCCGCCCGCCGGCTGGCTCGGTGCGGTGGGCTGTCCGCCGCCGCCGGCCGGCTGGGTGAAGGAGACCTCGACCGGCTCGCGCTCGGCCGCCGTCTCGATCTCGAAGAACTCGCGTGCGGTGAAGCCGCCCTGGTTGGCGACCATCGAGTTCGGGAAGATCTGGATCTTGGTGTTGTAGGACTGGACGTTGGAGTTGTAGATCCGGCGCGAGGCCTGGATCTCGTCCTCGATCTCGTTGAGGTCGGCCTGGAGGCGCTGGAAGTTCTCGGTCGCGCGCAGGTCGGGGTAGTTCTCGGCGACCGCGCGCAGGTTGGCGAGCGCGGCGGTGAGCCCCTGCTCGGCGGAGCGCGTCGCGTCGACGCCCTGGGCGGACATCGCCTCGGCGCGCGCCTTGGTCGTCGCCTCGAAGACCCTCTGCTCGTGCTGGGCATAGCCCTTGACCGTCTCGACGAGGTTCGGCACGAGGTCGTGGCGCCGCTTGAGCTGCACGTCGATCCCGCTCCACGCCTCGTCGACCCGGTTCCGCGACCCGATGATCCCGTTGCGGATCAGGATGTAGATGAGCGCCGCGAGGAGGACGAGGGCGACGATCACGATGATCAGCACGGTCACGGCGGCGATCCTACTTCCTCATCGGACGGGATGATTCCCCGTCGCCGCAGAGCGGCCTCGATCAGCTTCGCCGGGACCTCGCCGCGCCCGCCGGCGTCGAGACGCCCGAGCTCGTACGCGAGCGCCGCGACGTCGCCCTCGGCGATCGCGGCCTCGACGAGCTCGGCATAGCGGTCCGAGGTCTCCGCCTCATCCTCGAGCTCACGCAGCTCCGCGAGGCGCGAGGGCGTCGCCGGGCCGGCCAGGAGCTCGGCCGAGCCGCGCTGGAGCTGGCCGCTGGCGGTGAAGTCGTGCGGGACCGCGCCCTGCAGCCGCAGGCGATCGATCATCTGGTAGACCGCGTTGCGGGTGACGCCCAGATCGGTGGCGATCTTCTGGACCGGCATCCCGGCCTCGAGGCGCTCGAGCACCTCCTGCTGGCGCTTCGTGCGCTGGGCGGTCGTGTAGCTGCCTTCGAGGCCGGACTTCATTGGCTGCCATTGTTGCACATTGGCATGTACTTGATATGGCCGCCGCAATGCACACCGCTCGCCTCCTCCGCTTCGCGTACCGAGAGCAGGCGGCAGTTAGCGCGAACGTCCCGGCCACACCCGAGCCGCTTGAACCGCCGCTTCGCGCGAGCCGCCGCTGGCCTGGCGTCGGCGGTCCGTTACTCCAGCGCGCCCTCCAGCCGCAGCAGGAAGCGCTTCATGTCGAGGCCGCCGCCGTAGCCGCCCAGCCCTCCCCCGGTCGCGACGACGCGGTGGCAGGGGACGACGACGGGGATCGGGTTCGAGCCCATCGCCGAGCCGGCGGCGCGGTAGGCGCGCGGGCGGCCCGCGTCGGCGGCCATCTCCGCGTAGGTCGCCGTCTCTCCGTAGGGCACGTTCTTGTAGAGCTTGTGGAGCACCTCCGACCGAAAGCCGCGGCTGAGGCGCCAGTCGAGCGCCAGGTCGAAGCTCTTGCGCTCGCCCTCGAAGTACTCGTCGAGCTCGCGCCGCACCTCGTCGAGGCGCGCCGGCGCTTCGAGCACGCGCGGCGAGATCCGGACCACGAGCTCGTCGAGGACGTCGTCGTGCTGCTCGGTGTGGAAGGAGACGCGCACGAGGCCGCGCTCGGTGGACGCGACCAGCAGCCGCCCGAGCGGCGAGTCGAGCGTCGCGTAGGCGACGTCGGCGAGGCCCTCGTCGAGCGCCCGCGCGGCGGCGCGCTCGGCGGCGCGCTCGGCCGCCTCGTCGTCGACGGAGGCGCGCAGGGCGCTCTCCAGATCTCTGTCGCTCAGTCCATTGCTCATCGGGACTCCTTTCCGGCGGGTTGGGCCACGGCGCCGCGCAGGTTGCGAAGCCCGTCGTGGACGCTGCGGCGCGCGGCCGCCTCGCTGCAGTCAAGCGCGGAGCCGATCTCGCGGTATCGCAGGTCGGCGACGAAGCGCAGCGCGATCGCGGCGCGCTGCTTGTCGGGAAGCCCGGCGACGTGCGCCCAGACCTCGCCATCCAGCTGCTTGCCGCCCGCGGAGATCAGTCCGTCGGCGACCGCCTCGGGCTCTCCGGCCGGCGTCGGGCGGCGGGCGTCGGCGCGATGGTGGTCGATCGCCTTGCGGCGCGCGATCGTGAACAGCCACGCGCGCAGGTTGCCCGCCTCGGCTCGCGGATAGGCGCGAAGCGCGGACAGGAAGGTCTCCTGGAAGCAGTCCTCGGCCTCATTGGCCCCGACCATCGCGCGCAGGAAGCCGAGCACCTCGGAGCGGTGCTCGTCCATCAGGGCTTGAAACGGTGGCAGGGTCGCGGCTTGGCTCACGGCGTATTCATATGGATAACGGCCCGAAGCCGCGGTTCGTGAGGTCGGGGCGACTAGACGCCGCGCATCAGGGCCTCGACGCCCTGGACGCGCACCCGGTCGCCCGAGGGAAGGCTGACGAAGACCCCTCCCTCGCGCTCGATCTGCTCGCGCGGGCCGTTGAGGATCATCCCGAAGAACTCGCCGCGATCGTCGAAGCGCAGGACGTGCTCCTCGGGCGTCTTCTCCCTGCGCCCCTGCCGCGGCGAGTCGATCGCGGCGTAGAGGACGTCGCTGGGCGGGTCGTAGGTGACGTGCGAGAACGTGTAGGGCCCGGCGCGAAGGCTCACGCCCTCACGGATAGCAGAAACGGGTCGTGCTCGAAGCGGCCGCTCGGGCCGAGCTCGGCCTGGCGGTCCTGGACCGCGTCGACGTCGGTGCCCGGCGCTAGCGCAGGCCGACCTGCTCGCGTGGTTCGGCCACAGGCCTCTGCATCGGGACCGCGTCGAGCAGCGGCACCGCCCTGCCCTGCCGCAGGCAGCGGGGGCAGCTCAGCGCGCCACTGCCGGCCGGTCCGCGGACCATGTGGTGGCACCGGGGGCAAACCTTCGTCATCAGGTCTCCTATCGCGTCAGCGCCCGCTTCGCGCTGGATTCACTACCCGGCGCGGCCGCCGCCTACACCCTCATTGCGGCTATTTCTTCTTCTTCGCCTTTGGCAGAGCGTCGGCGATCAGCTGCCCGATGATCAGGTAGCCCTCGGCGTTCGCGTGGATGTCGCGCTGCGAGCAGTAATAGGTGATCCGGCAAACGGTCGCGACCGCGATCGGGATGTCGCCGTAGGGCGGGAAACCGGTCATCTGGTCGAACGGGACGTACGCGTCCGTGTTCGCCGTCACGTCGACGAAGATCCCGGCCTGCGACTCGTAGGCTCGCTTGAGCGCGGGGTTGATGAAGTCGCGGAAGGCGATCACGGATATGGCCGCGAAGTCCTTCTCCTCCTGCGAGCCGCCCGTGTAGAGGCCGAGGATCACGTCGGGGTACGTGATCCCGACGATCGCCGGCTTAGCCCCGGAGGCCGCCCGCAGCCGCTCCATGATCGTCTTGATGCGCGCCTCTACCTCCGGCATGCGCTGTGCGACGCAGCCGGCCGGGTCGGGAGTGTTGACGCAAGATGTGATGTCGTTGCCGCCGATCGAGACGGTGACCACGGCGACCTGCTTGCGGTGCTTGGAGATGAACGACTCCGCCGCGGCGATCTGGGTCTGTCCGTCGTAGTTGGGGCCGTTGACCGCCGGCCCGAGGCACGGGGTCGTGCGCTCGAGCAGCGAGCTCGTCGTCTCGCCGCCGCAGCCGAAGTTCATTAGCTTGAGGTTGTAGTTCTTCTTCTTGGCCAGCTTCGGCAGCTTGTAGGCGTAGCCGTCCGTAGTCGAGCTCCCGAGCTGGCCCGAGGGCCCGGGCTGATAGCCGGTCGAGTAGGAGTCGCCCAGCGAGACGTAGTACTGCTTCTCCTTCTTGTCCTTGCCGCCCTTGGCGGCCGGCGCGGTGGCCGGGATCGCGAGCGCGACCAGGAGGGCGAGGACGAGGACGAGGGCTGCCTTGGGACGGCTGATCGCGGACTCCCTTCGACGACTGACTGCCGAGCTAATAGTTAGTTAGTTGTATCGAAGCGTGCGGCGGCGGGCGCTACTCGTGGCCATTGAACGAGATCACCTGCTGGATCCCGGTCGGCCGGTTCGTGTAGCGCATCGTGTACGGCAGCAGGCCCGGCTGGAAGGTGATGCGCTCGGGAACGGCGCTGGCGCGCCACGCCGCCGGGTCCGCGGTCCCCTGGCTGGCCATCAGAGACTCCCCGGCCGACTGGATTGCCGCCCAGACCGCCTGCTGGCACGCCTTCTTGTTTCCGCCGCCGCAGTAGGAGTTCCGGAAGGGGCTCTTGATCGGCATCTTGAGCAGGCCCGGGATGTCGCGCGCGAAGTACTGGTACCAGCCCGAGAACTGGCCGCCGGGCGGCGCATCGAAGCGCGAGAAGAGCGAGTGAGCTCGTCGAGCTGCGGGCCGAGCACCGGGCCCATGAAGGCGTCGTTGATCGGCGTCGACGCGCCGTCCATGATCGCTGCGCCGGGGTCATCGATGAGACCGTCCAGGTCGCGGTCGAGGCGGCTGCCGCCATTGGCCCGCCACTGGACCAGCAGCGTCAGCATCTGGTCGGCCATCGGAGATGGAGCGCTCGAGCCCTTCAGCAGGCGCCGCAGCAGCGGCACCATGTCGATCGCGCGGACGTCCTGGGTCGCGCCCGCGTTCATCGCGCTGACGAGCGCGGCGAGATCCCATTTGCCGTTCTTCGTCGCCAGGCGCCGCATGTTGCGGTTCAGCAGGTCGACGCGCTGCGCGATCCCGTTGCGGCCCCAGTCGTTGTCGGCGGCCGCGAACCCGTGCGCGGAGCCGTTGTTCCAGTTGACCATCGTCCCGTTCTTGGGATTGGTTCCCTGGGGATGCTTCTTGTCGGACAGGAAGCCGGTCCACTCGTACTGCCCCGTGCCCACCGTCGGGAGCCTGGGATCGACGCTCTTGGGCCGCAGCGGCAGCAGGCCGCTCACGTAACGCGGCGATGTTCTTGTGGTCGATGTAGAACGAGTTGAAGGTCTGCGGCGTCTGCGCCGCCGCCTTGAAGAACGACTTCGGGAGAGTCGACTTGCGCCCGTCGAAAGGCGGCGGAAGAAGATCTGGTCCGTGACGTCAAGTCCATAGCTCGAGCGCTTCGACGAGATCGCCACGCGCTCGCCGTTGACGGTCGCGTAGCCGACGACCGGCCCGTGGACCGTGCGCAGGAAGGTGACGGGCTGGCCGGCGAGCGTGCCGGCGTTGAAGTTCTCCATCGGCAGGCACTCGCCCTTGTATTGGTACATCTGGTCGCTGCCGTTGCAGAGCTTCTCGACGTACTGGTCGATGATGTCGCCGCCCGCCGAGGTCAGCGTGGTAGCGAAGTCATCGCCGCGGCCGATCAGCAGATAGCCGGGGAAGGGAGCCGACGTCGAGCCGCGCCACTGAAGCCCTGGCGCGTCCATGTCGATCTCCCAGACGAAGCCCGGATAGAAGTAGCCGATCTGGGGGCCGCCGACCATCAGCGGGTTGCCGGTCGTCGAGTGCGCGCCGTCCACCATCAGCACGTTGCTCGCCGTCGGCGCCGTGTCGGTCGGGTCGGTCGCCAGGCGCGCCGGGACGGCCGGCGTCGCCTGGAAGCTGCTCGGATCGAGCAAAACGCTGCCCTTCGCCTTCTTGGGGATGTGGCCGTACTTGAACTTGCCGTCGATGTTGACCGGGCTGCCTGCGTTCTTGAACTGGCTCAGGTCGTCGAAGACGCTCCTGCCCTTCTTGCGCCCGAGGCGCTGGATCAGGCCGGCGAGGAACTGGGAGCGACCGCGCCTCGCCCCCGCCGCCCTGGCCGAGGAACTGGCCCTTGAGGGCGTTGAGCGCGTAGACGTCGTTGCGCGTCCACGGCGCAGACGGAGGGAGTGTTGATGGCCGTCCAGTCGTTGATCCCCTGGATGAAGGTGTCGATGTCGTGCAGCACGGCCGCGCCCTCGGGGCCTGCTGCAAGCAGGACGTCGGTCTGCTTGGCGAGCTCCGCCTCGAGCTCGGGGCTCGGGGTGAACGACTGCAGGCTGCTGATCAGGCGGAGCGCCGTGGTCCCGGGCACGTCGACCGCGGCGACGCGGGCGTTGAACCGGGCCTGCTCGCCCAGCAGGTTGTCGGTCGGCGGCGGCGATCCACCCCGCGGCCCAGATCCCGTCGTCGTAGGTCTGCGCGGTTACGTGAGGGACGTTGAACTTGTCGCGGATGATCGTCACGCCGGGCCGTGGGACGGTCTCCTCGGTGCCGGGCCCGTCGGGGCCGACGCCGAGGCCCTCGGACTTGAAGTAGGTCGTCAGGTCGCCGACCCCGACCTGGTCGAACAGCGGCGTGAGGTTGTCGTACATCTGCGCCTGGACATCGGCCTGCTCGGAGGGATCGGGAGGCTGCCGTACTGCCCCGAGGGAAGGATGTTGAGTGCGGTGGCGGCGTGGTCGGTGGGCGCCGCGGACGCGGTCGCCGGAATCGCAAACAGCGCGACGGCCGACCGCCGCAATCCTCGTGCAAACCCTGGTACCCACACTCCTCCTCGTCCCCACCCGAGTCGTCCTGACCGGATTGGGGCACGATACACAACGGCCCGGCCTGCGGGCGCCGGTGCTGGCTAGCCAGCCGGGTCGAGCTCGCCGCCCGCGTCCTGAACCCCCACAACAGCCTCGTCTCGCGAAGCGTCAGGGGCCGCCAGCCATCGGATTCGGGGTCGCGCACGTAGATCCGGACGTCGACGGAGCTGCGGACGCCCTCGAGGAGGTCAACGGTCTCACGCGTGCCCACGTCCTCAGCGAGCACGCTGCGGCTGAGAACGTCGACGACCTTGAACCGCGCCGGGCGGCGGGGCCGGGACGGCGCCTCGGGAGCCGGCTCGGCGTCACGGCGCTTGGGCCGGACGACCGAGATGCGCTCGCCCTGCGGCGCCCCGCGCTTTCGCGCGAGAGCGCTTTCGAGCGGCACCATCTCGGCCCCGGTGCCCTTGGTGTCGGTGTCGAGCACCCAGGTTTTCGCCATCGGCGAGTCCCCGGTGCTAGGCGGCCTTGCGCCAGGCCTCGAGCCCGCCGTCGGCGGACAGAAGCTCCAGCGCCCGGGCCTCGAGCTGGCGCGCCTGCTCCTGCGTCACGCCGACCTCGCGGGCGGCGTCGCGCAGGGAGCGCTCGGGACGGCCACCGGTGCCGAAGCGCGCGCTGATGATGCGCCGCTCCTTCTCGGGCAGCCTCGATAGCGCCTCGCCCACGGCCTGCTCCTGCTCGCGCTCGAGCACCTCGTCCTCGAGGTCGATGGTGCTCTCCGCGTGGAGCTCGCCGAGCGTGGTATCTCCCTCGCCGACCGGGGAGTCGAGGCTCGCCGAGACACGGGTCAGGTCGCGAATCGCCATGACCTCGTGCAGCGGCAGCTTCGACTCCTTGGCGACCTCCTCGTCCGTGGGGACGCGGTCGAGCCGCGCGCTGAGCTCACCGGTGATGCGGTTGACCGTCCGCTCGCGCTGGGCGATGTGGGCGGGGATCCGCACCTGTCGGCCGGTGTTGTCGAGCCCGCGCTGGATCGACTGCTTGATCCACAGCACGGCGTAGGTCGAGAACTTGTAGCCGCGGCGCCAGTCGAACTTCTCGGCGGCCCGGATCAGCCCGAGCATCGCCTCCTGGACCAGGTCTCCGAGATCGAGCCCGTGGCCCTGGTAGCGGCGCGCGAACTTGATCACGAGACGCAGGTTCGAGTTGATCAGGCGCTCCTTGGCGGCGAGATCGCCGCGCTCGATCGCCTGCGCCAGCTCGACCTCCTCGGCGGCGGTCAGCAGCGGGTACTTCATCGCCTGGTTGATGAACAGCTGAAGGCTGTCCGTCGTCGCCTCGGCGGTCGCATGCGCGGCCGCCCGGCGCTCTCCGGCGGTGCTCTTCTTCGTCTGGTTGTCGTGGTCGCCGCGGTGGCGGCGTGTGTCGCTGCGCTCTGTGGCAGCGCCTCTCGTGCGAGGCATCGTGCTCCTTCCTAACTAAGTCCTGGTCGTCCCTGCCTGCCTGTGCCCATACCGCTAGGCCGCAGTCCCAAACCCGTGCCCTAATACTTCAGAAAGTATAGCGGCGATTCCGGGAGGATTGCAAGCGGGGTTGACGTATCGCTTACGATTCGCCAACACACTGGCGCGGGGGGAGTCGCGCGAACACATGATCGCATATTTGCCCCGTGCCGTGCTGTGATGCATCTCACACGAAGCCGATCGCGGGCCGCCGAAGGGGCGTTTGGGCGCCGGAGGGGGCCGTTTCGGGCGGGTCGGAAGCCTCCTGTGTACTACCCATGAGGTCAGGATGGAGATCGGCGTCTAGCCCTTGACCGCGTCCATGCCCTCGGCGATGTCCGCGCGCTCGTTCTGCCGACGCGAAAAGAGGATGAACGGCAGCGCGAACGCGGAGATCCCGGCCGAGAGAACGTAGGACGCCCCGTAGCCCCAGACGTCGGCGGCGCGTCCCAGCGCCGGCTGGGCCACGACGCCCCCGCTCGAGCTCAACAGGGAGTCGAAGGAGAGGATCGTCGCCCGCTGCCGGGACGGGATGAGGCCGTTGAGATACGTCTGGCGGATCGGCCTCTCGGCCGCGAACAGCAGCGCCCACACGACGACGAGGCCGAGGACCGCCCAGAAGCTCTCGAACACACCCATGAGAGCGAGGGTCAGCGTCGCCACGACGGTCGACATCAGCAGCGCGGTCGTGCGGCGATGGAAGCATGCGCCTTATCCAGGGCGCCGCGATCCCGCCGACGATCTGGGCGCCGGCGACGATCGCGGCCACCAGCCCGGCAATCCCGTACGCGCCGGGGTCGCCGACGAGCTCGAGCAGGTACGGCTGCAGCGCGTAGAAGACGTAGATCCCGACGCCGCCGGTGAAGATCGACGAGACCATGATCCACTTGACCGCCGGGACCCGCCAGCCGTACTGGATCGACGCCGACGCGATCTCGCGCATCTCGGTCGTCACCCGGCCCCCACGCTTTGGCGTGAACCCGATGTCGCGCATGAGCGCGAACGCGACGACGAACATGATCGCGAGCACCACCGCACGAAGGACGAAGGGCACACCGAGGCTGGTGACCTGGGCGATGTAGCCGCCGGCGACCGACCCGCCGAGCATCGCCGCTCCGCTCACGATCTGGCCGCGGCCGAAGACGGTCTCGAGATCGCCGTCGAACCCCGTCGCGGTGAGGGCGTCGACGAGCCAGGCCTCGACCGCACCGGAGAAGAACGTGAACCCGAGGCCGAGCAGCATCGAGACCCCGGCCCACTCCCAGAACGGGCGCCTCGATCTGCCACAGGAGCACGTACAACAACGTGCTGACGGTCAGCGTGACCGTGCCGAGCAGGTAGGAAGCGCGCCGCCCGACGGTGTCGGCGACGATCCCGGTCGGGACCTCGAAGAGGACCATGCCGGCGGTGAAGAAGGCGTTGGCCGCGAAGGCCTCGAAGTTGGAGAGGCCCGCGTCGAGCAGGAAGATCGTGTTGATGCCCCAGATGAACGACGCCGCGAGCGTGTTCCCCAGCATCAGCAGGTAGTAGGTCCGCTGCACGGAGGCGGGCGTTGGCATCAGCGGATGATGGGGAGCTCGCTCAAACCGGCGCCATCTAGGGTGTCAGGCGCTGATGTCCGCGGTCCGCGAGCAGATGCTGGTGCGAAGCACCCGTCCCGGTTGTTTGGGACCTGGTCGGCGACCCGCGTCGCTACTCCGAATGGCTTCCCCGCGTGTTCGAGGTCCAGGGGGAGCGCTTCGATCAGGGAGACGAGTTCGTCCAGGTGTCCCGCCAGCCGATGCTCGGGCGCGACGAGGCCCACTTCCTCATCGACGACATGGAGGAGTTCCGCGAGATACGCATGCATTGCACGATCAGCGGGATGTTCGTTCACTGGAAGCTCACGGAGGCCCGTGGCGGAACCTTTCTCGATGCGGAGTTCGGCATGGAGCCGCTGCGTCGCCGCGATCGGGTGTTCGACGCCGTGGCCGGGCGGCGCTTCTTTCGCCGCTGGCTCTTCGAGGCGCTGGACGGGTTGAAGCGGGCCGTCCATCGGCGCTCGACATCCTGACTAGAGGATGAGCTTGCGTTCCATGAACTTGATCGCGAGGCGCCACGAGACGAGCCCGAACCCGACCAGGAACGCGACGTGCCCGAGGTCGGCCCAGCCCTCGAACCCGAAGACCGCGTCGCGGACGAGCTCGACGCAGTGATAAAGCGGGTTGAGGTTGCCGACCACCTGTGCCCATTCGGGCAGCGTGGTGAGCGGGAAGAAGGTGCCGGCGACGAGGAACATCGGGGTCAGCAGGCCGCTCTGCCAGTAGGAGAAGCTCTCGATCGAGTTCGACTTGCCGGCGATGAAGATGCCGAAGCAGGCCCAGCCGAAGCCGGATAGAGCGGCGATCGCGGGGACGAGCAGCATCCCCCAGCTCGGGTCGAGGCCGAAGATCATCGCGATCAGCAGCGGGACGCACCCGTAGACGCCGACCCGCGCCGCGATCCACAGCGCCTCCCCGGTGACGAGCTCCTCGGTGTCGACCGGAGCGGCGAGGATCGCGTCGTAGGTGTGCTGGAACTCGTACTTGACGAAGGTCGAGTACATCGCCGGGAAGGCGCCCGCGAACAGAACGGTGGTCGCAACGATCCCGGTGCCGACGAAGTCGATGTAGTCGTAGCCGCCGATGACGTTGAGGAACGAGCCCAGCCCGAGGCCGAAGGCGAGCATGTAGATCGTCGGGTCGACGGTCGACGAGAAGGTCGACGAGCGCCAGAACGAGGAGAAGTTGACGATCTCCCGCACCATCACGCCGCGCAGCGCGGCGGGCTCGAGCCGTCGCAGGGGGCGCGAGGCGGCTGCGGCGGCCATCAGGTGATCTCCTCGCCGGTCAGCAGCACGAAGACGTCCTCGAGGTTGGTGCACGCGGCGCTCGCCGTCGAGGTCGGCGTGGTCGCCGTTGGCATGGAGGATCGAGACGGAGGTCCCCGTGCGGCGGGTGCTCCAGCCGCGGGCCCTGGCGATCCCCTCGACCTCGGTGAGGCGGGCGGGCGGGCCGTAGACCTCGATCGCCTCGGGGCCGGCGTGCTCGGCGATCAGCTCGCTCGGGCGCCCCGACCGCGACCGCCTTGCCGTGCGACATGATCGTCACCTCGTCGCAGAGGCGCTCGGCCTCCTCGATGTAGTGCGTGCTCATCAGGATCGAGACGCCCTCCGAGCGCAGGCTGTCGATCAGCGCCCAGAGCTGCTGGCGCACCTGCGGGTCGAGGCCGACGGTCGGCTCGTCGAGCAGGACGAGGCGCGGCTGGTGGATCAGGGCGCGCACGATCAGCAGCCGGCGCCGCATCCCGCCGCTGAGCCGGTCGACCTTCTCGTGGCGGCGCTGCGTGAGGTTGGCGAGATCGAGCGCGCGCTCGATCGCGTCCCTGCGCGCCGCCGCCGGAACCCGGTAGAGGTGCGCGAAGACGATCAGGTTCTGCTCGACGGTCAGCGAGACGTCGAGGTTGTCGAGCTGCGGCACGACGCCCATCTCGGCGCGAGCCTGCTTCGAGTCGTCGGGGAGGCGGAAGCCGAGCACCTCGAGCTCGCCCTCGTCGGGGATGACCTGGGCGGTGAGCGCCTTCATCGTCGTCGACTTCCCGGCGCCGTTGGGGCCGAGCAGGCCGATGCACTTGCCGAACGGGACCTCGAGGTCGAGGCCGTCGACGGCCGTGATCGGCCCGAAGCGCTTGACGAGGCCCCGGAGCTTGATCGCCGAAGCCATGGTCCGAGATTAGAGACCGGCCTCCACCCGCCAACTCATCGCGGTGCCCTCACAAGAACACCGGAACTCAGGTTCGATATTGTTGGCGCCGGGTCGGAGAGCGGACGAGAGGGGTTTACCGGGATGAGCGAGCGAAGGCAGCTTTCGGGACGCGGGGCGATCGGCCGAGTCGGCGTCGGAATCGCTGGCGCTCGCGGCCGCGCTGGCCCTCGCGGCGTGCGGCGACGAGCTCGAGGGCGGACGACGAGGGCAGCGAGGAGCTCGAGGTCGCCGAGGCCGGCCCCGCCGAGGGCGAGTTCACGATGTCCACCGGGCCGCTCTACATAGACAAGGGCGAGGGCGGCGTCGATGGCCCCGGCGGCACGCTGGCGGAGTTCGAGGAGGAGACCGGGATCAGCGTCGACTACCTCGAGGACATCAACTCCAACGAGTCCTTCTTCGCCAAGCTGCGGCCCGACCTCGAGAACGGCGAGTCGGGCGGGCGCGACATCATCATCGCGACCGACTGGATGGCGAAGCGCTACGCGGACCTCGGCTACGTGCAGGCGCTCGACAAGGACGCGATCCCCAACGTCGAGGAGAACCTCCTCCCCAGCCTGCAGAGCCCCGACTTCGACCCCGACCGCGAGTTCACGGTGCCGTGGGCGAGCGGGATGACGGGCCTGATCGTCAACGCCGACGAGGCGCCGGACATCACCTCCGTCAACGACCTCTTCGACCCGAAATACAAGGGCAAGGTCACGGTGCTCGCCGAGCTTCGCGACACGGTGCCGCTGTTCATGAAGGCCGACGGGATCGACCCCGCCGAGGCGACGACGGAGCAGTGGCTGGAGTACGTCCAGAAGGTCCAGGACGCGGTCGACTCGGGGCAGTTCCGCGACGTCACCGGCAACGACTACATCGTCGATCTGCCGCGTGGCGACAGCGTGGCGGCGATCGGATGGTCGGGCGACGCGGTCCAGCTCGCGCTCGACGACCCGGCGATCGAGTTCAGAATGCCCGACGAGGGCTGCATCCTGTGGTCGGACGACATGATCATCCCGGTCGGCGCCGAGAACCCCGGCGCGGCGTACGAGTTCATGAACTACGTCTACGAGCCCGAGAACGCAGCCCAGATCGCGGCCTACGTCCAGTACACGACCCCGGTGGAGGGCGTCCAGGAGGTCTACGAGCAGCAGGGCGAGGACGAGCTCGCCAGCAACGAGCTGATCTTCCCGACCGAGGAGTTCACCGCCGATTGCTCGACCCAGCCGTCGCTCGAGGACGTCGACGAGGATCAGATCGAAGAGGCCTGGGCGCAGCTGGTCTCGGGCTGAGCTGCGGGGATCGACCAACGAGGCGGGTCGCGGCCGGTGCGGGGAGCCCGGCCGTGACCCGCCGGCTCTCACTGCTCGGCCTGCTCGGCCCGGGCCTGCTGTGGCTCGTCGTCTTCTTCGTCGTGCCCATGTACTTCATGGGCGTGATCTCGCTCGAGACGGGGTCGCTCGAGGACGGGTTCCGCTTCGCGTGGCAGTTCTCGAACTTCACCGACGCGATCTCGGACTACCGCGAGCAGTTCGTGCGCTCGTTCGTCTACGGCGGCGCCGCGACCGCGCTCGCGCTGGTGATCGCCTATCCGCTCGCCTACGCGATCGCGTTCCGCGCCGGGCGCTTCAAGTACGTCCTGCTCTTCGCGGTGATCGCGCCGTTCTTCACGACGTACCTGATCCGCACCCTCGCATGGCAGACGATCCTCTTCGACGAGAGCCCGGTCGTCGACTCGCTGCGCGCGATCGGAGTCCTCGGCGACGAGCGGGCGCGTGCTCGACACGCCGGCCTCGGTGATCGCCGGGCTGACCTACAACTTCCTGCCGTTCATGATCCTGCCGATCTACGCCAGCCTCGAGCGCCTCGACCGGCGCCTGATCGAGGCCGCGAAGGACCTCTACGCGTCGTCGCGTGCGGCGTTCTGGCGCGTGACGCTGCCGCTCTCGGCGCCGGGGATCGTCGCCGGGGTCCTGCTCACGTTCATCCCCGCCGTCGGCGACTACGTCAACGCCTTCTTCCTCGGCGGGCCCAACCAGGCGATGATCGGAAACGCGATCCAGGGCCAGTACCTGCAGCTCGCCGACTATCCCACCGCCTCGGCGCTGTCGTTCATCCTCATGGCTCTCCTGCTGGCGGTGGTCGTGATCTACGTCCGCTTCGCCGGCTCGGGGGCACTGATGGGCGACGACGAGACCGCGACGCCGTGAGCGGGTCAGCGGTCGTTGCCGTCGCGCGAGCCCGGGACGCGCGGGCCGATCGGGTGGCTGCGCCGCAACGCGGTCGTGATCTACGCCGGGCTCGCGGTCGCCTACATGCTGATCCCGATCGCGGTGATCGCGGTGTTCTCGTTCAACGACCCGCAGGGGAATTTCAACCTCTCGTGGGAGGGCTTCACGCTCGACTACTGGAAGGACCCGTTCGCCCAGTCGGACCTCACCGACGCCCTGGTCACCAGCCTCGAGCTGGCGGCGGTGTCGACCGTGATCGCGACCGCGATCGGGACCCTGATGGCGCTGGCGCTCGTCCGCCACCGCTTTCTTCGGGCCGCCGCGCAGCGAACCTGCTGATCGTCGTCCCGATGGCCACGCCGGAGGTCGTGATCGGCGCGGCGCTGCTCTCGATGTTCGTCTACGTCGGGTTCGCGCGCGGGTTCGAGACGCTGCTCGTCGCCCACGTCATGTTCTCGATCAGCTTCGTGGTCATCGTCGTCCGCTCGCGGCTGATCGGCTTCGACCGCAGCGTCGAGGACGCGGCGGCGGACCTCGGTGCGGGCCCACTGGCGACCTTCCGCACCGTCACTCTCCCGCTACTGGCACCGGCGATCGTCGCCGCCGCGCTGCTCGCCTTCATGCTCTCGATCGACGACTTCGTGATCTCGAACTTCAACTCGGGGACGACGGTGACGTTCCCGCTCTACATCTTCGGCGCGGCCCAGCGCGGGATCCCCGTCGAGGTGAACGTCCTCGCGACGATGCTTTTCGCGGGAACCCTGATCGCGATGCTCTTCACCGTCTGGCAGCAGCGGCGCGCGGAGCGCCTCTCCCGGACGGCTCCGTAGGCTCGCCCCCGAGGTCGGCGGATATCGCCTCGGCATATCTGCGCACGGCCTTGGAATCCTCCTCGATGCGCGCCGGCTCGTAGCGTGACGCGACGCCGCTGATCGTCAGCGCGGCGACGGCGCGCCCGTCGGCGCCGAACACCGGGGCCGAGATCGCGACCGCCTCGGGGACGCGCTCCCCCATGGTCACCTCCACCCCCGCCTCAGCGATGCGGCGCAGGTCGCCGCGCAGCTTCTCGGGATCGGTGATCGTGGCGTCGGTGAGGCTCTCGAGCTCGAAATCCGCGAGCAGCGCCTCGAGCTCGGGCTCGGGCAGATGCGCGAGCAGCACCTTCCCGGTCGCGCCGGCGTGCGCCGCGTAGCGCTTGCCGACCTCCTGGTTCATCCGCATCTCGTAGAGGCCGTCGGAGCGCAGCATCGGCACGACGTGAGCGCCGTGAAGCTCCGCGAGCACGACCGTCTCGCGGCACTCGTCGCGCAGCTGCTCCATGTGCGGGCGGGCGATGTCGTGGAGGCTCGAGACCGCGGACGCCAACGCTGCCGCGGAGCGCAGGAAGGGGCCGAGCCCGTACTCCTCCCGCTCCCCCGCCTGGACGAGGAAGCCGTTCTCGGTCATCTCGGCGAGCGTGCGGTGAAGACTGGCGCGGCTCATCCCGGTGGCGTCGAGCAAGGCGGCGAAGCTCAGCGAGTAGACGCCGTCGCGGATGTAGCAGTCGAGCACCGCACGGACCTTCTCGACAACCGATTGCCCATCGCGTCCCATCGCCCGATCGCCCTGCCGGCGCCTACGTGCTCGCGGCCTGCGCGGCTCCCGGCGCCGCCGGCACCGCCGCGGGGCTCGTTTCCGCGGTCTCGATGATCCCGGCCTCGACCAGGTCTTCGAGGTCGGCGGGGTCAAGAGACAGATATTCGGCGAGCACGGCGGTGGAGTCCTCGCCGAGCCGCTGCGCCGGAGCGAGCGCGCCCGGGTTGAACTGGCTCAGCGGAGTGCGCGCGAAACGCACGTCGTCGATCTCGTCCATCAGGCCGAGGACGCCGACCTGCGGGTCCTCGACGGCGGCTGCCGCATCCCTGACCGGGGCCACGAGCACGCCGGCGCGGCTCAGACGCTCCGTCACCTCGGCGGTTCGCAGCGGCGCGATCACGGCGGCGATCGCCTCCTCCACGAGGGCGCGGTTGTGGACCCGCTCCTCGTTGGAGGCCGCCCGCGGGTCGGCTCGAAGCTCGTCGAGGCCGAACGTGTCGCAGAGCCGCTGCCACATCAGCTCGTTGATGGCGCCGAGGACGACGAACCCGTCGCCGGCCTGGAACGCCGAGTACGGGACGATCGAGGGGTGGCCGCTCCCCCAGCGCCCGCCCTGGCTCGAGGCGTCGACGCTCGCGGACGCGATCACCGTCGCCAGGCAGCTGAACGCCGTCGCATAGAGCGGGAACTCGAGCCGCCGGCCGCGCTGCGTGCGCGATCGCTCGAGCGCCGCCGCGAGCACGCCGCTGACCAGCGCCATCCCGGTCGCGATGTCCACCATCGCGACCCCGAATCGCACCGGCGGGCCGTCCGGCGTTCCCATCATCGCCATCAGCCCGGTCTCGGCCTCGACGATCACCTCGGTCCCGGCCTCGGACGCCTTCGGCCCGTGGGACCCGAACCCCGTGATCGACGCGTAGATCAGCCTCGGGTTTCGTTCAGCGAGCGAGGCGTAGTCGATGCCCAGCCTGCTCGGTGACGCCGGGCCTGTAGTTCTCGATCACCACGTCGACCTCGCTCGCGAGGTCGTGCAGCAGGTCGCGCCCGCGGTCGTGCTGGAGGTCGATCGCGACGCTGCGCTTGCCGCGGTTGATCGCCGCGAAGTAGGTGCTCATCCCGTCGAGGAAGGGCGGGCCCCAGGAGCGGGTGTCGTCGCCGACGCCGGGGCGCTCGACCTTCACGACCTCGGCGCCGAGGTCCGCGAGCAGCATCGAGGCGTATGGGCCGGAGAGGATCCGCGTCAGGTCGAGGACCCGGAATCCCGCGAGCGGCGGCTCGGCGGTCGGCATCGGGCGATAATATCGGAACGCTGTTTCTTCTTTTAGCGGCCAACATGGATGCCGAGCCGACCGGGGAGATCGACGACCGCCCTGGTGAGCGGCGTCGACCTCCAGCCCGGCATCCTCGCGCCGCTCCTTGCGAGCCAGCGCGGCCCGCACCAGCGTCCCGCCGAGGTAGCGAAGCGGCTCCGGCGGCACCTGCACATGGCGCGGGCTCGACGAGCGCGAGGCGGGTGAGCGCATCGCGGCTGATCGAGGGCCAGGGATGCGAGGACCCTCCCCGCGAGGTGGGTCGGCCCGACGCCGTTGCCGGTGAAACCGTGCACATAATGGACGCGCCCATCGGCCAGCGTCCCGATCTCGGGGAGGTGGATCGGCGAGACGTCGATCGGGCCGCCCCACGCGCCCGCGACGCGGCGGCCGCGCAGCGCGGGGAAGTAGGTCAGCAGGTCGGCGTGCACGCGCCGCGCGATCTCGGCGTCGTCGGTTATCCGGCCTCCGAGACGCGCGCCGTAGGCGACCCGCCCTCCCCCCAGCCGAACGCGATGCGCCCGTCCGGTGTCGTGCGGAAATAGTGCAGATAGATCCCCGCCGGTCGAGATCGACTCGCCCCCGGTCCACCCGATCTCCTCGAGCACGTCGGGGACGGGCTCGGTGATCAGCATGTGCGACGAGGTGACGGCGAGGGCGCTGCGCAGCGGCCCGAAACCCGCCGCGGCAGCATTGATCGCGACGACCGCGTGCGGAGCGCGCACCCGTCCGGCGTCGGTCTCGACGACGACGCCGTCGGCGCGGGCGGCGATGCGCCGCGACCGCGAGTGCTCGTGCAGCTCGACACCCGCCTCGAGGAGCGCGTCGCGCAGGCCGAGGGCGAGGCGCGCCGGCTGGACCGTGGCGCCGCCGGGGTTGAGCGCCCCGCCGCCGAGCCGCGGCGAGGGCAGCGCGCCGCGACCTCCTCGGCATCAAGGCTTCGGTACTGCTCGGCCTCGCCGAGCCTCGCGCACGCATCGGCCTCCGGCAGCCATGCGCCCTCCTGGGCGGGATTGGCCGCGACCTTGAGGTGGCCGCCGCGCCGAAACCAGACGTCGAGCCCCCGCTCGTCGGCCCACCTGCCGATCGCGTCCACGGACCGCGACGCCTCGCGGCAGACCTCGAGCGCGGCGGCGTCCCCGAATTGCTCCGCGAGGTGACCGAGCCGGTGCCAGAAGGAGTTGACGAACCCGCCGTTGCGCCCGCTCGGACCCTCGCCGCAGGCACGCGCTTCGAGCACGACGACGCGCGCGTCGGGAGCCTGCTCGTGGATCGCCCAAGCCGTCCAGAGGCCCGCGTAGCCGCCGCCGACGATCACTACGTCGGCGCTCGTCTCGCCGCTCGAGCGGCCGTGTCGGCGCGCGCGGCCCGGCCTCCTGGAGCCAGTAGACCATGGGGCGACTATCCCATCCTCGCCCACGGCGCGACGCGGGGATCGAACAGGCCCGAGAATTGGCGCGTGATCCTGTCTGACTCGACAGCGGGCTGGCACGACGCCGCGGATCGGTACTGGTCGGTGCTGAACGAGATGCCGGGGGCGCCGAGCGCTCTGAGGGTCGTCGACCTCGACAGCGGCGAGGAGCGGCTCGCGCGGTGACGGCCGCGCGTACGAGATCCACGGCTCCCCCGAGGCCCTGCTCGAGGTGCTCAGCGGCCGCGCTGCCCTGATCGACGCCGCGTTCGAGGGCAAGGTCTTCATCCGCGGGACGTTCGCCGAGCTCTCCGTGCTCACGGGCGCCTGCTTCGCGCTCGCCGACGCTGCCTCCGACGGCGATGAGTGACCGCGGCGCGCTCGAGGCCTGGCTCGTCGATAACGGCATCACCACCGTGCGGCTGCTCGGCACCAACCACGACGGGCTGATCCTCGGAAAGTACCTCGCGCCGCGGAAGTTCCTCTCGTCGCTCGACGCGGGCTCCGTGATGGCCGACACCGCCTTCGGCGTCGACTCCTTCGGGCGAGGTCGCGGTCGGGTGGGACTGGGGCGGCTGGCGCGGCGAGGTGTCCGACATCAGGCTCGTCCCTGACCCTTCGACGCTGACCGCCGACCCGGTGCGCGAGGGATGGGCGTCGGTGATCGGCGACTTCACCGACATGGACGGCGAGCCGGTGCCGGCCTGCTACCGCGGGCTCCTGAAGCGCTTGTCGGGCAGGCTGGGCGACGTCGGATACGAGGCGGCCGTCGGACCCGAGCTCGAGTTCATGGTGTTCGAGCAGCCGATCCAGCAGGCTCGCGCGCAGGGCTACCGCGAGCTCACGCCGCTGGGCGGCCCGGGGCGCATCACCTACCTGATGACGCGCTCGCCCGACCTGACCGCGTTCATGGACGCCGTGATGAGGCGGCTCGACGAGCTCGGGATCGAGTGGGACTACTGGTCGAGCGAGACGGCGCCGGGACAGGTCGAGATCAACCTCGCGCCCGCCGGCCCGGTGGAGACGGCCGACCGGGTGACGCGGACGAAGCTGGCGCTGCGCGAGGTGGCCGAGGAGGAGGGTCGCAGCGTGACCTTCATGGCCTACGGGATCGACCCGCACCTCGGCGGCGGGACCCACGTGAACCTCTCGCTCCAGAGCGGAGGCGAGAACGCATTCGCGCGCGGCGCGGACGGGGTGCACTCCGAGGAGCTGCGGCGCTTCGTCGCCGGGCTGCTGGCAACGTTGCCCGGAGCGATGTCCTTCTTCACGCCGAACGTGAACTCGTACCGGCGGCTCGTCGAGATCACCGGGCCGCCGACCACCGTCACGTGGGGCGAGGACAACAAGTCGGTCGCCGTGCGGACCGCCACGGGCGAGCCGAAGTCGAGCCGTATCGAGCATCGCGTCCCGTCTGGCGACTGCAACATCTATCTGACGATCGCGGCGATCCTCGCCGGCGGCATGGTCGGTCTCGAGGACGGTCTCGAGCCGCCGCCGCAGTACGAGGGGATGGCCTGGGGGCTGCCGCCCGAAGCCGCGCCGAGGCTCCCCGGCAACCTCCGGGACGCGGCCGCGGCGCTGCGCGCCGACGGCCGGCTCGCCGAGATGCTGGGGCCGGGAGTAGTCGAGTACTGGCTCGGCAGCCGCGATTGGGAGTGGCGCGCATTCCACGGCGGCGGAGGTGAGCTCGAGACGGTCGGCGCCTTCGAGCTGATGCGCTACTTCGAGCAGACTTAGCGCGATGGCCGACCAGAAGCTGATCGAGGAGCTGCTCGATGGGCCCTACCCATGCGCTCTGACGACGCTTCGCGAGGACGGCAGCCCGTACAGCGTCGTCGTCTGGTGCGGCCGCGACGGCGATCGCGTCACCGTCAACGCCGCCGAGGGGCGCTGGCTCGAAAACCTGCGCCGCGACCCACGCGTCTCGCTGGTCGTCATCGACACCGCCAACATCCTGCGCCACGTCGGCATCGACGGCCGCGCCGTCGAGATCGAGCCCGACAAGGACTACGAGCACATCGACGAGCTCTCGCGCGCCTACCTCGGTGGCCGTTATCAGTGGACGACGCCCGAGGAGGCGCCGCGTTTCCGCGTCGTCATCGAGCCCGACTCGCGTGCGCACGGCCGACATCGCCCTGCCCGAGCGCGAGATTCGCTGAGCGCCTAGCCGAGGTCTCGCTCGCGCGCGGCGGCTTCCTCATCGTGCCGCGCAGCCGCTTCTCCCTCGCGCTGCGCTCGAGCGGCCGCCTCCTCGGCTTCGGCGCGGCGCGCCTCCGCGGCCTCGGCATGCTGCGCGGCAAGAGCGGATTCGCGCTCTGCCTCGGTTTGCAGCTCCTCCGCGCGCGGCGAGAGCTCCTGTGCCTTGGCGGCGTGGGCGTCGGCCTCCTGGCGATGCCCGGCGGCCTCGGTCGTGAGCCTCTCGCGCTCGGCCCTCTTCTCCGCCGCGCGGCGCCGAAGAAGAGCATCGCCAGCGCGATGATTGCGATGGCCGCTGCTACGAGGACGACGACTTCGATCGTGTCCATGAGGTCTACCTCCCTGTTTCGCTCGTACTAGGCGCGCTCAGATGACGCGGCGCGCGAAGTACAGAATCACGAGGATCAGCAGGATGATCAGAAGAATGGTGACGATCGACATCTCGAGTCCTTTCTCAATGGGGTGGGTTTGTGATCCCCGTTGCGCGGTCTGCCAAACAACCCGGCGCCGCGAGCCGCTCCGCCAATCCGACTGCTTCGAGAGCCTCGTCGGGATCCATTTATGGGTCCACGCGCACGACGCTTCCGGTTCACCGTGTAGATCACCGCGGTGTCGGTCGTCATATCCGCGATGGGCGCGACGAGCCGGATCAAGCAGGCGGTCGAGGCAGGTGCCTAGTCGTAGGTCCGGATCATCCGGACGTTGAGCGCCAGCATCACCACGCCGAGCACGGCGACGACAGCGAAACCGGGCAGGATCTCGCCCCAGTCGAGGTCGTAGAGGATCAGCGAGCGCAGAGCCTCCATCAGGTAGGTCACCGGGTTGAGCGTTGCGGCGACCTCCATCGGCTCCGTCAGCATCTCGCGCGGGACGAAGTTGGGCGTCAGGAACAGGAGCGGGAAGAAGATCAGCCCCCCGAGTTCGTGGCCGCGGCGCTGCGCGTCTTGAGTGCGATCAGCTGCATGAAGCCCGTGTAGACGATGCCCCACAGGGCGGTGAGCGCGATCGAGCAGGACGAAGCCGGCGGGCCGCTCGCGATCGTGATCCCGAACGGCATCGCGATCAGCACGATCACCGAGGCGAGGAGGAGCGTCTTGGCGCCCTCGGCGACGAGGCGGCCGAGAACGATCGAGTACCGCGGTACCGGGATCGCCCGCAGCTTGTCGAAGTAGCCGCCCTCGATCTCCTCGACGAGGAACAGCGCCGCCGCGCCGAACGAGGCCGCGAGCAACAGCGTGATCGGAAGCTGGAACGCACCGTATCCCTGCCCCGCCAGGAACTCGGTCGATGCCGACGGAAAGATCTCCGCGGCCTGGCCGGTGTTGACGACCAGGAAGAAGATCGGGATGAACATCGTCATCAGCAGCATGTCGGGCGTCCGAATCGCTTCGCGGATCGCGCGCCTGCCCGAGAACGATCGTGGCGCTCATGCCGCCACCTCCTGGACCTCGCCGGCGGCTCGTTCGCGAGTGCGCCCCGTTGCGTCGAGAAAGACATCGTCGAGCGTCGGCTCCTCGGCGCCCCCGCGACGCGCGCGGAGATCTGCCTTGAGCGCCGCGGGCGTCCCCTCGCGAACGATCACGCCGTCGTCGATGATCGCGAGCGGTCGCAGAGCTGGTCGGCCTCCTCGAGGTATTGGGTCGTGAGGAACACCGTCGTCCCGCGCCCGTTGATCCGGCGAAGCTCTGCCCAGACGGTCAGCCGGCTCGCCGGGTCGAGGCCGGTGGTGGGCTCGTCGAGGAAGAGGACCTCCGGCTCGTGCACGAGCGAAGCGGCGAGGTCGAGGCGGCGCTCCATGCCGCCCGAGTAGCCCTTGATCACCCGGTCGGCCGCGTCACCGAGCTCGACGAGCGCCAACAGCTGCTGCGCCTTCTCGATCGCCTCGGACTTGCCGAGCCCGAACAGCTCCCCGTGCATGATCAGGAGCTCGCGACCGGTCTGGCGCGGGTCGAGCCCGGCCTCCTGGAGCGCGACGCCGATCTTGCGCCGGACCTCGTCGGGCTCTCCGGCGACGTCGGCGCCCGCCACCTCGGCGCGGCCGGACGTGATCGTCAGCAGCGTCGTGAGCATCCGGACCGTCGTCGACTTGCCGGCCCCGTTGGGGCCCAGGAAGCCGAAGACCTCGCCGCGGTGGACTTCCAGGTCGACGCCGCGCACGGCCTCGACGGTTCCGTCGCTTTCCTTGTAGTGCTTCACCAGCCCATCGGCCAGGATGGCCGGGCTCCGTCGGTCGTTCATCGGCACCTCGTAACGGCGAGTTGGGGGACGTCAATCAGGTAGACCGCGGGGGCCGGCTGAACTCATCGCCTGCGACGAACTCAGCCGGGCCCGCCGTCCGTCAAGCGGCGCCGGCCCCTGCGTCCGCCTGGCTGTCGAGGTCCTTGTTATCGGGAACGAACTTGCTCGCGGTGAGCGTCGCGCCCTGCTGGTCCTTGATGATCGTCATCCGGGTCCAGGGTGCGTCGAAGGGTGGGACGACCACCTCGCCGCCGAGCTCGGTCGCCTTGGCCGCAATCGCGTCGGCGTCGTCGACCCCGAAGGTCACGCCCCAATGCGCGGGGGTGTCGGGCTGGTCTCCCGGGATCGGATTGAGGCTGGCGACGACGTCCTCGAAGCCCTCGGGCGCGCCCATCTGCGCCATGTTCTCCCGCATCCCGGGGTTGTCGCGCTCGAGGTGGTCGCCGTAACCCGGCAACGCCCACATCTCCACGCCGCCGCCCACGTCGATCGTGGTCCAGCCGAACACGGAGCCGTAGAAGGACTTCGCAGCCTCCACGTCGCGCGTGTTGAGGTCGTTGAAGTTCAAGGAGCCGTGCTCGTTTACGACCGTCGCCCCCTTGTGCTCCTTCGCCTGCCAGGCGCTGATCATCGCCCCCTCGGGATCGGTGAAGACCGCCATGCGGCCCGAGTCCATGACGTCGAACGGCTCCATCACGACGCGCCCGCCGGCGTCGGCGGCCTTCGCGGCGGTCTCGTCGGCGCTCTCGACCCAGACATAGGTGTTCCACGTCGCCACCTGCGGGAGGGCCTCGGGGATCGATCCGACCGCGGCTGCGTCGCCGCCCCCGATCCTGGCGATGAAGTAGCTGCCCTCCGACTCCGGTGGCAGCACGTTCTCGAACTCCCAGCCGAAGAGGCCGCCGTAGAACTCGACCGCGGCTTCGGGATCTGGCTGGCTCGTATCCACCCAGCAGGGCACCCCGGGGATGTAGCCATCACGCTCGGGCATCTCTGCTCCTTTCGATTGATTCAGGGATCGCCGCACGCTAATCGCCGTTTAGGTCAGGATCTGTCCTCAATCTGAGGAACGATGTGAAACTGTCGTGACCGAGACCGCCAGCCGCCTTCTCGAGCTGCTCTCACTGCTTCAGGGCCGGCGCGATTGGCGAGGCGCCGAGCTCGCCGACCGGCTCGCCGTGTCGCAGCGGACTATCCGGCGCGACGTCGAGCGGCTCCGGGATCTCGGCTACCCGGTCGAGTCACTCACGGGGCCCGCGGGCGGCTATCGCCTCGCCGCCGGCGCCGCGATGCCGCCGCTGCTGCTCGACGACGACGAAGCGATCGCGATCGCGGTGGGCCTCGGCACCGCCGCCCGCGCGTCGGTGACGGGAATCGAGGAGACCGCCGTCAGGGCGCTCGTCAAGCTGGAGCAGGTCCTGCCGGCACACCTTCGCCGGCGCGTCCGCGCCCTCGGATCGGCGACGACCGCGCCTTCGGCAACGGGCCCGACGGTCGACCCGCAGCATCTGACCGTGATCGCGGCGGGCTGCCGAGACTTCGAGTGCGTTCGGTTCGCGTACCGCAGCCGCGACGGAACCGACAGTCGCCGTGAGGTGGAGCCTCATTCGCTCGTCAACCTCGGACGTCGGTGGTACCTCGTCGCCTGGGACCGCAAGCGCGAAGACTGGCGAACGTTTCGCATCGACCGCCTGACCAGGCCGGCCTCCACCGGGGTGCGCTTCGCGCCGCGCGGCCTGCCGGTCAAAGACGCGGCGACGTACGTGGAGCAGAGCATCTCCCGTGCGCCCGGCCGCTTCGAGGCGACCGTCACGCTCCACGTGTCCGCCGACGAGATTGCGGGTCGCGCGCCCCTGTACGGAGGCACCGTCGAGCCGATCGACCAACACACCTGCCGGTACCGGGCCGGCAGACGACGACCTCGGCTGGCTGGCGATCCGGATCGCGATGCTCGACGTCGACTTCGAGGTCGATGAGCCGCCGGAGCTGAGTCAGCGCCTGGAGGCGCTGGCAGACCGGTTCCGGCGCGCCGCCCCGAGCCGGCGGGCGGGGAGCTAGCGCACGCAGAGCGGGAGCCGCGGTCGGACCGAGCGCTCCTCTGCCAGTCGTCGGCCACGCCTGGACCCTGGCCGTTTGTCCAGTCCGCTCGCGGATCGCGGGTGTGCGGCGAACTTTCGGCCGATCACTTAGGTATGCGACGGAAGCTGTCGACGCGAGCCGAGCGCCCAGCCAAGCGGGGAGCGAGCAAGGCGAGAGCCGGGCTGGCCGGCCTCTTGGTGCTGCTTGCCGCGGCGGCGATTCCCGCCGGCGCTGCCCAGGCCGACAACGACCCCAAGTACAGCGACGCCAAGCTCAAGAAGATGGTGAAGGCCCAGCTCAAGCAGGCCGGCCTCACGCCGAAGGGCGTCTCGAGCTGCAAGCCGAAGCTCGGCGCCAAGGTGATGGTCTGCAAGTGGCGAGCGAAGGGGCTGTTTCCCGGCGAGGTCAGCTACGAGTGCGCCGGCAAGGCCAAAATGATCGTCGCAAAGAACGAGTGGAAGGTCGATCCGTGCAACAACGTCGTCGAGCCGATGGTGCCGTTGCTGGAGTTCCCGGGACCACATCCGCAGTTCGGCTACAACGAGGACTGGCTCGTCCAGGGCGACAAGCTCGATGACCTGGCCGCCGGAGGGGCAAACGTCGCGCGAACCGGCCTCTACTGGGACGCCGTAGAGCCCGTCGCGCAACACAACGACCTCTGGGGCCCCTTCGACGCCCTCTACGCCGAGATGCGGCTGCAGGGCATCAAGCCCTTGTGGGTACTCCAGGCGGCGCCGTGCTGGGCCCAGGCAGGGGAATGCGTGCGCGCCGGCCACCCCTCCCCCGACCATTACGACGAGTTCGCCGACTTCGCCGCTCGCGTAGCCCAGCGCTATCCCGATTCGCTTGGGCTCGAGGTCTGGAACGAGCCCAACTGGGCTCTTTACTGGGGGGGAGAGCCCGATCCGGAGGCCTACGGCAACATGCTCGCGACCGTGGCCTCGGTGATCCACCAGGCGAAGCCCGGCATGCCCGTCATCACCGCCGGTCTATCCCCCCATCAAAGCAACACATACGAAGCGATGGCCTACGAGGGCTTCCTGCGCCGGGCGTACGCGACCGGAGGACCCCAGCAGGCCGACGCGATCGGGGCGCACGCGTACCCCAACAGGCGCTACGTGGAGGACTACCTCGGCAACATCCGCGTCAACCTGTTTCGCTACAAGCGGGTGATGGACGAGTTCGGCGACGGCGCCAAGCCGATCTGGGTGACCGAGACGGGAACCTCGACCACCGAGGATGACGGTTTCAACGCCGACCAGCAGGCCGACGCCCTCGCGAAGATGTACACGCTGTTTCGCCGCATCGAGAATATTCCGGTGGTCGTCTTCCACCGCTTCGTCGACCAGCCCGGTCACCCCAAGCTCAACGAGCGCGGGTTCGGCGTGCTCGAGGCGAACGGTGGCCGCAAGCCTTCCTATTGCGCAGTCGCCGCGGCTCGCGAGAAGCCCTGCTGACGCCCCTCCGGGTCTAAGCGTCGAGATGGCCAGGATTGGGGATCTCGCGTCGCAACAAGTGTCTGAATAGAGTCGCGGCCACCCATGGGTGCCTGTTCGCCCTATGACTTCGCAGGATGAGCCACCACGCAGGCGCACTCGCCCGGGCCCAGGCGCAGGTCGCCGCCGCGCGCGACGATCCGCAAGCGCGACTGGCGTTGATCGAACTCACGTACCACGGCCCGACGGGCCGGGCACCGCGACACCTGCCCTTCCGCCGGGCCGCGCTCTCGTTCATGCGCTGGCAGGCAGAACGCGGCTTGCTCAATCCACTCGACGGCTCGCCTCCCGGGAGTCCCTGGTGGCGGGCGATCAACGAGCGACTGCTGCGGGATGGCTGCGAATCGGTAGCCCTCGCCGGCGCTCTGACCGGGGAGCCGTCGTCAGATGCCGTCCGGCTGTGGATGAAGTTCATCGCAAAGCCGACCGGGCGCAACTGGTACCGCGCCCACAACGCCAGCATCGTGAGTGGCTATCTCGAACACAAGGAGCTCGCCGATGCGGAGAGCCTCCCGGAGCGGTTCTTCATGAACGTCGCGCTCGCTCGTGTCCTCTATGCCAGCGCGCTCGTTGGCGCGCCGCGCCTTGCGCTCGGCCGATTTGCCCCGCTCGCCCGCGTGCTCGCCGATCCCCGGCTCGGGATGGCGGGGGCGTTTCTGTCGCTCGGCCGCGTGCTACCCGACCGCTATCCGCTCGAGCGGGATGTCGAGAGCTACCTCGCAGATGAGCGGCGCCTCGGCCGGCTGCTCGACTACGCGGTGATCCTGCCACGGCTGCAACGCGTGTACGAGTGGTCCGCCGAAGAGCTGGGCGAGCCCGCCCTCCTCGAACTGGTTCGAGACGGCAACCCAATCTATGCGTGGCCCTTCGAGAAGCGACACGTGTGGCGCTCCCCGGCCATGCCGCTGGTGGGACGGGTCCTCGAACGCGCGACCAGACCCCGGTGAAGATCCGGCACGCGAACCATCGTCGTCGAGCGATCGAGGCGGGGAGGTAACAAACCAACCGTAAGGTGCGCGACCGGACTCGAACCGGCGACCACCTGGACCACAACCAGGAGCTCTACCAACTGAGCTACGCGCACCGCGCCGGACCCAATCTAGCGCTGATCGATCTCTTGCCCGACCACGCCCCCGGGAGGAATCGAACCTCCGACCCGCTGCTTAGAAGGCAGCCGCTCTATCCACTGAGCTACGGGGGCCGATCGTCAGCGTACAGCCGCATCGGGGCCGATTTGGGGACGCGGCGACCGGTCATCCGCAATAGCTCATCGCCGCGATCGGGCGGGTGCGCGGCTACGCGCTCTCGGCTGAGAGCTAGTCGCCGATGCTGATCCGCGGCAGGATCCGGTCGAGCCAGGCCGGCAGATACCAGTTGCCGTTTCGCAGCAGCACCATGATCGCCGGGACGAGCATGCAGCGCACGATCGTCGCGTCCACGGCGATCGCGACGGCGAGCCCGACGCCGAACTGCTTGACGACGGGGTCGCCGTTGAGGATGAAGCTCGAGAAGACGCAGACCATGATCAGCGCCGCCGAGGTGATGATCGGGCCGGTGGCCGCGAGGCCGTCGACCACCGAGTGGTAGTTGTCCTTCGTCTGACGTAGTGCTCCTTGACCTGGGTCAGCAGGAACACCTCGTAGTCCATCGAGAGGCCGAAGAGGATCGCGAACATCAGCAGCGGGACGAAGCTGACGACGGGCGCGGTGTGGTCGAGCCCGATCAGGGTGTCGCCCCAGCCCTTCTCGAACACCGCCGTGACGACGCCGTAGGCGGCGCCGATCGAGAGCAGGTTCATCACCGCGGCCTTGAGCGGGACGAGCAGTGAGCGGAAGGCGAGCATCAGCAGCACGAAGCTGAGCGCGACGACGATCAGGATCACCGACGGGAGCTTGTCGGCGATGCGGTCGCCGAGGTCGATGAACCCGGCGGTGGTCCCTCCGACGTAGGCCGTCAGGTCGGTGCCCTTCGTCGCCTTGGGGATCGTGTCGTCGCGCAGGGTCTCGACGAGGTCCTGGGTCCCCTCCGACGACGGCGCGTCGCGCGGGATGGCCGTGAAGACCGCGGCGGTCCCGGTCTTGTCGACCTTGGCCGGCGTGACCGACTCGACGCCCGGCGTCCGCTTGATCTGGTTCTCGAGCTTGACGAGGTCCGGGTCGCTGGCCGTCGATTTGAGGAACTGCTCCTGCTGCTGCTGTTTTTTCTGCTGCTTGGCGCTGGGCTCGCTTGCGGCGGCCTGCTGTTCGGCCTGCTGCTGGCTCAGGCCCTCCTCCTCGCCCGCTTCGACCGCCTGCTGCTCCTGCTGCTGCGCGGCCTGCTGCTGCTGTTTGAGCTCGTCGAGGCTCTTCTGGTCGTTGTGCGCCGGCTTGGCGAAGCGCACGGCGACCAGGAACGGGCCGTTGGTGCCCGCGCCGAAGCCCTCGCTGATGAGGTCGTAGGAGCGCCGCAGCGTCGTCGACTCGGGCAGCTGGCCGTTGTCCTCCTGGCCGAGGCGCAAGTCGAGGACCGGCGCCGTGAGGACGGCGAGGATCGCGAGGCTCGTGCCCATCGCGATCCAGGGGCGCTTCGCGACCCAGCGCGCCCAGCGCATCCAGCGCGTCGGCTCGCGGTCGTGGGACCCGCCGCGCCCGAAGTGCACCGGCAGCGAGTTGATGCGCTCGCCGAGGATCGCGAGCAGGGCGGGGAGCAGCGTCAGCGCCGCAAGCACCGCGATCAAGACGACCGCGGCCGCCGAGATCCCGAGCGCGGTGACGATCGGGATGCCGGCGAGGGCAAGCGATCCCAGAGCGACGATGACGGTGCTGCCCGCGAACGCGACCGCGGCCCCCGACGTCTGCACGGAGCGCGCGATCGACTCCTCGACGCCCATGCCCTCCCTCATCTGCGCCCGGTGGCGGGAGATGATGAACAGCGAGTAGTCGATCCCCACCCCGAGCCCGATCATCGTCGCCAGGGTCTCGGCGACCGACGGGACCTCGATCAGGTGCCCGAGGATGCCGACGATCGCGAGCCCGCTCGCGAGGCCGAGAATCGCCGTCGTGATCGGCAGCCCCATCGCGACGACCGTGCCGAAGGCGAACAGCAGGATGATCACGGCGGCCGCTAGCCCGACGGCCTCGCTCGAGCGGGTGCTGGGCTTGGAGACCTCCTCGCCGAGATAGCCGCCGACGCCGACCTCGAATCCAGCGTCGGTCGCCGGCGCCGTGGCGTCGATCACCTCGTTCGCCTCCTCCTCGGTGAGCGACGAGGGGCTGTCGGTCAGCGTCACCGAGATGTAGCCGATCGTCTTGTCGTCCGAGAGCGCGGCCTTGCCGGCCGAGCTCAGCGGGCTGACGGCGCTGCGCACCTCGTCGGTCCGCTCGAGCGAGTTGACGGTCTCGCGCACGACCTTGGAGTTGGCGGAGTCGGTGAGCTTGCCGCTCGGCGCCTTCAGCGCGACCGGGTTGGTCCCGTTCGCCTGTTGAGGCAGGTAGTCGTCGAGGAGGTCGGTCGCCTCCGTCGACTCGGTTCCCGGCAGCGTCAGGTTGTTGGACGTCTTCTCGCCGATCGAGCTCGCGACGACCGTGAGCGCGATCGCGAAGACGACCCATGCCGCCGCGACCGCGTAGCGGTGGCGGATGACGAAGCTGGCCGAGGCGGTGGAGCACGTGGGGTTCCTATCGGAAAGCCCGGCTGTGTGGGCGAGTTCTTACGACATAGTCGAAGAAACTCGCCCACGCGGCAAGAGCACGTCCGCACTCGGTCTAGACTCGCTGGCCTCGGGGCGTGGCGCAGCCTGGTAGCGCGCGGCCTTTGGGTGGCCGAGGTCCCCGGTTCAAATCCGGGCGCCCCGATTCATCGCGCGTCGCCCCTGCTACCGTCCTTTGCGCGGACGACGTTCGTCCGCGAGGTTTCGTCTCACTTCCGGTGCGCCTCTGAGCGCGGTTCGGGTAAGTCGAACTCTCCGAATCGCCACACGGCTCCGAATGCCGTGGAAGGAGTACCTACATACATGTCTCACCAGTCCTTCGCGGATCTGGGCATCTCGCCCGCGGTCTGCGAAAAGCTCGCCCGTCAGGGCATCAAGCAACCGTTTCCAGTTCAGAAGCTCGTCGTCGGCGACGCGCTCGGCGGGCATGACCTGCTCGTCCGCTCGCCCACGGGCTCGGGCAAGACGCTCGCGTTCGCGGCGCCGATCGCCGACCTCATCGAGGCCGGCGAGCGCCGGCCCACGGCGCTCGATCCTCGCCCCGACCCGCGAGCTGGCCCAGCAGATCCTCGAGGAGATCCGGCCGCTCGCCGATGCGCGCGGCCTCTCCGCGACCGCCGTCTACGGCGGCGTCGGCATCCACAAGCAGGCCAAGGCCGCGCGCCGGTCGCACATCATCGTCGCGACGCCGGGTCGCCTGCTCGACCTGATGGGTCGCGGCGACGTCTCGCTCGACAGCGTCCGCATCCTCGTCCTCGACGAGGCCGACCGGATGCTCGACATGGGCTTTCGCCCCGACATCGACAGGATCGTCGGGCAGACGCCGCGCGACCGCCAGACACTGCTCTTCTCGGCGACGCTCGACGGCGAGGTCGCCAGGATCGCCGCCGCGTACACCGACTCGCCGCTGCGCCACGAGTACGACGCCGCAGCTGCCCGGCACCCATGTCGAGCACCGCTTCGTCGGCGTCTCGCACGAGAGCAAGATCGGCGCGCTCGTCGACGAGCTCCGCGCCGATCGCGGCCTGGCGCTCGTCTTCGTGCGCACCAAGCGCGGCGCCGACCGGCTCGTCAAGAGGCTCGGCAACCAGGGCGTCGAGGCCGTCGCGATGCACGGCAACAAGTCCCAGAGCCAGCGCGAGAAGGCGCTGGCGCGCTTCGACGCCGGCAAGGTCGACGCCCTGATCGCGACCGATGTCGCGTCCCGCGGGATCGACGTCGACGGGATCAGCCACGTGATCAACTTCGACCCCCCGGGCGACAGCGACGCCTACATGCACAGGGTCGGGCGCACCGCGCGAGCGGGGCGCAGCGGCGTCGGCGTCACCTTCGTCAAGCACGAGGAGGCCGCGCGACGTCGGCACGATCGCCCGCCAGCTCGATCTCCGCGACGAGTTCGCGCAGGCCGGGTTCGCCGCGCGCGGCTCCCAACGGCCATCGAGGCCGGCGGCCCCGCCACGCCAACGGCGGCCAGCGGCGAAACCGCGGCAACGGCCGTCGCCGCGGGCGCTCTTCCAGGCAGCGCTCCGCGACGCGCTAACCGGCTCAGGACCGGGCCCGGGGGCCGCTGGTTGCGGCTTGCCGGGACCCGGTCGCTCGGGCTAGGGTCGCTCGATGCCGCTCCGGCTGCCAATACGGTTCCGGGCGGTGGCGATCGCGGTGTTCGCGGCGGCCTGTGCGCTGCTCGGGATCGTGGAGAGCGCCGCGGCGGAAACGACCTGGCTCTGCAGGCCGGGCGCCGAGCCCAACCCCTGCCGCGAGAGCCTCGAGACGACCGTCTACAGCCCCTCGGGAGAGGCGCATGTCGAGGACCCGGGGCTCGCGACCGAGCCGCGGATCGACTGCTTCTACGTCTACCCGACGGTCAGCGAGGACCCGTCGCTGAACTCGGATCTCACGATCGACCCCGAGATGGAGGCGATCGCCCGCTACCAGGCCGCGCGCTTCTCGCAGCGCTGCCGCGTCTTCGCCCCCGTCTATCGCCAGGTGACCCTGCTGGCGCTGCAGGCACCGGCGGAGCAGCAGGCGCAGGCACGGGAGATCGCCTACGCGGACGTCGAGGCGGCGTGGCTCGACTATCTCGCCAATCACAACGACGGCCGCGGGGTCGTCTTGATCGGGCACTCCCAGGGGACGAGGATGCTGCGCCAGCTCGTCGCGACCCGCATTGATCCCGATCCCGAGCTCCGGCGGCGCCTGGTCTCGGCGATCCTGTTGGGCGGCAACGTGACGGTCGCCGCGGGCGACAACGTCGGCGGCGACTTCCAGCACGTCCCGGCGTGCACCTCGAACCGGCAGGTCGGCTGCGCGATCGCCTATGCAACCTTCAACGAGGCCCCGCCGGCGAACTCGCGCTTCGGCCGAACGACACCCGGGAAGGAGGTCCTGTGCACCAACCCGGCGTCGCTCGACGCCAACGAGCAGGCGCCGCTGAACACGTACCTACGCAGCGAGCCCTTCCCCGGCGTGATCGGCGCCCTCCTGGTGGTGATGTTCGGCGGCCCGCCGCCGAGCGCGCCGACGCCCTGGATCCAGCCCCAGGACCACTACACCGGACGCTGTGTGACGGAGAACGGGGCGAACGTGCTGATGACCTACCCGGTCGGCGGCGCGCGGCGGCTCAACCCGTCGCCCGACCCGAGCTGGGGACTGCACCTCGCCGACATGAACATCGCGCTCGGAAACCTGATCGACGTCGTCGCGGCCCAGGAGGCGACCTATTTCAGCGCCCTCGCCGGAGCGTGCGCGAACACGGTCGACGGCGATGGCGGGCGCGACCGGCTCGCGGGCACCCCGCTCAGCGATCTGATCCGCGGCTTCGCCGGCCGCGACCTGCTGCGCGGCGCGGGCGGCGACGACTGCCTTCGCGGGCAGCGCGGCCGCGACCGCCTCAACGGAGGGGCCGGAGAGGACGAGCTGCTCGGCGGCGGCGGCAACGACCGTATCCGGGGCCGCGATGGCTCGCGGGACAAGGTCGAGTGCGGAACTGGCCGCAACGACGTCGCGAGGGTGGACCCGCGCGACCGGGTGCGGGGCTGCGAGACGGTGCTCAGCCCAGGCTGACGGCCGCGCCCTTGGCGGCATAACTTGTAGCCCAAGACGGGTAGGCTGAGGGCGATGCGGCGCCTCCCCCTGCTTCTTCTTGTCGCCGCCCTCGCCGTCGCCCTCACTGCACCCACGGCGCACGCCGCCGAGCTCGGCTCCGCGACGAAGCTCGTCAACCGCTCGCTCAAGGCCCTCGTCCAGACCGACGGCGGGCCCCCCGGCGCGATCGCGATCATCCAGCGCAAGGGCGAGCGGCGTCGCGTGATCAAGGCGGGCTACGGCGACCTGATGCCGTTCGAGCGCCCCCAGCCCAACGACCACATGCGGATCGCGAGCGTCGCGAAGGCCTTCAGCGGCGCCGTCGCGCTGGCGCTCGTCGACGAGGGCCGCATCACCCTCGACACGACGATCGGCGAGCGGCTGCCCGACCTGCCGGCCGCCTGGCACGCGGTCACGCTGCGCCAGCTCCTCCACCACACCAGCGGTGTGCCCGACTACACCACGCGATCCCGACTTCCAGGCCGCCTTCGGCGCCGACCCGCAGCTCCAGCATCCTCCCGCGGCAGCTGCTCGACTTCATCGCCGACGAGCCGCTGACCTTCGCCCCCGACACCCAGTACCGCTACTCGAACTCCGACAACATCATCGTCGGGCTGATGGCAGAGGCCGCGACCGGGGTGCCCTACGAGACGCTGCTGGCGACGCACGTCTACACGCCGCTCGGGATGAAGCGACACGAGCCTGCCGTCGGAGTCGCCGATGCCGGAGCCGTTCATCCACGGCTTCGACGTGAGCGTCGACCCGCCGGAGGACCTCAGCACGGCGATCAGCCCCTCGGGAGCGTGGGCATCCGGCGGGATCGTCTCGACCCCGGCCGACCTCAGCCGCTTCGTCCGCGGATACATCGGCGGCCGCCTGTTCTCGAAGGAGCAGCGGGCCCAGCAGTTCGACTTCGTGGGCGGCAACTCCGACCCGCCGGGGCCCGGCAACAACTTCGCCGGCCTCGCGGTCTTCAAGTACCCGACCAATTGCGGGACGGTCTTCGGTCACACGGGCAGCTTCCCCGGCTACACGCAGTTCATCGCCGCGTCACGAAACGGCCAGGCCTCGGTGACCGTCTCGATCAACTCGGTGGTCCTGCCCGACCTGCGAAAGGCGTTCAACGCGCTGCTGCGCGCCGAGCGCCACGCCGTCTGCGCCGCGCTGACGCGAGGCCGGTAGCCAGCCGCAATGGCCGAGGTTCGCCCGCTCAGGGCCCTTCACTACGACCTTGCCGCGGTGCCCTCGCTCGGCGACGTGACGGCGCCGCCCTACGACGTGATCGACGCCGACCTGCGGCGTGAGCTGCTCGAGCGCTCGCCCTTCAACGTCGTCGAGATCGACCTGCCGCAGGCGCCGGAGGGCGAGGACCCCTACGAGCACGCCGGCGAGACGCTCGAGGAGTGGACGCTCGAGGGAATCCTCACCGCGGACCGCGAGGACGCGATCTGGCCGATGACCCAGGAGTACACGGCGCCCGACGGCAGCCGCCGCACGCGCCACGGGATCCTCGCCCGGGTGCGGGTCACCGACTACGGGCCCGGCAAGGTCCGGCCGCACGAGCGCACCCAGCCCGGCCCCAAGGAGGACCGCCTGCGGCTGACGCGCGCGACGCGCCACAACATGTCCCCGATCTTCTCGCTCTATGCCGGCGACGCCTGGGGCGCCGTCGAGGAGGCGACCGCCGGCGAGCCCTGGGGCGAGGTCACCGACGACGACGGCACCGTGCACCGGGTGTGGCGCGTCAGCCGACCCCGGGGTGCTCGAGGCCGTGACCGAGGCGCTCGCGGACTCCGAGCTGCTGATCGCCGACGGCCATCACCGCTACGAGACCGCGCGCACCTACGCCGACGAGATCGGCGGCGAGGGGCCGCACCGCTACACGCTGATGTGCCTCGTCTCGCTCGACGACCCCGGCCTCACCGTCTTCCCCACCCACCGCCTGCTCACCGGCCTCGACCCGAGCCAGTACGAGCCGCTCGGCGCGGGCCTCAAGCAGCTCTTCGACGTCGAGGAGGTCGAGCTCGCCGAGCTCGACCCCACCGGCGAGGAGGGCGTCGGGGTCTTCGGCTACGTGGACTCGCACCTCAAGCGCGGCTTTCGCCTCCGCCTCCGCGACACCGCGCAGGCTCGACGAGGCCCTGGCATCGAGGCCGGATGCCTACCGCCGCCTCGACGCCGTGATCCTCGAGACCCTGGTGCTGAAGGGGATCCTCGGGATGACCGAGGACGACATCGCCGCCAAGCGCGGGATCGCCTACTCGAAGGGAACCGACGACGCGCTCGGCGAGGGTCGAGTCGGGGAGCGCCGACTGCGCCTTCCTGCTGCGCCCCACCCCGGTCGAGCAGGTGCGCGAGGTCGCGGCCGACGGCGAGACGATGCCGCCGAAGTCGACCTACTTCTTTCCGAAGGTGCTGACCGGGCTCGGCTTCAACCCGCTGAGCTGAAGTGTTGCCGCGGCTGACGCGTTCTGGGAAGATCAGCGAGCATGGCTGACCGCCGAAGAACACCGGAGAGAGCGGCGGACAGGGAGGAAGCGAGTCCAAGAGCGAGCGCATCGATCGCGAGCTGATCGAGCTGCTCAACGAGCTGCGCGTCGCGCTGCCGGGCGTCCAGGTCCTCTTCGCCTTCCTGCTGACCGTCCCGTTCGCCCAGGGCTTCACCTACACGAGCCAGTTCGAGCGCGACCTCTTCTTCGGGATCCTCTGCACGACGGCGATCTCGGCCGCCCTGCTGATCGCGCCGTCGGCCTGGCACCGGCTCCACTTCCGCAAGGCCGACAAGGAGCACCTTCTGCAGACCTCGAACGGGCTGACGATCGCCGGGCTCGCCTTTCTCGCGGTCTCGATGATCGGCGCGGTCGTCCTGATCGCCGACGTCGTCTTCCGTGAGACGTGGCTCACCGTGACCTCGGCTGTCGTTGCAACGGTCGTCTTCGGCACTCTCTGGGCCGTCCTTCCGCTGATGCGACGAGCCGCGACCAACAATTGACGTGACCCGCATCTACACGAAGAAGGGCGACGACGGGACCACCTCGCTGTGGTACGGCGGACGCGTCCCCAAGTCCGACGCCCGCACCGAGGCCTACGGCGCGATCGACGAGGCGGGCTCGGCGCTCGGCGTCGCGCGCTCGCTCTGCGGCCCCGACGACGACGAGGTGGCGCGCGACATCCTCCGCGTCCAACAGGAGCTGTTCGTCGCCGGCGCCGAGCTGGCGACGGCTCCCGAGGCCGGCGAGCGCCTCGAGGACGGTGTCAGCCGCATCACCGACGACATGGTCGACGCGCTCGACGCGGTGATCGACCGCTACATGGACAGGGTCTCGCTGCCGCCGAAGTTCGTGATCCCCGGCGGAGCCCCGCTCTCGGCGCAGCTCGACGTCGCGCCGCGCCGTCCTGCGGCGCGCCGAGCGCCGCGTGGTCGCGCTGCAACACGAGCAGGGCCTCGCCTCGGACGTGGTGCTGCGCTACCTCAACCGGGCGTCGGACCTCGTCTATGCGATGGCGCGATTCACCGACACCGACGACCCCGAGCTGTTCGAGGGCCGCGGCGGTTGAGGGCGACCGCGCGACGGGTCGACGGCTTCGTCCACCGCGTCGAGGTGGACGGCCACGAGCTGACCGTTGACGAGCCCGAGGAGGACGGCGGCACCGAACACCGGCGCCTCCCCCACCCGCCTGCTGACGGCGAGCCTCGCCTCGTGCACCTCGATGACGATCGTGATGTACGCCGACCGCAAGGGCTGGGACGTCGGCGACCTCGAGGTGAGCGCCGAGTTCGAGCGTCCCCCGGCCGGGGAGACGGCCCAGTTCGACGTCACGGTGCGTCTTCCATCCTCGCTCAGCGAGGAGCAGGTCGAGCGGATCATGGTCATCGCCGGCAAGTGCCCCGTGCATCGCACCCTCATCGGCGAGGTCGCCGTCGACGACCGCGCCGAGCTGGTCTGAGCGTGGAGCTCGGCCTCGCCGACAGGGCCTGCGTGGTCACGGGCGCGAGCCGCGGGATCGGCCGCGAGACGGCGCGCATGCTCTGCGCCGAGGGAGCGTCGGTGCTGCTCGTCGCGCGCGGAGGCGAGGACCTCGCCGAGGCGCGCGACCGGTGCGCGGCGGAGGGCGGGCGCGCCGAGGCGCTCGAGCTCGACGTGACCGACCCCGGCGCCGGCGATCGCATGCGCGACGAGGCCGCGAGCCGCTTCGGCGGCCTCGACGTGCTCGTCAACAACGCGGGGACGTCGAGGTGGCGCGACCTCGACGACGTTCCCGAGGAGGACTGGTACGCGGCCTGGGAGCTGAACGTGATGGCGCCGCTGCGCGCGATGCGCGCAGCGATCCCGGGGATGGCGGAGCGCGGCTGGGGGCGCGTCGTCAACGTCGCGAGCACGGCGGCGAAGCGACCCTCGGCGAACATGGCGGAGTACTCCGTCGCCAAGGCGGCCGAGCTGTCGCTGTCGCGCCTGTTCGCCGACCGCCACGCGGCGGACGGCGTGCTCGTCAACGCCGTCTGCCCCGGGCCGACGAAGTCGGAGCTGTGGATGGACGAGGGCGGCCTGCTCGACCAGTCGCAGTCCGCTCGCCGGCCACGACACCCGCGACGACGCGCTGGAGGCCGCCGGCGCCAAGCGCCCGATCGGCCGCCTCGCCGAGGTCGACGAGGTGGCGGCGGCGATCGTCTTCCTGTGCTCGGAGCGCGCGTCCTACGTGGCGGGTGCGGCGTGGAGCGTGGACGGCGGGACCGTCCAGGTGATCATCTAGCGCACGTGCCCGATCCGGCGGCTGCACTTCGAAGCACTCTGCTCGAGCCCTCCGAGGCGGCGGCGATGGACGCCCACGGGGGAAAGGACGCGGCCGTGCTCGTCGCGCTGTTCGGCGCCACGACGCGCCCCGGGCTCGTCTTCACCGAGCGGCGCGCGGATTTGCGCCGCCACGCCGGCGAGATCTCGTTTCCCGGCGGACGCCCGGACGAGCCCGATGAGGATCTGCTCGCGACGGCGCTGCGCGAGGCCGACGAGGAGATCGGCCTGGCGCCGTCGGACGTCGAGCTGCTCGGCGCCCTGCCGCCCGTCTCCACCGTGGTCACCGGGTACAAGGTCCACCCGTTCGTGGGACAGATCCCGGAGGGGCTCGCATTTCGGCCCAACCCGGGCGAGGTCGCGGCCGTGCTCCTGCTGTATCTCGACGAGCTGCGCGAGGGCTTCGCGATGCGGCGCCTGATCCCGCGCGGCGTTCCGATCCGCACCCCGACCTATGAGGTCGGCGAGCACCTCGTCTGGGGCGCCACGGCGCGGATCCTCAGCTCGCTGCTGGAGCGCATCGACGGGCCGCGGGCCTGACCGGCGCCTACTTCTTCTTCTTCTTGCCCTTCTTCTTGACCTTGAACTTCGAGGTCGCGGGCGTGGGGTCCTCGCGGCCGATCTGATCCACGGCCTTGACGGCGAACCTGTGCTTGCCGAGCCGCACGCGGTAGCGCGCGACGTCGGCGCAGGGGAGGAAGCCCTTGCGGTCCATCTGGCAGAGGAACGTGGCCGGCCGATGCGTGGGCGAGTCGAAGGTGAAGGCGACGTGGCGCTTGTGCGTCTTGCGCTTCGGGCGCCTCGAGCACGCACCGTGTCGACGTCGAGCTCGGCCGCGCTGCCGAGCGCGTGATTGACGTTCAGGCGGCCGCCCGTGACCGTCTTCCCGACCAGCGACGGCAGCACGTCCACGCTTCCCAGGATCGAGTTCTTGACCTCGGCCACCGAGACACCCGGGTAGAGCCCGAAGATCAGCGCCGCGGTGCCGGCGACCATCGGGGTCGACATCGAGGTCCCGCTCTTGAACGTGTAGGGCCCCGAGTACGTCACCGCGTCTGGCGAAGCGTCGTGCTCAGGATGCTCGATCCGGGCGCCGCGAGGTCCACCGAGACGGGCCCGAAGTTGGAGAAGCTGGTCGCGAACTCGTCGCGGTGGTTGGTCGCGGCGACGCAGATGATGTTGGGTGCCGTGTGCTCGCAGGGGAACTGCTGCGCGAGCGGGTGAGGTTGAGCGGGTCGTCGACGTCCTCCTCGTCGTTGCCCGCCGAGACGACGAAGAGCACGTTCGGGGAGGCGTCGATCGCCTGGCGCAGGACGGTCGGGCCGTCGGGCCCGCCGAGGCTGGCGTTGACGACCTGAACTCCCGAGTCGCGCGCGTACATGAACGCGTCGGCGAGATCGCCCGCGACGATCGTCCCATCCGGACGCGAGACCTTGAGCGGCATCAGCCGCGAGCCCCAGCTCACGCCGGCGCCGCCGATGCCGTTGTTGCCCATCGCGCCGGCGATCCCGGCGACATGCGTCCCGTGGTCGCTTCCCTGCGGGAACGGGTCGGGGTCGTCGGCGCCGAAGTCATGGCCGCCGACGACGTTGGGCGCGAGGTCGGGGTGGGTGTAGTCGACCCCGCTGTCGGCGACCGCGATCGTGACCTGGGGGCTTCCGGTGGCTGATGTTCCAGGCCTCGGGCGCGTCGATGTCGGCGTCGTAGGTGCCGGTGAAGGTCGGGGGCACGGAGTCGAGGTCGCCGAAGGTCTGGCCCGTGTCGTGGAGGCCGGCCTGCTCGAAGATCAGCGGGTCGTCGGGGACGCCGTCGAGATGCAGGAAGTAGTTGGGCTCCGCGAAGCGCACCTCGGGGCGGCGCTCGAAGGCCGTCGGCGGCGGCGAGCACGCCGGCGCCGGGCTCCAGGCTCACGACCTCGGTGCGCCCGAGCAGCAGCCGCTCGTCGAGGGTCGCGCCCGAGCTCGTCGCGAACCGCCGCCTGCTCGCCGCGGTCGACGCCGGGCTGGAAGCGCACGACCAGCTCTCCCTCCGCGAATCGCGCAGGGTCATCCTGGGCTGCGGCGGGAGCCGCGAGCCCGAGTGCCGCGACCGCCCAGGCGACGAGCGCAGCGGGAATTGTCCGTCGCCCGCCCATCGTTTGAGGCTACCTGGAGCCCGCGGCGAACTCGCCGCTTCGAGAAAGAGCCCTAGACGTCCTTCTCGATCGGGACGTTGACCATGTTGCCCCACTCGGTCCACGACCCGTCGTAGTTGCGGACGTCGTCCTTGCCGAGCAGCTCGTGGAGCACGAACCAGGTGTGAGCCGAGCGCTCGCCGATGCGGCAATAGGCGATCACGTCCTCGCCGTCGAGCACGCCCTTGGAGCCGTAGAGCTCCTCGAGGTCCTCGGCCGACTTGAAGGTGCCGTCCTCGTTGACCGACTGCGCCCAGGGCACGGACGCCGCGCCCGGGATGTGGCCGGAGCGCTGCGCGCCCTCCTGCTCGTAACCGGCCATCGCGATCAGCTCGCCCGAGAACTCCTGCGGGCTGCGCACGTCGACGAGCTTGGTGTCGCTGTCGAGCGCCCCCATCACGTCGTCGCGAAGCGCGCGGATGTCCTCGTCGGGGTCCTTGGCCTCGAACGTCGCGGGCTCGTTGTCGGGCACTTCGGTCGTCGTGTCGCGGTCCTCGGAGATCCACTTCTCGCGCGGGCCGTTCATCAGCTTGACGTCGTCGTGGCCGTAGTACTTGAAGTACCAGTACGTGTAGGCGGCGAACCAGTTGTTGCGGTCGCCGTAGAGGACGATCGTGTCGTCGTTGGAGATCCCGCGGCTGCCCATCAGCTCGCCGAAGTCGTCCGGGCCGAGGAAGTCGCGCTTGACCTGGTCCTGGAGGTCGACCTTCCAGTCGAAGCCGATCGCGCCCGGAATGTGGGCCTCTGCGTACAGCGCCGGGTTCTCGTCCACCTCGACGACCTTGACGTCGTCGTCATCGAGGTGCTCGGCGACCCAGTCGGTGTCTACGAGCACGTCCTTGGCGTAGTCGGACACGGCAGCTCCCTTCCAAAGTGATTTACCCGAATCTCTATCCGAGCTTACCCATTTGGCGGGCGGGCCCCGGCGCCCACGGCAGCGGGTTCCCGCTGGCGCGGGAGGCCTCGCGAAGTTATGGTTGTCGCGATGGCCGAGGAGGAGCGCGACACCAGCCGAGAGCCGCGACCGGGCCGAGCGCGAGACCAGCGACACCGGCGAGCCGACCGCTCCATCGATCGGGGCCCATACGAAGATCGAGCACATTCCCCCGGAGGAGCGCCTCGCGGGACACGAACACGACACCGAGGACGCCATGGGCCGCGACAAGCGCCGCGCCGTAAAGGGCGAGTCCTACGGGCCGTCCAAGACGCGCGTGCTCATGAGCTTCGTCGTCTTCTTCGCGATCGTCGGGGTCGTCTTCGTCGGCCTGCTGTTCCTCGTCGACCAGCTCGACCAGCCGCCCGACACCGTCGAGGCAAAGGCACCGTGGTCGGCGGAGGACAGCACGCAGCACCCACCCGTCCCGATCGACTCGCGGCCCGACGGCGCGGAGGGTGAGCTCGGCGCCGAACAGGTCAGCTCCGGCACCGCCGGTAGCGACAACTAGCCCCGGCCGGTCGCAGCCGTCAGTCGCCGGCACGCTTCCGCGGCGGCGCGCGCCCAGCCCGCATGATCGCCCGGATCGTGGTCCACGACCTCGACCGGGATCCGCCAGCGCCGCGACGCCTCCTCCACGACCCGCCGGCCCTCGGCGAGCGCCTCGGCCGCGGCCGATCCCGCCGCCTCGTAGACGATCCCGCGCACCGGCGTGTCGACCAGCTCCTCGCAGAGCCGCGCGAGGCGCGGCCCGTTGAGCGCCGCGACCGCGTCGGGCTCGCCGCGCGCCGACCCCAGCAGCCACGCCACCACGGCGACGTCGGCGACGTGATCGACCACGGTCGCGACGCGGTCGGGGTCGGCGATCGCGGCCTCGATCCCGGCGCGCTCGATCTCGGCGGCGCGCTCCGGGGTCGCGCGTCGTCCCGCGAACCTGCCAGCCGTCGTCGAGCAGCCGCGCCCCCGCGGCGCGCGCCCGGCAACCGCATCCGACCAGCAGCGCGCGCGCCAAGTCGCCGTCCGAGCCGGGGTCAGGCCCCGCGCTCGTCCTCGAGGTCCTGGAGGCGCTTCTCGTACTCCTGGCCCTGGCGGCGGACCTTCTCGTCCTCGGCGGCCCACTCGTTCACGTCCTGCTCGGATATGTCCTGGGCGCCGCGGCGGCGGCGCATCTTGTTCTGCGCCTCGATCATCTGCTGCACGTCCTCCATCTCGAGACGCGCCTCGTCCTCGAAGGAGCGCGTCGGCTTCCAATCCACCAGATCGGCGCCGCTGCCGGGATAGGCGCGGGCGAGCAGGAGCAGGACGCCGATGATCAGGGCGATCATCGCCAGGGTGACGAGCATGAACCCCATGGGCCTTGCCAGGATAAGCGCATATGCCCGACGCGCTGATAATCGACGCCGTCCGCACCCCGATGGGCCGTTTCCGCGGCGCGCTGTCGGGAGTGCGCCCCGACGACCTCGCCGCGCACGTCGTCGCGCGCGGCGGTCGAGCGCAGCGGGATCGACCCCGCCGCGGTCGAGGACGTCTACATGGGCGCGGCGAACCAGTCCGGGCGAGGACAACCGCGACGTCGCCCGCATGGCGGCCCTGCTGGCGGGCCTTCCGGTCGAGATCCCCGGGGTGACCGTCAACCGTCTCTGCGCCTCGGGCCTCGAGGCGGTCAACCAGGCGTCCAGGGCGCTGCGGCTCGGCGAGGGCGACCTCTTTCTCGCCGGCGGAGTCGAGTCGATGAGCCGCGCGCCGTGGGTCGTGCCGAAGCCCGACGCGCGGACTGCCGCGAGGCGAGCAGACGATGCACGACACCGCTCTGGGGTGGCGCCTCGTCAACCCGAAGATGGCGGAGCGCTACTCGACCGAGGCGATGGGCGAGACGGCCGAGAACGTCGCCGAGCGCTACGGCGTCACGCGCGACGAGCAGGACGAGTTCGCGCTGCGCAGCCACGAGCGCGCCGTCGCGGCGCGCGAGCAGGGGCGCTTCGCCGACGAGATGGTCGCCGTGCCGGTGCCGCAGAACGGCGCCGTCGAGCTGGTCGAAGACGACGAGGGCCCGCGCGCCGACGCTTCGCTCGAGAGGCTCGCGAAGCTGCGGCCGGCGTTCCGAGAGGGCGGCACCGTGACGGCCGGCAACGCGTCGACCCTCAACGACGGCGCCGCCTGCCTCGTGCTCGCCTCCGAGGGCCACGCCGCGCGGCTCGGCGCCGAGCCGCTGGGGCGGGTCGTGTCGGTCGGCGTCGCGGGCGTGGACCCCGCGGTCATGGGCATCGGCCCCGTCCGCGCGGTCCCGAAGGCGCTCGATGCGGCCGGGCTGACGATGGACGACATCGACCTCGTCGAGCTCAACGAGGCCTTCGCGGCGCAGTCGATCGCCTGCGCGCGCGAGCTGGGGATCGACGCCGACAAGCTCAACGTCAACGGAGGCGCGATCGCGCTCGGCCACCCGCTCGGCTGCTCGGGGGCGCGGCTGATGACCACCCTGCTGTGGGAGTTGCGGCGGCGCGGCGCGCGCTACGGCCTCGCGACCCTGTGCGTCGGCGTCGGGCAGGGCGTCGCGACCGTGGTCGAGAACCCGGCCGCACAGGTAGGGTCGCCCGCCATGGCCGTTGCCGAGCTAGCGAGCGTCGACGGGGAGATCTCCCCCACCGCCGAGGCCATGATCCCCGCTGGCCGACGACGGCGTCTACCGCGGCGACGGAGTCTTCGAGGTCATCCGCCTCTACGGCGGGCGCCCGTTCGCGCTCGCCGACCACCTCGACCGCATCGAGCGGTCCGCCGCGAAGATCGAGCTGCCGGTCGATCGGGCGGCGGTCGAGCGCGAGGTGGCGGCGCTGCTCGACGCCTTCGGCGACGCCGACGGCGCGCTGCGGATCGTGCTCACCCGCGGCGGGCGGCGGATCGCGGTGACCGAGCCGCTTCCCGACTGGCCGCGAACGGTCAGCGTCGCGACCGTGACCTACGCGCCGTCTGTGATCCTCACGGGCGTCAAGTCGATCTCCTACGCCGCCAACATGCAGGCGACCCGGATCGCCGCGTCGCGCGGCGCCGACGAGGCGATCCTCGTGCGCCCCGACGGCGTCGTGCTCGAGGCGCCGACCTCCTCGATCTTCTGGGTCTCGGCGGAGGGCGACCTGCGGACGCCGTCGATCTCGAGCGGGATCCTCGAGTCGATCACGAGGGCGAGGGTCGCGCGCGAGCTGCACGTCGAGGAGGGCGAGTGGAACGTCGACGACCTGCTCGGCGCCGGCGAGGCCTTCCTCGCCTCGACGACGCGCGAGGTCCAGGCGATCTCGGCGATCGACGGGCGCGAGCTGTCCCACGCGCCGGGCCCGCGAACCGAGGAGGCGACCGCGGCGTTCGCGCGGGTGATCGAGAGCGAGCTGGAATAGCTGCGACACTGTCGCGCAGCGGTGGTTGAGAAGAAGATTTCCAAGCTCGTGATCACCGTTGCGGTGGCTGCCGCGGTCAGCGCGACCGCCGGCACCGGGCACCCCGGAGCCGCATTTCCGGGCGCCGAGCGGAAAGATCGCGTTTCAGAGCTCGCGCGACGGCGACGACGAGATCTTCGTCATGGACGCCGACGGTCAGAACCAGACTCAATTGACGACGGACCCCGCGCTCGACGGGCTTCCCGCGTTCTCCCCCGACGGCGAGCGGATCGCCTTCAACAGCGATCGTGACGGCGATCCCGAGATCTTCGACCATGGACGCTGACGGGCAGAACCAGGTACAGCTCGACCTCGAATTCGACCAATCGACGACGAGCCGGCCTGGTCTCCGGACGGCCGCCGGATCGCGTTCCATAGCAGCGGTCCCGGCTTCAACGACATCTTCGTGATGGACGCCGACGGCCAGAACCCCGTCCAGCTCACGAACGCTCCGGGCTCCGACTCGGAGCCGGCCTGGTCGCCCGATGGTCAGCTGATCGCGTTTCGCAGCAACCGCGACCCCGACAGCGAGATCTACGTGATGGGCGCCGACGGGCAGAATCAGACTCGGCTGACCGTTGATCCGGCCAGCGACGGCGAGCCCGACGTTCTCCCCCGACGGACAGCGAATCGCCTTCCAAAGCAATCGCATGCCCGGACCCGAAATGGAGATCTTCGTGATGGGGTCCGAGGGCCAGAACCAGGTCCCGGTGACCGCCAACTCGTTCGGCGACTTCGAGCCCACCTTCTCCCCGGACGGCCTCCGGATCGCGTTCTCGAGCGAGCGCGCAACCGGTTTCGAGATCTTCGTCATGGATGCCGACGGCCAGAACCAGGCTCCATTGACCACGGACCCCGCCAGCGACTTCGAGCCCAGCTGGCAGCCCCTCAACCCGCCGGCGTTCGACCTTTCCGCCGACCCGAAGCAGAAGTCGGCGAAGCGCGTGACCGCAACGATCGCCGCCCCGACCGAGGACGTGACGGTGGACCTGTCGGGGACCGTGCGATCCCCGAAGCTGCCGGCAGCGGGCACATCGAAGGCGAAGACCTTTGAGCTCGTGCCGCAGTCGGTCTCGCTGCAAGCGGGCCAGCAGCTCACGGTTGAGCTGGTCGTCCCCAAGAAGGCGCGAAAGCTGCTCAAGCGGGCCTTCGCGGCGGGCAAGAAGGGCAAGGCCGCCATCACCGGGGTGGCAGCCGATGGCCTCGGCGCCACCGCCCAGGACAGCCAGGAGGTCAAGCTGAAGAAGCGAAGACGCAGCAGCCGACGATGAGCGATTCAGCACGGGCGCCGCAACGAGCCGGGTCCGTTCAGCCGGCCTCGGTCACCGCGGACGGCGGCGAGGCCCTCTGGTGGGGCGGAGGCCTCGCGGTGATCAAGGCGACCGGCGCCGACACCGGCGGGCAGATGGCGATCCTGGAGATCACCGAGCCACCCGACGCGGACGCCCCGAGGCACGTTCACCACAACGAGGACGAGGCGTTCTGGGTGCTGGAAGGCGAGGTGACGTTCGAGGTCGGCGGCGAGACGATCGCGGCGGGCGTGGGCGACTACGCACTCGGCCCACGCGATATCCCCCACAGCTACCGCGTCGGCCCTTCCGGGTGCCGGATGCTCTTCATCGTCACGCCCGCGGGGTTCGAGGAGCTGGTGCGCCACATGAGCGTGCCGGCGCTCGAGAGGACGCTTCCCCCCGAGCCCCAGCAGCCGCCGGACCCCGAAGGCCTCGGCGAGCTCTTCGGCCGGTACGGGTGCGAGATCGTCGATGACTAGGCTTCCGCGCTCATGGACCTCAGCCTCAGCGACGAGCAGCGCCTGATCCAGGAGACGGCGCGCGAATTCGCCGACAACGAGATCATCCCGCGGGCGCGCGAGAACGACCGCCAGGCGCGCTTCGACCGCGAGCTCGCGAGCATGCTCGGGGAGATGGGCTACCTCGGCGCCCCGGTCGCCGAGGAGTACGGCGGGCGCGGGCTCGACTACGTCACCTACGGGCTGATCGTCGAGGAGGTCGGGCGCGGCGACAGCTCGGCGCGCACCGTGGTCTCGGTCCAGACCTCGCTCGTCTGCGGCTCGATCGAGCGCTGGGGCAGCGAGGAGCAGAAGAAGGAGTGGCTGCCGCGGCTGTGCTCGGGAGAGGCGCTGGGCTGCTTCGCGCTCGACCGAGCCCGACACCGGCTCCGACGCCGCCTCGCTGCGAACCCGGGCGACGAAGACCGACGGCGGCTGGCGGATCTCGGGCCAGAAGATGTGGATCTCGATGGGAAACGTCGCCGAGGTCGCGCTGGTCTTCGCCCAGACCGACCCCGAGAAGGGCCACCGCGGGCCTCGCCTGCTTCCTCGTCCCGACGGCGAGCGACGGCTACGAGGCGCAGGAGATCCACGGCAAGCTCGGGCTGCGCGCGTCCGACACGGCCGCGATCTCGCTCGACGACGTCGAGGTCTGCGACGACGCGATGCTGGGTGAGATCGGAGACGGCTTCAAGGTCGCGATGAGCGCGCTCGACTCGGGGCGCTACAGCGTCGCCGCCGGATGCGTGGGGATCTGCGAGGGCTGCGTCCAGGCGTCGGTGTCCTATTCGACCGAGCGCAAGCAGTTCGGCGTCCCGATCGCGCGCTTCCAGCTCGTCCAGGAGCTGATCGCCGACATGATCGTGCGCCGCGACGCGGCGCGCATGCTGGTCCGCCGCGCGGGGATCCTCAAGGACGCGGGCGAGCCGAACACCGTCGAGACGTCGATCGCGAAGCTCTACGCGACCGAGTCGGCCGTCGAGTGCGCGAACGCCGCGATCCAGGTCCACGGCGGCGCGGGCTACGTCGACGACCACCCCGTCGAGCGCTACCTGCGCGACGCCCGCGTCACGACGCTTTACGAGGGGACGTCACAGATCCACAAGCTGATCATCGGGCGCGACGCGACCGGGGTAAACGCGATGACGCCCTACGAGCCGCAGCAGAGTTGAGCCTCGTCGCGACATCGGTCGACGGGCCGGTGGCGCTGTGCCGGATCGATCGCCCAGAGGCGCGAAACGCGCTCTCGCCCGAGGTGATGGACGAGCTGGCATCGGCGGTCGAGCGCTTCGACGCGGACGCCGACGTGCGCTGCATCGTGATCGCGGGATCCGACGAGGTCTTCGCGTCGGGCGCCGACATCGGCGCGCTTCGCGAGCGCACGTTCCAGGACTCGCTCGTCCACCCCGCGGCGGCGTTTTGGAAGCGCCTCGCCGCGATCCGCACCCCGATGATCGCGGCGGTCTCGGGCTGGGCGCTCGGCGGCGGGTGTGAGCTCGCGCTGGCCTGCGACATGATCGTCGCCTCGGAGACGGCCGAGTTCGGCCAGCCCGAGATCACGCTGGGGATCATCCCCGGCGGCGGGGGCACGCAGCGGCTGGCCAGGGTCGTCGGCAAGCAGCGGGCGATGGAGCTGGTGCTGACCGGGCGCCGAATCGATGCCGCCGAGGCCGAGCGCATGGGGTTCGTCAACGCGGTCGTCAAGAGGAAGGGATGGCTCGACGAGGCGCTCGAGCTCGCGCAGCGGATCGCGAAGCGCCCCGCGATCGCCGCGCGGCTCGCCAAGCAGGCGGTGCTCGCGGCCGAGGAGACCACGATGACCGCGGGGCTGGAGATGGAGCGGCGCCTCTACGAGCTCTCGATGGCGACCGAGGACCGCATCGAGGGAATGGACGCCTTCCTCGAGAAGCGCAAGCCGAAGTTCCGGGGGGAATGAGCGTGGCCAACGTCTTCGAGCCCGAGTTCGACTCCGAGGCCGACCGCGAGGGGTTCTCCTACCGGCGGGCGCGTATCGGCTGGCAGGCCGGGACCGAGCGCCTCGGCGCGAGCCTCTACGAGGTCGCGCCCGGGCAGACGATCTTCCCCTACCACTGGCACCACTCCAACGAGGAGATGATGATCGTGCTCGCGGGGCGGCCCAGCATCCGGACTCCCGAGGGCTGGCGCGAGGTGGCCGAGGGCGAGGTCGTCGCCTTCAGGACCGGCCCCGAGGGCGCGCATCAGATCTCGAACTGGAGCGACGAGCCGGTCCGCTTCCTGCTCGTCAGCGAGATGAACGCCCCGGACCTGTGCGGCTATCCCGACAGCGGAAAGCTCGGCATCGCGGGCGGCCCGCCCGGCGGCCGCGACGACCCCGACGAGGTCTTCGGGTGGTCTTCCGCCGCGAGGACGAGGTCGACTACTGGGAGGGCGAGCCGAAGCCCGAGCGGCCGGATGGCGGCTGAGCCGGGGTCGAGCGCGTCGGCGTCGCCGGGGCGGGCACGATGGGCGCCGGGATCGCACAGGTCTCGTGCCTCGGCGGATTCGAGACGCTGCTGCACGACCCCGAGCCCGAGGCGCTGAGCGTCGGCGAGCAGCGCGTCCGCGGCGCGCTCGCCAAGGGAGCCGAGCGGGGGCTGTGGAGCGAGGCGGAGGCCGAGGCCGCGGCGGGACGGCTGCGACTCGTCGAGCGCGTCGAGGATCTCGCCGGCTGCGATCTGGTGATCGAGGCGGCGCCCGAGAGCCTCGAGGTCAAGCGCGCGCTGTTCGGCGGCCTCGCCGAGGTCTGCGGCGACGCCACGCTGCTGGCGACCAACACCTCGTCGCTTTCGGTCACCGCGGTCGCCGCGGGCGTCCCCCACCCCGAGCGCGTCTGCGGGATGCACTTCTTCAACCCCCCGGCGCTGATGAAGCTCGTCGAGGTCGTCCCCGGCGACGCGACCGGCGAGGAGACAGTGGCGGCGCTGCTCGCGCGTCGCCGAGCGCATGGGCCGCACGCCGGTCCGCGCCGCCGACGAGATCGGCTTCATCGCCAACCGCGTCGCGCGCCCCTTCGGCCTCGAGGGCCTGCGCCTGCTCGGCGACCGCATCGCGACACACGACCAGATCGACCGCATCTGCCGCCTCGGCGGCGGCTTTCGCATGGGCCCGTTCGAGCTCATGGACCTCGTCGGGGTCGACGTCGGGTTCGAGGTCTCGAAGTCGTTCTGGGAGCAGAGCTTCCACGAGCCGCGCTGGCAGCCGCACCCGATCCAGGCCAAGATGGTCGCCGCGGGCCGCCACGGCCGCAAGGCCGGGCGCGGCTACTACGACTACGAGGACGGGCCCCACCGCCCCGACGACCCGCCGCCGCCGCCCGCCACCCAGGACCCGGGCGAGATGCCCGACGACGGCGTCATCGAGGCCCCGGACGTGCAGCTGATCTCGCTGAGGGACGGAAGCCTCGCGGAGCTGTCACCGCGGCCCGAGGAGGTCGGCTGGTTCGCGCTGCCGCCGGTCGCCGAGGCGCCGCTCGTCGAGCTCACGCGCGGCCCCGCGACGACCGACGAGCAGGCCGCCGAGGCCGAGCTGCTACTTCGGCTCGCGCGGCAAGCACGTCGAGTGGGTCGGCGACTCGCCGGGCCTCGTCCTCGGCCGGATCGTGTCGCAGCTCGTCAACGAGGCCGCATTCGCGCTCGGCAAGGGGATCGGGACCGCGGAGGACATCGACACCGCGATGCGGCTCGGCTTCAACTATCCGCGCGGCCCGCTCGAGTGGGGCGCCGCGATCGGCTATCGCGAACGTCCTCGCGACGCTCGACGCGCTGCACCGCGAGCTCGGCGAGGAGCGCTACCGCGCCGCGCCGCTGCTGCGCCGGATGGCCGCCTCGGGCTGAGCGCCGACCGTCGCCGGCGCGCCGGCGGCGGGATCGACCTCGGCGGGCGGCGGCTCGTCGCCGGTCGGCGTGCGGCCGGGCAGCCTGCCCTCGGCCCCGAGCCACGACCCGATCAGGATCAGCGCCAGCCCGACGATCGTCCCGACGGTGATGTCCTCGTCGAGAAGGGTGGCGCCGTAGACGACCGCGAAGCCGGGCGCGATGTAGGAGACGAGCATCGTCTTCGCGGGCCCGACGTGCGCGATCAGCCAGTAGAAGATCACGAAGGAGATCCCGGTCCCGACAACCCCCAGCACGGTGACGGCGGCGATCGGGCCGATGTCGGGCACCTCGGACGGTGCGCCGATCACGGCCGCGGGCAGCAGCAGGACGGCGCTCCAGAACATCACCGCGGAGACGAGGCCGAGCGGCTGGACGTCGGAGAAGCGGTGCTTGATGAGCAGCCCGCCGACCGCGTAGCCGAGGCCGGCGAGCAGCACGGCGGCGCCGCCGAGCAGCGCCCACCACGAGCCGCTGAGGTCGAGGCCGAACAGCACGACGACCCCCGCGAAGCCGAGGAAGACGCCGGCGAGGCGCATCCCGGTGGCGCGCTCCTCGTGGTCGAACCAGATCGCGAGCACGACCGTGAAGATCGCCGCCGAGGAGACGAGGATCCCGGCGAGCGCCGAGGCGATCTCCTGCTGGCCGGCGGCGATCAGCCAGAACGGCGCGGCGACCTGGACGGCCGCCGTCGACGACAAGCCAGCGGCCCCTGCCGCGCAGGTCCCTGAACGCTCCCTGCTGCCAGGCGATCGGCGCCAGGACGGCCGAAGCGAGCGCGATGCGAGTGAAGGCGACCGCAGCCGGCGAGAGGTCGCGCAGGCCGATCTCGATGAACATGTAGGACGCGCCCCAGAACGAGGCGAGCAGCAGCATGAGAAGCCAGGAGCGGCGGTCCATCCATTCAACGTAGCGACCCCCCGCGGCCGGGCATGACGAGTTATTCCCGCTATGCGGGAGAACTCGTCAAGCGGGCCCAGCGCCTAGCTCAGTTCGGGCGCTCGATCGTCCCGGTGTTGATCCCGCCGTAGCTGAACGTCGGCGCGACGGGCCATTGGCGGCGCCAGTCGGCCATCTCCGACGACGGGAACACGTTGAGGTAGCGCGGGTCGCGCGGGTTGGGGTCGGCGAGCGCCTTCTCCTTGATCATCGAGTCGTACTGGTCGATCGAGTCCTCGAGGGTGTTGGAGTTCAGCACCACCTCGCGGCCGAAGAACTCGGCGAACCTGCGCACGCCCGGGATCTTCGACTGGCGCGGGTGCCAGTTGTCGGCGCAGACGCCGTTCTCCGACGAGACCCAGACCCCGTCGGGGGTGTTGACGCACAGCGAGTGGTTGCCGTCGGTGTGACCCGGTGTCCAGACCAGCGCGCAGCCCTTGCCGAGCTCGACGTCGCCGTCGATCAGCACGACGTTGTCGGTCGGCACGTCCTTGATCCCGTCGCCGACGTACCAGGCCCACTGCATCGGGTGAAGCGAGGCGAACGTGTCCCACTCCTTGCGCTGGGTGATCAGCTTCGCGTTCGGGAACAGCGGCGGGCGGGGCTGGGCCTCGCCCTCGATCGGCTCGGTCGTGCCGAGCACGAAGCGCACGTCCTGGACGTGGAGGTGGTCGAAGCTCACGAAGTCGACGTCCTCGACGCGCAGCCCGGTCTTGGCGAGCGCCTCGTCGGGGTGGGCCCAGATCTTCGCCAGCACCTTGTAGGAGAGGAACTCGCCGAGCTTCGCGATCTGCTGCTCGTAGTACGGAGCCTCGGCCGGGCCCTCGGGGACCGTGGGCTCGTAGGCGAGCGTCCGCGTGCGGCCCTCGAAGTCCTCGAACTGGACGACCTGAAGGCGGTTGATGATGTTGATGTAGGGGTTCGCGCCGTGCGCGGCGCCGCCGAAGGCGAACTTGAGCGGATAGCCCGCCGACGCGATGTCGACCGTGCGCATGCCGCTGACGCGGTTGTCCTCGGTGGCGAAGCGGGCGCGGAACTCGGCCGCGGCCTCGCGGATCGCCGCCGGGCGGTCGCCGCGCGGCCACGTCGCGTTGGCCTCGTCGAACTCGTGGAAGGGCTTCAGCCCGATCGTCTCGGGGCTCTCGATCACGGCCATTGGGGCTCCTCTCGGCTGCTCGCTGGTCCAGGTGGGACTGTAGCCGTCCGCCGGCGCTACCTCCGCCGCCGCACCTTCTCGCAGCCGCGCACGCGGTCGCGGCGGTCGACGACCGCCTTGTCGCGTCCCCTGCCGCAGCGCACCACGTCGCGGCCGCCTCCGCGAGCCTTGATCCGGTCCCTGCCGGAGCCTCCGAGCAGCCTGTCGCCGCCGCCCTGCCCCCGCAGGCGGTCGGCGCCGCTCTTTCCCTTGACGCAGTCGTCGCCGCCGCGCGCGCTCACGCGGTCGTTGCCCGCGCGCGCGTTGATCTTCTCTCCGCCGTCGGTGGCCCTGAGGCGGTCGCGCTTTCGCGTTCCTCTCAGCTCGATCGCGCAGGCCTGGCCCCCGCCGGGGCCGCCGCTTCGCAGCGGCAGCGTCACCGTCGACGCCTCGCCGGCGGCGAGCGAGCCGCCGGCCGACCCCGGATACGCCTTGTAGAAGCTCGTGTCGCCCCCGGTCACCCAGATCAGGACGCGGTGGCCCTCGGGAATCAGCGACGCTCATCTGGTCCGAGCGCACGGTCACCGTGCGGGGCTCGCCCGGGCTCGCGCCGCGGATGCCCTGGACCCCGCGCGAGAGCAGGGTGAGCGTCCCGTCGGGCGCCATGTCGAGGACCTTGAGGACGAGCTGGGAGTCGGAGGCCGCCGGCGTCCAGGCGAGCTGGGCGACGGCGCCTCCGCTCAGCTCCTGGTCGGAGCCGAAGGGCTCGGTCACGAACCCGGCGACGACGCCGGGCGAGCTGACCGAGCTCGGCGACAGCTCCGCGAGCGGCGAGGTCCCGAGCGGCGTCGTCGCGAAGGCGGTTGCCACGACCGGGTCCCCTCCCGGGTCGGGCGCGGTCGGCGCGAGCTGCGAGCGGTCCGTCGGCGACGGGGCCCTCGGCCACGGCGCGCCCGTCGGCGCTGAGGCGGTAGGTCACGTCCGTGGTGACCGGTGGCGGCCAGTCGCTCGCCGTCTGGCGGAACCACGCGTCGCGGGGGTAGCGGTACTCGTCGGCGGGGACCGCCACGCGCGGGTCGCGGGTCCAGTAGATGACCGGCGGCAGGTCCAACGGCTCGCCGAGCATCGCGTGGTCGAGGAAGGCGAGGTGGGCGTCGAACTCGTCCTCCTCGTTCGACGGGTGCGGGAAGGGCGAGCCGTGGCCGCCCATCGAGAGATAGAGCCGCTTGGTCTCCGCCGGCGCGCGGCGCCACATCGAGATCCCCATCTCGCCGGGGAAGAGCCCGTCGTCGATCGCCTGCGTCCACAGGAAGGGCGCCGTGTAGCGATCGGTCAGGCATCCGACCGAGCGCGCCGCGAGGTCCTGTTTCATCGTGGAGGTCAGCGTGTCGTGCCCGCCGTGGTCGCAGAGCTCGCCGCCGTAGAGGCCCGGCTGGTCGAGCGCCGCGGTGGCGATCCATCTCGTCGACCGCGGGGCGCCATCCGGGCCTGGGTGTCGCCGGTGACCGTGTACGTCCCGAGCAGCCCGACGCCGAACGAGAGCTTGACGACCTCGTTGGGAACGAGGGCGTTGAAGACGACGTCGGGCGTGTCCTGGGGAAGCACGGCTTGCAAGCGGATCCCGTAGGGGTTGATCTGCGGGTCGCCCGACCAGGCCTGCCCCATGTTGGTGTTGAGCCCGCCCTGGGAGTTGCCCATCAGCGCGATGCGGTCGCGGTCGAGGTGGAAGTCGGGGTGCGGCGGCCCGAAGCCGGCGATGCCGAGCGCCCACGCGGTGACGTCGAAGAGGTCGTGCATCTCCTTCGGCCCGGCGACGACGAGCTGGCCGGTGGAGTCGCCGTGACCGCGCTGCGAGTAGACGATCGCCGCGTAGCCGGCCTCGGTCAGTCCGCGCGCGTGCCCGGCGTCGTATTCGTTGTCCTTGTTGGCGCCGCCTCCGTGGAGGACCTGGACCAGGGGCCAGCCGGACGCGGGCGGCTCGCCGTCGGGGACATAGACGTCGACCTCGATCGTCACCGGGGCGCCGAGCTCGTCGGGAGCCGTGACGGGGACCCGGTAGGAGCTCTTGGTGAACGCCGCGGCCGCGGCGGGCAGGGCCGCGAGCGCGAAGGCGCCAAACGCGCACAGCGCGAGGATCGTCCTCCCTGCGACCTGCCCTGTCACCCCCCCACTCTAGAGCGGCAGGGGAGCCAAGACGACAGTTGCCGACGTCACCAACTTCACATGCTGGACGCGGCGAAGCCGCGCCCTACCTCTAGGCCTTGACGGTCTCGGGGTCGGGCTTGCCGTCGAGGGCCTCGCCCGCCTTGCCGAACCAGTGCGCCTCGGGCGACGGCGGCGTGTCGCGCAGGTACCACTCGGCGTCGAGCGCGCCCTTGGTTCCCGACCCGGCGGCGGTGACCGCCTGGCGGTAGGTGTGGTCGACGAGGTCGCCGACCGCGAAGACGCCCGCGAGCTTCGTCCGCGTGGACGGCTCCTCGACCTTGACGTAGCCGTCCTCGTCGGTGTCGATCTGGTCGGCGACGAGCTCGGAGCGGGGCGTGTGGCCGATCGCGACGAAGGCGCCGCCGACCTCGAGCTCCTCGGTCTCGCCGGTCTCGGTGTTCGTCAGACGCACGCGCTCGAGCTTGCCCTCGTCGCCGGCGACGAACTCCTCGACCGTGAACGGGGTCTTGAACTCGATGTTGTCCTGCTCGGCGGCGCGCTCCTGCATGATCTTCGAGGCGCGGAACTCGGGCCGGCGGTGGACGACCTTGAGGTCGTCGGCGAACTTCGAGACGAAGATCGAGTCCTCCATCGCCGAGTCCCCGCCGCCGACCACGACGACGTCGTTGCCCTTGAAGAAGGCGCCATCGCACACGCCGCACGTCGAGACGCCCTTGCCGCCGAGCTCCATCTCGCCCGGGACGCCCAGCCGCTTGGGCTCGGCGCCCATCGCGAGGATGACGGTCTTGGCGACATGCTCTTCGTCGCCGACCCAGACGTGCTGGAGGCCCCCGTCGGAGAGCTCGATGCGCGTCGCGTCGTCGCTGATGAAGCGCGTGCCGAAGCGCTCCGCCTGCTCGCGGAACTTGGTCATCATCTCGGGGCCCATGATGCCCTCGGGGAAGCCGGGGTAGTTCTCGACGTCGGTCGTGTTCTGAAGCTGGCCGCCCCACTGGAAGCCCTCGATCACGAGCGGGTCGAGGTTGGCGCGCGCGGCGTAGGTGGCGGCGGTGTAGCCGGCGCAGGCGCCTCCGATGATGATCAGGTTCTCGATCCGCTTCTCGTTCACTTTGCCTCGGTTCGGATTGTCATGGCGGCCTCAGATGTCGATTCGAATGCAATCACAAGTGTAGCTCAATACTTTACTTTCTGAAGTAGTCACTAGCCCGGCCCCGGCGGCGGCCGGCGCCGCCTCCACCGGGCGGTGCTCGGACGCCTCCCAGCGCGCCACCGTGCGCCGTAGCTGCAGGAAGGCGATGAAGCCCGGGATCACGGGGAGCCAGAACGCGAACAGGCGGTAGACCAGCACGGCCGCGAACACCGCCGCGCCGGGCAGCCCGAAGAGCACGAAGGCCCCGATCATGCCGGCGTCCACCGTCCCGACACCGCCCGGAGCGCCGGGGATCAGGTTGGCGACCATGCCCACGAAGTAGCCCTGGACCACGACGCCGAACGCGACGTGGACGTCGAAGGCCTTGAACGACGCCCACAGGGCGCCGATGTTCGCGGCCCAGAAGCCGATGCCGCCGATCAGCGCAAGCGCGCCCTTCCTCGGTTGGCGGATGAACTCGAGCGCCGTCCGCGTGCCGTGCGCGAGCGTGTCCGGCACCGTGACCAGTTGCCGGGCGATGCCGCTGAAGCGATGGCCCTCGCTCCAGCCCACGAAGCGACGCTCCATGTCGGCCGGGATCAGCGCGAGGAGCCCGATGACGGCGATCAGCACGCCGGCGATCGCCGCGGGCACGATCGTCAGGCCGGGCGGCGCGGCGCCCGGCAGGACCCCGGTGCGCAGCAGGATCCCGAAGACGACGAGGCAGACGAGGTAGATCGTGTAGAGCAGGACGAGGAACGCGACCATGCGGCGCGCGGTCTGCCGCGGCTCCATGCCCGCCTTGCGAAGCGCCCAATAGGTGAGCACGATCCCGCCCGCGCCGCCGCCCGCGAACAGGCGGCTCGCGGCGAAGCTCGCCATCGAGATCTCGTAGGCCTCCTTCCACTCGAGGTGGATGACGCTCTCCCCCACGACCCCTCGAAAGAGAGCGATGTAGGCGACCGGTATCCCGATGCTGAACACGAAGGCGACCGCGATCCAGAACGGGTCGCCGTCGTCGAGCTTTGCGAGCGCGTCCTCGAGCCCGACGAGCTTGGGGAGCAGGATGTAGATCGCCGCGACGAGAACGAGGACGATCGCGACGGTCTGGAGCATGCGCTTGCGGTCGAAGAGCGTCGGATCGCGTTCGAAGGCGTCGTCGACCCCCTCCTTCCGCACGATCGACTCGGCGGTCTGGAGTTCGGCGTCGTCGCGCTCTTGCAGCTTGCTCGAGCCGGCCATCTCCCGGTCCTATCCTCGCAAAAGAGCCTGCTGGCCCCTGACACATGCCGCTCGCGGCAGAGCCGCGCCTACCCCGGCCGCGGCGAGCCTCTCCAAGCCCTGAACCCCGCGGCTGAGCATGTCGGTGACCGGCTTGAGGCGCGGCTCGGCGAAGCGCACGCCGGCGACGAGCGCGGCGCCGGCGGCCAGGTCGACGACGTAGTGCTCGCCGAGGTAGACGAGCGCGAAGCCGAGCGTCAGCGCGTAGCCCCAGCCCGCCACGCCCTCCGCCGTCCCGGTCTCGGCGAGCAATATCGCCGCGAGCAGCGAGGTCCCGAAGTGAAGCGAGGGCATCGCGGCCCACGGGTTGCCGCCGAGCGACTCGTACATCCGCGGCCAGGCGCGGCCCCAGACGGGCTCGCCGACCTCGACCATGATCCGCCGCAGCCGGGTCGCGCTGTAGCCGTGCTCCGCCGCCCACCACGGAGGCGCGGTCGGGACGGCGGCGTAGATCGCGCAGCCGATGTCGTACGCGGCCGCCATCTGCCAGGCGGCGCGGGGAAAGCGGTCCTTGTCGCGCGCCAGGATCAGGGCGAGCGCGAGGTGGGGCTCCATGAACCAGGCCCAGTGGGCAATGGTGAGCACCCGGTCGAGCTTGCTCGGCCCGTTGCTCGGCGCGAGCGCGCGCTGAAGCCGCGCCGTTGGGAGCTCGCCGCCGCCGATCAGGCGGTCGGCGCGGATCGGGTACTGGACACGCAGCCGGCGCCGCAGCGCCTCGGGGTCGTCGTAGGGGAGCTCGTGGAGGATCACGAAGGCCCACATCTGGAGCGCGAACAGGGCCACGTCGCGGGTCTTCGAGCGCGGGACGAGCACCGCGATCGCGACGGGTGCCGAGGCGACCGATGCGATCGTCACCGGCTTCGGGACCTTGAGCCGCTTTCGCACCAGCGGGACGAGCACCCCGGCCGCCAGCGCACCGACAGCCGCGGCGCGCACCGCGGTCCCGAGCGCTGAGCGGCGGCGTCGCGGAGACGTCCTCAAAGTCGGGCGAGTATAAGGTCGCCCTCGTGACCGATCCCGCCGGATCCGGCCGCTTTGAGGGGCGCAGCGCGGCCGTCACCGGCGCCGGCGGCTTCATCGGCGGCGCGATCTGCCGCGCGCTCGCCGACGAGGGCGCGGCCGTAACCGGGGTGGAGATCGACGCCGCCACCGCCGACCGGGTGCGCGCCACCGGCGCCGAGTTCGCCGAAGCCGACGTCACCGACCGCGATGCGCTCACCCGCGCGCTCGAGGGCGCCGACCTCGTCGTCCACACGGCGGCCTACGTCCGCGACTGGGGCGAGATGGAGGACTTCGTGCGCGTCAACGTCGGCGGGACGGTCGCGGTGCTCGACGCCGCCGAGGCGGCGGGCGCCGACCGCGTCGTCCACATCAGCTCGGTCGTCGTCTACGGCTACCACCACCCCGGCGAGCTCGACGAGGACGCCTTCCACCGCACCTACGGCATCCCCTACATCGACACCAAGAGCGCCTCCGACGCGGTCGCCCTGCGCCGCGGCGCGGTCGTCGATCCGCCCCGGCGACGTCTACGGGCCGGGCTCGGTGCCGTGGACGCTGCGCCCGTTCGAGCTCGCCCAGGGCGGGCAGCTCGCGGTCCCCGGCCAGGGCGACGGCCAGATGCTGCCGGTCTACATCGACGACCTCGTCGAAGCCGTCCTCCTCGGCCTGCTCGAGGGCGAGCCGGGCCGCGCGTACACCGCCTGGGACGGCGAGCCGGTGAGCTTCGGCGACTACTTCGACCGCTTCGCGGAGCTGGCGGGCACGCGGCCCGCGCGCCGCGTCCCGCGGCCGATCCTCACCGCGCTGGCGAAGTCGATGGAGCTCGTGGCCGCGGCGCGCGGCCGCCCGCCGCAGTTCTCGACCCGGGCGATGACCTTCGTCGACCGCCGCGGCACGGCGTCGAACCGCCGCGCCCGCGAGGAGCTGGGCTGGGAGCCGCGGGTCTCCTTCGACGAGGGGATGCGGCGCACCGAGGCCTGGCTGCGCGCCGAGGGACTGCTCTAGCCGAGCGCTCCGTCGTACGCCGGCGTGCCCGCGACCGCGTCCGTCGAGCGCACTCCCGGCCCCTCGAGGCCCTGGGGATCGATCGGCCCCGGCATCAGGCGCTCGGGCCCGGGGATCTCGATCCCGATCGCGGTCATGCGGCGCTTGAGCGCCATGTAGGCGAAGCCGTAGACCTGCGACGAGTGGTAGGCGTAGGAGGTGAACTCCACCGGGCTCTCGACCTCGGGAGGCGCGAAGACCTCGGCGGCGCGCGGCAGCAGGCGCTCGAGGGTGTCGAGCACGACCTTGCGCATCTCGGGGCGCTCCTGGCAGACGTCGCGCAGGAAGCGCACGCCGAAGGCGATGTGGCGGTGCTCGTCCTGCTCGACGAGCGAGAAGCCCTTCTGGAAGCCGGGGTAGATGTCGTGGTCGGACATGTACTGGAGGATCGTGCGCTGGCCCGGTCATCGCCAGCACCCCCTCGGTGACCATGTGGTAGGTGACGATGCCCTCGACGAACAGCTCGAGGTCGTCGGGACGCGCCTTGATGCGGTTGGCGACGTCGCGCAGCGAGTCGTCGAAGAGGAAGTGCCAGGGGCCGAGCAGGCCCTTCTCCATCTCCTCGAGGCGCCCGCGCAGGTCATCGGCCGACAGCGCCATCACCTCCTGGGCGAAGCGGTCGAAGAAGACCGCGTGGCGCATCTCGTCGACGAGCTGGGTCGCGAGGAAGGCCTCGATCTCGCCGCTCGGCGCGGCGAGCAGGAACGGCGCGAGGTCGGCGGTGACGCGCTCCTCGCCGACGTAGAAGCTGGCCATCGAATACGCCGTGTGGATCTGGCCCTCGGTCGGCGAGACGAGCCAGTCGCTCGCGGTCGACCGAGAAGTCGAGCTCGTGGGCGCGCCAGTTGCTGCGCTCCCAGAGCGCGTAGAGCTGCTCGTAGCCGAGCAGGTCGCCCGACGTCCGCTTGCGCTCGGCGCTGTGCGCGGGATCGCCCATCCCCTTGGGCTTCGGCCTCGCGTCCCCGTTGACGCGCGCGCCCCAGGAGCCCGCGTTGCGATCCTGGATCTCGCGCTGGCGCTTCTCGCGCTCGAGCTCGGGGCCGTCGATGCCGGCCGCGCGGTCGATCCAGCGCCCCATCAGCGTGACGGGGTTCATCGGGCCCTCGACGGTGACGTGACGGGCCTGCATCGCCTGGGCCGGGCTCATCTCGCCCGAGAGCACGGCGCGCCATGTCTCGATCGACATGCGCACGGTGGCCTCGGCGGCCTCCGCTGCGCCGCCGTTGCCGTCGGCGTCCGAGGCGAGCTCGAGCGAGCCGTCGTCGACGCGGTAGGCCCAGCGCCCGCCGCCCTCGCCGCTGAGCTCGTAGGCGACGGTGAAGCGCTGGCCCGCGGTCCAGCGCGGGTCGATCGCGTGAGCGAGCGCGCGGTAGGCGAGGTCGGGGTCGACGGGAATGCCGTGCGACGGCCGCCTCGCGCATTCCGCCGGCGCCGAGCAGGCGGCGGCGCGGGATCTTGCGGCGCTCGGCGCGGGGAAGCTGCTTGCGCCCCGCGAGCAGCGATCGCGCCATCTCGCGGACGAGGCCGGGGTCGGAGGTGATCAGCCGCCGCGCGGCCGCTCCCGCGCTCGCGGAGCCGCCGTTGGTGACGTCGCCGTTACTCGCCATTGCGCTCCTCTCGGGTCAGGCTGCGGATTCTTCCAGAAACTGGCCAGCTGGCCAAATGACACTAACGGCACATGCCGGACGCGGCAAAGCCGCGCCGACTACCTGCCGCCGGCCGGGCCGCGATTAGAATGCTCGCGCCGTGCGCCGCCCGACCCGTCTCGTTTCGCTCTCGCTCCCGCTCGCCCTGCTGGGCCTCGCCCTGGCGGCCCCGGGCGCGGGCGCGATTCCGCTCGCGCCCGAGAGCCCACACTCTCCCAACGCCGAGGACCTGCGGACCGCATACGACGCGACCGTCCTGATCGCGATCCTCATCGCGATCGCGATCAACGCGGCGCTGATCCTGGCCGTCGTCCGCTTCCGCGCCTCACGCGACACCGCTCCCGCGCAGGTCCGCGGCGGCCGCGGCATCCAGGTTCGCGTGGGGACCGTGCTCGGCGCGATCGCGCTCGCGATCTTCGTCTTCGGGGTCGTCATCGCGGTCAAGGCCCGCGACCTCGAGGCTTCGGGGCCCGAGGGCCTCGAGGCCTCCTCGATGCGCTTCGCCCAGCTCGGGCTCGAGCCGCCGGCAGGCGAGGAGCTGCCGCTCACGATCCAGGTCTCGGGCCAGCAGTGGCTGTGGCGCTACGAGTACCCGGACGGGACGTTCAGCTACTACGACCTCGTCGTCCCGGTCGACACGACCGTCGTGCTCGTGCTCGACTCGACCGACGTCGTGCATCGCTGGGGGATTCCGGCGCTTGGCGGCAGGTTCGACGCCGTGCCCGGGCCGCGCCAACACGACCTGGTTCAAGGCCGACGAGGAGGGCGAGTACCTCGGCCAGTCGGCGCAGTTCTCGGGCCCGGCCTACCCGACGATGCGCGCCCGCGTCCGCGTCGTGAGCGCAACGGAGTACGAGGCCTGGCTCGGCGACCAGCAGGCCGCGATCCAGGAGGCCCAGGAGGCGGTCCAGCAGCAGATCCGAGCGCAGGACGCCGCCGCCGAGGCCGCAGGCGACCGCCGATGAGCAGGCCGAGGAGGCCGGAGGCGGAAGCGGGCCGGCCACCGAGGACGTGGCGCCCGAGTCAGCGCCCGCGCCCGGAGCGGGGGACGTCGAATGAGCGCACCCCGCCCACGGTCGCCCCCGCCCGGCCCGAGGTCGTGACCGACACGATGCCGCGCCGGCGCCCGGCGTGGATCGAGACCGCGACGAGCGGCGACCACAAGGTCGTCGGCCTGATGTTCATCGCGACGGCGCTGTCGTTCCTCGTCCTCGCGCTGACCGAGTTCGTGCTCATGCGGGTGCAGCTGATCGTCCCCGAGAGCACGATCATCGACCCGATCATCTTCGACCGCCTGCTGTCCACCTACGGGGCGACCGCCGCGGTGTTCTTCGGCATCCCCTTCGGCCTCGGGTTGTTCTGCTACGTCGTCCCGCTTCAGATCGGGGCGCGCGGCCTCGCCTTCCCGCGCCTCGCCTCGCTGTCCTACTGGCTCTACCTCTTCGGCGGGATCGCGCTCTACGCGAGCTACCTCTACAACCCGCCCGACGCCGGCGTCAATCCGCTTCCGCCGCTCTCCGACGACGTCTTCTCGCCCTTCGGCGGGACGGACGCCTGGATCATCGGAGTCGGCCTCGCGCTGCTCGGCTTCCTGCTGCTCGCGATCAACCTGATCGTGACGGTTCGCAACCACCGCGCCCCCGGGATGGTCTGGCGGCGCCTGCCGCTGTTCGCGTGGTCGGCCGTCGTGACCAGCTACGTCGTCGTCTTCACCGGCGCCGTGATGCTCGCGGCGCTCACGATGCTGCTGATCGACCGCAACTACGACGGCGTCTTCTACGACGCGGGCGAGGGCGGCTCGCCGATCCTCTGGCAGCACCTCAGCTGGATGTTCTTCAACGGCGCCTACGTCGCGATGCTGCTGCCGGCCTTCGGGGCGATCTCCGAGATCGTCGCGGCGCTGTCGCGAAAGCCGCAGTTCGCCCACCGCGCGGTGGCGGGCTCGTTCGTCGCGATCGGCGCGCTCGGCGTGCTCGCCTGGATGCAGAACATGTTCACGGCGCCGATCCCGCTCGGGTGGTCGATCGTCGGGATGGCGATGGCGCTCGCGCTCGTCGTCCCCTTCGGGCTCGTGTTCTTCAACTGGATCGCGACCCTGTGGGGAGGCGCGCTGCACCTCCGCGCGCCGCTGCTCTTCGCGCTCGGCGCGATCAGCACGATCGCGATCGGCCTCGCCGGCGAGCTCGCGCACTCGGTGATCCCCGTCGCGTGGCAGACCTCGGCGACGGTCGCGACGACGATGGACACCCACTACGCGCTCATCGGAGGGTCGGTATTCGGCGGCTTCGCGGCCCTCTACTACTGGTATCCGAAGATGACCGGGCGCGTCATGGGCGAGGGCATGGCGAAGATCTCCTTCTGGCTGCTGCTGGTCGGCGTCCACCTGACCTTCGCTGCCGATGTTCTTCGCCGCCCTCGAGGGCCAGGTCGTGGACCTCTCCGAGTACTACCAGGGCCTCGGGCTCGACGGCTACAACCTCGTCTCGACGATCGGCTCGTTCGTGCTCGCGCGGGGATCCTCACGACGCTGATCAACGCCGTCTACAGCGTCCGCCACGGCATCCGCGCCGGGCACGACCCGTGGGGCGCCGACACCCTCGAGTGGTTCGCGCTGTCGCCGCCGCCGCCGCACAACTTCGACGCCATTCCCGACGTCCGCAGCACCGAGCCGATGCGCGACATTCGCGACGGCGTGCGGCGGCGAACCGAGGGCTGGCGGCCTCCCCCGCCGCTGGAGCGCCCCGTTCCGGCGCAGGCTCGCAGCGCGGAGCCCGCGAGCGCGGAGGCTTCCTCGAGCGAGGAAAGCCCCTCGGGCGGGAGCGGCGGCTCAGTAGCCTGAAAGCGATGGCAAGCTTCGCCGAATCCGGCGGGCCGGAGGAGCTGGCCCGCTTTCGCAACCTCACCATCGCCACGATCGCCGCGACGTTCCTGCTCGTCGTCGTCGGAGGGGTCGTGCGGGTCAGCGAGTCCGGCCTCGGCTGCGGAGCGGCGGGCAGCGGCACGCACGGCTGGCCGCTGTGCGACGGCCGCGTGCTCCCGTTCATCGAGCTCAACACGATCGTCGAGTTCTCGCACCGCTTCCTGGCGACGATCGTCGGCGCTGCTGATCGTCCTGATGCTCTGGCGCGCCGTGCGGCGCCTGCGCGACCGCCGCTGGATCGTGCGCGGATCGGTGGTCGCCCTGGTGCTCGTCCTGGTCCAGGCCGGCCTCGGCGGGCTCACCGTCGAGCACGGCCTCGAGGAGGCCCTCGTCGCGGCGCATCTCGGCCTCGCGATGATCCTGATCGGCGTGCTTCTGTTCGTTCTGCGCGCGACCCGCACCGATCAGCCGGCGCCCGCGGCATCGAGCGGCCTTCGAACTCTCTCCTTCGTCGCCGCGACGCTGGTCCTCGCGACGATCGTCGCCGGCGGATACATGGCCGGGACCGAGAAGGTCGGCGCCGAGGAGGCTCCCCTTCACGGAGGCGCCCACCTCGCCTGCGGGACCGAGTTCCCGACCTGCCTCGGAGAGGCGGCGCCGTTCGGGACCGGCCCGATGGTCGACGTCCACCTGACCCACCGCTTCCTGATGTACCTCGCCGCCGCCGCGGTGCTCGCGATGGTCGCCGTCGCCATGCGGCGCGGGATCCGCTCGCGGGCGTTTCCGCTCGCCGCGATCCTGCTCGTGGCCCAGATCCTGCTCGGCGCGATGAACGTCTGGCTCGGCGAGCACCCGACGCTCGTCGTGGCTCATCTCGCGCTCGGGACGCTTCTCTGGGGGACGGTGGCCTACGCTGCACTGGAGCTGGTCCCGGTTCCAGCGCAGGCGCGAGCGTCGATTCGCGACGCGAGGACCGAGGCCTCGGCCAGCCCCGCATGAGCTTCGAAAGCGCAACAGAGACCGCCGGAAGGCTTCACCCCGACGCCGAGGTCGCCGGCCGCGGCGCGAACGGGAACGGGCACTGAACGGCAATGGCGCCGTCGCGGTCCCCCCGGCGCTTCGCGCCGAGGACGAGCGCTCCGAGGCCGTCTCGCTGCTGCGCGACTACGTCGCGCTGACCAAGCCGCGCATCATCTCGCTGCTGCTGCTTACGACGGTGGCGGCGATGTTCGTCGCCGATCCCTCGGGGCCGCCGATCACGACGATCCTGTGGACGATGCTCGGCGGCTACCTCGCCGCCGGCGGCGCGGGGGCGATCAACCACTACATCGACCGCGACCGCGACGCGCGCATGGCGCGCACGCGCCGCCGCCCGCTGGCGAGCGGGCGCATCGCGCCCGCCCATGGGCTCGCCTTCGGGATCGCCCTCGGAGCGCTCGCCGTGCTCCAGCTCTCGCTCACCGTCAACGTGCTCGCGGCGCTGCTGTCGCTCGCGGGCCTGCTCGGCTACGTCTTCGTCTACACCGCCTGGCTCAAGCCGCTGACGCCCCAGAACATCGTCATCGGCGGCGCCGCCGGCGCCGTCCCGCCGCTCGTCGGCTGGGCCGCCGCGACCGGCTCGCTCGACCTCGACGCGCTGTGGCTCTTCGGGATCGTCTTCCTCTGGACGCCGCCCCACTTCTGGGCCCTCGCGCTGCTGATCAAGGACGACTACGCGCGCACCGGGGTGCCGATGCTCCCCGTCGTGCGCGGAGAGCAGGCGACGCGCCGCCAGATCCTCGCCTACTCGCTCGTGCTCGTCACGGCGACGCTGCTGCCGGTCGCGACGGGCCTCTTCGGCGCGCATCTACGCCGTCGCCGCGCTCGCGCTCGGGGCGGGGTTCATCGGCCTCGCCTTGGCGCTGCTTCGCAGCCCCACGCGCCGCGCCGCGCTGCGGCTCTACCTCTCGTCGCTCGCCTACCTCGCGCTGCTGTTCTGCGCGATGGCGCTGGACAGGGTCCTGGGGGCCTGATAGAAGGGCGCCGATGGACCGCAGCAGCGCAAACCGAGACCTCTCCGCCGCGCTTCGCGTGGCGGCGCTCGCGATCTTCATCTTCGGGATGACCTTCGTGCTCGCGATCTTCTACATCGCCTGATGGCCCCCAGCTCGCAGCCCGAGCGCCCGAGCGAGCTCGTCTACCTTCCGGAGCCGTCGTGGGCGCCGCTGCTCACCGCGGCCGGGCTCGCGCTGATCGTCGCCGGCCTCGCGATCGGCTGGGTGCTGAGCGTGATCGGTCTGCTGCTCTTCGTGCCGGGGCTGTGGTCATGGATCGGCGACGTGCGGGCGATCGGTCGCGAGGCTGCCGCGCCGCCAGCGCCCCGTCACCGCGGTGATCCCGCCGGTGACGCGCCGCAGCCCCGCCGGCGAGTAGACCCGCTTCGTCGCCCTGCTCGGACGGCCTAGGAGCCCGGAGGCGGGCTCATGCCCGACGTCGCGCCCTCGCTCGTCCAGACGCGCATGATGTCGCGCATCGAGAGCACGCCGACGGCCTCGCCGCCCTCGACGACCACGAGGTGGCGGATGTGGCGCTTGGACATCTCGGCGGCGGCGCGCTCGAGGCTCCAGTCCGGAGCGGCGGTGATCACCGTCTCGGTCATGTGATCGGAGACCAGCTCCGCGTCGGGGTCCTCCCCGCGCCCGATCGAGACGAGGATGTCGCGCTCGCTGATGATCCGAGGGCCGGGCGTCTCCTCGTCGATCACGAGCGCGGCGCCGACGCTGCGCTCGGTCATCTTCTGGGCGGCCTCCCGCAGCTTGTGGCCGGGGCCGATCGTCAGCACCACACCCGACATTCCGTCTCGAACTTCCATCGCCCTTCCCGGTCGCCTTCGCTCGACTCGCCGGCTCGTCCCGCCATCCGATCGGCGGTTCGTGCCGATTGCCGCAACCCTACAGAATGCGAGCGCGACGCTCGCGTTAGGCGTGGGGCGGGCCGGATAGGATGCCCGGGCCTTGCGCATCCCCGCACCGAGAATCACGTTCGTTTCCGTGCTCGCGATCGCCGCCGCCGCGACCGTCCTGCCGCGGCTGCGACCTCCAGGAGAACGCCGACGTCGACAACGGGCGCCAGCTCTTCATCGAGAAGTGCGGCACCTGCCACGCCCTCAAGGAGGCCGGCACGCAGGCCGAGATCGGCCCCGACCTCGACGCCGCCTTCAAGCAGGCGCGCGCGGACGGGATGGACCAGGACACGATCGAGGGCGTCGTCGAGGGCCAGGTCGACAACCCGCGCGTCACCGACCCCGACGACCCCGCCTACATGCCGGCCGACCTCGTCACGCGGGCAGGACAACGCCGACGTCGCGGCCTACGTCGCCAGCGTCGCGGGCGTCCCGGGCATCGAGCCCCCGATCCCGCCCGACGCCCCGCCGGGCGCCCAGGTCTTCCTCGCCGAGGGGTGCTCGAGCTGCCACACACTCGCCGCCGCCAACGCGACCGGCGCCGTGGGCCCGAACCTCGACGAGACGCTTGCGGACGCCGATCCGAAGTACATCGAGGAGTCGATCGTCGACCCCGACGCCGAGGTCGCCCAGGGCTTCGGCCCCGGGATCATGCCCGCCTACGAGGACCTCGACCCGCAGAGCCTCCAGGACCTCGTCGACTTCCTCGCCGAGTCGGCGGGCAAGCAGCCCTAGCGGCTCATGCGTGCGTCGTAGCCTCGGCCTCGAGGTCGACGACGACGTGGGTGACCGGGAGGTCGATCTCGCGCTGCGCCCTCTCGACCACGCCGCGCTCGAGCCAGCGTGAGCGCTCGGGCGGGTGGGTCGAGATGATCACCTCGTCGGCCGCGAAATCGCCCAGGGCGTCCTCCACCGCGACGTTGGGGTCGGAGTCGCCGACCATCCCGCGCGCCTCGAGCCCGGCCGCCTGGATCGCGGCCACCGAGGCCGCGCGGCGCTCGTCGGCGTCCTCGTAGGCCTGGTCGGTGTCCGAGACCCAGTGCTTGACCTGCGAGGTGATCGCGGGCGTGACGACGAGGATCTCGCTCTGGCGGCCCTTGCAGCGGTTGCGGATCTCGTCGAGCAGCGCGCTCCCCCCGACCGTCTCGTTGGCGAGCACGAGCACCCTGTGCGACTCGCCGTCGCCGCGCGCGACCTCGACCTTGCGCGGCTCGGCGCCGCGCGCGCCGCGCCACAGGAGGCCCGCCCCGAGGCCGATCAGGGCCGCTCCCAGCAGCGCGCCGTAGCGCGGCTCGGTGAGCAGCGTGAGCGCGATGACGGCCGCACACCCTCCGCCGATCACGACCAGCCACCTGAACGCCTCGGCCTCGGATCGAAGCGGGTTGTGCATGAGTGGGCTCCTTTCGAGTCTGTGTTGAGATTACGCCGCAGAGACCGCATCCGTGAGCGGTCGGGCGAGCCGCGCACGAACAGCGGCTGGGTAAGGCAGCGAATCGAGGCCGGCACCGAAGGAATTGGCGACTTAATGGCACATGGACCGATTAAGTCGCCAACCCCGATGATCTCGGCGATCTTCCCGGCGGCAGCCCTCCCTACCCAGCCGCGGTAGGCGACGGCGAAGGGTCCTCCCACCCAGCCGCAGTAAGCGACGGCGCTTTCGCCGGCTTCGGACGCGCGCAGCTAGAGGATGTAGACGGTCGTGAACACGATGATCCACATCACGTCCACGAAGTGCCAGTAGATGCCCGGCACCTCGACGCCGAGGTGGTCCTTGGCGTCGGGGCCGAAGTGGCCGCGCCAGGCGCGGATGTTCGCGAACGCGAGCAGGATCAGCCCGACGGTGACGTGGGCGCCGTGTAGGCCCGTGAGGCCGTAGAAGATCGAGCCGAAGGCCTCGTCGCGGGCGCTGAAGCCGATGTGGACGTACTCGTTGATCTGGATGAAGAGGAACGTCGCGCCGAGAAGGAAGGTCGTGGCGAGGCCCATGATCATGCCGCTGCGGTTGTCGCGCTTGGCCGACTCGAGCGCCCAGTGGACGGTGAAGCTCGACGAGACCAGGATCGCCGTGTTGACGGCCGCGACGGCGACCGGGAGCTCGAAGCCCTCGGGCGGCCAGGGATTGCCCTCGTTGGCGACGACGCGAAGGAAGAAGTAGGAGGCGAAGAAGGCCCCGAAGAGCATCACCTCGGAGACGATGAAGAGCAGGATCCCGAGCGTCTGGCGGTCTATCCGCGAGCTCTGATGGGCCTCGGGCGGGCCGTGGTGATGATGGTCTACGGCGACGCTTGCGCTCTCCATCAGCTCTCCTCGGCTCCGACCGCGGCCGGCTCGGGAGTCGTGGTCGCGGAGCCGTCGCCGCCGACCTCGAAGTGCTCGACCGGCTTGTCGGGCGAGCGCTCCTTGACCTTCTCGACGAGGCCCTCCTCGAGCCACTTCGACTTCGAGCCGGCGAAGGTCGAGATGACGATCTCGTCGATGCGGTAGTGCTCGATCGCGTTGACGACCGCGGAGAAGGGATCGGGGCTCATCGGCTGGCCCGTGGCGTCGATCTCGGCGCGGTAGAGCTCGGCGAGCGTGCTCGCGAGGCGCCGGCAGACCTCCTCGCGCGAGATCTCGCCGGAGCGCGGCGAGATGATCGTGTAGCGGTGCGGGCGCTCGGCGGCGCGCTTCTTGAGGTGCTCGACCAGCTCGGGGCTGTTGACGGTCTGGGTCGCGACCACGAGCGTGTGGACGACGTCCCAGCGCACGGCGTCGTCCTCGACGCGGACGGGGATGTGGGTGACGGTGACCTCGGGCTCGTAGCGCTCCTTGGCCCACGCGATCAGGTCCTTGCGCATGAAGCCGAAGCGGGTGTCGGGAAGGCTCGAGATGAGCACCTCGACGGGCTGGAAAGCGCGCACGGCGTCGTCGAGCGCCAGCGGCGGGTCGGGGTCGAAGATCGCGCCCTCGGCCTCGATCCCGAACTCGGCGAGGACGGCCTGGGTGACGTCGACGCGGCTCTGGGCAGCCTCCTGGATGCTCTTGCGGTCGACGATCTGCCCGACCTCGGGCTCGTTCTGGGGCGCCGCGACGGCGACGCGCTCGGCGCCCTTCTCGACGCGGTCGCGCAGCTCGGCGAGCAGCCTGCGCCCTCCCGCGACCTCGATCAGGAACGCGAGGACGGTTCCGCCCCCGTCCGGTCCGCTCTCGGGGGCTGGGTCGGCGCCGCTCACGTCGTGCTACCGGCCACGGTCGTTTCCGGGCGTTTTACCTCCGCGCCCTCTTCCTCGCCCGGCATGATCGCGTGCTTGGCGCCGGGCACCCCGAACTCGTAGGGCCCGCCGACGACGCGCGGTATCTCGGGGAAGTTGAAGATCGGGGGCGGCGAGGAGACCTGCCACTCGATCGTCTTCGCGCGCCATGGGTTCCCGGGCGCGCGGGGGCCGAAGCGCCACGAGACGATCATGTTGTAGAGGAAGATCAGCTGCGCGGCGCCGAGCATGAAGGCGAAGATCGAGATCACGAGGTTCCAGTCCCCGAACTGGGCCGAGTAGTCGGCGACGCGGCGGGGCATGCCCTCCATCCCGATCCAGTGCATCGGGATGAACGAGCCCAGCATCCCGACCGTGGTGAGCCAGAAGTGGACGCGGCCGAGGCGCTCGTCGTACATCCGCCCCGTCATCTTCGGGAACCAGTGGTAGACGCCGGCGAAGATCGTGAACACCGAGCCGCCGAAGAGCACGAAGTGGATGTGGGCGACGATGAAGTAGGTGTCGGAGACGTGGATGTCGATCGGCACCATTCCCAGCATCACGCCCGATATCCCGCCGATCGTGAACGTGACGATGAAGCCGAGCGAGAACAGCATCGCGGTGCTGTAGAGGTGCATGACGCTTCCGAACAGAGTCCCCAGCCACGAGAAGACCTTGATCCCGGTCGGGACCGCGATCAGCAGCGTCGTGATCATCATCGGCACGCGCAGCCAGCTGAACATGCCCGAGACGAACATGTGGTGCGCCCAGACGGTGTAGGAGAGGATCACGATCCCGATCAGCGCCAGGGCCATCAGCCGGTAGCCGAAGATCGGCTTGCGGGAGTGGGTCGATATGACCTCCGAGATGATCCCGAACCCGGGCAGCATCATGATGTAGACGGCCGGGTGGGAGTAGAACCAGAAGATGTGCTGGTAGCTGATCACGTCGCCGCCGGCGTCGGGCTGGAAGAAGTTGGTGTCGAGGGCGCGGTCGAAGAGGACCATGAACTGGACGCCCGCGATGAACGGAGTCGCGGCGACGACGAGCAGCGAGGTCGAGAGGTTCGCCCAGACCAGCAGCGGGAGGCGCCAGAAGTTCATCCCCGGCGCACGCATGGTGATGATCGTGACCAGGAAGTTCAGCGCCGTGGCCACCGATGAGGCGCCGGCGAACTGCACCCCCAGGTTGAAGAACGACTGCCCCAATGGAGCGCCCGTGGAGAGCGGCGCGTACCCCGTCCACCCGGCATCGAAGGCGCCGCCGGGGACGAAGAAGCTCGTGAGGAAGAGGACGCCGGCGATCGGCAGCATCCAGAAGCTCAGCCCGTTGAGGCGCGGGAACGCCATGTCGGGCGCCCCGATCATCAGCGGCAGGACGTAGTTCGCGAGCCCGGCGAAGACCGGGATCACGAAGACGAAGATCATCAGCGCGGCGTGGGTCGAGAAGAGCCCGTTGAAGACGCCCGGGTCGACGATCTGGGTGCCGGGCTGGGCGAGCTCGGCGCGCATCACCATCGCGAGCGCCCCGCCGATGAAGAAGAAGAGGAAGCTCGTGACGACGTACTGGATCCCGATCACCTTGTGATCGGTGTTGAACTTGAAGTAATCGCGCCAGCTGTGCGCGCCGTGCTGCGAGTGGTCGTCTGGCACGGTCGGCGCGCCCGCGGCCCAGCGGAACCAGTAGTCGAAGCAGCCGAGGCCGATCAGGTAGCCGAGCGGCGCGGTGACGCCGGGCACGACGAGGTGCGGGTAGTCGGTCGGGTCGGTGTCGAAGATCGGAAGGCCGGAGATCGCGCGCAGCGCGACCACGAGGCCGAAGCCGAACGCGCCGCCGATCAGCGCGCCGAAAAAGGCGCGTGGCTGTCCTGGTGTCCTCAGAGCCGCTGCCAACTCAGTCCCCAGCCGGGTCCCAACCCCGTAACCGGCCGCCCTTGGATTCTATTCGCCACGCTACTTCTCCCCCTGGGTGCTCTCGCTGAGATAAGCGACCAGCGCCGCGAGCTGCTCGTCGTCGAGCGACTCATCGAAGGTGTCGGGCATGATCCCGGCGCCGAAGCCCTGAGCCAGCTCGGCGTCGGGCTCGATGATCGCCTGCTCGATCTCCTCCGGGCTCATCTGCGGGATCGACTCGTCGAGGCTCGGCCCGATGTCGGCGGTGGATCCTGCCGCCGAGAGCGTGTGGCAGCCGCTGCAGCCCGACTCGGTGAAGATCTGCTCGCCCGCGGCGGCCTCCTGGGAGGGCTCCTCGGCGGCGCCGCCCGTCTCTCCGGCGGGCCCTCCGGCGCCCCCTGCCCCCTCGCTCGCCCTCCTGCTCGGCGATCCAGGCGTCGAACTCCTCCTGGGTCTCGACGACGACCGGCGCGCGCATCGTCGAGTGGCCGATGCCGCACAGCTCGGTGCAGATCAGCGAGTAGCTGCCCTCGCGGTCCGGGGTCGCGGTGATGTGGGTCGTCAGCCCGGGCACGACGTCCTTCTTCATCCGCCACTCCGGGACCCAGAAGGAGTGGATGACGTCGAGCGCCTCCATCGAGAACTCGACCTGGCGATCAACCGGCACGTGGAGCTCGGTCGAGGTCACGCCCTGCTCGGGGTACTCGAAGCTCCACGCGAACTGCTGCGCGGTGACGTCCACCTGGAGGCGGTCGGGCTCGCGCGCCTCGATGCGGTCGAGGATCACCCAGCTGTAGGCGGCGGCGACCAGGACGATCACGGTCGGGATCGTGGTCCAGGCGATCTCGAGCTTGGTGTTGCCGTGGATCGGCTCGCCGTCGGACTCGTCGCCGGGCTTGGCGCGGTACTTCCAGATGCTGTACCCGAGCATCACGAGGACGATCGAGTAGACGAACGACGAGAGGACGATCATCACGTCCAGAAGGAGGTCGATGTCGTCGGCCTCGGTGGATCCGGCGACGCCGTTCCAGTCGAACTGGAGCATCACCACCGAGATGACAACGGTCAGCGCGAGCATCGCGGCGACCATGCGTACGAGCGTTGCGCGAGTCATGAGGCGCGGGCATTCTATTCGCAGCGCTCCCCGGTGAAGCAGTGCACCCCGGCGTCGATAGGCTCCGCCCGATGCGGGGGCCGAAAGGCACATGACCAAGGGACCGCGGGCACCGCGTACCAGGACCGGTCCCGCCGTCAACGGCGAGACCCCGACGATCGTCGCCGTGCTGCTCGCCTGCGCCGCGGTGGTCGCCGCGATCATCGGCGCGCGGGCCGCGATCGTGGGCGACGCCGGCTCCGACACCTGGCACGGCGCCATCCGCGAGGACGTCAAGCATGGCGCGGCTCTGGTCGAGGACGTGCGCTTCATCTACGTCGAGGAGGCTCCGCTCGCCTTCCAGGTGGCCGAGGGCAACGTCCGCGCTGAGGAGGCGCATCGCCAGGCGAAGTCTGAGTCCGGGCTGACGCGGGAGCTGCTCGAGGCGCACGCCGGGTCGTTTGAAGGAGTGGTGCGGACTATCACCCCGGCGTCGAAGATGGCCAAGGACGAGAAGTACCACCTCGACAACGGCGGCTACAACGTGCTCCAGCGGCTCGTTGACGTCAGGGCCGAGAACCCGGACCTCGTCGCGATCGACGCCGACGCGACCGAGGAGCGCGGTGACGATCTGACGTCCGAGTCGGCGCTGCTCGTTGCGACGACGCTGCCGGCCGGCCTCGCATTCCTGTGCGGCGCGCTCGCGCACGGGTTCCCGAGCCGCAGGAGATGGCTCGTCCCGCTGGGCTTCGCGCTGACCGGGCTGAGCCTCGTGCTCGCCGTGATCGTCGAGGTATCACATTGACCCCTCTGGATCCCGACCTCGCCGTTCCCGAGGCGCAGATGAGTATCCGCTTCCGGCGCACGCTGTCGGTGCTCGTCGGGATCGCCGCCGTGTCCGCGGCTGGCGCTGTCGTGGGTCGAGGCCGACAGCGGCCGCAAGGAGGAGCGGGCGTTCGTCAACGCCTCGCGCGGCTCGCTCGACATCTTCGTCAAGCTCGCCGCCAGCTCGCCGCGGGGGCAGTTCGAGGGCAACGCGCTGCGCCGCGCGATCGTCGTCCAGACCGAAGGGACCGGGCGCGTAATCGGCATCGGCACCGAGGCGCAGACGTTCGACCAGGCGCTCAAGCAGGCCAGGGGCGACAAGATCGCGGGCAAGCGGCTGGTCCAGATCGCGCGCCAGATGGCCGCCGTGCCTGAGGATTTCGCCGAGCTCGACCCGCTGACTCTCGAGGCGCTCGAGATCAGCAACCCGGCGACGCTCGCCGACGAGGTCGAGCGGCAGAACGCCTACCTCGACGACGCCGCCGTCGTCGGCACGCGCCAGGAGCACGCCTTCTTCTCGCTCGGGCTGGTCGCGACCGCCGCCGCGCTGATCGGTCTCGCGGGGCTGATGGGCGCCAGCCGCGCCGGCTGGATCTCGCTGTTCACATCCGCGGCGGCGCTTTCGTTCGCGGTGCTCTGGACCGCGATCGCGTTCGTGTAGCCCTTCAGTCCGCGGACACCGGGGGCAGCTCGTCGAGCTGCCCGGCGGACGCCGCGATGACACCGCGTGCGACGCGCTCCCAGCTCCACAGCTCTCCGGCGCGAGCGGACAACGACGCCCCGGCCTCCCGCCGGGCTCCCGCTCTCGAGGGCCAGCCACTCGTTGAGCCGCTCGGCGATCCCCGCCACAGCGTCGTCGCCGAGCGGAAACGAGAGCAGCCGGCCGATCTCCGGGCGGACCGCCTCCGCGAGCGTCTCGGCAACCTCCAAGAGCCCCGAGTGGCCGGTGCAGACCGGCAGCACGCCGGCGGCGGCGGCCTCCGCGGCGACCATCCCGAACGACTCCGGGAAGGTGCTGGGAACGACCATCGCGTCGGCGGCGGGGACCAGACGCCCGACCTCCTCGTGCTCGAGGCGCCCGCCCAGCGCGACGCTCCCCGCCGCGGCGCGGGCGGCGTCCGCGTAGCCCTCGGGTGGAGAGTCGAGAAACGCCTGCAGCATCCGCAGCGGCCCGGACGGGCCGCCCTCGAGCCCGCGGCCGGCGGCGGCGATCTCGCGCGCGGCGTCGAGGTCGCCGGCCTCGAGCGCGGCGAGCAGGCGCTCGGTCGCGCCGCGGTACTCGCCGAAGCCGACGAGCAGCAGCCTCGCTCCCGGATTGGCGCGATGGACCAGCGGCCACGCCGCGAGCAGCAGGTCGACGCCCTTGGAGACGATCAGCTTGCCGACGAAGACGACGCGCGGGCCTTCGGCGCCGGCGAAGTGCTCGATCGCAGCGGCCGACGCGGCCCCGTCGCGGCCCAGCCCGGCCTCGCCCAGCTCCTGGACATCGGCCGCGAGCTCGCGCAGCCTTACGGGGGCCTCGGCGCGATCCAGCGGCGCGAAGAGCCGGGTGTCCACCCCGGGCGGGCCGAGCCGCGTCTTGGCCGGCAGCTCGGCGTCCTCGATGGTCTCCCACAGCAGCTCGGCGTCGTGGCGCGAGCCGACGAGGACGCCGGACGCGCCCGCCATGCCCTCGCGTGCGTGGGGCAGGAAGCGAGGATGCGGGCGCACGGTGTAGGTCAATGCGCTGCCGTGGATCTTCGCGGCGTAGGAGAGGCCGGCACGGGCGAGGATCAGCGGGGCCCATGACCAGGTGGTTGGCGAGCGCCGCGTCGACGCCGCCGCGCGCGACCTCGCGCACGGCTGAGACGTTGGCGTCGATGTAGTGCTCGAGCTCGGCGTCCGTGAGGTCGGGGAACGGCTTTGCGTCGAATCCCTCGTAGTCGTCGGCGACGTAGACCGGCAGCACGCGCCCGATGTCGGGAACGTGGACGGTCACCGTCCCGCGCTCGCGCGTCCTCCATCTCGCAGTCGACGAGCTTGCGCTCCCCGTTGCGGAATCCGATGAAGCGGTCCACCCAATCGAGCTGGTCGGCGTCCCAGTCCTGGCACAGCAGGTCGACCTGGTGGCCGAGTCGCGCCAGCGCCGGGGCGAGGCTGGCGTTGTAGACGTTGCTGCCCGTGCCGCGCAGGAGGTATCCGTGGAAGATGAGGACGCGCATCGGCCGCTATCGTGTCGCGCGCCGATGACGAACCGCTCGACAGCGCTACCGGATGCGCGCCCCGGCGTCGGGCCGCGAGGCGTTCGTCGACGCCGCGCCCGGCGGCGTCTATCGCGACCGCGAGACGGGCGAGGAGCTCGAGCCCGTGACCCGGACGCTGCCGCTCGCCCCCTCGCACCTCGGCGCTGCTCCGCACGCCGGAGAACCTCAGGGCGTGCAGGCGCTGCGACCAGCTGATCGGCCTCGACGTCAGCGACTGCCCCTACTGCGGATTGCGCCAGCCGGCGCTCGACGGCGGCACGTGAGCCATCCCCCGGCCCATTCGCCCGCCCGGCTCGCCGCGGCGGCGGTCGTCGCGCTGCTCGCGATCGCGGCTGCGCGGGCTGCGGCTCAGACGACGAGCCGGCGACGACGAGCACGACGTCCACGGCGACGGGGCCGACCGGCCCCGAGGAGAAGCCCGGCCACGACTCGAAGCCCGATGGGGGCGCCGAGGGCGCAGTTTCGCCCTCCCCTGCCCCGTCAACGCCTCAGACCACCCCACCCACCGGAGGCGAGACCGCGCCGCCGCCGGAGGACAGCGAGGAGAACGACATCCCTCCACCGGCGGGCAGCCCCGCGGAGCAGTTCGAGCAGGCCTGCGAGGAGAACCCGGAGATCTGCGACTAGCCGCGGACTAGGCCGGGACGTAGTTCGCGGTGTAGAGGATCCGGGCCTGGCGGTAGGTGCAGCCGTAGGCGCGCTCCTTGCCGACCTTCTGGTGCGGCGGCCCTTCTTGATGTCGTTGGAGTCCTCGCAGGCGCCCTTCTCACGGCTCGCGCGCCAGACGTTCTTGTTCGAGAGGTCGACGGCGAAGTTGGGGATCCACGTCGGGACCGTGAGGGCGATGATGTCGCCCTTCTTGATCGGGATCGGCTCGTCGAGCGTGTAGAGCGGCTTGGTCCCGAGGTCGTCGCTGAGCTCCACGACCGGTCCCTGGGCCTTGAGCAGGTATTCGTTGCCTTCCTCCGGCGGCTTGAGCACCGCGATGCGCGCCGTGGGCTCGGTCCCGAGCTCCTCGTCCTTGTAGAACTTGCCGAAGAACTCGCGCTGCGACGCCTTGGGCTTCGAGAGGCGGACGCTCCAGGCGACGAGCTCGCCGTTCTCGGGCGCCGCCATCAGGTTCTTCTCCCCCTTCGCGTTGACCTGGAACCCGGTCACGCTGCCGATCGCCTGGCAGGGGTCCTTCGGGCAGCTCGGCTTCGGGGTGTCCTCGGTGTTGCCGATGTGCTCGACGTCGCGCGCCGCCGCCCTGGGCGCCGGCGAACGTCGTGAGCAGCAGGACGGCGCCGAACATGACGGCGGCGCCGAGCAGCACGGCGGTGGCGCGACTGGGGATTTGTCGAAGGTGGGCCATGAAGAACAATCAACACGCCAGGCGGCGCCGGGTTGCGGGCCGAGGCGACCGCATAGCTTAGGGGCCGAGGAGGCGAATTAGCTTAGGGTGAGGGGCCGAATGGAGGCCCCGGACCCTTTCGAGCAGTTCGTCAGAGTCGGTCTCGAGCGCTTCGGCCTGACGCCCGATGACGTGGACCTGGCGGTGATCCGCGCGACCGACTCGATCTACGGCCCGCAGATCTCGGCGCTGATGGCGGCCGACCTCGCGCACGTCGCCGACGAGCCCGACCTCGACCTCTCGAAGCCGCCGGAGCCCGCGTGAGCGCGCTCGACCGCAAGCCTGCGCGAGCAGGCCGCGCTCGTCGCCACGGGCGAGGTCGATGCGGGTGAGCTCCTCGACGCGACCCTGGCGCGGATCGAGGAGCGAAACCCCGAGCTCAACGCGATCGTCGAGGTCTTCCCCGAGCACTCGCGCGAGATGCTCGCCGGCGCCCCGCGCGGCCCGCTCTACGGCGTGCCGGTCGCGATCAAGGACGAGTGGCCGCTTCCGTGGCGGGCGGCGCGCATGGGCGCCGCGGACTCGCTCGGCGACGAGCCGATGCCCGGCGAGTCCGGCCCCTACCGCGCGCTGCGCGACGCCGGGGCCGTGATAGTCGGCGTCGCGAACATGCACGAGTACGGCGCCGGCAGCACCGGGCACATCTCGGTCTACGGCCCCGCGCACAATCCCTGGGACGTCACGCGTTGCCCCGGCGGCTCGTCGAGCGGGCCGGGCGCGGCTGTCGGGGGAAGGCTGGTCGCGGGCGCGGTCGGGGCCGACGGGATCGGCTCGATCCGCTACCCGGCCGCCTACTGCGGGATCACCGGGCTGAAGCCGACCTTCGGCCGTTCGGCGATGGAGGGGCACCCGATCACCGGCACGACGACGATCGTCTCCGGGCCGATGTGCGCCGACGCGGCCGACTGCCGGCTGCTCGGCTCGGCGCTCTTCGGCGAGCCGCTGGCCGCCGGCGATGCCGCCGGCCTCCGGGTCGGGATCGTGCGCGCACCCGTGGCCGAGGACTGCGATCCGGACGTCATCGCGGCGTGCGACGCCGCGCTTGACGCGCTCGTGTCCGAGACCGGCGGCGAGTTGGTCGAGATCGAGATCGACGGGCTCGAGCACGCCCACGTCGCGTCGATTCTCGTCGGCACGACCGAGGACCTCGCGGGGCTCTCGCCGGCCCGCGTCGCGGCGCTCGGCGAGGAGACGAGCCCGGTCGCAAGGGGCCTGCTCAAGTTCCGCTTCATGATGCCGGCGGCCGCGGTCTGGCGCGGCCATCGGGCGCGCTCGATGGTGCGGCGCTCGCTCGCCGACGCGTTCGGCGAGGTGGACGTGATCGCCTGGCCGGCGGTCCCGGCGCCGGCGCCCCCGCTCGACAACCCGACGGTCGAGCTGCCGTCGGGCCTGCACGCCGCGGACTGGGCGAACTCGCGCGCCGGCGGGATCGCGAACCTCACCGGCGTCCCCGGCATCAGCATGCCGGTGGGCCTCAGCTCGGACGGCCTCCCCCTCGCGCTCCAGCTGCTCGCGCCGTGGGGCGCCGACGACCGTCTGCTCGACGCCGCCGAGGCGCTCGAGCGCGCGACCGGCCGCGAGCACGTCGAGGCGCGGCCCGCGACCGCCGCCGCCGCGTAGCCCGAACGGGCTCAGCGTGAGATCGCTCACGCCGCCCCGGAGCGGGAACGGGCCGTCCATAGACTGATCGGATGCCCGCGATCGAGACCCGCGACCTGCAGCGAAGCTTCGACGATCTGCTCGCGGTCGACGGGGTCGACCTCGCGGTCTCGGAGGGAGAGATCTACGCGTTCCTCGGCCCCAACGGCGCCGGCAAGACGACGACGGTGCGGATGCTGACGACGCTGCTTCAGCCGAGCGGCGGCACGGCTTCGGTCGCCGGGCACGACGTCGTCGCCGAGGCGGGCGCGGTGCGGCGCGCGATCGGCGTCGCGCTCCAGGAGGCGGCGCTCGACCCGCTGATGAAGGGCCGCGAGCTGATCCAGCTCCAGGCGACGCTGCACGGAATGCCGCGCGACGAGGGGCGCCGCCGTGCCGAGGCGCTGCTCGAGCGCGTCGGCCTCACGCGCGCCGCCGACCGCCAGGTCGGCACCTACTCGGGCGGGATGCGCCGGCGCCTCGACCTCGCATCGGCGCTGGTCCACGAGCCGCGGGTGCTGTTCCTCGACGAGCCGACGACCGGCCTCGACCCGGTGAGCCGCAAGTCGATCTGGGAGGAGGTCGAGAAGCTCAACAACGAGGGGACGACCGTGTTCTTGACCACGCAGTACCTCGAGGAGGCCGACAACCTCGCCGATCGCGTCGGGATCATCGACAACGGCAAGATCGTGGTCGAGGGCACGCCGGGGTCGCTCAAGGCCGAGATCGGCCGCCCCCACCTCGAGGTCAAGGTCGCCGACGCCGCTGCCGAACAGGCCGACGAGATCCTGGCGCGCTTCGGCAAGTGCCTGCCGTCACGCGACGGCGTCGCGCTGGTCGAGCTCGAGACCGGCGCCGCCGGGGTGGCGCCGGTCGTGCGCGCCCTCGACGACGCGGGCCTCGCGGTCGAGTCGCTCGACCTCGTCGAGCCGACGCTGGACGACGTCTTCGTCGCCAAGACCGGCTACCACCTCGAGGGCGCCGACACCGACGAGCCGGGCGAGCCGGAGCAGGTCCGCTGACCGGGGGGCTGAGAGCCAACCTGAGGGTGATCGCGGCGCTCGGCGAGCGCTCGATCAAGCAGACGTTCCGCCGCCCGCAGCTGATGGCGCCGCTGATCATCTTCCCGACGCTGCTGCTCGCGATCCAGGTCGGCGGCGCCGGCCGCGCGGTCGACCTCGAGGGCTTCCCGGAGGTCAACGGCTTTCTCGACTTCATGCTCGCCGGGGCGATGATCCAGTCCACGCTGCTGGCGGGCAACAGCGGCGGGATCGCGCTCGCCCTCGACATCGAGAGCGGCTTCACCGACCGCCTCTTCGCGGCGCCGATCTCGCGCTTTGCGATCGTGCTCGGGCGCCTCGCCGGCACCGCGGTGCTCGGCGCGCTGACCGCGGTCTGGTTCCTCGCGATCGGCCTCATCTTCGGGGCGAGGATCGAGGAGGGCGTGCCGGGGGCGCTGATGATGATCCTCCTGGTGACGTGTTCGGCCGTCGCCTTCGGCGGCATCGGCTCCGCGATCGCGCTCAAGAGCGGCAAGGCGTCGGTCGTCCAGGGCCTGTTCCCGCTCGTATTCGTGATCCTCTTCCTGTCGACCGCCTTCTTTCCCGAGCAGCTCCTGCTCGAGCCGGCGCGCTCGGTTGCCGCCTGGAACCCGCTCAGCTTCGTCGTCGAGGCCGTGCGCGACCCGGTGATCTCGGCCTTCTCGGCGAAGCTCTTCCTCGAGGGCCTGCTCGCGGTCAGCCTCGTCGGGGCCTTCGGGCTCGTCATGAGCGCGCTGGCGCTGCGCTCGCGCCTGAGGACCGGCGGATGAGCCTCCGCGCCCAGCTCGAGACGGTCGGCGCGCTGATGCGCCGCGGCCTCAACGAGATCCTGCGCGTGCCGGGGGCGGCGATCCCGGGCGTGCTCGCGCCGACGATCTTCTTCCTGGGGCTGACGGCGGTCTTCGGCAACCTGACGCAGCTCGACGGCTTCGGCACCGACAGCTACGAGAGCTGGCTCGTCCCGGTGAGCCTGATGCAGGCGGCGGGCTTCACCGGCGCCGCGACGGGGGTCAACCTCGCGCGCGACATCGAGCAGGGCTGGTTCGACCGCCTGCTGGCGTCCCCCGCGAGCCGCGTCTCGCTGCTCGCCGGGCTCGTGCTCTCGGCGAGCTTTCGCGTCCTGATCCCGGCGACGTTCCTGCTCATCGTCGCGTTCTCGCTCGGCGCCCACTTCCCCGGGGTGGACGGGCTGCTGCTCACGATCCTGATCGTGATGGGGATGGCCGTCGTGGCGTCGGGCTGGGGCGTCTCGCTCGCACTGCGCTTCAAGACACAGTCCGCGGCCCCGCTGATGCAGGCGGGGATGCTGACCGTGATCCTGTGCACGACCGCCTACGCACCGCTCGCGCTGCTCAACGGCTGGCTTCAGGAGGTGGCTCGCTACAACCCGGTGACCCAGGTCATCGACGCCGCGCGCCAGGGCTTCGTCGGCGACGTCACCTGGAGCGGGACCTGGCCCGGCCTGCTCGTGCTCGCCGGGCTCGCGGCGCTGCTGACCGCGGTGGCGCTGCGCGGGATGCGGCGTGCCACCTACTGACGCCCCGGCGGGCACCGTCGAGGCCCAGGCCGAGGCGGTCCTGGGCAAGAACTGGACGACGGGAGAGCGCGCCGGCGTGCCCTACGCGTACACGCGGCCGAGCCCCCTGCGCTACCCGTGGCAGTGGTACTGGGACTCGTGCTTCGCCGCGATCGCCTGGCGCCACTTCGACCCCACGCGGTCGCGCACCGAGCTCGAGTCGCTGCTCGCCGCCCAGCGCCCGAGCGGGTTCATCGGCCACACGATCTTCTGGAACCGGCCGGTCTCGATCTGGCGGCGGCTCTTCTACAACGTGCGCGACCGCTCGGCCGAGATGACCGAGACGATCCAGCCTCCGCTGCTGGCGTGGGCGTGGCGGATCGCGGTCGGCGATCCGGCGGACGAGCCGAGGATCGCGGCCCACGCGGACTGGCTGGCGGCCAACCGCGACCTCGAGGGCGACGGGCTGCTTTGGATCGTGCAGCCCGACGAGTCGGGGCTCGACTCCTCGCCGAAGTTCGACCCCGTGTGGGGCGGGCGCGCGCACGGCCTGTTGGGGTTCCCGCGACTCGTCGCGCACAACCGCCACCACGACTGGAACGCGCGCGTGATCCGTGACGCGCGGCGGCCCCGTCCTCTGCGAGGTCGTCGTCAACGTTCTCTGGGGCCTGTCGCTGCTCGCGCTGGGGCGGCCGTCGATCACGCCCGCGCTCGTCGAGCGGCTCTACGACGCCGACCGGGGGCTTTTCTGGGATCAGGCGATGCCGTCGGGCATGCGGCCGCCCGTCGAGACGTGGGCGTCGCTCGCGCCGCTGGCGCTTCCCGACCTGCCCGAGGAGATCGGCCGCCGCCTCGTCGAGGAGCACCTGCTCGACCCCGAAGCGCTTCTGGCTCGAGTTCCCGCCGCCGTCGGTCGCCGCGACCGAGCCCTCGTTCGAGCCCGGGGCGACGGGGGGCCTGCTGCGCCGCTACTGGCGCGGGCCGACCTGGGTCAACTCCGCGTGGCTGCTGTGGCTGGGGCTCGTCCGGCTCGGCTACGACGAGCCGGCGGAGAGGCTCGCGACGCAGGTTCGCGGGATGGTCGAGCGCGAGGGGCTGCGCGAGTACTACAACCCGAACACCGGCGCCGGCCTCGGCGCGCGCGACTTCACGTGGACTGCGCTGGCCGTCGAGCTGGGAGACCCGGCGCGCGCCGCCGAGGTCTTGCCGGCCTGACTACTTGTAGCGGTAGGTGATTCGACCCCGGTCGAGGTCGTACGGCGAGAGCTCGATCTTGACGCGGTCGCCGGGCAGGATGCGGATGTAATGGCGGCGCATCTTGCCGGAGATGTGGCCGAGAATCGTGTGGTCGTTGTCGAGCTTGACCTTGAACATCGTGTTCGGGAGGGCCTCGACGACCTCGCCCTCCATCTCGATCTTCTCTTCCTTGCCCATCAGCGCGGCAGGGTAGCAGCGCGATCAGGCACGGAAACGCGGTTTCGAGGCCCTAGCGGCCCTCGAACGTGGCCTTGCCGGGACCGTCCTCGAGGAACGACTTGACCGCGTTTCGCAGATCCTCGGTCTCGAACAGGCCGCCGGCCGCCTCGGCGGTCTCGCGATCGGCCTCCTCGACGCCACCGCGCCGGAACGCGCGCACTATCTGCTTGGTCGCGGCGTGGGCCTTCGTCGGGCCGGCGGCGAGGCGGTGGGCGAACCGCATCCCCTTCTCGAGCAGCTCGTCGTCGCCGACGACGCGGTTGACGACGTTCCAGCGCTCCAGCGTCGCGGCGTCGTAGAGGCCGCCCGTCATCACGAACTCGCGTGCGCGGGCCGGGCCCGCACGCTCGGCCATCCTCTGGGTGCCGCCCGCTCCGGGCGTCAGCCCGACGACCGCCTCGACGAGCCCGAAGCGCGCCGACTCCGTCGCCCAGATCATGTCGCAGGCGAGCGAGACCTCGAGGCCCGCGGTCAGGCAGAGGCTGTGGACGAGCGCCAGCGTCGGGATCTCGAGCGCCTCGATCCGCTGCACGCCGCCGAGCAGCGGCCGGAAGATGTCCGCGGCCTGGGAGACGTCGGCCTGGGCGAAGACGTTGACGTCGGCTCCGCCGGTGAAGACGTCGCCGTCGGCGCGCCAGACGAGCGCGCGGGCGCCGGTGCCCTCGAGCTCGTCGAGGCATTCGTTTAGCGACCGAAACGCCTCGGCCCCGAAGAGGTTGAGCGGCGGGTCGTGGAGCACGAGCACGGCGACGTCGCCGTCGCGCTCGAGGCGCACGGGGTTGCGCTCAGCCATCGCTCCTGATCCTTTCGGCGATCGCGGCGATCTCGTTCTCGTCGGCGCCGCGCGGGATCCACGGCAGCTTGAGCGGGTCGTCGTCGTAGCGCGGGATCACGTGGACGTGGTAGTGGAAGACCGTCTGCCAGGCGGCCGGGCGGCACGAGTTGAGGATGTTGAAGCCGTCGGGCTCGAGCACCTCGTCCATGCGCCGGGCCAGGCGCCTCGCCGCCGCCGAGGTGTGCGCGAGGTCGTCGTCGGAGATCGCCATCAGGTCATCGGCGTGCTCGCGCGGCACGACCAGCGCATGCCCGCGCGTCGCCGGGTTGATGTCCATGAACGCGACCGTGTGCTCGTCGGAGTCGACGATCTGTCCCGGGACGTCGCCCGCGACGATGCCGCAGAAGAGGCAGTCGCTCGCCATGGCGCGGCAGCCTACCGGGGGCGAGCTGCCCGGGTCAGCTCTCGTGGATCGTGCGCGCGAGCGCGATCGCGTCGTCGCGGGTGTTGACCTCGCCGGCGAACACGGCGGCCTCGATCTCCTCGATCAGCATCCCCAGCTCGGGGCCCTGATCGATGCCGACCTCGGAGGCGAGCTCGTCGCCGCGGATCGGGGATCGCGGAGGCCCCTCGCGCCGCCACTCGAGCGCCTCGCCGATCATCTCGCGGGCGAGCTGGAGGTGGGCGTCGATCGCCTCCTGCCTGGTGCGCTCGCCCTGGGTCGCGAGGCGGTCGGCGACGGTCAGCAGCGTCGTGTCGACCGACTCGGGCTCGGTCCCCTTGAGGTACTCGTAGACCTCGCGGCGCGACAGCGGCCGGGCGTGGACGAGGAATCCGAGGCGCAGGTGATTGAGCGTCAGCGACTCGAGGTAGGCGGACAGCCGGCGCGAGGTCCGAAAGCGGCGACACAGCTCGCGCACGATCTCGACGCCCTCGGTGTCGTGGCCCATGAACAGGACGCGCCCGTCCTCGGCCACCCGGCGCACGGCGGGCTTGCCGAGGTCGTGGACCAGCGCCGCGAAGCGCACGCCCTCGCGCCGCGTCAGCTCGTCGGCGAGCGGCTCGTCGAGCAGCGCCTCGACCTCCGGCGGCGAGGTCGGCGCCGACGATCTCCGGCAGGCTCGCCTCGATCTCGAGCCAGCGCCGCAGCACCTCGAGCGTGTGGCCGTGGACGTCGAGGTGGTGGTAGGGATTCTGCTCGACGCCGCGCAGCGCGTCGAGCTCGGGAAGCACGACGGCGGTCACCTCGAGCTCGTCGAGCAGCGCGAGCCCCCGCAGGGGATCGGGCCCGGTGACGATGGCGCGCAGCTCGGCGAACTGGCGCTCGCCCGCGGGCTCCGAGGCGAGCTCGCGGTCGCGGCGGGCCAGCTCGAGCGTCGCGGGCTCGATCTCGAAGCCGAGCACCGAGGCGAGGCGCGCGGCGCGGAGTATCCGGATCGGGTCGTCCGAGAACGAGTGGTCCGAGACCGCTCGCAGCCGCGCGACGCCGGCGTCGCGCAGGCCGTCGTGCGGGTCGAGCGGCGCGCCGCCGTCGAGGGGCAGCGCAATCGCGTTGACGGTGAAGTCGCGGTGCTCGAGGTCGGCCTCGATGCCCTCGCCGCGCAGCGAGGTGACGTCGACGTGCCAGCTGCGGTCGGCCGACTCGGCCCTCCACGTGTCGAAGCGCTCCGAGAGCGGGAACGCGGGGCCTCCCGCGGCCTGGGCGACGCGGCGCGCGATCTCCTTCTCCTCCCCGGCGACGGCGAGGTCAACGTCGACCACGGGCCTGCCGAGCAGCGCGTCGCGCAGCGCGCCGCCGACGATCCACGCGTCGTCGCGCGGGCCCAGCGCCTCGCGGACGGCCGCCACGGCCGGCGCGCCGGCGAGCGCATCGAGGCTGACGCTCACGGCTCGTAGGCGCGAGGGACGCGCGCCGAGACTCCGCACGTGACCTCGTAGTTGATCGTCTCGAGGCGGCGCGCGACCTCCTCGGCGAGTATTCGCTCGTCGCCCTGTGCGCCGATCAGCACGGCGGGCGCGCCGGGCTCGACGTCGGTGTCGGGACCGAGGTCGATCGTGATGTTGTCCATCGAGACCGTCCCGACGAGGGGAAAGCGGCGGCCGCCGACGAGGACGTCGGCGTTGTTGGTCAGCCCCCGCCTGACGCCGTCGCCGTAGCCGATCGGAAGCACGCCGACCCAGGTGTCGGAAGGCGCCGTCCAGCGCTGCCCGTAGCCGGCGCTCGAGCCCTGCTCGAAGCGCTTGACGTCGGCGACGTAGGAGCGCAGCTCCATCGCGGGCTCGAGGCGCGAGTCGGCGGGATCGCCCTGAAAGGGGTCGAGACCGTAGATCGCCACGCCGCAGCGCACCATGTCGAAGTGCGATTCCGGGTCGCGCAGCGTCGCGGCGCTGTTCGCGGCGTGCAGGAGCATCTCCGGGTGCTTCCTCTTCAGCGGGCGGGCCATCTCGGCGAAGCGGCGCAGCTGGTCGTCGAAATAGGCCGACTCGCGATCGTCCGCCGTCGCGAAGTGGGTCCACAGCCCGGCGGGCTCGAGGCGCGCGTCCGCGGCGGCGGCGTTGACGAGCGCGGCGACGGCCTCGGGATAGGGGTCGCCGAGGCGCCCCATGCCGGAGTCGTACTTGAGGTGGACGCGCACCGGCTCGCCGATCGCCTCGGCGCGCTGAGCGACCAGCTCGAGGAACTCGGCTCGCCACACCGCGACGTCGGACCCCGCGGCAAGGGCGACGTCGAGCTCGTCAGGCGTCAGCGCGCCCATCGTCAGGATCCGGGCGTCGGGGAGCTCCTCGCGCAGCTCGGCGGCCTCGGCCGCCGCCGCGACGGCGAGCCATGTCGCCCCGCCCGCCAGCGCCGCCCGCGCCGACTCGACGGCCCCGTGGCCGTAGCCGTCCGCCTTGACGACGGCGCACAGCGCGGCGTCGCCGCCGAGCTCGCCGGCGAGGCGCGCGCAGTTGCGCTCGATCGCCCCGGCGTCGATTCGCGCCAGGGCTCGCTGGACGACAGCGCTCGTTCATGGCTCCCAACCTAGGGCTTGAGGCCGGAGGGCAGCGCCTCGATCACGTCGGTCGCGATCACGGACTCGGCCCCTCGCTCGGCCGCGGCGACCTGCCCGGCGCGGGCGTGGGCGAGCACACCGGCGCACGTCGCCGCGAAGGGATCCATGCCGCGCGCGAGCAGGGCGCCGACGGTGCCCGAGAGGACGTCGCCCGTCCCCGCCGTGGCGAGCTCCGGGGTCGACAGTGGCTTGATCGCGACGCGCTCGCCGCTGACGACGACCGTGTCGTCTCCCTTGAGCACGACGATCGCCGCCGCTCGCCGCGGCCGCCTCGCGCGCGCAGGCGAGGCGATGGGCGGCGATCTCGCCGGAGTCGCGCTCGAGCAGCCGTCCCAGCTCGCCCTCGTGGGGCGTGAGCACCGTCGGATCGGCGCGCGCCCGCGAGCGCAGTCGAGCCGCCCGGCGAGGGCGTTGAGCCCGTCGGCGTCGATCAGAAGCGGCGCGTCGACCCGGGGCGCCAGCTCGCGCGCGAGCGCGAGCGCCTCGTCGGAGCGCCCCAGGCCCGGGCCCAGAACGACCGCTGCGGCCCCCTGGGCGGCCTCGAGGATCCCCTCCGCGTCGCCGGGCGCCAGCGCCGCGCCGCTGCCCTCGAAGCCGCGCGACATCACCTCGGTCAGCTTGACCTCGAAAATGTCCTCCAGCGCCGCCGGCACCGCGACCGTCGCATAGCCCGCGCCGGCCCGGATCGCGGCCTCGGCGGCCATGCAGACGGCTCCGGTCAGGCCCCTCGAACCGCCGACGACGAGCACCTGCCCGGAGGTGAACTTCGTCGAGCCCGGCCGGCGCCTCGGAGCGAGCTCCAGGACGCGGGAGGCGATCAGGCCCGCCGCGGGCTTCGCCGGGGCGTCGGGCGGTATGCCGATCTCCGCCACGCGCAGCTCTCCGCAATGCCACTTGCCCGGCGCGACCCAGTGCCCGAGCTTCGCGGCGTGGAAGCTGACGGTCACGTTGGCCTCGACCGCGGCACCCTCGACCTCCCCGGTGGACGCGTCCACCCCCGACGCGATGTCGGCGGCGACGACGGGCGCGCCGCAGGCGTTGATCGCCTCGATCGCGCGCGTCGGCGGGCGCGCGGGGCGCGCCGCTGAAGCCGGTCCCGAAGATCGCGTCGACGACGACCCCGGATCCCTCGAGCGCCTCCGTGAGCTCTTCGGCCTCGACGTGGCGGGCGGCGCCGTCGGGAAGCCGCTCGAGGTTGGCCCTCGCGTCGTCCGAGAGCTCCTCCGGCGGCCACAGGAGCAGGGCCTGCGCCTCGTAGCCGGTCTCGGCGAGCGCACGCGCGGCGACGAGCCCGTCGCCGCCGTTGTTGCCCTTCCCGCACACCACCCTTGCGGGGCCGGTCCCGCTGACCTCGGCGGCCGCCTCGGCGACGGCCTGGCCGGCGGTCTCCATCAGCTCGAGCGACGCGATCCCGCGCTCTTCGATCGCCCAGCTGTCCGCGGCGCGCATGCTCTCGGCGTCGTGGACGCCCTCGAGCCAGGCCTCGAGCCCCTCCGGTGTCATGTGGGCCAGGGTAGCCCCGCGTCAGGCCGCGCGGGGGGACGCGACGACGACCGCAACGGCCATCTCGCGCGCGTGGCTGAGCGAGACCTCGAGGTCCACCCCGCGCTCCCTCGCCGCGGCGGCCGCGGCGCCGCTCAGCTCCAGGCGCGGGGGGGTCGCGGCGACGACCTCGACGTCGCGCAGGCCGAGCGGCCCGGTGCCGAGCGCCTTGACCGCCGCCTCCTTGGCGCAGAAGCGGGCGGCGAGGTGGCGGCCCGGCCGGCTTCGCTCGCTCGCGTAGCCGAGCTCGGCGTCGGTGAACACGCGCTCGGCGAGCCGCGGATGGCGCTCGAGCGCGCGCTCCAGCCGGGCGATCTCGAGCAGATCGACCCCGACCGTCGCTCCCATCAGGGGCCTACTCCGTGATGCCGAGGACGGCCCGAACGCGGGAGCGGTCGTCGTCGACGGTCGCGCCGGTGATCAGGTAGTCGAGGTGCTCGAGGTAGGGCTGGGCCTGGGCGTACCCGGGGTCGGCGGTCGCCCCGCTCGACTCGGCGAGGTCGAGCGCCGGGCCGGCGTCGAGGAAGAGCGAGACCGCGTAGTCGCCGAGAGTCTCGGCGGCGGCGGTGAAAGTGTCGGAGTCGCCGAGCGTCTCGCTCGGCGCGAAGGCCTCCTCGGTCGCCTCGTCGCCGTAGGCGATTACGAGCTTGCCGTCGCGCTGGATCACGTTGACCGGCTGCGGGAGGCTCGGGCTGGTGAACGCGTAGCCCTCGCCCTCGACGGTCGGCTGCGTGATCTTCTCACCCGGGCCGGCCTCGCGCTGGGCCAGGCGTCGCAGGACGCCGAGCGCGGCGGCGGTGGCGTCGGGATCGAGGTCCTCGATCACGGCGCCGCCCCCGACGTCGAGCACGTCGGTGCCGCGCACGAAGACGGCGACGTCGCCGAGCGCTCCGGTCAGCGAGCCGAGGTCGAGGCCCGTCTCGCGGCGAAGCTCCTTGTCGAAGTCGGGCGCCGCCGTGCCGGCGGTCGTGCTGACCTGCTCCAGCGCCTGCTCGATCGAGGCCCCGACGTCGGGAATCGCCGTGGCGGCCCAGGAGTCGCCGGGCAGCCCTCGCAGAAGCTCCGACTCCTCGGTCGGAATCTGGGCCGCGGTGTCGGAGACGCCGGTCGAAGCGTCGAAGGTGATCTTGTCGGAGTCGGCGCCGATCGTGACGACCGCGGGGACGTCCAGGAGGCCGGCGGCGGCCTGCTCGGCGACCGCGCGCCCGGCCGCGTCGAGCTGTCCCGACGCCTCGAGCTGGTCGAGGACGGCCGTGGGACTGGCGTAAGCGGTGAAGACCGGGTCCGCGGCGAGGTTGTCGAGCTCGGCCTGGTACTCCTCGGAGTCGGCGAGCGAGTCGCCCTGGGAGGCGTCGATCGCCGCCTGGACCCCGGGCTCCGTGCCGGCGACGACGAAGCCGTCGAAGACGGCGATCGCGTCGCCGCCGTCGGGGTTGAGCTTGTAGTCGACTCCGGCGTGGCTGGCGTCCTCGGCGGGGTCGCCGCTCCGCCTCGATCGCCTGGTCGATCAGCTCGCGGGCCTTGTCCTCGTCGGTCGTCTCGACGACGAGCGCGCCGTCGCCGTCGGAGGTGACGTCGCTGGGGATCTCGGTGGTCGCCGAGGCCAGGTCGCCCCCGGAGCCGAAGGATTGAACGAAGAACCCGCCGCGCTCGCCGAGAACCGGCTCGATGTCGCCGGTGTAGCTGACCGGTGCGCCGTCGGCCTCGAACTGCGCGTCGAGCTGCTCGCCGAGCATCCCCGCGGCGTCCTCGACGCCGAGCGTCTCGAGCGCGTCGTTGAGCTCGTCGGCGTCGGCGATGTCGACGACGCTCTCGAAGTAGACCGGGGCGTCGGCGGGGACGGCGCTCGCCGGGCCCTCGGACGCGGAGTCGTCGTCGCCGCAGGCGACGAGGCCCGACGGCGGTGGCGGCGGCCACGCAGACGGCGGCAAGCGGTCGTCTGGAGGCCCCTCATCGAGCGGAAGAGCTTACGAGGTCGCTTGTTGACATCACCAACTGCACATGCTGGTCGCGGCAGAGCCGCGCTCTACTCACATCACCAACTGCACATGCTGGTCGCGGCAGAGCCGCGCTCTATTCGACCGTGACGGTCTTGGCGAGGTTGCGCGGCTGGTCGACGTTGAGGTCGCGCAGACGGGCGATGTAATAGGCCAGCAGCTGGAGCGGGAGGATCGCGAGGATCGGCTGCAGGACCCAGTCGGTCGCGGGCACGAAGATCGTCTGGTCGGCGATCTCGGCGACCTGGTCGCTGCCCTCGGTGGCCACGGCGACGACGCCCGCGCCCCGGGCCCGGACCTCCTCGATGTTGGAGATCACCTTGTCGAGGACGGGGCTGTCGGTCGCGACGCCGACGACGGTCGTGGACTCGTCGAGCAGCGCGATCGGGCCGTGCTTCATCTCCCCCGCCGCGTAGGCGTCGGTGGGGATGTAGGAGATCTCCTTCATCTTCAGCGCGCCCTCGAGGCAGACCGGGAGCCCGATCGTGCGCCCGAGGTAGAGGAAGAAGGCCTGGTCGCGCTGGCTGCGCGCGATCGCGCGCACGCGCTCGTCGACGGACTCGAGCGTCTCCGAGATCTTCGACGGCATCTGCTTGAGCTCGGAGATCAGCGTCGCGCGCACGTCGTCCTCGAGCGTGCCGCGGACCTGGGAGAGCCAGATGCCGAGCAGGTACATCGCCGCCACCTGGCTCGTGAAGGTCTTCGTCGCCGCGACGCCGATCTCGATCCCGGCGCGCGTGTAGAGCACGAGGTCCGCCTGGCGCGTCGCCTCGGATCCCATGATGTTGGTCAGCGCCATCACCGTCGCGCCCCGCTCGCGCGCGAGGCGCATCGCGGCAAGCGTGTCGGCGGTCTCGCCCGACTGGGTGATTCCGATGACGAGGTCGTCGGGGCCGACGACGGGCTCGCGGTAGCGGTACTCGGAGGCGATGTCCATCTCGACCGGCACGCGCGCCCACTGCTCGATCGCGTAGCGGCCGACGAGGCCGGCGTGGTACGAGGTCCCGCAGGCGACGATCACGATGCGGCGCAGGCTCTTGGCGAACTCCTCGTCGAGCCCGACGTCGCCGAGGTCCACCCTGTCGCCCTCGGCGAGGCGGTCGGCGATCGTCTCGGCGACCGCGTCCGGCTGCTCGTGGATCTCCTTCATCATGAAGGTCGGGTAGCCGCCCTTCTCGGCCGCGTCCTCGTCCCAGGTGACCTCCTCGGTCTCGCGCGCGATCGGCTCGCCGGCGGCGTCGGTGATCCGCACGCCGTCGGGGCCGACGGTCACGATCTCGCCGCTCTCGATCAGAAGGACCTGGCGGGTCTCGGCCAGGAAGGCGGGAATCGCCGACGCGAGAAAGGCCTCGTGATCGCCGATGCCGACGATCAGCGGGCACTCCTGGCGCGCTCCGACGAGCACGTCGGGGTGGTCGGCGTGCATCGCGACGAAGGCGTAGTGGCCCCGCAGGTCGTTGAAGGCGGCGCGGACCGCCTCGGTGAGATCGCCGTCGTAGTGGCGCTCGATCAGGTGCGAGACGATCTCGGCGTCGGTCTCGGAGGAGAAGCGATGGCCGTCGGCCTCGAGCTCGCGGCGCAGGTCGGCGTGGTTCTCGACGATCCCGTTGAGGACGATGTGGATGCGGTCGGTGCAGTCGCCGTGCGGGTGTGCGTTCTCCTCGGTGACGCGCCCGTGCGTCGCCCAGCGCGTGTGAGCGAGGCCGATCGTCGCCGGCGGCGCCTCGACCGCCACCCCGCCGTCGCCGTTGTCGTGGTCGGCAACCGCCTGCTTGAGGTTGGCGAGGTTCCCGACCGCGCGCACGGCGTCGATGTCGCCGTTCGAGAGCACGGAGACGCCCGCGGAGTCATAGCCGCGGTACTCGAGCTTCTCCAAACCCGCGATCAGCAGATCGCGGCATGGGCGCCCGCCGACATATCCGACGATTCCGCACATTCCGGGGGCCTAAGGGTAGACGCAGGAACCGGGGTTGAGGAAAACCCGGACGCGTTGGTCGCTAAGCGCCCAGCTCGCGCTCGGCGACCTCGACGAGGCGCCCGAGCACCTCGTCGCATTCCCCCTCGCTCGGCGCCTCGACCATGATCCGCACGAGGGGCTCGGTGCCTGACGGGCGAACGAGCACGCGACCGCGGCCCTCGAGCCCGGCGCTCTCGGTCTCGACCGCGGTCCAGAGGTCGGTGGCGCTGTCGAGCGCGTCGCGGTCGGGGATCTCGATGTTCTCGAGCCGCTGCGGCAGGCGCTCGAAGGGCTCTACCTCGGCGAGGTCGCGGCCGTCGAGTGCGGTGAGCGCCAGCAGCGCCGCGGCGATCCCGTCGCCGGTGGGCGCGAAGTCGGTCCAGATGATGTGGCCGGACTGCTCGCCACCGAAGGGCCAGTCGCGCTCGCGCAGCTCCTCGATCACGAAGCGGTCGCCGACCTTGGTCGTCGCCACGTCGATGCCCTCGTCCGCCATCGCGGTGTGAAAGCCGTAGTTGGTCATCACGGTGACCGCGACGCCATCGAGCGACCCGGCGGCGCGCAGGTGGCGCGCTCCGAGCGCGATCAGCTCGTCGCCGTCGTGGACGCGGCCGTTGCGGTCCACCGCCAGGACGCGGTCGGCGTCGCCGTCGAACGCGAAGCCGATGTCGGCGTCGGACCCGCGGATGCGCTCGGCGAGGACCTCGAGGTGGGTCGAGCCGCAGCCGGCGTTGATGTTGCGCCCGTCGGGCTCGTCGGCGACGGTCTCGACGCTTGCGCCAAGGCGCTCGAAGGTCAGCGGGGCGGCGCGGTAGGCGGCGCCGTTGGCGCAGTCGAGCATCACCCGAACGCCGGAGAGGTCGAGCCGAAACGCCGAGGTCAGCTCGCGCACGTAGTCGTCGAGCGCCCCCTCGAGATCGCGGACGCGGCCGGCCGATGGCGCCTCGGAAGAGCCGCCGACGAGCTCCTCGATGCGATTCTCGGCCGCGTCCTCCAGCTTGCGCCCGTCGGCGCCGAAGAACTTGATCCCGTTGTCGTGCCAGGGGTTGTGCGACGCGGACACGACCGCCGCGAGGTCGAGCCCGTGACGTCGCACGAGCACCGAGGCCGCGGGGGTCGGAAGCACGCCGGCCAGAAGTGCGTCACCCCCGGCCTCGGCGATCCCCGCCGCCAGCGCCGCCTCGAGCATCGGCCCCGACTCGCGCGTGTCGCGCACGATCACGACCTGCGGGCGCTCGGCCTCGGCGGCCTCGGTCGCTGCGCGACCCAGCGACAGCGCCAGTTCGGGCGTGATCGCGTCGCCGACCCGGCCGCGGACCCCGTCGGTTCCGAAGTGCCTGGGCATATGCAGGCGGCTCAGCGCTTGGAGAACTGGGGCCGCTTGCGGGCCTTCTTGAGGCCTGCCTTGCGGCGTTCCTTCTCACGCGCGTCGCGCGTCAGGTAGCCGCGGCGCTTGAGCTCGCCGCGCAGCTCGGGGTCGACCTCGACCAGGGCGCGTGCGATGCCGTGGCGAACGGCCCCGGCCTGGCCGGAGGTGCCGCCGCCGTGGACGCGCACCTGCACGTCCACGTTGCCGTCATAGCCCGTGGCGACGAGCGGCTGGCGCGCCATCGACTGGTGCAGGCTGCGCGGGAAGTAGGCGTCGAGCTCCTGCTTGTTGACCTTCACGTTGCCGCTGCCCGGCAGCAGGATGACGCGGGCGATCGAAGTCTTGCGCTTGCCCGTCGCGATCACCCGGGCGTCGCCCTCGAGCTTCACGGCGGCCTGGCGCGGAGCCTCCTCGTCGGTCTCCTCGGCGGTCGCCTCGGCCTCGCGCTTGGCGCGCTCCTCCGCCTCGGCCTCGCGCTTGGCGCGCTCCTCGGCGCTCAGCTCGCGCTCGGACTCGATCGCGATCGGCTCGAGCTCGGCTCCCGGCGGCTGGTCCTTGGCCTTCGGCTTCTCCTCGCCAGAGGCCTCGGCAGCGGCGGGCTCCTCCGCGCGCGGGCTCGGCGGCGGGCTCGGCGGGTTCCTCGGCGGCAGGCTCGGCGCCCTCTCCAGCGTTGCCGTCGTCGCCTGTCTCGGGAGTCTCCCCGCTCGGGGTCTCCTCGGTCGCCGAGGTCTCCTCCTCGGCTTCGGGAGTCTGCTCCTCGGCCTCCGGAGCTCTGCTCCTCGGGCGTCTCGTCGGTGCGCTCTTCGTCGGCCATCAGGCGGCCACCTCCATCTCGGTCGGCTGCTGGGCGGCGTGCGGATGGTCCGGCCCGGCGTAGATCTTCAGCTTGGTGAGCTGCTTGCGGGCGAGGCGGTTGCGCGGCAGCATCCCGCGCACGGCCTTGCGGATTACCTCCTCGGGGCGGCGCTCGAGCATCTCGCCCAGGGTGCGGGAGCGGATCCCGCCCGGGTAGCCGCTGTGGCGCCAGTAGCGCTTGTCGCGAAGCTTGTTGCCCGTCACGGCGACCTTCTCGGCGTTGATCACGATCACGAAGTCGCCGGTGTCGATGTGCGGCGTGTACTCGGGCTTGTGCTTGCCGCGAAGCGTGTCGGCGATCCGGGTCGCCAGACGGCCGAGCGTCTTGCCCTCGGCGTCGACGACATACCAGTCACGCTGGCGCGTCTCGGGGTTGGCGACAAAGGTCTTCATGTGAGTGCGAAAGCCGCGCCCGGGATACGTGCCCGGCGCGGCCCGACGATGTTAGTGGCCCCTCGGCAGGGATGCGCGGAGCGCGCGTCGAAAGGCGTTCGTGGCAACCGTGATTATGTTGACCTGGCGCCCGAACCCGCGGATATACTTCCGCCCCGCAAATGGACCTGCCGAATCCCTTGGTGGCCTGGCCACCGGGGAGCGGGGGAACCGAAGGGCTACGAGGCCACTCGAAGCCCGGGGGCGAATCGGACCAGCATCGGTCCGTAGCGCAACTCTTTCAGCGCGAGCCCGTCAGCTAACCCCGCAGGCGCGCGAAAGAGAGGCTGTTCTTGACCCCTGACGGGGACCTGGCAACCGGACTCGGGCGTTCACGCCGCATAGCCCTGGCATTCACCGTCGCGCTCTCGTGCGCGGGCGGCAGCGTCGCCTACGCCGCGAACGGCGGCGGCACCGGCGCCTCTCTGCCCAACCCGCCGCAGCTCAAGGGCCTCGCGTGCCTCGAGAAGTGCGCCGCCGCCGACAGCGCGATCGCCGGCGGCAAGGTCGCCCTGACGGGCAAGGGCCTCGGCCTGGTCAGCAAGGTCAGCTTCGCCGGCGAGGGCGGCACCGTCGGGGTCAAGCCCGACGAGGTCACCTCCAACCGCCTCGTCGCCACGGTGCCCGACGGCGCGGTGAGCGGCAAGCCCAGGGTCGCCGACCGCTACGGCCAGGGCGCCAAGTCGCCGGTCAAGCTCAAGATCGTCGACGCCTCCCAGCTTCCCCAGCAGGACACGCCCGGCACGGGCGACATCACCGTGACGCCGGACACGGCCTTCTTCGACGCCGAGACTCCCGTCACCGTGAGCTACCTCTACAAGGGCAACACGGCCGGCGACGTGCGCATCGAGCTCGTCAACCGCACGACCGGCGAGGTGCTCGGCAGCTGGACCCAGGCGGGCGCCCAGCCCGGCAGCTACATGACCTGGACCTGGGACGGAACGCTTCCCGACGAGTCCTCGCCCCCGAGTGGCGACTACCGATTCCGCGTCGGACCCGAGGGCGGACAGCTCGAGGACGGCGGCTCGGCGAGCTTCCTCAGCCTCTACGACCACATCTTCCCGATCCGCGGCAAGCACACCTACGGCGACGGCATCGGCGCCCCGCGCAAGGGTCACACCCACCAGGGCCAGGACGTCTTCGCCAAGTGCGGCACCCCGCTCGTGGCGGCGCGCGGCGGGAAGGTGCAATTCACCGGCTACCACGCCGCCGCGGGCAATTACATGGTCATCGACGCCAAGGGCAGCGGCCGCGACTACGCCTACATGCACATGACCGACAAGCCCGCCCTCAAGGAGGGCGAGCGCGTCTACACCGGCCAGCAGATCGGGACGGTCGGCGAGAGCGGCAACGCCTCGGGCTGCCACCTGCACTTCGAGATCTGGTCCGCCCCCGGCTGGTACGAGGGCGGCGAGTTCCTTCGCTCGGTGACGAGGGAGCTCAAGAAGTGGGACGGCTGGAGCTGAGGCGCTTCGGCCGCCGCACTTGACGCGGGCCCTCGCACTCTCAGTCGCCGCATTGGTCACCGCTCTCGCGACGCCCGGCGTCGGTGCGAGCCAGGAGCCCCCACCGTCCACGCCTGAGCCGCACGCCGCTCCCGGCGTTCGAGCTGACGCGCTCGTCGGTCAGGCCCCAGAAGGCGCTCTTCGACGCCGAGCCGCTGCCGACGCTGACCTACGAGTTCGCGGCACCCGGGCCGGTCGACGTGCGCGTCGAGCTGGTGCGGGCCGGCAAGGTCGTCGAGAGCTGGAGCGAGCCCGCCAGCCAGCCCTTCACCGGCCATGAGGTCACCTGGGACCCGGTGGAGGACGACGGGCCGCAGCGCGGCCGGCTCGGCTTCCGCGTCGGCCCCGAGGGCGGCGTCACGCGCCCGGCCGGCAGCTTTCGGCTCCACGACCACGTCTTCCCGATCCGGGCGTCGCACCGCTACGGCGACCGCTTCGGTGTACCGCGCTCCGGCGGGCGCACGCACGAGGGCCAGGACGTGTGGGCGGGCTGCGGAAGCCAGCTCGTCGCGGCGCGCGGCGGCACGGTCCAGGGCAAGGGCTACTCGGGCGCGCTCTACGGGTATTTCGTGACGATCGACGGCGCGGGGACGGAGCGCGACTACTTCTACGCCCACATGGCGGGCCCGTCCCCCCTCGGCGACGGCGACCGCGTGCACACGGGCGAGCGAATCGGCGCCGTCGGGAGGACGGGGAATGCCAGCGGCGAGGGCTGCCAGCTGCACTTCGAGCTCTGGCCGCACGGGTTCCGCGACGGCAAGCCCGTGGACCCGCTCCGCGACCTGAGGCGCTGGGACGGCTGGAGCTAGGCGCCTAGTAGGCCGGGCGCTTGCGCGCCAGCCCGATCGGCGACGCCATCCAGGGGCCGACGCGGCCGATCAGCACCGGCTCGGCCCCGGCCTCCTCGCAGAACTCGAGAAACGCCGTGTTGCTGACGTCGTCGGAGACCAGCAGCCCGCCGGGGCGGAGGTGCGGCCACGCCGTGCGGTACTCCCACAGCTGTGAGGCATGGGTGTGGTCCGAGTCATGGAGGAAGAGGTCGATCTCCCCCACCTCGCGCAGGAGCGGCTCCAGGAGCCGGCGCGACGGTCCGAGCCGCAGCGTCCAGCGATCGCGGACGTCCTCGGGGACGGCGAATCCGATCTCCTCGTCGGGAACCCCGTCGTGGCGCATTCCGGGCAGATCGATGCTGAGCAGGCGTCCATGCCCGATCTCGGCCATCGCGCCCAGCGCCGCGGCGCTCGTGTAGCCGCGCGCCACCCCGGTCTCGACCATCACCTCGGGGCGCAGGGCCCTGACGCAGATCTCGATCACGTTCTGAAGCTCGGCCGAGGCGTCGTTCCACGCCCCTGGCCGCGCCGGGTCGGGATCCTCCTCCCTTCTGGTCGTCGATGCCACCGCGTACGCCTCGGCATCGAGGTCGAGGACGCCGCGCAGCGCGGTCTCCGCGTCGGAGGAGTGCGGCGCGACCTGCTCGTCGGTCAGCGCGTGGAGATGCTCGTCGCGCTGGCGGCGCGCCGTGCGCACGTGCTCGGCGATCCAGCCTGGATGACTGACCGCTCGCCTGGCGACGAGCGGCACATCGCGCAGGCGCTGAGCGAGGCCGCGGCGCTCGGTGGGAAACGGCGATCCGATCGGACCGAACTCAGCCCAGCCGGGCTACTCCCACTCGATCGTCGCCGGCGGCTTCGACGAGACGTCGAGCGCGACACGGTTGACGTGGCTGATCTCGCCGATGATCCGGTTCGAGACGCGTTCGAGGAGGTCATAGGGAAGCCGCGCCCAGTCGGCCGTCATCGCGTCGTCGGAGGTCACGGCCCGGATCACGATCGGGTAGGCGTAGGAGCGCTCGTCGCCCTGGACTCCGACCGAGCGCACGACGGGCAGCACGCAGAACGACTGCCACAGCTCGCGGTAGAGCCCCGCCGCGCGGATCTCCTGCTGGAGGATCGCGTCGGCGTCGCGCAGGATGTCGAGGCGCTCGCGGGTCACCTCGCCGCCGACGATGCGGATCCCGAGGCCGGGGCCGGGGAACGGCTGGCGCCACACGAAGCGCTCCGGCAGGCCGAGCTCGGTCGCGACGGCGCGGACCTCGTCCTTGAACAGCATCCGCAGCGGCTCGACGAGCTCGAGCTCGAGGTCGTCGGGCAGCCCGCCGACGTTGTGGTGCGACTTGATCGTCGCCGCGCCGGCGCCGCCGCCGGACTCGATCACGTCGGAGTAGAGCGTGCCCTGGACGAGGAAGCGGGCGTCCTCGAGCTTGGTCGCCTCCTCCTCGAAGACGCGGATGAACTCCTCGCCGATGATCTTGCGCTTCGTCTCGGGGTCGGTCTCGCCCGCGAGCCGATCGATGAAGCGGTCCGCCGCGTCGACGTGGACCAGGGGTATGCCCAGCTCCTCGCGAAAGGCCTTGACGACCTGGTCGGCCTCATCCTTGCGAAGCAGCCCGTGGTCGACGAGCACGCAGGTGAGCTGGTCCCCCACGGCGCGATGGACGAGCGCCGCGGCGGTCGCCGAGTCGACGCCGCCGGAGAGCCCGCAGATCACGGCTCCGTCGCCGACCTGGGCGCGGATGCGCTCGACCTGCTGCTCGATGACCGAAGCGGGCGACCAGCGATCGCTGCAGTCGGCGATCTCGCGCAGGAAGCGGTCGAGGATTCGGTCCCGTGCGGGGTGTGGACCACCTCCGGGTGAAACTGGATCCCGTAGAGCCCGCGCTCGGTGCTCTCGCACGCCGCGACCGGCGAGCGCGGGCTCGACGCGAGCGCCGAGAAGCCGGGCGGCGGCTCGAAGACGGTGTCGCGGTGGCTCATCCAGCACTGCTGCTCGGCGGGCAGCCCGGCCAGCAGCCGGCCGCCGCCGTCGCGCAGCTCGAGCTCGGTGCGCCCGAACTCGCCCTGCGGAGCGGCCTCGACCCGCCCGCCGAGGGCCTGGACCATCACCTGCATGCCGTAACAGATGCCGAGCACGGGGATGCCGAGCTCGAGCAGCTCGCCGCGCAGCGCGGGCGCCCCCTCGGCGTAGACGGACGCCGGCCCGCCCGAGAGCACGAGCGCGCGCGGGCCGCGCTCGCGGATGCGCTCGAGGTCGGTGTCGTGGGGCAGCAGCTCGGCGTAGACGCCGCACTCGCGGATGCGGCGCGCGATCAGCTGCGAGTACTGGCCACCGAAGTCGAGCACGAGGACCTCCTCGGCGGCGGCGGGACGCTCGACCGAGATCGTCTCGGGGCTGGCCGTGTCGAGGCCGGTGATCTCCTTCGCGGCCTCGGGCGAGGAGGGCTCGGGCGCGCCGAGGTCGTCCTGCGCACCCTCGGGCGCGGCATCCGTCGCCGGAGCCGCCCCGCGCGCGGCCTCGGCCGTGGACGCGTCGCCGTCTGGACGAGCGAAAGTCAAGCCTGGGAAGGACGCAGGGAGCGCCGCGTGCCAAAGGCACGCAAGCGACTGAGGACGCAGCCAGGCGCAGACTTGCAGCCGTCCAGACGGCGGCGGGTCTGCGGCCGCGGCCGCCTAATCATCGGAAACGGCGACTCCTGCTGATACCGCGGCGCGGCCGTTGGAGCCCATGCCGACGGACTGCTCGCGCTGGAGCTTCTTGCCCTCGGTCTGGAGCGCCGGTGCGATCATGACCTCGGCGCGGTGGAAGGACGGGATGTCCTCGTATCCGCATGTCGCCATCGAGGTGCGCAGCGCGCCCATCAGGTTGAACGTGCCGTCGTTCTCCTCCGCGGGCCCCATGAGGATCTGCTCGAGGGAGCCGTCCTGGGTGGTGGTGACGCGGGTGCCGCGCGGAAGCGACGGGTGGAAGGTCGCCATTCCCCAGTGGTAGCCGCGGCCGGGCGCCTCCTTGCCGCGCGCCAGCGGCGAGCCGATCATCACGGCGTCGGCGCCGCAGGCGATCGCCTTCGAGACGTCTCCCCCGGTCCGCATGCCGCCGTCGGCGATCACGTTGCAGTAGTCGCCGGTCTCGAGCATGTGCTGGGAGCGCGCAGCGGCGACGTCGGCGATCGCGGTCGCCTGGGGGACGCCGATCCCGAGCACGCCGCGCGTCGTGCACGCCGCGCCGGGGCCGACACCGACGAGCACTCCGACGGCGCCGGTGCGCATCAGATGCAGCCCGGTGGAGTAGGAGGCGCAGCCGCCGACGATGCACGGGACCCCGACCTCGCCGATGAACTCCTTGAGGTTGAGCGGCTCGCTCTTCTCGGAGACGTGCTCGGCCGAGATCACGGTGCCCTGGATGACGAGGATGTCGAGCCCCGCCTCGACCGCGTTCTCGTAGTGGTCGCGCACGCGCTGCGGCGTCAGCGAGCCGCAGGCGACGACGCCCTGGGACTTGATCTCCTCGATGCGGCGGCCGATCAGCTCCGGCTTGACGGGCTCGGCGTAGATCTCCTGCATCAGCTGCGTCGCCTCGTTGGGCGGCGCGGCGGCGATCCGGGCGAGCTGCTCGGAGGCATCCTCGTAGCGCGTCCAGATCCCCTCGAGGTTGAGCACCGCGAGGCCGCCGAGGCGGCCGATGATCACGGCGGTCTCGGGGCTGACCACGCCGTCCATCGCGGAGGCGAGCAGCGGGAGCTCGAAGCGGTAGGGGCCCAGCGTCCAGGTGATGTCGATGTCGTCAGGGTCGCGGGTGCGCCGCGAGGGCACGATCGCGATGTCGTCGAAGCCGTAGCCCCGCCGTCCCTTCTTTCCTCGACCGATCTCCAGTTCCATCAGCAGCTCCTCCCTTGCAAAGAAGCCAGGCTATGCCTGGACGCGGACGAGAAAACCCCGCCGCAGCGGGGCTGAAAACGAGCAATTTGCGGCGTTGTCGGACACGAGTTCAACGCCTTTTCGATCATAGCGCCGCGACGCCGCGAGCTTCAGGCCACGCCGGCCGGAACGTCGAGCTCGCTGGCCTCGACGCGGCTGAGCAGGCGCTCGACCTCACGCGGGTCGATCGCGCCGGCGCCGAAGTGCTGCGTCGACTCGGCGCCGCAGGCGACGCCGTAGGCGAGGCACTCCCGCGGCGAGCGCCCGCGCCAGCGCGCGGCGGCGTAGCCGGCGACGAAGGCGTCGCCCGAGCCGACCGCGGCGACCGGCTCGAGGGCCGCGATCTCGACCTCGTAGCGGGTGCGCCCGGCGGGCTCGCCGACGATCGCGACGCACCCCGCCTCGCGCGTGATGATCGCCTCGCCGGCGCCCATCTCGATCAGCTCGCGAAGGCCGAGCACGAGATCCTCGGCCTCGTTGAACTCGTGGCCGACGGCCTCCTCGGCCTCGTCGGCGTTGGGGGCGACGACGGCGGGGCCGGCGCGCAGCCCGGCGCGCATCGGCTCACCGTCGGTGTCGAGCAGCACCGGGACCTCGAGGCGCGCGGAGCTCGGTGATCAGCCGCGCGTAGATCTCGGAGTCGACGCCGGGCGGGACGCTGCCGGCCATGACGCAGAAGCCGGCGCCCTGGGCGAGGTAGAGAAGCTTCTCGGTGAAGAGGTCGGCCTCCTCGGCGCTGATCGAGGGCCCGCGCTCGTTGATCTCGGTCTGCTCGCCCGAGGTGGGATCGATCACGGCGAGATTGGTGCGCGAGTCGTCGCGGATGCGGGTGAACGCGTTGAGCACGCCCTCCTCGGTGAGCTGCTCGATGATCCGGTCTCCCGTCGGCCCGCCGGCGAAGCCGGTCGCGATTACGGGCTGTCCGAGGCGGCGCAGGGCGCGCGCGACGTTGACGCCCTTGCCGCCGGCGACGGTGCGCTCCTCGACGGCGCGGTGGCGCTGGCCGAGGCGGAAGTTAGGGACCGCGACGGTGCGGTCGATCGCGGCGTTGAGCGTCACGGTGAGGATCACGTCGTCGTCCCCCCCATCGCGGCGCCGAGTCCTCTCGTCATGACTTCTCATGCGCTCCTCTGGTGTCCGCGGCTGCCTGCCGCGGCGAGTCGCCAACAGCAACGCGACAAGTATGACGGCGAGGCCGATCACTATCAGCGCCGACGGTGAGAGAAAGCGCGATCGCACCTTCTCGGTGAACGTCGCGGCCTCGGCGGAGCGTGCGGCGACGAGCGGGACGGACCCGGCCTTGTGGCCGTCCACCGTGACGGCGACCGAGCCGAGCTTCTCCCCGCGCTCGATCGGGCCCACCACCTCGCCGGGAGCGTCTATCTCGGTCGCGACCTCCTGGTCGTCGCGGACGGCGACCCGGAGCTGGTCGGTCGGCCACCAGCCGCAGGGTCTCGCCCTGGTCGGCGAGCTCGGGCTCGGCGAGCGCCTCGCCGGCGCTCACCGGCGTGCGCCGGCTGTAGTTCGAGAAGCCGTAGTCGAGGAGCTCGGCGGTCTCCGCGTCGCGGGCGGACTCGCTCGGCGCCCCGAGCACGATCGAGATCAGGTCGACGTCGTCGCGGGTCGCCGAGCCGACGAGCACGTAGCCGGCGTCGAGCGTGTGGCCGGTCTTGATCCCGGTCAGCGTCGGGTCGGAGAGCAGCAGCGTGTTTCGGGTCGGGATCGAGATGGTGCGCTGATCGGTCTCGATCGTCGCCTCGGTGCTGTCGGCGATGCGGCGAAATAGCCTGTCGCGCATCAGGCGCTCGGCGAGGGCGGCGAGGTCGCGGGCGCTGGAGTGGTTGCCCGGCGCGTCGAGGCCGATCGGGTTGGTGTAGCTCGTGTCGTCGAGCCCGAGCCGCTGCGCGGTGGCGTTCATCTCGTCAACGAACGCGGGCACCGAGCCCGAGACGCCCTCGGCGATGGTCACCGCGGAGTCATTGGCGCTCGCGAGGATCAGCGAGTAGAGGAGGTTCTCGACCGTGGCGCGCTCGCCCGCGTGCAGGCCGAGGATCGACTCCGCGGGCAGGGCGTCGTACTGGGGCGCGGTGAGCTTGCGGTCGAGCGGCAGCTCCTTGAGCGCGAGGTAGGCGGTCATCAGCTTCGTCGCCGAGGCGATCGCGAGCGGGCGCGACGGGGCGCTCGACGCCAGCCGCTGGCCGTCGTTGGCGTCGACCAGCAGCCACGCGCTCGCGTTGAGGTCCGGCCCGCCGCCCTTCGCGGACGCCGGCGCGGCCGGGGCGACCGCGAGGAGAACCGCGGCCGCGATGGCCGCGAGCGCGGACCGCGAGCGCCGCACGCCTAGCGCAGCCTCACGCGCTGTCCGGTGGACAGCGTCTGGGGATCGAGGTTCGGGTTGAGCTGCTCGAGGGTGTCGAGCTCGATCCCCTCCTCCTCGGCGATCGTCGAAAGGCTGTCTCCGGGCTGGACGAAGTAGTACTTGTCGCCCGGCCCCTGCGGGCCCTTCTCCTGCGCGGCGCGGTCGCCGCCGCCGCTCGTCGCCGTCGGACTCCGGCAGCGAGCTCGTCACGACGACGACGACGACGATCGCCGCGGCCACGAGGGCGGCCAGCGCCAGCAGGCGGAGGAAGTTCTGTCGCAGGTCCATTAGCTGGGGGTTTTCATGGCCACCGTGCGCCGGACGGCCGCGAGATCGTAGCCGCGAAAGGGCGGCCGCGATGAAGGACCTATCCCGCTACGACAAGCCCTAATCCCCGCCGCCGAGCCCCCAGACCTGCGCCCGCAGCGCCTCGGCCGCGGCCGCGGGGTCCTCGGACGACGCGATCGAGCGCGACGCGGCGACGAGCGCCGAGGCCGGGCTGCTCCCCCCAGGCGGGCGCCAGGTCCTCGGGACGCCCGCCCTGGGCGCCGACCCCGGGCAGCAGGAAGACCGCGCTCGGCATCAGCTCGCGCATGCGCGGCAGGTAGCGCGGCTCGGTGGCGCCGACGACCGCGCCGACCCCGCTGAGCCCCGTCTCGCCGGCGAGCCGTTCGGCGCGCTCGGCGACGAGCTCGGCGAGGCGCTCGTGAAGGGGGCGATCCGGCGCCGGCAGGTCGAGCAGGTCGGCGGCGCCGGGGTTGGACGTCCGCACGAGGACGAAGATCCCGGCCGAGGCCGCGGCGGCGGCCTCGATCAGCGGCTCGAGCGCGTCGCCTCCGAGCAGCGGGTTGGCCGTGAAGGCGTCGGCGCCGAGGCCCGGGACGTCGCCCCAGGGGGTGGGCGTCGAGCCGGCGAGCGCCTGTCCGTAGGCGGCCGCGGTGACCGGCACGTCGCCGCGCTTTCCGTCGGCGATCGCGAGCAGCCCCGCGTCGCGCGCGGCGGCGACGGTGCGCCGGGCCGCCTCCCACCCCGGCCCGCCGAGCCGCTCGAAGCACGCGAGCTGGAGCTTGACCGCGACGCAGGCCGGGCCCGCGGCCGCGATCAGCGCGGCGCAGTGCGCGGCGACGGCGTCAGCCGCGCGCTCGGCGGCGTCGGCGCCGGCCCCCGCCTCGGGATCGAGCGCGGCGGGGTCCGGGTCGAGCCCGAGGACCACCTGGCTGTCGACGGTCCGAGACCGCCTCGGCCAGCCGGTCCGCGAAGGGCTTCGTCAGCTCCCCTTGACCTTCGACTTGAGCCCGGCGCCGGCCGAGAACTTCGGCGACTTGCCGCCGGGGATGGTGATCCGCTCGCCGGTGCGCGGGTTGACGCCCTGGCGCGGGCCGCGCTCGGTGACGTGGAACTTGCCGAAGCCGGTGAAGTTGACCTCCTCGCCGCTGGCGAGCGCGTCGGAGATCCCGTCGAGAACCGTCTCGACCGCCTCGGTGGCCTCCTTCTTGCTGCCGAGCTGGCCGGCCACCCTGTCGATGAAGTCTGCCTTGGTCATCTGCATTGCCTCCTAGTCGTCGATCGGTCGCGAAATCCGGGGGCGGCAATGTAACAACGCCGGGGGCGGCAGCTTCTCGCGGCAGAGCCGCGATTGGACATATGGAAAGTCAAAGGGCGACCGAAGTCGCCCTTTGACCTTGGGGTATTGGGGGGGTATTGGGGGGTTGGGGTGGGTGGTAAGTCTTCCGTCGCGACCGAGACATCCCGTCGAGCGGGATGTCGCCGCCGCACCGGATGCTGAGCGACCTTAACCCGAACGTTTCACCCAATGCAAGGGCGAGGACCCCGTACGTGCCGTGTTCAATCCGTCGCCGCGCGCTCGTGCGGCAGCACTTCCGGGACCGCTTCCTGGCGCTGCGTCGACCGGCGGAGCCACGGGATAGGTCACGGCCTTGGGCGCAACCGGGCCCTCGCCGAGGAGCGCGAGGTCGGCGTCGACCATCAGCTTGATCAGGTCCTCGAAGCTCGTCGAGGGCTTCCAGCCGAGCTCGCGCTCGGCCTTCGAGTAGTCGGCGACCAGCCGCTCGACCTCGGCCGGGCGCTCGAGCGCGGGGTCCGTCCTGACGTGCTCTGCCGGGTCGAGGTCGAGGTAGCCGAACGCGATCTCGACGAGGTCGCGTACCGAGTGGTCCTCGCCGGTCCCGATCACGAAGTCGCCCGGCTCGGGCTCCTGCATCATCCGCCACATCGCGTCGACGTACTCGGGCGCGTAGCCCCAGTCACGACGCGCGTCGAGGTTGCCGAGCATCAGCGTGTCCTCGAGCCCGAGCTTGATCGCGGCGGCGCCGTGGGTGACCTTGCGGGTCACGAACTCGAGCCCCCGCCGCGGCGACTCGTGGTTGAAGAGGATCCCGGAGCAGGCATAAAGCCCGTAGCTCTCGCGGTAGTTGACGGTGATGAAGTGGCCGTAGGCCTTCGCGACCCCGTAGGGGCTGCGGGGATAGAAGGGCGTCGCACTCGTTCTGCGGCGTCTCGCGGACCTTGCCGAACATCTCGCTCGACGAGGCCTGGTAGAAGCGCGCGTCCGGCGCGGCCTCCCGGACGGCCTCGAGCATCCTGGTCACGCCGAGGCCGGTGAACTCGGCCGTCAGCGTGGGCTGGTTCCAGGAGGCGGCGACGAACGACATCGCGGCGAGGTTGTAGATCTCGTCCGGCTCGCAGGCGCGCAGCACGTCCACGAGCGAGCGCTGGTCGAGGAGGTCGCCGGGGTGCAGCACGACCCGGTCCTCGATGCCCGCGAGGCGCTGGAAGCTCTCGGTCGAGGCACGGCGCACGACGCCGTGGACCTCATAGCCCTTGTCGAGCAGGAACTCGGCCAGGTAACTGCCGTCCTGGCCCGTGATCCCGGTTATCAGCGCTCGCCGGCTCATTGCTTGACGCGGCCCCTCCACCACTCCAGGAGGTCGCCCAGTGTACGGTCGAGCGCGATCTCGGGCTTCCACCCGGTCGCCTCCTGCAGGCGATCGAACGAGCCGAACACCCGCGGCGCCTCGTCGGGGCGCAGCGCGCGACTCGTCGACCGCGACGCTCACCTCCAGCTCGCGCGTGGGCGGCCGAGCCCGTCGACCAGCGCCCCGATCGGGACCGCTCTGCCCGAGCACACGTTGTAGGTGCCGGTCAGGCCGCGCTCGACGGCGAGCGCGTAGGCGCGCACGACGTCGCGCACGTCGCTGAAGTCGCGCTCGGGCGAGAGGTCGCCGGTGCGCAGCTCGACGCCGTCGCGCCCCTCGGCCTCCGCGGCGGCGATCTGGCGCGCGAAGCTCGACGCCGCGAACGAGTCGGACTGGCCCGGGCCCGATGTGGTTGAAGGCGCGCATCACCGCGATCTCCAGGCCGTCGCGCGAGAAGCGCTCGCAGGCGCGCTCCATCTCGGCCTTGCTCTTCGCCGTAGGGATTGACCGGCCGCAGCGGCGCGTCCTCGGTCAGCGGAAGCTCCGAGTCGGCGGGCGCCCCGTAGACCTCGCCCGACGAGACGCACAGCACCTGGGCGCCGGGCGCATGCGCCGAGACCGCCTCGAGCAGGTTGACCACTCCGGTCGCGTTGACGGCCATCGTCGCGTCGGGGTCGTCCCAGCTGCGCCCGACCGAGGCGGCGCCGGCGAGGTTCACGACGGCGTCGGGCTGCGACTCGGCGAGAGCGTCGCGGATCGATTCCGGCTCGAGCAGGTCGCAGACGACATCGGCAGCTCCGTGGTCACGTGCCGCCGAGACGACGTCCAGGCCGACGCGACCCGCGCGGCGTCGAGGAAGTGCCTGCCCGCGAACCCGGTCGCACCGAGGACGAGCGTGCGGCCGGCGGGCACTACATGCGCTCCGGCGCGCCGACTCCGAGCAGGTCGAGGGTGCGCGCGATCACGCGCCTGGTCGCGACGCAGACGGCGAGCCTGGCCGCCTCGAGCCCCTCACCCTCGGCGCCGACGACCTGGCAGTCGCGGTAGAAGCCGTGGAAGTCGGCCGCGGTCGCCATCGCGTAGGCGCTCATCCTGTGCGGGGCGCGAAGCTCGGCCGCATCGCGAACCTCGTCGGGAAGCTCCAGCAGGCGCTTGATCAGCGCGCGCTCGGAGGGCTCCGCCGGAGCGTCGAGCGTCGCCGCCGGGTCGGCGATCGCGGCCTCGACGGCCTCGTCGCCGGCCTTGCGCAGGATGCTGGCGATGCGGGCGTGGGCGTACTGGACGTAGTAGACGGGGTTCTCCTGCGACTGCGAGCGCGCCAGCTCGAGGTCGAGGTCCACGGTCGTGTCGTGGCTTCGCTGCAGCATCAGGAAGCGCGCCGCGTCGGTGCCGATGTCGTCGATCAGCTCGTCGAGGGTCACGAACTCGCCGCGGCGCTTCGACATCTGCGCCCGCTCGCCGCCCTCGATGACGTGGACGAGCTGCATGATCAGCGCCTCGAAGCGGTCGGGGTCCTCCCCGCTCGCGGCGAGCGCGGCGCGCATCCGCGCCAGGTAGCCGTGATGGTCGGCGCCGAGCACGTTGATCAGCCGGTCGGCGCGCGCGAGCTTGTCGCGGTGGTAGGCGATGTCAGCGGCGAGATACGTCGGCTCCCCGTTGGAGCGGAGGAGGACGCGGTCCTTGTCGTCACCGAACTCCGTGGTGCGAAGCCAGGTTGCCCCCTCGCTCTCGTAGACGTGGCCGCGCTCGCGCAGCTCGTCGAGCGCGGCCTGGGCGCGGCCGGAGTCGTAGAGCTCGCGCTCGGAGGACCACGTGTCGTGGTGGACGCCGAAGCGCTCCAGCGTCGCCGCGATCATCTCGCGCATCCGCTCGACGCCGAGGCGCTCGAGCTCCTCGAGGTCGTCGGGCGAGACGCCCTCGCTCCGCGAGCTCGCGCGCAAGCTCCTCCACGTAGGCGCCCTCGTAGCCGTCCTCGGGCAGCTCGGTGCCGCGCATGCGCGCGGCGATCGACTCGGCGAAGCGCCGCACCTGGCCGCCGACGTCGTTGAGGTAGTACTCGCGCTCGACCTCGTCTCCGGCGAGCTCGAGCACCCGCGCGACCGAGTCGCCGTAGGCCGCGTGGCGGCCGCCCGCCGCGGTCAGCGGGCCGGTCGGGTTCGCGGAGACGAACTCGACGTTGACGCGCTCGCCGTCGCGCCCGCCGGGAGCGCCGAGCGCGTCGCCGGCGGCGAGCACGGCCGCGACGCCCTCGCGATGCCAGCGGTCGGCGAGAAAGAGGTTGATGAAGCCGGGACCCGCGACCTCGATCCGCTCCGCGGTCCCCTCGAGCGTCCCTCCGAGCTGCTCGACGAGCTGCTCGGCGACCGCGCGCGGCTGCTCGCCGCGCACCGGCGCGAGCAGCATCGCGGCGTTGGTCGAGTAGTCGCCCATCTCGGGCTTCGGCGGGCGCTCGAGCGTCGGGCGCGACTCCGAGCCTCGCCCGTCGCGCAGCGCGGCGACCGAGTCCTCGACGGCGGCGCGCAGCTCCTGAATCGGGTCGCTCATGGGTGGTGCGATACTAGGCTGCGGGGGCCCCGCCAACCGGAGGATGGCCATGTCCGAGGAGAACCAGATGCCCGAGGAGCAGCCGGAGCGCCACATAAACATCCACACCTCTCCCGAGGCGATGGCGGGCGTCTACGCGAACTTCGCCAACGTCAGCCACTCCGACTACGAGTTCACGATCACCTTCGCGCGCGTCGACCACGAGGTCGAGGACGACGAGGTGCCGGGCGTGGTCGTCTCGCGAGTCGCGCTGTCGCCGCGCTTCCTGCGCGAGCTGATCGACGCGATGGAGGACAACTACTCGAAGTGGCAGACCCGCGAGGGGATCAAGAACCTGCCCGAGTTCTCGGGCGGCGACGAACAGAGCTCGCGGAGCACAACGGACGAATGAGGGCCCTCGTAACGGGCGGGAGCGGGTTCATCGGCTCGCACCTCGCGGACGCGCTGCTCGCGCGCGGGGACGAGGTGGCCGTCGTCGACAACTTCTTCACCGGTAAGCAGGAGAACCTCGCCGACGCGATCGCCGACGGCGCCGAGCTTCACGTCGAGGACATCACCGACGAGCGGGCGATGGCGCGGGTGCTCGAGGAGACTCGGACCCGAGGTCGTCTTCCATCTCGCCGCGCAACCCCATGTGACGCGCTCGGTCAATGATCCCGTCTTCGACCTGCGCTCGAACGTCGAGGGAACGATCAAGCTGCTCGAGACTGGCGCGCGGCGCCCACCCGTTCAAGATCGCCTTCGCTTCGACCGGCGGGGCGATCTACGGCGAGGGCGAGGGCCGCGACCTGCCACTCGACGAGGACGCGGAGTGCGTGCCGTACTCGCCGTACGCACAGAGCAAGATGGCCGCGGAGCTCTACCTCGATCTCTACCGCCGCCTCTACGGCGTCGAGTCGGTGGCGCTTCGGCTCGCAAACGTCTACGGGCCGCGGCAGGACCCCTACGGCGAGGCCGGGGTGATCGCGATCTTCTCGGCGGCGCTTCACGAGGGCCGGCAGCCGACGATCTTCGGGACCGGCGAGCAGACGCGCGACTACACCTACGTCGGCGACGTCGTCCGGGCGTTCCTCGCCGCCGCCGACTCCGGGGCGGCGGGGACGTACAACGTCGGCACGGGCGTCGAGACAACCGTGCTGGAGCTGGGAGAGCGGCTCGGGCCGCTTTGCGGCACGCCCTTCGAGCCCAATTTCGAGCCGTCGCGCCCGGGCGAGGTGCAGCGGATCTCGCTCTCGCCGGAGCGTGCCAAGGCGGCGCTCGGCTGGTCGCCGCAGATGGACATCGAGGCCGGGCTGACCGAGACGGCCGCCTCGTTCGCGGTCCCGGCCAAATAGCCGTCCGCGCGGCTTCCCTACGGCGCCGCTCGACCTCCTGCTCGTACGCGCGCGCCATTCCGATCCGCTCGACCGTCGTCGGGTGGGTGCCGAAGAGAAACTGCGACCAGTCGGGCGGGTCGGGGTCGGAGAGGTTCGTCTCCGCGAGCCGCGTCTGTAGGTCGATCAGGCCCCGCGGGTCACCGGTCAGCTCGAGCGCGAAGTCGTCGGCCGCGGCCTCGACGTCGCGCGAGAGCTGGTTGCTGACCACGGTCAGCGCGAACACCGTCACCGAGAGCGCGAGCGCGAACGCGGGCAGCGCCGCGGGGGTGGCGGGCTCGGCGCCGGTTCGGGCGGCGAGCCGGCGCGCGAGAAGGCCCGCGAAGAGCAGGCCGAAGGGAGCGACGATCGCCACCCAGAGCATCCCCCGCGGGATGTCGTCGTGCTTGACGTGCGCGAGCTCGTGGGCGACGACCGAGCGAAGCGCCGGCCGGCTGGAGTCGTCGAGCAGGGTGTCGTAGAGCACGACGCGCTTCGTCGGCCCGAGCCCGCTGACGTAGGCGTTGAGCGTCGTCGAGCGGCGGCTCGCGTCGACCTCGTAGACCTCGCCGATGTCGACTCCGGCGCGCTCGCCGAGCTCGAGCACGTCGGAGCGCGCCTGCCCCGGCGGGCAGCGGCTCGAAGCGGTTGAACAGCGGCGCGAGCACGACGGGGGCCAGCCACGTGGACACCACGGCGAAGGCGACGACGGCGAACGCGCCGGGGATCCACCAGAGGCGCCCGAAGCGGCGCAGCAGCGCGATCAGCAGCGTGGCGCCGGCGGCCGCGATCACGGCCGAGATCGCCGCCGACCTGCCCTTGTCGAACATCCAATCGGCGAACCCCTGGGTCGAGAGCCCGAAGTCGACGGCGCGCTCGTGCGCCACCGCCTGGGTGGGCAGCGCCGCGAGCCCGAGCGCGAGCGAGAGGCCGGCTCCGGCGGCCGCCGCCCCGAGCAGCGGCCGGCGCCCGAGCGCCTCGAGCCGCCGCCTGACGGCGCGCGGGCGCCCCAGCGCGAGCGTCACGAGCAGACCGGTCTCGATCGCGAGCGTGGCGAAGAACAGCAGCCGCTGGCCCGAGCGGTAGTCCTCGGCGCGCTCGACCTGGGCCGGGTCGAAGTACTCGTCCTCGGCGACCGGCACCGGGTCGATGACGTCGTCGCGCGGGCGCAGCGCCCACACGGCGGCCTCGGCGACCAATACCGCGGCGACCGCGGCCGCGCCGAGGCGCAACAGTCCCGCCCTCCGGCCGCCCACGCTGCGCATCGGCCCTACGATAGACCGCCCTCGACAGCCCCCGCCGTAGCGGCCCACCAGAATCACCAACACCACATGCTTCTCGCGGCAGAGCCGCGCCTTCAGATATCACCAACGTCACATGCTTCTCGCGGCAGAGCCGCGCCTTATGCACACCTGTGCGCACTCGGCCTGTCAGCGACATCCATTCGAACCACCCCGCCCTCGAGGCGGTCCTCGCGTCCTGCGACGAGCGGGGCGTCGACGCCGTCTGGTGCCTCGGCGACGTCGTCGGCTACGGAGCCGCCCCCGACGAGTGCGCGCGCACGGTCTCGGAGCGCTGCGAGCATTCGCTCGTCGGCAACCACGACCTCGCCGTGCTCGGCGAGCTCGAGGTGAGCGCCTTCTCCCCCGCGGCCGCGGCGGCGGTCGAATGGACGCGCTCCAACAGCTCGCCCGAGACGATCGAGTACCTGCGCGGCCTGCAGCCCTCGGACGAGAGCCTCGAGGTCGGCCTCTATCACGCCTCCCCGCGCGACCCCGTCTGGGAGTACGTCCTCTACATGGACCAGGCGGCCGAATGCATCAGGGTCCAGTCGGGGCGGGTCAGCCTCATCGGCCACTCGCACGTGGCGCTCTTCTTCGACGCCCCCGAGGGCGGCGACGACGACTCGCTGCGCGGCTCCCACGCCGAGTCCGGCACGCGGCTCGAGGTGGGCTCGGGCCGCTGGCTGCTCAACCCCGGAAGCGTCGGACAGCCGCGCGACGGCGATCCCCGCGCCGCCTGGCTCGAGCTCGACACCGACGCCTGGACGGCGACCTATCACCGGGTCGAATACGACATCGACACGGCCGCCGAGGCGATCGAGAGCGCCGGCCTTCCGCCTCAGCTCGCCCGGCGTCTGTACGTGGGCCAATGACCCCGCAAATCGACGCCTGATATTCGACGATTTGACGCCCGAGGCCCGTCGCTAGACTCGCCGCCCATGCCGAGACTGACGATTCTTCTCCTCTCCCTGATGCTCGGCGCGGGCGCCGCCGTGCTCGCATCCTGCGGCGGGGACGACGGGCCCGATGGCCCCGGGATCCCGTCCGCCGACGCCGAGGGAATGCTCGCCGAGCTCGAGCGCGCCCGCGCGGCCTTCGAGGCCGGCGACTGCGTCGAGGTCCAGGAGTCGGCTCAGCAGATCGCCGACAACGCGGCGAACCTCGCCGACGCCGACCCGCCTCTCGACCCCGAGATCCAAGATGCGCTGACCCAGGGCGCCGAGCACCTCGGCGAGCTCGCGACGACGTCCTCGGAGTGCGCGGAGGAACCGACGACGACGACGACCGACGACGAGAAGACACACCACCACCGAGCCGACGACCACGTCCGAGCCGACGACGACCGAGGAGACGACCACCACCACGACGACCGAGGAGGAGCCGCCCCCCACCGACGACGGCGATGACGACGGCGGCAGCCCGCCCGGTCAGCCCCCGGGGCCACCGTCCGGCGCCGGGCCCGGCGGCACCGGGACCGGCGGCGTCGGGGAGGGCGACCGATAGTGGCCGACACCACCCTGATCTCGGAGCGCTACGAGCTCGGCGACCGGCTCGGCTCGGGCGGGATGTCGAGCGTCTACAAGGCGACCGACCGGGTGCTCGAGCGCACCGTCGCCGTCAAGGTGCTCGCCGAGCACCTCTCAGACGACGAGAAGTTCGTCGCACGCTTCCGGCGCGAGGCGCTCGCGGTCGCGAAGCTGATCCACCCCAACATCGTCCAGGTCTACGACACGGGCGTCGACGCCCACCGCCACTACATCGTCATGGAGTACGTCGAGGGCAAGTCGGGGGCGCAGCTGCTGCAGCGAAAGGGCGCGATCGGCCCCGGGCCCGCGGTCGAGATCGGCGTCCAGGCCTGCGCCGGGCTCGAGTACGCCCACCGCCAGGGGATCATCCACCGTGACGTCAAGCCCGGGAACCTGATGGTGATCGGCGGCCCCGCCGGCAACGGCGCCCGGGGCGGCCGAGGGCGAGATGAGCATCAAGCTCGCGGACTTCGGCATCGCGCGCGCCGCCGAGCAGAGCCGCATCACCCAGGTCGGGTCCGTGGTCGGAACGGCCGCCTACCTCGCTCCGGAGCAGGCGCGCGGCGAGGACGCGTCGCCCGCCGCCGACGTCTACGCGCTCGGCGTCGTGCTCTACCAGCTGCTCACCGGCCGGCTGCCCTACGAGGGCTCGTCGCTCGCCGAGCTCGCGATCCGCCGCGACAACGAGCGCCCGCTCCCCCCCACCTCCTACGACGACGAGATACCCGAGGCGCTCTCGACCGCGGTGCTCAAGGCGCTCGAGAGCGACCCACGCCAGCGCTACAGCTCGGCGCGCTCGCTCTCGCGAGGGGTTGCGGCGCGGGATCGCCGGCATGGACCCGACGCTGATCGACTCCGACGCCGCGACCGGGGTCGCCCCGGCGACCTCGGCGACGCGCGCCATCCCGCGGACGAGCCAGGACACCCCCGTGGTCCCCGCGCCCCCCGTTCGCCGCGAGCCCCCGTCCCCGCGCCCCGTGATCCAGCCGGCGCGCTCGAAGCCGAAGCGCTCCGCGAGCAGCATCGGGCGCACGATCCTGCTCGTGCTGCTGCTGGCGCTCGTCGCCGCGATCGTCGCCGGGATCGTGATCCTCGCCACCGACGCCGGCCAGAGCACCGACGCCGGCGAGCTTCTCCAGGACCAGGTCGACGTCCAGATCGAGAAGCTCGAGGACTACATCCGCGAGAACACCGAGTAGCGGCGAGGCGTCGAATCGCCACCTTGTGAAGGATCCATACGGCTATAGCCGTATCAACCGTTCACACAGATGCTCGGAGACCGAGCGGAGGCTGGTCTCTACCCAGCCGGGGTTGCGTCCCAGGGCGCGCTTCCGTCGAGGATCGCCTCGCGGTAGGCGTCGATAGCCGCCCGCCGCGATCGCGTCGCGCGCCCCGGCCACGATCGCCTCGGTGTAGGAGAGGTTGTGGAGCGCGAGCAGGCGCACGCCGGTCATCTCCTCGGCGCGCGAGAGGTAGTGCAGGTAGGCGCGGGTGTGGCGGGCGCACGCCGGGCACTCGCAGCCCTCGACGAGCGGCCGCTCGTCCTCGGCCATCGCCGCGTTTCGAAGGTTGATCCGAAAGCTCGAGCCGGGCTCGGGCGCGAGCGCCATGCCGTGGCGCGCGTGACGCGTGGGGATCGCGCAGTCGAAGAGCTCGATGCCGCGCGCGATCCCCTCGACGAGGTCGTCGGGCTCGCCGATGCCGAGCAGGTGGCGCGGCGCCTCGTCGGGAAGCCGCGGAAGCGTCGCGTCGAGCACCGCGTACATCTCGGGCTTCTCGCGGCCCAGCGTCCCCCCGATCGCGATCCCGTCGACGCCGGCGGCCGACACCGCCTCGGCGGACTCGTGGCGCAGGTCCTCGTGGATCCCGCCCTGGACGATCCCGAACACGGCCTGGCGCTCGGGGCCGTTGTCGGCGTGCCACGCGAGGCAGCGCTCCAGCCAGCGGTGCGTGCGCTCGGTCGAGCGCGCGGTGTACTCGCGGTCGGCGTGATACGGCGTGCACTCGTCGAACGCCAGCGCGATGTCCGACCCGAGCGCGGCCTGGACCTCCATCGATCGCTCGGGCGAGAGCATGTGCTCGGTTCCGTCGATGTAGGAGCGAAAGCGCACCCCCTGCTCGGAGATCTCGAGCACGTGCTGCTTGCCCGGCGCGTGGCCGCGCCGCCCCTTGATCTCGTCGGCGACCGCGCCGTGGGCGAGCGAGAAGACCTGGAAGCCGCCCGAGTCGGTGATGATCGCGCGATCCCAGCCCATGAAGCGGTGGAGGCCGCCGAGCTTCGCGATCCGGTCGGGCCCCGGCGACAGCAACAGGTGGTAGGTGTTGCCGAGCACCATCTCGTAGCCGAGCGCGGCGACCTCGGCGGCGTCGAGCGCGCGCACGCGAGCCCCTCGTCGCAAGCGGGATGAACGCCGGCGTCGCGACCTCGCCGTGGGCGGTGTGGAGGCGCCCCGAGCGGGCGTCGCCGTCGCGGGCGGTGATCTCGAAGCGCAGTCGCGCGGGGTCGCTTCTCACGCGCTCAGCGTAGTCCCGCGACATACCCGGGCAGCGCCGCATCTGAGATAGTCGGGTTGTGCCGGTCGGCATCGTCACCGGGGCCGGCGGACTGGTCGGCTCGGCCAGCGTGCGCCTCCTCGTCGAGGAGGGCTTCGACGTCGTCGGGTTCGAGAACGACATGCGTGCGCAGCTCTTCGGCCCCGAGGCCTCGACGGAGCCGACGGCGCGGCGGCTGGCGGACGAGCACCCGGAGTTTCATCGCCTCGCCGCCGACATCCGCGACGCCGAGGCTGTCGACCGCGCCTTCGCCGAGCACGGCTGCGACATCGAGATCGTCATCCACGCCGCCGCCCAGCCTTCACACGACTGGGCCGCGCGGGATCCGAAGACCGACTTCACGATCAACGCCAACGGGACACTCAACCTGCTCGAGGCCGCGCGGGCGCACTCGCCGACGCGACCTTCGCCTTCATCTCGACCAACAAGGTCTACGGCGACCGCCCGAACGAGCTTCCCCTGCAGGAGCTCGAGACCCGTCTCGAGCTGCCCGAGGACCACCCTGGTTCGGCGGGATCGACACCTCGATGTCGATCGACGCCTCGACCCATTCGCTTTTCGGCGTCTCCAAGGCCGCGGCCGACCTGCTCGTGCAGGAGTACGGGCGCTACTTCGGGATGCCGACCGCGTGCTTTCGCTGCGGCTGCATCACGGGGCCCGACCACGCCGGCGCTGTTCTGCACGGTTTCCTCGCCTACCTGCTGAAGGCGACGGTCACAGGGACCCCCTACACGGTGTACGGCTACGGCGGCAAGCAGGTGCGCGACAACATCCACGCAGCGGACGTCGCCCGCGCCTGCCTCGAGTTCCATCGCGACCCGCGGATGGCCGCCGTCTACAACCTCGGCGGGGGCCGCTTCGCGAACTGCTCGATGATCGAGGCGATCGAGGCATGCGAGCGCATCGCGGGCCGCGAACTCGACTGGCGCCTTTCGGACCAGGCGCGGATCGGGGACCACCGCTGGTGGATCTCAGACAACGGCGAGTTCGAGCGCGAACACCCCGCGTGGGGCCTTCGCTACGAGATCGACGCGCTGCTGCGCGAGATCCACGACGCCAACGCCGAGGCGTGGCGCGCCGCGGCCACCTGACCCGGCGCGCCCCGCCCCGTCCGGTCTAACCGGCCCCGATCACCCGCACGCGGCGCGCTCGCCGAGCGGCCCTGCGAGGTAGGGGTAGCCGGACTGCGCGGGCACGACGGCGCGGATGCGATAGGTGGTCGACTCGGTCGTCCTGCGAAAGCGATAGCGCGCGGCAAAGCGGCCCTGGGCGTCGGTCTCGGCCCTGCGGAAGGTGTGCCAGCGGCGGCGGCCGGGCCCGCGGGCCTGGAACACGACGACCCTGGCCGCGGCCTCGGGGCCGGGCAGCGCTCCGAAGAGACGGATGGCGCGGCCGTTTCGCACCCTGCGGCGCGACAGCTCGAGGCTCGGGACCGCGCGCGAGTGGAAGCTCGCCGACGCCGCGATCTGCTCGCGGTCGTAGCGGTACCCGAAGCCGATCTCGCGGCTGGGGCCGGGCTGAACCTCGTAGGCGAAGCTCCCATCGGCACCTGTGAGCACCGAGCCCGTCGGCCACGCGCCCCAGCCCGGCAGCATCGTGCGCTCGCTGACGCAAAGCCGCGCGCCGCCGACGCCGTTGCCGCGGGCGTCGGTGAGCCGGCCGACGATCTTCGCGCCCTCCCGCGAGCCGCGCTCGATCGCCGCGCCCTCGCCGCCCTCGAAGGCGACGGCGATCTGGGCGCCGCCCGCGACCTGCGAGGCCTCGCAGGAGTTGTCGACCTCGACGGTCAGAGGCGCGTCGGGCCGGCAGCTCAGGTTCGCGGCCGAGTCGGTGGCGAGGTCGGCCGCGCAGACCTGCACCGAGTTGGGGCCGTCGTGGAACGGGTAGCGCTGCGTGTCGAGCGCGAAGCTCGGCGACGCGGCGGGCGGGCACGGCCTGAAGTTGAAGGCGACGCCGTGGGCGACCGAGCACGCGAAGGGCTGCGAGGCGGCGGGGATCCCGTTGACGAGCACGCTGACGGCGGTCAGCCCGCCGCCGTGGTCGCTCAGCGCGACCGACAGGTCGTGGGTTCCGCGCTTGACGCCCGGTGTCAGGAGCGATCCCGAGACCGCGACCGAGGGCGGCGCCGAGTCGGCGATGTCGAATGCGAGGTCGTGCATGAAGACCCCCGGGCCGAAGCTCCCCGCGCACCCGCCGGCGCGCACGCAGACCAGCTGCGCCTCGACGCCGGAGAAGGGGCCTGAGCGCTGCCACGAGTCGGGGTAGTCGTAGACCTGCGCGTTGTCGGGCATCCACAGCTCCTCCCAGCCGCCCTCCGGCTTCCAGCCCACGAACCATGCGAGCCATCCGTCGGCGCTCTGGCGCGAGCCGGCGAACGAGACGCTTCGAAAGCTCGTCCCGGGCGGAGCGTCGAGCGCCCACGTCCCGATCGCGCCGTAGCCGCCGCCCTGCGGAACCGCGATGCCGAGCCCGGAGCCGCGCGGCGCGCACTCCGCGACCGCGAGGAAGCTCGCGCCCGACGCTCGCGTAGCGCGCCGAGCTGCGGTCGCCGCCGCCGTGTCCCCCGTGACATTGGACCGCGCGGTAGATGCCGGCGTCGGCGCCCGTCGCGAGAGGGCCGAGGAGAAGCAGGGCCAGGCCCAGGACCAGGGTGGCCAGCGTGACGCCCCTCCACGTCACGGGTCGACGGGTCAGGGTCCGCTCGCCACGCTGCACAGCAATGCCTCCTCGTCGGGATCAGCCAACGAGAGGGGCCAACCCCGCCGTCGCGCGCGGCGCCCCGGCACTTCCCTCATGACGAGAATGGGGTTAGTGTCGGCGCCGTGATCGCCGAGGTCACGAACACGCCCTGGGGTGAGCGCACCACCTACTTGCTGGACGGGAGATCGCGTGAGCACGACAGGGGCGCGCCCTTCCACCCCCACCCGCGGCCCGCGGAGCGGTGAGCCGGCGGGCCCGCGCCACCGTCCACGCAGTCCTCAGCCGCATCCGGGCCGGCCGCGTCGAGCTGCGCGAGACGTATTCGGGCAAGACTCGCGCCTTCGGCCCCCGCGGCGCCGGGCTCGCCGCCAACGTCGAGGTCCACGACCCGAGCCTGTACTCGATGCTCGCGCGCCGGCGCAGCGTCGGCCTCGGGGAGGCCTATGCGGCGGGCCTGTGGGACTGCGACGACCTCGTCACCCTGATGCGGATCGGCGCCCGTGAGATGCGCCGCCTGGACCCCCTCCGCCGTCGCCTCGCCCCGCTGTCGCGCCCGCTGCACCGCCTCGCGACACTGCCTCTGCTCAACACCCGCGGCGGCGCAAAGCGCAACGTCTCCGCCCACTACGACCTCGGCAACGAGATGTTCGAGACGTTCCTCGACGTCGAGACGATGATGTACTCGAGCGCCTGCTTCGAGCACGAGGGCCAAACCCTGGAGCAAGCGCAGCGGCACAAGCTCGAGCGCATCTGCCGCGCCCTCGACCTCGGCCCCGGCGACCACCTGCTCGAGATCGGCACCGGCTGGGGCGCGCTCGCCGTCCACGCGGCGCGCGAGCACGGCTGCCGCGTCACGACGACGACGATCTCGCGAGAGCAGCGCGGGTACGCCGCGGCCCGGGTCCGTGCCGCGGGCCTCGAAGACCGGGTGACCGTGCTCGGCGACGACTACCGCGACCTCGACGGCCGCTTCGACAAGCTCGTCTCGATCGAGATGATCGAGGCCGTCGGCTGGGAGTACTTCGACGTCTTCTTTAGCCGCTGCTCGGAGCTGCTCGAGCCCGGGGGGCTGATGTTCCTGCAGGCGATCTGCGCCGACGACCGCATCTATGAGGCCGAGAAGGCGACGCGCAGCTTCGCCAACCAGCTGATCTTCCCCGGCGGCTGCCTTCCGTCGGTCGAGGTAATTCAGCGATGCCTGGCGTCGCAGACCGACATGCGGACGATCTGGCTCGAGGACATCTCCCCCTCCTACGTGCTGACCCTGCGCGCCTGGCGCGACCGCTTCCGAGCCGCCGAGCCTCGGCTCGGCGAGCTGGGCTACGACCGCCGCTTCCGCCGCCTGTGGGAGATGTACCTCTCGATCTCAGAGGGCGGATTCCAGGAGGGGCGGATCATGGATGTCCAGATGCTCTGCGCAAAGCCCGACTGGACCGGATCGGTCCCCGTGCGGACGTCGAGGGACCTGGTCGCGGCCGGCCACCCGATGACCGCGGCACAGCGCCAGACCCACGCCTGAGCGAGTCAGGCGCGCGGGACCAGCGGGGAGTCCGGGCGCGCCGCGATACCGCGCTGCGCCGCGATGCGCTCGAACATCAGCGCGGTGTCGGCGATCGCGACGCCGGTGAGGTGGTCCTCGCGCTGCTCGAAGTCGGCGAGGATCGCGGCGAGCGCCTCCGCGTAGCGGTCCTCGTTTCGGTACGCGAGCGCCGAGACCGCCTCGGCGGCGCGCTCGAACGGCTCGCGCCCGGACTTCAGCCCGGCGGCCGCTTCGCGCATCGCGCGGGCGGCGGTGATCGCGAGCGCGTCGTCGTCCGAGAGCAGCGCCGCGAGGCCGATCGCGTACCAGGACGTCGGCGAGTCGCCCTCGGTCCCCAGGGCGCGGCGCACGTAGCGAGCCGGCGCCGGCCCCTCGCCGGCGATCGTGGCCGCCTTGAGCATCCCCACGAGGCGGCCATAGGCGCGCGGCGGCGACGCCTCCCACGAGCGGCGATAGATCACCGCTGCCTCGACCAGCGCCATCCGCGCCTGGCCCGTGTCGCCGGCGAGCAGGAGCCTGTGGGCCTCGGCCTCGCGCGCGATCGCCTCCTGAAGGAGGTTCTGGTGCTCGCGGATCTCGCCCATGCGGGCGAGACTAGCGCCGGTCTGGCGCCTGTAATTCGCAGGATGCGTCCATCCCCCGATCGGAGGGGTGGACCGCTCTGCGCTCAGCTGCCGCCGCTGATCCGGTCCCAGGCGCTGCGCAGCTTGCGCTGCAGCCCGGAGTCCTCGGCGTCGGCGGGATCCGCCTTCATCACCGCCGGGTTGGCGCTCGGCTCGGGCAGGCTCTCGGCCTCCTCTGCGCTCACGTTGAGCACCACGCCACGCTCGAAGATCTCGTCGACCTGGGGCGCGTCCACGAAGCGGTGCCCGCCGGGCAGGATGCTCGTGTCGAGCACGATCCCGTCGAAGATGTCGGCATCGGGGTCGGCGAGCACGTGCTCGACCTTTCCCAGCTCCTTGCCGTCGCTCGAGTAGACGCGGCGTCCCCGGCTCGAGCGCCAGATACGAGCTCGGGGGGCCGAGGTCCTCCATTCGGTCGAGCTTACAGCGAGATCGCCGCTCAGCCGAGAGCCGACTGGCCGCGGACGGCGAGCCCGCCGAGCATGCGGCCGAGCGTCTCCGGCGTCCAGCTCTCGGGCTCGGAGAGCAGCGCCCTGGCGCCCGACTCGGCGAGGGCGACGACCGAGTGGCCGACGAGGCGCGCGGCCCGGTCGACGTCGATCTCGGTCTCGCGGCTCTCGAGCCAGCCGCGCGCCAATGACGCGACGGCGTCGACCTGCATCTCGCGGCCGCGGCGCACGCGGCGGGCGACCGCCGCGTTGACCCCGCCCTCGGCGAGGAAGATCACGCGGTAGGCGTCGGGCGACTCGGCGACCGCTCGCAGAAATGCGGTGAAGCCCTCGACGAGCACCGCCTCCGGGTCGTGGAGGTCGCCGGCAGCGGGCAGCGCCGCGCCGATCTCGCCGAGCACGCGCTCCTCCTCGCGGCGCAGCAGCGCCTCGAAGAGCTCCGCCTTGCCCGGGTAGCAGGCGTAGACGACCGGCTTGGTGACCCCGGCCGCCTCCGCGACGGCCTCCATCGAGGTCCCCTCGTAGCCGCGCTCGACGAAGAGCCCCAGCGCGGCGTCGAGGACCAGTGGGCGGCGGCGCTCCGGGCCGAGGTGAGCGGCGCGCGCCCGGCGCACCTTCGCGACCCCGTCCTGTCGTCCTGTGGGGTTGCGCGCCATTCCTACCTATGGTAGCATTTTCCTACTGACGGTAGTAAACGATCTGGGGATGCGAATGAGCGAAGAGCAGGGCCAGAACAGCGGCGGGCAGTCGATCAGCGACTTCGACGCGAGCCAGCTCGCGCAGATGGTCGCGACGGCCTCCGACGAACAGCTCGCGGCGGGGATGAGCGACCCCGAGAGCCGCAAGTCCACCCTCGACGAGATCTTCCGGCGCATGGCCGAGCACGTCGAGCCCTCGAAGGCGAGGGGAAACGACGCCGTCATCCACTTCAAGATCCTCGACGCCCCCGACGGCGGCTACGACCATTACGAGGTCGTCCTCGCCGACGGCGCCTGCACGGTGAGCGATGAGCCCGCCAAGGAGCCGCGTGTCACCTTCAGGATCGGCCCCGTCGACTTCCTGCGCCTCGTCAGCGGCAACGCCGCCGGCCCGATGCTCTTCATGAGCGGAAAGCTGAAGATCGAGGGCGACCTGATGTACGCCTCGACGATGACAAGCCTCTTCCGCATTCCCAAGTCCGATTCCACCCCGAGCTCAGGAGGTCACGAGTGAGCACGACGACCGGAACCACAGACAGCGACCAGGCCGTCGAGCAGCTCGGCATCGAGGTCTCCGACTCCCCGTTCTCGCTCGAGCTCTCCGACGACCAGCGCGAGATTCGCGACTGGGTCCACGGCTTCGCCGAGAAGGAGATTCGCCCCGCGGCCGCGGAGTGGGACGAGCGCGAGGAGACGCCGTGGCCGATCATCGGCGAGGCGGCGAAGATCGGGCTCTACGGCTTCGAGGCGCTGGCCCAGTTCTGGGCCGACCCCAGCGGGCTGACGATGCCGATCGTCAACGAGGAGCTCTTCTGGGGCGACGCCGGGATCGGGATGTCGATCTTCGGCACCACGCTCGCTGTCGCAGGGATCTACTCGTCCGGCACCCCCGAGCAGATGATGGAGTTCGTCCCGCAGTGCTACGGGACGCCCGAGGACCCCAAGGTCGCGGCGTTCTGCGTCTCCGAGCCCGACGCGGGCTCCGACGTCTCGGCGCTGCGCACGACCGCGAAGTACGACGAGGCCAAGGACGAGTGGGTGCTCAACGGCCAGAAGGCGTGGGCGACCAACGGCGGCATCGCCGAAGTCCACGTCGTCGTCGCCTCGGTCGACCGCGAGCTTGGCTCGCGCGGCCACGCCGGCTTCGTGGTCCCGCCCGGCACCAAGGGCATCGAGCAGGGCGCGAAGGTAAAGAAGCACGGCATCCGCGCCTCGCACACCGCCGACGTCCACCTCGACGACTGCCGCATCCCGGGCTCTTGCCTGCTCGGTGGCAAGGAGAAGCTCGACGAGCGCCTCGCGCGCGCCCGCGAGGGCAAGAGCGCCAAGACCCAGGCGGCGATGAAGACCTTCGAGGTCAGCCGGCCGACGGTCGGCTCACAGGCGATCGGGATCGCCCGCGCCGCCTACGAGGTCGCGCTCGACTATGCCAAGGAACGGGAGCAGTTCGGCCGCCCGATCATCGAGAACCAGGCGATCGCGTTCACGCTCGCCGACATGAAGATGGAGATCGACGCGGCGCGGCTGCTCGTCTGGCGCGCCTCGTGGATGGGCAAGACCGGAAAGGACTTCGACGCGGCCGAGGGCTCGATGTCGAAGCTCAAGGCCGGCGAGGTCGCCGTGTGGGCGACCGAGCGCGCGATCCAGATCCTCGGCGGAAACGGCTACACGCGCGAGTTCCCGGTCGAGCGCATGCACCGCGACGCCAAGATCTACACGATCTTCGAGGGCACCTCGGAGATCCAGCGCCTGGTCATCGCGCGGGCGATCTCAGGAATGCAGATCAAGTAAGGCGCGGCTCCTGCCGCGACCGACATGTGCAGTTAGTTATTACGGAAGGGCCGCTCGGCCGAAAGCCGGCTAGGCGGGCTTGACGTTTACGGCCTTCGGCCCCTTGTCGCCGGACTCGGTGTCGAACTCGACCTTGGCGCCCTCTTCGAGAGAGCCTCCGGCCTCAGCTGCGATTCCGGTGTGATGGACGAAGTAGTCCTTGTCGCCTTCGTCCGGGGTGATGAAGCCGAACCCCTTCTCGTCGCTGAACCATTTGACGGTTCCCGTCGGCATGAATTCCTCCAATGTTGTCCGGCGCAGCTTCGCTGCGACTGACATGGTGGTGTTGGTGCTGATCCTTTCGATTCCCGCTGGGGTGACAGCCGCGAGCCCAAAACCTCAGGCCAAGAGTCCGAGCGGCCCCCTCAGCGGGTGTTCGCACCGTAGCAGCCGCGTGACGACACAAGGCAAGCGCGCTCGGGTCGCCGGGCGTTTGCGCGCCCTCTTCGCGGGTAGCGGTTGGGCATGGAGGAGAGCGGCGGCAAGGAAACCATCGACGTCGACGAGACTCGCACCAGGATGGGCACCGACTTGACCGTGCTCGACATCCGCCCCGACGAGGAATGGCAGACGGTCGGCAACATCCCCGGCGCAGTAGGCAGCTCCGAGGACGATGCCTCCGAGAAGGTGAAGCAGATCGACGAGGACACCACCGTGGTCGTCGTCTGCGAGGACGGAGAGCGCAGCGTGAAGGTGGCCGAGGCGCTGCGCGAGTCCGGCCGCGACGCGGTCAGCCTCGAGGGCGGGATGGCCGCCTGGGTCGACAACGACATGCCGATGCAGCCGACCGAGGACCCCGTGCTCGCCTCCGACCCCGGGTCGGTCGAGGACGAGTCGTCGGACGAAAGCGAGTCGGCGGACGAGGACGAGGCGGGGACTCCACCCTCCGACTGAGCCCGGTTGGCGCTCGGCGCCCCCGGATAGGGTGCGCCGATGGCCGAGACGCTGACGCCCGCCGAGGCCGCGGCCCGGGTCGAGCCCCGCGACAGCATCGGAGTCCCGCTCGGGACGGGCCAGCCCGGCGCCTTCTTCGACGCGCTCGGCGAGCGCGACGACTGGGAGGCGCTGCGCGTCTACGGCGCGCTTCTGCTCGTCAACCCGAAGGTCCTCCAGCACCCCAACGTCCACTACCTCTCCGGCTTCTACGGCCCGATCGAGCGAGCGCTTCGCGACCAGGGCGCCAACATCTCCTTCGCGCCCGCCGACTTTCGCCGTTTCGCGCCGATTCTCGAGGAGCAGTCACCGCGGGTGATGACGACCGCGGCCGCGCCTCCCAATGCCGACGGCTGGTGCAGCCTCTCGCTGCACGCCGGCGCCTCGATCCCCGAGCTGCGACGCGCCGGTGAGGATCCCGACCGCCTCTGCGTCGTCGAGGTCTCGGAGCGCTTCCCGACCACGTTCGGCCTCCCGCCCGACCACCTCCACGCCCTCCACGTCGACCAGATCGACCTGCTCGTCGAGTCGGAGAAGGCCCCGTTTTCGATCGAGGACCCGCCGCCCACCGACGCCGACCGCGCGATCGCCGAGCATGCCGCGGCCTTCATCCCCGAGGGCGCGACGCTTCAGACGGGGATCGGGTCGGTCCCGTCGTCACTGGTCAGCGTCCTCGCCGAGGGCGACGGCGGCGACTACGGAATCCACTCGGAGATGTTCACGACCGGCCTCATGCGCCTCCACGAGGCCGGCAAGGTCACGAACGCCAAGGGCCAGTTCGACGGCGTCTCGGTGGCGACCTTCGCGGGCGGCACGGAGGAGCTCTACGCATGGCTGCACGGAAACCAGGACGTCGCCTTCCTGCCGGTCGAGGTCATCAACAACCCCGACCTCATCGGCCGCAACCGGCTGATGACGACGATCAACGGCGCGCTGTCGGTCGACATCGAGGGCCAGGTCGTCGCCGACACGATCAACGCCACCCAGTTCTCGGGGATCGGCGGCCACGAGGACTTCATCTCGGGACCGGCTCTGTCGCTGGAGGCGCGGGCGCTCCTCTGCCTTCCGTCGACGGTGACGGTCAACGGGGAGCTGCGGTCGCGGATCGTGCCGTGGTTCGACGCCGGCGCAGTGATCACGACCCCGCGCCACCAGGTCGACCTGATCGTGACCGAGTACGGGGCGGCGGAGCTCCAGGGCAAGACTGTCCACGGCCGCGGCGAGGCGCTGGCGGCCATCGCCCACCCCCAGTTCCGCGACGAGCTGCTCGAGGCCGCGGAGCGCGCCTCGGGCGGCCGCGCGCCGTTCCCCGGCCCCGCCGGCTGCCGGATTCATCTCGCTGCGCAGCCATGCGATGTTGGTGGTTCACCCGCCCTCGACCTGGTCGATGAGGTCGTCGACGAGGCCGAGCACGTCGTCGCCGGTTGCCGACTCGATCACGTCTATCGCCTCGGCGGCGGGGACGCGCGCCGCGACCTCGCGCAGCAGCGTCGCCTCGAACGAGGAGATGTCGCCGGCGCGCTCGGCGTCGTCGACGGCTCGCACGAGCCCCGCCTCCAGCGCCGCGTCGAGCTGCTCCTCGGTGACGCCGTGCTCGGCGATGAACTCGTCGCGCTCGCTCGGGTCGGCGATCACGAACACCAGGTCCTCGCGCGGAACCTGGAGCTCGCACGCCGCGCCGTCGAGCGCCGAGAGCGCCAGCTTCTCGGTCAGCTCGTCGCGCTCCTGGAGCTCAGCGACCGGCCGCGGGGCGCAGGGGTCGGGAACGTCCAGCGGCTCGTAGCTCGCGCCCCCGAGCGCGAGGTAGGCGCCGACGAGCGCCGCCGCAACCACTACCGCCATCAATGGCGCGCGGCGAGCCCTCACCAGCGCCTCCCGGCATAGATCGGAAGCAGCGCCAGCGCCGCGATCGCGCCGGCGAGCAGGAACGGGAGGCTGAACGCGTGGGTGGCGGCCTTGTCGATCTCCTCGGCCATGGCGTCCTCGAGCACGGCATAGTCGGCGGACTCCTCGTCGAGCGGTGTCACCTCTTCGAACGGGGCGCTGAGGTCCGGCAGACGGCCGCCCGCCCCGACGATGCTCTCCCCTATCTCCTCGCCGAGCTCGACCTTGGTCTCGGGCGCCAGCGGCGCGTCGAGCAGAAGCGCGGTGCCGGACCGCCTCGCCGCCTCGTGCTGGGTGTCGAGCTGGGCGCTGAGCACCGGCGTCAGCGCGACGATCCCCACGACGATCCCGAGATGGCGCGCCGCGATCGTGCCGGCGGCGCGGCGCCCCTTCGGGTCACGCCCCGCGAGCGCGCGCGACGTGAGGCCCGGCAGCGCGAGCGCGATCCCGGCGCCGACGAGCGCCTGCGGGCGCCAGCGTCCAGACCGCGCCCGCCTCGGGCAGCAGCCCCAGCGCGGCGAGGCCACCGGCCATGCAGATCGCGCCCGCGGCGACGACGGGACGGTCGTCGCCGAGGCGGCGCTCCAGCGCTCGCGCCGCGAGCGTCGCGACCGGCATCATCGAGACGACCGCAGCGGCCTCGAGCGGCGTGAACAGCCAGCCCTCGGTGAGCAGGACGACGAGCAGGAAGAGCGCGCCGGTGAGACCGGCCGACAGCAGGCCGAGGGCGATCTCGGGACGCGGGTCGATCGGGGCGTCGGAGCCCGGCTCGGGCGCGCCGGCCGGGGCGCGCGCGGCAACGATCGCCAAGAACGACCGGGACCTGGAGGACGAAGATCGACTCCCAGCTCAGGAGGTCGGTGAGCAGTCCGCCGATCGCGGGACCGACGGCGAGCCCGGCGAGGCCCGCGGCGCCCCAGCGCGCCGCCGCGGCGGAATGCGATCCGGTCGCCCGGGCGAGGAGCTCGATGGCGCCGGCGATAACCGCGGCTCCGCCGAGCGCCTGGACGCAACGCGCGCTCACCAGCGCCGCGATCGAGGGTGCGAGCGCGCAGGCAAGCGACGCGGCGCTGAACGCGACCAGGCCCAGCGCCCAGGTGCGCCCGGGCGCCCGCTGAGCGACCCTGGCGGCGGGCAGGATCGCGATCGCGAGCACGAGGTTGAACGAGGTCAGCACCCACGAGACCCCGAAGACCGTGGTGTCGAACTGGCGCAGGACGTCCGGCAGCGCCAGCGTGACGACGGAGGAGTCCGCGAGCACGACGCCGAGCGTGCCCGCCCACAGCGCCATCCTGATCCGGCCCGCTCCCACGGCGTGACCGTAGATCACCCGTCAGTCGCGGGCGGCTCAAACTCGTTTGCTAAGCTAATTAGCGATGGCAATCAGTACGCCTACCGCCGACCTCGGGGAGCTGCCCGCTCGCCTGCGGCTGGCGATCGCGCGCACCGCCCGGCGCATGCGCCAGGAGGCGGGGACCGACCTCTCCCCCTCGCTGACCTCGGCGCTGGCGACGATCGAGCGCCACGGGCCGCTGACGCCGAGCGAGCTGGCCGAGGTCGAGCGCGTCCAGCGCCCCTCGGCGACGCGGATCGTCGCAAGGCTCGAGAAGGCGGGCCTCGTGGATCGCGCCGCGGACCCCAGCGATGGACGTGTCAGCCTCGTCACCGCGAGCCGCGAGGGCCGCGCCCTGCTGCGCCGCCTGCGCACCCGCAAGAACGCTTACCTCGCGCGCCGCATGCGCGACCTCGACCCGGACGACGTCGCGGCGCTCGAGCGCGCGGCCGAGGTGCTCGAGCGCCTCCTGGAGGACGAGCGCTCCTGACGGCCGCGCTCAAACTCTCCCTCCGCTCCCTCAGCGTTCCCAACTACCGCCGCTTCTTCGCCGGCCAGCTCGTCTCGGCGAGCGGGAACTGGACCCAGATCGTCGCCGAGCTGTGGCTGATCCTGGCGCTGACGGGCAGCGGCGTCGCGGCCGGAATCGTGTCGGCGCTGCAGTTCCTGCCGATGCTGCTCTTCGCCGCCTGGGGCGGCGTGCTCGCCGACCGCATTCCGAAGCGGCGGCTGATCACGGCGACCCAGCTCGCGATGGCGGTGCCCGCGCTGATGCTCTTCGCGGTCACCGTCACCGGGGTCGTCGCTCCCTGGATGGTCTTCACGCTCGTCTTCCTGCGCGGTACGGCGAACTCGATCGAGAACCCGGCGCGCCAGAGCTTCGTGATCGAGATGGTCGGCCCCGACCGCGTCGTCAACGCGGTCAGCCTCAACAGCGTCCTGGTCCATGCCGCGCGCGTGATCGGGCCCGCGATCGCCGGCACGCTGATCCTGCTCTGGGGAGTCGAGCCGTGCTTCCTCGTCAACGCCGCGAGCTTCGGCGCGATGGTCTTCGCGCTGCGGTCGATGAACCCCGCCCAGCTCGGGCCGGCGCCGCCCGCGCCGCGGCGCCGCGGGGCGGTCCGCGCCTGCCTGCGCCACGTCGTGCGGACCCCGGCGCTCGCCATCCCGCTGGCGATGATGGCCGTCGTCGGGACGCTGGGGTTCAACTTCCACACGCTCCTGCCGCTGCTCGCGCGCTTCGCGTTCGAGGGCGGCGCCGGCGCCTACACGGCGCTCGCCGTCGCGATGGCCGCCGGGTCGGTCGTGGGCGCGCTCGCGACCGCGAGCCGTACGCACATCGGGCCGAGGCTCGTCACGGGCGCGGCGCTCGGCTTCGGGGTGCTGGCGCTCGTCGCCGCGGCGGCGCCGACGCTGCCCGTCGCGATCGCGCTCCTCGTTCCCCTGGGAGCGGCGAGCGTGACCTTCGCCGCCGGGATCAACTCGATGCTTCAGCTCGCGGCCGCGCCGGAGATGAGGGGCCGCGTGATGGCTCTGTACGCGATCGTCTTTCTGGGCTCGACCCCGATCGGCGGACCGCTCGTCGGCTGGCTCTCGGAGACGGCCGGGCCGCGCGCGGGGCTGGTCCTCGCGGGGGTCGCCGCGCTGGCCGCCGCCGCGGGTGCCGGCGTCGCCTTTAGGCGTTTTCGCCATGATGGCCGGCGTGAAACGGACGGCTTCCAGGCGGACGGCGCTGCTGGGCCTGCTCGCGACCGCGCTCGCGGTGGCGGCGATCGCGCCCGGCTGCGGCGAGAAGGAGGAGCCCGAGTCGAGCGGCCCGCCGCCGACTGCCGACACCGGAACGACCGGGTTCGACATCATCGGGATGTGGGAGGGGCGCCTGACCCAGAAGGGGATAAAGCCGTTCAAGGTCAGCGCCACGATCGGGTCCCTGGATGACCCGAAGCTGAACACGGTCCACTACACGGGCATCGACTGCGACGGGAGCTGGACCTACCTCGGAAAGAAGGGGGAGGCGTTCCGGTTCCGCGAGGTCATCGACGCGAGCGAGGCCAAGGGCGACTGCAAGGGCAAGGGCATCGTGACGCTGACGCCGACGGAGGACGGGCGCCTGGAGTACGTGTTCGTGGGCGAGGGCGTCACGGCCCGCGGCGTTCTCGTAAGAACCGGATAGGACCACCGCGATGCTCGCGCTCGCCGCCGGCCTCGCGGCGCTCCTCGCCCCGGCCCCCGCGGCCGCCGCACCACCGGACCAGCTGCACACCGCCGACGCGGTCGCGCGCACCTGCGCTGCCCGCGAGCTGCCGGCGGGCGCGGCCGGAGCCGCCACCGATGCCTGGACCGCCCCCGACGACGGGCTCGCGACCGTGCGCCTCGAGGGCGGCCCGCGACGCGGCGACTGGGACCTCGCGGTCTTCGAGCGCGGCGCCCCCGATGCGCTCGGGGCCTCGACCTCGTTCGGCTCGGCGGAGCAGGTCAGCGCCTGGGTCGATGCCGGCGAGCGGCTCGAGATCCAGGCGTGCCGCCGCGCCGGGGGCGATTCCTCGGTGCCGCTCGCCATCGACTTCACGCCGGTCGAGCCTCCCGGTCCCTCGGGCGAGCGAATATCGCTCGAGTCCGTGGCGCTCACCGGTCCCGGGGACCTCATGCGCCTCGAGCGGCTCGGGGTCGAGGTCACCGACGACGTCGCGGCGAACGCGGCGACCGTCGCCCTCTACTCGGACGCCGACCGGGCTCGCCTCGCCGCCGCGGGGTTCGACTCCACGACCCTGGTCGCCGACGTCGCCGCGGCTGACCGCGCCGACCGCGCCGCGGAGCTTCGCGCCGCCGCCGCCCCCGGGCGCTCGGCGCTGCCGACGGGGCGCGAGACCTACCGCGTCATGGAGGACTACACGACCGAGATGAAGCAGCTCGCCGAGCAGCATCCGGACCTGGTCCGCCCCGTCGTCATCGGCACCACCGTCGAGGGCCGCGCGATCGAGGGGCTCGAGATCGCCGCCGGCGTCAACTCCCCGGACGGGCGCCCGGCGTACCTCCAGGTCGGCTTGATCCACGCCCGCGAATGGCCCTCGGGCGAGCTGCCGATGGAGTTCGCCCACGACCTCGTCGCGGGATTCGGCTCCGACCCGCGGATCACGTCGATGCTCGAGCGCGTGCGCGTCTTCATCGTGCCGGTCCTCAACGTCGACGGCTTCGTCGCGTCGCGCAGCTTCGGCGCCAGCCCGCTCGACGACGACCTCTCCGCGACCGAGGGGCAGGCCGCCGGCGACGAGGCCGCCTACAAGCGCAAGAACTGCCGCCCGACCGTGCCGGGAAGCGAGGCGCTTCCGTGCCCGCTTCGCAGCCAGTCGGGCGTCGACCTCAACCGCAACTTCGGCGCCTACTGGGGCGGGGTCGGATCGAGCGGCGAGGTCTCCTCGATCGCCTATCGCGGAAGCGGCCCGTTCTCGGAGCCCGAGTCGCAGGCGCTCCATGCCTTCAGCTCGCGCCTCCAACCCACCGTCGTCGTCGTCAACCACACCTTCACCGACAACGGGGAGTGGCTGCGCCAGCCCGGGTTCGACGACGTCGTCGCGGTGACCGAGGACGAGGCGGCGACCAAGCAGCTCGGCGACGCGATGGCCGCGGCGAGCGGCTGGGGATCGCACCGCGCGCTCGCGATCGGCGAGATCACCGGAGCCTCCGAGGACTGGAACTACTTCGCGCAGGGCTCCTACGGCTACACGTCCGAGATCCGCGGGGCGAACTTCCACGGCAACTACGCGGGATCGGTCGTCGGCGAGTACGTCGGCGACGCGGCGCATCTCGGCCTCGGCGTCCGCGAGGCCTACCTGCTCGCCGGCGAGCGCGCGGGGGCGGCCGCCGACCACTCGGTGATCGAGGGCAGCGCGCCGCCCGGGGCGACGCTGCGGCTGCGAAAGACGTTCTCGACCCCGACGAGCCAGCCGGGGCTGAGCGTCCCCGAGGTTCTGGAGACGACGCTCGAGGTGGGCTCGGGTGGGGCCTACGAATGGCACGTCAACCCCTCGAACCGGCCCGACGTGCGCGAGGGCCGCAAGCGCAGGCCCAAGCCGGAGGCCTGGACGATGACCTGCGAGCTCGGCGGCGTCGTCGCCGGGACGGTCTCGGTCGCCGTCGACCGCGGCAGGCGGGTCAGCGTCGGCTTCGACGCCGGCTGCACCCCGACGCCTCATTGCGGCACCGCCGTCGCGACGATCGTCGGCTCCGGCGAGGTTCGCGGCAGCGGGGGCCGCGACGTGATCCTCGGCTCACCCCAGCGCGACGCGGTCGACGCCGGGAGCGGGCGCGACCTGGTCTGCGGCGGCGCGGGGCGCGACCGCCTCGACGGCGGAGGCGGGCCGGACCGCTGCCGCGGGGGCCCGGGCCGTGACCGCGAGGTCAGCTGCTAGCTGCCCAGCGAGTTACGGGTGACCGCTTTTCGACGCTGCGGGCTGCTAGCTTGCTGCGCTCTGATTACGAAGCACGAAGGAGCAGCATGCCTACAGGCACAGTGAAGTGGTTCAACGACGACAAGGGATACGGATTCATCTCCCCCGACGACGGGTCGGACGACGTGTTCGTCCACTTCTCGGCGATCGCGGGTGAGGGCTTTCGCTCACTGAGTGAGGGCTCCAAGGTCTCTTACGAAGTCGAGCAGGGTCAGAAGGGTCCCGCCGCCACGAACGTAACCCCGGCCTGAGGCGAGCCCGGGCCGGCGCCGACCGCGCCGGTCCCGGTGGTTCCCAGCCGGTCTACGCCCCCACGAGGGGGCGGCTACGTCGATCGCGGCTGGTGCTCCATGGGTGGGGCGCCAGTCGCGATTGCGTGCGCAGAATGAGCGCTAGGCTCAACCGATGGCGGAGGACGTCCGCGATCCGCTTGACCCGCGCGCCCGGATCGGCGCCGTGCGCATCGCGGTCGCCGACCTCGAGCGCGCGGTCGCGTTCTACGAGCGGGCGATCGGCCTGCGCACGCTCGACAGCGCCGACGGCGTAGAGCGCCTCGGCCCCGAGGGGGGCTCGCCGATCCTCGAGCTCGAGCCCGATCAGGGGGCGCCCCCGCGGCCGCCCGGGACAACGGGGCTCTTTCACTTCGCGATCCTCGTTCCGACCCGCGGTGACCTCGCTGCGGCGCTCCGCCGCGTCAGCGATGCCGGGTGGCGCTTCACCGGCGCCTCCGACCACCTCGTCTCCGAGTCGCTGTATCTCAACGACCCCGAGCACAACGGGATCGAGATCTACCGCGACCGCCCCCGCGAGGAGTGGGACTACGACGGCGGCCAGGTCCGGATGGCGACGATCCCGCTCAACCTCGACGCCGTGATGGCCGATCTCGGCGACGCCGATTCGGGGGCTCCGATGCCGGCGCAGACGACGATGGGCCACGTCCACCTCAACGTCTCCGACCTCGCGAGCACGGAGCGGTTCTACGCCGGGGGTCTGGGGCTCGACGTCACCGTGCGCGGCTATCCCGGCGCCCTGTTCCTGTCGGCGGGCGGCTATCACCACCACGTCGGCGCCAACACCTGGGCCGGCGAGGGCGCCCCGCGCCCGCCCGTCGGAGCGCTGGGCCTTCGCAGCTACGAGGTCGTCGTGCCCGAAGCGAGCGAGCTCGACTCGCTCGAGCGCCGCCTCGCCGCATCGGGCGCGGACGTGCACCGCGACGACGGCGTGCTGCGCTCCACCGACCCCTCGGGCAACACCGTCCGGGCCGCCGTCAGGGAGTGAGGACCAGCTTTCCCGTCGTCGTCCGCGCGCGGATGTCCTCGTGCGCGCGCTTCGCTTCCTCGAGCGGGTAGGTCCCGCCGACGATCGCCTCCAGCTCGCCGGCCTCGACGGCCGCGAACAGGTCCTCCATCGCCTCGGTGAGGCGCTCGGGCGAGCGCAGGAGGTGCATGAGCCAGAAGCCGATCACGCCGCGGCTCGTCGCCATCAGCTTGCCGGGGTTGATCTCGGGGGCGCCTTCACGACCGGCTTGGCCGAAGTGGACGAGCCTGCCGAACGGCGCGAGCGCCTCGAAGCTCTCGGCGAAGGTCCGACCGCCGACCATCTCGAGCACGACGTCGACGCGCGCGCCCTCGTTGGCCTCGCGCAGCGCCTCGGTGAGGTCGTCGGCGTTCGAGTCCACGGTCGCGTCGGCTCCGAGGCGCTGGACCAGATCGCGCTTTTCCTCCGACGAGGCGACGCCGATCACGCGCCCGGCGCCGAAGCGCTTGGCGAGCTGCACGGCGAGGGTGCCGACGCCGCCCGCCGCGGCGTGGACGACGACGCTCTCGCCCTCGCGCAGCGCGGCGCTCGTCTTGTAGCAGATGCCACGCGGTCGTTCCCTGCACGACAAGCGCCAGGGCCTCGCCGTCGCTGACGCCGTCGGGGATCTCCCACATCAGCGCCGGGTGCACGAGCGCCTTCTCCGCGTACGCCCCGCCGTTGGTCAGCGCGACGACGCGGCGGCCGTCCGGCGTCGTCCCGACGAGCTCGCCGCCCGGGACGAGCGGCAGCTCGGCGGCCGCGAGGTAGGAGTTCTCGGCCTGGTGGGTGTCGCCGTAGTTGATCCCCGCGGCGCTGACGTCGGCGAGCATGAAGCCGTCCGGGACCTCGGGCTCGTCGACGTCGCGCATCACGAGGACCTCGGGGCCCCCGAACTCGGTGATCTGGATCGCGCGCACCCCTGACTTATATGCCTCCGGCGGTCACAATGACCGCATGGCGGATCGCGCGAGGCTCGTCGGCGTCAACCACGTCGCGCTCGAGGTCGGCGACCTCGACGCAGGCGCTGGAGTGGTACGGCGCGCATCTTCGAGTTCGAGTTGCGCGGCCGCGTGCCCGGGCATGGCGTTCCTCGACATGGGCGACCAGTTCATCGCCCTCGCCGAGGGCCGGGAGCAGCCTCGCGGACGGCGGACGCCACTTCGGGCTCGTCGTGGACGACCTCGACGCGAGCACGCGCTGCGCTCGACGCCGCCGGCGTCGAGATCCTGCCGGGGCGCGGCCTCGACTTCCGGGACCCGTGGGGAAACCACGTCCAGGTCGTCGAGTACTCGCGCATCCAGTTCTCGAAGACACCGCGGGGTCCTCGAGGGGATGGGACTCGGCGAGCTCCTCGAAGAAGTCCGGACGAGCGCACTACGACGCGAGCTTGCGCGAGCAAGGGACTCGGCTAGGCGCACCGCTCGGCGCGCGTTGCCGCCTCCAGCGCGAACACGAACGACTCGTACGCGCGTCCGGTCCCCTGCTGGAGCCCGATCTCGCAGGTGCGGTTCGAGCACAGGTGGGCGTCGAAGCGGCGGCCGTCGAGCTCGTTCGCCGCGTCGGCCGTCGCCGCCGCCGGCAGCTCGGGATGCAGCAGGCCGCGGTCGCCCGCCATCCCGCAGCACGTCGCGCTCGGCGGGATCGTGACGTCGTCGGCGATCTCGGACGCGATCGCGCCGAGCTTCAGAGTCAGGCCGAGGTGGCGGACCGAGCACGGTCGGGTGCACCGCGACCGAGCCCAGCTTGCGCGCGACCTCGAGCTCCGGAAGCAGGCGGTCGTGCGCCCAGGCGACCGAGTCGTGGATCTCGAGCTCGGCGTGGCGCTCGGCCGCCTCGCCGTCGAGCGCCTCCGCCATCTCCTGGCCGAGCCCGAGCGCGCACGAGCTCGCGTCGGTGACGATCGGCAGCTTCCCCCCGTCGCTCCAGCGCCACATCGCGTCGAGCGTGTGGCGGGTCATCGCGGCGTGGCCCTCCCGGTAGCCCTTCGAGCTCCACGGCACCGCGCAGCAGTGGCCGGCGACGTCGGGCGGGATCCACAGCGGCAGCCCCGCGCGGCCGGAGACTCGCGACCATCGCCTCGGCGAGGCTGGGGCCGGGGGCCGCGCCGCGCGCGCGTCCGAAGATCCGGTTGACGCACGCCGGCACGTAGACGGCGGCGGCGCCCTCGCGGCGCGTCGGCGGCAGCTCGGCCGGCGCGGGGTGCGGCATGTTGTCGGGCCAGGCCGGGACCAGCTCGTCCGAGACCGCCGCCCGCGCGACCGCGCTCGCGCCCTTCATCAGCGGCTTGCCGACGCCGTCGCCCGCCCTCAGGCCGGCGCGCGCCGCGCGCTCGACGGCGGCCCAGTGCCGCGCCGCGCGCAGCGCCATGCGCTCGGCGCCGCGGCCGTTGTCGGCCTCGCGGAAGGTCTTGATCAGCCTGCCGGTGTCGATCCCCAGCGGGCAGGCGAGCGCGCAGGTGCCGTCGGCGGCGCAGGTCTCGATCCCGTCGTACTCGTACTGCTCGGCGAGCGCCTGCGCGGACCGGCGAGCCCGTCCGGCTGGCGCGCCATCTCGCGGCGCAGCACGATGCGCTGGCGCGGCGTCGTCGTCAGCCAGCGGCTCGGGCAGACCGGCTCGCAGAAGCCGCACTCGACGCAGCGGTTGGCGCCGCCGGCGTCCTCGATCTCGGGGTTGGTGCGCAGGTTCTTGAGGTGGGCGTCGGGGTCGCGGTTGAGCAGCACCCCCGGCGCGAGCACGCCGCCGGGATCCGCGAGCGCCTTGATCCGCCACATCAGCTCGGTCGCCTTCTCGCCCCACTCGCGCTCGACGTAGGGCGCCATGTTTACCCCGGTGCCGTGCTCGGCCTTGAGCGAGCCGTCGTACTTGTCGAGCACCAGCTCGACGAGCTTGCCCATGAACGCCGTCGTAGCGCTCGCGGTCCTCGGCCTTCGAGAAGTCGGGCGTGAGCATGAAGTGGAGGTTTCCCGGCCGAGGCGTGGCCCGCGACCCCGGTCAGGAACCCGTGCTCGCCGAGCAGCGCGCGGATGTCCTCGGCCGCCTCGGCGATGCGCGCCGGCGGGACGCAGACGTCCTCGACGATCAGCGCCGCCTCGGGAGCGCGCATCTGGCCGACGAGGCCGTGCAGGCCCTCGCGCACGCGCCAGAACATCTCGATCGTCTCCGGGTCGCGAGCTGAAGTCCGGCTCGCGGATCAGCTCGTGGCCGCGCGATCAGCTCCGCGGCTCGCGCCCTCGTGCTCGTCGAGGGTCGCGGCGTCCTCGCCGGGGAACTCGACGAGCAGCGCCGCCGACTCGGGCGGCAGCTCCTTCCAGTCCTCGGGCGTGCCGTGCATGTTGTGGCTGGCGACGATCAGGGCGGGCGCGACCATCAGCTCGACGGCGCTCGCGCCCGGCGGCGACCAGCTCGGGCACGAGGCCGACGGCGGTCGGGATGTCGGGGAAGTGAAGCCACGCGCACGTGGTCAGCCTCGGGACCTCCACGGTCTCGAACGTCGCCTCGGCGATGAACGCGAGCGTCCCCTCGGAGCCGACCAGCAGGCGGCGGAAGATCTCCAGCGGCGTGTCGGCGTCGAGGAACGCGCAGAGCCGGTAGCCGGTCGTGTTCTTGATCTCGAACTTCTTGCGGATGCGCTCGCTCAGCTCGTCGTCGGCGCGGATCTCGTCGCGGATCTCGGCCAGGCCGGCGGCCAGCTCGGGCTCGGCTTCGGCGAAGCGCTCCTCGGCCCCGTCGGCTGCCGTGTCGATCGACGTCCCCGAGGGGAGCACGAACTTCAGCGCGCTCACGGTGCTGTAGGAGTCGCGCGCGACGCCGCAGCGCATCCCGCCGGAGTTGTTGGCGACGACGCCCCCGACGCAGGCGATGTCGGTCGACGCGGGATCCGGGCCGAGCTTTCGGCCGTGCTCGGCGAGCACCCGGTTGACGTGCCCGAGGACCGTCCCGCAGCCGACGCTCACCCGCTCGGCGCCGTCGGCGACCGAGATCCAGCGCATGTGCTGGCGGACGTCCACGAGGATGCCGTCGCCCTGCGCCTGGCCGTTGAGGCTCGTGCCCTCCGGCCCGCAGCGTGACCGGGATGCCGCTGCGGCGCGCGTGGCCGAAGACCTTGGCGACGTCGCTCGGCGCCGTGCGCCATCACGACCGCCTTCGGGATCAGGCGGTACGTGCTTGCGTCGGAGGCGTAGCGGATCAGGTCGAGCGCCCGGCTCAGCACCCGATCGGCCCCGAGCAGGCCGGCGAGCTCGGTCCGCAGCGGCTCGGGCGTCCCCCCGGCGACCCAGTCGGGGGCGCGGTCGCTGACCGGTGCCTCTACGCCAGCCACATCCCGGGAGCCACCCCGACCTCGACGAGCTCGGGCTTCGGCGACGCGATCGCGTCGCGCATCGCGCTCGCCAGCTCCTCGGCGCCCTCGACGCGGCGCGAGCTGATCCCATAGCCGTCGGCGATCTCGGCCGTGTCGAGCTTCGGCAGGTCGAGCCCCGGCGCGCCCTCGACCTGCTCGAAGGTCGCGAACCACTTGAGGATCGCGTACTCGGAGTTGCGCAGGACGAGGATCGTCAGCGGGACGTCGTAGGCGGCGGCTGTGTAGAAGGCCGACACGGCGTACTGGACGGAGCCCTCGCCGATGACGCAGACCACGGGGCGGTCGGGCTGCGCGATCTGGACCCCGACCGCGGAGGCGAGTCCGTAGCCGAGCCCGCCGCCGGCGGCGAAGTAGTAGCTGCCCGGACGCGAGATCCGGATCTGGTTGCGAAGCGCGGCGGTGCTCGACGGGGTCTCGACGACGGCGATCGCGTCCTCGGGCCAGACGCCGGCGAGCGCGCGCATCGCCTCCGTGCCGCTCATCGGGTCCGAGTCGGGCGGCTCGTCGGGCGCCGGGCGCTCGGGCGGGGCATCGCGATCGGACTCCCCGACCTCGTCGAGCAGCGACTCGAGCGTCAGCTTTACGTCGGCGACGAGCGCGTCGCCCATCGGAGCGCGGGCGGCCTCCTCGGGATCGGAGGTGATCACGACCAGCGACGCCCCCTCGGGCAGCAGCGGCCCCGGGATGTAGGGGTAGTAGCGAGAACACCGACGCGCCGATGACGAGCACGAAGTCGTGGCCCTCGAGCGTCTGCGAGATCGGCGCGATCGCCGGCGGCAGGACACCCTGGAAGTTCGGGTGGGACTCGGGAAAGCCGATCCGGCCGCCACCCGGCGCGGGGATCGCCCAGACGGGGAGGCGCTGGCGCTCGGCGAGCGCCACGGCCTCGTCCCAGGCCCCGCTCGCGTCGACGTCGGGGCCGGCGACCATCACCGGGCTCTTCGCGTCCGCGAGGCGCTTGGCAAGGTCGGCCACCGCGGCGGGGTCGGCGGCGGCACGCCCGGTGACCGTGCGCTCGATCGCGTGGGCGACCGCGCCCTCGTCGACCTCGGCGTCCCAGTCGTCCATCGGGATCGAGACGAAGACGGGCCCCTTCGGAGGCAGGTTGGCGAGATGGGTCGCGCGGCCGATCGCCGCCGGGACGTCCTCGGCGCGCGGCACCTCGTAGCTCCACTTGACGAGCGGGTGCGGCATCCGCGCCGCGTCGCGGTTGGTCAGGTTGGCCTGCATCGTCATCGCTGCGCGCACCTGCTGGCCCGCCGTGATGACCAGCGGCGAGTGGTTGGCCTGGGCGTTGAAGATCGCGCCCATCGCGTTGCCGACGCCCGGTGCCGTGTGCAGGTTGACCAGCGTCGGCGTCCCGCTCGCCTGCGAGAAGCCGTCGGCCATCCCGACCACGACCGCCTCCTGGAGCCCGAGGACGTAGCGGAAGTCGCCGGGGAAGTCGCGCAGCATCGGCAGCTCGGTCGAGCCCGGGTTGCCGAACATCGTCGTCATCCCCGTCCGCCGGAAGAGCTCGAACGAGGCCTCGCGGACGTTGGTCACGCGGCCAGCCTAAGGGAAGCGATTACGCGCCACCTCTCCGAGGCCAACGACTGTGCGCTGACCCTTGCGGCAGACGAGGACCCCTACGAGGAGTCGTAGGAGCGGCTTCCGGCCGAGCCGTCAAGGCAGCGGCTCGGCCGCGAAGCGCAGCGCGAAGAAGTCGAGCATCGCCGGAAGCGGCTCGTCGGGGTCGAGGTCGGGGCCGTGGAGGTCGAGGCGGCGCTCGGTGACGACCCGCGCGAGCAGGCCCTTGGCGACGAAGAGCGCGATCCCGGCGCCGGGGCAGCCCTGGGGCCCGTGACTGAAGTGGTTGAAGGTCCAGTCGCTCGCGGCGCCGCCCTCGAGCCATTCCTCGGGTGCGAAGCGGTCGGCGAACTCGACGCGCTCGGGGTCGCGGTGGTTGAACGTGTTCGAGATCAGCAGCTGGGTCTCGGCGGGGATGACGGCGCCGTTCCAGCTCACGGCCCTGTCGGTCTCGCGCGACAGCAGCGGCGTCGTCGGGTAGAGGCGCATCGCGTCCTGGACGCAGGCCTCGAGGTGGTCGAGGCCTGCGATCCCGGCCGCGGTCAGTGAGCTTCCGACGTCGTCGGCCTCGGTCGTCTCGGCCTCGTTGGCCTCGGCGACGACGCGGGCGCGCTGCTCGGGGTGGGTGGTGATCAGGGCGAGGGCGCGGTAGGCGTTGATCGCCAGCGTGTCGCCGCAGGCGAAGAGCCAGTGCGGCACCTGGCCCGCCGGGTCGGTGTCCGGCCCGGCCGGAGCGTCGGCGAAGAGCCCGACGAGGCTCTCGGGCTCGGGGTCCGACACGTAGCCCTCGATGCGCCTGCGAAACGGCTCGTAGTGCTCCGATCGCTCCTTCGGCAGCCCGTTTGCCTCCTCCATCAGCTTCGAGAGCAGCTCGAAGACGCGCCCGTCGTCGCGCGCGTCGTCGCCGAGCACCGCGCGCAGGGTGACGCGCCGCACGCAGAGGTTGAAGGCGTCCCAGTCGAGGTAGCCGTCGCCATCGGTCTCGATCTCGTCGATCAGCGCCGCGCCCTCCTGTGCGACCACGGTCGCGAAGCGCCGCGCGAGCCGGTGCGCCGGCTTGCCGGTGTCGAGCACCGCCTCGTTGAAGCGGCGGCGCTCCTCCCACGCCCCGTCGCGCGAGATCGTCAGCGCCGTCGGCTGGAAGTGCTCCATCCCGCGCCGCTTGGCGTCGGGGTCGGCGGCGAAGGGCTCGGGCGAGCCCTCGAGCACGCGCCGAACGTCGTCGGTCGAGGTCACGAGCAGCGCCCGGTCGCCCGCCGCGCGGACCCAGAACGGGCCCGGGCCGTGCTTTTCGCGCAGGCCGCCGATCAGCCCGATCGCCTGGCCGTCGACGTTGAGCCTCGTCGCCAGCATCACCGCGCGGCGGCGGCGGCGGAACAGGCCCTGGAGCAGGTTGGGCAGCAGCACCTGGGTGGTGAAGCGCACGCCCTCGATCGTCGAGGCGCTTGGGAGCTCGCCCGCCATGGCGCGGCTCAGCTCGGGCTCAGCCCGAGCCGTCTAGCTTGTTCCACGGCGCGAACGCGTTGGCGACGCCGTCGAGCGCCGGCGCGAGCTCGGGATGGTGGCGCAGCAGCACGTCGCTCATCGTGTTGCCCTCCACCCACTCGATTCCCTCGGGCGTGTACACGTCGGGCGTGTAGTCGTCGGTGAAGAAGCGGTCCGAGCGCAGCCGCCGCGACGCCATCAGGATGAATATGCGAAACGCGGTGTCGCTGAAGCCGAATCCCGGCGGCAGCGGCTCGGCGAGCAGGCCCACCTGGAGGTCCACCCTGTCGATGTCGCCGTCGTAGAGCTCCTCGATCTCGCGCGCCCAGACGGGGTTGTCGGTGAGGTCATCGAACTTCTCGACGCGGCGCTTTCGCAGCGCCTCGCGGAAGTCGTTGTAGCGGCGCACGCCGCGCTCGCGGTCGCGCAGGACGTCGAGAGTTCCGAGGTCGACGCGGTCGCCGTTGAGGCGCACGTGCTCGTTGAGCGCCCGCGGGTGGTTGTGGAGCGTGATCGCGCCCGGATTCGCGACGCCGAACGAGTAGTAGAGGTTCGACAACCCGTGCTCATCCATGGACGGCCGGCAGCCGTGCCCCTGGAGCGGGTCAAAATCGGTCTCGGCGATCAGCTCGCCGTTGCGGTGGTCGCGGATCTCGTAGTCGTCGGGGAGCAGCGGATGCAGGCGGTAGACCGAGACGAACTCCTCGGTGATCGAGTACGGCGCCGCGTGGTGGGACTGCTTCGAGCCGACGATGCCGCCGATCATCTCCGTGCCGAGGTGGCCGAAGCGGTCGCGGACCCAGGTCGGCAGCACGCCGTACCAGTTCGAGTGCATGGCGCGCTCGAGCACGGGGTTGGCGAGGATCCCGGGCGTCCACTCGACGGTGTGGATCTTCGCCATCAGCGCCGAGTTGACGAGGCGCGCCGTCAGGAAGAGCTGCTCGTCGTCCCACGACGGGTAATGGCTCGCCAGCTCATCGCAGATCGAGTTGTGCTCCTTGACGAACAGGGTGTGGAGCAGCGAGAGGCCGATCCAGTAGTTGTCCGAGAAGCCGGTGAGGTCGACGCCGTCGAGGTCGGCCTTGGTCTCGTTCGGCAGGCGGCCGTCCTCGACCATCATCCGGCCGCCCTCCTTGGCGCGCAGCTCGCGGTTTCGCTCCTCGGTCGAGCCGTAGATCTGGGAGCCGTCCCACCAGTGGGTGACGGTGTTGACGTAGGTCGGCGGCAGGCCGCTCTTCCAGGTCCGCGTGCGGTCCGGGCTCGTCGCCTTGACCTTCATCGTCTCGCCCTCCGGCCACTCGTCGTCCTCGCCGATCGGGACGTCGATGAACTCCTCCGGGTTGTTCTCGCCGTGGCCGAACCAGTCGTGGTTCTCGAACTGGATCCAGCACGCCGCGAGCACGTTGAGCGTCTCCGCGGGCTTGAAGCTGTCGCGGTAGAGCAGCTTCTGCGAGACCTCGCGCGGGCTCGGCGTCATCAGCTCGGGCATCTGCTCGGGCTGGACGTCGGAGGGCGTGTTGCGCCCGAAGCGCGTCCCGACCTGGCCCATCTCGGGGTCGTTGGGGTCCTGAAGCGAGCCGTCGTAGGTACGGTGCTTGGGCAGCCTGTCGAGCACCTTCTCCGCCTCGTCGCCGTTGGCGGGCGCGCGCGTGTCGTAGAGGTTCATCTGGCGCATGTCGTCGCGGTAGGCGCGCAGGTTCAGAAGCGCCGCGGGCAGGGGGAGCTGCCACCACTCGCGCACCCGGTTGACCTGCCTGAACGCGGTCGAGTTGACTTCGCTGAAGCCTCGCTCGATCAGGTCCATCAAGCCCACTGGCGGCCTCCCGTTCGCGGTCCGGGGCCCGGTCGTCCCGGGCCACGAGCCCACGCTACCACGGGGTAGGATGGGCGCGAAACCACCGAGAGGGGGCCCAGATGGCCGACACCGCCGCCCAGACCGAGACCGTCACCGAGCCCGCCGCCGAGGCGATGTCCGATGTCGCCCAGCGCGTGGCCGAGCTGCGCAAGGTCGCCCGTAGCTCGCCGGCCACCGCGGCCGACGCCGCCTGGGGCTGGTTCAGGGAGCTGGGCGACCGCGCCAAGGCCGATCGCGACCGCGGCACCGCGGACCTCGACGAGCTCTTCCGGCTCGGCAACGCGCCGACGGCGATCGACGGCCAGACCGAGGGGATCCTCGTCGTCCCGCTGATCCAGCCGGTCCTCGACAAGGGATTGGGCCTGCTCACCGGAGCCTGGATGCCGTGGCTCGGCAAGCGCTTCGACCGCGGCGCTCAGCTCGGCGACAACACGCTGACCTCGAGCACGCGCTTCGTCGGCAAGCTGCTGTGGCCCCTGTACGGGATGCGGGAGTACGGCTCCAACCTCGCGGCGTTCGACTTCGAGACCCGCGTGGAGCCGGGCAAGATCGACCCCGGCACCGACGTGCTGGTGATCGACTACTTCCCGATCGAGAAGAACCCGAACTTCATCATCCGCTCGATCCGCGACGAGCTCGTCGAGATCACGCCGGGCGCCAACCTCGGCAAGATCCTGTGGCGCAGCGGCGACGACGACTACACGAACATCGGGTTCTTCGCGCTGCGCAGCACGAACGCCTAGAGTATCCGCGGCTCTGCCGCGCCTGACTGTGCAGTTAGCAATTTGGCGAGCCTCAAAACCCCAGCAGAGGTCCGGCTGCTGCCGGAGCAGCGCCGCGAGGTGCCGCGCACCGGCGCGGTCGAGTCGGTGCAGCGCGCCGAGGTCGACGTGCCGGAGAACCTGCTCGCGGAGCTCTGGCACCCCGAGAACCTCGAGCGCCTCGCGCGCGCCTACTGGCGCTGGCTCAACCGGATCTCGCTCGGCCTGCTGAGGGTCGTCTACGAGCCGGAGGCGCGGATAATCGTGCTGCTCTTTCGCCCCTTCGCGCTGCTTCGCTTCCACGCTCCCGAGTACGAGACCGAGCCCTCTCGCGGAGTCGTCACCTGGCGCATCGAGCGCGGCCTGCTCGTCGCCCGAGAGGGGCGCGGCGGTCAGGGCTATCTGCGGATCGCGGTCGAGCGCCTCGACGACGCCGAGGCGGCCGCATCCGCCCCGCCCCCGGCCCCCGGCCGGGTCCGCCTGCGGACCGAGGCCGCGGTCGCGAACTTCTACCCCTGGCTTCGCGGGGCGGGCTGGTTCTCGCGCTTCGGGACGTGGCTCTACAGCCAGACCCAGCTGCGCATCCACGTCCTCGTGACGAACGGCTTCCTGCGCTCGCTGGCGCGGCTCGACCTGCCGCCGTCGGAGGTCGGCGCACTGCGCGGCGAGATCGCCGCCGGCGCCGAGGCCGGCGAGGGAGCCGACGTTTGACGGCCTCGGACGGCGGGAACGATCCCGCCTCGATGCGCGCGTTGATCGCAGGAGCGGGCGGCTTCATCGGCCGCAGCCTCGTCCCCGAGCTGATCGAGCGGGGGATCGCGGTGCGCTGCCTCGTCCGCGACCCCGACAGCGAGTCGAGCCGCGCGCTCGGGCGGATGGGCGCCGACCTGCGCCGCGGCGACGTCACCGATCCCGCCAGCCTCGCGGGCGCGGCCGACGGCGCCGACGTCGCCTACTACCTCGTCCACCTGATGGCGGGCGACGAGGGATCGCTCGCGGCGCGCGAGCGCGGCTCGGCGGGCGCCTTCGCGCGCGAGTGCCGCCGCGCCGGGGTCGGGCGCATGATCTACCTCGGCGGGCTCGGGGACGCCGGGGCGTCCGAGCACCTCGGAAGCCGCCGGGGCAGCGCCGAGGCGCTGCGCGCGGAGGGCCCGCCGCTTGTCTACTTCCGCGCCGGGATGGTCGTCGGCGCGGGCAGCGAGTCCTACGTTCTGCTTCGCAGCCTGATCGAGAAGCTGCCCGGAAACGTGATCCTCGCCCCGGACTGGATCCACAACCGCACCCAGCCGATCGCGATCGAGGACGTGATCCACTACCTCGTCCAGGCGGCGACCCTCGACGAGGCGGCGGGGCGCGAGTTCCAGATCGGCGGCCCCGACGTCATGACCTACGCCGAGATGCTCGACGAGATGTCGAAGGCGCTCGGCGGCAAGCCGCTGCGGCGGGTCGGAGCAGACACCATGAGCGCCAAGGCGGCGGGCCGCGGCGCCGCCGCGGTGACCGAGGGCAACCCGCGCATCGCGGAGCTGATCACCGCCGGGCTCGAGACCGACACCGTCGTCGAGGACGACGCCGCGCTCGACGTCTTCGACGTCGAGCTCGACCCGCTTCCGATCGCGCTCGCGAAGGCGATCGAGAAGGACGCCCAGGACCGCGAGGACACCGCGGCGGCGGGGCGCAACTGATGCCCGGCGTCGTCAGCGAGATCGAGATCGCGGCGCCCCCGGAGGCGGTCTGGGACGTGCTCATGGACCCGCACCGCCTCGGCGACTGGGTGACCACCCACGTCGCGCTCGGCGACGACACGCCCGACGCGCTGGAGGAAGGCTCGAGCTTCGAGCAGAAGCTCAAGGTGGGCGGGCCGAGCTTCAAGGTCACCTGGAAGGTGGTCGAGGCCGACCGCCCGCGCCGCGTCGAGTGGAACGGCGACGGCCCCGCGGGCTCGGGCGCCCGGGTCGTCTACGAGCTCGAGCCTGCGGGCGACGACGCGACGAAGTTCAGCTACGAGAACGAGTTCGAGCTTCCGGGAGGGCCGCTCGGGCGCCTCGCGGGCAGGACGGTCGGCGCGGCCGCCGCGAAGCGCGAGGCCGAGCGCTCGCTGGCCAACCTCAAGAAGCTGATCGAGGGCTAGCCGGCGCCTTCGGCCACGGCAGCGGCGACAGCTCCGCCGCGATCGCCTGGGCGACCCCGATCGGCTCGATCTTGTCGAGCAGCCGCTTGAGCTCCTCGCGCTGCTTGGCGGTCAGGTTCGAGGGCCGCCCCTTCGAGCGCCGAATCAGGTAGAGCAGTCGCTCGCGCTGACGGGGCGTAAGCCGGTTGCCGACGTGGCCCGCGGCGGCGAAGGCACTCCGGGCGACGTAGATCGGCCACATCCATGGAAGCAGCGCATCTCGCGGCGCGCTCGCCGCCGAATTTCGCGATGCCCGCGAACGACATGAATCGTGTCTACCCGTGGCGCGGCCGCCGCGAAACTCGTGCCTATAGGGTCGCGTTCGTGCCAGAGCCGCACTACGGGGACTTCTACCGCGAGATCTACGCCTACGGGCTCGGGGGCCAGAAGCCGGCCGTGCCGGTGGCGTCGGCGGAGCTCGAGGCGGCCGCGATGGAGGCGATGGACCCGAACGCCGTCGCCTACGTCTATCGCGGGGGCCGGCACCGAGGACACGATGGACGCCAACCGCGAGGCGTTTCGGCGCTGGCGGATCGCTCCGCGGATGCTGCGCGACGTCGCCGTGCGCGACCTCTCCACCACCGTGCTCGGCCACGAGCTGCCGGCGCCGGTGATGCTGGCGCCGGTGGGGGCGCAGAGGATCGTCCACGACGACGGCGAGCTGGCGAGCGCGCGCGCCGCCGCCGCGCTGGGGCTGCCGATCGTCGCGAGCACGGTCGCCGCCTACTCCATGGAGGAGATGGCCGAGGCCAACGGCGAGGGCGACCGCTGGTACCAGCTCTACTGGTCCAACGACGACGAGATCGCCAAGAGCATGGTCGAGCGCGCCGAGGCGGCGGGCTACACGGCGATCGTGCTCACCGTCGACGCCTTCGTGCTCGGGTGGAAGCCGCGCGACCTCCAGCAGGCCTGGGCCCCGTTCCTGCACGGCATCGGGATCGCCAACTACCTCGAGGACCCCGTCTTCCGGTCGCAGCTCGACAAGTCGCCCGAGGACGATCCCGGCGCCGCGATCGGGCACTTCGTTTCGGTGCTCTCGAACCCCTCGATCACCTGGGAGCGGCTCGAGTGGCTGCGCTCGATCACCGATCTGCCGATCCTCCTCAAGGGGATCCAGCGCGTCGACGACGCGCGCCGCGCCGCCGAGCGCGAGATAGACGGGATCGTCGTCTCCAACCACGGCGGGCGCCAGGTCGGCGGCGCGATGGGGTCGCTCGACGCCCTGCCCGCGATCGTCGAGGAGGTCGGCGACCGGATGGCGATCCTCTTCGACAGCGGCGTGCGCTCGGGCGCCGACATATTCAAGGCGCTGGCGCTCGGCGCCCACGCCGTGCTGGTCGGCCGGCCCTACATCTGGGGCCTCGCGCGTCGGCGGTCAGGACGGGGTCGAGGCGGTTTTCAAGATGCTGCTGGCGGAGCTCGACATGACCCTCGCGCTGAGCGGGTACAGCAAGCCCGCCGAGCTCGACCGCGACGCGCTCGTCCGCGCGCCACTCGAGTGAGCCCCACCTGGCCTAACCTCCAGACGAGATGAAGCTCGAGGGAATCCACCACATCACCGCGATCACCGCCGACGGGCAGAAGAACATCGACTTCTACGTCGGCGTCCTCGGGCTGCGGCTCGTCAAGAAGACGGTCAACCAGGACGCAGCCGAACGTCTACCACCTCTTCTACGCCGACGAGGCCGGCGACCCGGGCTCCGACATCACCTTCTTCGAGTTTCCCGGCGCGGCCCCCGGGCGCGCCGGCGCGGGAATGGTTCACCGCGTCGTCTGGCGCGTCGCGTCGGCCGAGGCGATCGACTTCTGGGAGCAGCGGCTCGCCGGCAAGGGCATCGAGACGCAGGCGCGAGGACGGCGGCCTGATCTTCTCCGACCCCGAGGGCCTCGACCACGAGCTGGTCGTCCCCGACGTCCCCGACGCGCCGCTGACCGCCGAGCACCCCGAGATCCCGGCCGAGCACGCGCTCCAGGGCTTTCACGCCGCGCGCGCCTACATCGCCGAGCCCGAGGCGAGCCGCGAGCTCTTCGAGGAGACGCTGGGGTTCGAGCCGCGCGAGGACGGCACATGGGAGGCGCGCGGCGCCCGATCGCGGCGGCCTCTACATCGCCGACGAGCCGCCGGCCGAGCACGGCCTCCAGGGCGCGGGCAGCGTCCACCACATCGCCTGGGCGTCACACGGCCGACGACCACGAGGCCTGGCGCGCAGCGCGTCGCCGAGGCGGGCGCGCAGGCCGACGCCGGTCATCGACCGCTTCTACTTCCGCTCGATCTACTTCCGCGAGCCGAGCGGCGTGCTGTTCGAGATCGCGACGATCGAGGGCCCCGGCTTCGCGATCGACGAGGACCCCGAGCATCTCGGCGAGAAGATCTCGCTGCCGCCGTTCATCGAGCACCTGCGCGACGAGATCGAGCCCAACCTGACGCCGCTTCACAATCCGCGCGACTCGCTGACGGCCTAGCGGCCGCCGCGCCGTCTGGACGCTTGGCCCTCGACCACCTCATCCGCGAGGCCGACGGCGAGCCCGAGGGCGCGCTGATCCTCAACCACGGCCGCGGGACCTCCGAGCACGACCTCTTCCCGCTGCTCGACGAGCTCGACCCCGAGCGGCGGCTGGTCGGCGTGACCCCGGGCGCCCCGATCACGGGCATCCCTCCCGGCGGCCGCCACTGGTACCTCGTCCCGCGCGTCGGCTACCCGGACCCCGAGACCTTCGCGTCGAGCTACTCGGCGCTCTGCGAGTTCTGCGACGACTTCCTCGACGAGCGGGGGCTCGGCTGGGATCGCGCCGTGATCGGCGGCTTCTCGATGGGCGCCGTGATGTCCTACGCGGTCGCGCTCGGCGAGGGCCGGCCGTCGCCCGCCGGGATCATCGCCCTGAGCGGCTTCATCCCCACCGTCGAGGGCTGGGAACCCCAGCTCGAGGACCGCGCCGGGCTTTCCGTCTTCATCCACCACGGCCGCAACGACCCGATCATCTCGGTCGACTTCGGCCGCGACGCCGCGCGGGTGCTGCAGAGCGCGGGGCTCGACGTCGACTACCTCGAGACCGACGCCCCCCACGCCGTGCCCCTCGAGGCCGTCACGCACGGACGCGAGCTGATCGGGCGCGCTCTGGGCGCCTGACCCCGCCATCGACACCTCAGCGCTCAGATTTCTCGCCGGGCGACCGATAGAGATGGCATGGACGCGACGCAGACTGCGGCGCTCGCCGCGCTGAGCGCACACCGATTCGCCAACTTCGCCGAGGCTGCCGACGCAGCGCTCGCCGGACTCTCCGGCGCCGTGCCGGGGACCGTCGTGTTGGCCCGCTTCGACCCCAACGGCGAGACGTGCCGCGTGACCGACCTGCGAGGGGCGCCGATCCAGGGCCTCGAGCGCGGCGTCACCCTGCGCGTCTCGACGCCGGGCGTCTGGCTCGACCAGGAGCTTCTGGGCTCGGCCGGGATCAGGTCCTCGCTCGTCTCCCCCCTCGAGCTTCGCGACGGCAACGTCGTCGGCCTAGTCTGCGCGTTCGCTCCCGACGCCGGCACCTATATGGAGCACCACCGCGGCCTCGTCACCCTCGCGTCGCGAATCCTCGCCTACGAGTGGGAGGCGGTTCGCGCCCAGGCCGAGATGCGCCATCTCCGCGAGGAGGCCCGAGACGGCGGCAAGGCCGACTCCGAGACCGGCCTCTTCGACCGCAACGCGTTCCTCGAGGTGCTCGACCGCGAGTGGCGCCTCGCCAAGCGCGGCACCGTGCAGTCCCATCTCGTCGCCTGCTGCGTCGGCGTCGGGGGCACCGTCAACGGGGCCGGCTCGCCAGTCGCGACGCTCGCGCTCAAGGACGCCGCCGAGGTCCTCGCCGGGGTCACCCGCACGACCGACCACGTCGGGCGCGTCGGCGCGTCGACGCTGGCGGCGGTTCTCGTCGGCTGCCACGGCGCCGAGGGCGCCGAGGCCTTCGTCGCGCGTCTGCGCCAAGCGATCGCGCGCGCAACACAGGGCCGCCCGTTCACCGTCGAGATCGCGTGCGCGTACAGCGACGTCAAGCTCTTCGACTCCGCGGCCGAGGCTCTCTCGAGCTCCGAGGACGCCGCCGTCTCCGCGCCGGCGCCGGCAGCCGCCGTCGCGCCCGCTCTCGAACCCGCCGATCCGCAGACCGGCGCCTGATGGAAACCTCCGTCCAAGAGGCCCGGCCGACGCGGCGCGGCGTCACGTCGCCCTCGCATCCGGAGGGCTCGTCCGGCTTTTTCAGCGACGTCATCGTCGAGCTCGGCTTCGTCAACCAGGAGACGGCGGACTGGGCCGTCGAGCACGGACGCGTCGTCGGTCAGGCGGTCCCCGAGGTCCTGCTCGAGGGCCAGATCCTCACCGAGGACCAGCTCTCGCGCGCCACCGCCGAGCTTCACGGCCTCGAGCACGTCGACCTCGATGAGTTCGGGGTCGACCTCGACGTAGCACGGCTGATCACCGAATCGGCTGCGGCGCGCTACCAGGCCGTCCCGTTCGCATTCGACGACGACGGCACCCTCCTCGTCGCGCTCTCCGACCCGGTCGACCCGCTCGCCGTGGACGACATCGCGGTGATGACGAAGAGCGACGTCCACCCTATGGTCGCCACGGAGAGCTCGATCGACGCCGTGATCGAGCAGCTCGCGAACGCGCCGGCCCCACCGCCCGCTCCCGAGGCGCCGCGGATGGAGTCCGTGTACGGGGGTTCCGCGCCCGAGGCGCCAGACGCCGCCGAGCGTGCCTTTACGACGGCTCCCGCCACACCGCCGCCCGCGCCCGATCCCGCCGCGGGCGAGGAGATGGCGCAGATGCGCCTGGCGCTGGCCGACCTCGCCGCGCGCGTCGAGTCCTTCACCGCATCCCCCGCGGAGCCGCCCGCCCAGGAGCCGGGGTCCGCGGACCCGCCCGAGCCCACGGTGACCCTCGAGGACCATGACGACGTCCTCGAGCGCCTTGCCGAGGCCGAGCGCCGCGCCGGTGAGGCGGACGGCGCGCTCGACCGGCTCGCGGACGCGGAGCGCCGCGCCAAGGAGGCCGAGGCCGCGCTCGCCGAGCTGCAAACCCAGCGTGAGCAGGCCGAGGCCGCGCTTGCCGAGCTGCAAACCCAGCGTGAGCAGGAGCGCGGGCGCCATCGGCAGGCCGAGCAGGCCATGCAGGCTCAGATCGAGTCCGCCAAGGAGGCGGCCCGAAGCCTCGAGCAGCGGCTCTCGAGCGTCCTCGCCGTGACGGACGAGATCAGGGCCGCCTGCGAGGGGCTTGTCGAGCCCGCACCGCGCTGATAGCGTCTCCGCGAAGCCGGTTTGAACCCGGGCCACGAGTGTTCAGTTCGAAGTCGTCCGTGGTCGCCTTCGCGAACACGAGACGACGGCGGAGGCATCGATGGAAAGCGGCACAGCCGAGCGGGCGGTTGCTCAAGGTCTGGAAGCGACGGGCTCGTCCTCGGCGCACCCGGTCCCCGGGCCCGACGACATCCAGCCGGCGACCAACGAGACCCGTGACCGGATCATCACGGGCATCATCACCGTCGTCCCGATCCTCGCGCTGGGCTTCGCGGTGTGGCAGTCCTGGATGGGGCTGCTGCGGCCGAGCGACATCGCGGTCTTCCTGATCCTCTACCTGGCGACGGGCTTCGGGGTGACCGTCGGCTTCCACCGCCTGCTCACGCACCGCAGCTTCAAGACGACCCCCGCGGTGCGCGGCACCCTCGCGATCCTCGGCTCGGCCGCGATCGAGGGCCCCGTGATCTCGTGGGTCGCCGATCACCGCAAGCATCACGCCTTCGCCGACAAGCCCGGCGACCCGCACAGCCCCCACGTCGATCACGGCGGCGGCTGGCGCGGGGCGCTGAAGGGGCTCGTCCACGCCCATTTCGGATGGCTGTTCATCCACACCCAGCGCGGCGCCAAGGCGCGCTACGCGCCCGACCTGATCGCGGACCCGGTCGTGCAAGTTCGTCGACAGGACATTCCTGCTCTGGGCGCGTCGCCGGCCTCATCGTGCCGTTCATCCTCGGGGGCCTGATCGGCTGGTCGATCGAGGCCGCGCTCACCGGCCTGCTGTGGGGCGGCGCGGTGCGGATGTTCGTCCTTCACCACGTCACCTACTCGATCAACTCGCTCTGCCACTTCTTCGGGCGCCGGGACTTCGACACGCCGGACGAGTCGCGCAACCTGCTCTGGCTCACGGTGCCGTCGTTCGGCGAGGCCTGGCACAACAGCCACCACGCCTTCCCGACCTCCGCGGTGCACGGCCTGGGCCGCTGGCAATTCGACTCCTCCGCGCTCGTGATCGCCGGCCTCGAGAAGGCCGGGCTCGCCTGGGACGTCGTGCGGCCGTCGCCGAAGCGGATCGCGGCCAAGGCCACCACGAGCTAGCCGCTTTTTCGGGCACGCTCAGGAGGAAATTCAGCGCCCAGACGCCGGGGCGGGAGTCGGATGCCGTTTTTTGGGTATTCCGACCGTGAGGGATGTTGGTCCGAGCGAAGTCCCACCCGATCCCTGGAAACGGGGACTTCTTCCACCACGCGCTCATCTACGAGTCGGTGGAGGGCTTCGTCGATGCCGCGTTGCCGTTCGTGCGCGCCGGCATCGAGGCCGACGAGCCGGTGCTGGCGCGCGTCAAGCGCGACAACGCAGACGCCCTGACGCAGGCCCTCGGCGACTACGCAGGCGCCGCCGACGTCGCTCCGGCCGCGGGCTTCTACGAGACCCCGTCGCGCACGCGCGCGAAGTTCCTCGACTGGGTCGGCGAGCACGCCGGCGACGCACGCATGCGCATTCTCGGCGAGCCTCCCTGGCCGCTCGACTCCGAGGCCGGGATCCGCGAGTGGGCGCGCCACGAGTCGGTGATCAACGTCGCCTTCTGGGGCCTGCCGGTCACCTTCGCCTGCCCCTACGACGAGGCCGCGCTGCCCGACACGATCATCGACTGCGCCGAGTCCACCCATCCATTGATCCTGCGCTCGGGAGGCATCAGCGACAGCCGCGAGTACGCGCGGCCCGAGCTCTTCGTGGAGAAGCTCAACGCGCAGACGCCGGTCCGCGGCGGCCGTCCCACGATTCAGATGCCCTTCGACCTCGGCAACCTCGACGCGGTCCGAAGCCTGGTCGAAAACGAGGGGGCCGCGGCGGGGCTGCAGGGCGACCGCCTGCTCGACCACACGCTCGCCGTGGACGAGGTCGCCACGAACGCGATCCTCCACGGAGCCTCTCCTGCGCGGCTCAAGCTGTGGCGCGAGCCCGGTGAGCTCATCTGGGAGGTCAGCGACACCGGCCCCGGCATCCGCGACCCGCTTGCGGGCCAGATCGCTCCCGACCCCGCGGCGCTCGGCGGCCGCGGCCTCTGGATGGCGCGGATGATCAGCGACTCGCTCGAGTTCCGCAGCGACGGCGACGGGACCGTCGTCGCGCTGCATTTCGCCCTGCCCGCCGACTAGCCGGCCGCGAGAGCCGAGTCCGTCAGGGGCTTACCGGGCGGGCGCCGCCGCGGGCGCAACTGGGGCGCGAAGGCCGGGTTCTCCACCCTTGAGGGACGTGACGAACCGGATGCACCCCACAATCGCCCTCGGGCGCAAACGGGCTCTGCTGTGCGCGCTCGCCGGGGCGGCGCTGGTCGTCGCGCTGCTGGCCGGCCCGCGCGCTTCGGCCACGCACCTGACCAACAGCTCGGCGAGCCCCGCCGTTCCCTGGGGGTTCAACGAGGACTGGGGCTGGGGCCGCAGGGAGTTCTGGTCGTCGGTGGCGGACCGCCAGCTGCGCTTCGCGGGCCAGGTGATGCCGGACGCGCAGTCGGCAAACCGCTTCCACGTCCAGTGGGCGACCGTGGAGCAGCGCCGCGGCCGCTATCGCTGGGCGAAGACCGACCGCGTCTACGACGCGATGCGCCGCTACTCGACGCAGCCTGTGATGGTGCTCTACAACGCCCCGGTCTGGTCGCGCGATCCGAGGGCCACGTGCCACGGCGGCGCCGATTGCGCGTTCCCGCCGCGCGTCAAGCACCTCGACGCATGGAGGCGCTTCGTCCGCCGTGCCGTCGAGCGCTACCCCGACGCGCGCGCGATCGAGATCTGGAACGAGCCCAACCTTTCGCGCTTCTGGGCCCCGCGGCCAGACCCGCAGCGCTACGCCCAGCTGCTCGCGGCGGCGGACGACGCGATCGACTCGACCGGGTCGGCCGCGCCCGTGGTCACCGGCGGACTGATCCCGGCGATGGGCCGCCGCAACATGGACGCCCCCGAGTTCCTGTGGCGCGTCTACAACAACGCCGGCGCCGAGTCGTTCGACGGCATCGGCACCCACCCCTATCCCCACGAGGCGCCGTTCGTCGAGAACATGACCGGGTGGCTCGACGCGCTTCGCTCGGTGCGCGACGCCAACGACGACGCGTCGACCCCGCTCTGGATCACCGAGGTCGGGGTCTCGACCCATCCCTCCACGGGCGTCGCACTCGACCAGCAGGGCGACATCCTCGTCCAGATGTATCGCTCCGTCCTCGGCCACGACGTGCGCTCGTTCATCATTCACCGCTTCCAGGTCGGCGCGGAGGGCGGCTATTGGAACGGGACCGCGCTCGTCGGCAACGGGCTCGTCCCGAAGCCGGCGTTCTGCGAGCTGGGCGCCGCGATCGGCTCTCCCTGCATCGACTACTGAGCTATAGAGTGGCCCGAGGGCGGGGACCCCGATGAGAGTCGCCGTCGTCGACATGGGAACGAACTCCACCCGCCTTCTCGTGGCGGACGTCGGCGACCATGAGGTGACCGAGATCGAGCGCGAGTCCCGCGTGACGGGGCTGGGCCGGGGCGTCGACACGTCGGGCCAGCTCGCGACCGACGCGATCGACGACGTCTGCGGCGCGGTCGGCGACTACATACGCCGCTACGAGGAGCTGGGAGCGGAGCGCGTGACCGCGATCGCGACGAGCGCGGTTCGCGACGCCGACAACTCGAGCGCCTTCATCGCCGAGCTGCGCGAGCGCTTCGCGCTCGACTCGCGCATCCTCAGCGGCCGCGAGGAGGCCTGGCTGACCTACCGCGGAGCGTCGTTCGGCCGGCCCTCGGCCGAGGGCAGCCTCGTGGTCGACATCGGCGGCGGCAGCACCGAGCTGATCGTCGGCTCGAAGGACGAGCTCGGCTTCTTCGCCTCGCTGCAGGCCGGCACGGTGCGCCAGACCGAGCGCCACCTGACCCGTGACCCGGCCGACGCCTCCGAGCTGGAGGAGCTGGCGGCCGACGTCCGCGGCCTGATCGACGCCGAGCTGTCGGGCCGTGCTCTGGTCAGCGCGCGACATGGGATCGCGGTCGCCGGCACCCCGACCTCGCTCGCCGCGATCGACCTCGGGCTCGACCCCTACGACGCCGAGGCCGTCCACGGCCACGTCCTCGGCCTTCCGACGATCCAGCGGATGTGCTCGGAGCTCGCGTCGATGACGCTCGAGGAGCGCCTGGCCGTGACGGGCCTTCATCCCGGCCGCGCGCCGACGATCGTCGCCGGCGTCGTGATCCTGATCGGTGTGATGCGCGCCTTCGGCCTCGGCGAGATCGAGGTCTCCGAGCACGACATCCTCTACGGCGTCGCGCTCGAGGCCGCGGCCGCCAACGGCTCGGGCTAGGCCAAGGCGGGATTCAGCGCCGCCGCAGCGACGGCCGCGGACTAGAGCCCCGCTGGGTGGCGGACGACGTAGCCCGCCGACGAGCGCATGTCGGTGTACCAGCTCGGCCCGCTGCCGCCGTCTCCGCTGGTGTCCCAGCGAAGGCCCGCGATGACCGCGAAGGCGTGGCCCGAGTGGGCGTAGACCGTGATCCAGTCGCCGCCGCCGGGCTCGCCCCAGCTCATCAGACCGCCCGAGTCGAGCGGGCTCGAGAGCACGCCCGCGCCGTTGAGCGCGTATGAGACCGCGCCCGAACAGTCGTAGCCCGAGGACTCGAACGAGCCGTGGCCCCCGCCCCACGAGTAGGGCGCGTCCTCGATCGCGTTCGCGGCCTCGATCGCGGCCTGGACCGCGAGCGGCGCGTTCGCCGGAGCGACCGCCTTGCCGTCGGCGGTGATCGTCGCCGTCTGGCCGCCGGGCGGGCTCGCCCCGGGGGAGATCTGCTCCTGAAGCTTCTGCTCGCGCTCGACGAGCGCCGCGAGCTCGTCGCGGCGCGCGGCGCGCGCGGCCTCGAGCTCGGCGTGGCGGGCCTCGATCTCCTCTCGCGCCGCGGCGAGCTCGTCGCGGTGCGCGGCGATCTCGTCGCGGGCGGCCTCGATGCGCTCGCGCGCCGCGGTCAGCTTTTCGACGGTCGCCGAGATCTCCGCGCGAAGCTCCTCGACGCGCACGATGACGGCGTCCTGGTGGTCGTTGACCTGCTCGATGTACTCCGCCTGGGCCATCGCGTCGGTCCACGTCGTGGACGCGAGGACGACATCGATCATGTCGGGCGGCTGGGACTTGTAGAGGTCGACGAGCATGTCCTCGAGCGCGCCGACGGCCTGCTCGAGCTCGGCCCGGACCTCGCGCAGGTAGGCCTGCGCCGCGTCGAGCTCGGCCGTCGCCTCGTCGAGCTCGGCCTGCTTGGCGGCCGAGCTGCGCCTGGACCGCCGCCTCCTCGGCGCGGACCGCGGCCTCCTCGCCGATCAGCTGGTCGATCTGGGCGTTCTGGGCCTCGATCGAGGCGGCGACCTCGCCCTGCTGGGCGTTGATCGCGCCGATCTCGGAGGTGGCGTCCTGAAGCTGGTCGACGGCCTGGGCGGGGGCCTTTTCGCCGCCCAGCGCGAGCACCAGCGACAGCGACGCCAGCAGGGTCGCCAGTACGAGAGCGGCGCCACGCGTGGCGCCACCATTCCACTTTTGCACGAGGTCGGTCCGCATCCCGCGCCCGTCCCGCACCCGGGGAACGGACGTCGGTCCACCGTAGCCGGGCGCCCCGCGGCGCCCGCGGGTTGGGTGCCGTCTTGCAACGTCCTACCCGCTCGGTGGCTCCGGGGGCACGAGAACCATCTGCGGGGTCACCTAACCTCGCCAGGTGAAGTACGCAGAGACCCCCGAGCAAGCCGAAGCACAGCTCGCGCTCCAGGGGATCGAGGAGATCGAGTCCCAGCTAGCCCCGCGGCGCATCTACGAGGGCGACCGCGACCCCGCCGGGCTGCTCGCCCACCTCGGCCACGACGCCTTTCGCCCGGGCCAGCTCGAGGCGGTGGAGGCGGCGCTCGCCGGCCGCGACTCGCTCGTGGTGATGCCGACGGGCGGCGGCAAGAGCCTCTGCTACCAGCTCCCCGCGCTCGCCTCCGAGGACCTCACGATCGTCGTCAGCCCCCTGATCGCGCTGATGGCCGACCAGTGGCAGCGGCTCGTCGCGAACGGGCATCCCGCCGTGATGCTGGCCTCGGGCCTCCCCGACGAGGTGATGCGCGACGCCACCCGCCAGGTGCGCGACGGCAGCGCGCGGATCGTCTACTGCTCGCCCGAGCGCTTCGGGTCCTCGGGCTTCTGGGACGCGCTCGGGTCGCGGCGGGTCGGGCTGTTCGCGGTCGACGAGGCGCACTGCCTCGCCGAGTGGGGCCACGACTTCCGGCCCGACTACCTGCGGCTGCCCCAGGCCGCCGAGCGCCTCGGCCGCCCGACGGTCATGGCCTGCACCGCGACGGCGACCGAGGAGGTCGCGGCCGAGGTGTCGCGGCGGATGAAGCTCCGCGACCCCGTGATGGTCCGCTCGGGGTTCGACCGCCCCAACCTCTCCTTCGACATCGCGACGCTCGAGGGCAAGGGCTCGAAGGCGCGCAAGCTACACATGCTCGAGCAGGGCCTCGCCGACGAGGCCATGCGCCCGGCGATCGTCTACTGCGGGACGCGCAAGGACACCGACGAGCTCGCCGCGACGCTCGCCGGGTCGGGGCTGCGCGCGGTCGGCTACCACGCCGGCCTGGCGCCCGACGAGCGCGCCTCCGCACAGCACCGCTTCATGACCGGCGACGCCGACGTGATCGTCGCCACCAACGCCTTCGGGATGGGTGTCGACAAGGCCAACGTGCGCTCGGTGTGGCACTGGGCGATCCCGACGAGCGTCGAGGCCTACTACCAGGAGGCCGGCAGGGCGGGGCGCGACGGCGACCCCGCGCGGGCGATGCTGCTCGCCGGCCGCGCCGACCTCAGCCGCCTCGTCCACTTCAACCAGCGCCGCGAGATCGAGCCGCGCCAGGTCGCCGCCTACGTCGAGCGCCTCGGCGCCGAGGCGGGGCCGGATGCAGAGCTCGTGATCGACAACCCGCGCGACGACGCGGTGCGGCTCAGGCTCGCGATCGCCGAGCGGGCGGGCGCGCTGAGCGTCGAGCCGGCGCCCGGCGGGCGCCTGCGGATCGCGCTCGACGGGTCACCGAGGCTCGGGACCCTCGGCCAGGAGTGCCGCGTCGCGAGCGACCGCGGCTGGCGCGCGTTTCGGGCGGTCAAGGCGTTCGCCTTCTCGCGAGTCGTGCCGGCGCCGGGCGCTGCTCGACCACTTCGGCGACCAGATCGCGCCGGCGCCGACGGGGCGCTGCTGCGACGTCTGCGACCCCGAGGGCGGGCTTCCGGACCCCGAGACGATCCCGGTCCGGTCCTCGCGCAAGCGCAGCGCCTCCGCCGCCGAGCCGATCGACCTCTCGCCCGAGGACGAGTCCCTCTTCCTCGCGTTGCGGGAGTGGCGCCTGGCGCCGCCGACGGAAAGCCGGCCTACACGGTCGCCCACGACTCGACGCTGCGCGAGATCGCGGCGCGGCGCCCGGGGTCGCGGTCGGAGCTCGAGGGCATTCGGGGCATCGGCCCGTCGTTTCTCGCCCGCCACGCCGACGGCCTGCTCGACCTCCTCGCCGCGCGCGCCTGAGCCGCCGTCGCGTTGCCGCTTGACCGCGGGCCGCGGGCCGGTCTAGGGTCCGCGCAGCGGGTTGGCCGGGCCTTCGGGCCGGGCACACAGAGGGGCAACGGGGCCGACCGATACGGATGACGATCGGCTCGAAAAAATCCCCCCCCCTCCCTCTCCCCCCCCACCCAACTCCCCCCCCCCCCACTCACCACCCGACTCTCCCGCGGCGACCGACCCCCTCACCCCCCCCCGCCCCCCGCGCGGGGGCGGCGACATCGTCAAGCGGGCGGCGGCACCGACATCATCTGCCTCGGTCGCGGCCGCGACCGGGCGCGCGCCACATGCTCCACAGCGGCGGGCCGCCGCGCGGCAGCTCGACGCGCCGCGTGACCTCGAACCCGTGGCGGGCGTAGAGGTCGCGGCTTCGCTCCGAGCCGGCGTTGAGGAAGGCCCCGATGCCGTCGGCGTCGCAGCGATCGAGCACCGGGCGCATCAGCGCCGAGCCCGCGCCGCGGCTGCGCGCCGTCGCCTCCACCCCGACGTAGTCGAGAAACCAGTGCCTCTCGGGCGGGTGGCCGCGCCCGCTGACTCGACCCGCCCCCGCCGCCCTCAGCGGATGGCGGGCGAAGGTGCGAAGCAGGACCGGGGTCAGCCGGAGCTCGAGCGCCGCCGAGGGCGGCCAGCCGCCGGGCCCCACCCAGGCCGCGGCGCCGAGCGGATCGTCCGAGACCCAGACCTCTCCGCGGGCCATGTGCAGGCGCGTGACGAGCGCCGCGAAGTAGGGCCGCAGGCGGCGCTCGGCGTGCGGCGAGGCCCCCGTCACCCAGCGCATCGGCGGGTCGGTGGCGAAGGCGTGCGCGAGCACTGCCGCGATCCGCGGGACGTCGTCGGGCGTGGCCAGGCGCACGGTCACGGCTGGCGAACCTACCGTGAGACGACCGTAATCGAGCGTCCGGGCGGGCGGGTGAGCAATTGCCGTTGCCGACCGGCGGAATTGCTACTTTCGATACATGGCACAGACCAGCTCAAAGGCCAAGACTCAGACCAAGTCAGACGCCAAGCCGAAGCCACAAGTCCGATGCCAAGCCGAAGTCCGAGGCCAAGTCCGACGGCAAGCCGAAGTCCGAGCCGAAGTCCGACGGCAAGCCGAAACGCGGAACCGGGCCGACGAACGCCCGTGCGCGCGCAGAGCGCCAGAAGAAGCTGCGCGAGATCCGCAAGCAGGTCAAGGAGGGGACGCTCACGATCCGCAAGATGACCGCCGCGGAGCGCAAGAAGTTCCCTCCGCGTACGCCCGACGCGAAGTCGAAGCGCTCCCGCCGCCGCGGCTAGGGAGCCGCGCCTCCGACCCCACGCCGCTGACCGATTCCGGTCACGGCGCCGGCTCGATGCGCTCCTTTGCCCGCCCCGCCGTTTTACTGAGGGCATGAGGGCCTTGCGGGCGCTGAAAGCTCTCCTCGTCGTCGCGGGCGCGACGGCCGGCGTCGCGCTCGGCGCGGCGGGCCCGGCGACGGCCGCGAAGGCGCCGCTGGGCGTCGACGTCTCGCGCTTCCAGGGAAAGATCAAGTGGAAGCCGGCCGCCAAGCGCGTGAGCTTCGCGTTCGTGCAGGCGAGTCGCGGCAGCGGCGCCGACTGCGCCGTGGCGCCCGACCGCTGCGGCGCCGACGAGTACTACCTGCGAAACGTCGCCAAGGCCCGGGTGAAGGGCGTGCGCGTCGGGCCCTACCACCGGATGTTCGCCAACGGCGAGACGCTCGCGGAGGTGGTCGCCGACGCGACCGCCGAGGCCGACCTCTTCATCTCGATGGTCGAGCAGGGCGGCGGCGTCGGCCCCGGCGACCTGCGTCCGGCGCTCGACGTCGAAACTCCGTTCGGCGGCCTAAACGCGACCGAGCTTCGGGCCTGGATCGGGACCTGGACCGAGCGCGTCGAGGCGGCGCTCGGCGCCAAGCCGGTCATCTACACGAACAACTCGAGCTGGCAGGCGACCGGCAACACGACCGACTTCGCCTTCGCCGGCCATCCGCTCTGGGTAGCGCACTGGGGCGTCCCCGCGCCGCTCGTCCCGGCGAGCTCGTGGGCCGGCAACAGCTGGTCGGTGTGGCAGTACTCGAGCTCTGGCCGCGTCAAGGGCATCACCGGCCGCGTCGACCTCAACCGGCTGGCAGCCGGCGGCTACGGCCCGATCTCGATTCGCTGAACCCCATCGCTACTGCGTCGCGACGCGAAAAATCTCAACGAGGAACAAGGCTTACCTGAGGCCGCCGCGTGAGTCAGGCCCCGGATACCGGGGTCTAGTCAGCACGGCGCTCGCGAAGCCACCTCCACCCAGCCGCTGTTGCGTCCGTCCATAGCACCGCGGCTAGAGGAACGCCGAGCCGCGCTTGACCAGGTTCTCGTAGAGCTTCTGCTGGATCGTGTCGCGGACGAGCTCCGAGAGCTCGAAGACGAGCGCGCGGTCGTCGGCCGCCTCGGGCGGGTGCTCGGAGAGGTCGACCGGCTCGCAGAACTCGATCCGCCAGCGCGACGGCAGCGGGATGAGCCCGGCCGGCCCGAGCGCCGGGAAGGTCGGCGTGATCGGGAAGAACGGGGCGCCGGTGAGCCTCGCGAGCGCGCGGCTCTCGGCGATCTTCGGGTAGATCTCCTCGGAGCCGACTACGGCGACGGGGACGATCGGCGAACCCGTGCGAAGCGCGACCTCGACGAAGCCGCCGCGGCCGAAGCGCTGCAGGCGGTAGCGCTCCGAGAACGGCTTGCCCGTCCCCTTCACCCCCTCGGGGAAGACCATCACGACCTGGTCGTCGTCGAGCAGCCCGGCCGCGTTGTCGGGGTTCGCGGGCACGCCGCCGACGCGGCGCATGAACGAGCTCAGGAAGGGCAGCACGAAGGCCCAGTTGAGGACCATGAAGCGCGGCCAGCGCGGCAGCGGGTGCTCGCGCATGATCGCCAGGGTCATCATCGAGGCGTCGAACGGAAACAGCGAGCCGGCGTGGTTGGCGACGAGCATCGCGCGCCCGTGCGAGGGAACGTTCTGCACACCCGGTGGCGGTGACGCGCCACCAGACGTCGTAGAGGAACTCGAAGGCCGGGAACGCGGCCTCGGCGAACTCCTCGTCGAATCCCCACTCGTCCTCGTGGTACTCGCCGCGAAGCCGGCGCGCCATCGCCTCGATCGAGCGCGCGCACCGACCCCGGCAGCCCGGTCGCCGCGCGCTCGGCGGCGCTGAGCGGGTCGAGGCCGCTCTCCACCCCGCTGCGCACGCCGGCGCAGGAAGTCGGCGAGCGCCTCGGGCCCCGTGCCGTTGCCGCTCGTTCCGGTCTCCGCTCGGGCCTCCACGTCCGCTCCTACCTCGGCGCCACCACGCCGGCGACGTCGGCGGGGCTCGGGACACGGACCAGCCGGCGGCCCTGTTGCTTTGCCGCGAAGTCGCGCACCGCGCCGGCGGCGTCGAAGCGGGGCTCGAAGCCGACCTCCTCGCGCAGCCGCGTGTTGTCGACGCCGCGCCCGTAGCGCAGCAGGCGCACGCCGTCGCCGTACGCCCCGCCGACGCCGAGCTGGCGCCCGACCTGGGCGAGGGCGGGGCCGAAGAGCGGATGCGGGATCGGCGCCGACGGCCTGCGCGACGATGCGCAGAAGGCGGGTCAGCGACACGGAGCCCGACGGCGCGACGTTGACGGCGCCGCGGACCGGGTTGCGAACCGTCGCCTCGAGCGCCCCCGTTGCGTCGTCGGCGTGCACGAACTGCAGCCGCGGGTCGAACCCGAGCTGGGTCGGGACCACCGGCAGCGACAGGTAGCGCACGAGCGGAGCGTCGAGCCCGGGCCCGATCTCGGGCTGGTAGCGCAGCATCGTGCACGTGACCTCGGGGTGGCGCCGCGAGAAGTTGTCGAAGTAGTTCTCGAGCTCACCGACGTCGCGCTGGAAGCGAGTCTTGAGCGGATAGCGCCGTGCCATCTCCTCCTTGAAGAACAGGGGCGCCGCGCCCTCGCAGCCGTAGATCGCGGCCGAGCCGCGCACGATCAGGGTCTGGAGCGACTCGGTGCGCTCGCACGCCGTCAGCAGCTGAAGCGCGCCGATCACGTTGATGTCGTGAAGCGCGCGGTCCGGCTTGCCGGGCGCCGGGTACCAGAGAAAGCCGCAGTGGACGACGGTGTCGGCCTCGGTGCTCGGCAGAAGCCGCGAAAGCACGGGGCTGCGGATGTCGGCCTCGATGAACTCGGTGCGCTCGAGGTCGGCCGTCGGCGGCTCGGTGTCGATGCCGGCGATCATCTCGACCGAGGGATCGCGCTCCAGGCGGCGCGCCAGCTCGGTCGCCCAGTGGTTCGAGATCCCGGTGATGACGATCCGGCGTCCTCGGGCCATCACTTACCCTCGACCTGAGGTTCAGTGTCAGGCTCAGAGTCGTTCCTCAAGTGCTGCTCGAGGTCCGAGACTCGGCGCTCGATCGCGGCGAGCTGCGCGTCGAGCGCACGGACCTCCTCGCCGCTGGCGAGCCGCATCTCCTGGATCGCCTCGACGACGCGCGTCGTGACCGACGCCGAGGCCTCGCGCGCCTCCTGGCCGCGCCGGCCGACCGTGTCGCGCGCCTCCTGGCCGCGCTTGGCGACGTCGTCGAGCAGCTCCTGCGCGCGCCCGCGCGTCTCGGCCGCCGAGCCCGCGGTCGCGGCGAGCGTGCGCTCGACCGCCGTCCGCAGGGCCTCCTGGAGGCTTCGATCGCCGCTTGGGCCGCTGGATTCCACGGGCTGAGTGTATGCCGGGCGGTCCTATATTGGCCACGTGCCCGCCGTCCTCGTCCCCACCGCCCCGCTCGCCGCGGACGTGCTGCTGCCGGGCGATCCCGGCCGCGCGCTCGCCCTCGCGCAGGAGCTGCTCGTCGCGCCGAAGATGTCCAACCACGCGCACGGCCTCTGGGGCTACTCGGGCGAGACGCCGCAGGGCGATTCGCTCACGATCCAATCGACCGGCATCGGCGCGCCGAGCGCCGCGCTCGTGCTCGGCGACCTCGCCGAGCTCGGCGTCAGGCGGGCGGTGGGCGTCGGGACATGCGTCGCGCTCGAGCGACGAGCTCGACATCTGCGCGACGCTGCTCTGCGCCCGCGCCCTGGCCGGCGACGGGACGAGCCGCACGCTGGGCGCGGGCGAGGCGGTGGAGGCCGACGCCGGCCTCACGGGGGCGCTCGCCGCGCTGCCCGGCGCACCCACCGCGGCAGCAGACGGTCGCCACCGCCGACGTGATCAACGCGGACGGCGACGGCGTGCCGGCGGCGCTTCGCGAGCGCTGGCTCGCCGGCGGCGCGGTCGCGGCCGAGATGCAGACCGCGGCGCTCTTCGCCGCCGGCCCGCGACTCGGGGTCAGCGTCGCCGCCCTGCTCGTGGTCACCGACGGCGCCGACGGCCGCGAGGGCGACTCGGCCGCGCTCGAGGAGGCCGCGTCGGCCGCCGGTGCTCTGGCGGCGCGGGCGCTGGGCGACGGAGGAGCGGGTTAGGTCGTCGAGCCCGAGCCGGCGGCGGTCCGCTGTTCGGAGGCGATGTCGTCGAGGCGGTCCTCGACCTCCTCGAGGCGGTTCGAGAACGAGCGCATCCGGCGCTCCATCCGCTCGACGTCGGAGGCGGACGGGATGTTCAGCGCGCTCATCGCGGAGCGCTGTGCCGAGAGCGCCCTCTCGCCCGCTCCGAGCGTGGTCGCGAGGACCTGGTTGAAGAGGGGGTTCTCCAGCAGCGCCTGGGTGATCTCACCCAGAGCCTCCTCGCCGGCGCTGGAAAGGCGTTCGCGCAGGCCCGGCGAAATCTGGTCTGACTCGGTCAAGTTCGCTCCTTCTCGCATCGTCGCACGAAGGGACCCTACTTCAAGCCTCGCGCTCACTCTGCCGATCTTGTGCCTAGGCGGGCGTCGCCCGGGCGCCCTCAAACGATCCTGCATGTTCCCCGCCCAGACACCCTTCGGTCCGCACGCCTCCTATACGGTTGCGCCGCCGGTCGCGCCCATGGTCGGTTCCAGGTTGCAGCGAACCCAGCGAACAGTTAGTTTCCCGGTGCCTGTGGGCACCGTACTTCCACGCATGGTTGCGGGAACGACGGTCCCGCCTGCCGGCAGGGGAGACCCGAGAGCTCTATGAGAAAGCGCCTGCTTTTCATACTGTCCTTGTCGGTTCTGGCGACGGTGTCCGCCGGAGCCGTGACCGCGTCCGCGGACCTGCTCGGCCAGGGCCAAGGCAACGTCAACGTCGATCTACCCGGCGGCGCCGACCTCCCCGACGTGACCGGCGCGCTGCCGATCTGCACGAACACCCAGGACGACGACGGCGACGGCCTCGCCGACCTCGCCGACCCCGGGTGCTCGGGCCCGACCGACAGCAGTGAGGAAGACCCGGCCGTGGCACCCACCACCCCGGAACCGGGAACGACGACGACCCCCGCGCCCGGCACCTCCCCGCCCAGCGCCGGCCCGATCACGCCGGCACCCGGGACCGAGGGCGGCTCGGGCGGCTCGGGCGGCTCGCGGCGGCTCCGGCGGCGGCGGCGGCTCCGGCGGCGGCGGCAACGGCGGCACGGGCGCCGGCGATGGCGACGGGGGCGGCGGCACCGCCTTCGAGGACCCGCCCCTCCGCAACCCCGACGGCACGCCGACCAACAACAACCCGAGCCTGAGCGTCGCCGACTTCGGCGCCTCCCCGATCGGCGTCCCCAACTTCATGATCGACCAGTTCGAGATCCCGCCCTTCCTGCTTCCGCTCTACCAGGCCTGCGGCACCCAGTACGGGATCCCCTGGGAGATCCTCGCCTCGATCAACAAGCACGAGTCGGCGTTCGGGACCAACATGGGCCCGTCCACCGCCGGCGCGGTCGGCTGGATGCAGTTCATGCCGGCGACCTGGAAGGCCTACGGGGTCGACGCCAACGACGACGGCGAGAAGGACCCCTACAACCCGGTCGACGCGATCTGCGCCGCGGCGCGCTACCTCAACGCCGCCGGCGGCGTCGCAGGACCTGCGGACCGCGATCTTCGCCTACAACCACGCCGACTGGTACGTCGACCTGATCCTCGCCACCGCGCAGCAGTACGGCAAGCTCCCCGAGGAGCTCGTCGGCTCGCTCACCGGGCTGACCGAGGGCGCGCACTTCCCCGTCGCGGCCGACGCCCGCTACGCCGACGACCTCTCCGAGCGCGAGGTCCTCGACCGCGCGAAGGGCGAGGCCGGCTCGGCCTACGCCGCCGGCGCCGACGCGATCCAGTCCTCGCCGACACGCCGCGGGATCAACATCTACTCGGAGGAGGGCGCCCCGGTCGTCGCCGTCAACGACGGCGTCATCAAGGAGATCGGCGAGAACGACCAGCTCGGCAAGTACATCGTCCTCCAGGACGCCTACGGCAACCGCTTCACCTACTCCCAGCTCGGCGACATCTCCGACGTCCATCCCGTCCCCGAGGAGCAGAACCTCACGGCGCAGGACTTCGAGCTCGTCAGCCCCGGCGACGACGAGGAGCCCGACCAGCCCGCGAGCGACTCCGACACGGCGATCGACCCGGGCAACGGCAACGACGGCGGCCAGTCCTCGGCCGGCCCCAGCGACGCCGCTCCCGAGCTGACCAACGCCGAGGACCTGCGCGAGCGGCTCTTCGCCTTCCCCGAGCGGCCCGAGAACGTGGACCGCGCCAACCTCAGCGGCCAGCTCGACTCGCTGCTCGGCGAGCGCTTCCCGGCGTATGAGACCTTCAAGGACTACTTCAACGACGTCCTCAAGTTCGACGAGGACACGATGTCGATGGAGTCGCTCGAGCAGGGATCGAAGGTCGTCGCCGGCACCGTCCTCGGCCGCATCGAGAAGACCACCGAGCTGGCGCCCCACGTCCACTTCACGATCCGCCCCGCGGGCAAGGGCGCCGAGCTGATCGACCCGAAGCCGATCCTCGACGGCTGGAAGCTGCTCGAGTCGACGGCGGTCTACCGAGCCCGCGGCGAGAACCCGTTCACGTCCGCGAGCGTCGGCGAGGTCCTGCTGCTCTCGAAGCCCGAGCTCCAGCGCCGCGCCCTCAACGACCCGCGCCTCGAGGTCTACGCCTGCGGCCGCGAGGACATCCAGACCGGCCAGATCGACCGCCGCGTCCTCGCGACGCTGGAGTATCTGACGGCGCGCGGCTACAGGCTCACGATCACGTCGCTCAAGTGCGGCCACAGCATCTACACGACGAGCGGGAACGTCAGCGCCCATTCGTCGGGCAACGCCGTGGACATCGCCCAGGTCAACGGGATGCCGATCCTTGGCAACCAGGGGCAGGGGTCGATCACCGAGGCGGTGATCAGGGACCTGCTTCAGCTCCAGGGCAACATGGAGCCGGCGCAGATCATCTCGCTGATGGACATGGGCGGCCCGACGTTCGTGATGGGCGACCATGCCGACCACATCCACGTCGGCTTCAACCCCGCCTACAGCGACAACGAGCTGGGCCAGCAGTTCGCGAGCGTGCTCAAGCCCGACCAGTGGCAGCGCCTGATCGACCAGATCGGCAAGATCGACAACCCGCAGGTCCCGCAGAACCCATCCGAGTACTCCTTGCCCGCCGACGAGGGCAAGAAGGGCCGCGCAAGCGACGCCCATATCGGCGAGTAGTCTCGCGCTCACCCTGCGGTGAGCGCCTCGCCCCCCTACTTCCGTTCGTCCAGCTCGAATACCCCGGCAGCGTCGGGATCGGCGACGGCCGCTACCTGGCCCGCAGCGATGGCGAGGCGAGCGAGGTCCTCGTCGCGGCGACGCTCGGCGCGGAGCGCGCCGTCTCGGGACGCCGAAGGCGCCACCGCGCGACACGCGCCGCCGAGGACCCCGGAGCGGCGACGATCCCCGTCACCCGCCTGACCGTCGTCACCCCCACCCCGCTCGGCCCCGACGAGGCGCGCCACTGGCTCGACGAGGTCGCCAAGGACGGCCGAGGCTGCGAAGGCTCAGGTCGAGACGGCGCTGCGGCTGATCAACTTCGCCATCGCGGCACAGCGCGCCGGCTCGCAGAACCCATACGTCCACGAGCTCGACGCCGCGAGGGCGGTCGCGATCAGGGTCGGCTACGGCGTCGGCGACGAGGTTGCCGACGGCAACTGGACCGACGCGCGCGAGATTCAGCTTCCCGCCGAGAGCGACCGCCGCGCCGAGATCCTGCAGGCGCAGGAGCGCGTCGCCGCGGTGCTCGGGGGCCGCGACGAGGTCCTGGCGTGCGAGAACCTCGTCCTCCGCGCGCGCCTCGACCTCGAGGAGGGGCGCCGGCGCGAGGCGGCGCTCCAGCTGCGCGTCGGCCTCGAGGCGCTGCTGCGCGAGCTCGCCGACGATCCGGGCGCCGGGGTGCAGGAGGACCTCGCGGTGCTGGAAGGCAGGCGCGACGAGGTCGTCGAAGCGGCGAACGGCGCACTTAGGGGAAACCCGAGTGACGACCAGGCGACGATGCTGGGCGAGGTCACCACGCGCTGCGAGCGCGCCCTGCGCCGCCACCGCGTCGGCTCCTGATCTCGAAGGCTTCCTGCTTTGGGCCGCATATGGCGGCCCTGTCCAGGAAGCCTGCCCCTACCCAGCGCCTTTAAGCGCGGAGCGCCTCCAGAACGGCCCCGAGGTCATCGACCACGTCGCCGTTCATGCGCACGTCGGCGGCGTCGTCGTACGGCGTCGGCCCCTGCGTGACGATCGCGAGCGCGCCGCCGCTCGCGAGCGCTGATCTCGGGTAGGCCCGCGACAGGGTAGACCTCGAGCGACGACCCGACGCAGAGCATCAGGTCGGCGTTCGTCGCGAGCTCGGCCGCGTCGGTCATCGCCCGCTCGGGGAGCATCTCGCCGAAGAGGACGACGTCGGGCTTGACGTAGCCCATGCACGACGGGCACGTGGCGACCCCGTCGTCGTCGAAGAGCCTCTCGACCTCGTCGAGCTGCCACGTCCCCGGGCAGGTGGTGCAGCTCGAGGTCTGGATCGAGCCGTGGACCTCGATCACGCGCGAGCTTCCCGCCTTTCGGTGCAGCCGGTCGACGTTCTGGGTGATGACGGCGTCCAGGCCCCAACCCTCAAGCTCGACCAGAGCCTCATGCGCGGGGTTCGGGTCCTTCTCGCCGAGCGCCTCGAAGCGGGGGCGGTAGAAGCTCCAGAACCGCGCCGGGTCGCTGCGGAAGGCCTGGATCGTCGCGACCTCCATCGGGTCGACGTTCTCCCAGATCCCGGTGCCGGGGGTGCGGAAGTCGGGGATCCCCGAGGGGACCGAGACCCCGGCGCCGGTGAGCGCGACGACGCTGTCGGCGTCGCGAAGAAGCTCGGCGAGCTCGCCGGCGGCCGTCGATACATCAGGTGATGTCCGGCGCGGCTCTGCCGCGAGAGGCATGTGCCGTTGGCCATTTGGCGCTGACATGGCCGCATGAGGCTAGCGGTCAGCGAACGGCGGGACGCAGAGTCAGCGCGACGGCGAACGCGGCGACGGCGACGAGCACGATCGCGGGCCCCGCGGCCACGTCGAGATGCCACGAGACCAGCAGCCCGAGCGGGCCGCTGAGCGCTGCGATCGCCGCCGAGACCACCATCATCGCCGGCAGCCGCTTCGTCACCAGGGCGGCCGCCGCCGCCGGGGCGATCAGAAGGCCGAGGACGAGCAGCGCGCCGACGACGCGAAAGCCGACGACGACGGCGAGCGCGAGCACGACCAGCATCACCAGGTGCAGGGCATCGACCGGCAGGCCGATCGCCGCCGCGCGCTTGCGGTCGAACGAAAGCATCAGGAAGGGCCGATAGAGCACCGCGACGAGCGCGAGGACCCCGGCGGTGAGCACCGCGGTCGTCGCGACCTCGCCGGAGCCGACGCCGAGCACGTCTCCGAACAGGAACGAGTTGAGGTCGACGCTGTAGCCGTCGACCCGCGAGACGATCGCCACCCCCAGCGCGAGCATGAAGACGAACACGACGCCCGTCGCGGTGTCCTCGCGCAGCGGGCTGCGGCGAAGGATGGCGCTCGTCGCCGCGGCGGTGACCAGCGTCGCGGCCAGGGCGCCGATCGTGATCGCGACCTCGTCGGGCGCCTCGCCGGCCGCTCCCGCGGTCAGCGCGAAGGCGATCGCGACGCCCGGCAGCACGCCGTGGGAGAGGCTGTCGGCCATCAGCGCCATGCCGCGGACGACCACGTAGCAGCCGACCACGCCGCACATGACCCCGACGATCGCCGCCGCCATGGCGCCGGTGCGGATGAACTCGGCCTCGAAGGGCTCGGTGAGGAACTCCACCTCAGCCGGCCCCGTGATGATGGTGCGCGGTGTCGAAGAGCAGCGAGCCGACGCGCACGACGTGCCCGGCGAACGTCTCGGCGAGGATCTCCTCGCTCCAGATCTCCCGCGGCGGCCCGAATGCGACGAGACGGCGGTTGAGGCAGGCGACGAGGTCGTAGTCGCGCCGCGCGGCCTCGAGGTCGTGGGTGGCTACGACGACGGTCCGCTTCTCCTCGTGCCAGCGCGCCAACAGCGCCCCGATCGCGTCGCGGGTCGGCGCGTCGATCCCGGTCAGCGGCTCGTCGAGCAGCAGGAGGTCGGCGTCCTGTGCGACCGCCTGGGCGAGCAGAGTCCGCTGGCGCTCGCCTCCCGAGAGGCCGCCGAAGCGCCGGTCGGCGAGGTCGCCGATACCGAGCGCCTCCAACGCCTCGTCGACCAGCTCGCGGTCGCGGGCCCGAAGCGGCTCACCCAGCCGAGCTCGGCGTAGCGGCCCATCCGCACGACGTCGCGGACAGTGGCGGGGAACGCCGTGACGACGTCGAGGTGCTGGGGCACGAGCGCGACCCTGCGGGCTTCGACGCGCGATCGAGCCCCGGCGCGGGCGCACGAGGCCGACCGCGGCCTCGAGGAAGGTGCTCTTGCCGGCGCCGTTGGGGCCCAGCAGGGCGACGCTCGCGCCGGCCGGGATCTCGAGGCTCACGTCGTCGAGCGCCTCGACGGCCCCGAAGCTGACCGTCAGCTCGCGGGCGACCAGAGCCGGCGCAGCGCTCACGACGCCGAGGCCCGCTTGCGCGGGACACAGCGCGGGCATGCCCCGCGGATCATCACCTCGTGCGCGCTGACCTCGTGGCGCAGCCGCCGTCCGAGGCGCTCGATCGCCTCCTCGAGGCGCTCGTCCTCGAACGCCGCCACGCGGCCGCAGCGCTCGCAGACGACGTGGTGGTGGTGATGGCCGCCGGGAATCACGGCCTCGTATCGCGTCGCCGCCCTCCCCGGTGTCCACGCGCTGGACGAGGCCCATCCCGTCGAGCAGGTCGAGGGCGCGGTAGACGCTCGCGATCCCGACACCGCTCGCCGCCGGCGTGGAGCTTGTCGGCGATCTCCTGGGCCGAAAGGCAGCAGTCCTGCCGCGCGAGCAGCTCGACGACCGCGCCTCTCGCGCCGCCGGCGCGATGCCCCTCGTCGCGCAGCGCCTCCGTCGCGCGGTCGACCCACTCGGTTCCGGCTCCGTCCATCGCCCCTGGAAGACTAGCGCCTTTATGAGATTGATAATCGTTATCATCGCGCTCATGAAGCGCGCGGTCGCAGCTCTCGCGGTCCGCCTCGCCGCCCTGGCGCTCGCGAGCTGCGGCGACTCCGGCGACGACGGGCGGACGACGGTCGTCGCGACGACCGGGATCCTCGCCGACCTCACCGCCGAGGTGGCGGGCCCGGACGCCGAGGTCGTCCAGCTCATCCCCGACGGCTCCGACCCGCACAGCTTCGCGCTCAGCGCCGAGGACCGGCTCGAGCTCGAGCAGGCCGATCTCGTGGCGGCCAACGGAGCCGGGCTCGAGGCGGGCGTGCCGCTCGACGAGACCGACACGCCGGTCTGGGAGCTGGCCGAGAACGCCGAGGGCGTGCTGCCCGGCGAGCGACCCCGAGGAGGGGCCCGACGACCCGCACGTCTGGATGGACCCGACGCGCGTCGCCGGCGCCCTCCCCTCACTCGCCGACGCGCTCGCCGACGCGGACCCCGCCCATGCCGAGGCATACCGCCGGCGCGCCGACGACTACGCCGAGAAGCTGCTCGCGCTGGACCGCGAGGTCGAGCGCGCGCTGCGCCCGATCCCGCCCCCCGACCGCGAGCTGGTCACCTCGCACGACGCGCTCGGCTACTTCGCGGACCGCTACGACTTCGAGGTGGTGGCGACGGCGTTCCCGACCACCGGCGCGGAGGCCGAGGTCAGCGCCGAGCGCCTCGCCGACGTCGAGGCGGCGGTGCGCGACACGGGCGTCCCGGCGATCTTCGCCCAGGAGGGCGACGACCCCGAGGTGCTGACGCTGGTCGCCGAGGACACCGGCGTCGCGCTCGACTACGGCCTGCTGGTCGAGTCCCCGGGCAGCGCCGGCACCTACGAGGAGATGCTGCGCAGCGACGCCGAGCTGATCACCCGGCGGCCTCACCCGGGCGCCGGTTGATCGGTCCGGCCCGAAGGGATAGACTGCGCGCGCTCGAAGAAGTAGCGAATTGAAATTCGCCGAGTCCCCGCCGCACGATGGCGGGGATCGGGGGAACCGGAAGTTGGGGCGAACCCACCGCTTCGTGGGGGCGCAGCTACAGCGCCAGCCCGACAGCTAACCCCGTAGGCGCAGATCGAAAGGCAAGAAGAAGGTCAGCGTGCGCGGACCATCGTCAGGCAAGCTCGCAGCGGCAACCGTCGCGGCGTGCGCCTGCCTCGCTTTCGCCAGCCCCGCTCGCCTCGGCCAGCTCGAGCGGTGGCGCCGCGCCCGGCCCGGTGGAGACGAGCGAGGCCACGCTCAACCCCGACGGCACCGCCACCCCGCCCGCCGACGCGCCCCCCGAGGTCGTCGCCGCGATCAACGCGGCGAACGAGATCGAGGACATGCCCTACAAGTACGGCGGCGGCCACAAGGAAGACTTCGAGGACAACGGGTACGACTGCTCCGGGTCCGTCTCGTACGCGCTGCACGCGGCCGGATTGCTCGACTCGCCGCTCGACTCGAGCAGCTTCATGAAGTGGGGCGACCGCGGCCGCGGCAGCTGGATCACGGTCTATACGAATCCCGGCCACGCCTACGCCGTGATCGCCGGCCTGCGCTGGGACACATCGATGACCCCCGGCGACGGCCCCGGCTGGAGCGAAGAGATGCGCCCGGCCAAGGGCTTCAAGAAGCGCAACTGGAACGGGCTCTAGCCACCACCTGGCCCGAGTCGGGGGACGAGCGTCGTCGGCAGAGCGTCTACGGGCCGCTACTTGCCCTTCCAGTGCGGCTTGCGCTTGCCGAGGAAGGCGGAGATCCCCTCGCGCGCGTCCTCGCTGAGAAACGCGGCGGCGAAGCCCTCCTTCTCGGCCTCGATCCCGTCGTCGAGGTCGGGCTTGAAGGAGACCTTCTTGATCTGCTCCACGGCGAGCGGCGCCGCCCCGGCGAGCTTGCGCGCCCACGCGATCGCGATGTCGAACAGCTCGTGGTCGGGGATGACCCTGTTGACGAGGCCGATGTCGTAGGCCTCGGCGGCGGTGATCCCGTCGCCCATCAGGTTGAGCTCGAGGCCCTTGGCCGGCCCCACGAGACGCGGCAGCCTCTGGGTGCCCCCGAACCCGGGGATGATCCCGAGCCGGATCTCGGGCTGGCCGAAGAGCGCCGACTCGGCCGCGAGCCGGAAGTCGCACGCCATCGCCAGCTCGCAGCCGCCGCCGAAGGCGATCGAGTTGACCGCGGCGATCGTCGACACGCCCTCCGAGCCCAGCTCGCGCAGCAACGCGTGGCCCTTGTCGCTGATCTCGCGGCCCTGCTCGGGGTCGGCCTGGGTGAACGCCTTGATGTCGGCGCCGGCCGAGAACACGACCGGAAGCGACGAGTAGACGACCATCGCGCGCAGCTCGTCCGAGCTCTTGACCTTCTCCCAGACGGTCGCCAGGTCCTCGACGACCTGGGGCGCGATCGCGTTCATCGGCGGGTTCGCGAGCCACGCGATCGCGACGTCGTCGCGCGTCTCGAGCTTGACGGTGTCGGGCTGGTCGCCCTCGTCGGGCTGCGGGTAGGCGTAGAAGCCCTGCCCCGACTTGAGGCCGAGGCGGCCCTGGGCGACGAGCCGCTTGAGCGTGCGCGGCGGCGCGAAGCGCTCGCCGTGCTGCCTCCTCGGCCTTCTCGAGCTTCTCGAGCATCGTGTCGAGGCCCTCGAGGTCGGCCTTCCAGAACGGCGGGAAGAGGCCGCGGCGCGGGTCGAGCCCGGCGCCGGCCATCAGGCCGAGGTCGATCTCACGCGTCGTGCAGACGCCCTCCTCGAGCACCATGCACGCCTCGACGAACGCCTTCAGCATCCAGAGGTCGGCGAGGTCCTCGGGCGGGTCGCCGTCGCCCGGGACGCTCGGCTCGCCATCCTTGTAGAAGCCCTCGCCGCCCGACTTGGCGCCGAGCTTTCCGTCGGCGACGAGCTTCTTCATCCCCTGGTGGACGTAGAAGCGGTCGCCGTAGGCCTCGTTGAGGTGCTCGGCGACGTGCAGAACGGTGTCGAGGCCGAGCATGTCGACGAGGACGAAGGGCCCCATCGGCGCGACGTTGGCCGCGGCGACGCTCTCGTCGATCTTCTTGATCGAGAGGCCCTGCTCCTCCTGGGCGCGCCAGATCTCGCTCGCGCCCGAGTTGAGGATCCGGTTGACGACGAAGCCGGGGACCTCGGCGCAGGTGATCGGCTGCTTGCGGATCGCCTGGGCGAAGTTGATCGCCGCGGTCACCGTGTCGCGGGACGTGTCGTCGCCCTCGACGATCTCGATCAGCGGCATGATCGACGCCGGGTAGAAGAAGTGGAAGCCGACCACCTGGTCGGGGCGCAGCGTCGCCTCGCCCATCTCGGTGATCGAAAGCGAGGACGTGTTCGAGGCGAGGATCGCGCGCCCCGGGGTGACCTCGTCGAGCTCCGCGAAGACCTGCTGCTTGATCTCCATCTTCTCGGGCGCGGCCTCGATCACGAAGTCGACGTCGCCGAACGAGTCGTAGGTCGTCGTGCCCTCGATGCGGCCCATGACCTCCTCGAGCTGGGAGTCGGCCTCGTCCTGGGTCAGCTTCTCCTTCTTGACGAGCCGGTCGAGCTGGGCCTTGGTGACCTCGCGGGCCTTCTCGAGGCCCTGGTCGACGAACTTCTGATCGATGTCCTTGAGGACGACGGGGATCTCGGCGGCGGCGATCGCCTGGGCGATCTCGCCGCCCATCGTGCCGGCGCCGACTACTGCGGCCTTGAAGACGAACATTGGGGCTCCGTTTCGGGTTGTTGAGCGCGGCTACGCCGCGAAGGCTATGAAAGTGATCGAGGCTGAAGGGGCGAGAAGGCTATAGCTCCTCGATCTCGTGGCGCAGGCGGTCGAGCGAGCGCGCGAGCGAGCGCTGCACCTGCGAGCGCACGAAGAGGATGTCGGTGAGCGGCCCCAGCGGGCCACGGCTGCGGGCCTTGTACTCCATCTCCTGCGTGACCCGGGTCCCCCCCGCGCCGCCCTCGCCGTCCTCGTCACCCCGGTGACGATCTCGAAGCGCGTGGTCATCGTCCCGCTGCTCTCGGGGTCGGAGAACTCGACGCTGTGCAGCCGCCGCGGCTCGTGCTCGAGCACGCGCTCGGTGACCTCGCCGCGCCCCGCCGCCGTCGAGTGCCAGCGCAGGGTCCCGCCCGCGGCCGGGTAGTCGTCGGACTCGTCGACGCCGCCGAACCCGTCCACCCACGCCGGCCAGGTCCGCGGCTCGAAGTAGAAGTCCCAGACCTCGGCGACCGACGCCGGGATGACGACCGACTCCGCGGCCTTACCCACGCGGGCCCCCGCCGCCGTAGATCTCACGCTTGATCAGCGTCACGGAGCGGATCACCGAGTCGAGGAAGGGCTCGAGCTCCTCCACCAGGCGCCGGTACTCCGCCCGCCCCGCCCTCGTGATCGAGTAGTAGCGGCGGGTGCGCTTGTCGGGATGCTCCCAGCGTCCTTCGATCAGGCCCTTGTCCTCGAGCTCGCGCAGCAGCGGGTACATCGTGTTCGGGTTGACGGAGATAACGCCCTGGGTGATCGCCTCGATCTCCTCGATGAGGCGGTTGCCGTAGCCGGGCTCGTCGGAGATCAGGTGCAAGACCAGCAGCGGGAAGACGTCGCGGCGCCGCAGCTCGCCGCCGAAGACGTCCGAGGGCCGGCCCTTGCGCCGCTGCGAGGCGGGCGCCTTGCCGGCGCGGGTCGTCGTCGCCGCGACGGCCTCGGCGACCGGCTTGGACGTCTTGCGCGCCACCGCGACGGAGCTTCAGCCGCTGCCGGCGAGCGCGCCGCCCGCGACCGCGACGGCGACGAGCCCCGAGCACGACCATGAAGAGGCGCGAGCGCCGCGGCGTGGCGAGCAGCTGGGTGCGGGCGCCGATCCACGCCCGCAGTCCCGGCCACGCCTCCGACCGCCGTCGCCGCGGTGTCGATCGAGCTGATGCAGTTGACGCACATGCGCGCATCTTCGCACGAGCGGAGCAGCCTCACAGACCGGCGCCCGCAAGTCGCGCTACCGTGGTCGGACAGCTACCGGGAGGATTGATGGGGAATCTCAGCGTCCAGGACCGAAACCAGTACGAGCGCGCCGGCTACAGCGAGGGCCCGCGGCTGACCGGAAAGGCCGAGAAGCGCGTCATGGCCGCTTACATGCTGATCGGGCTCGTCGTCCTCGCCGTGCTCACCGTCGCCGCCGTCCAGGTTTTCGACGGCTGGCACCACCTGATCATCATCGCCGACCTCGTGATCGTCTTCTTCGGCGTCGCCGCCTGGGTCTGGCCCGACCGCAAGAACGTCTAGCAACGACCGAGCCCGCGCCTGGTTAGGGCGCGGGCTCGGGTGAAGCGAATACGGGGCTGGGCGAGGCTCAGGCGGGAGCCGCCTCCTTCTCGACGGCCTCCTCGGCCTTGACCGCGTCGCTGGTGCGCTCGCGCTGCGACGGCGTCGCCTTGTCCTCGCGCGGCGAGAGGATCTCGCGAGCGATCACGAGGCGCTGGATCTGCGACGTGCCCTCGTAGAGCTGCATGATCTTCGCGTCGCGCATCAGCTTCTCGACCGGGTACTCCTTGATGAACCCGTAGCCGCCGTAGACCTGCACGGCGTCCACGGCGATCTCCATCGCGGAGTCGGCGGCGAAGCGCTTCGCGTGCGACGCGGCGAGCGTGTTGCGCTTGCCCTGGTCCATCAGCGTCGCGGCCTGCCAGACGAGCAGGCGGGCGGCCTCGATCTTCGTCGCCATGTCGGCGATCATGAAGGCGACGGCCTGGTGCATCGCGATCGGGACGCCGAACTGGACGCGCTCCTTGGAGTAGTCGCTGGCGAACTCGAACGCGGCCTGGGCGATGCCGACCGCGAGGCCGGCGACGCCGGGACGCGTGCGGTCCAGCGTCTGCATCGCGAGCTTGAACCCGTGGTTCTCCTCGCCGAGCAGGTTCTCCGCCGGGACCTCGACCTCGTCGAACGAGATCAGGGCCGTGTCGGAGGCGCGCTGGCCGAGCTTGTCCTCCTTCTTGTCGACCGTGACGCCCCACTCGCGCTCGACCACGAAGGCGCTGATGCCGCGGTGGCCGGCGTCGGGGTCGGTCTTGGCGTAGACCGTGTACCAGTCGGCGTGGCTGCCGTTGGTGATGAAGCACTTCGAGCCCGTGAGGACGTACTTGTCGCCCTTCTTGACGGCGCGCGACTTCATCCCGCCGACGTCGGATCCGGCGTCGGGCTCGGTGAGCGCGAACGAAGCGAGCTTGGGCTCCTCGGTCAGCATCCCGAGGTACTTCTTCTTGACCTCCTCGGAGCCGCCGATGATCACCGGCGCGGAGGCGAGGCCGTTGGCCATCAGCGAGGTGCCGATGCCGGAGCAGCCCCAGCCCATCTCCTCCTCGATCAGGCAGCCCGACATGTGGTCGAGGCCAGGACCGCCGTACTCCTCGGGGATCTCGGCGTTCATGAGGCCGACCTCCCACGCCTTGTCGACGATGTCCTGCGGCCAGGTGGCGTCGCGGTCGTAGTCCCAGGCGACCTTGCGGATCTCCTTCTCCGCGAAGTTGTGCGCCATCTCGCGCAGGTCCTTCTGCTCGTCGGTGAGGGTGAAGTCGACCAATTCAGTAGCTCCTTGGTATCGGGGTCCGGGGCGGGGTTGCTCCCGGCCGGAGTGTCGTTCGGCAAAGGAAAACCGATTGACTGGTCAGTCAGCCAGTGGTTGGCCACAGAATACCGCAATACGCCGCGCTCGAAACCATTTCGACCCGGTTTGGCCGCGCGCCCAGGCACGGGTACGCTGAGGCTGTGGACGTGCTCGCGATCAGCAACGGCGACGTCATCCTGATCATCGCCCTCGCCGCGATCCCGGTCGCCGCGATCGTCTTCGTGCTCGGCGCCGGCACCGCGCTTAAGCAGATCGGCAAGGGGCAGTTCGCGATCGAGCAGGAGCTGCCCCAGAAGCAGGGGGGCGGCTCGATGTCGGGCGCGGGCTCCGGCGAGGTCCGCGAGGCCGAGATCCGCCAGATGGTCGAGGCCAAGGCCTACCGCCGCGAGCAGCGCGGCGGGGAGCCGATCGACGTCGAGGCCGAGGTCAGGCGGCTGATGGACGACGCGCCGGCGCCCGTCGCTTGGCCAGGACGACGAGCTTCGCACGGAGGTCCGCCAGCTCGTCGTCGCGCGCAACGAGCGCCGCCAGCGCAAGGGCCAGGAGCCGCTCGACGTCGAGTCCGAGGTCGAGCGCCAGCTGCGCGAGCTCGAGAACCTCGGGCAGTGATCACGTACTGAAGGGGGTAACGTGCCGACGGTGAGCCCCGAGCCCGAGAACGTCGAGGACCACATCACCGAGGTCGACGAGCTGCTGGTCCGCCCGGGCACCTACTTCAACCCCCAGACCGAGGTGCTCGTGGTCGTCGACGACTCGGCCTCGATCGACCAGACGATCTTCAACATGGAGGCCTACGAGGGCGCCGAGTGGGTGCACATCTCCGACGAGGTCCCGGTCGACGAGGAGCAGCGCGACGCCCTGCTGCTCGACTTCCAGACCCACTACCACCCCGAGAAGGGCGCGGTCTCGGAGAGCGACCTCGCCGCGGACGACGAGGAGATAGACGAGGCGGAGCTCGACGAAGACGAGCCCCTGGTCGAGGGCGGAGCACGACGCCACAACCGGAGGACGACGAATGAGCGACTACACGGTCGCACAGCGCGAGGACGCGCCCGACTTCATGGCCCAGTACCCGGGCTTCGGCGAGATGCGCTTCTACACCGAACCGGCTCGAGTGCGAGCAGGTCGCGTTCTCGTGGCGCCTGATGCCGCCCGACACGGGCGGACGCGGCAGCTACGGCCACCGCCACAGGACCCAGGAGGAGGTCGTCTTCGTGATCTCGGGGACGGTCACCTTCAAGATCGGCGACGACGTCTTCGAGGCGGGGCCGAAGAGCGCGGTCCGCATCGCGCCGCACGCGGTGCGGTCGCTTCACAACGACGGCCCCGGCGAGGCGGAGATCCTGCTCTTCTCGCCCAAGGCCGCCGGGAGCGGCGACGAGGTCGAGAAGGTCGAGGACTTCTGGCCCAACGAGGAGTGAGCGCCGCCGTGCGGCGCCGACTCCCGAGCACCCTGCCGCCGCCCGGCGCCCGCCCCTCTCCCGACGAACCGCGCACGCCGCGCCTCGTCGCCGAGCGGCCCGACCCCGACGCGCACCTCGAGTTCGCCTCGCAGCTCTTCGCCCACCCGCAGGTCGCGGCGACGCTGTGGCCGGCACACCTCGGCGGCCCGCGCACCGTGGCGCAGACGAGGTCCGTCTTCGACCGCGACCTCGACCACTGGGACCGCCACGGCTTCGGCCAGTGGTGGTGGCGCCTGGGCGACGACGGCGAGCTCGTCGCGCGCGGCGGGCTGCAGTGGACGATGGTCGGCGGCGAGGCCTCGATCGAGGTCGGCTGGGCGGTCCTGCCGCAGCGCTGGAACGAGGGCATCGCGACCGAGCTCGCGGAGGCGTCGATAGCGGTCGGATTCGACCACCTCGGCCTCGACTCGATCGTCGCCTACACCCTGGACACGAACGAGGCATCGCGCCGGGTGATGGAGAAGTCCGGCTTCGGCTACGAGCGACGCGTGCGCCACCTCGACCTGCCGCACGTCGTCTACCGGCTCGGCGCCCCGTAGGCGCCTAGGCGAAGATCACGATCCCCAGGAACGCCGCGTAGAGCGCAGCCCAGATCAGGATCGCGGGCAGCGTGAACTCCTTGCGGCGCGCGAGCACGACCAGCGCCACGAGCCCGCCCGCGAGGCCCAGGGCCATCGACGCGATGCCGAAGCGGTCGAGGTCCCAGCTCGTGAACGCGAGCCCGAACGAGATCGGGATCATCGACTGGAAGACCATCGCGCCGGTGATGTTGCCGAGCGCAAGCGTGTCCTTGCCCTCGCGCACCCAGAAGAAGCTGTTCGCCTTCTCGGGGAGCTCGGTCGCGAGCGGGGCGAGCACGAGCGAAAGGATCAGCACGTCGGCGCCGAGCCCCTCGGCGACCGCGACGACCTCCTCGACGAACATGTGGGCGCCGCCGACCATCGCCGCGAGGCCGAGCAGAAACTGGATGACGACGAGCCGCGTCGGTGGATCGTCCTGGGGCGTGCGAGTCCATGATCAGCGGCACGCGGTGCAGGAGCAGCGGCGTCGAGCGTGTCCTCGGGCTGCACGCTTCCGCCGCCGCGCAGCGTCGCGACGACATAGCCGCCATAGCCGAGCAGGAAGACGATCGCGGCGACGATCTTGAGGTCGTCGGGCACGCCGAGCCCCAGCACGAGGCCGACGGCGAAGAACCCGAGGAAGACGACGAGGTCGCGCTCGACGGTCTCGGCGTGGATGTCGAGGCGGTGGCCGGTCGGGCGCCGGCGCTGATAGGCGAGCGCCGAGACGCCGACGAGGAACATCGCGACCGTCGCGAGCAGGAACGGGGCCCCGACGATCGCGCCGATCGCGACGTCGTCGGACCCCTCCGCCCCGCCGAGGATCGCGACGAGCGGGATCAGGCTCTCGGGCATCGCGGTGCCGACGGCGGCGAGCAGGCTCCCCACCGCGCCTTCGCCGAGCGACAGCTTGTGCCCGAGCCACTCGACGGCGTTGGTGAACGTCAGCGCGCCGACGAGGATCACGGCGAAGCTCACCGCCAGCAGGAGGATGTCGCCTAGCACGGCATGCTCAGGCGAAGAAGAACGCCAGGGCGACGACTGCGTAGACGGCGAGCAGCTGGACGCCCTCGAACCAGTTCGACTCGCCCTCGTGGGTGACGGCCTGGGCGACCAGGATCGCGATCACGACGGCGCCGAGCTCGAAGCCGTTGAAGACGAGCGCCATCGGCTGGGGCCCGATCACGAACGAGGCGAGCACGAGCATCGGCGCGACGAAGAGCGCGATCTGGGCGCTCGAGCCGATCGAGATGTTGACCGCGAGGTCCATCTTGTCCTTGCTCGCGACGAGCACCGCCACCCAGTGCTCGGCCGCGTTGCCGACGATCGCGACCACGATCACCCCGACGAAGAACTCGCTCACCCCGATCGACGCCGAGGCCTCGGTGATCGAGCCGACGAGGATCTCCGACATCAGGCCGACCGCGAGCCCCGCGACGGCGAGCATGATCACCGAGCGGCGAATGCTCCATCCGAAGGTGTCCTCCTCCTCCTCGTACGGCGGGTTGAAGAGGTCGCGGTGCGTCTTGAGCGAGAAGAACAACCCCGCGACGTAGGTGGCGATGAGGACGATCGCCACCGCGACCGAGAGACGCTCGACGTCCCCGCCATAGTCGACGAGCTCCGCCGTCGGGGAGGGAAGGCCGCGGCCCTCGACGAGCTCGAAGATCGCCGGCATGATCAGCGCCGCTGCGGCGAGGAGGAGCATCGTCGACTGGGCGTTGGCCGCCGTCGCGTTGAAGGTCTGACGCTCGCGCTTGAGCCCCCCGACGAGCATCGCGGCGCCGAGCACGAGCAGGATGTTGCCGACGATCGAGCCCACGATCGACGCCTTGACCACCTCCTGGAGGCCGGCGTTGAGCGCGAACAGGGCGATGATCAGCTCGGGCGCGTTTCCGAACGTGACGTTGAGAAAGCCTCCGATGCCCGGCCCCGACCGCGCCGCGAGCTCCTCGGTGGCGAGTCCCATCAGCGCCGCCGTCGGCACGATCCCGATCGCGGCCGTGGCGAAGATCAGCGTCGGCGAGGCGTGCGCCAGCTCCAGAGCGACCGCGACAGCGATGAACGGGACGAGCAGGTAGGGCCAGCCCTGGGCGCTGAGCAGGAAGCGGGATGGGGACCTGGCCGGGGCGCTCACGGGCGGCCAAGCCTAGTGACCGCCCGAGGCCTGGCGAGAACGACCCGGGGCTAGACTGCGCCGCGTGAGGACGCGGCGATTCGGCGACACCGACCTCGAGGCCTCCGAGATCGGATTCGGCACCTGGGCGCTGGGGTCGAGCTGGTGGGGCGACGTCAGCGAGGCCGACGGCGAGCGCCTGCTCGGCGAGGCCCTCGACCTCGGGATCACCTTCTTCGACACCGGAGACGCATACGGGCGCGGCGCCAACGAGGAGCTGGTCGGGCGCGTGCTCGGCCCGCATCGCGACGAGGTCGTGATCGCGACCAAGTTCGGCTACGAGCTGGGCAGCGGGCGCCGCGACCACTCCGAGGGCGAGCGCCCCCAGCGCTGGGACGCAGCCTTCGTGCGCGAGCAGCTCGAGGCCAGCCTGCGCCGCCTCGGCACCGACCGCGTCGACCTCTACCAGCTTCACAACCCGCGCATGGACGCAGTCGAGTCCGACGAGACGTTCGAGGCCCTCGAGGCGCTGCGCGCCGAGGGCAAGCTGCGCCACTACGGCATCGCGCTCGGCCCGGCGATCGGATGGCGCGAGGAGGGCCTGCGCGCGATCGCGGAGCGCGAGATCACCGCGGTGCAGACCGTCTACAACCTGCTCGAGCAGGATCCCGGGCGCGACCTCATGGAAGCCGCGGACGAGCACGGCGTCGGCGTCATGGCGCGCGTGCCGACCTCGAGCGGGCTCCTCGACGACAACCTGACGCCGGAGACGACGTTCGGCGAGGGCGACCACCGCCGCCACCGCCCCCACGAGTGGCTCGTCGAGGGGCTGCAGAAGATCGAGCGGATCCGCTTCCTGTGCGGCCCCGACAGCGGGCGCACGATGCCCCAGGCCGCGCTGCGCTTCATCCTCGACAGCGGGATCACGACCGTGATCCCGACGATCACGAGCAGCGCCGAGCTGCGCGAGTACGCCTCGGCCTCCGACGTGCCGGAGCTCAGCGCCGACGAGCTCGCGAAGGTCGGCGCGCTCTACGAGCGCAACTTCGGCGTCGAGCCCGTCAGCGCCTAGCGCCCCGGCCGCGGCTACTGCGTCTGCTCGACGCAGCCGGCGATCTCCTCCGGCGTCTGCGCGTTGGCGATGCAGTCGAGGTAGGCGTCGTCGGGCGCCGCGGCGCCTCCGCCCCCGCCTCCGCCGCCGCCGCCCGGCGAGACGCCGCCGGGGCCGTCGAAGTCGAAGTTGCCGCCGCCGCCGCCGGGAACGGGCGGGATGCCACCGCCGCCGAGCTCGTCGAGCTCGTCGAGCGGGATGCCGGTCTCGCCGAGCTCGCCGAGGAGCCCGTCGAACGGCTCCGGGTTGGCCGGCGCCTCGATCGTCTGCGGCTCGTTGACCGCGCCGAGCACGATCGAGAGCGTGAGGTCCGCGCCCTCGATCGGCACCGCGACAGCGGCGTCGTCGGGAGCGGTTATGCCGAGGTTGAGGTCGAAGCGGCGGAGGATGTCGTCGTCCGTGCCGCTGTAGACGTCGAAGCTCGCCTCGTCGACGGCCTCCTCGACCTGCGCTGTCGCCTGGTCGATCGCCTCGGGCGGCAGGAACGCGCCCTGCGGGCTCGCCGCGATCGCCTCGGCCGCGATGTTGCCGATCTCCTCGATGTTGATGTCGCCGTGGACGTGAGTGGTGCTCGCGCCCTCGACGTCCTCCTCGCCCTCGTTCTCGAGGTTGGTCAGCAAGGCTGAACGGGTCGATGTCGCACAGCGACGGGTCGATCCCGCCCTGCTCGGCGGCCGTCTGGCACTGCTCCTGGAAGGAGCCCGTGTCCTCGGTCTGGGCCTGGGAGGCCTCGTAGTTCTGCTGGATCTGCTTGAACGTCGCCTGGTCGACCTCGTAGTCGGTGCCGTTGTAGTTGACGAACATGGCGTCCCCGGTCGAGGTCAGGCCACCCTCGAAGTCGATGCTCTGGCCCGCGCCCTCTCCGGTCGCCGAGACCGTGAGGTCGAACTGGGGGAACTCGCCCTCCGTCGCCTGGAAGGGGCCGCTGACCGAGGCGTCGAAGTTGCCGCCGGTCGCGCCCTCGACCGAGCCCGAGACGCTCACGTCGACGGTTCCGCTGTTGACCGTGTGCTCACCCGAGAAGGTCTCCCTGAGGACGTCCTCGGGATCCTCGTCATCTCCCCCGCATCCGGCGACCAGGAAGGCGGCGCCGAGCGCGAGACAGAGGGCGAAGGCAAGAAGCTTGAAGCGGTTCAAAGAGTTCCTTCCGTGAGATTCGTCGACGTTCGAAGCAGGCCAGGGTAGCGAACGCCCCTTAACGCTTTGACAGTTGTCCGCTATCGATTCGTCTAGGCTGGCCGACCCATGGGCCCTCCCCGGACGATCCTCTACACGGGCAAGGGCGGGGTCGGGAAGACGAGCGTGGCGGCGGCCACCGCGCGGCGCTGCGCGGCCTCCGGACTCCGCACGGTCGTGCTGTCCACCGATCCGGCGCACAGCCTCTCGGACTCCTTCGAGGCGCAGCTCGGCTCCGAGCCGACCCCGATCGCCGATCGCCTCTGGGGCCAGGAGGTACAGGCCCAGCGCGAGATGGAGCGAAACTGGAGCGCCGTCCAGCAGTGGCTGGGCGACCTGCTCGCGGATCGCGGCGTGATGAGCATCGCCGCCGAGGAGCTGACCGTGCCGCCGGGCATGGACGAGCTCTTCTCGCTGCTTCAGATCAAGCGCCACCACGAGTCCGGCGACTACGACGTGATCATCGTCGACTGCGCGCCGACCGGCGAGACGCTGCGCCTGCTGTCGTTCCCCGACATCGCCCGCTGGTGGCTCGAGAAGGTGCTGCCCTGGGAGAAGCGGCTGATCAGCGCCGCGCGCCCGCTGGCGCGGACCTTCCTCGACGTCCCGCTCCCGAGCGAGGACGTCTTCTACGACGTCCAGCGCCTGGTGCGAAACCTGATCGCGATGAACGAGATCCTCGGCGACCGCGAGCACGCCTCGATCCGGCTCGTCATGAACCCCGACCGGATGGTGATCAAGGAGGCCCAGCGCACCTTCACCTACCTCAACCTCTACGGCTATCTGACCGACGCCGTGGTCGTCAACCGGATCTTTCCCGACGACGTCGCCGACGGCTACTTCGGCCCCTGGCGCGAGCGCCAGCGCGAGCAGCTCGAGGCGGTCCACGAGGGCTTCGCCCCGGTGCCGGTGCTGCGGGCGCGCTACTTCGAGTCCGAGGTCGTCGGCGACGAGATGCTCGACCGCCTCTCCGGCGAGCTCTTCGGCGAGCTCGCGCCCGAGGACGTGCTGCACACCGAGCTCGCCCACCGCCTCTCGAGCGAGGACGGCCGCACCGTGCTCAGCATGGCGATCCCGTTCAGCGACAAGGGCGACATCCGCCTGAGCAAGATCGGCGCCGAGCTGATCGTCGGGGTCGGGCGCGAGAAGCGGACTATCATCCTCCCGTCCGCGCTCTCCGACCGCCGCCCCGCGGGCGCGAAGTTCGAGGGCGGCACGCTCAAGATCAGCTTCGAGGATGGAAGAGCCGCAACACATCCACCGAGCACCGTGGGAGCCGACGACGGGCCCGAACGCGACGGGAGCCCCCCACGGCGATCCGGACGCCGCTTCCCACGCCGCGAACGGGCCTGACGCAGCGCACCTGAGGATTTCGCCGCGCTGCTCGGCGACGCCGAGCAGGAATGCGTTCCCTGGTGCCCGATCTGCCGCTCCGCCGACGTCGTCCGCGCGACGACCTCGCCCGAGCTTCGCGAGCAGTTCAACCAGATCCAGCGTGAGGCGCTGGTGACGGTCCGTGCGCTCCTCGATCACTACCTCGAGCGCCTCGACGAGCAGCCGCGCCGCGCGCGGCCGGTCGAGGACATCCCGATCGAGTAAGAACCACTCAACGGCACCCAGCTCGTCGCAGCAAAGCTGCGCCGGACCATAACGTGGCTCAGCCGTGACGGAAGGGAGTGTCGTCGCCGAGCGCGCTCAGCGACGTCTCGGGCTCGACGTGGATGAGGACGTCGGCGGTCGGGAACTCGGCCTCGATCGCTGCGCGAACCCCATGCGCGAGGTCGTGGGCCCGCTCGAGCGTCGTGCCGCTTCGAAACTGGAGGTGGAGGTCGATGTGGCGCCGGCTGCCCGCGCGGCGGGCGCGCAGCTTGTGGTAGCCCGCGACCTCGGGCGCCCGTGCGGAGGCGATCGCGGCCTCGATGCGGTCGAGCTCCTCGGGCGGCGGCGCCTCGTCGACGAGCACGCGCGAGGAGCGCGTCAGGATGCGGATCCCCGCGACGACGATCGCGACGGCGACCATCAGGGCGACGATCGAGTCGAACTCGACGATCCCGGTGACCTCGACGATCACCAGGCCGACGAGCACCCCGATCGAGGTCATCGCATCGGTGCGCAGGTGGGCGGCGTCGGCCTCGAGGGCGGGCGAGTCGAGCAGCCGCGGCACGGCGGTAGAGGTAGGTGGAGATGCCGAAGTTGGCGACGGCGGAGAAGCCGACGACCGCGATCCCGACCCAGAGCGTCTCGACGTCGGCGCCCGAGGACAAGGCGCCGCGTCGCCTCGAAGATGATCACCCAGGCGCCGAGCAGGATCAGCGCCCCCTCGATCGCCGAGGCGAGGTTCTCGACCTTCTCGTGCCCGTAGGGGTGGTCGGCGTCGGCCGGCTCGTCGGCCTTGCGGACCGAGAAGAAGGCGATCAGCGAGGCGACGAGGTCGATCGCCGAGTGGATCGCCTCGGTGAGGATCGCGATCGAGCCGGTGATCGCGCCCGCCGCGAGCTTGAGCGCGATCAGGATCGAGTTCGACGCGATCGAGAGCGCCGCGGCGCCGGACTTCGTGCGCAGGTCGGGGATCACGGCGCCTCGAGCCCCAGGTGGTGGGCGAGCAGGGCCGCGGCGCGGCCACGGTGGCTGATCGCGTGCTTCTCGGCCGGCTCGAGCTCCGCCATCGTGCGCTCGTCGGCGGTCTCGCGCGGTATGAACGCGGGGTCGTAGCCGAAGCCGCCGCTCCCGCGCGGCTCGCGCGCGAGCGTCCCCTCGCAGATCCCCTCGAAGACCCACTCGGCGCCCTCGGCGTCGATGTAGGCGAGCGCGCAGACGTAGGCGACGCTTCTGTCGACCTTGCCGTCGAGCTCGGTGAGCAGCAGCTCGAGGTTCTCCTCGTCAGTCGCGTCGGGCCCGGCATAGCGGGCGGACCGCACGCCGGGCGCGCCGCCGAGCGCAGCGGCGGCGATCCCGGAGTCGTCGGCGATCGCCGGCTCGCCGGTCGCCGCCCGCGCCGCGCGCGCCTTGCCGAGCGCATTCGCCTCGAACGTGTCCCCGGTCTCCGGCGGCAGCTCGACGTCGCCGGGGAGCGCCACGAGCTCGACCCCGGCGAGGATCTGCTCGAGCTCGCGGAGCTTGTGGGCGTTTTGCGTCGCCACCACGAGCCTGGGCCGGCCCATCACTCCGTCGTGCTCGGAACCGGCTCTCCCGCGGCGCGTTCCTGGGCCTCGCGAAGCCGCGCGATCGCGCTCTCGGCGAGGCCGAGCAGCTCGTCGAGCGACGCGCGCGACAGCGGCGTGCGCTCGGCGGTCGCCTGGACCTCGACGAGCTCCGCGTCGCCGGTCATGACGACGTTGGCGTCGACCTCGGCGCGCGAGTCCTCGGAGTAGTCGAGGTCGCAGAGCGCTTCGCCGTCAACCATCCCGACGCTGACCGCGGCGACCGAGCCCGTGAGCGGGAGGCTGTCGAGCTTCTTGCGCGAGACGAGGTCCTTCAGTGCCAGCTCCAGCGCGATGAAGCCTCCGGTGATCGAGGCGCAGCGGGTCCCGCCGTCGGCCTGGAGCACGTCGCAGTCGACGAACACGCTGCGCTCCCCGAGCGCCTCGAGGTCGACGACGCCCGCGCAGCGAGCGCCCGATCAGGCGCTGGATCTCGACCCCGCGGCCGTCCTGGCGCCCGCGCTTGACGTCGCGGTCCTTGCGCTCGCCGGGGCCGGTGGAGGCCGGCAGCATCGAGTATTCGGCGGTCACCCACCCGCGGCCCCTGCCCTCCATCCAGCGCGGGACCGAATCGACGACCGAGGCGGTGCAGATCACGCGCGTCTCGCCCTGCGAGTAGAGCGCCGACCCGTCGGCCGTGCGCACGAACCCGGTCTCGATCCTGATCGGCCGGAGGTCGCCCGGGGCGCGGTCGTAGCTGCGGCTGGCAGGCACGGCCGCAGTGTTTCAGACCGGCGAGCACGCGCCCGGGCGCCGGCCTGCGGCTCCGGCCGGAACCGCAGGCCGCCCCGGTTGCCCGCTCTCCCCTCTCTCCCTCGGAAGACAGGACGTGGCGGGCGACGCCTACTTGAAGGTGATCGCGTCGACCGCGGCCTTGATCTTGTCCACGATCACGTCGGCGAGCTCGGTGCCCTGCTTGCCGTTGAAGCCCTTCATCGCGGCGACCATCCCGACCATCAGCAGGCTGACGAGCAGGATCAGGCCGACGTACTCGACCGTGCCCTGGCCCCGCTCGCGGCCGAGGTCGCCGATGGCCTGGTGAATCCGAGCGTGGAGGTATCCGAAGGCGGCGTGCATTGCGCTCCTTTCCGTTGGGTCGCTGTCTGTGCGACCTTGGAGCGCGAGCTCGCGCCGAACAAGGCGCGCGGGTAACGAAAGTGAGCGTCCGTCGGACCGCATCGCACCTCGGCTGGGCCGCGCTTGCAGCGCTCGCCGCTCATAGGGATCTCCCCGGGGCGGGCGAAGAACCGGCCACAGGGGCGCGAGCCCAATGGAGAGGAGCCCGATGTCGAAGCGACGCACCGGGGGGAACGGGGTCATAGCCGGACTTGCGGCCATCGCGGCCGCGCTGATCGCCTGTCCGAGTGCCGGGGCGTCGCTGCCTCACGTCGTCGCCCCGGGCGAGACGCTGTGGTCGATCTCGGCCGCCAACAACCTGACGACCCGGACCGTGGCCGTCTACAACGGGCTGCCCGAGGATGCGTCGCTGATCGAAGGGACGACGATCCAGGTTCCGACCGTCGACGAGGGCGCCGCCGCGCTGGGGAGCGGGACCGCCGCGGCCTCGCCTCCGGCGCTCGCCACCGGCGGCGAGAGTCTCGAGTCGGCATCCGCCCCGCCCATTTCGACCGGCGAGATCGCTCCCGCCCCCGGGATGGGCCACATTCCCTCGCCGTACGGTGACCTGCACCTCACCCCGGCAGCGGCGCAATCGTGGAACGCGATGCGGGCGGAGTCGCTCGAGCTCTACGGGGTCGACATCTATCCGGGCGGCACACTGTCGGCCTACCGCACCTACGAGCAGCAGGCCTCTCTCTACGAGGCGTACCTCGCCGGCACCGGCGCGCCCGCCAACCCGCCGGGGACGTCCTCACACGAGCTCGGCACCGCGGTCGACGTCGAGACTCCCGAGATGCGCTGGGTGATCGACCAGATCGGCTGGAAGTACGGCTGGTCGAAGGTCCACGGCCCCGGCGAGTGGTGGCACGTGGACTACGTCGGCGGCTGAGCAGGCCGCGGACTCGCGCTCCGCCGCGGTTTTCGACAGACTGCGAGCGGATGGCACGCCGACGTCTTTTCGGCCGGGGGCGCAAGGAGGAGGAACCGCAGACGTCACCCGACGGGGTGCCCGTCGTCGAGCCCGAAAACCCCCCGGCCCCGCAGCCCGACCCTGCGACCGAGGTTCGAGCGGAGAGCGAGGCCCGCGAGCAGCCCGGCCACGCCCAGGGCGCCGAGGGCCAGGACACCGCGACCGCGGCGCCTCCGCAGGAGCAGCCCGGCGAGCGCCGGGGCGACACCACGGAGCGCATCCGCATAGCGGCCGAGGAGGCGGCGCAGAGCGCCGAGCTGCGGGCGATCGGCGAGATCACCGCCCTCGAGGAGGACCTCGAGCGCGCCAAGCACGAGTCGGCGAGCATGCTGGCCGAGATCGAGGACCGCCTCGAGCGCCGCCGAGAGCCGCGCCCAGGCCGCCGAGCAGCGCGCCCAGGAGGCGACCGCGTCGGCCGTCGAGCTGGAGTCGCGGCTGCGCGAGGCCGAGGAGCGATCCCAGTCGGAGGCGCCCGAGCTCGAGAGCAGCCTGCGCGAGGCCGAGGCGCGCGCCGTCGTCGCGCAGCGCGAGGCGGCGGGCGCCCAGCAGATCGAGGAGCGGCTGCGCGAGGCGACCGAGCGCGGCCGGCTCGAGTCGGCGGGGATGATCCGCGACACGCGCGACCGCCTCAAGCACGCCGAGGAGCGCGCGCGCAAGGCGGAGGAAGCGCCTCACCCTCGCCGAGCAGCAGCTCGGCCGAGACCGACCCCGGCGAGACGGAGGTGCGCATTCGCGCGGCGGAGGAGCGCGCTTCGAAGGCCGAGGCCGACGTCGAGAGGATGGTCGAGGAGCGCGACAAGGTCGAGGCCGACGCGCGCGAGGCCGCCGGCGCCTGGCTGCGCGAGCAGATGCGGACGATCAAGCGCGAGGCGGAGAAGCGCGCCCGAGACGAGTTGAGCGAGCAGCGCCGCGAGCTCGAGGAGAAGCTGCGCGCCGATGCCGAGGAGCGGCTTCGCGCGGCCGAGGCGGCCGCCTCCGCTTCGCCGCCGCCGGCGGCGACGCCGCGTCCGCCGAGGCGCTCCGCAACGCGCTCGACCAGCTCCAGCAGGCCGAGACCAGGGCGACGGAGGCCAAGCGCGCCCAGGCCGAGGGCGAGCGCAAGGCCCGCGAGGACGTGGAGCGGCGCGTGCGCGAGGAGACCGAGGAGCTGAGCCGCGAGCTCGAGCTGCTCCAGGGCGACTTCGAGGAGCAGGTGCGCGAGGCGGAAGAGCGCGGCCGCCGCGCCGCCGAGGAGCGCGCCCGAGCCGACGCAGAGCGGCGCGCCGCCGAGGCGACCGAGGAGGCGCGGCGCGAGCTCGAGGAGCGCGCGCTTCAGTCAGCCGAGACGACGCGCCGCGAGATCCGCGAGCGGGCCATGGTCGAGGCCAGGGAGGCGGCGCGGGCGGAGCTGATCCGGGTCCGCAACGAGGCCGACGAGCGCACGACGCGCGAGGTCGAGGCGGCGCGCAAGGCCGCCGAGGAGCGCTTCGCCGCGGAGCTGGTCGCTCGCGAGCGCGAGATCGAGGAGCTGCGCGCCGAGAAGACCCAGGTCCTCGAGAGCTCGGACCAGCGGCTGGAGGAGATCGAGCGCCGCGCCGCCGCGGCGACCGAGCGCCTGGCGGCCGCCGAAGAGAAGCTCGGCGAGGAGACCGAGCGCCTGCGCGAGCATGCCCAGGAGCGCATCACCGCCGAGACCGAGCGCGCCCGCGAGGCCGCCAAGCAGGCCGCCAAGGCCCGCATCGCCGAGCGCGAGGAGGAGCTCGAGCGCGCGCAGGAGGGGGTCGAGGCGCGGGTGGCGGCCGCGACCGAGGAGGCGAGGAGGCGAGCCCGCCGCGGCCTCGAGGTCACGGAGAGGGAGGCCGAAGAGAAGGTCGCGGAGCTGCAGAAGACGCTCGACGAGGAGGTCGCCGCTCGCGCCCAGGCCGCGGCCGAGGCGGAGCGCCGCGCCCAGGAGGCAGAGGAGCGTGCGCGCAGCCTCGAGGCGGCCACGGCGAGCCAGGAGCTCGAGGTGCGCAACGCCGCCTCCGCGTGGCTGCGCGACCAGTCCGACCGGCTGCGCCGCGACGGACAGCGCGAGATGAAGTCCAAGCTTCGCGAGGCCGTAGCCGAGGCCGAGCAGCGCGCCGCCGCCGAGGCGGAGGAGCGAATGCGCGCCGAGGTCGCCAAGGTCGAGGCCGAGTCTCAGCGGGCCGCCGAGCGCGCTCGCGCCGAGGCCCGTGAGGCGGCCGAGCAGGAGGGCCGCGGCGCCGTCGAGACGGCGGAGGGCGCGCAGCGCGAGGAGATCTCACGCCTCGAGGCCGAGCTCGGGGTGACGAGCCGTCAGCTCGAGGAGGCCCAGGACCGCGCCGCCGCGGCCGAGCAGCGGCTGCGCCAGGTCGAGGCCGACGCGGGACGGGCGGTGGAGCGCGATCAGGACAGCCGCGTCGAGGAGCTCGGCGCGCGGCTCGGCGAGGCCGAGGCGCACGCCCGCGAGGCCGAGGAGCGCGCGCGCGAGGCGCAGGTCGGCACCGGCTACACACCGCCCCAGGGAACCGCGCAGGCCCCGCCTCCCGAGGCCACCGAGGAGGAAGACTCCGGACTGAGCGCCGCCGAGCGCGCGGCGCGCGCGGCCGAGCGCGAGCGCGCGGCCGAGCGCACCAAGAAGCCGAAGCGCGAGCGGCGCTGGACGCTCGGGCTCGTCGGTCGCCGCGACGAGGAGGACGAGCCCGCGGACGCGGAGGACTCCGCGCCCGACGCCGAGGCGTCCGACGCCGACGCGCCGGAGGCCGCCGATGCGCCGGAGGCCGCCGATGCGCCGATCGACGTCAACGCCGCGAGCTTCGACGACCTGCGCGGGCTCGGCATGTCCGCCGCGCAGGCGAACCGGGTCATCAGCCACCGCGAGGGCGAGGGCGGGTTCGGCTCGCTCGACGAGCTCGACGACCTCCCCGGTTTCCCGCGCGCCTTCCTCGCCGAGGTAAAGCTCCGGCTTACCGTTTGAGCGCCGGCCAGTGCTCGGCGAGGCGCTCGCGGTGGGCGGCGGCCGGGCCGGGGTCCACGGAGGGCGAGGCTTCGGAGCCGCCCAGCGCCGAAAGCGTCGCGACGACCGACGCCGCGAGCGCGCCGAGGTCGTAGCCGCCCTCGAGACAGACGAGCACCGGCGCCCCTAGCTCGGCCCCGAGGTCGCGCATCGTCGCCGCCATCGCGCCGTACGTCCCTTCGTCGAGCATGCACTCGGCAAGCGGGTCGGCGCGGTGCGCGTCGTAGCCCGCCGACAACGCGATCAGCCCGGGGCGATACTCGCGCGCCACCGGCGCGACCACGTGCTCGACCAGCGCGAGGAACTCGGCCGGGCCCGACCCCGGCGGGACGGGGAGGTTGACGGTGTAGCCCTCGCCCTCCCCCGCCCCGGTCTCGGACGCCGCGCCGGTGCCGGGATAGAGCGGGCTCTGGTGGATGCTCGCGTAGAGCACCTCGGGGGAGTCGTAGAAGATCTCCTGCGTACCGTTTCCGTGGTGGACGTCCCAGTCGAGGACGAGCACCCGCTCGATGTGCGTGCTGGCGATCGCGTGGCGAGCCGCGACGGCGACGTTGTTGAAGAGGCAGAAGCCCATCGCCGTGGTGGTCTCGGCGTGATGGCCCGGAGGTCGCAGCCCGCCGAATGCAAAGCCGGCGCCGTCACCGAGCAGCCGGTCGACCGCGTGGACCGCGCCGCCGGCGGCGTGCAGCGCCGCCGCGTAGGACCCGGCGCTGACAACGGTGTCCATGTCGATCATGCCGCCGCCGTCCTCGCTGAGACGGCGGATTCGCTCGACGTGCTCGGCGGGGTGCACGCGCAGCAGCTGGTCGCGCGTCGCCGCCGGCGCCTCGACCCGCTCGAGACCGAGCCAGCCCGCGCGCTCGAGCGCGGCTTCGATCGCGCGCACGCGGTTGGCGTTCTCGGGATGCGGGCCCGTGTCGTGCTCGAGCGAGGACGGGTGGTGGACGTAGAGAGGCACCTGGCCATTACCGTAACCCCGCCCTGGCAAGTGAAGTGACCACATCCGAGTACGACGTCGCCGTGGTCGGCGGCGGCGCGGCCGGCCTCTACGTCTCGTTCGAGGCCGCCGAGCGCGGAGCGCGTGTTGTGCTCGTGTCGCGCAAGCCGCTCGCCGAGAGCGCGAGCTTCTGGGCCCAGGGCGGGCTCGCCGCGTCGCTGGCCGCCGACGACTCCCCCGAACGCCACGCGCAGGACACCCTCGACGCCGGGCGCGGGACGTGCCGCCCGTCGGCGGTCGAGGTCCTCGCGCATGAGTCCCCGGGCGCGGTGGGCGCGCTGCGCAGGCTCGGAGTCCGCTTCGACACCGAGGCCGACGGCAGCCTCGCGCTCGGCCTCGAGGGAGGCCACTCGGCGCGGCGCATCGTCCACGCGGGCGGCAGCGAGACCGGCCGCGCACTGACCAGCCGCCTCGCCGAGCTCGTGTCGGCGCATCCCGGGATCGAGGTCATGGAGGGCACCTCGGCGGAGGCGCTGTGGAGCGACGGCGCCCGCTGCGCCGGCGTCGTCACCGACCGCGGCGCGATCGCCGCCGCGGCGACGGTGCTCGCGACGGGGGGAGCGGCTGCGCTGTGGCAGCGCAGCTCCAACCCCTGGGGCGCGATCGGGGCCGGCCCGGTCCTCGCGCACATGGCGGGCGCCGATCTCGCCGACCTCGAGTTCTGCCAGTTCCACCCGACCGCCCTGGCGCTGCCCGGCGACCGGCACGATGGCTCGCTTCTCACCGAGGCGATACGCGGCGAGGGCGCGGCCCTGCTCGACGCCGCGGGCCGCCGCTTCACCGACGAGCTCGCGCCGCGCGACCAGGTGACGATGGCGGTGATCGACCGCATGGCCGCCGACGACGCCGAATGCGTGTGGCTCGACATGCGCGGCATCGACCCCGCCCGCTTTCCGAACGTCGCCGCGATGCTGCGCGACGCGGGAATCGAGCCGACCACAGAGCCCGTCCCGGTCGCGCCCGCCGCCCACTATCTGATGGGCGGGATCGTCACCGACCTCGAGGGGCGCTCGACGCTGCCCGGGCTCTACGCCGTCGGCGAGTCCGCGTGCACAGGCGTGCACGGCGCCAACCGGCTGGCGTCGAACTCGCTCAGCGAGTGCTTCGTCTTCGGCGCCCGCGCCGCCGAGGCCGCATTGGCCGAAGCCGCGGGTCCGCGGCCGGCGCTGCCCTCACGCAGATTCGAGCCGCCCACGGAAGCGACCCGCGGGGCGATGTGGGTCAACGCCGGCCCGCGGCGCACGCCCGAGGCCCTGGAGAGCCTGCTCGGCGACCCCTATCCGCTCGCGCGGCTGATCGCCGCCAACGCGCTCGCGCGGCGCGAGTCCCGCGGCGCCCACAGGCGCGCCGACTTCCCGCGCCCCGACCCGGCGCTCGACGGCGTCCACTTCGTCGTCGGGCCCGGCGGCGACGTGCGCGCGGAGCGCTGGATCTAAGCCGTTAATGAGCCCTTAACACACCGCTCTTTCTTCTAAATGGGCGTGTTGGATACTCGCGCACCGCAGAACCCCTCGGATGGATTCCCGAGGGCCGGAAAGGGGCAAAAAGGAGAGATGTACAGGTTCAGCCGCTCGATCTACAAGGACCTGGCGCCCTATGTGATCAAGGACAGCGCCAGCGGCCCGGAAGCCACCAACGGGCACTCCAAGGGCCACCACACCACCAACGGCAGCAACGGCACCAACGGCTCCGACGCAAACGGGAGCCACGAGACCCACGCGAACGGCAACGGCAATGGCAACGGCCATCACGTCGGCGCCGTCGTGACCAACCGCCAGCGCCTGCTCGAGTCGTGCGAGGCGGCGATGCGAAGGCTCGCCTACGACCGCCGTTATTTCGCGCATCCCTCGCGGTCGCTGTTCAGCGAGGTGCGGATGCTGTTCCCGATCCACGAGCAGGATCGTGCCTTCCGCGTCATCGACCGCAACGTGAAGCTCGCGATCGAGTTCCTCGAAAAGCTGCCCGAGGGCCGCGTCGGGCTCGACGGCCAGCCGAGCGAATGCAGGGCGCACACGCGCAAGGGAACGCCGTGCCGGCGGACCCCGCTGCCCGGCCGCGACTACTGCCCGTCGCACAAGCACCTCGAGGAGGGCCTCGAGGGGATCGAGAACGACGTCAGCGTCCTCGAGGGGCCGCCCGACTCGGGCGATCCCGTCGGCGCCGCCGCCTAGCCAACCGAACCAGCACCGCATCGCGGCGGGGCCTCGGCCCTGCCCGCCCGGCGTCGAGCGGTAGCTTGCCCTGAATGCTGCTCGGCGTCGACGTTGGCGGGACATTCACCGACGCGGTGCTCTTCGACGGCCGCGAGCTCCACACCGCCAAGGCCCCGACGACTCCCGGCGACCAGTCGCGCGGCGTGATCGACGCCGTCGAGGCCGTGCTCGCCGCCGCCGGCTCCGACGCCGGCTCCGTCGACGGGTTCGCCCACGGGATGACGGTCGGCACCAACGCGCTGCTCGAGGAGCGCGGCGCGCGCACGGCCCTCGTCGCCACCAAGGGCTTCGAGGACGTGCTCGAGATCGGGCGCCAGAACCGCCCCAGCCTCTATCACCTCTGCGCGCCCAAGCCGGCCCCGCTCCCCGCGGAGGACCTGCGCTTCGGCGTGCCGGAGCGTGTGGGCCCGGGCGGGGTGATCGACGAGCTTCCCGAGGGCTGGGCCGACGAGCTTGCGCAGAGCCTTCGCGACGGGGGCGCCGAGTCGGTCGCGGTCTGCCTGCTGTTCTCCTACCTCGAGCCCGCGCACGAGGCCGCGATCGCCGGGCGCCTGCGCGAAGCGCTTCCCGGCGTCCACGTCTCGGCCTCGCACGAGGTCCTGGCCCAGTTCCGCGAATACGAGCGCTGGTCGACGACGACGATCGACGCCTACCTCTCCCCGCTGCTCGGCGCCTACCTGTCGCGGCTCGCCGAGAGCGCGTCGGCGCGCGGGCTCCCCGAGCCGCTCGTGATGCAGTCCTCGGGCGGCGTCGCCCCGCTCGCCGAGGCGGCGCGCGCCGGCGCCTGGAGCGTGCTCTCGGGCCCCGCCGGCGGGGCCGTCGGCGCCGGCCACCTGGCGCGGCTGTGCGGCGACGGCGACGCGCTGGGGATCGACATGGGCGGCACCTCCTGCGACGTCTGCGTGGTCGACGGCGGCGCCGTGCGGCGCACCGACTCGCGCGAGATCGGCGGCAGGGTGCTGCAGCTGCCGATGGTCGACGTCCACACCGTCGGCGCGGGCGGCGGGTCGGTCGGCTGGCGCGACTCGGGCGGAGCGCTGCGCGTCGGGCCGCGCTCGGCGGGCTCGCAGCCCGGCCCCGCCTGCTACGGACGCGGAGGCACCGAGCCCACGGTCACCGACGCCAACCTGCTGCTCGGCTACCTCGCCGCCGACTCGACCCTCGCGGGGGGCGTGGAGATGGACGCCGAGGCGGCGCGCCGCGCGATCGCCGAGCTGGGCTCGCAGCTCGGTCTGGGCGAGCTCGAGGCGGCCGAGGGGATCGTCCGCGTCGCCAACCAGGAGATGGCGCGCGCGCTGCGCGTCGTGACGGTCGAGCGCGGGGTCGATCCCGCGCGAGTACGCCCTGATGCCGTTCGGCGGCGCGGGCCCGATGCACGCCGCCGCCCTCGCCGCGGAGCTCGACATCGGGCGCATCCTCTGCCCGCGCGCGAGCGGCGTGCTGTCGGCGCTCGGGCTGATCGCCTCCGACCGCCGCCGCGACACGGCGCGCACCGTCCTGCTGAGCGGCGACGAGCTGGAGGCCGGGCGGATCCGCGACGCGGTGACCGAGCTTCGCCGCGCCGCCGGCGAGGGCCTCGAGGACGCCGCGGTCGAGGTCGTCTACGAGATGCGCTACCGCGGCCAGGCCTTCGAGCTCGGGGTGCCGGGGCCGGAGGAGCCGGACCCCGGCGAGCTCGCCGAGCACTTCGCCGCCGAGCACGAGCGCGAGTTCGGCTACCGCGACGACGACGCCGAGGTCGAGCTGGTGAACATCCGCGTCGGCGTCGTCGTCAAAGGGCCCGACCCGCGGCCGGCCGCGGCGCCGGAGGGCCGCCTCGAGCGCGGCACGAGGAGGGCGATGTTCGCGGGCGAGTGGCTCGAGACCGAGGTCCTGCGCGGCGAGCCTTCGGCGGGCGAGCGCGCCGAGGGGCCCTGCGTCTTCGAGCTGCCCGAGGCGACGCTCGTGCTCGGTCCCGGATGGAGCGCCGAGGTGGATGACATGGGGACGATCGCGGCGCGGAGCGGCGCATGAGCGGGGCGCCCACGCCTCGACCCGGTGACGCTCCAGGTGCTCGTCGGAGCGCTGCGCGCCGCCTGCGACGAGATGGGCGCCGTGCTCGTGCGCTCGGCCTTCTCGGCCAACATCAAGGAGCGCCGCGACTGCTCGACGGCGCTCTTCGACCGCGGCGGCGAGCTCGTCATGCAGGCCGAGCACATCCCCGTGCACCTCGGCTCGATGCCCGAGGCGGTGAAGGCGGTCCTCGACTCCGAGCAGCACCCCGGGGACCTGTGGATCCTCAACGACCCCTACCGCGGCGGCACCCACCTCCCCGACATCACCCTCATCTCCCCCGTCTTCGCCGACGACGGCCTCCTCGGGTTCGCCGCGAGCCGTGCCCACCACGCCGACGTCGGAGGGCCGACGCCCGCCGGCATGCCCGCCCACTCGACGAAGCTCGAGGACGAGGGGGTCGTCATCCCGCCGACGCGCGTCGGCTCGCGCGAGCTCGAGGAGCTGGCGCGGCGGATGCGCAACCCGCGCCAGCGGCTCGCCGACCTGCGCGCACAGCGCGCCGCCAACCTCGTCGGCGAGCGCCGCCTGCTCGAGCTGGCCGAGCGCGACGGCGGCGACAGCCTGCGCTCCGGGATGGAGGCGATCCTCGACTACGCCGAGCGGCGCACGCGCTCGGCGCTCGGCGCGCTGCCCGACGGCGCCTACGAGGCGAGCGACGTGCTCGAGGACGACGCCGCGGGCGAGCGAGCGCGACCTGACCCTGCGCGTCAAGGCGACGCTCGACGGCGAGCGCCTGGTCCTCGACTTCACGGGCACCGACGACCAGGTCGACGGCAACCTCAACTGCCCCCTGCCCGTGACGCTTTCCGCCTCTTACTTCGCCGTGCGGGTGCTGACCGACCCCGACGCGCCGCCGTCGGCCGGCGCCCACCGCCCGGTCGAGGTCGTCGCTCCGGAGGGATGCCTGCTCAACGCGCGCGCCCCCGCCGCGGTCGCGGCGGGCAACGTCGAGACCTCGAGCCGCGTGGCCGACCTCGTCATCTCGGCGCTGGGGCAGGCGACACCCGCCCCGGCGCAGGGACAGGGGACGATGAACAACCTCACGCTCGCCGGCGACGCGTTCACCTACTACGAGACGCTCGGCGGAGGCCAGGGCGCGTGTCCCGGCGCCCCGGGGCCGAGCGCCGTGCACGTCGCGATGTCGAACACGCTCAACACGCCGACCGAGGCGCTCGAGACCGAGTTCCCGCTGCGCGTGCGCGAGCTCTCGATCCGCCGCGGAAGCGGCGGGGACGGGGCGCAGCCGGGCGGGGACGGGATGGCGCGCGAGATCGAGGCGCTGGAGCCGATGAGCTTCACCCTGATCAGCGAGCGCCGCCGCCACGCCCCGAGGGGCCGCGACGGCGGCGGCGACGGCGAGCGCGGGCGCAACCTGCTCAACGGCGAGGAGCTGCCGTCGAAGGCCGACGGCAAGCTCGCCGAGGGCGACCGGCTGCGAATCGAGACGCCGGGCGGCGGCGGGCTGGGAAGCCCGTGACGCCGCTGGCACTCTCGGAGGCGATCGCCGAAGCGCAAGATCGCTACATGAGGCACAAGGACATGTAAAAGGTCGCTGCGAGGTGCTCCCGTGCGGCAAAACAGTGCCCGGGGGCTTGCGATTTTCGAATATCCGATTAGAATCCCCGGCCTCAACCGGGCTTGAACGCCCCCTCCGGGGGCCATTCGCACCCCCGGGACGACGTTCATCTTCCCCCGAAGAGTCAGGTAGGTCTTTCCCCGAATATGCCGATTGCCTTGAAAGAGTGGGCTGTAACGGTCCGTGCCCTGTCCGAGGGCGAGCAACTCGTATCCCTGCGCAAGGGCGGGATCCGCGAGGAGGACAAGCACTTCGAGCTCGAGCACGAGCAGTTCTTCCTCTACCCCACCTTCGACCACCAGCGCAACGACCTCGTGCGCGAGTCGCACCACCCCGAGCTGCGGCGAGCGCTCGAGGAGGGCGTGTGGCCCGACGAGGAGCCGCCGCCGAGGTCCCTGATCCAGGATGGCGGCATCCCCCAGCCCGACCGCGTGCGCATCCGCGCCTGGGCCGAGGTCTCCGGCCACTACGAGACCGACGATCCGCGTGTGGTGGAGGGCCTCAGCCCGTTCCACGTCTGGACCCCCGACTACGCGATCAAGCGCCTGCGCTGGAAGCCGCGCCACCCGCTCCACGTCCTGCTGCTGAGGGTGCACCGCATCCCGCGGCCGGTCACCGTGCGCGTGCGCGACGAGTACCACGGCTGTCATTCGTGGGTCGAGATCGACCGTGACCTGCCCTTCGAGGGCACTCCGGTGATGGCCGACGAGGAATTCGTCCGCGCCGGCGCCGCGATCCGCGAGATCGCCGAGCAGGCCGAGCCGGTCCCCGCCTGAGCAACCCCCGCGCCGCTCTCGAGGTCATCTCGCGCGCCGAGCGCGCGCTCGTGCTCGGAATCGGCGGGGGCGGGGACGTCGTCGGCGCGCTCGCGGTGGCGCGGATGTGCGAGTCGCTGGGGACGCCCTTCGAGCTCGGCGGGGTCGCCTGGGAGCGCTTCGTCGTCGACCCCCGCCCCGGCCCGAGGCCGCTCGACCAGATAAGCGGCGGGCGCCGCATCGCCGAGGGCGCCATGCTCGCCGGCGCCGAGACGCGCGCCGAGGACGGCGCCGCCGTCTCGGAGGGCGCGATGGCGGCGCACCTCGGACGCGAGACCGTGCTCATCGACGTCAGCGCCGGCCCCGTCACGGCCGCTGACGGAGTCGCGGCCGCCGCCTCCGAGCTCGGCTGCGACCTCGCGATCTACACCGACGTGGGCGGCGACGCGATCGCGCGCGGAACCGAGCCCGGGCTCGCGAGCCCGCTGTGCGACGCCGTGATGCTCGCCGCCGGGGACCTCGCCGCCGACCGCGTCGAGCCGCTCGGGGCGGTCTTCGGCGCTGGGTGCGACGGAGAGCTGACCGTCGACGAGGTCCTCGCGAGGATCGCCGACCTCGCGTCCGCCGGCGCCTGGCTCGGCGCCTGGGGAATGCCGCAGGACGTCGCCGCCGAGCTCGAGGACGCGGCTCGCGTCGTCCCCACCGAGGCGAGCCTCCAGGCCGTGCGCTGCGCGCTCGGCGAGACCGGCGACGTCCCTATCCGCGAGGGCCGCCGCCACGTGCGCCTCGGCCCCGTCGGCGCGCTGACCTTCTTCTTCGAGCTTCGAGGCGCCGTCGAGCGGGTGCTGCCTCTGGCGCGCACGGTGCGCGCCGCGCCCGGCCTCGACGCCGCGCACGAAGCGCTCGGCGCCCTCGGGATCCGCAGCGAGCTCGCCTACGAGCGCGACAGGGCCGCCGAGCGGTCCTGAGCCCGCGGTCGGAACCCGCGCGTGGGGGCGTCGTTCTCGGTTTAGACTGGCGCGCCGGCCAACAGCGGGCCGGCTGAGCGCAACTAACGGCACATGCTGGTTGCAGCAGCAGAGCAGAGCCCAGAGCCGCGTCCTCGCCGTCGTCTCGGCGATCGCCGCGCTGGCCGTCGCCTCCGCCCCGGCGCAGGCCGCCCCGGCCCCGATCGGCTACCAGCAGAACGACGTCGGGGGCTTTCGCAACATCCTCCCGCCGGGCCAGGGACAGAACGTCAACGCCGTCGAGGCCGCGGGCTTCCTCGGCGGCGGCCAGCAGCCGCCGTTCACCGACGACCAGCTCCAGATGTACGAGGATCTGGTGTACGCGACGCCGGGGCTGCCGGACTCGCAGATAGACAACTTCTTCAAGGACGCGAGCTTCGGCGTGCGGCCCGGCAACGTCACCCGCACGTACACCCCGCTCTGCATCCTGCCGACCGCGCCCCAGTCGGACGCGTGCGAGAAGGTCACGATCCAGCGCGACGAGTACGGCGTCCCCCACATAACGGGCGAGACGCGCCCAGGAGCGATGTTCGGCGCCGGCTACGCCTCGGCCGAGGACCGCCTCTTCTTCATGGACGCGCTTCGTCACGCGGGGCGCGGCAACCTCTCCGCGTTCGCGGGCGGGGCCAACGTCGGCATGGACCGTGACGTTTGGCGCAGCACGCCCTACAACGAGGAGGAGCTCCAGCTGCAGTACGACCTCGGCGACGACGTCTACGGCGCCGACGGCGCGCAGCTCCAGGACGACGTCGAGGCCTACGTCGACGGCATCAACCAGTACATCGCCGAGATCAGGTCGGTCTCGGCCGCGGAGATGCCGATCGAGTACCCGGCGCTCGGCCAGCCCCAGGGCCCCGACCCGTGGAAGGTCACCGACGTGATCTCGACCGCCTCGCTCGTCGCTGGGATCTTCGGCAAGGGCGGCGGCGGCGAGGTCGGCTCGGCGCTCGTGCTCGAGGAGGCCAAGCAGCAGTTCGGGCGCAAGCAGGGCAAGCGCGTGTGGGCGGACTTCCGCAGCCAGAACGACCCCGAGGCCGACACGACCGTCCACTCGCAGGCTTTCCCGTACGGGATCGGGCCGCGCAAGGCGCGCAAGACACGGGGGCTGGCGCTGCCCGACCCCGGCACCACGCAGTCCGAGCCGCTCGTCGTCTCCCAGAGCGGCGACGCCCCGGCCCCCAGCCTGCCCGATCTGCTCGAGCCTTTCCGGACGATGAACTCGGCCTCCAACGCCCTGCTCGTCTCGGGCTCCGAGTCGGCCTCGGGCCATCCGATCGCGGTCTTCGGCCCCCAGGTCGCCTACTTCTCCCCCCAGATCCTCATGGAGCAGGACATCCACGCGCCGGCGACCAATGAGGGCCCCGCCATCGACGCCCGCGGGTCGGCCTTCCTCGGCACCAACCTCTTCGTCCAGCTCGGCCGTGGCGTCGACTACTCGTGGAGCGCGACGTCCGCCGGCCAGGACATCACCGACACGTTCGCGCTGCCGCTCTGCGAGCAGGACGGCTCGAGGCCCTCGGTGCAGTCGCAGAACTACGTCTACAGGGGCGCCTGCCATCCGTTCGAGGTGCTCGAGCGCGAGAACTGCTGGACCCCGACCTTCGCCGACTCGACGCCGGCCGGCTGCGAGACCCTGCGCGCGCTGCGAACGCCGCTCGGGATCGTCACCCACCGGACCGTGATCGGTGGCGAGCCCTACGCCTACGCGAAGCTCCGCGCCACGTACTTCCACGAGGTCGACTCGGCGCTCGGCTTCTCGGACTTCAACAACCCCGACAAGGTCAACTCGCCGCAGAGCTTCATGCAGGCCGCGTGCCGGATCGACTACACGTTCAACTGGTTCTACATCGACAACCAGCACATCGCCTACTTCAACTCCGGCAAGAACCCGGTGCGGGCGCCGAAGGTCAACCCCAACTTCCCGACGATGGGCGACCACGAGTGGCAGAACTTCAACCCGGAGCTCAACGAGACCGACAAGATGCCCTGCGACCAGCACCCGCAGGTGATCGACCAGCAGTACCTGTCGAGCTGGAACAACAAGCAGGCGCCGAAGTTCAGCGCCGCCGACGGCAACTTCGGCTACGGCTCCGTGTACCGGGTCGAGTCCCTCGACAGCCGCATCCAGGCCGGGATCGCGGGGTCGGAGACGATGTCGCCGGGCGAGTTGGTCAGCGCGATGGAGGACGCCGGCACGGTTGACCTGCGCGGAGCGTCCGTCCTGCCGCTCGCGCTCAAGGTCATCCGCAAGGGCGGCCCCGTCGAGAACGCCCAGCTGCGCAACGCGATCGACGTGCTGACCGCGTGGGTCAACTCCGGAGCCCATCGCCGCGACGCCAACGCCGACGGGGTCTTCGACGACGCCGAGGCGATCCGGATCATGGACGCCTGGTGGCCGGGGTGGGTCGAGGCCGAGTTCAGGCCGGCACTCGGCAACCAGCTCTTCGGGGCGGTCGAGGACATGCTGCCGTTCGACGACCCCAACCGCGAGCACCATCTCGGCTCCGCGTGGCAGGACGGCTGGTGGGGCTACGTCTCGAAGGACCTGCGCACGATCCTTTCGAAGAAGAAGCGCAAGGGAAAGCACAAGGGCGGCGCCAAGGCGGCGGCCTCGAAGAAGGGCAAGAAGGCCGTCAGAGGGCGCTACTCGAGGATCTACTGCGGCGGCGGGAAGCTGGGCAGGTGCCGCGAGGCGCTGCTCGTCTCGCTGCAGGCGGCGCTGGCGACGCCGCCGTCCGAGCTCTATCCCGCCGTCGAGGGCTGCACCGGCGGCGACAACCAGTGGTGCCACGACGCGATCGAGTTCCGCCCCGTGGGCCTGGTCGAGCAGCCGTTCATCCACTGGATCAACCGTCCGACCTTCCAGCAGGTCGTCGAGATCTTCAACCACCGCTAGCGCCCGCGCGCCGTATGCTGCGGCGCGTGTCGACGGCCGGCAAGGACTTCGCCGCCTGCACCGTCGCCTCGCGGCGGTTCCTTGCGTTCGCCCGGGTGCTCGCGCGGTCGTTCCTCGAGCATCACCCCGGCGGCCGCTTCGTCGTCTTCATCCCCGACGACCCGGACGGGGAGCGCAGCGTCGGGGAGGGCGTCGAGGAGCTGCGGCCCGCGGACATCGGGATCGGCGCCGACGAGTTCGACCGGATGGCGATGAGCTACACGGTCAAGGAGCTGTCGTGCGCGATGAAGGTGTTCCTCCTCGAGCACATGGTCAAGCGCGGGAACACCACCGTCCTGCTCGACGGCGACGTGTGCGTGTACGGCGATCTCTCGCCGCTCGCGGAGCTGGCTCGCCTGCACGGCCTCGTCTTCACTCCTCACTGTGTGACCCCGCATCCGACGCCCGATCGCTATCCGCCGATGGCGGCGCGGGCGCCGCGGATGCGCAACGCGGTGGGGCCGGACCAGATGGCGATCCTCTCCGGGACCTACAACACCGGCGTGATGGCCGCCGATCGAGCGGCGCAGCCGTTCCTGGAGTGGTGGCGGGCGCGCGTCGCGCGCTACTGCCTGCTCGAGCCCGACCGCGGCCTCTTCCAGGAGCAGGGATGGACGACGCTCGCGCCGACCCTGTTCGACGGCCACGTGTTGCGGGAGTCCGGCTGGAACGTCAACGGCTTCGACCTCCACGACGGCGACGTGACATGGAACACGGGCCGGCCCGAGCTTCGCGGCGCGCCCGTGCGGTGCTTCCACTACATCACCTTCGATCCAGCGCGCCCGGAGCTGCTCAGCGGCGACAGGTACATCGCGGCGGTGTTCCCCCGGCCTGGCGAGCGCCCCGGGGCGCTGCGGCTCTGCGGCGACTACGCGAAGCGGATAATGGCCGCGGGCCATGAGGAAGCCCAGGCGGACGTCAGCCCCTTCGACGTCCTGCCCGGCGGCGTTCGCGTGGACCCGATCATGCGCGCCGCCTATGCGGAGGCGCTTCTGCAGCACGAGGCCGGGCGCGGCCCGGCCCCGCCCAACCCGCTGCGGAGCGGCGACGCCGAGGCTTGGCTGAGATGGCTCGGCGAGCCGGCCGAGGCGCCGCCCGGCTCCCGCCCCGTGTCGCGGTATCTCGTTGGCCTGCATACGCGCGAGAGGTGGGTCTATGAGTCGTTCAACGATGTCCCCGGCCGCGACGCCGACGCCTACCTCGACTGGCTGCCGGGCGCTGTCGACCACGGCGACCTGGACATCCCGCGGCGCTGGCTCCCTCCCGCACCTCCCCCACGCGTCGACCCCGCGATCGCCGCGCTCGAGGAGCGATGCGCCGAGCTCGAGGGGAGGATCGCCTACTACACCGGCACCCTCAGCTGGCGCATCACCGGACCGCTGCGGCGCGCCGCGGCAGCGCTGCGAGGCTTGCGGCGGACCGCCTGAACGTCGCCAGCGCCTGCGCCACGACCTGGTCCATGTTCAGGTACTGGTAGCGGGCGAGGCGCCCCACGAAGGTCACCTCCTCGTCGGTGGCGGCGAGGCGCTCGTAGCGGCGATAGAGCGCCTGGTTCTCCGGGGCGGGGATCGGGTAATACGGCTCGCCCCGGTCGCTCGGAAACTCCCTCGCGATCGTCGAGACCTCGGCGTGCTGGCCGTAGAGGTGGCGGAACTCGGTCGTGCGCGTGAACGGGCGCTCCTCGTCGGGATAGTTGACCTGTGCGACGGGCTGCACGAACGCGCCGCCGGGAGTCTCCGCGCGCTCCCACTCGAAGCGCAGAGAGCGGTACGGGAGCGCCCCGAACCGCCGGCCGTAGAAGTCGTCGATCGGCCCGGTGTACACGAGGTGGCGGAACCCGACCTCGTCGCGGACGTCCTCGAAGCGCACCGACAGCCGCACCTCGATGTTGGGGTGGTCCAGCATGCTTTCGAACATCGCCGTGTAGCCGTCGCGCGGGAGGGCCTGGTGCCAATCGGTGAAGTAGCGACCGTCGCGGTTCGTCCTCACCGGGATGCGGCCGGTGACCGTCGCGGCCAGGCGCGAGGGGTCGCGGCCCCATAGCTTGCGGGAGTACCCGCGAAAGAACGTCTCGTAGAGCTCGCGTCCGACCCGGCCGACCACCACGTCCTCGCCGGTGCTGACGCGATCGCGGGGCTCGGCGCGGTCGGCGAGGAATCGCTCCATCGCGGCCTCGTCGAGGGCGAGCCCGTAGAGCTGCTCGACCGTGTCCGCGTTGATCGGAAAGGGCACGAGGCGATCGCCGACGCTGGCCACCACCCGGTGCTCGTAGGGTTGCCATTCCGTGAAGCGTGAGAGGTACCGCACGACCCTCTCCGAGTTCGTGTGGAACAGGTGGGGACCGTGGCGGTGCACCCGTATGCCCGCATCGTCGAGGTGGTCGTGGGCGTTTCCGCCGACGTGGTCGCGGCGGTCGATAACGAGGACCCTGAACCCCAGGCGGCTCGCGATCCGCTCGGCCATGACGGACCCGGCGAATCCGGCGCCCACCACCAACACGTCGTAGCCGCCCACGGTTGCATTATCGCGGGCCGGACCTGGAATGCGCTTGCCCTCGGCATTGACCGGGACGGCCTGACGTAAGCTCGTCCCGTGGCCTGGGTCGAGACGCATTCGCTGAGCTTCGCCGCGCGGCACGAGGCCGATGACGCCGAGTGCGCGCAGCGCACGCTCGACGAGCTCGAGGACCTGCGGCTCGACCTCGAGGAGCGCTTCGACGATGCGCCCGGCGAGGTCACGGTCATCGTCCACCCCGCGTCGGCGTGGCTCGCCGCCGCGCATCCCTTCCTCCCCGCCGCGCGCTGGGCCGCCGCGCCGGCCGGCCGCCGCTACCTGGCGGGCTGGGCGATGGCGAACGAGCTCCACGTCCTCAACGACTCGTGCATGGACCGGCGCGCCGCCGGCGAGGACTCGCAGCGGGCGCTGCGCGCGACCGCCCAGCGCCTCTACGTCCAGCTCGTCGTCGCGGCCAACAACGACCAGCTGCCGCCGCCCTGGGGGCCGCGGCGCTTCGCGCGCTACCTGCGCTGGGCGTGGCTGATCGAGGGCGCGGCGCAGTACTACTCGGGTCAGACCCCGCATTTCCGCCCCGCGGTGATCCGGCGCATGCGCGAGGGCGGGCCGCCGGCGTTCCCGCCCTCGGCGCGCGACGCGATCATCCTCGGCGGCACCGTCTTCGACCTCCTCGAGCGCCATACCGGCGGCCCCGACGCCGCCGACATGCTCGTCTCGCGGCTGCGCAAGGACGGCGCCCAGGGCAACCTCGAGCTCGCGTTCGACAGGCCGATCGCGGAGATCGAGCGGCTGTGGCGCCGCCACCTGCGCGAGGAGGTCGCCCGCTCGGGCTCGATGCTCCCGGCGCGACTCGCGAGGACCGAAACGCTCAGCCGGTCGCCAGGTAGAGAAGCCAGACGATGAGCAGGGCGGCCGCCGCGCCGCCGACGACGAACGCGAAGAGCCGCAGTGCCGAGGTGGTGCCCGGCGTGCCCTCGGGCCCCGGCTCGCCGACGAGCTCGGCCTCGAGGAGGAGCTGGCGCGCGGGCTCGTAGGCAGTTTCGGCGACCATCACGTCGCGGGGGCCGGCCGCCAGGAAGTCGGGCACGTCGAAGCCCCGGGTGCGGCGCAGGATGCTCGGAATGCCCTCCTCGAGCAGCATGTTCTGGATCAGCTCGGCCTCGGCCTGGTTGCGGCCCCCCGCGACCCTGATCAGCTCGCCGCCGGTGTACTCGCGCTTGACCTTGCGGGCCCGCTCCTGGGCGTCGGTCAGCGGCCCGTGCTCGGCGCGGCCCGCGTAGACCAGCGGCATGTCGCAGTCGGGGCAGAAGCGCTCTTCGAGCGAATAGGGCCGCGCGCACTTGGGGCACACGAGCGGCCCCTCGGCGCCCAACTCAGCTCCCCGGGCTAGGAGACATCGAGCTCGACCTCCTCGACCCGCTCGTCGCGGATCGCGAAGGCGCGGAGCTCCGGCGAGGAGGCGTCGGCGATCGAGCAGATGACGTAGAGGGGGTCGGGCCAGCCCTCGGCGAGGTTGATGTCGGTCTGCGAGGGATAGGCGGGGCTCTTCGTGTGCGAGTGGTAGATCGCCCCGAGCTCCTCGCCGCGCTCGTCCATCTCCTCCATGATCCGGAACTGGTCGGTGGGGTCGACGACGTAGCGCAGCGGGCTCGCCTCGGCGTTGCGCGCCCGGTAGAGGCTCGCCGCCTCGCCGTCGCGGGCGCCGATCATGCCGCAGCACTCGTTCGGCGCCTCCTCGTTGGCGTGGGCGACGATCTCGTCGCGCATCTGGGCCGTGATCCGCATCGCCGGGCGAGGCTACCAACGCCGCCACTGTGCCATTTACATATGTCACCGCCGGGTGCTACTGTGTGCGCTAGTGGTACAGCTAGGCACACAGTCAATCGACCTGACCGTGGACCGCGACGGCGACCTCTCCCCCGGGCTTCAGCTCTCCTGGCGCCTGCGGGCTCTGATCTCGAGCGGAAGGCTGGAGCCCGGAGAGCGGCTTCCGAGCGTGCGTGACCTGGCTGCCCGGGCGGGCGTCAATGTCAACACCGCGCGCGCGTCCTACCGCCGTCTCGAGCGCGAGGGCCTCGTCGTGTCGCGGCACGGGCTCGGCACCTTCGTCACCGACCGCGCCGAGGTCGCCGCGCCTCAGGTGGAGCGCCTCGCCGCCGAGGCCGCCGTCGAGGCCCGCGAGGCCGGCGTGGACCCGCGCGAGCTGGCGACGGCGATCTACGCCTCCGCGGGCATCGACACCGGCAACGCCGACCCGGCCCGGCCCGACTCCCACACCCTTCCCGACGTCGAGCGCGGCGACGAGCCGGCGACGCGCCGCGAGCTGCGGCGCCAGATCGCGCGGCTCGAGGAGGAGCTGTCCGGATACGCGCGCGAGCTGCGCCGCGGGGACCCTGGCCATCCGCTGCTTCAGGCAAAGCCGCGAGTCGCCGACGTCGGCGAGCTCGAGCGGACGCGCGATGCGCTGCTCGACCAGATCGCCGCGGTCCGCGACAAGCAGGCGCGCAAGGGCAAGCGCCAGCAGCGCGCTCGGCGCCACGTGGAGGAAATGGCCCGCCGGCCCGAGGAGCACAAGTGGCAGTGGGTCTCGAACGAGGAGACCGGCGACCCGGGCTGCAAGACATGGCACGTGACGCCGCGCTACGGCCCGGTCGGCGCCCTGATGGGATGGTGGCGCGTCAAGGTCTCCTCGGGATGTCCATTACCGGGGGCTGAGCGCTGATGGTCAGAACCGTCGCCGACAGGGCCTTCCTGCCCGCCAAGTCGCTCTTCGAGCAGGTCGGGAACATGATGATCCTGAGCGGCAAGACGCTGGTCGCCACGGTGCAAGCCGCCCTACCCGTACGGGGGCGAGTTCGTCAGCCAGTTCCTCTTCGCGCTGCAGCTGACGTGGTTTCCGATGATGGTCTCGACGATCGCCTTCGGCTTCGGAGCGCCGGGGCTTCAGGCGGCGAACTTCCTGACGCTGTTCGGAGCGCTCGACCGCCTCGGCGGCTTCTTCGTGCTCGCCTCGATCCGCGAGTTCGCGCCCTTCGTCACGGGAGTCGTGGTCGCAGGGGTCGCCGGCACCGCGATCACCGCCGACCTCGGGGCGCGAAAGATCCGCGAGGAGCTCGACGCGCTGCAGGTGCTCGGCGTCGACCCGATCAAGAACCTCGTCGTGCCGCGCTTTCTGCGCCTGATGCTGATCACCGGGCTGCTCGACATCTACGCGCTGATCTTCGGGATCACCGGCGGGATCTTCGCCGAGCTTCTCTACGGCGCCCCGCTGGGCGGCTTCTTCGCGACGCTGTTCACCAACGCCTCGGTGACCGACCTCTGGGGGTCCGTGCTCAAGACGACGATGTTCGGGGCGATCATCGCGATCGTCTGCTGTTACAAGGGGATGAATGCGTCCGGAGGCGCCGAGGGGGTGGGCCGGGCCGTGAACGAGGCGGTCGTGATCTCATTCATGGGCTTCTTTGCCTTCAACTACGTCTTCACGCAGACGCTGCTCGCGACGCATCCCGAGATCTCGGTCATCAGGTAATGGACGGCTGGCTCGCACTTCCGCGCGACTGGCTCGCGAGCTTCGGCGACATCGCCCGCTTCTCGGCAGGGTCGTCGGCCTCGTGCTCACGGGCCGCGTGTTCCCGTTCTTCGGCGAGACGCTTCGCCAGGCCGGGGTCCTCATCGTCGGCTCGACGATCGTCATCTGGGGCCTCGTGTTCACGCTCGGGCTGACCTGCGGCATCGAGGGCGCCTACCTGCACCCGCGCCCAGGGCGCGCCGTCGTATGCCGGCGTGTTCTCGGCCTGGTGCGACCTGCGCGAGATCGCGCCCTATGCCTTCGGCTACATGCTCTCGGCCAAGGTCGGCACGGGCATCGTCGCCGAGCTCGGCTCGATGCGGATCTCCGACGAGATCGACGCGCTCGAGGTCATGGGCGTCCCGCCCGTCGACCTTCCTCGCCGCGACGCGGCTGCTCGCCGCCTGGATGACGCTGCCGTTCGTCTACTCGGCGGGATCGGGGTCATGTACATCGCCAGCTACATCGCCGTCGTCCAGCAGATCGCCGAGACCTCGTCGGGCGGCTACTTCCTGATCTTCTGGATGTTCCAGAACCCTCCCGACCTCTTGTTCAGCCTGATCAAGGGGATGACGATGGCGACCGCGATCGTGCTCGTCGGCTGCTACTACGGCTACACGGCGTCGGGCGGCCCGGTCGGGGTGGGAACGGCGACCGCGAAGTCGATGGTCCTCAACATCGTCCTCGTTCACATCATCGGGATGATGGGGACGTTCGTGTTCTGGGGCGCCAACCCACGGGCCCCGATCGGGGGCTGAGGGTGTCCGAGATGGCGATCTCCGCCGCCCGGCCACCGCGTGCGCGCGACCGACTCGCCGCGGCGTTCCTGCTCGTCGTGCTGGGAGTCGGGACGCTCGTGCTCTGGATCGGCATCCCGACGCTCTGCCTCTGGGCCGTCTCGAAGGTCACGAGCTCGATCGCGAGCCACTTCCTCGTCGCGACCCCCGTGACGCTCGTCGCGATGGGCGCCTTCGTCTGTTTGCTCTACTGGGTCGACCGCCTCTACCTGCGCGTCACCGGCGCCTACGACCCCTCGCGGTGGGACGAGGACTATGACGATGACGAGGAGCCGCGCATCCTCCGTGGCCCGCTCGAGCCGATGCTGATCGTCTCGCTCGTGATCGCGATGATCGCGCTCTTCGTATGGTTCTTCGCCTTCGCGGAGAACCCAACATCCCAAGTGATCTGAACGCACAGCGCCTCTCCGGAGTCGACCGCCTCGCGGCGGGCTTCCTGCTGCTGCTGCTCGCCGTCGGCAGCCTCGCGCTGTGGATCGTCGTCCCGGCGGGCGTGGCTGTGGCTGGCGTCGAAGATCACCGACTCGGGGTCGTCGCACTTCCTCACCTCGATCCTCGGGATGCCGCTCGCGATCATCGTCTTCGGCCTCGGGCTCGGCTGGGTCAACCGCCTCTACATGCGGGTCGTCTGGACCGGTCCGCCCGCCCCGCCCGAGCCCGGCGAGGACGAGGAGGAGGCCCGCTTTCCGCGCGGCCCGCTCGAGCCGCTTCTCGTCGCGTCGCTCGCCGTCGCGATCGCCGTCTTCGTGTTCTGGTTCCTCGTGCTCGCCGAGGACCCGCCGTCGTTCATCTCGACGGGTTAACCGGCGCGCCCGCGGCTCCGCAGCGCGCCGGCGCGCCGCGCGAGGCCGCCGGTGACGCGGCGCTCGAACCAGCTGGCCAGCGACTCGGAGCCGAGGTCGGTGATCGTCGCCGTCTCGAGGCCCGGATCCCCCTCGCGCTGTGGCCCGGTCTCGCGCCGGTAGAGCCCGCATGCGCCGAAGACGCCGCCGAAGGCGCAGTCGCGCACCACCCAGCTCTCCTCGACCGCCTGCGTCACCCCGTAGTCGGGCTCGCCCGGATCGGCGTTGCGGCGGTCGTTGAAGTCGTGGAAGAGGAGCAGGGCCCCCTGCGGGGCGCCCGCCTCGAGGGCGCGCAGGTCGCGGGCGACTCCGCGGCGCGAGTGGTCGCCGTCGAGAAAGACGAGCGTCGGCGCGAATTCGGGCCGCGAGCGAAACAGGGCCTCGGCGGTGCCGCGCACGAGCGCGATGCGGTCGGCGAGGCCGCGCCCGGCGGCCTCCGCGCGCGCCTCCTCGAGGCCCTCGCGGTCGACGTCGAGCGAGACGATCGGCCCCTCGCGGCCCGCGTCGCGCAGCGCGATCGCCATCAGGATCGTCGACTTGCCGCGGTAGGTCCCGATCTCGAGGATCGGGCCGAGCGCGGCGTGCGCGACCTCATAGAGCTTCAGGGCGTCGGCGTCGAGCAACCACCCGGGCAGCGCCTCGACCGCCTCGACCGCCTCGCGCTGGGCCGCTGGATCCATCGAGCTCACCTAGTACCAGTGCGACTCGGGGTCGCGGGCGGGCTCGCGGAGGTCGCCGGCGGCGGTCCCGAGCAGGTCTGGGTCGTCGCGGCCCAGCTCCCAGAGCAGGTCGTCGAGCACCGGGGGCGTCACCCCGGTCTCCAGGGCGACGCGCTTGAATGCGGCGCGGGTCGCGGTGCGGACCTCGTCGCGCGAGCCCTGCTCGACGAGCCCCGAGCGAAGCGCCAGCCGCATCAGGACGTTGTCGGCGCAGACCTCCCAGCTCTCGGGGTCGGCCACCTCGAGCCAGCCGCGGCGCTCGGCGACCTTCGCGAACAGGAAGGCCTTCTTCTGCAGCGGGTCCGTGAAGGCCTCGAACTCGGCCAGGCGCTCGAGGAGCCCCCCGGGCCCGCCGAGCCTGCGCTCGCACGCCGCCAGCAGCGCGCCGGCCGAGCCGTCGTAGGAGCGCTCGAGCCCGGCGGCGAGGTCGCGCCACAGCTCCGCGCGGCCGGCGGCGCCGGCGACGGTCTCGTCCCCGGCGCGAAAGATCTCCTCCACCGTCTCGGCGTCCACGTCGCGCAGGCGCGCGGCGCTCAGCAGGCCAGGGTCGCGGCTCTCCGCCCCTGCGCCGAGCCGCCACAGCAGCGCGCTGCCCTCGAAGGGCCCCTCCCCGCCGACCTCGTGCGCGCCACGGTAGCCGGTGCGGTGGTCGATCGCGGTGAGAAAGAGGGCGGCGTCGGGGCCCGGAGCCTCGTCGAAGCGGGGCGGCGAGTAGGTGGCGGCGAGCTCGCGCACGCGCTCCGCGACGCGTGTGTCAGTCGCGATCAGGGGCCCGTTTCTCGAGCGCCCTGCGCAGCGCGCCGGACTCCTGCTCGACGCGGTCGCCGATCCGCCGCACCTCGGCCAGAAGCGCGGCCCGCTCGGCCGCCGGCCCGGCGCGCGACTCGGCGACGCTGGCGTCGAGCTCGTCCATCCGCCGCAGAATGTCGTCGATGGCGCTCAGCAGCGTCGTGTCGAGCTGGCGCTGGTAGGACGTGTAGGGGCGCAGCACCCTCGCCAGGAGCTCCCTCGCGCGCCTGCGCAGACCCGATGCGCCGGGCCTCTCGGGGATGGGGTCGAGGCTCAGCAGGCCGCGCACGGCGTCCGCCTCCGAGGAGCGGCCGTCGACGCCGAGGTCGAGCCCGCGCGGAGAGCGGCCGGTCGGCGCCGACCCCGAGTCCGCGACGCGGCCCCAGGCCGGGGTCAGGGCGCGCTCGATCGCCTCGCCGGCGACCTCGGGCGAGTGGGTGCGGCGGATGTCGAGCGCTCCGCGGCGCCCCATCTCCGCCGCCTCGTCCTGGTTCTCGAAGGCCCAGCGCATCGCGTCGGCCGCCGAGCCGACGTCGGGATCCGCCCACATCGCGTCGGCCGGGTAGCGCGCCGTCCCCGCCGTCGCGGCGGCCGCCTTCTCGCCGACCGGGACCATCGCGTAGGAGACGAGGCGGCTGTTCTCGGGCGTCATGAACTCGAGGTTTCCTCCGTACGCGGTTGCGATCGCCGGCTTTCCGAACCACATCGCCTCCGCGAGCGTCAGCCCGAAGCCCTCCGAGCGGTGCAGCGACACGTAGCAGTCGCAGCCGGCGATCATCGCGTTCTTCTCGCGCCACGGGACGTGGCGGTCGATCAGGTGGATGTTCGGATGGCGGCTCGCCGCGATCGCGAGCTGCTCGTACTCGGCCGGGAAGTCGATCCCCTGGATGCTCTTGATCAGCAGCGAGGCCCCCGAGTTGGGCTCGAAGGCCGAGATGAAGGCCTCGATCAGGCCGTGCGGGTTCTTGCGCTCGGCGGTGCTGTGCCAGTCGAAGACGAAGGTGAAGAGGTAGTCGTCCTCCGGGATCCCGTATTCGGCGCGGTCGAACGGCGGAGTCGGGGGCAGCGAGACCGGGAGCGGGATCGCGTTGACCGGTATCGGCGAGACCGCGCCGATCATCTCGGCCATGAACTGCGAGGCGACCCAGATCTCGTCGAGGTGCTCGAACGCCTCGATCCACTCAGGCGGCAGGCGGTTGGTCTCCCAGAACCACAGCGCGATCGACTGGCGGTCGCGAAACAGCCACGGCGCGTCCTCGGCGAGCCCGGGGATCAGGTTGCCGTTGACGCAGAGGATGTTGACCGGGAAGCCGTCGCTCCAGGCGGGCAGCGTCGCGTACTCGGTCTTCTGGCGCGTGAGCTGCGAGAGCGTCGCGTCGAGCGGCAGGACCGGAATGCGGCGCGCGTCGAGGCCCTTGACGAGCAGGCGGGCGGCCTCGCCGAGCCCGAACTCGGCGTGCAGGAACCCGGCGAGGTTGACCCCGCGGATCAGCTCCTGGTTGGCGCGGTCGGTGCGCGCGACGCCGAGGCGCTCCTCGTCGACGGGGTCGGGCAGCAGGTCCTCGGGGATCGGGATCTCGGTGCGGCCGTCGCGCCGCAGCCACTGGAGAAATCGCGGCGCGTCGCCGGCGTCGAGCTGCGGGTACTGCTGGCTCATCCAGATGTGGTCGCGGTAGATGCCGTAGTGAAAGCGCGTCACGCCCTCCCCCCCGCCCTCGGGCGCCGGGTCGCGCAGCCAGGCGAGGAACTGGTGAGCGCCCGACTCGGTGAGCAGCGACGAGCGCAGCGCGCCCTGGTCCTCGGCCTCGGCGGCGTCGCGGCGCAGGCGCTGGCCGAGCTGGTCCTCGCGCGCGAGGATGCCGTGCCCGTACCGGGTCCGGTCGAGCATCGATTGGCCGTTTCGCTCGAGCTCGGCGGCGTAGCGCTGCGGTGAGCTCGGCGACCGTCCCGTTGCCGTCGACTGCCTCGAAGTCCACGAGCCTAAGCGTCTGCGACCCGACCCTGGCGGTCCCGTCGCCGTTTAGCTCGAGCGGGCCGGCCGCGAGGGCCGCCGCGTCGGGCGCCCACGCCTGTTCGTCGAGGTCGTGCGCCGCCTGGATCCGCTCGGACGGCGGGAGGCGAAGCGCGGCGCGGGCCTCGGGGTCGGACGGGACCGCGTCGCGGAGGCGCTCCAGCTCGCGACCGAGCACGAGCGACTCGAGCTCGCCGTCGAAGCCGGCCACGCCGTCGATCACGCGCCGCGTCCAGTCGCGCAGGAGATCGCGCGCCGGCGCCGCCTCCGAGATCGCGAGAACGCCGGAGCCGTCCCCCGCCGCGACCACCCCGTGCCTGGCGCTCAGATCATCGAGCTCGTCGATCGGCGCCATGACGCGCGGTCTCGGGGCCGACCCAGACCACGCTCGAGCCGCCGGCGCGGTCGAGCAGGTGGGAGAGCAGCCACGGCCTCAGCGCGAGGCCGAGGGTCCGCGGGCCGCAGCCCCGGTAGAGCTGCTCGAGGCCCTCGACCCCGAGCTGCTCGGGGCGAACGATCTCGTAGGGCTCCCCGCTGACCGACTCGCCGAGGTCGTCGACGACCAGAGCCACGAAGCGCGCGTCGGGCTGGTGGCGCATCAGGGACTCGGCGACCACGCGGGCGCGGGCAAGATCCCCCTTGGCTACTGCGGTACAGACCTCCATCGGCGCCGAAATCCTGGCAGATCCGCGCTAACTAATCTGGGCGCGGCGCTGCCGCAGCAGCGATTACCACCAGACGGTGGAGTCGATCGCCTCCAGCTCCTCGACCGACTTCGTGTAGACGCCGGACGAGAGGTACTTCCAGCCGTCGTCGGGCACGAGGAAGACGACGTTGCCCTCGTCGAGCTCGTCGGCGATCCGCGCCGCGACGGCGGCGATCGCACCCGAGGAGACGCCCGCGAAGAGGCCCTCCTCGCGCAGCAGCCGCTGGGTCCAGACGATCGCGTCGCGGTTGGAGACCATGATCTTGCGGTCGAGCATCGAGACGTCGAGGATCGGCGGGATGAAGCCGTCGTCGAGCGAGCGCAGCCCCTGGACGAGCTCGCCCTGCATCGGCTCGGCGGCGACGATCTGAATCTCGGGGTTCTCCTCGCGCAGCCGGCGGCCGACGCCCATCAGGGTGCCGCCCGTGCCGAGGCCGCCGACGAACGCGGCGACAGTGTCCAGCTCATCGAGGATCTCGGGCGCGGTGTGCTCGTAGTGCGCCTTCGGATTGGCCTCGTTGCCGTACTGGTAGGGCATGTAGTACGAGGGGTCCTTGTCGGCCATCTCGAGTGCCAGCTCGACGGCGCCGTTCGACCCCTTCGCGCCCTCGGAGTAGACGATCTCGGCGCCGTACATGCGCAGCAGCTGGGTGCGCTCCTCGGTGACGTTGTCGGGCATCACGACCTTGAGCGGATAGCCCTTGCGGCGGCAGATCATCCCCAGCGAGATGCCGGTGTTGCCCGACGTCGGCTCGAAGATCGTCTGCCCGGGCGCGATCGCCCCGCGCTCCTCGGCGTCCTCGATCATCGACTTCGCGACGCGGTCCTTGACCGAGCCGGTCGGGTTGTGGCCCTCGAGCTTGGCCCAGATGCGGACGCCCGGCTTCGGCGACAGGCGCGGCAGCTCGACGAGCGGCGTGTTGCCGATCGACTCGAGGACGTTCGTGAAGCGCCCGCCGCACGGCCTGTTGAGAAGCTCGTCCACGCTTTCCAAAGTGTAGTGACGGTGCGCGCCCGAGACGACGCGGCCGGATATCGTGCCGCGTGGGTGCAAGTTGCGAGAGTCTCGGAATGACTTGAGAGGAGCTCATGGAGATGACGAGGACGCGGCTTTGGCTGGTTGTGGCGTTCGTCGGCCTGCTTGCGGCGGCGATGGTCGCGGCCGGATGCGGGGACGACGACGACGAGGGCGACAGCGGCGGCAGACGACGGCGCGACGGAGGACCTGGGCCTGACCGACGAGGGCGAGCTCTCGTCGGGCACGGACATCGCCGTATCCCGCCGTTCGAGATCGGGCGACCCGCCGGACATACGAGGGCTTCGACATCGAGCGTGATGGACGCGGTCGCCGAGGAGATGGGGCTCGACGCCGAGTATCATGGACAGCGCCTTTCGACCTCTTCCGCGACGGCGGCGAGCGGGCAGTTCGACACTCGCGGCCGCGGCGTCGACGATCACGCCGGGCGCGCGAGAACACGCGTCGACTTCTCGGACCCCTACTACGAGTCCGAGCAGTCGCTGCTCGTCGCAGGACGACTCGGACATCGCGACGATCGACGACCTGACGTCCGGCGCGATCGTCGGGGCCCAGGACGGCGACGACCGGCGAGACGTACGCCAACGACGAGACAGACGACGCGGAGGTCCGGCGGCTTCCCGCAGGGACCGCGACGCCATCACGCGCTCGCAGACCGGGCAGGTCGACGCGGTGATCATCGACACCGACCCGTGGCCAACGGACGCGGTCGGAGGCAGGGCGCCGACTCGTGGTCGCCGAGGAGACTCCCGACCGGGGAGCTGTACGGCTTCCCGGTCGCGCCAGGACAGCCCCGCGCTCGTCGAGGCGGTCAACGAGGCGCTCGCGACGATCAAGGAGGACGGGACGCTCGACGAGCTCTACCAGGAGTACTTCCAGAAGGAGGCGCCGCAGGACGGTGCTCGACGCGACGCACGAGGCGAGCTCGAGCACGTAGCCCGGCATCGACGATTGAGTGCAAAGGGGGCGCCGCCGGCGCCCCTCTTGCTTCCCGATGACCGCCATGAGCGCGGTGAACCGAAGAGGCGAGATGGACATCATAGTCGATTACTACTTCGACTTCGGCCTGATGTGGCGACGAGGTCGGCAAGGTCCTCGACGGCTTCTGGTACACGCTCAAGCTCTCGATCCTGTCAGCGGCGTGCTCGTCCCTCGTCTGGGGCCTGGTCCTCGCCCTGCTGCGCCAGCTCCCGGGGCGCGCCCTGGCCCCGGTCCGCTGGCTGACGATCGCGCTACATCGACGTCTTCCGCGGCATCCCGCTGCTGCTCGATCCTGCTGATCGTCTTCGGCGCTTCGGGGCGTCTCGACCCAGGACGAGCGTCCATCCCGCGGGAGATCGGGATCCCGCGCTGGTTCGGGCAGCCGACGCCGTTCTGGTACGGGGTGATCGCGCTCACGATCACCTACGGCGCCTACATGGCCGAGGTCTACCGGGCCGGGATCGAGGCGGTCCCGCACGGCCAGATGGAGGCCGCCCGCTCGCTCGGGATGAGCCACGCGCCAGTCGATGCGCTACGTGATCGCCCCCCAGGCCGTCCGCAAGGTGATCCCTCCGCTGCTCAACGACTTCATCGCGCTGATGAAGGACACCTCGCTGGTCAGCGTGATCGGCGCTGCTCGAGGTGGTCCAGGTCGGGCGGGACATCCAGACGGAGAGTTCAACGGCTCGGCGCTGTCGCTCGGGGCGCTTCTCTTCCTCGCTCGTGACGATCCCGCTCGCGCGGCTGGTCGATTGGCTGATCGCCCGCCAGCAGAGCCGCACGGTCGCGGCGGCGACGGCGGACGACGACGAGGCCGACGGGCCGAGCCGAGCGGGCCGCCCGCGACCGGCATGGCGGGGGCGTTTAGGCGATGGAGGCGGGCAGCGGCGCGCAGAGCCAATCGGGCGCCGACGGCTCGACGCTGCGCCTCGAGGGCGTCGAGAAGAGCTTCGGCGCGCTGCGACGTCCTGCGCGGCGATCGACATGACGGTCGAGCGCGGACACGTCGTCTGCGTGCTCGGCCCGAGCGGGTCCGGCAAGAGCACGCTCCTGCGCTGCATCAACCTGCTCGAGCCGCCCGACGCCGGCCGCATCCTCGTCGAGGGTCACGAGATCACGAGCTTCGACGACCGCGGACGAGATCGACTACGTGCGCCGCCGCATCGGCATCGTCTTCCAGCAGTTCAACCTCTTTCCGCACAAGAGCGCGCTCGAGAACGTCGTCCTCGCGCAGACCAAGGTCCTCGGGCGCCCCGCCGGCGAGGCCGAGGAGAAGGCGAGGGCATTGCTCGCCCGGGTCGGGCTCTCCGACAAGGTCGACGAGTACCCCGAGCGGCTATCGGGCGGCCAGCAGCAGCGCGTCGCGATCGCGCGCGCGCTGGCGATGGACCCGCACGTGATGCTCTTCGACGAGGTCACCAGCGCGCTCGACCCCGAGCTGATCAAGGAGGTGCTCGACGTGATGCGCGAGCTCGCCGACGAGGGGATGACGATGGTCGTCGTCACGCACGAGATGGCATTCGCGCGCGACGTCGCCGACCACGTGATCTTCATGGACGAGGGCGTCGTCGTCGAGCAGGGGCCGCCCGCCCAGGTCCTCGAGAGCCCGCGCAACGAGCGCACCAAGCGCTTCCTGGGGCTGGTGCTCGAGCACTAGCCGGCGCCGTCGAGCTCCGGCGGGCACTCGCGCGCCGCCGAGAGCGACTCGCAGCTCGAGGGTGGCTTCGGGAATCGGCAGCTCGTGGGCCTCGGTCGGGGAGGTCATAGGTCGGGCGTCTCGAAGCGCAGCGGCACCTCCACCGGCCGCACGGCGGCGGTCCCGGGCGCCGGCACGCAGACGATGGCGCGGCCGTCGGCGTGCGTGATCTCGCCGCGCCCGGCGAGGCGCAGCTCCTCCGTGGCGGGGCCCGCGAGCTCGAGGGTCACCGCCGCGGGGCCGCCCTCGGTGTCGGCCACCAGCACGGTCACCGGCCCGGTGACCCACGCGGTGCCGGTCGGGTCGCGCTGGACGATGTCGGCCACGACCCCGTTGAGCACGGTGACGTCGAGCGGCGCGACCCGCTCCTCGAGCGCGTAGGGGCCGCTCCTCGGCGACCACCCGGCGGCCGGACGAGACGCCCGCCAGCCGGGTGAAGACGAACCGGTAGCCGGGATCGTCCACGCGCTCCGGCGCGAACTGCTCCGGAGTGAGCGCGATGGCGAGGCCCCGGTAATCGACGAGCGGCTGAGTGCCGGTCGCCTCGCGCAGCCCATGCGGCAGCACGCTCGACTCGAAGAACGACGTGTAGGGATGGCCGACTCCGGCGCCCTCGAACAGCACCTCGCCCGAGGCGGCGTCGGAGACCTCGCGCGCCTCCCCACGCAGCATGTATCCGCTGTCGACGAGCCGCTCGGCCAGGGCCCGGTCGCCGGCGAACGCGAAGGCCGACGAGGATCAGGCCGGCCGCGGCCGCGAGACCGGCGCCCGGCGCCGCCGAGGGGCGGCTCGCGCGCGAATCCAGACCGCGACGGCGACCAGGCCGAAGGACGCGAGCACGGCCAGGATCGGCGGTGATCGCGAGCATCGCCCGTCTGCCCGCAGTAGCTGCAGTCCTGACCCTCGAATCCGTAGTAGGCCAGGGCAAGCGAGACCGCCGACGGGAAGCAGGAGAAACGCCCAGGCGCGGAAGCGCCACACGCCCAGGGCCGCCAGGAGGACGCCAGCAGCGGGTAGCAGGACGATCGTCACAGAGCCGTCGAGCGGCGTCACGGCGTCCAGCGCCGGCAGGTCGAAGCGCTCGCGCGACTGCGTCAGCCACGCCGGGACGGTCTCGGCCGGCAGGTCGAACGGCGGGAAGATCTCCTTTTCCGGCTGCACCTCTCTGCGCTCGCCGAACGCGGCGAATGCGACCGGCTCGTCCCAGGTCGCGAGATCGGCGCGCTCCTCCAGCAGCCCGTCCGAGACGGCCTTCGCGTACTCGACGTTCTTGAGCGAGCGGCAACCCGGCGAACACGCACGACGACCGCGACGGCGACGCCGGAAGCGATCCCTGCCGGCCTCAGGCTCTCGAGGCGCCGCTGCGCTCAGCAGGTGGATCGCGAGCGCCAGCGCCGACGGAGAGCGCGACCACCGGCAGGAACGCGGTGTACACGGTCAGCATCCCGCCCATCAGCACCCCGAGGAGGGCTCCCGCGCGGACCGGCTCGCGCAGCAGACGGCTCCCCACGACCGCGAAGGGGCCGAGCAGCGCGAGCCCCGCCAGCGCCGCCTCGCTGCCGTCGATGAAGAGCTGGTAGTTGACGGGCCCGGCGTAGAGCAGGGCCGCGGCGAGACCTCGCCCACGGCGAGCCGGGTCGCGGTGAGCACGAGGCCGAAGCAGCCGAGCGCGCCGATCCGAGCAAGCGCGATCATCAGCGCGCTCTGGGAGTCGAGCGCCGCCCAGCCGTAGGTCACGTTCAGAGCCGCGCCCAGCGGGAAGGTCCCGGTGCCCTGGAAGAGCGGCCCGGTGAGGAGTTGGTGGGCGAGGCGGTCGTCGGCCGGGCCGAGCCCGAAGTGCTCGTCTCGCCACGTGTTGTCCTCGAGGCGATCGTTGAAGGCGGCGTAGTTGGCGGCGTCCGATACCTGGTAGGAGACCGGGCCGAGGCTGCGCTGGTCGATCAGCGGGGCCGAGAAGACCGCGAGCGGAACCGCGAGCGCCAAGGCGAGGCAAACGACGTGCCAGCGCGAGGGCCGACCGGCGGTCGCGCTGCGCCGCACGCGCAGCAGCCGCGAACGTCGCCGAGATGGCCGTCAGCGGCAGCAGCAGCACGAAAGCGCCGACCGACATCGACATGAACTGGGACGCCGTGAACATGACCGGGAAGCCCGCGGCGAGCCCCATCGCGGGCGCGAGCGCGACCCTGGCCGCGACGGAACCCTGCCGGGAATCAGGGCCGCGGGGCCGCTACCAAGCAGCCCGGCGAGCAGGATCACACCTGCCTCCATCGAAGAGGAGGCGCAGTCGCGACCTCGAGCGAGGTCACGGCGCGGCTCGGACCTCGAGCGCGCTGCATCGCGGCGGCAGCCTACGCGCTTTGCCTCCAGATGCTGCGGCTAGTCTTCACTTCCGACGTGGCCGGCCAGCGCCCGTAGCCGCTGCCTCGAGCGACGAAGCGTCCAGTAATGCCAGACCTCTCAATCCTCATGCCGGTCTACAACGAGGAGGCCACGGTCCGGGAGGCCGTCCGGCGCGTCTTCGACACCGAGCTGCCCGTGGAGGGAACCGAGCTGGTCGTGGTCGACGACGGCTCGACCGACGCCACGCACTCGATCCTCTCCGAGCCCGGAATGGCCCGACGGAGCTGAAGGTCGTCCGCCACAGCGCCAACCAGGGCAAGGGCGCCGCCGTGCGCACCGCCGTCGCGCATGCCGAACGGCGAGTACAGCGCGATCCTCGACGCGGACCTCGAATACGACCCCGCGGACCTCGGCCGCCTGCTCGAGCCGCTGCTATCGGGCCGCGCCGAGGCCGTGTTCGGCACGCGCGAGTTCGAGTCGCACACGTCGTACGGGGCCTGGTACGTGCTCGGCAACAAGACCGTCACGATGGCGGCGAACCTGCTCTACAACAGCTGGATCTCCGACCTGATGACGTGCCTCAAGGCGATGCGGACCGAGCGCCTGGCCTCGTTGCGGCTGCGCGAGCCCGGTTTTGCGATCGAGCCCGAGATCACGGCGCGCCTGCTGCGCTCCGGGATACGCATCCACGAGGTGCCGATCACCTACACGGCGCGCTCGCGGGACGAGGGCAAGAAACTCCATGCCGTGGACGCCGTCCGCGTGCTCGCCACGCTGCTGCGCTGCCGAGTCGATTGACGGGGAATGGCCGCGCCTGTCCGGGTTGCCGCGCGACCCGATCCCGAGACGCGTTTCGCGATCGGCGCACGCGGCTATCGGCGCTGCCGCGACTGCCAAACCCTCTGGGTCGACGACCCTCCGGGGACTTCCGAGATGGAGGCCGTCTACGCCGACGAGCGCTATTTCGCCAACCCGGAGTTCAACCGCGGCGGATACCACGGATACAAGGACTATCTCGCGGATCGCCACGAGATCGAGGAAAAGTTCGACCGCGTGCTGACGCACGCCGAGTCCATGACGCGGCCGGGCCGGCTGCTCGACGTCGGCTCCGGGCCCGGCGTGCTTCTCCGGGCCGCCGCCGCGAGGGGCTGGGAGGGCGTCGGCGTCGACTTGAATCGGTGGGCGGCCCGAACCGCCGACCGAGCTCGAGGCCGACGTGCGGGTCGGGACGATCGAGAGCGCCGGGTTCGAGGACGATGAGTTCGACCTCGTCGCGATGATGGACGTCCTCGAGCACACCGACGGACCCGAGCGAATGGTCGCCGAGGCCTCGCGCGTTCTGCGACCCGGAGGAGTGGTCACGGTGCTGACCCCCGACGCCGGCTCGATGATCACCCGCCTGATGGGGTCGCGATGGCCGGAGGCAAGGCGCACGGACCACCTCGTCCTGTTCTCCGTGCGAGGCGTGAGCGAGCTGCTGCGCCGCCACCGCCTCGAGCCGGTCGACTGGCATTGGATCGGCAAGCGCTCCTCGGTCGCGACGCTGGTCGCGGACGCAAGCCCCGCCGCGCCGCGCCTCGGAGCAGTTCGCGCAGTCGCTGATCGCGCGCCGCCCCGTGGGTCGGCGCCGCATCGAGATCAATCCGCTGTCGAAGTTCTGCCTCTACGCGCGGGCCGCGCGGGGGGCCGGATGAGCGCGTCTGCGTCGCCACCCGGACCTGTTCGCGGCCGCGGCGGCCGCGGCGCTGTCCGTCGCCGGGGCCGTCATCGCCCTGCAGCTTTGGCGCGCGGACGCGTCGGTCCCGCTCGCCTACATCGGCGACAGCCATTTCTTCCTCGCCTCGATAAAGGGGACGCTCGAGCACGGGTGGTACCTGAACAACCCGGACCTCGGCTTCCCGCTGGGATCGGAGTGGCACGACTTCCCGGTGCTCGCGGGCGACACGGCTGCACCTGCTGATCGTTCATGCTCCTCGGGCTCTTCTCGGACAACGCCGTGACGTCGTCCTCCACCTCTTCTACGTGCTCGGGTACGCGCTGACGGCGATCAGCGCGTTCTTCGCGCTGCGCTTGCTCGATATCTCGCGCGGGCCGGCGATCGTCTGCGCGACGCTCTTCTCGCTGCTCCCCTACCACTTCTTCCTCGGCGAGGCCCACCCGTTCCACAGCTCCTACTGGGTGGTGCCGATCGCGTCGGTTCTCGTGCTCGCGCTGCTGCTCGACCGGCCGCTGTTCGCCCGCCGCGAGGGAGCGCGCGGTCTGCTGGCATTGGCGTCGCGCACGACGCTCGCCACGCTTGGCGCCTGCGTTCTCATCGGCTCCGCGGGCTCGATCTACTACTCGCTGTTCGCGGCCGGGCTCGTGATCGTCGCGGGAATCGTCGCTGCGATCCGCTGGGACTGGCGCAGGTCGCTGGCGACCGCGGGCGTCGTCGGCGGCCGCGCTCGTCGCCGTCGTCGCGCTCAACGGACTGCCGACGCTGATCTACGAGGCCGAGAACGGCGCCAACGACCAGCGTCGCCGAGCGCACGCCCGACGAGTCCGAGCGCTACAGCCTCACCCTCTTCGGGCTCCTCGCACCGGCCGACGGGCACCGGATCGGCGCCGTTCGACGAGCTGCAGAGACGACTACGTCGAGACGAGCCCCTCTCGAGCTCTCCCCCGTCCCGGGGATGGGCCTCATCGCCGCGCTCGGCTTCATGTGGCTGATCGCGTTCGCGCTCACGTCGGTCCTCAGGCCGGGCGAATGGGTGGAGCGCTGGAGGCTGCACGGCGCCGCCGCCGCCGCGGCACTGACCGCGTTCCTGATCGCGACGACCGGCGGCTTCTCGCTCCTGTTCGCGCACCTGGCCTCGCCGCAGCTGCGCGTGTGGGCACGCATGCACGTCTTCATCGCGTTCTTCGCACTCGTCGCGATCGCCGCTCTGCTCGACCGCGCGCTTCGCCACCCGGCGTTTGCGCGCCGCGGCAGGGCCGCGGCGGCTGCCTTCTGTCCGCCGTCCTCCTGCTCGGGTTGCTCGACCAGACGAACCTCGTGCCCGCCTACGACGAGACGCGCGCGGAGTTCGAGAGCGACGCCGCGTTCGTCTCGACGATCGAGGAACGAGCTCGGCCCGGACGCCGCGGTGTTCCAGCTTCCGTACCAGCCGTTCCCGGAGTGGTATCCGTCCGGCGGAACGCTCAGCTTCGACCCGTTCCGCGGCTATCTGCACTCATCCGACCTGCGCTGGAGCTACGGCGCGATGTACGGGCGCCCCGAGGACTGGCAGCCGGGCGTCGTCGACGAGACGGTCGGCCAGGCGCTCGCGCGCATCTCGGCCGCCGGCTTCGACGGGGTGCTCGTCGACCGTCCGGCGTACCCCGACAACGCGCGCGAGCTCGAGGCGGCGATAGCCGAGGAGGCCGGGGTGGAGCCGATCCTCTCGCCCGACGGACGCTTCTCGTTCTTCGACCTGCGGCCGTACGCGGAGAAGCTGCCGAGTCGCAGACGCCCGACCAGATCGAGGAGCTGCGCTCGACGACCCTCGAGCCGCTCGTCGCCGAGCCCGGGCCCGGCCTGGTCCGCGCCGGACGCAGCCGCTCGGGAACTACAGCCCCGACTTCGAGATGGCGGGCCCGAGCGCCCAGCTCGAGCTCGTCAACCCGTCGGCCGCGGACCGCGCCGCGCGACGCTCGAGCTCGCCGTCGAGCCCGAAGCGCCGGTCGGCGGTCGACGTCGGCCTGCCCGGCCGGCGGCACGGCGGCGGTGCGACCGGGCCGGCCGCTGCGCGAGCAGTTGACGCTTCCGCCCGGGACGAGCACCCTGCAGCTCACCGCGACCGGCGACGGTGGGCCCCGGGCCAGCTGCAGCGTGCGTCTCTACGACAGCCGGGCTCGAGCCCTCGAGGCTCCCGCCCGGCGGGCGATCGCTCCAGGGATGAGCGCCGACGCGATGACGGACCGGCCGGCCCTCGACGTCTCGATCGTCTCCTACCGCTGCGAGGCGCTGCTGCGCGACTGCCTGACCTCGCTGCGCGAGAACCCGCCGGCCGGAGAGATGAACGTCCACGTCGTCGACAACGCCTCGGGCGACGGCACGGCCGAGATGGTGCGGCGCGAGTTCCCCGAGGTCCGGCTCACCGAGTGCGCGCAGAACGTCGGCTTCAGCGTCGCGAACAACGTCGCGATCCGGGCGGGCTCGGCGCCGTACGTGCTCATCCTCAACCCCGACACGAGGATCACCCCCGGAAGCCTCGACAGCCTCCTCGAGCTGATGGACGTCGCGGCCCGAGGTCGGCATGTCGGGCCCCCGCCTCGAGCTCAACGACGGCAGCCTCGACCACGCCGCGAAGCGCTCCTTCCCGACTCCCGTCAGCGCGCTCGCCCACTTCACCGGCATCGGCCGCCGGCGCGACTCCGGGGCGCTCGCCGCCTACCGCGCCCCCGAGGTCGAGTCGGGCCAGGTGGACGCGGTCAACGGCGCGTTCATGCTCACGCGCCGCGCCGCGCTCGACCAGGTCGGCCTCTTCGACGAGGGCTTCTGGATGTACATGGAGGACCTCGACCTCTGCTACCGGCTCGCGCAGGCGGGCTGGGTCACGTGGTACGAGCCCGGACGTGACCGTCATGCACGTCAAGGCCGGGACGTCGGGCACCGAGCGCAGCTTCCGGCTCAACCGCGCCTTTCACTACGGGATGTACCGCTTCTACCGCAAGCACTACGCGGCCGACCACAACCCCCTCTTCAACCTGGCGATCTACGCCGGGATCCTCGCCAAGCTCACCGTGACGGTGGTCAAGACGGAGCTGCGCCGTGCCAGACGTCGGCTCTGAGTCCGAGCCGCTGGTCGCCGTCGCGATGGCGACGTTCGAGCCCGAGCCCGAGCTGCTCGAGCGCCAGCTCGCGTCGCTTCGCGAGCAGACGCACGCCAACTGGGTCTGCGTGATCAGCGACGACGCGTCGAGCCCCGAGCGGCTCTGCCGACGCTCGAGCGCGCGACCGGAGGCGACTCGCGCTTCACCGTCTCGCGCGGCGAGCAACGGCTCGGCTTCTACCGCAACTTCGAGCGCGCCCTCGGCATGGTCCCGCCCGAGGCCGAGCTCGTCGCGTTCGCGGACCAGGACGACCGCTGGCACCCGGACAAGCTCGCGACCCTCGCGCGGGCGATCGGCGGCGCCCAGCTCGCCTACAGCGACGCGCGCGCCGTTCGCCCCGACGGGACCGTCATCTCCGAGACGCTTTGGCGCGAGCGCCGCAACAACTTCACGAACCTCGCTTCGCTGCTGCTCGCCAACACGGTCACCGGCGCCGCGTCGATGTTCCGGCGCGACCTGCTCGACCGCGTCCTCCCCTTCCCCGATGCGCCGGGGACGCCCTACCACGACCACTGGACCGCCCTCGTCGCGCTCGCGAGCGGCCGCATCGCCTACGTCGACCGCCCGCTGCTCGACTACGTCCAGCATCCCGGCGCGGTGCTCGGCCACGAGGCGATCGAGGCCCGCCCGCAGATCAGCCGGCGCCGAGCGGCTGCGGCGCCTCGGCCGCGACCCGTCCGCCGCGCGCGAGCGCTGGCGCGAGGCCTACGAGGACGAGTGGCGCCGGATCGTCGCCCTCGCGCGCGCGCTCGAGGAGCGCTGCGAGCTGAGCGCGGCCGACCGGCGCGTCCTCGGTCTGGTGCTGGCCGGGCGAGCGCTCGCCGCGGACGTGGGCGTGGCTGGCGGTGCGGCCGCTGCGAGCGCTCGCGGGCCGCAACGAGACGAAGGGATTCGAGCACCGCCTGCTGCGGGGGCTGCTGTGGCGCCGCTTCGCGCGGCCGCTCGCCGGCTGCCGCTAGCCGCGCTCGACGAGGCGCACCACGACCAGCTCGTCATCGCCCATCACCGGGTCGAACCCGACGTTCTCACGCGCGCCACGGGCTCGAGGCGAAAGCGCTCTCGGATGCGGTCGATGACCATCTGCTCGAGCTCCAGCGGCCCGGCGCCGGCCTGAGTAGTCGCGCGTCGCGCCGGGGGTGAGGTAGAAGCCCTCGGTCAGCATCAGGGTGCCCGGCTCGAGCCGGTCGACCGACCGGGCCCACCTCGTCCCATGTCTCCTCGGCGATCGAGCGTCGTCGGCGAGCAAGTCGCTCACCGGCAGCACGTTCACCCTTCCGGTGCGCATCAGGGCTTCGACGCCGAGGTCGGGGTGCAGCAGCACCAGCGCCTTCCCCGGCCGGGCCAGTAGCGGTCGAGCAGCAGCTCCGCTGCCGCCGACCGGGCCTGGAGCGGCGGGTTGTCCCCGACGCGCGAGACCTCGCTCTCCACCGAGCGGCCGTTTCCGGGCAGCGCCGCGACCAGCGGCGTGCGCCCCGCCTCGCGCTCGAGGTGGTCCCAGCCGCGACGATCAGCAGCGCGGCGAGCCAGAAGCCCGTGGCGGCGAGCGCGGTTCGCGCCGGCCGCGCCAGCCCGCTTCGCCCGGCGAGGTGGAGCCAGAGCGCCACCACCATCACGGCGGGCAGATCCGCGCGCGCCACGTAGTCCTCGGTCGAGAAGCGCACGCCGTAGGTGAACGTCGCCACCCCGAACGCGGTCATGCCGGCGATCGCGACCAGCGCGGCGCGGTTCTCGGCTCGAAGCGCGGCAGCCGCGAGACGATCGCCGCGACGGCGACGGCGGAGGCGAACAGGAGCGCCGCCGACCGGGATGCCCACCCACCACGGCGGCGCGACGACGCGGTTGTAGGGGCCGGACGAGAACTCGCGCACGATCGCGAAGTAGGGGCCCCAGTCGGCAGCTGCCCGACCTGCGCGAGCGGTCCACACGGCGAGCGCGAGATGCGCCACGACGCAGGCGACGGCCGCCGGGGCGAGCAGCGTCCCGAGCGACCGCAGCCAGCCCTCCCGCCGGCGGCCGCGTCGCCGCCCGATAGGCGACCAGCGCGGCATAGGTCGCGCCGGTGTAGACGAAGACCTCGAAGCTCCAGATCGAGGAGATGCCGACGATCACGGCGCGCGCGGCGCGCAGAGCGCGCGCCCGGCGCTCGCTGCGCGCCGACAGGACCGCCAGCAGGACGAGCAGGTAGCCGAACCCCCAGCGCAGCACGCCGAGGCTCGGGAAGGTCGCGGGAGACGCGATCGTGCTGTAGACCGACGAGACGATCGCGGCGGCCATCGCCGTGACCGCGAGCAGCTGCGAGGCACCCCGCGAGCCGCAGGATCGCGTAGGCGACCGACGTACATGACCGCGAGGCCGGCCGCCGCGAGGAGCCCGAAGGTCCCGTAGCCGATCGGGACGACCTCGAACAGCCCGGCGAGGAAGTAGATGCTCCCGACGCCGTAGATCGAGTAGGCGTCGACGAGCATCGACCGTCCCCCGAGCACGTCGTTGCGGGGCCGAGCAGCGAGTTGTGGTGAAGCTGGAGCCCCCAGGCCGCGGCGTCGGGGGTGAAGACGGCCACGTCGCTGACCAGCAGCAGGATCGCCGCCACGACGGCGGGGTCGACGACGGTCGTACCGCCGCGCCCAACCAGCTCCGGGACGCAGCGCGAGGTGGGCGGCCAGCAGCGCCGCCGCCAGAAGCAGCGAGAGCAGCAGCGTCCCCGGCTCCGGAAGCGCGTCCCAGGCGAGCACCAGGACGAGCAGCGGGAGGAGGGTCAGCGGCAGCCAGGCGGCAGCGCGAGCACCGATCGCGCCGCCGCAACGGGCGGCCGCCGGCGCCCTGGACGCGAGGACCGCGACGCCGGCGAGCCAGGCGAGCACCAGCGCGAGCAGGACCCGGAGCTGCGCCGCTCGTCGCCCGCCAGCTCGTCGACGATCCTCGCGACCGCGAGCACAGCGACGAGGCCGATCGCCGCGGCGCCCGCGAGCGACGAAGCGCGGCGGGCTCGCCGCCGCCAGCGGGCCGCCCGCGCGACGACGACGACCGCCGCGGGCAGCAGGACGCCGAACGCGAACACGAAGACCGCGGTGTCGACGCCCTCGGTGTTGCCGACCGCCAGCGTCAGCGCCGACGCGAACGCGGCGCAGGCGGCGCCCGCGAGGGCGACCGCCAACACGACCTGCGCAGCAGCCGTGAGGCCGAGGTCACCTCGATCTCCGCCGCGGCGCGGCGATGGGGCGCCGCTCCGCTTCGCCAGCAGCGCCGCGACGACCTCCTCCGCCTCGCGGACGGCGTAGTTGGTGCCGCGGTCCTCGGGATAGACCTGCGTCGTGTTGGCCATCAGCAGGCCCGGCACGCCCGTCTCGTACGGCGGCATGCGGTCGCGGTAGTTCGGCAGCACGACCGGCTGCGCGGCGGGCTCGCGAAACAGCCAGCTCCGCTTCACCCAGTCGCGCGAGAAGTCCGGGTTGATCTTGCGCAGCCCCGGCTCGTAGACGTCCCAAGCTCATCCATGCTCAGCGACAGCAGCTCGTGGCCGCGGGGCAGGTAGTTGGCGACGTACATGAAGCGCCGCCCGCCGTAGTGCTCCGGGCCGACCAGGTTCGTCTGCTCGATGACCCCGATGAAGCGCATGTCCTCGTCGGCGACGTTGGTCCAGTAGTAGGGATGGAACCGGCGGTCGAGCTCGACCAGCAGGCAGAGCGCCTCGAAGTACTCGATCGAGTTCGCGCGCTCGAAGTACTCGTCGCCGACCTCGTCGCGCAGCGCCGGGTCGAGCACCTGCTCGAAGATGTCGGTGGGAAGCGTCGCGATGACCGCGTCGTAGCGCTCCGGCGCGCCGACGACCTCGAATTCGCGCGGGTCGTGACCGCGCCTGAAGGAATCGCGGCGCCCCCGCATGGACGAGGAAGGCCCCGTCCTCGCCGCGCTCGACGCGCGCCGCCGGCCGGTCGATCAGGACGCTGCCGCCCTGCTCGCGGATCCGCTCCTCGAGCCGCGCGGAAGATCGCCTCGAAGCGAGTTGCGCGGGTAGACGAGCTTCTCCTCCTTGGCCTCGTCGCCGCTCGCCTGGCGGCGGCTTCGCAGCTTCGCCCACAGCCACGACATCGAGATCTCGTCGGCGCGGTCGCCGAACTTGCCGCGCAGCATCGGGCCCCAGATCGTCTCCCATGCCTGGCGGCCCATGTTGCGCTCGACCCAATCGCTTGATCGTCATCGACTCGAACGGCGCGACGTCGTTGCGCGCGCCGCTGCAGCATCACGACCGCGAAGCCCATCCTGATGCGCGCAAGCAGCGACATCGGCTTGTAGCGCAGCAGGTCGAGCGGGCTCGTGAACGGGTAGAGCTGCCCCCCGTAGAACATGCCCATGCTCGACGGCCAGACACGCGAGCTCGTCGCCGAGCCCGATCTCCTCGCAGAGATTCGCGATCTCGCGGTCACTGGTGAAGAGGTGGTGGTAGTAGCGCTCCACGAGCACCCCGTCGCCCGCGTCGATCGTCGCCGCCTGCCCGCCGAGCCCGGGCCAGCGCTCGTAGACGACCGGCTCGTGGCCTTCCTTCGCGAGGCGATGTGCCGACGGCTAGCCCGGCCATGCCGGCGCCGAGAACCGCGACCTTCATCCGCGCAGCTCTGCCGGCGTCCGTTCCTCCCCGGACTGCGGCAGCGGCTCCGCGACGTTGAGGCGCGTCCGCACGACGTAAAGCGGCCGGTGCTTCACCTCGTCGTAGATGCGGGAGATGTACTCGCCGACGATCCCGAGGGTGATCAGCTGGATCCCGCCGAGTAGGAGCACCGCGAAGAGAAGCGTGGAGACTCCCTCGACGTAGAAACCGAGCAGCCGGTTGACGATCACGTAGGGGATGCCGAGGAAGGCGAGGAAGGAGACGCCGAAGCCCATTAGGGTCGCGACGTGAAGGGGGGCTCGCGAGAACGACGTCAGCGCGTCGAGCGAGTAGCTGATCATGTTCCTCCAGCTGTAGCCGGTCCGGCCCGCGAAGCGCGCGTCGCGCTGGAACGGCACCGAGCTCTGCGTGTAGCCGACCCAGACGCTGAGCCCGCGCAGGAAGCGCGCGCGCTCCGGCATCGCCCTCAGAGCGCCCACGGCGCGCCGGTCAAGGAGCCTGAAGTCACCGACGCCCGGCTGGATGTCGAGCCCGGCCATCCGGTTGAAGAGCCGCGTAAACCACCTCGAGGTCGCAAGCTTCATCCAGCCCTCCCCCTCGCGCGCCTCGCGAACCGCATAGACGACGTCCGAGCCCTCGCTCCAGCCGACGAGCAGCTTCGGTATCACCTCGGGCGGGTCCTGGAGATCGGCGTCCATCGTCACCACGATGTCACCAGTGGCGTGATCGAGCCCGGCGCTGACCGCCGCCTCCTGGCCGAAGTTCCGCGACAGCACCACGACTCGAACCCGCGGGTCCCGCGCGGCGAGGTCCGCGAGGACCTCGGGCGTCCGGTCCGACGAGCCGTCGTCGACGAGGATCAGCTCGAACTCCCAATCGCTGAGCGCGCCGCTTACGCGCTCGTGGAACGCTTCGAGGACTTCGGCCTCGTTGAAAACGGGCGAGACAACGCTGATCAGCTCCGGCTCGCGCGACATCACTGGAACCTGCGCCCAACTCCGTAGAGATCGTTTCCGAACAGCAGCCGCACGGGCCTCCAGCTCGCGACGCGCGCCGCCGTCCTGATGACGCGCCCATCGAAGGACTCGAGCAGGCGGTAGCGGCCCGACCTCAGCACGTCGGGGTCGAGCCACACGCGCGGGTCCTCGAACCCGGCCGCGCGCATCGCCCGGCGAAGCGAGTAGACGCTTTGCTCGTTGACGTGGTAGTCGAGCGCGAGCTCGAAGAGATCGTCCACTTGGTCGGCGATCTCGCGGAACCCGAGAGCGCGCACGAACGGTCGCCCGAGCGGCCAGCCGACGTCCTTGAAGAGCAGATTGGGGGCGGTGTGCACCACGAGGTAGCCGCCGGGACGCAGCACGCGGCGAAGCTCGCTCAGTCCCGGAACCGTTTGCGGAGGATCGAGGTGCTCGATCACGTCCGAGAACAGAATCCGGTCGAAGCTGCCCGACTCCCACGGAAGGTCGGTGACGTCGCCGCGGCGGATGTCGGCGCCGGGGAAGTCCGAGAGCGTCTCGCGCGTTATCTCGACGGCGTCCTGGGAGTAGTCGATCCCCGCGACTTCGGCGCCGGCGCTCGCGCACGCGTAAAGGACCTCGCCTCGCCCGCAGCCCGCGTCGAGGACCCGCAGACCCGGCCCCGGGTCGAGGGCCTGGACCTGCTTGGACTTGTTGTGGGAGACCCCGTGGCCATCGCGGAACTCGTCGAAGCCCTCGCACAGCTCTGACAGGAAGTATTCGCGGTCATAGACCTCAGGCGGGATGGACTGGGTCATCGGCTGGCTAGGGTAGTCGGCACGAGTGCGCGAGGTGGGTCGAACCGAGCAGTGCGCCGCGTGCCGAGCGGCCGGCCTCCAGCCGCACTTCGCCGTGCGTGGTGAAGTGGGATCCGAGGGCCTGATCCCGACTTCGCGCGAGTTCGGAACTGCGCTCGGGGACATCGTTCGATGTCCCGCATGCGGGCATATGCAGCTCGACACCTTCCCGACCGACGAGGAGCTCTCGGCGCAGTACGCGGGCGCCTCCTCGGAGGACTACGTCGAGGAGGAGGCGGGCCAGCGAGAGACCGCCCGCCGCGTGCTCGCCAAGCTCGAGTCTCAAGCGGAGCCCGGCAAGCTGCTCGATCTCGGTCCCTGGGTGGGCTTTTACATGGCCGAGGCGCAGGCGCGGGGCTGGACGGCGACGGGGATCGAGCCCAGCGCGTTCGCGTCGGCGTACGCGCGCGACCGGCTCGGCCTCGACGTCCGCACCGAAGACATATACGAGGCCGACCTGCCCCAGTCGAGCTTCGACGCGGTGCTCCTTGGGGACGTCCTCGAGCATCTGACGCGCACCGACGAGGCTCTGCAGCGAGTCAAAGGATGGCTCGCGCCCGACGGCGTGCTCGTCCTGCTGCTTCCCAACGCCGGCAGTCGGCTGGCGCGGCTGCTCGGGCGCCGCTGGTGGTCGGTGATCCCGACGCACGTCCACTTCTTCACCCCGAACAGCATCAGGCGGATGCTCGCGCGCCACGGATTCGAGGTCGTGGACGTGAGCACCGACCCGAAGGCCTTCACGGTCCGCTACTACCTCGACAAGGGGGGTGGCTACGCGCCGCGCCTCTCGCGGATGCTCGTTCGGGCCGCCGAGGCTACGGGGATCGCGGACCGCATGTGGGCGCCCGACTTCAGGGACCGGATGACGGTGATCGCGCGCGTGGCTTCCGGGCCCGCTACTCGAAGCGGAGACTGACGCACGCCACCGCGCGCGCGGCCATCGCACCGTCCGCGGCCGGCTCGGGATCCTCGTGGACGTCGCGATAGCTCGCGTCCGCGGCCTCGGCCGGCGAGCTGAGCTGCCAGCCCTCCTCGCCGTAGGAGTAGATCGTCGTCTCGCGATGCGCCGGGGCGACGCTGCGATCAGGTCGTCGAGCCGCTTCGCGTCGAACTGGACGAGCCACCCGTGGTCCTCCGCGCGGCCGAAGGGGACCGTCAGGAGCAGCCGCCCGCCGGGGCGGAGCACGCGTACGAGCTCCTCGAGCGCACGGCGCTGCTCGGCGGCGGGGTCCTGCGACCGCGGCTCGTCGAGCCCGTAGATCCGGGCGTCCATGCCGACGTGCTCGATGGTGGAGGCGCAGACCACGGTGTCGAACCAGTCGTCGCGAAACGGCAGTTCGCGCAGGTCGGCGTAGACGTAGGAGACCCCCTTGTCCGTGAAAACCGTCGGCTCCGGCGTCCGGGTCGTGATCGTCAGCGACTCGGCCGCCTCCAGGCAGGGCTCGACGATGTGAGGGTGGTTGAGGGTCGAGCCGGCGTCCAGGAGCCGGCCCGCCGAGCCCCTGGGCGAGGAGCCACGGAAACTCGACCACGCGCTCGTCCCAGCCGGCGCCATAGCCCTCCGGGAGGCGCTTGCCGCTTCTCGAAAAGCGACATCATCGCCGGCTCCGACAGCGCGGCCTCCACGAGCGCTCTGTGGCGTGGGTAGTAGTCGTCGGCGAGCAGCGACGCGGCCGGCGGATGGGGGTCGACCACGGCGCGACGCAGCCTTCGCCGGGTCAAGCGGTCGAATGCAGGCATCCTTCAGTCATCCTATGGCCGTGAACGAGACCGCCAACGCCATAGAGCTCGAGCACGTGGCGAAGACCTACCGCGTGCCCGTTCACCGCGTGGAGACCTTCAAGGAGCGGGTCCTGCACCCGTTTCGCTCCGTCGAGTACAGGGAGCTCGGCGCCCTCGACGACGTCTCGTTCGACATCGGGGCGGGCGAGTTCTTCGGCATCGCCGGCCGCAACGGATCCGGCAAGACGACGCTCCTGAAGCTGCTCGCGAGCATCTATGCCCCCGACAGCGGCACGATCCGGATCGCCGGGCGGGTCGCCCCGTTCATCGAGCTGGGGGTCGGCTTCAACCCGGAGCTCGCGGCGCGGGACAACATCCTGCTCAACGGCGTGATGATGGGGCTCACGCCCAGGGAGGCCCGGATGCGCGCCGACCGCGTGATCGAGTTCGCCGAGCTCGGCGAGTTCACCGAGCTGAAGCTCAAGAACTACTCCTCGGGCATGCGGGTCCGGCTCGGCTTCGCCGTCCTGGTCGAAGCCGACGCGGACGTCCTGCTCATAGACGAGGTGCTCGCCGTCGGCGACGCCAACTTCCAGCAGAAGTGCACCGACGTCTTCTACGACTTCAAGCGCCAGGGCCGGACGATCGTCCTCGTCACCCACGACATGACCAAGCTCGAGGAATACTGCGACCGCGCCGTCCTCCTGCACGAGGGCAACGTCGAGGCGATCGGCGACGCCGACGCGGTCGGGCAGCGCTACATGGAGCTGAACTTCTCCAGCGACGGGACCGCCGAGGGCAGGTCGGCTCTCTTTCAGGACGAGTTCGCCGGCTCCGCGAGGATCACGCGACTTTCGCTTCGAGAACGATGCGGGCGAGGCCGCCGAGAGCCTGCACCACGGGGAGCCGATCTTCTTTCGCGGTGAGATCGAGGTCTACGAGCCGATCGGCGCCGAGGAGCCCTCGGCGCCGGCACCTTCATCGTCGCGCTCCACAGCGCCAGCGGCCAGCGAGTGTTCGAGGTCAGGTCCGACCCGCTGACGTCGCAGAACGGGCCACTGCGTCCCGGGGACAAGCTGTCGGTCAGCGGGAAGATCGACAACAATCTCGTCGGCGGCCGCTACACCGCCGACGTGTCCTTCAGCACCTTCCCTCAGGGCGACATGACGATCGCGTTCCGCCACGGCGCCGCAAGCCTGCTGGTCTACGGCACCGAGCACACCTCCGCGGCCTCCGGGCTCATCCTTCCGGAGCACGAGTTCCACGTCGCGCGCGAGCACGATCCGAGCCCGCAGCGCGACTGACCCGGTGGCCTGCGACCGGTCAAGCTCCGGCCAAGACGGGCATGACGCGGGCCGCCCCTGGCCGCCGGCCGTCCTCACGGACTCCTCGGGCTGGCAGATGTCGTTCGGGGAGCGCGCGGCCCTCGAGGGGCTGCTGGCCGCGTGCAGGCCGGGGCTCGCGATCGAGATCGGGACGGCCGAGGGCGGCAGCCTGTCGGCGCTGGCCGGCCACAGCGACGAGGTGCACGCGATCGACCTCGCCGAGCCCGAAGCACGAGCCGCCCGCGAACGTCGAGGTCCACGTCGGCGACAGCAAGGCCGTCCTGCCCGGGCTTCTCGATCGGCTGGCGTCGGGGGGTCGCAACGTGGACTACGTCCTCGTCGACGGGGACCACTCGCGCCGCGGGAGTGCGGGCTGACCTCGAGAACCTGCTGCGCTCCCCGGCGGTGGCCGAGACGCTGATCGTCTGCCACGACACGATGAACGAGGAGGTCCGGGCCGGGATCGAGAGCGTGGACTTCGCCGCTCACCCCAAGGTCCGCTACGTCGAGCTCGACTTCGTCGCCGGCTACATGGGGCGCCAGGACCCGTTCGAGGGCCAGCTCTGGGGCGGCCTCGGAATCGTGGTCGTCGACGCAGCGTCGGACCCCGGGATCCCCGGGGGGATCGATGGCGATCCCCGCTACTACGACGCCCACACGATGCTCCGCAAGCGCGGCGGACCCCGCCCGCTGCGCGCGCTCCGTCAGCTGATCGCGAGCAGGCGCAGCTCCGGATAGGAGCTCAGGACGGCGCGGGGTCCGGCCGCCCGCGTCGCCGCAGGCGCTCCACGCAGACCCAGACCCCGAGCATCCCGGCGCCGACCAACGGCCCCGCGACGGGAACCGCGTAGCGGACGTTGTACGTGCCGATCGCCGACGGGATGACCAGCAGCAGGAGGCTCACGCCGGCGAGCAGCACGATCGCCGCCCGCACCCGGCCCGACGCGAACCAGGCTCCGATGCCGGCGAGGAGGAGCGCCTGCAGCATCAGGATCGGGTGCACCCGCAGGATCCCCTGGAGATCGGTGAGGGTCAGCAGCAGGTCCTTGTCGACGGACAGCGGCTCGTCGTCGTAGAAGTCGTCGAGGCGGGACTGGATGTCGCGTTCGATCGCGTGGTCGCGGCGACCGATCTCGAGATACGAGTACTCCGACCCTCCCCGGAACTGCTCGCTGTTCAGCTCGGGGAAGAAGTAGCGGATCGTGTCGCGCCCGACCGTCAGCACGTAGTCGCGCGGCTGGGCGACGATCACGCGGCGCCCGAACTCGCCCAGCACGTCGTCGCCCGCGGGCGGATAGCCGAACACGCGCTGGGCGGGCGAACGCTCGCTCCAGCTGTAGAAGTCCGGCCCCGAGCGCGTGTCGATCGGCGACTGCTCGCAGATGTCCTCCGCCCCCTCGGGCGCGCGTGAACTGGGCGCAGTCCGCGAACGGCGCCACCCGCGAGTAGAGCGCCCACCCGGTGGCCTGGGTCATGCCGAACGTACCGGTGGCGCGCGAGTTGAGCGCGAAGTAGACGAGCAGGACCGCCATACCGGCTCCGCCGGCCAGCGCTCCGCGGCCGATCCGGGACCAGACCGGCCCCGGGATCGCGAGCACGAAGAAGAGCGCGATCGCGGGGATGAGCGGCGAGGAGACTCCCCGCACCCAGGCGCTGAGCGCGATCAGGACCCCGGTCGCGACCAGCCACATGTGCTGGGTGGTCACGGGCCCGAATAACGCCCTGGGCTCCTCGAGCGCGCGGACGCCGGCGTAGAGTGCCGCGACGAGGACGAAGGTGAAGAGGACCTCGGAGATCAGCGTGTGCTCCATCAGCACCTGGTCGAACGTCAGCAGCACGGCCGCGGCGGTGGCGACGCCCGCCCACACCGGGGCCCCCACCCTCCTGATGGTCGCGTAGGCGAGCAGGCCGGTGGCGATTCCGATCAGGTGCTGGATCACGAGGATGACGTCGAGGTCGCGCGTGAAGGGGTCGAGCCCGGCGAGGAACATCGAGTAGCCGGCGGTGCGCGCGGGATCGTTGAACATCAGGCCATTGGCCATCGAGGTGTAGACCGCCGTGTCGGCGACGTTCATCACCACCGGGTCGTAGGCGGTCCAGAGCGCGATCCGCATGACCACGCCGAGCGCGACGACCACCGCGAGCGCCACCGGGACGCGCGAGGCGAGAGCGGCGGCCCGCCGTCCCGCGCCGGTCAGGCGGGCGGAAAACGGCGTGCGTGAGCGACCTGTCTCGGCGTCCGTCACGGCGAGAGCCTGCCACACTCCCCGATCCCGGCGACGAGGTCATTCGCAACGTGAGCGCCACGAGAGAGCCAATTCCCATCCTCACCGAGGTACAGGGCCCGTCCGCATACGGCGGCGGGATGCGGCGCTTCTTCAGCCTCCTTTGGCTGATCGCCGTCACCGACTTCAAGCTCACCTTCCTCGGGACGGTGCTCGGCTACGTCTGGTCGCTGCTGCGGCCGCTGATGCTGTTCGCGGTGCTCTACCTCGTCTTCACGAAGATCTTCCGCTTCGGCGACGAGGTGCCGCACTACCCCGTGTTCCTGCTGATGAACCTGATGCTGTTCAACTTCTTCCTCGAGGCGACCGACCGCTCCGTGGACGCGGTCCTCAAGCAGGAGACGATCGTGCGCAAGATGCAGTTCCCGCGCCTCGTCATCCCGCTGTCGGTGGTGCTGACGTCGTTCTTCAACCTCTGCCTCAACCTGATCGTCGTCTTCGGCTTCATCCTCGCCACCGGGGTCGAGCCGCGCTGGACGTGGCTGCTCTTCCCGCTGATCGTGCTCGGCTTCGTCATCCTCGCCGCCGCCGTCGCGACGATCCTGTCCGCGCTCTATCCCCGCTACCGCGACGTCAAGCAGATCTGGGCGGTGCTGGGGACGCTGCTGTTCTACGCCACACCGGTGCTCTATCCGGCGAGCCTCGTGTTCGACGCCGGGGTTCGAGATCCAGCTGCTGGTCAATCCGCTGGCGCCGCTGCTCGAGCAGGCGAACATCTGGGTGCTCGACCCCGACGCCCCCAGCGTGGTCGACGCCGCCGGGAGCATCTGGGGATGGCTCGGGCCGGGGCTGGTCTTCGTCGCGCCTCTGCGTCTTCGCGGTCTGGGTCTTCAACCGCCAGGCCCCCAGGATCGCCGAGGAGCTCTAGCCGCCGGGCGGCCGGGCGCCGGGCGAGCTCCCATGCCCACCTTCTCGATCGTCGTCGTCACCTGGCAGTCGGCCGGCCACCTCGCGCGGCTCGTCGAGTCGATGAACCGCCACCTCGCCGACGACCCCGAGCTGGTCGTCGTCGACAACGCCTCCGACGACGACCCCGAGGCGGCGGCGAGCGCCTGGCGCGGCCCGATGCGCTTCACGCGCCTCGGCGCCAACGCCGGCTTCGGGACCGCGGCCAACGCCGGCGTCGCCGAGGCGTCAGGCGATGCGGTGGTGATCCTCAACCCCGACACCGAGCTGCTCGACCCGCGGCTCGGCGACCTCGCGAGCTTCGCGCTCCGCGAGCGGGCGCTGGCGGGGCCGCGCGTGCGAAACGCCGACGGGACGCCGCAGCCGTCGGCGAGCGGCCCGCCGGCCGGTCCCTGGCCCTGGGTCGGGGCGCTGCTGCCGGGCGCGCTCGCACCCGCCGCCGTCCGCGCCCGCACCGAGCCGTGGAGGCTCGAGCGCACGACGCGGGTCGCGTGGCTGACCGGCGCCTGCATCGCCGGGCCCACCGACGTCCTGCGCGGGCTCGGCCCCTTCGACCCCGCGATCGAGATGTACGGCGAGGACCTCGACCTGTGCTTGCGCGCGGTCCGCCGACGGCGTGCCGTCCTACTTCTGCCCCGCGACCACGGAGATCCTGCATCACGGCGGCGCCTCGGCGGCGCTGCGCTACGAGGCCGGGCCCGAGGACGTCGTCGCACGGACGCGCCGCGCCGTGCTGCGCCGCGCGCTCGGCGAGCGCCGCGAGCGCAGCGCGCGCCGCGCGCAGCTCCTCAACCTGCGGCTGCGAATCGCCGCGAAGCGGATCCTCGGAGGCGACGTCGAGCGCGACCGCGCCGCGCTCGCCGCGCTGCTCAGCGCCGGGACGCCGGCGCAGCTGCCGCCAGCTCCGTCGCCACCCGCCTGAACTCGGCGAGGCTGCGCTCGGGGCTGAAGCGGCGCAGCACGTCGCGCCTGCCCGCGGCGACGAGCCGCTCGGCGAGGCCGGGATCGCGCAGCAGGCGCAGCGCCGCGGACGCGATCGCGCCGGGGTCCCCGGGCTCGACCAGCAGCGCGGTCTCCTCGTCGCGCAGCACCTCGGGGACGGCGCCCTCGCGCATCGCGACGACCGGCGTTCCGGCGGAGAGCGCCTCGCAGGCGACGCGGCCGAACGCCTCGCCGACGAGGCGCGGGTTGACGACGACGTCGGCGCCGGCGAGAACGCCCGAGACGTCGTCGCGGTGCCCGGCGAAGCTCACGGCGTCGGCGACGCCCAGCTCGGCCGCAAGCGCGGCGAGGCGGTCGCGGTACTCGAGGTCGCGCGGCCGCGGGTGCGGCTCGCCGACGATCGCGACGCGCGCCCCCGGCACCTCCGGCGCGGATCGCGGGAAGCGCGCTGACGAGCACGTGCTGGCCGCGGTTCTCGGTGACGTTGCCGACGGCGACGAGCAGCGGGTCGTCCTCCGCGACCCCGAGCTCGGACGCGAAACTCCGGCGCCGTCGGCGCCCGAGAGGTCGGGGATCGGCGGATAGAGCACCGACACCGCGGCGCGGCTGCGCCCCGCGGTACTGATCCGCCACCGTCTGCGAGCACGCCATCACGGCGTCGGCCATCCGCCCGGTCATGCGCGCGAGCGCACGGCCGCCGAGCGCCTTGGCGGCGGTCGCGGGACCGCGCCGCGCCACCGCCCCGGACGCCGGCGCCGGGGAACAGCTCGCCCGCGTAGACGGCGACTGGCAGGCCCTCCCGCCGCGCCGCGATCAGCGCCGCCGGGAGCATCGCGCTGCCGACGACGACGAGGTCGGGGCCGCGCTCCGCGATCAGGGCGCGAAACGCCGCGCGTCTCGCGCCGGATGCGCCTGGGCGGAGCGCGCCGCGGCGACCGGGTCGCGCGGGAGGGTGAGCGCCTCGTAGTCGAGGACGTGGACCTCGGCGAACTTCCCGAACATCTCAGCGACGGGGCCCGGTCCAGGCGTGACGACGTCCACGGAGCCATGCTCGGCGAGCCAGGCCAGCTCAGCCTCCAGCGACCGCGACGGCCCGCTCGTCTCGGCCAGGTGAAATACGGCGAGCGTGCGACGGGGAATTCCCGAATCCGGGTTGCTGCCGTTTGGCGCGTTACCGGCCATATGTTCCCGAACGGCGCCACATCCGCCCTGAGTCACTCATGGGCACCTCCCTCGCCACCCTCACCAGCGCTTTTCTCGTCGAGCGCCGGCCCGGCCGCATCCCACGCCATCCGCCGCCGCAGCGCGGCGCGGAACCCACGGATCGGCTCGAGGCCGGCGGGCCCCCTCCCCGCCTCGCCCGCGCGCCGGTAGGCGCGCCACTCGCGCAGGCCGCGCAGGCGCCCGCGCAGCGGCGCGAGCGTGCGATCGGCGACGACCGCGTAGCCGACGTAGGCGAGCTCGTAGGCGGCGATCGCCGCGCCGTAGCGGCGCAGATGCGCCGGCTCGGCGTTCTTGGCCAGCATCCGGAACCGGTTTCGCCCGACGTGGAAGTGCTTGAACGCCGACGTGTGGCGCCCGGTCGTGCCGTGGTGGTGCCACACCACCGCGCCCGGGACGTAGAGCGAGCGCCATCCGGCCATCCGGGCGCGCCACGCGAGGTCGACGTCCTCGAGCGCGAAGAAGAACGACTCGTCGAGCCCCCCGAGCTCGTCGAGCATCGCGCGGCGCAGCAGGGCCGCTCCGCCGCTCGCCCCGAAGACCTCGATCGGCGCTCCGGCATCGCCCGGCGACGGGCTCGCCCAATCCGCGGTCGTAGGCGACCCCGAGGCGGTCGACCCCGATGCCCGCGGAGTTGAGGACCCGCGGCGAGGCCGCGAAGCGCATCTGCGCCGCCACCGATCCGATGTCCGCCGCCCCCCGCCCGGCTTCGAGCAGGCGCGCGACGGCGTCGGGCTCCAGGGTCGCGTCGTTGTTGAGCAGCAGGACCCACTCCCCGCTCGATTCCTCGACGCCGGCGTTCACGGCGCCCGCGAACCCCCGGTTCTCGTCGAGCGCGATCACGCGGGCCTCGGGGAAGCGCTCGGCGATCCGCTCCGCCGAGCCGTCGCCGGAGCCGTTGTCGACCGCGATCAGCTCCGCGGGCTCTTCGAGCCGCTCGAGCGCGGCCTCGAGCGAGGCGAGGCATTCGATCGTCAGCCCCGGCCGGCGGTGGTTGACGACGATCGCGGAGACCGCGGTCGCCTCTGGGGCGGGCGCGGCGCTCATAGGCCGCCGCGGAAGGTCAGTACGCCCCGGTGCCCCGCAGGACGACCGGGAAGGTCTGGGCGAGGATGCGGAGGTCGCGCGCCAGCGACAGGTTCTCGACGTAGTCGAGCTCGACGGCGAGGCGCTCCGCGAACGTCAGCTCGCCGCGGCCGAAGACCTGCATCGGCCCCGTCATGCCGGGCTTGACCTGAAGCCGGAAGCGGTGCTCGGGCCGGTAGCGCTCGACGAGCTCGATCTGCTCGGGGCGCGGGCCGACGATGCTCATGTTGCCGACGATCACGTTGACGAGCTGCGGAAGCTCGTCGACCGAGAGCCGCCTCAGGACCCTGCCGACACGGGTGATGCGCGGGTCGCGGCGGAGCTTGAACATCGGGTCGGGGAGCTCCTCGAGCGCGACGACCTCGTCGAGGCTCTCCTCGGCCCCCTCGACCATCGTCCTGAACTTCAGCATCCGGAAGGGGGTGCCGTTGAGGCCGGCGCGCAACTGGACGAAGAAGATCGGGCCCGCGGCTGTCGAGCTTGATCGCAAGCGCGACGATCGGAAGCAGCGGAAGCAGCACGAGCGTCGAGGCCCCGGCGAACAGCAGGTCGAATCCGCGCTTGAGCAGCACCGTGGACCGCGAGACGTCCCAGGTGTCGTACTCGAGCACCGGGAGGTCGGCGACCTGGGAGATCAACGGCTGCGGGCCCGCGCGGCCGCGCAGCGAGGAGACGACGCTGAGCTTGACCTGATTGTTGCGGCAGGCCATCGCGAGGCGCCCGATCAGCTCCGAGTCCATGTGGTCCGTCGCGACGATCACGCGGTCGACGCGCTGGACGAGGCCGCCGAGCAGATCCGGGTCGTCGCCCTCGATCGCTTCGCGAGCGAGCTCGGAGTCGTCGGCGAGCTCGAGGTGCATGTCGCGAAATAGCTCGACCTTTCGCCGCGTCGCGGCCGCCAGCTCTCCCTCGCCGATCACCGCCGTGCGCTCGCGCGGGGTCAGGCGGCGCCACAGCCCCCGCGCTCCGGCGCGGAGGGCGAAGGCTGCGACCACGGCGGTGACCGCGATCATCACGTACTCGCCCGTGGTCAGCGAGTCGGCGGGCGTGAGCGGAAGCAGCAGCGCGAGCGCGGCCGTGCCGACGATCGGCCCAGGCGACGATCGCCGTCAGCTCGTCGAAGGTCAGATGGCGGATCGAGCGGTGGTCGCGGTCGTAGAGGCCGAGCAGCTTCGCGAACAGGATCCAGAGCGGAAGCGGCGCCAGCGCCCACGGCAGCTCGACGATCGAGGTCGAGATGACGACGGCGAACCCGGCGGCGGTGATGTCCGCCATCGCCAGCAGGCGGCGGCGCAGCACGTCGCGCCACCAGCGCGGCGACTCCTCGGAGTACGAGGGGCCGCGCGACTCGGCGGGCGGCACCGGGCGGGACCGGACCGGGCCGCGGGTGCGCGAGGGCGCGTCGCGGCCGGGCGTCTTCGCCTCAGGGGCCTTGACGACCTCGCGCGGCGTCACAGCGAGACCCTCTCCGGTCGAGCGGCGGAACGCGCGCTGATCGTCGTTTCGGCGGTCATGGCCTCATCTGAAGGAAACACTCCAGCCCGCCGGAACGCCCGCATCCTTGGGATTCGTCTCCGGCGTCCCGGTCTCCTGCTCGGAGCCCGCCTGGTCGACGCCTATGTCCTCGCCGAGCTGGCCCGACTCCAGGCTCGCCTGGAAGCGCCGCTGGTCGGCCGGTATCGACTCCTTGCCCTGGAAGATCTGTGCCTGCGGGTTGAGGTCGCGCGCACGGCCGAGCGACTCGCGCGCGCCCTCGAGGTCGTCGAGACCGACCTCGAAGCGGGCGTTGATGAGCCAGATGCGCCAGTCCTTCGGCGCGCGCACGCTCGCCGTGTGCAGGGCCTCCTGGGCGCCGACGAGGTCGCCGCTCAGCTCCTCGAGCAGGGCGATCTGGACCCAGGGCTCCGACGACCACGGCTGAAGCGTCGCCGCGTCGCGGGCGTCCTGAGCCGCGTCCTCGAGCTCCGAGCGCTCGGCGGCCGACTCGCTCTGGATCAGCTTCGCCTCGGTGAAGAAGACGACCGCGGCGACGATGATCGAGGCCCAGCCCATCGCCAGCGCCGCGACCCCCCAGCCGAAGCCGCGCCCGTTCGGCTCGGCGCGCTCCATCTCGACCGTGGCGTCAGGATCGTCGGCGGCCCCGGCTCGGGCCGGCCGGTAGAGCGCGACGCCGGTCAGCAGCCCCACGGCGATCACGGTCGGGATGAACGCCGACGGGAACTCGAACACCCACTCGAGCGAGGCCGAGACGAGGCCGGTCGCGACCAGCGCCGCGGCGGCCGCGAACGCCCCGCCGTCGCTGGAGACGAGCCCCGGGCGCCGCCAGATCGCGTACGCGGCCGGCGCGAAGAAGCCGAGGATGAGCAGCAGACCGGGGAGGCCGAGCTCGGAGATGTTCTCGAACCACAACGAGTGGGCGTGGCGGATCTGCCGCGTGAAGGGCGCGTTGTTGTTCCACAGCACCTCGTAGCCGCCCGCGCCGACGCCCTTGACCGGGTGGTCCGCGAAGCCTCCGATCGCGACGTCCCAGTACTGGCAGCGGCCGCTGGAGTCGAGGCGCGAGATGTCGCTCGCGGCGTCGGAGGAGACGAGCTGGTCGGAGGGCGCGGTGCAGAACTCGTCGACCTGATCGACGGGGTCGATCGCGACGGCCGCGCCGACGACGCCGACCGCCGCGACGACGGCGGCCGCGATCGCGAGGCCGCGGGAGGCGCGCAGGCTCGAAAGTGGCGAGTCGAGCGCGTAGCGCAGCGCCGCGACGACGAGCACGACTGCCGATCGCGAAGAGGAGCATCTCGGTGCCCTGGCTCTCGAGGCCGGGGCCCGGGATCCCGTTCTCGGCGTCGGGGCGCTGTCTGACGAGTACGACGAGCGCAGCCGCGCCGGCGCCGCCGAGCAGCATCCCGCCGATCAGGCGTGGGCGCGCGGGGCTGAGAAGGATCAGCACGCCGGCGCCGACCGCGGCCGCCAGGGCGCCGCCCGCCGACGAGGTCATGTAGAGCGCAAGGCCGCAGAGCGGGATCGCCCCGACCGCGAGCGCGCGGCCGATCCGCGAGCCGCCGTGGGCGCCGAGCCATGCGAGCAGCACCGCCCCGGCCGCCATGCAGGCGGCGAGCGCGTTCCAGTAGCCGATCGGGTACGAGAGCCGGCCCGACGCGTCGGGCAGGAACGTCGCGATGTTCTCCTCGCCTCCCGGCAGCGAGGGCTCGAAGCGACTCGCGAGGGCGTATGCCGCGAGCACCGCGATGCCGATCGCGAGGCCGGTCAGCCACACGCGGGCGCTGCCGCGCGGCGAGACGAGCACGACGAGGAGCGCGAGCCCGAGGTAGGACGTGATCCGCAGGACGTCGGTGAACGCGGCGCCGTCGTCGTTGCCCCAGGTCATCGAGAGGGCGGCGAAGAGCGCGAGCCCGCCGAGCGACGCGCAGGCGACGATCGCGCGCACGGGGACCCGGGCGCGGGGCAGGATCCCGAGCGCGAGGCCGACGATCACGGCCCACCAGACCACCGCGGTGAAGAACGCGACGAGGATCAGCTCCGAGCCGCCGTCGGCTATCGAGAGGCCGAAATAGACGAGCGCGATCGCCCCGGCGGCGAGGCCGGAAAGCGACAAAACCGAAACTCTTCCGGTGGCTGCCTGTTTCATGCCCAACGGGCCACGACTGGAGGTGGGTTCTCTACTATGCGGGTCTCCGGAATGAAGCAAGGCAGGAAGTCTAGGATCGCCGGGCGCGCTCTTCTGTGCGTCAGTCTCGTGGCCGGAGTCGCGGCTTTGGCGGCCCCTGCCGCGTTCGCCGAGCCGGCGGTTGATGAGTACACGCTAACCCTTCCGCAGGCCTCGGGTGACCAGCACCTCACACCCGGAGCACCCGGGACGGTCCCGATCGTACCCGGAGCCACCGCGGGCAGCGGCGGTACCACGGCCACCGACCTCGACGGGTCGGAATCCGAGAAGGGGCTGACCAAGAAGGTCGGCACCGAGGCCACCCTCGGCGCCCCCGGCGAGGAGCACATCACCCCGATCGCTCTCGATACCTCGAAGCGAGGGGTCCCGGTGATCGTGGCCGACACGCTGACCGAGACGGAGGGCGGCTCGCCGCTCCTGCTCGCGGCGCTGGCCCTGATCGCCCTGGCGGGAGTCTGGGCGGCCTTCCGGCGCCGGCGCTCGAATCCACGCACCGGCGACTAATGCGCCTCCGCCTCGGCGTTGCCGCGCTCCTGGGAGCGCTTAGTCTCACGCTTGCGCCCGCATCGGCGTCGGCGGTCCCGCGCGACTTCTACGGCGTGATCCCGATCAACGGCGTGACCGGGGCCGAGATCGACCGCATGGGCCAGGCGAGGGTCGGCGTCTTGCGGCTGACCACGCTCTGGCGCACGATCGAGCCCAACCCGGGCGCGTACGACTTCTCGAGCCTCGACCCCGTCGTCGGCCAGGCCGCGCGCAACGGAATCCGCGTGCTGCCGGTCCTCTACGGGACCCCGAGCTGGGTCGAGAAGGACTGCACCGGCCTCAGCGAGTCGCAGTGCGAGCGTGTCCCGCCGCTCGCAACGCGAGAACGCCCGCAATCAGTGGCAGCAGTTCCTGCGCGTGCTCGCGGGCCGCTACGGCCCCGGCGGGACCTTCTGGCAGGAGAACCCCGACATCGCGCCGGTCCCGATAACCGAGTGGCAGATCTGGAACGAGCCCAGCTCGTCGACCTACTGGCAGCCGTCGCCCCGCGCGAGCCGGTACGCCGAGCTCGTGAAGCTCTCGCACGCCGCGATCGCCGGCGTCCACCCCGGCGCGCGGATCGTGCTCGCGGGTCTGTTCGGCACCCCCCAGGGCGACGCCGCGTCCCAGAACGTGGCCTGGAGGTACCTCGGCCGGGTCTACAAGTCGAAGGGAATCGAGAAGGCGTTCGACGCGGTCGCCCTGCACCCCTACTCCCCGAACCTCGAGGGCATCGAGATCCAGATCGAGAAGGCGCTCGCGAAGATCGAGAAGAACAGGGACTCCGGCACCGAGATCCTGATCACCGAGATCGGCTGGGGCTCCGACCCGCCGCCCGGGGACAAGCCCCTCATAAAGGGCCCCGAGGGCCAGGCTAAGCTGCTGCAGAAGTCCTTCAAGCTGCTGCGCTCCCACCGCAACAAGTGGAACATCGGCGGGGTTGTGTGGTATGCCTGGCAGGATCCCGGTTTCCTGCTGGAGGGCTGCTCGTTCTGCAGCTCTGCCGGCCTCTTCGAAGAGGACGGCGCCGCGAAGCCCTCATGGCAGAGCTTCGTCAGATTCACCGGCGGAACCCCCTAGTCCCCGAAAACGACAACGAGGTAATTGATTCCCATGCGTCGCCTAACGATCCTGGCAACCCTCCTGGCCACCCTGACCCTCGGGCTCAGCACGGCGAGCACCGCGAGCGCGCAGAGTGGCGGGCTTCCGCCGAACTTCTACGGCGTGATCCCGATTCAGCTGATGCAGTTCTCGGAGTTCCAGAAGATGAAGGCGGGTGGGATCGGGACGCTGCGGATCCCCGTCATCTGGCGCCAGGTCGAGCCGAGCGGCGACGACCAGTACGACTGGAGCCGGATCGACTACCAGATGTACAACGCGGCGCTCGTCGGCGCCGAGGTGATGCCGTTCTTCTACTCGTCGCCGAAGTGGGCGGTCAGCGGCTGCTCGACGGCGACGAAGTGCCAGAGCGTGCCGCCGACCTCGTCGCAGAACGCGACCGAGGCGTACAAGGACTTCCTGCGCGACTTCGTGCAGCGCTACGGCGTCAACGGGACGTTCTGGAGCGACACCACGGACCAGCTCGACCCGCCGTACAACCCGGTCCACCAGTACCAGATCTGGAACGAGCCGAGCTCGCCCACGTACTGGAACAAGCCCAACGCGAGCCAGTACGCCCAGCTCGTCAAGATCTCCCACGACACGATCACGGCCGAGGACCCCGACGCCAGGGTCCTGCTCGCGGGCCTCTTCGGCACTCCGCAGGGCGATGCCGCGTCGAAGAACGTGATGTGGAAGTACCTGGCGCGCTTCTACGAGACGCCGGGCATCGCGGACAGCTTCGACGCCGTCGCGCTGCACCCCTACTCGCCCGACGTCAACGGGCTGAAGTTCCAGCTCAACAAGGCGCGCAAGATCCTCGACCAGCACGGTGACCAGGCGAAGGAGATCCTCGTCACGGAGATCGGCTGGAGCTCGGCGAAGCCGAGCAACGACCGGCCTCTGGTCAAGGGCAAGAAGGGCCAGGCCCAGATCCTCAAGAAGTCCTACAACTTCCTGCTGAACAACCGCGGGAAGTACAACATCGGCGCGATCATCTGGTACGCGTGGGCCGATGCCGACCACGACATCGAGGGCTGCGAGTTCTGCAACACCGCGGGGCTCTTCACCCTCCAGGGCAAGCCGAAGAAGTCCTGGAAGGCGCTCGTGTCGATAACCGGAGGAACCCCCTAGGGGCATGGGAATGAGGACCTCGCCGCGAAGGACCACGGCGAGCCGAGCGGCGCTCGCCGCCGCGATCGCCGTGCTGGCGTTCGCGGCGGCGCTGCCGGCGACGGCGTCGGCCGCGGTCTCCAGGGAGTTCTGGGGGGTCGTGCCGATCAACGAGCTCTCGGCCTCGGAGTTCGACCAGATGGGGGCCGGCAACGTCGGCACCATGCGCCAGCTCGTGCTCTGGCCCGCGGTCGAGCCGCGCCCCGGCCAGTTCGACTGGAGCTACCTCGACTTCGTCGTCGCGAACTCCGCCGAGAACGGCATCCGGGTGCTGCCGTTCCTCTACGGGACGCCCAACTGGGTCAAGGGCATCGACTGCCACGGCCTCACCGACGAGCTCTGCCAGCGCGTGCCGCCGGTGTCGCCGAAGGCCGCGCGGCCAGTGGAAGGACTTCATGCGCGCGATCGTCGGCCGCTACGGCGCGGGCGGCAGCTTCTGGTCGGACACCTCGGACGCCTACGACCCTCCGTATGAGCCGATCATCGAGTGGCAGATCTGGAACGAGCCCAGCTCCCAGACCTACTACCGGCCGAAGCCCAAGGTCAAGGGCTACGCCAAGCTCGTCAAGATCTCCCACGACGCGATCACCGAGGTCGACCCGTCGGCGCAGATCGTCCTCGCCGGGGTCTTCCCCGAGCCCGAGGGCGGCAAGAGGTTCCGCCTCGAGCCCTACCTGAGCGCCCTCTATCGCGTGCGCGGTCTTCCGAAGCACTTCGACACCGCCGCGCTTCACCCCTACGCGCGGACGATCAAGGGACTCAAGAGCCAGATCAAGCGCGTCCGCCAGATCATGCGCAAGGCCGGCGTCGCGAAGAAGAAGCTCTGGATCAGCGAGGTCGGCTGGGGCTCGGATCCCCCCGTCGCCAACCGCCCCCTGATCAAGGGCGAGCAGGGCCAGAAGGAGCTGCTCGAGGACTCGTTCGAGCTGCTGCGCGGCCAACAGCGACACATGGAACCTCGCCGGGGTGCTGTGGTACTCGTGGCGCGACCCCGGATACGGCTACGAGGACTGCCCCTTCTGCTCCTCGTCGGGCCTGCTGAAGGAAAACGGCAACCCGAAGCCGTCGTGGAACTCGTTCGTCCGCATCACCGGCGGCCAGCCGCAGGCGCCGCCGTCACAGCCTCCGACGGACCCGGGCAACCCTCCGCCCGCGGACCCGCCGCTCATCCCGCCGATCCTGCCGTAGGGCGCGATCGGGGTGGCTCGCCTGTGACAGGCGGCATTGCCGCCGAGTAACTCGGCTGGGTGGGCCGCCCGGCTGCAATTCCGGGCTGGCGACTTGATCGGAAATAGTCCGATCAAGGCGCCGATCCACGCCGGTTCGCCTCTCGCACCCCCACCCAGCCGCAGTGGGCGTGGAGCGCTGCCGGATCCGCGTCGCCGACTCCGCGGCTCAGCGCCCGCCGGCCATCGCCGGCAGGATCACGACGGTGTCGGAGTCGGAGACCGGGGTCTCGAGCCCGTCGAGGACGCGCACGTCCTCGTCGTTGAGGTAGACGTTGACGTAGCGGTTGAGCTCGCCGTCGGCGGAGAAGAGCTGGCGCTCGGTGCCCGAATGGGACTCGACGAGCGAGCGCAGGACCTCGCCGACGTTGGAGCCGCCGGCCTCGACCTCGGCCTCGCCGCCGGTCTCGGCACGCAGAACCGGGGGGATCTTCACCGTCGGCATCGGCGAGAGGGTATCCGCGCCGCTCAGCCGACCGCGGCGCCGGCGCAGAACGCTTCGTAGTCGGGGAACTTGCCGAGCTCCGAATCCGGGATCTCCTCGGCGTCGGGGCCGCAGATCGGGCACTCGGGGTCGCGGCGCACCTTGAGCTCGGTGAAGCGGGTGCCGAGCGAGTCGTAGATCAGCAGGCGGCCGATCAGCGGCTCGCCGATGCCGACCACGAGCTTTATGACCTCGTTGGCCTGCAGCAGGCCCATCACGCCGGCCATGACGCCGAGCACGCCGGCTGCGCCGCAGCTCGGAGCGAGCTCGGCGGGCGGCGGGACCGGGTAGAGGCAGCGATAGCAGGGGCCCTCGTAGGGCATGAAGGTCGAGATCTGGCCCTCGAAGCCGAGGATCGACGCCGAGACGACCGGCTTGCGCAGCCGCACCGACGCGTCGTTGAGCAGATAGCGGGTGGGGAAGTTGTCGGCGCCGTCGACGATCACGTCGTAGTCGCGCAGCAGCTCGATCACGTTGGAGGAGTCGAGCCGCACGCGGTGCTCGACGACCTCGACGTCGGGGTTGAGCCCCTCGATCGTCTTGCGCGCGGATGCGGTCTTCGGGGTGCCGACGCGCTCGGTCGAGTGGATCACCTGGCGCTGGAGGTTCGACTCGTCGACGACGTCGTCGTCCACGAGCCCGAGCGTCCCGATCCCGGCGGCCGCGAGATAGAGCGCCGACGGCGAGCCGAGCCCGCCCGCGCCGATGAGCAGCACCTTCGCGTTGAGAAGCTTGAGCTGGCCCTCGACGCCGACCTCCGGAAGCAGCGTCTGGCGCGAGTAGCGCTCGCGCTGCTCCTTCGTCATCCCCTCGGCGGCGACGACGGGGAGGCCCAGGTCCTGCCAGGCCTCGATCCCGCCGGCGACGTTGGCGACGTTCTCGTAGCCGGCCTCCTGGAGCTGGTAGGCGGCGCGCGCCGAGCGCGCGCCGGTGCGGCAGTAGAGCACCACGCGCTGGGAGCGATCCGGAACCAGATCCTCGATCCGGCTCATCACCTCGGCGGGCGGGACGAGGATCCCTCCCTCGAGGTGGGCCTCGGCGTACTCGTGCGGCTCACGCGTGTCGAGCAGCACCAGGTCCCCGTCGCCGGAGAGCTCGCGCTGCGCCTCTGCGATGTCGAGCTGCTCGATCTTCGTCTTGATGACGTCGAGCGGTTGCGCCGTCGTAGCCATTACTTCAGAAAGTGTAGCGGCGTCGGCTAGACGAGCGCGGGGCGCATCTGGCGCAGCCGCCGCACGCGCTCCTCGATCGGCGGGTGGGTCGAGAAGAGCTTCGCGATGCCGCCGCCCGAGAACGGCTTGACGATGTAGAGCGGCTCCGAGGCCTGGTTGACCTGCATCGGGATCGCCTTGGCGCCCTCCTCGAGCCGCAGCAGCGCGCTCGCGAGCGACTCGGGGTTGCCGGAGATCTCGGCGCCGGTCGCATCGGCTGAGAACTCGCGCTGGCGCGAGATCGCGAGCTGGATGATCGAGGCGGCGATCGGGGCGAGCAGGACCAGCGCCAGCGACCCGATCAGCCCCAGCGGGGAGTCGTCGTCGCCGCCGAACCACAGCAGCATGTAGCCGAGGTAGGTGATCGCGCCGGCGATCGTCGCCGCGACCGACGAGATCAGGATGTCGCGGTTGCGAACGTGCGCGAGCTCGTGCGCGAGCACTCCGCGCAGCTCGTCCTCGGAGAGCAGCTTGAGGATGCCGCGCGTCACGGCCACCGCCGCGTGCTTGGGGTTGCGGCCGGTCGCGAAGGCGTTGGGCTGGTCCTGGGGGATGATGTAGAGGCGCGGCATCGGCACGCCGGCGCGCGTCGTCAGCTCCTCGACGATCTCGTAGAGCCGCGGGGCCTCCTCGCGGGATACCGGCTTGGCTCGCGACATCGCGAGCGCGATCCGGTCCGAGAACCAGTACGCGCCGAGGTTGAGCACCCCGGCGATGATCAGGAACAGCAGCGCCGTGTCGGGGCCGCCGATCAGCGCTCCGATAACGACGAGCAGGCCGGTCAGCGACGCGAGCAGGATGGTCGTCCTGAGCATCGCGGAGAAGTTGGAACGTCGTGTGGTTGTCATCGAAGCGCGGTTCTCCTGTCGTTGGCTACGGACAAATTATGGCAGCCCGCTAACGGCGGGTTAAGCCGCGAGCGGCGGGCCTCAAGGGGCAGGGCTAAGCCAACCGCCCGTCCGGTGCCGATAGTTAGCTGAGGCACCCGTGCGACGCAGAACGCTGCTGACAAGAGTCCTGATCGCAAACCTGCTGCTGATCTCGGTCGCGGTGGTCGCGGCGAGCCTGGCGTCCAACCCCAGCACCCAGTTCGGCGACGAGTCCACGGTGGGCCTCGTGCTCGCCTTCGCGATCGCGCTCACCGTCCTCGTCAACCTGTTCATGATCCAGCGCCGATTCGAGCCCCTCGAGCGCCTGATCGACGCGATGGAGCGCGCCGACCTGGCGCGCTCGGGCGTCGACCTCGGGGGCCTCGTCGACGGCCGCTCCGACACCGAGGAGGTACAGCGCCTCGAGCTCGCGTTCCGGCGCATGCTCGAGCGCCTCGACGCCGAGCGCCGCCGCACCTCGAGCGCCGCGCTGCAGGCGATGGAGGAGGAGCGCGCCCGCGTCGCCCGCGACCTCCACGACGAGGTCAACCAGTCGCTCACGGGCGTGCTGCTGCATCTCGAGGCGGCGCGCGAGAAGGCGCCGCCCGATGTCGATCGCGAGCTGGCCGAGACCAAGGGAATGGCCAACCAGGCGATGCAGGAGCTCTTGACGCTGGCGCGGGCGCTGCGCCCGACGGCGCTCGACGACCTCGGCCTCAAGGCCGCGCTCGCCGGCCACGTCGAGGAGGTCAGGCGCCAGACCGACATCGCGCGCGAGCTTCGAGGCCGACGGCGACTTCTCCGACGTCGAGCCCGAGACCCAGCTCGTCGCCTACCGCGTCGCCCAGGAGTCGCTCTCGAACGTGGTGAGCCACTCGGGCGCCGAGCACGTCCGCGTGCGCCTCTCGCGCACGGGCGAGGGCCTCGAGCTGACGATCAGCGACGACGGGCACGGCTTCACGCTCGACGAGGAGGCGTCCGGCCTCGGCATACCCGGGATGCGTGAGCGCGCGCTGCTCGTCGGGGGCGAGCTCGAGATCGAGTCCAATCCGCCCGTCGGCACGCGCATCCGGCTGCGAGTATGAGCCGCGTGAGGAGCATCCGATGAGGATCGTCATCGCCGACGACCACGGGATCGTGCGCTCGGGGCTGCGCGTGCTGCTCGAGCGCCAGGAGGAGCTCGAGGTGATCGGCGAGGCCTCGGACGGCATCGAGGCCCGCGACCTCGTGATCTCCGAGCGCCCCGACATCGCGATCCTCGACGTCAAGATGCCGCGCCTGACCGGGCTCCAGGCGACGCGCGAGATCCGCGAGGCTGCGCCCGAGGTCTCCGTGCTGATCCTCTCGATGCACGACGACGAGCGCTACCTCTTCGAGGCGCTCAAGGCCGGCGCCTCGGGATACGTGCTCAAGAGCCAGGCCGACGAGGACCTGCTCGAGGCGATCGCGGCGATCGACCGCGGCGAGCCCTTCCTCACCCCCGACGCGCAGCGCGCGCTGATCAAGGACGTGCTCGAGCGCGGCGACAAGCCCGGCGACGAGCTGACCCCGCGCGAGCAGGAGGTCGTCAAGCTCGCCGCCGAGGCGCACACCAACCGCGAGATCGCCGAGATCCTCGGGCTCTCGGAGAAGACGGTCGAGAACCACCGCGCCAACGCGATGCGCAAGCTCGGCATGCGCGACCGCGTCGAGCTCGTCCGCTACGCGATCAGGCGCGGCCTGATCGAGCCGTAGGCCGCGCTTTGACGCCCGCGCGGGCACGAGTGGATTACCGACCGCCGCGCTAGGATTTAGCTCGATGCTGTTCTCGACCAAAGCCGAGTACGGAGTCCGACTGATGGTCGAGCTCGGGCGAAGCGAGGGGTCCGGCCCGGTGGCGCTGAGCGCGATCGCCGAGGCCGAGATGCTTCCCCTCTCCTACCTCGAGCACCTCGTGGCCAAGCTTCGAAGCGCCGGCCTCGTCACCTCGACGCGCGGCGCGCACGGGGGCTACTCGCTCGCCAGGCCCGCCGCCGAGATCGACATGCTCGACGTCGTCCAGGCGCTCGAGGGACCTATCGCTCCGATGGAGTGCTTCCATGAAGAGCCCGAGGGCCGCGTGCTGTGCTCGCACGAGACCGACGAGGGTCGGGCGTGCGCCACGAAGCTGCTCTGGACGCGGGTTCAGGGCGGCGTGACCAAGGCCCTCGGCGGGACCACGGTCGCGGACCTGGTCGAGTTCACCCAAGACAACGAGCCGAAGCGCGAAGCGGCGACCACCGCCGTCTAGCGCCGGGCTACACGAAGGAGACATGGCAAAGCTCGAGATCAAAGACCTGCACGTGACCGCGGAGGGCAAGGAGATCCTCAAGGGCCTCGACCTGAGCGTCGACGGCGGCGAGGTACATGCGCTGATGGGCCCCAACGGGTCCGGCAAATCGACGCTGGCGAACACGATCATGGGCCACCCCGGCTTCGAGGTCACCAGCGGGTCGATCCACTTCGACGGCGAGGACATAACCGAGGCGGCCCCCGACGAGCGCTCGCGCATGGGCGTCTTCATGGCCTTCCAGTACCCCGTCGCGATCCCCGGCGTCACCGTCTCGAAGTACCTGCGGATGATCGTCAACGCGCACCGCGAGGCGCGCGGCGAGAGCCAGATCAAGCTCAAGGACTTCCGCAAGCGAGGCCGAGGCGGCGATGGAGCTGGTGAACATCCCGAAGGACTTCTCGAGCCGCTACCTCAACGACGGCTTCTCGGGCGGCGAGAAGAAGCGCATGGAGATCCTCCAGCTGGCGATGCTGCGCCCCGAGATCGCGGTTCTCGACGAGACCGACTCCGGGCTCGACATCGACGCGCTGCGAACCGTCGCCAACGGCGTCAACACGCTCGCCGGCCCCGAGATCGGGACCCTGATCATCACCCACTACCAGCGCATCCTGCACCTCGTCCGGCCCCAGTTCGTCCACGTCATCTTCGACGGGCGGATCGTCAAGCAGGGCGGCGAGGAGCTCGTCGAGCAGCTCGAGGAGAAGGGCTACGGCTGGATCCGCGAAGAGGTAGAGGCCGCGGCGTAGGGCCTGGCGGATGGAGCCGGCTGCCACCACAGCACCCGCGTCGGCCGAGTCGTACTCGATCGACAGGGTCCGGGCGGCCTTCCCCGCGCTCGAGCGCGAGGTAAACGGCCACCCGCTCGCATACCTCGACAGCGGCGCCAGCTCGCAGCGCGTGCTGGCGAGCATCCAGGCGGTCGAGCGCTACGAGCGCAGCCACCACTCGAACGTCCACCGCGGCGCGCACACGCTCTCGGCCGAGGCGACGGCCGCCTACGAGGGCGCCCGCGCGACCGTCGCCGACCACCTCGGCGCGGCCGACCGCCGCGAGGTGATCTTCGTGCGCAACGCCACCGAGGCGATCAACCTCGTCGCGCGGACCTGGGGCGCCCGGAACGTCGGCGCCGGCGACCGCATCCTGCTCACCGAGATGGAGCACCACTCCAACGTCGTCCCGTGGCAGCAGCTCGCCGAGGCGGCGGGGGCGGAGATCGACTGGGCGCCGGTCACCGACGAGGGCCTGCTCGACATGGACGCCTTCGCGAAGCTCCTCGAGCGCGAGCCCAAGCTCGTCGCCGTGGCGCACGTCTCGAACGTGCTCGGGACGCGAGAACCCGATCGCCGAGATCACGCGCATGGCGCACGACGCGGGCGCGGTCGTGCTCGTCGACGGGGCCCAGGCGGCGCCGAAGCTGAGCGTCGACGTCGGCGCGCTCGGCGTCGACTTCTACGCGATCACGGCGCACAAGCTCTACGGCCCGACCGGGGTCGGCGCGCTCTGGGGCAGGCTCGAGCTGCTCGACGAGATGCCGCCCTTCCTCGGCGGCGGCTCGATGATCTCCAAGGTCACGAAGGAGAGGACGACCTACGCCTCGGTGCCGGCGCGCTTCGAGGCCGGCACGCCCGCGATCGCGCAGGCGATCGGCATGGCGTCGGCGCTGCGCTGGCTCGACGCGCTCGGAATGGACGCGGTGGCCGCCCACGAGCGCGAGATCGCCGACCTCACGCTCGAGCGCCTCACGACCGTCCCCGGCCTGCGCGTCTTCGGCCCCCCGCGCTCGCCCGAGCGCCTCGGCCCGGTCTCGTTCGAGCTCGAGGGAGTTCACGCCCACGACGTCGCCGAGATCCTCGACCGCCACGGCGTCGCGGTGCGCGCCGGCCACCACTGCGCCCAGGTGCTGATGGACCGGCTCGGGGTCCCGGCGACGGCGCGCGCGAGCTTCGGCGTCTACACCAAGCCCGAGCGAGATCGACCGCCTCGTCGAGGGGCTGCACGACGCTCGCCGGGTGTTCAAGCTCGACGGTGCCGGCTGATGGACCAGCTCTACCGCGACCAGATCCTCGAGCACTACAAGCGCCCGCAGAACTTCGGCCGCCTCGACGACTTCGACCTCGAGTTCTCAGACGTCAACCCGATGTGCGGCGACGAGCAGCACGTCTACATCAAGCTCGGCGCCGACGACCGCGTCGAGGCCGTCGCCTTCGAGGGCAAGGGCTGCGCGATCTCGACCGCGGCGACTTCGCTGCTCACCGACGAGCTGGTCGGCAAGTCGCGCGAGGAGCTGCTGCGCCTGCCCAAGGAGTTCGTCCTCGAGCTGCTCGGGATCGACATCTCGGCGACGCGGATGAAATGCGCGCTCCTCGGCCTCAAGGTCGTCAAGAGCGCCACGCTCGGTGGCGCGGCCGACTGGGAGGACGAGGGCGAGCCCGGCGACCCCGCCGAGGCCGCGGTCGTCTGAGCCTCAGGCGTCGACGGCGACGATCGTCCCGTCGTCCTGGAGCTCGGCGTTTGCAGCCTGGAGCGCGTCGACCTGGAGCTTCTGCAGCTGCCTGTCGTCGACTCCGAGGCGCACGCTGATCGGCAGCCATTGGCCGTTGGGCAGCAGCACCTGGCCCGAGGCTCCCGGCTCGGGATCGAGCGTCGAGCGCCCGAAGATCACGGCGCACATGCCCGATTGAGCGTCAGCGGGCTCCGCCTCCTTGGTCAGGTATGTCACCTCGACGTCGTCGTAGTCGTGTGCGCTCGCGTTGTGCTGCCCGAACAGGAGCGCTCGGTCGTTCTCGTTCCAGCCGTCCACGCATGCCGTGGGCGCCGGCTCGACGTCGGGTGCGTCGGAGTCACCCGACCCGACGATCAGCACGGCCAGGACGGCGCCGACGAGCGCCGCGGCGAGAACGCCGGCGAACAGCAGCCGCGCCCGCGGGCTCTGCGACGACTCGTCGTCAGGTGGGTCGGGGGCGTTATCCCGGTACTCGTCCGACATCGCGGCGAGATTACGGACTCCGGCCTGCGAGGATCACTGCGCCTCGCCGCTCGCCGCCTCGCCGTTGCTGGCCGGACCCGGTAAAATCCGACTTCCGCAGTAGGAATAACCCCCTCACGGATATCGAAGCCTTGACCCAGACATTGACCGTATGCCCGGCAGACGAGCTGCCGGACGGCTCGATGCGCCTCGTCGAGACGCCCGACGGCGAGAAATGGGGCGTGTTCAACTGCGGCGGCGAGCTGCTCGCGATCGAGGACCGCTGCTCGCACGACGACGGGCCGCTGGCCGAGGGCGAGTTCGACGCCGAGACCTGCACCGTCGAATGCCCGCGTCACGGCTCGCTGTTCGACCTGCACACCGGAAGACCGAAGACCCTGCCGGCCTATCTCCCCGTACGGGCGGCCCACGCCCGCGTGGAGGACGGCGAGGTTAAGCTGGACATCGACTAACGGAAGGCTTGAAGATGGCGACAGTAGACAAGACCAAGCAAGCTGGACCCCAAGCTCGCCGAGCAGGAGGCCCTCAAGGACATCGGCGCCGACTACGCCGAGAAGTTCGGCTTCCACGACTCGGAGTCGGGCTACGTCTACAAGGCCCCCAAGGGGCTCTCGGAGCAGGTCGTCCGCGACATCTCCGAGTACAAGTCCGAGCCCGAGTGGATGCTCGAGTTCCGGCTCAAGGCGCTGCAGCACTTCCTCGACCGCCCGACGCCGACCTGGGGCGGGAACCTGGCCCAGATCGACTGGGACAACATCCACTACTTCGTGCGCGCCTCCGACAGGGCGGAGCGCAACTGGGACGAGGTCCCCGAGGACATCAAGAACACCTTCGACCGGCTCGGGATCCCCGAGGCCGAGCGCAAGTTCCTCGCCGGGGTCGGCGCCCAGTACGAGTCCGAGGTCGTCTACCACCAGATCCGCGAGGACCTCGAGCAGCAGGGCGTGATCTTCATGGACATGGACTCGGCGCTGCGCGAGCACGAGGACATCGTGCGCGAGCACTGGGCCACCGTCATCCCGCCCAACGACAACAAGCTCGCGGCGCTCAACTCCGCCGTCTGGTCGGGCGGCTCGTTCGTCTACGTGCCCGAGGGCGTCAAGGTCGAGATGCCGCTCCAGGCCTACTTCCGGATCAACACCGAGAACATGGGCCAGTTCGAGCGCACCCTGATCATCGCCGAGAAGGGCTCGGACGTGACCTACATCGAGGGCTGCACCGCTCCCGTCTACTCGACCGACTCGCTGCACTCTGCGGTCGTCGAGATCATCTGCAAGCCCGAGTCGAAGGTCCGTTACACGACGGTCCAGAACTGGTCGCAGAACGTCTACAACCTCGTCACCAAGCGCGCCATCGCCCAGGAGCGCGCGACGATGGAGTGGGTCGACTGCAACCTCGGCTCGAAGCTGACGATGAAGTACCCGTCGATCTACCTGCTCGGCCCCGAGGCCCACGGCGAGATCCTCTCGATCGCGTTCGCGGGCAACGGCCAGCACCAGGACGCGGGCGGCAAGATCATCCACGGCGCCCCCAAGACGACGTCCTCGATCTTCGCCAAGTCGATCTCCAAGGACGGCGGCCGCGGCACCTACCGCGGGCTGCTCGAGGTCGCCAAGGGCGCACGCGAGGCGCGCTCGAAGGTCGTATGCGACGCGCTGCTGCTCGACGAGCAGTCGCGGTCCGACACCTACCCGACGATCCGCATCGACGAGAACGACGCCGACGTCGGCCACGAGGCCTCGGTCTCGAAGATCGGCGAGGAGCAGCTCTACTACCTCCAGGCCCACGGGCTCGACGAGGAAGAGGCTTCGAAGATGATCGTCAACGGCTTCATCGAGCCGATCACCAAGGAGCTTCCGATGGAGTACGCCGTCGAGATGAACCGCCTCATCGAGCTCCAGATGGAAGGCAGCATTGGCTGACGGCGCTCCCGCGCCGACGCAGACAGCGGAGCCGGATTGGTTGACAGAGCGCCGGCGTCGCGGCGCCGCGCTGGTTTCCGAGCTCGAGCTGCCCAGCCACAAGACGAAGGGGTGGGAGTTCACCGACCTCTCGCAGCTCGACCTCGACGCATACGGCAAGCCCAACGGCTCCGACCCCGACGCGGCCGAGCGCGCCGTTGAGCTCGTGACCGCGCCCGAGGGCGCGGCGCGGGTCCGCCAGCTCGACGCCATCGCGCTCGACGCGGGCGCCGCCATGCCCGACGCCGTCGAGCCGCCGAGCGAGCCCGTCGTGCTGCCGCTCTCGACCGCGGCCGAGCGCTATCCCGAGCTCGTCGCCGCCCACCTCGGCTCGGTCGTGCAGCCCGACGACCCGTTCGTGGCGCGAAACGAGGCGAATTGGCAGGGAGGCGCGTTCGTCTACGTCCCCCGCGGCGCCGTCCTCACCGCGCCGGTCGCGCTCTCGGCGATCCAGGCGGCCGGCGGCACGGCGATGCACTGGCGCAGCCTGATCGTGCTCGAGGAGGGGGCCGAGGCAGAGATCTGGGAGCAGTACCTGTCGGCCGACCCCGGGCGCCGGCGGCCTCTTCAACGGCGTCGTCGAGCTCGTCGTGGGCGACGGCGCCGTCCTGCGCTACGTCTGCGGCCAGGGCCTCTCCGACGAAAGCTGGGTGTTCGCGAGCCAGCGCGCGGAGCTCGGTCGCGACTCTTCGCTGGAGTGGGTGGCGCTCGGCTTCGGGTCCGCCCAGGGCAAGGTCCGGATGGAGACCCGCCTCGGCGGCGAGGGCGCGAGCGCCAAGGTCACCGGCGTCTACGCCGGCCGCGGCTCCCAGCACATCGACTACGACACGACCCAGGAGCACGCCGCGCCGCACACGACCTCCGACCTCGCCTTCCGAGGCGTGCTCGCGGACCGCTCGACGTCGGTGTGGCGCGGGATGATCCGCGTCGACCCGGGCGCCCAGCAGACCGACGCCTTCCAGGAGAGCCGCAACCTGCTCATCTCGAAGAAGGCCCACGCCGACGCGATCCCCGGGCTCGAGATCGAGGCCGACGACGTGCGCTGCACCCACGCCGCCGCGATCGCCCAGGTGGACCGAGAGCAGCTCTACTACCTTCGCGCGCGCGGGCTGTCGCAGGCGGACGCGACGCGGCTGATCATCGACGGCTTCATGCAGTCGCTCGTCGAGCGCGCCGCGGAGGGGCCGATCCGCGCGGCGCTGTCGGGGGCTCTCGAGTGGCGGCTCGAGCAGATCCTCGGCGCGACCGAGGCCGAGCGCGCCGCGGCCGCCTAGATCCGCCCTAGCCGTAGCCGTCGTTCTTTCGAGTTCGGGAAGGACTTGCGTTCGCGTGCGTCTTCCCACCTAGACGCACGCAACCGAACCGGAGGTGGACTCAGATGTCTTTCCCTACGAAGCGGCTGACCGTAGCCGCGGCAATCACGACGATCGGCGCCCTTGCGATGCCCGCGGCATCGGGCGCCGCGGTGACGCCGGTCGTCGACGGCACGGTGCTCACCGTGACCAGCAACCAGGACGCCGACACCATCGCAATCGCCACCGCGGGTGGAGTGCTCACGGTGAACGGAACGGCAACGGGCCTCGCGGCGAACGAGCAGGCCTTGATCCGCGTCACCGCCGGCGACGGCAATGACATCGTCGACGCGAGCGCGCTCACGGCGGCCAACTACAACTCGATGGACGTCAACGGCGGGCCCGGAGACGACCTCGTGACCGGAGGAGCCGACACCGACATCATCGTCGGCGACGCCGGCGACGACAAGCTGATCGGGTTCCGCGGCCTTGACCAGGTCGCGGGCGGCGACGGCAACGACACGATGGTGTGGAACAACGGCGACGGCAGCGACGGGAACGACGGCGACGCCGGAAACGACGAGGTGGTGGTGAACGGCGCCCCGACGCAGACCGACATGTTCACGGCCGCGCCGGGAGCCCAGCCCGGACGGGTCCGGTTCGAGCGCACGAACCTGGGCACGTTCAGCATCGACCTGAGCGCCGAGCGCCTGACGGTGAACGGACTCGGGGGCAACGACCAGTTCGGCAACGACGGCGTCGTGCCGCCCGGGCTCGCCGGCCGCACCAGCCTCACCCTGAACGGCGACTCCGGGGCCGACTTCCTCATCGGGGGCGACGGCGCAGACGTCGTCAACGGTGGCGACGGCAACGACTCGCTGTTCGGCGGACCGGGCGACGATCGCCTCACGGGCGATCGCGGCGCGGACACCCACGAAGGCGAGGCCGGCGACGACACGGCCGTCTGGAACAACGGCGACGGCAGCGACACGGTCGCCGGTGAAGCCGGCTTCGACCGGGCCGAGGTGAACGGGTCACCGTCCGCGGCCACCGGCGACGATTTCAGGATCGAGCCGAACGGCGAGCAGGCCGTGTTCAGCCGCGCGAACCTCGTGCCGTTCACGATCGGCCTGTCGGCCGACACCGAGGCGGTCGCGGTGAATGGCGGGACCGGGAACGACGAGCTCTTCGTCTTCCCCGGCCTCGCTCGGATGTTCGTCGTGGCCGACGGCGGCTCCGGGAACGATGTCCTCACCGGCGCCGAGGAGGCGGACACCTTCCTCGGCGGCTCCGGCGCGGACTTCCTGAGCCCCGGCGCCGGCAGCGACCTCGCCGACGGCGGCACCGACGACGACGAGGTGCTCGCCCGCGATGACACCGGCGACCTCGTCCGCGGCGGTCCCGGCGACGACTTCGCCGAGACCGACTCGATCCAGGTCGACCAGACGACGGAGGTGGAGCGGCACGACGCGACGCCGCTCCCCGAGCCTCCCGACGGGAAGGCTCTCCTGCCGGAGGTCGGTGGGCCGACGGTGGCGCGCAACGGCCGCAGGCTCACCGCCCGCGTCCCGCTCACGTGCCCGGCCGCCGAAAGCGGCGGGTGCCAGGCGACCGTGGTTCTCGAGACCGCCCGTGCGATCCGCATCGGGCCGGTGCGCGCGCCCCTCGTGCTCGGCACGGGGACGGGCAACCTCGAGCCCGGTCAGACAGCCACGGTCGAGGTCCCGCTCGCGCGCGGAACGGCCGAGCTCGCAAAGCGCCGCAAGCTCGCCGCGCAGCTCCGCGTCTTCAGCGCGGACGCCACGGGGAACCTCGTGGCCGGGAAGGCGGTCGTTGACCTCCGCATCCCGAAGCGCTGAGCGACTCGCCGCTCCCCCGAGGGGGCCCCGCCACATGGCGGGGCCCCCTTCGCGGCGCGCCGTAGGCTCCAGTGCCGTGACGGCCGGTGACCGGCTGCTCGACCCCGAATCGCTCGGCGACCACGTCGATCGTCTCTTTCGGGCTGCGTGGGCGATGACCGGCTCGCGCGCCGATGCCGAGGACCTCGTCCAGGAGACGTTCGCCCGAGTGCTTGCGAAGCCGCGCCGGATCCGCAACCCGGACGACCTCGGCTACCTGCTCCAGGTGCTTCGGAACACCGCCGCCAGCTCGCGCCGGGCGGCGGCGCGGCGTCTGGCGCCCGGCACGCTCGACGACGTTGCCGAGCCGGCGGATCCGAGCCCGGCGACGAGACCCGACCGCGCCGCCGAGGCCCGCGAGGTCTTCGCGGTGATCGCCGGCCTGCGCGACGCGTTCCGCGATGCCCTCGTGGCCGTGGACGTGGTCGGGTTGACCTACGCGGAGGCCGCCGAGCTCCTCGGCACGAAGGAGGCGACGATCACCTCCAGGGTCTTCCGGGGGCGCGCCCAGGTCGCCCGCGGGATGGAATCCGGCCCCGAGGGCGTCCGGACTGGTAGAGACTGATGACGATGCACGACGACGACACCCCGCTGACCGAGGCCGAGCGCGCCGAGGCGCGCGAGGGCGAGCGCCTGATCGCGAGCGCGGTCGCGGAGACGCGCGCTCCGCAGTCGCTGCGCGAATCGATCGAGGCGGAGCGCGAGCGTGCCAGAACGCCGGGCAGGGCGCCGTTCTGGCGCCGCCATCGCTGGGCGCCGGCGGCGGCCGGGCTCGCGGCCGCGGGGATCGCCGCGTTCGCGATCGCGCTGCAGACCGGGAGCGAGACCACCGACCCCACGCTCACCGACGTCTACGCGGCGGCGCGTCTCGCGCCGGCCGAGCCCGGACCGGCGCCCGCGGGCGGCGATCCGCCTGTGCTCGACGCCTCCGTGGGAACGCTCGAGTTCCCCGACTGGCGGGAGGCGTTCGACTGGCGCGCGGTGGGCCGTCGCGACGAGGAGGTCGGCGGACGCGACGTGACGACCGTCTACTACCGCAACCCCGAAGGCGCTCGCCTCGCCTACAGCGTGGTCGCAGGCGAGCCCATCGGCGGCACCCCGGCCGGCCGGGAGGTGGACCGGGAGGGCAAGACGTACGACGTCGCGCGCGGCGACGAGCGTACGACGGTCACCTGGACGCAGGACGGCCACACCTGCGTCATCGTCGCTCCGTCGTCGGTGCCTGAGTCGACGCTGGTCGACCTCGCGGATTCGCGGAACGCCTGAGGGCTACTCCCGCTCCTCGTAGGGACGAACAACGGTGTAAGGAACTACACCTAGCCGTCTTCGGAGCGGTTGTGGGCCTCGCGCCGCTGCCGCACTACCGTGGTCGCTATCGAGAAGCCGACGACCACGAACGGGATCGCGTAGAGGACGTAGATGGCCCAATGGCCCATGTGAGCGACGATGAACGGCATCCGGATCAGTATTGCGGACGCTCGCCGCGGGTCGGATCATTTCGGGGCTTTCTCTCGCTCCTCGCGCCTGATCGCCGCCGCGGCGCTCGCGGCGGCGGGCTGCGGCTCGGGCGAGCGCGACTTCAGCGCCGAGGACTTCGTCGAGGAGGCGAACTCGCACGGCGCGGCGCTGGAGCTGGGGGCGCCCCTGGAGACGCCGCAGGAGGGCGCCGAGCTCTACGAGGTGACCTTCGTCGAGCCACAACATGGAGAGGAGCCCGGGCACGGCGAGCTGGAGGGCGCTCACGGCGGCACGCTGAGGGTCACGAGCGACGCCGACGCGGGCGAGGCCGAGTACGCGCGCTGCGAGGAGACCGCGTCGCTGTTCTGCTACCGGGCGGCGAACGTCGTGCTGGTCTTCGACGAGGAAGCCGAGCCCGACTCGCTGGCGCAGATCGCCAACGCGCTGAAGTCGATGCAGGACTGAGCGAACGCCTGGGTTACTGGTTCGCCTGCGACAGCAGGAAGAGGCCCAGCGACGTGAAGCCGACCATCAGCGCGAGCATCCAGTACTGGGAGCGCGCCGCGGCGCGGGCGTCGCGGTAGAGAGCCACGGCCCTGTCGTGGGCCAGCGCAAGCGCCGTGACGTGGCCGATGACGAGCGCGGCGACCTGCACGTACCAGACGGCGTTGGCGCCGATCACCCCGTAGTCGATCGGGTCCTTCGAGATCCCGAAGTAGTTCGACCCGTCGCCGAGCGGGTCGGTGAGCAGGTAGGTGAATTGGCCCTGCTCGAGCCACACGAAATAGGTGAAGTAGTGGGCGACGAGGTACGCGAGCACGATCGGGATGAAGCTGTGGACGAACACGCGGCCCAGCTCGCCCACCGACATGTCGAGCCCGCGCACGGTCCGCATGCCGCGGATGCCGAGCCAGTAGACCCCGCTCACGAAGCCCACGGTGATCAGCAGGAAGGCGCTGTTGGCCAGCCTCGCGGCCAGGCTCGGGTCGGCTCCCAGGTCCTGGAGCGCCTCGAACAGCCACTCGATCGGCTCCTTGAGCAGGCCCTCCTGCGCTCCGTCGAACACGGTGCCGCCGAGTGCCACCATCACGAGGGCGACCGACCCCGGCAGGGCCGCCCATCTCGTCGAGGCGGTCAGCGGGCGCCGGAACCCCAGCGCGCCGTCGCGGACCTCGATCGGGGCGAGCGTCGCGAACATGCCGAAGTAGACCGAGAACGCCTCGCCACGGCGGATCCAGGCCTCGATCCCGAACAGGGCCATCCCGACGAAGGTGATCACGGTGTAGACGAGCACCGCGATGACGAGCTCGTGGGTGCTCAGCCCCTCGGTGCCCCCCGCCGAGTAGATGAGCTCGAACCAGAGGAAGCCGAGCAGTCCCGCGACGGCGGGCCAGCGCCCGAGGCGCTTGGGGTAGGTGAGGGCGCTGGGAGCGGCCTGGCGAGCGACGAGCCTGAACACGCCCGAGACCGCGACCGCGATCGCGCGCCACGGGTTGAAGGCTCGGAAGACGTCGCCGAGCAGCACGCTGAGGAAGGCGAGCCCGAGCCAGAAGGTGGCGAAGACGAACGTGGGCGCGAAGTTCTGTGGCGGGACGTCCGACCCCTCGAGCCCGCTCCAGATCACGACGCCGAGCACGAAGACGCCGAACGCCCCGGCGAGCGCCCTCGTGACCGGGTTGACGATCGCCGCCGAGAGCGCCGCCGGCGCTCGGCGCCAGCGCTCGCCCTCGAGCAGCGGAGCCCGCCACGCCAGGGTCAGCGCGACGAACGAGACGATGAGGACGAGCGAAGCCCCCCACGCGAAGAGCCATTCGGGGATCGGGAGGTCCTGCTTGCCGACCAGGGCGCTGTGCGCCGGCGCGAGCGCCGGGAACAGCATCGCCGCGGCGACCGCCCCCAGGGGAGCGGCCACCGCGGCGGCACGGCGTCGGCGCGTGGCGATCAACCGGGGTTGACCGTCAGCTCGGCGATCGGCGTCGCCGAGTCCTCCAACTCGACCTCGAAGACGCCCTCGATGTCGGCCGGAAAGGCGAACACCACGGGCTTGCCCGGCTCGACGTCCTGGATCACGTCATAGCCGTGGACGTGGACGTGCTCGGCGATGTCGCTCTGGACCTCGAAGCGCACCTCGTCGCCCGCGGTGAACTCGAGATCCTGGACGCCGCCCTGCGGCTGGCCCCCGATGATCGTGATGACGCGGGACCTCCGGGGCGGCCTCCTCGGCCTTGTCGTCGTCGGGCTTCTCCTTCTCGTCGCCATCCTCGGCGGCCGAGGTCGTCTGCGTGGTCGTGGGCTCGGTCTCGTCGGAGTCGTCGCCGCCGAGAACCACGAACAGCACGATCACTGCGGCGATGGCGACTACTACGACAGCCACCTTTGCGAAATTCGATTGCATGATTCGCTCCTTTCGGTGCGCGATCGACCGCGCACACGGCTCTACGCGGGCGGGCCCGCGTTCAGATCAGGCCGGGAGCGGTGACGGCGGGGGCCTGCGGGCGAACCCGAATGCGAGCGAGGCGCCGGCGGCCGGGAGGCGGCGCGACGAGGCCCCGTTGGGACGGGCCGGTTGCTCGTATCGCGTACGCGGGGGGGTATGCAGGGCTCCGAGCTGAGCGGCGGCGAGAAGCTCCTCGACGTCCTCGAGGCCGCGCGTGACGAGCGCCGCGACGAGGCCGAGCGAGAGCGCGAGCGGGACCGCGACAAGCGCGCCCGCGCCCGCGAGTGGCGCCAGGACGTCGCCCGGCGCCGGGTCGACAAGCACCTCCGTCAGCTCCTGGGCGTAGAACGCGCCCAACAGGAGGCCGGCGTAGAGAACCGTGCGCGAGAAGACGCCGCGCGACCCGCGCGCGAACGAGTCGCCGCCGAGCGGCGCGAGCAGCGTCACGGCCAACAGCGCCGTCGCGAGCATCACGACGACCGGGACCGCGCCGGCGAGGTACGCGTGCGCGGCGTGGGCGCCCGACGGCCCCCCGCCCGTGAGTGCGTAGCTCAGCTCGTGCAGCGCGAGCACGCCGAGCGCGAGGACGCCCGCGGCGCGCGCCCTGGCCATCAGCGCCGCTCGCCGCCGGCCGGGCGCTCGATCGGCGCCGGCCCGCGGTCGATCTGCGGGTCGTCGATGGTCTCCTCGCTACCCGAGAACACGAACAGGACGACCGCCGCGATGCCCAGGATCAGCCCGAGGCCGATTCCGATCGCGCGGTCGCCCCAGGTCACTCGACCCCGTCGAGGAGGCGCCAGTTGGCGCGCATCGCCGACTCGGCCGCCGCGACGATCTCATCCTCGTCGCCGGGCCCGGCGAGCTCGGCGATCAGCTCGCGCGCCTGGGCGGCGTGCTCGGCGTCGCGCGTCTCGTGGACCCGGAAGTAGGCGGTCCCGGAGCCGTTGGCGATCCCGTAGAAGGACGCCAGGCCCTCGCGCTTGGTGCGCGAGATCTCCGGCTGCCCGCTCTCGATCGCATAGAGGCGGGCGAGCGTCGCCAGCAGGCCGTCGTCGGCCGTCCATGACTCGACGCACTCGGCGGTCTCGGCGTTCGGCGCCGCGTCCGTCGAGCCCCCGACCGCGCCGACGAAGCCGTCCCAGAGGCGCACGTGCGAGGCCTCCTCGCCGGCGTGCTGCGCCAGGTCGGCGCGCTGCGGCGCGGCATCGGCGGCGGCGGCGCTCATCGCGGCGATCGCCTCGACGGCGTGGCGGTACTGGCCCGAGTAGCGGCCCAGCTCCTCGAGCGTCAGCTCGCCCTTCGACCAGCGCTCGTAGAAGGGGTGGGTCAGGACGTTCCAGCGGCTGCGGCTCTCCTCGATGCGATCCCAGACTGTCTTGCTCACGCGAGTTCCCTTCGATTGCGAGCCGCCCCCGGGCGCGAAGCGAAGGAGGCGGCGTCATGTGTGTCGAGTCGATCGCAGGATAGCTTTCGGGCGTGCGGCCCGAGGCGCAGAACATCGCCGTTCCGCCGTTCATGCCCTCGCTGCGGTGGATCGGCGCAGAGCCGCCCCCGGTCGAGCGCCTGACGGCCGTCGGTCCCGTGCTCGTTCATTTCTTCGACCTCGCGCAGCTCAACAGCGTCCGCGCGCTTCCTTACATAGGCGCCTGGCACGAGCGCTACCGCGACGCGGGGCTGAACGTGATCGGCGTGCACTCGCCGCGCTACGGCTTCACCCGCGACGCCGAGGCGGTCGCGGCCGGCATCGCCCGGCTCGGGGTCTCCCACCCCGTCGCGGTCGACTCCGAGTTCCGCGCCTGGCACGACTATGGGTGCGAGGGCTGGCCGTCGCTCTTCTTGTGGGGCCGCGGCGGTGTGCTGACCTGGTTTCACTTCGGCGAGGGCGAGTACGACGCGACCGAGGGCGCGATCCGCGAGGCGCTGGCCGGCGCCCGGCCCGGCGTCGAGCTGCCCCCGCCCGGCGAGCCGCTGCGAGCGACCGACGCCCCGGGCGCGCTCGTCGTCCCGCCGAGCGACGAGATCTTCCCGGGCGGATCGCCGAACGACCCCTGGCGGGCCAGTCCCGAGCGCCCCGCGCTCGAGTTCGACTACGCCGCGGGCGGCGCCCACGCCGCGCTCGACGGGGAGGGCGAGCTGATGGTCGTCCTCGACGGCGGAGAGTCGCAGCGGCTCGGAGTTGACGCGCCGGGGCTCTACGAGCTCGCCGAGCACCCACGACACGAGTCCCATCGCCTCGAGCTGCGCCCGTCGGGCGGCGTGCGGGTTTGGTCGGTCAGCTTCGCCCCGGGCGTCCCGCGCAACCCGCCGGCGCGCAGCGGCGGATAGATACCCTGGGCCCATGAGCGCGGCCGAGCAGGGGTTCAAGGAGGGCGACAAGGTCTGGGTCGAGGACGGCGACGGCAAGCACCATCCCGGGATCTACGTCGGCGAGAACGAGAGCGCGAGCTGGTTCGGCGGCGGGCCGAGCGCCTACGTCGCCCACCCCGAGGCCAAGCAGGCCGAGGTCGTCTCGATCTTCCGCATCACGCCGCGCGACGAGTAGTCGCCGCATCCGCTTGTCGCGCGAGGAGTCGCAGGAGCGCCGGATCCCACTCCGCCATCGTCGACCCTCTAGATCGGTGGCTGCGCGGTCACCGAGCGTCTCTTACGGAATCACTTTCTTCTTCTCTTCTTCGCCTTGATCTTCTCGGTCGTCGAAACAGCGTCGTCGCACGCCGCGGTCTCGACGACGACGGCCCTGTACTGGAAGGTCTTCTTGATCTTCTTCTTCACCGAGAAGCTGCCGGAGGTGTCGGTCTGGAGCTGCTCGAAGCTGGTGAAGCTCGTCTGCTTGGGCTTCTTTCGCTGCAGCTCGACCGTCTGGTTGGACTCGCACCCGGCCACGTCCTGTGGCGCACTCACATCGCCCAGGAAGCGGGCCTTCTTCCCAGTCCTGACCGCCAACAGGCGATGCTTCCCCGCGTTCTTGCCCTTCTTCGCCTTGCGAGCGTCGAAGCTGATGGTGCGGGGTGAGGGACCGCCAACCACAGGTGGGGCCGGCCCCTCGCGCGCGAAGGTTGCCACCGCGTCGTCGACCTGGCTCGCGACGTAGACGTGGGCCCCGTCGGGGGTGGCGGCGACGCCGTTGGCGCCGTCCAGCCCGTCGGCTGGCCCGACCCCGTCCTTGGCCTGCTCCACGAACGCGAGCGCCCCGGTGGCGGGGTCGCGCGAGAAGGTGGCGACGGCGTCGTCGAGCTGTCCGGTGACGTAGACATGGGCTCCGTCGAGGGAGGCGGTGACGCCGTAGGCGCCGTCCAGCCCGTCCACTCCCCCCACCCCGTCCTGGTCGAACTCCACAAAGCTAAGCGCCCCAGTCGCCGGATTTCGGGAGAAGGTGGCCACGGCGTCATCGTTGAACCCCGCCACGTAGACGTGCGCACCGTCGGGGGTGGAGGCAACGCCGCGGGCGAAGTCCAGACCGTCCACTCCCCCCACCCCGTCCTTTTCCTGCTCGACGAAGGTGAGCGCCCCGGTGGCGGGGTCGCGCGAGAAGGTGGCCACGGCGTCATCAGCCTGGCCAGCGACATAGACGTGGGCCCCGTCGGGGGTGGAGGCAACGCCGCGGGCGCCGTCCAGCCCGTCCACGCCCCCCACCCCGTCCTTTTCCTGCTCCACGAACGTGAGCGCCCCGGTGGTGGGGTCGCGCGAGAACGTCGCGACAGCGTCGTCGTTGACTCCCGTTACGTAGACGTGCGCCCCGTCGGGGGAGGCGGCGACCCCGAAGGCGCCGTTCAGCCCGACCACTCCCCCCACCCCGTCCTTTTCCTGCTCCACGAACGTGAGCGCCCCGGTGGCGGGCTCGCGCGAGAAGGTGGCCACGGCGTCATCTGCCTCTCCGGTCACGTAGACGTGCGCCCCATCGGGGGAGAGGGCCACGCGGCTGGCGCTTGACAGGCCGTCCACGCCCCCCACCCCGTCCTTTTCCTGCTCCACGAACGTGAGCGCCCCGGTGGCGGGGTCGCGCGAGAAGGTGGCAACGGCGTTGTCGCTGACTGAGGCGACGTAGACGTGGGCCCCGTCGGGGGAGGCGGCGACCCCGAAGGCGCCGGCCAGCCCGTCTACTGCCCCCACCCCGTCCTTGTCGAACTCGACGAAGTGGAGTGAGCCGAACACGGCGTGCGCCACCCCGGCCGACAGAGCGAGAACCAGCGCCGCGAGCCCGGTTGCTACGAGTCGTCTCCGTGGTCGGAGGATCGGGCCTACCGCGAACCCCTCGCTCATTGCGCCGATGCTACTACTGCTGCTGCTCCCCTTCAGCCCGCGCCGAGACGGCGCGCAAGCGTGACCGCGCTACGTAAGCGCCTGTACCACTCGCCGCGTGAAGCGGGAGCGGAGCCCACCCGGGTCTAGCCCGAGGCGCGCGCCGGGCGGATCTCGCTCGGGAGCATGAAGCGCACGTCCTCGTCGACGGTGCGCAGCTCCGAGACGTCGCTCGCGCCGCGGTCGCGGAAGAACTCGACCAGCTCCGAGACGAGCTCCTCCGGGGCGCTGGCGCCGGACGTGATGCCGACCGTCTCGACGCCGTCGAGCCAGCTCTCGTCGACCTGAAGCGAGTTGTCGATCAGGTGCGAGGCGGCGCCGTGCTCGCGCGCGACCTCGACGAGGCGGTTCGAGTTCGACGAGTTGGTCGAGCCGATGACGAGCACGAGGTCGCATTCGCGCGCGAGCTGCTTGACGGCGAGCTGGCGGTTCGTTGTCGCGTAACAGATGTCGTCGGTCTTCGGGCCCGTGATGTTCGGGAACTTGCGCTTCAGCGCCTCGATGATCGCCGTCGTCTCGTCGACCGACAGCGTCGTCTGGGTGATGAAGGCGATGCGGTCGGGATCGCCCACCTCGAGGTCGGCGACGTCGGCCTCGGTCTGCACCAGGGCGATGTTCTCCGGCGCCTCGCCGGTCGTGCCCTCGACCTCCTCGTGTCCCTCGTGGCCGATGAGGACGATCGTGTAGCCCTCGGAGGCGAACTTGCGCGCCTCGACGTGGACCTTGGTGACCAGCGGGCAGGTCGCGTCGATCGTGCGCAGCTGCCGCTTCTCGGCGTTGGCGTGGACGCTCGGCGCGACGCCGTGGGCCGAGAAGACGACGAGCTCGCCCTCGGGGACCTCGGTCTCCTCGTCGACGAAGATCGCGCCGCGCTCCGAGAGCTGCTCGACCACGTGCTTGTTGTGGACGATCTCCTTGCGCACGTAGACCGGCGGGCCGTAGCGCTCGAGCGCTCGCTCGACGGTCACGACCGCGCGGTCGACGCCCGCGCAGTAGCCGCGCGGGGCGGCGAGCAGCACGCGTCGGGGGGCGTTTGCGACAACGGCTCCCATGGGCCTCAAAGGGTAGCCGCGAGAGCGATCAGCGCCCGCGCCGGCGGCCGCGGCCCTTGCCGCGCTCGGCGATGCGCGCCAGCTCGCGCTCGAGCGTGGCCTCCACGGTCTCCGCCATCACGAGCTGGAAGGCGGCGAGAAGCGACTGCGCGGCCAGCGGCCGCAGGCGCTCGAGCGTCTCGCTCACGTCGCTCCAGTCCTGCTCGCCCTCGCCGGCCTCCTCGAACGGACGCCAGACGTTGTCGACGAAGAGCTTCGCGTAGGCCTTGGCGACCGACTCGGAGTGGCGCTTGAGGGTGCGCAGGACCTCGATCGCGGTCTCCAGCGGGACGCCGAGCGTGACCAGCTCCTCCGAGGCCTTGCGCAGGCGCGGGCTGCGGACCTCGAAGCGGCCGTCGCCGAGGTCGCGCACGAAGCCGAGCTTGACCACCTTGCGCACCATCTCGGCGCTCGCCTCCTCCCCCCACGGCTCGGCGAGCTCCTCGGCGCTGATGATCTCGGGCTGCTCCTCGCTGAACGCGTCGGTCAGCGCGCGGGTGAAGTCGAGCGCCTCCTGGGACGACGCCTGAGGGGCGTTCTCGATGATGCGCCGTATCGCCTCGAGGTTGAAGCCCTCCGCCTGCAGCTCCTTGACCAGCTCGAGGCGCGCGAGGTGGTGCGATCCGTAGTAGCCGGTCCGCCCGCGGACCTCGGGCGGCTGGAGCAGGCCCCGCGACTGGTGCGCGCGAACGTTGCGCACGGTCATCCCGGCGCGGCGCGCGAGCTCGTCGACGGTCATGTCGACCTCGGCGTCGCCCGCCTCGGTGGCGCGCTCGGTGAGGTCGGTCACACGACGAATCTTACGCCTAGATATGTGTCATCAAATGATGTTACGTTTCCGTATGACGGGGTACTTGCAGCCATAGGCCCGTCTCGAGCAGGCGAGACCACGCCCACACAGACGAGGAGCCAGCGGAGATGAGCGAGAACCCCACGTCCCCGCCAGCCGGCGGCGCAGCCATCGGCGAGGTGATCGGCGCGACCGGCGGCGCGATCCTGCTCACGGCCGCTCTGATCTGGCTCGGCTGGGCGCATCGCACCGGCCGCATCGACTTCCTGCGCCGCGCCGCCGACCGCATGGGCGAGGTCGCGGGCGCCCCCTCGTGGGCCGTGCTGCCCGGAAACATCGCCTCGATCTCGCTCCTGGTCGCCGTCTTCGGGATGTACTGGGACATATCGCTGCACATCGGCCAGGGCCGCGACGAGGGCCCGCTCGCCAACCCCGCCCACTACTTCATCCTCGCCGGCCTCTTCGGCATCTTCGCCGCCGGCTTTCTGGCGGTCGTCCTCCCCGACGGCAAGCCGAGCCGCTCGGCCGTTCGCATCGTCGGCGACTGGTACGCGCCGATCGGGGGCGTCGTGCTGCTCGCCTGCGGAGCCTTCGCGCTCACCGGGTTCCCGCTCGACGACGTCTGGCATCGCCTCTTCGGCCAGGACGTGACGCTCTGGGGCCCGACCCACCTGATGCTGATCGGCGGCGCCGGGCTGTCGCTGCTCGGAATGGCGCTGCTGATGGTCGAGGGCGGCCACAGCGAGGAGAAGGCCGACGACGGCTCCTTCGCCGCGCGCGCGATGGCGGTGATCTACAAGACCCGCTTCGCCGGCGTCGCCGGCGGCCTGCTCGTCGGCCTCTCGACCTTCCAGGCCGAGTTCGACTTCGGCGTGCCCCAGTTCCGGCTGCTCTTCGAGCCCGTGATGATCGCCTTCGCGGCCGGGGTCGCTCTCGTCGCCGCCCGCACCTACGCGGGGCGCGGGGCGGCACTCATCGCGCTCGTCTACTTCATCGTCATCCGCGGCGCGCTGGCGCTGATCGTCGGGCCCGTGCTCGGCGAGCCGACGCCGTACTTCCCCCTCTACGCCGTCGAGGCGCTGATCGTCGAGGGCGTCGCGCTGGCGATCGCGCCTCGCACCCGCCCGCTCGTCTTCGGAGCCGTCTCCGGCCTGCTGATCGGGACGGTCGGGTTCGCGTCGGAGTACGCGTGGTCGCATCTCTTCATGCCGATCGCGTGGCCCGAGGCGCTGATCTCCGAGGCGATCCTGGTGGTCCCCCTGACGGCGGTCGCCGCCGGGCTCATCGGCGGCTTCGTCGGCGCCGCCCTCGCCGCACCGCGCGACCCCGAGCACGTGCGAACCCCGGGCCTCGCAATCCCCGCGCTCGCGCTCGTCGCGATCGCCGCGGTCGTCGGCTACGGCCTTCAGACCGACCACGCGGAGGGCGTGCGCGCCCAGGTCAGCCTCGACGAGACCAAGTCCGGTCCCGAGCGGACCGTCGACGCGACCGTGCGCTTCGATCCCGCAACCGCTCCCGACGACGCCGACTGGGTGCGCGGGATCGCGTGGCAGGGCGGCGGCCTGGTCGACGCCCCGATGGAGGAGGTCGAGCCCGGGACGTGGCGCACGACGGAGCCGCTGCCGGTCTACGGCAACTGGAAGGCGCTGATCCGCCTCCACGACGGCTCGTCGATCGTCGGCCTGCCGGTCTACCTTCCCGAGGACCCGGCGATCCCCGCCGAGCAGGTCTCGGCGCCGGCGAGCTTCGAGCGCGGGTTCATCCCCGAGAAGCAGATCCTCCAGCGCGAGCTCAAGGACGACGTCGCGACGACGCTGCCCCCGATCGCCTACGCGATCGTCGGGAGCATCGTGATCGCGCTGATCGCGCTGCTGGGCTGGGCGCTGGCGAGGGTCGCGCGCGGCGGGCCGCCGTCGGGCGCGGAGCGCAGCGCGAGCGCACGCCGGTCGTCGCCAAGCCGGCCGGAGGACGGGCATAGCGTGCCGGTCCTCCTCGCCCATCACGCGCTCGTCACGGCGATTCCGTTCGTCGTCCCGATGCTCGTGATAGTCGCCGGCCTCGCGTTCCTGATGCTGCGCGACCGCTTTGGCGGCCAGGAATGACCAACTGCACATGCTGGTCGCGGCGAAGCCGCGCTTGATTGCCTAGCGGATCTTCGGGATCGCGACGAGCGCCGCCTCCCCGACCGCATCGAGGCTCGAGGGGCAGACCTTGTCGAGCGTGTCCTCGGTCGTGTGCCAGTAGGCGCCGGGGGACGGACCCGGCCCGAACACGAAGTCGATCAGGTCGACGGAGGGGATGCCCTCCTCCAGAAACGGGACGTGGTCGTCCGAAACCGGCGTCGTGGTGCCCCCGAACGGCGCCGGGTCGCCCCCGCCGAGCTCCGCGGCCGCCGACGCGAAGAGGTCGTAGATCTCGCGGTCGGAGCTCGCCTCGCGCGGTATGTCGAGCTCACAGTCGCCGACGAGGTCGAAGAGGACCATCCCCCGGATCGAGTCGAGCGGCGGCGACCCGTCCTTGGCGCGCTTTGCGTAGCGCACGTACTGCCTGCTGCCCCTCGTGCCGTCGACCTCGAACGGCCTGTCGCCGCGAGCCTCCTCGGCGTCGAACAGCGCGATCCTGATCGACGGGCCGCTGACCTTGTCCGGCAGCGCCCGCGCCAGCTCGAGCACGACCGCGACGCCCGAGGCCCCGTCGTTTGCGCCCACGAACCCCGGGATGTCCTTGGTGTCGTGATGGGCGCCGACGACGACCGCGCCGCGCCGGCGCCCTGGGATCACGCCGACGACGTTGCGGTGCGGGCTCTGGATGCGGACCTTTCGCACGCCCGCCTCGCGCAGCTGGGCGGCGAGGAACTTCGTCATCTCGGCGTTGGCGTCGGAGCCGGCCGGCCGCGGCCCGAAGGCGACCTGCGCCTCGACGTCCTCGAACGCGCGCTGCTCGTCGAAGGCGAGCGCGCCGTGCGCGCTCTCGCCGCCGTCGGCGTCGTCGCCGCCGCACGCGGCGAGCGCGATGCACGGCGAACGCGGCTGCCGCCGCGATCGCGCGGGTTGCGGATGCCGGGCGACTCACTGGGGCGAGACGCTACCGCGCTGCGGGCCCACGCCACGCTGGACGGGCGCGGCGCCATCCGGGTCCGCGCCCGCCAGCGTCGCGAGGTCGTGGCTCCCCCGGACATCACCCGGCGCCGGACTCCCCCAAAACAGTCCGGCGCCGAGCGGGTTTCCCAGCCGGGTCGTCCCCACCCCTTGAAATCACGACCCCCTGACGGAACGACGCCAATCTTGCCCACTGTGCTTCACGCCGTCACGGTCCACCCGACGGGTTGGCACGACGGTTTTGGGGGGTCCGATCGGAGGGCGCCGGGCGGGAGCGCTCAGCGCGCGATGACGAACCAGAGGCGCAGCTCGCCGTCGTAGGAGATGCCCCAGCTGTCGGCGAGGCGCTCGACGAGGGCCACCGCCGGCCCCGGCAGGCCCTCGAAGCGCCGCGCCAGCGTCGCCGGCCGCAGGTCGAGGCAGCCGGCGCCGAGCTCGACGCGTAGCGCGTCGTCGTCGACGCTCGCCTCGAGCGTCATCTCGCGGTCGTCGGCATCGTGGGCGCGCGAGCCGCCGCGCAGCATCGCGCTGATGATCGCCAGAGCGTGCTCGCGCACGAGCGGCTCGAGCCCCCCGTCCAGGCGCCCGAGAGCAGCGAGCGCCTCGCGCTCGGCACCGTCGCCGCAACGGATCGCGGCGCTGACGTGCGGCCCAGGGGAAGTCGCTGCCCCGCCGCCCACACCCCCGTGATGGTCGTCCACCGTCCCATGGTCGCCGAGCGGACGCCCACTGACAATCCATCGGACGGGGGGTTGACCGGAGGGGCGTGGACCCTCCGATCGGATGGGCGGGAGCTGGTGAGCGCGACCGCGGCTACTCGTCGGCGGAGGGATCCGGACGGGATGGTGGCGGTGGCCACGGTTCCCTTCCCGGCGCCCGAGAGCGACAACTCGCCGCCGATCGCGCTCAGCCTCTCGGCAACCGAAGCGAGCCCGATGTGGCCCTCGGCGAGAGCCTCCTCGCGGCGCTGATGCGACATCCCGACGCCGTCGTCGGACACCGTCAGGCCCACGCCCCCGGAGCTCGGCTCCGCGACGACGGAGACCCGCGACGCCTTCGAGTGCTTGGCCGCGTTGACCAGCAGCTCGCGCGCGACCGAGAGAACCATGCGGTCGTTGACCAACGCCGCGCCCGGGTCGACGCGAACGCTGACCCTGAATCCGCCGAGCCCGGCCGCCCCCCTGGCGATCGCGTCGAGAGCGACGAGCAGCCCCTTGCGCTCGAGCAGCAGCGGGTGCAGCTCGAGCGCGGTGTCGCGGAGCTGGTCGATGCTTCGCTCCAGAAGCGGGGCGATCCGCCGGCAGGCCTCCTCGTGGGTCGCGCCGCCGCTCTCGGCCTCGGCGAGCTCGTCGAAGGCGGTGATCAGGTTCTGAAGCGCGTCGTCGTGCAGGGCCTGCGAGACGCGCCGGCGCTCGCGCTGCTCGGCGTCGAGCAGCTGGAGGACCAGCCGCGCGCGCTCGTCGGCCAGCCGCGCCACCTCGGCGGCGCGCTTGGAGTGCTGCTCCTCGGCGTGGCGGCGCTCGCTCACGTCTCGAACGCGGTTGGAGAAGGCGCGCGTCGTGCCGTCCTCGTGCAGCAGGGCGGTCGTCACGACCTCGGCCCAGAAGGTCGTCCCGTCGGCGCGCACGCGCGGGGCCTCGTCATGGTGCGCGCCTCGCATCCGCGCCGCGTCGAGGATCAGCCCGGGCCGCCCGCTCTCGCGATCGGCGTCGGTGAAGAAGGCGGCGTAACCGCGGCCGACGATCTCCTCGCGCGGATAGCGGAAGATCCGCTCGGCGCCGCGGTTCCAGGTCAGGACGATCCCATCGAGGTCGAGCGCGAAGATCGCCGCGTCGCGCATCTGCTCGACGACGAGCTCGAGCGTCTCGCGCTCGAGGTCCTCGGAGCGGCGGCCCGTGCCGCGTCGCGCGCGATCCGGGCCCGGGGCGCCGGGGTCGTCGCCGGTCTTCCTCGTGGCCGCTATTCGAGCAGCCCCCGGCGCATCGCCTCCGCCACCGCGGCGGCGCGGTCGGAGACCCCGAGCTTCTCGTAGAGCGTGTGCAGATGTCCCTTGACGGTCGTCGGGCTGAGGTGGATGGCGCGCCCGATGTCCGGAGCCGAGAGGCCGTCGGCGACGAGCCCGAGGATCTCGCGCTCGCGCTCGGTCAGCTGGGGGCCGTCGGAAAGCGCCTGGCGGCGCCCGATCTCGGAGGCGAGCCCGGACTGGACCTCGGCGGCGAGCACGGTCTCGCCGCGCGCCACGCGGCTGATCGCCTCGCAGATCTCCCGCCGCCCCGCCTTCTTCGACAGATAGCCCCGCGCGCCGTCCGCGACGACGCCGTACGAGGTCCCGCCGTCGGTGCCGGCCGAGAGGAAGAGCACGCCGACCTCGATGTCCTCGCGGCGCAGCGCCGTCATCACCTGGGGGCCGTCGAGGTCCGGCATCCGAACGTCGATCACGGCGACGTCGGGCCTGTGGTCGCGGATGAGCTCGAGCGCGGCGCGCCCGTTGTCGGCCTCGGCGACGAGTTGCAGCTCGGGCCGCTCCTTGATCGCACGCGCCAGGCCCTCCCGGTAGATCGGGTGGTCGTCAGCGAGCAGAACCTTGACCCTGGGACGAGACATTTTGGGGGTTTTTTGGGTGTTCCCGGGCCGTCCCGCGGTCACCAGCACCGGGGTTGCCCGAGTATCTCCCATTCGGCACAAAGCTGTCCATCCTTGAACCGACGCTGCCACGGCACGCCCGCATATGGCTGCCGGGATATCGTTGGGGCGTGGCTCAGCATCACATGGACCGCCTGAGTTCCGTCGACGCCTCGTTTCTCACCCAGGAAACGTCGGCCAGCCACATGCACGTGGGCGCGGTGCTCATCTTCGAAGGGCCCCCGCCCGGCTACGACGACCTGCTCGAGCATGTGCGCTCACGGCTGCATCTCGTGCCGCGCTTTCGCCAGAAGCTCGCGTTCCCGCCGATGGAGCTGGGCAGGCCTTTCTGGATCGACGACCCGAGCTTCAACCTCTCCTACCACGTGCGCCACTCGGCGCTTCCGTCGCCGGGCTCGGAGGAGCAGCTGCGAAAGATGGCCGCGCGGGTGTTCTCGCAGCAGCTCGACCGCACCAAGCCGCTATGGGAGCTGTGGCTCGTCCAGGGCCTCAAGCGCAACCGCTTCGCGGTCATCACGAAGACACATCACGCCGTCGTCGACGGCGTGTCCGGGGTCGACATCGCGACCGTGCTCTTCGACGTCAGCGCGGTGCCCGAGCCCGTCGAGTCCGACCACGAGTGGATCCCCCAGCCCGAGCCGTCGGCGGCAGACCTCGCGGCGCGGGGCGTCGAGGGCATCGCGACGACGCCCCTGCGTTTCGCGCGACGGCTCGTAGGCGCGGTCGAGCATCCCGGGCCGGCGATCAACCAGGCGACGGAGGCCGTCGAGGCGCTGAGCGAGGTCGCGTGGTCGCTCGCCAATCCCGCCCCCGAGGTCCCGCTGAACCGCGAGATCGGCTCCCACCGGCGCTTCGAATGGGTGCGCGCCGACCTCGCCGAGCTCAAGCGGATCAAGTCGGTGCTCGGCGGGACCGTCAACGACGTCGTGCTCGCGGTCGTCAGCGGCGCGCTGCGGCGCTGGCTGCGCGCGCGGGGGGTGCGCACCGAGGGCCTCGAGCTGCGCGCGCTGGTGCCCGTGTCCATCCGCGCGGAGGACGAGCACGGCCAGCTCGGCAACCGCATAGCCGCGGTCCGCGGTCCGCTGCCCGTCTTCGTCGACGACCCGGTGCGCCGCCTGGAGCACGTGTGCGAGTCGATGCAGGGCGTCAAGTCGTCGAAGCAGGCGCTAGGCGCCGAGGTGATCTCGCGCTTCAACGACTTCGCCCCGCCGACGCTGCTCGCGCAGGCCTCGCGGCTCAACTTCTCGACGCGACTGTTCAACCTGATCGTCACCAACGTCCCCGGGCCGCAGATCCCCCTGTACGTGCTCGGGCGCGAGCTCCAGGACATCTTCCCGGTGGCCTTCCTTCCCCAGAACCACGCGCTCGCGATCGCGATCATGAGCTACAACGGAAAGGTCGGCTTCGGCCTGCTCGCCGACTACGACGCGATGGACGACGTCGAGTTGGTCGCCGACGGGATCAAGGAGGCGATCGCCGAGCTGCTCGAGGCGGCGGAGCGGGCCGAGGACCAGGCGGGGGTGCCGGCGTGAGCGATACCGGATCCGACAGCCCTCCCCCGGCGCCGTTCAAGTACCACCTCGAGCTGACGCCCGCGCAGCTGAAGATCACATACACCGCGCTGCACTCGCTGCTCGACGACTTCGGACACGAGGAGGCCGACGTCGGAGCGGTGATCCGGGAGGTGCTCGACAAGCTTCCTGACGAACACGCGATCCGGGCGATCCAGCTCGAGCGCGAGCTCGCGGACAAGATCGCCGGCCGCCCGGGCGCCGATGACGCCGATGCGCCCGGCGACGACTTCTCGCCCTCAGCAGCCTGAGAACGAGCTGTAGGTGAGTTTCTCCGTCCAGATCGGGCTGCTGTTCGCCCTTGCCACGGCATTCGCCTCGATCCTCGGCTTCCTCTACAAGCACCGCGGGGCGGTCGAGTCGCCGGCGGTGGATTGGCGGCGCCCGGTGTGGAGCTCGCTGGTGCTCTTTCGCTCGCGCTGGTATGCGCTCGGCATCGTCATAGCGATGGGCTCCTGGGGACTGCACGTCGCGGCTCTCTCGCTCGCGCCGATCTCGCTCGTGCAGTCGGTGATCGCGGGCGGGCTGGTGCTGCTGACCGTCGTCGCCGATCGCCTCTTCGCGCACTCGGTCACGCGCAGGGAGTGGATCGGGGTCGGGCTGGCGGCAGTCGGCCTCGCCTTCCTCGCCGCGACTCTCGACGGCGCCGCGGACAGCGCCCACTCCGGCTACGACGGCCCTGTGCTCGCCGCCTACGTGTCGGCGTGCACCGCCATCGGGATCGCCGTCGCCGTGGCGGCCGACCGCGCCGTGCACCACGGCGGGGTCCTGCTGGGCGCGTCGGCGGGAACGCTCTGGGCCGCGTCCGACGTCACGATCAAGGCCCTGAGCGGCGACCTCGACCAGGGCGTCGCGGCCGTCCTGCTGAGCCCGCTCGCCCTCGTCATCCTCGCTCTGTCGCTCGCCGGGATGCTGGTCTCGGCGCGCAGCCTGCAGACCGGCAAGGCCGTCCCGGTGATCGCGGTGACCAGCGTCGCCGCGAACACCTTCACGATCGCGTCGGGGCCGATCGTCTTCGAAGAGCCGATGCCCGACGACACGCTCGGCGTCGTCGTCCGCGTGCTCGCGTTCGCCCTCGTGATCGGGGCCGCGGCGCTGACGCCGGCGCCCGTGCGCGCCGCCGAGGCCGAGGCGCCTTAAGCGCCGGGCTTGCGGAAGTAGGACGCGATCGCGTCCATCGCGATCAGCTCGGCGCCGGGCTCGTGCTCGGCGAGGAACTCGTCCGTCGCGCGCCTGCAACCCTCGAACGCCCCGTAGTCGTTGAGCACGACATAGCCCCCCGGCGAGACATGGGGGTAGAACTGCTCGAGCGAGACCCTCACGGGGTCATGGAAGTCCGTGTCGACGTGAAGCAGCGCGACCGGGGGCTTTTCGAGCTTCGGCAGCGTCTCCTCGAGCCACCCTACGACGAGCGTGTAGCGCTGCGGCGGGATCCCGAGGCGCTCGAGAACGCGGCGCGTGTCGGCCTCGCTTCCGACGAAGCCGGTCGCGATCGTCTCCGCCCCGGCATCGTCGCGCTCTCCCGCCGCGGGCATGCCCGCAAAGGCGTCGAACAGCCACAGGCGCCGGTCGGGCGAGCGCATCGCCTCGAGGCCCAAAATACCCGCGCTGCCGCCTCTGTAGACGCCGCACTCGACGAGGTCGCCGGGAATCGCCTCGTCGCGGACCCGCCGGCAGAGCTCCTCCATGTAGAGGAGATGGAAGTCGGAGAGCAGGCTGTACTGGCGGACCAGGCGCAGATGCGGGGGCAGGCCCGCGAAGCGCGCGCGGTACCAGAGGTCGCGCAGGCGCTCGGGCGCATGGCGCTCGGCGAACTGCTTGACCCGGGCGCGGATTGGCTCAGAACCCGAGCGCGAACTCGGCGTCCTCGGACATCATCTCCGGCCCCCGCCTTGATCGGCAATGCTCGGCCGTGCGAGTAGATCTCGGTTTGCAGGAGATTTGAGGGACTCCGTGGTTCGCGGTGTCGTGGGATGACGGCCGGTGCGCTGGAAACAGCTTAGGGACGGGCTAGCCTAGGGCCCCCGCAGCCTCCAAGTGTTGGGACGACAATGGACGACGCGCCGAGACAACGCCGCCGCCGACTCACCGTGCTCGTGGCCACGGTCGGCATCGCCGCCGCCGTCGGCTTGACCGCGGCGCCGTTCGCCGGTGGACAGACTCCATCCCAGGGCGCGCCATATTTCGGCTTCAACGAGGACTGGCACCTGAACCAGAGTCAGCTCGACCTCGCCGCGGCGGCCGGCTCGAACGCGATTCGCACCGGCATGTACTGGACCGGGGTCGAGTACAAGCGCGACGAGTACTACTGGGACGTCTACGACCAGCTGTATGCCCGAGCGCTGAGCCTCGGGATGCGGCCCCTGTTCACCCTCACCAACGCTCCGTGCTGGGCCGCGGTCAGCGCGAAGGCGTGCAAGCGCGGGAGCACCTGGCACAGCCTCCCGCTCCCTCGGAGTACGACGAGTGGGCGGAGTTCGCGGGGCTCGTCGCCCAGCGCTACCCCGCGGCGCTCGGGATCGAGGTCTGGAACGAGCCCAACCTGACGAGGTTCTGGTACCCGCGGCCCAAGCCGACGCGCTACGCCGACGTGCTCCGCGCCGCGGTCGAGGGCATCCACGCCGCGAATCCGCAGATGCCGGCGCTGATGGCGGGAATGGTCCCGACCCGGGGACGGAACGCGAACAAGCTCGGCTTCAAGCGCTTCCTGCGCCGCGTCTACAAGGCCGGCGCGGCGCAGCTCACCGACGGGATCGCCTTCCATCCGTTCGCCGCGTTCTGGCATCGCCCGATGCCGACGGTGCTCGGCAAGATCGAGTCGCTGATGGGGAGCATCAGGGGCATCATGTCCCAGTTCGGAGATGGCTCGAAGGACATCTGGGTGACCGAGATGGGCATGTCGACCACGGGGCGCCCGCGGGGTTTCAGCGAAGCGGAGCAGGCGGACGGGCTCGCGGCGATGTACAGGATCCTGTCCGAGATGCCGGGCGTCCCCCTGGTCATCGTGCATCGCTTCCTGGACCAGAACGGCGGCAACAAGAACTGGCAGACCGGCGCCGGGGTCATAAGCGCGAACGGAGTCAAGAAGCCGGCCTACTGCTCGCTCGCGGCCGTGCGCGGCGTTCCGTGCTGAGGCCGGCCAGAGCGGGTCATCGGCTCGCCGCTTGTCTCGCAGCTGTTGCGTGCCTGCTGGCCGTGTGGGCAGGCGACGCTGCGGCAGCGCGGGGCCTCACGACCGGTATCTACGAACCTCAATTCAGTTATGCCGAGGATGCCGAGCGCGATCACCTTTTCGACGAGGCGCTGAACGTGAACGTCGGCATCGTTCGAATCGGCGTGGCCTGGGATGACGTCGCGGGAAGTCAGCCTCCCGCCGATCCGCGAGATCCGTCGGACCCCAGCTACGACTTCGCGAACATCGACCGGGCCGTGCTGGAGGCACACGCGCGCGGGCTGGACGTGATGTTCTCGGTCGCTCGTACACCGCCGTGGGCGGTGGGGCCGAATCGGCCGCCCGGGGCCGAGACGCCGCTAGTGAACTGGGACCCTGACCCGGACGCATACGGAGCCTTCGGGCAGGCTCTAGCGACGCGATACTCGGGAACGTTTCCAGATCCGGGCGGAAGCGGGCCGCTGCCCCGAGTCCGAAACTTCGCGACCTGGACCGAGCCGAATCTCGGCGCCTTCTTCGGGCCACAGTGGGAGGGGACGAAGCCGCTCAGCCCGACGCTCTTCAGACGGCTGCTCAACTCCTTCTACGAAGGAGTCAAGGCGGTTCACTCCGACAACCGCGTGATCGCTCCGGCCCTCGCTCCTTACGGGGACCCTCCCGGCGGCTCGCGTATGCGGCCGCTCGCATTCCTGCGGGAGCTCTTCTGCCTCAAGGGGCGACGACACCCGAAGCCAAAAAAGCATTGCTCGAAGTCGGAGATCCCCCGCCTCGACGTTCTCTCCCACAATGCGATCAATCTCTACGGAACGCCGCCCGACCACGCCGACCATCCCGACGACGCGACGAGCGGCGACCTCGACCGCGTGAGGCGTGTCGTGCGCGCTGCCGAAAAGGCGGGCAACGTGCTACCCCGTGGCCGGCACCCACTCTGGGTGACGGAGTCGTATTGGTACAGCAATCCGCCCACCGAGTTCGGATATCCGCCCGGCCTACAGGCCCGGTACATCGAGCAATCGCTGTACGTGTTCTGGAGGGATGGTGCCGAGGTCGTTATCAACTTCCTCGTCCAGGATGCGGACAACCCCGACGGCGGCTTCGTCTACGGCACCGGGCTCCTGTTCGAGGACGGAACCCGCAAGCCTGCTTACGACGCGTTCCGCTTTCCGTTCGTTGCCGATCGCAAGCGCAAGCGCAAAGTGCTCGCATGGGGCAAGGCCCCGGTCGCTGGCGAGCTGGAGATTCGGCGCCAGATGCCGGAAGGCTGGCAGACCATCAAACGGTTGAACGTCGAAGCCGGCGAGGTGTTCACGGCGTCGCTGCGAACTCGCGGTGCGGCGACTCTTCAGGCAGTGGTGGGCTCAGATACAAGCCTGCCCTGGGATCTCGGGGGCTGATGCTGGTCCGCACGGCGCCGGTCTAGAGCGCTTTCCGGCCGTGGCAGACAGACGAGTTCGTGCGGTAACATGTGACCAAGGGTCCACAGAGCACGGATCGCGCTACAACCGCTGGGTGCCGCTGGGTGCACTGTGAGAGGGGGACACCACGATGGACAGCACTTGTGGACGCCGCTTTCAAACACGAGGCGGCCAGCGGTGATGCCGCGTCGAATCGGCACCCTCTGCGGGGTCGCACTCGCAACCGTCGCCTTCGCTAGCGCTCTAGCACCCGTCGCGCATGGCGCGGCCCCCGAGACGACCATCACGGGGGGCCCGCCGGAGGGCTCTGAGCTGAATTCGACCACCGCGTCGTTTGCCTTCTCGTCCTCGGCGAAGGGGCAGACAAAGTTCTACTGCTCGATTGACGGCGCCCCCACTACTAGCTGCTCCTCCGGCGTGACCTACAGCAACCTGAGTACGGGCCCCCACAGCTTCAGCGTTTATTCCGTGGATCGCTCGGGCGCGGCGGATCCGACTCCCGCGACTCGCTCCTGGGCAATCACTACATCCCGTGAGGTGTACCCGGTGCCTGCCTCGGTCCCATCCGGGTGCTCGACCGATGCGACGAGCAAGATCCTCTCGTGGATCGCCTCGGTACCCAACAACTCGACGCTGCGCTTCGGTGCGAGCGCGTGCTATCGCATCGAGGGAACGCTCGAGCTGAAGAAACGAAACCTCCTCCTCGACGGCAACGATTCGACGTTCAAGTCGCTCAATGCACCGTCCGGCCAGCGTGCCATTTGGCGGGTATGGGACTCGACCATCAGCTTCCGCAACATGACGATCATCGGCTCCTACGCGAACGGGGGCGTCATCGACTACAGCCTTCAACACGCGCATGCAATCGACGTCCGGGGTACCGACGTCGTCATCGAGAACGTCTCGATGAGCGACGTCGCCGGCGACTGCGTGTACTTCGGGCTGGGGGCGGACCGTTCGTCGGGGGCCGTCCGGGACAGCTCGTGCCGGCGGACCAGCCGCAACGGTGTCTCGGTCACGGCGGGGGACGACATCCTTGTGGAGCGTACGACGACCAACAAGATCGGGCACATCGTCTTCGACGTCGAACCCAACTCGGGCAGTGGCAACTGGGGTTCATGCCGCGTGACCTTCGACTCCAACACGATCCGTACCTACTGGCTGTACGCGTGGACGGTGATTCCCAACGCGCCGATTTGTGACCAGGCCTTCACGAACAACCGGGTTGTCGGCCAGGGCCTGGCCATCGCGGCGATGTCTCGGCCGTTCCGTCCCCAGGGCCTGACGGTGACCGGAAACACCTCGGACACCGCGCAGGGGCCGCCGATCATGTCGCCAACCGCCATGGACTTTCACAACGTCGACGGCCTCACGGTCAGTGGCAACACCGTGCCGCTGACAAACGGGACGATGGCGCAAGTTGACGGCTCGTGCAACGTCACCGTGTCCGGCAACTCGTATCCCGGCGGGTCCCAGGAGGCCTCAATCACAAACCCAGCGTGCTGACGGAAACGGAGCCGTTCAGAATCCGAGCGCGAACTTGGCGTTCTCGGACATCATCCCCGGCCCCGCTTCGATCCGCAATACTCGGCCGTGCTGGAAGATCTCAATTGCAGGAATTTGAGGGACTCCGTGGTTCGCGGTGTTTAGGGTGGCGGCCGGTGCGCGTGAAACCGCTTAGAACGAGAAGCGCCGACGAAGCGAACCTGATCTCGAACTTGTGCAGGTTGTCGGCGACCAGGTCCGTCAGCCGCGTCGTCGAACGTGCCCGTCCGGCCAGTCGCTGACCGGCGCGGCTCAGAACCCGAGCGCGAACTTCGCGTCCTCGGACATCATCTCCGGGGACCACGGCGGGTCGAAGATCATCTTCGGGTGCACGCCCTCGACGCCGTCGAGATCGCCGACGAACTCCTTCATCTGCTCGGAGACCTGGGGCCCGATCGGGCACGCCGGGGTCGTGAGCGTGAAGGTGATGTAGACGTCCGAATTCTCGATCTCGACGTCGTAGACGAGGCCCAGGGAGACGAAATCGAGCCCCAGTTCGGGGTCGATGACCTCCTCGAGCGCCTCGGTGACGTCGTCCTCTGTGACCATGCCTCAATCGTAGCGACGGGGCGCCCCGTGCCCGCATCTAGGCGGCACTAGGCTCTGATGCGTGTTCCTCCTGATCGCGCTCTTCATCGTCGTCCCGCTGCTCGAGCTCTACGTGATCATCAAGATCGGCGGGGCGATCGGCGTGCTGCCGACGATCGCGCTGCTGCTGCTCGACAGCATCCTGGGGACGCTGCTCCTGCGCTCGCAGGGGCGCGCCGTCTGGGCGCGCTTCAACGCCGCGCTCGTCCGAGAGGCGGGTGCCCGCGCGCGAGGTCTTCGACGGGGCGATGGTGATCCTCGGCGGCGCGCTGCTGCTGACGCCCGGGTTCATCACCGACGTGGTCGGGCTGATGCTGCTGATCCCGCCGACACGCGACCTCGTGCGGCGGATGACGAGCGCGATCGCGAAGCGCCGCACGGCCGCGCGAGTCGCGTTCTGGGGCTTCGGGCAGTACGACCAGCGACGTGGCGCCGCGAGACGGGGCGGCCAACGGCACTCAGGACGCGCCGTACGGCCCCGGCAGCCCTCGCCCCCCGGGCCCCGGACGCCCCTACGACGTCGAGGGGACCGGTCACGAGGTCGTCGACGAGCCCAGCCGCCAGCTCCCCGAGCACGAAGATGAGCGCTGACGCCGTCGTGCTCGAGATCGAGATCGACGGCGCGCGGATCGAGTGGTCGCCGGACGCGCTGCGCACGCTCGCTTCGGGTGAGCCCGCCGAGCCCGCCTGGCGGCTCGAGGGCGACATCGACTGGGAGGCGGTCGAGTCGCTGGGCGTCGTCTCGGCCGCGTTCGAGGATGGAAGGCTGCTGGCGCTCGTCGCCAGCCGCCCGGCGGGCGCCGAGGGACACGACGCCGCGCCGCCGCGCGGGGTCCTGGTGCAGCCCGACGGCGAGGTCGTCGAGCTGGCGGAGGCGCTGATTTCGACCGAGTACGACTCCGAGGGCGCTCCGAGCAGGATCGGGCTCGAGCTCTACCCCGAGCTCGACGGCATCCCGCTGCGTGTCGCAGGCGACCGCGCAGGGCCGCCGCGGGTCGAGGATGGCGCCGAGGCGACCGTCATGAGCTTTCGCATGGAGGGCAGGGAGCGGCGCAGGTGTCTTCGAGCGGGTCTCGCGAGCCTGACCTTGCCCGATAACAACGATCATCTCGGACTTCGGCGGCGTGCTCACGACGCCGCTTCTGCGCTCGTTCGCCGCCTTCCAGGACCACAGCGGGATCGCCTCGGAGTCGCTCGGCCGCGCGATGCAGCGCGTCGCCGAGCGCGACGGGGCGCACCCCCTCTTCGAGCTCGAGAAGGGAAAGCTGACCGAGGACGAGTTCCTCGCGCTGCTCGCGGGCGAGCTCGAGATCGAACTGGGCCACCGCCCCGAGCTGCACCGCTTTCGCGAGATCTACTTCGAGGCGCTCGACCCCAACGAGCCGATGGTCGAGCTGATGCGCGGGCTGCGCGACCGCGGCTATCGCATGGCGCTGCTGACCAACAACGTCCGCGAGTGGGAGCCGCTGTGGCGCTCGCTGCTTCCGGTCGACGAGATCTTCGAGCTGATCGTCGACTCGGCGTTCGTCGGGATGCGCAAGCCCGACGCCGAGATCTACGAGCTGACGCTCGAGCGCCTGGGCGGCGCCTCGCCCGCGGAGTGCCTCTTCGTCGACGACGTGGAGGTCAACATCGAGGCCGCCCGCGAGCTGGGCCTCGCGGCCGTGCACTTCCGCGACAACGAGCAGGCGATCCCGGAGATCGAGGCGGCGCTCGACGGCGGGTAGTCGGGGACGCGGCTAGTTGTCGGAGCCGGCGCGGTCCCAGATGTAGAGCTCCATCGCCTCGACGGCGAGCTCCATCAGCCTGGGGCCCGAGAGCCAGCTGAGCACGGTCTCGAGGGCGCGCTCCTCGGTGACGCCGCGATCCACGGCCTCCTCGCCGCGGAAGCCGGCGGCGAGCTTGAGCGCCTCTCGGCGGTGCTGGCCCAGCGAGGAGAAGGCGCCCATGAGGAAGTCGCGGTTGGGCACCGGGTGGCCGACCTCCATCGAGGCGTGCCAGGCGGCGAGCATCGAGATGTCGTGCTCGTCGAGCTCCGAGATCGCCTTCGCGTAGTGCTCCTCGAGCTCGTCGTCGGGGATCTCGTCGACCCACGCGCGCACGGCCTCGCCGAGCAGCTGGCGGCGCGCCTCGCGGCCGACCGAGTCGGCCACGGCGCGAATCGCGTCTGCTGGATCTATGAAGCAGAGTGACATCGCGAGGAAAGATAGATCCGCCCTCCGACGGCAAAACCGCGCCTCGGGCGCCGCAAAATGCAGCCGCAAGCGTTCTTGCACAGGCGCGCGTCCGCCCGTCAGGTAGCCCCTCCGCGACCCGACCTATGCTGGGAGCAATGGCTCTCAGCCTGATAGTCGGGCCCCCGAACGCGGGGCGCGCCGGAGCGATCCACCGCCGTTTCGCGGCGGCGCTCGACCGCGACCCGATGCTCGTCGTGCCAACCCGCGACGACGTCGACCGCTTCGAGCGCGAGCTCTCCGAGGACGGCGGGGTCGTCGGGGGCTCGGTCGGCACGTTCCCGGCGCTCTTCGAGGACGTCGCGCGCGCGACCGGGATCGACCTTCCCGCGCGGCTCTCTGACGCCCAGCGCCTGTGGCTCGTCCGCGGGGCGGTCGCCGAGGCCGGCGTCGGCGCGCTGCGGGCATCCGCCGCCTCACCGGGCTTCGCGCCGGCGATGGAGCGCCTGCTGGGAGAGCTCCAATCCGAGGGCCTCGACCCCGAGACGCTCGAGCGGCGAGCCGCCGAGGCGGGCGGCGACGCAGGCTACGAGGCGGAGCTGGCCGCGGTCTTTCGCGCCTATGAGCGACTGCGCGACGGCGCCGGACGCTGCGACCGCCACTCGCTCGCGGCGAGCGCGACCGCGGCGCTGCGCGCGGCGCCCGACGCCTGGGGCGGCCGGCCCGTGCTCCTCTACGGGTTCGACGACCTCACGGCGGAACAGCTCGAGCTGATCGCGGCGCTTTCGGCGGCCGGCGACGTCACCGCCGCCGTGACCTACGAGCCCGACCGCGCCGCGCTCGGCGCGCGCGCCGAGCTGCTCGCGAAGCTGCGCGACGAGCTCGGCGGCCGCATCGCCGAGGAGCTCGAGCCCGACCGCGCCTACACCGCGAGCCCCGTTCTCTTCCACCTCGAGCGCCGGCTCTTCGAGACGCCCGAGCGGATCGCCGAGCTCGACGACGGCCTCGTGACGCTGGCGGCGGCCGGCGAGCGCGCGGAGGCCGAGCAGATCGGCGGCGAGATCGCCCGCCTGCTCGACGCGGGCGCCGACCCCGACGAGATCGCGATCGTCGTCCGCTCGCCCGATCGCCACGGGCCGCTGCTCGACGAGGTGCTCGGCGGCCTCGGGATCCCGGTCGCGGTGGACGCGAGCGTTCGCTTCGCCTCGACTGCGACCGGCCGCTCGCTGATCGCGCTCCTGCGCGCGGTCGGCGAGGGCGGAACCGCCGAGGACGTGCTCGCGTTCCTTCGAGCGCCTGCTCGCGCGCGCCCCAGGGACGTCGATTGGCTCGAGCAGCGCGTCCGCCGCCGCAGCATGCGCGGCGCGGCCGAGACGCTCGAGTACTGGACCGAGCGCAACTGGGAGCCGCACGAGGTCGAGCGGCTTCGCGACGCGCCGGCGAGCACGCTCGCGGTCGCCGTCGGAGCGATCGCGCGCGAGCTCGCCGAGCGCCCCCAGCGCCGCAGCGCTCCGCGCGCCGGTCGCGCGACGACACTCGAGCTGCGCGCGGCGGCGGCGGCCGAGGCGGCGCTGCGCGAGGTCGGCGAGCTGCCGGGAGCCGCGCCGACCCGCGAGGACCTGATCTCGCTGCTCGAGGAGCTCGAGGTGCCGCTGTGGCGCGGGCCGGCGGAGGGAAGGGTGAGGGTGCTCAGCCCCTACCGGGTGCGGGCCCGCCGCGTGCGCCACCTCTTCGTCGCGTCGCTGCAGGAGGGCGAGTTCCCGAGCCACAACCCCGGCGACCCGCTGCTCGGCGACGAGCGCCGCGCCGACCTCGGCCTGCCCGCGCGCCGCGACCCCGAGCAGGAGGAGCGCTACCTCTTCTACGCCTGCGTCTCGCGGCCCAGCGACCGCCTCTACCTCTCGTGGCGCGACTCCGACGACGACGGGCAGGTGCTCCCGCCGTCGCCGTTTCTCGAGGACGTCGCCGACCTGCTTCCGCCTGACGGGATCGCGCCGCGCCGCAGGGGCCTCGACACGGTCACGTTCGACCCCGGCGAGGCGCCGAGCAGCCGACGAGCTGGCGCGCTCGCTCGCGGCGCTCGGCCGCAGGGCCGATCCCGATGAGGCGCTCGAGGCCATCGGCGTCCCGGAGTCGGCCGCGTCGCCCATCGCCGCGCGGCTTCGCGCCGCGGCCGCGACCGTCGACGGGCTGCCCGGCCCGCTGCGCTCGCCCGACGTCGTCGCGGAGCTCGAGCGCCGCGAGCACTACGGGGCCTCCACCCTCGAGGAGTACGCCGTGTGCTCGTATCGCTGGTTCGTCGGCCACGAGCTGCGGCCCCAGCGGCTCGAGCCCGACCCCGAGCCGCTCACCCAGGGGGGGATCATGCACGAGGTCCTCGAGAGGCTCTACCTCGACCCCCCGGGCAGCGACGCGATGCCCCGGCCCGGCGACCTCGGCGCGTGGCGCGCGCGGGCGAGCGAGCTGCTCGACGCGGCGTGCGAGGCGCGCGGCACCGCCAGACGACGTCATCGGCCGGGTGGGCCGGCGGCGCATGCGGGTATTGATCGAGCGCTTCCTCGAGCGCGAGGCCGAGAGCGAGAGCCCGCTGCGGCCCGACCGCGACCTGCTCGAGGCGAGCTTCGGCGACGCCGACGGCGACGACAAGCCGGCCCTGGCGCTCTCGGGCCTCAAGCTGCACGGGAAGATCGATCGCGTCGACGTGGCGCCGGGCGGGTCCGCCGGGCTCGTGCGCGACTACAAGAGCGGCGCCAAGGTGACGGCCGCGGCGAAGCTCGCCAAGGACGGAAAGCTCCAGCCGCAGCTCTACATGCTCGCGCTGCGCGACCTCTGGGGGATCGAGCCGCTCGGAGGCGTCTACGTCCCGCTGAGCGCCAAGGACCCGCGCCCGCGCGGGATCCTCGACAAGGACGAGAAGGGCGGGCTCCTGGCGGGAGAGGCATTCGTGCGCAACGACTTCCTCGACGAGGACGCCCTCGCCGAGGCTCTCGACGAGGCCCACGCGCGAGCGTCGGAGATCGCGGCCGCGATGAGCGCCGGGCGCATCGACCGCGACCCGATCGAGGACAAATGCCCCAAGTACTGCCGCTTCCAGCCGATCTGCCGGCGCGAGCGGGCACTGATCGTCGAGCCCACGCCCGAGGACCTCGAGGAGGAGGCCCAGTGAGCCCTGCCGAGCAGCTGCGGATCGGCGACTCGCCCGCCGACGCCGGGCCGCCGCCTCCCGAGGACGGCCGAGGCCCGCGCCGACGAGCACCCCCCGACCCCGCAGCAGGCGGCGGCGATCGCGACGCGGGACCGCGACGTGTTCCTCGTCGCCGGCGCCGGGACCGGCAAGACGCGCGTGCTGGTGCGGCGCTACTGCGACGCGGTGACCGAGGACGGTGCGGGCGTCGAGAGCATCCTCGCGTTCACCTTCACCGAGAAGGCGGCGGGCGAGCTTCGCGCGCGGATCCGCGAAGAGCTCGCGGCTCGCGCCCGAGCCGAGGCGCGATCCCGAGCGCTCGCGCGAGCTGTGGCGGCTCGCCCGCGACACCGAGCGCGCCTGGATCGGGACGATCCACGGCTTCTGCCGCCGGCTGCTCGCCGCGCACCCGGTCGCCGCGGGCCTCGACCCGCGCTTCCGCGTCCTCGCCGAGGCCGAGGCCGAGCTCGTCGCCGAGCAGGCGTTCGACGCGGCGCTCGACGAGGTCGCCGTCGGCGACGGCGAGGCCGAGGCGATCGCCGCCGGCTTCAGCGTCTGGCGCCTGCGCAAGCTGATCGCGGTCGCCCACGAGCAGCTGCGAAGCCACGGCGCGGACGCCCCCGAGCTTCCGCCGATGCCCGAGCCCCGGCGCTCGGCCGCGGCGAAGAACGGGTCGGACGGTGGCGCCGACGAAGACCGGACGAGCTCGAGCTGACTCCCGCCGAGCTCGCCTACGCGACCGCGTCCTACCGCGCGCTGCGCGAGCTGATGTCCGCGTACGGCCGCCACTACGAGCGCCTCAAGGCCGAGCGGTCCGGCCTCGACTTCGAGGACCTCCAGATCCGCGCCGTGCGCCTGCTGCGCGACCGGCCCGCGATCGCGCGCCGCTACCGCGACCAGTTCGCGCACCTGATGGTCGACGAGTTCCAGGACACCAACCGCCTCCAGCTCGACCTGATCCGCGAGCTCCAGGGGCCGGAGACGCGGCTCTTCGTCGTCGGCGACGAGTTCCAGTCGATCTACGGCTTCCGCAACGCCGACCTCGAGGTCTTTCGCTCCGAGCGCTCGCGCGCCGACGCGGCGCCCGACGAGCGCGTCCAGGTCCTGCCGCTGCGCGGCAACTTCCGCTCGCGGCCGGAGATCATCGCCGCGGTGAACGCGCTCGGCGGCGTCCTGCTCGAGGGCTTCGAGGAGCTCGAGCCGGCGCGCGAGACGGACGACGACGCGGACGCCGAAGCGACGCCCCCCGTCGAGCTGCTGCTCACCGAGTGCGACGGCTGGGACGCCGAGGACGTGGACCTTCGCCCGCTGCCGGGCGAGGACACGCCCCCGCACAAGATCGCCGAGGCGCGCCAGCCTCGCCCGCAGGCTGCGCGAGCTCGCCGACGCCGGGGTGGAGCGGCGCGGCATGGTCGTCCTGCTGCGCGCCTTCACGCACATCGCCACCTACGAGGAGGCGCTCGAGCGCGCCGGGCTCGCGCCCTACGTCGTCGGCGGGCGCGGGTACTGGTCCCATCAGCAGGTCGAGGACATGCTGCGGCTGCTGAGCTGCGTCGCCAACCCGCTCGACGACGAGATGCTCTTCGGGGCGCTCTCCTCGCCGGCGGTCGGGGTGAGCCCCGACGCGCTCTGGATGCTGCGCCGCGCCGCCTCCCGGGGGCGCCGCGCGCGCCACGTCTGGCCGGTGGTCGAGCGCAGCTTCGGCCCCGGGCCCGCCGAGGAGGACGAAGGCAAGCCGCCCAGGGAGGAGACTCCCGAGCAGGAGTCCGAGCGGATCGAGGCCGAGAGCTGGATCGAGCGCATCGACCCCTCCGACGCCGAGCGCCTGCGGACGTTCTGCGAGCGCCTCGGCCGCCTGCGCGCGATCGCGCCGCTTCACTCGCTCGAGGCGCTCACGGAGCGCACGGCGCGCGAGCTCGGCTACGACCTCGCGGTCCTGATGCGCGACCGCGGCAACCGCCGCTACGCCAACGTGCGCAAGCTGATGCGCCTCGCGCGCCAGTTCGAGGCGGCGGAGGGACGCGACCTCGGCGCCTTCCTGCGCTTCGCCGAGGCGCGCACGGCGCGCGGTCAGCGCGAGGGCCTCGCGGCGACCGAGGCCGAGGACCACGACGGCGTCCGGATCATGACCATTCACGCCGCCAAGGGGCTCGAGTTCGAGACCGTCGCGGTCGCCGACCTCTCACGCCCGCTGCTCTCGGGCGGCGGCTGGACCGACATCCGGCTCGGGCCGCCCACCGATTCGGGCGGCGAGGAGGACGGCGAGGCCCAGCCGGGTCGGCCGAGCCTCGGCATCCAGCTCGCGCGCGCCGGAGAGGGGCCGCTGACGCTGTGGGACTTCGAGCGCCTCAAGCTCGAGACCTCGAGCGCCGACGCCGCCGAGGAGCTGCGCCTCACCTACGTGGCGATGACCCGTGCGCGCGAGCACCTGCTGCTCAGCGGCAGCTTCAACGAAAAGGACCTCGAGCACGGCGACGCGCTGTCGCGCTCGGCGCTGCGGCGCCTTCTCCCCGAGCTCGGCTTCACGGGCGGCGAGACCGAGCTCGAGCTCGGCGAGATGAAGCTCGGGGTGCGGCTCAACCGCGCGTCGGCGGACGCCGCGGCGCAGCTCGTGCGCCGCGCCGCCACCCCGCAGCCGGCCCCCGGCGTCGCCGCCGGTTCCCCTCCCCCGCTGCTGCCGCCGGTCACCGACGTGCCCGCCGCGGGCCACCTCTCCTACGCCGCGCTCGCCGACTACGAGCGCTGCGGCTACCGCTTCTACACCGAGCGCGTCCTCGGGCTCGCGAGCCTCGACCCCGGCTCCGACGAGCCGGCGCCCACCGAGAGCGACGAGATGCTCGGCGAGGCGGACCTGGTTGCAGCCGGCGGCGGCGAGATCCCCCGCCCCGGTCTGCGCGAGCGCCGCCGCGCGTTCGGAAACGCCGTCCACGGGCTGCTCGAGTGGAGCGCGCGCAACCGCTGGGCCGCGCCCACGCGCGAGCGCTGCGAGGCGCTGCTGAGCCAGGAGGGGCTGACGGCCGACGCGAGCGAGATCGACCGCGCGCTCGAGCTGGTCGGCGGCTGGCTCGAGTCCGACCTCCGCGCGTCGCTCGCCTCGGCGCGCGTCCGGCTGCGGCCCGAGGCGCCCTTCCTGCTCGCGCTCGGCGGCAGCGTCGTGCGCGGCAAGATGGACCTCGTCGCCCAGCAGCCCGACGGCGAGATCGTCGTCGTCGACTACAAGACCGACGCGCTGGGGGGCGCCGACCCCGCCTCGCATGCGGAGCGCTACGCGACGCAGCGCGGCCTCTACGCCCTCGCCGCGTCGCGGCTCGGCGGCGAGGGCGCCACCGTGCGCACCGCCTACTGCTTCCTCGAGGCTCCCGCCGAGCCGGTGGAGCACAGCTTCGACGCCGCGGCGCTCGACGCAGCCCGCGGCGAGGTCGAGCGCCTCATCGCCGGCGTCCAGGCCGCCGAGTTCGAGGTCACCCCCGCTCCGCACGCGGCGCTCTGCCACGACTGCCCCGCGCGCCTGCGCCTGTGCTCCTACGACGAGGACATGACGCTGCGCCGCATCGACCCCTGAGCGGCGCATGGCGCGGCTCGGCCTCTTCGCCTACGGATCGCTCGTCAGCCCCGAGAGCGCCGCGCTCACGCTGGGGCGCCCGGTCGAGGCGTCGGCGCCGCTGCGCCTGCCGGGCTGGCGCGCGGCGCTGGTCGACGATGCGCGACAACCACGCCTCCGAGAAGACCTTCGCGCGGCGCTCCGACGGCAGCCTCCCCGGCCACGTCCTCGGCCTCAACCTCGAGCCCTCCGACGACCCGGCCGAAGCTCCGAACGGGGTGCTGCTCGAGCTGAGCGAGGAGGATCTCGAGCGCCTCGACGTGCGCGAGCTGCGCTACGACCGCTTCGCGCTCGGCGAGGACGTCGAGCGCCCGCGCACCTCGACGAGGTCTTCGCCTACCGCGCCAAGCCGGCCCACCACGCGCCGCGGCCGCCCGGCGACGCGATCGTGATCGCCTCCTACGCGAACTTCGTCGAAGCCGCGTTCGATGCGCTCGGGCCGGGCGAGCGCGAGCTCTACGTCGAGACGACCGGCCCGCCGCCGGTCGAGGTCACCGACGCGGTGCTCGTCACCGACCGCGCGATCCCGCCGGGTAACCCGCGCGACTGGTGACGCCGGCGCTCGGCGCCGGCCAGCCGGCGGCCTAGCCGGTCTCCTTCCACTCGCCCGCCCAGTCGTGCAGCTCCTGGAGCGCCGGCTGCAGGGCGCGCCCCTTGTCGGTGAGCGCGTAGGAGACGCGCGGCCGCGAGCCGTTTCCCTCCTCGACGGTGCGCTCGACGAGGCCCTCGGCCTCGAGCTCGCGCACGCGCTGCGAGAGCAGCCGGTCGGAGAGCCCCGGGATCGCGCAGCGAGAGCTCGGCGAAATAGTGCGGGCGCTTCGAGAGCGTCCAGAGGATCGCGCCGGCCCAGCGCCGGCCGACCAGCTCGACGGCCGCGTGGAAGTGTGGGCAGACGCGCTCGCGCGCGGCTGACTCCTCGGTTGACGAGGTGGGCTCCACCCTGAATTCAGGTTACAGAAGGGGGCTCCCGGCACCGGTGAGAAGGGTTCCCTCATTCGACCTGCTCACGGGGGTGGCTCGAGGTGGCCGGCTAGGCCACGCACGGGCCGGTGTCCACCGGCTCGGCGGCGCGCTGGAGCGCCTGCTCGACGACCTGGTTCGGCACGCCGAGCGCGCCGTCGGGCTTGCCCCCGACGGCGGCGGCGAACACGGTCGTCAGGACCTCGCCGTCGGCGCCGACCACGGGGCCGCCCGAGTTGCCGTCGCGGACCTCGGCGCGAAACGGGGTCATCAGGCGCGTGATCGGCCCGTTGCCGTAGGAGTCCTGGCTGATCACCTCACCGGTCTCGCCGAGGCGCGCCGGCGCGATCGTGAAGGGGCCGTTCTCCGGGTAGCCGAGCACGGCTCCCTCGGTTCCCTTCGCGGCCACCTGGGCGATCGGCAGCGGCGGCGCGGAGAGGCCGTCGACCGAGAGCAGAGCGAGGTCGTTTCGCGGCTCGTAGTGGATCGCCGTCGCGTCGAGCTCGGTGCCGTCCTGGGTCGTCACGGTCGTGTCGTCCTGGCCGGCGACGACGTGGGCGTTGGTCACCACGACGCCCGCCTCGCCGACCCATCCCGAGCCCGCGACGCCGAGCCCGCACGCCGTCCCGAGCACGCGCACCACGCTCGTGCCCGCCGCGCGGACGTCGGGGTCGCGCGCGATCCCCTCGTCGGGTGGCGGGACGCGCGCCTCGGGGCCGTCCACGCGCGGCGTCGGGTCGATCCGGTTGAGCACGTTGAGGATCGGGCCCGAGGGCGGCAGGACGTCGTTGAGCGCGTTGAGGATCTCCGAGCGCTGGACGGCGGGGCGCAGATCGCGAGCGCCGGGCGTGTGCAGGGCGACCGCCCCGAACACCCATGCCAACAGCAGGGCGAGCGCCGCGAAGAGGGCCGCTCCACCGGCTCCGTCGAGCGCCCGGCGCGCCCCGCCGCGGACGAAGCGCCAGCGCAGGCGCTGTGCGCCTCCCTCGACGAAGATCGCGACGATCGCCCCGAGCAGCAGCCCCGCCGCCGAGCGCGATCGCCGGCGCGTAGGCCGACTCGGAGCCGTCCTCGAGCAGCGACGGCCCCAGCCTGCTGCCCAAGAACGCGCCCGCCGCGAACCCCGTGAGGGTCAGCGCGCCGACTATGAGCCCGTGCCCGTAGCCCCAGTAGCCGAAGGCGAGCGCCACGGCGACGATCACGAAGTCCATCGCGGTCATTCGTCGGGCGTTTGCAGGCGCATCCGGTCCAACTGGCTAATCTCTCTCGGGCAGTGAAACCCTCCCGTCAGCTCTGCGAGGGGACACGCTCCGCTCGGCAGGGATGGCAACGTACTGGATAGCGGGCGCTTGACCGAGAACTCCCAGGACCAGCGCCGGCGGCGCCTTCTCACCAGGGCCCTACCGGTAGTGGTCATATGCGTGGTCTCCTTCGTCGCCGGCGTCGCGGTCGGCGCATCGTCGCCCGGCCGCGAGGCGGCGCAGCGCTTCACCGACGCCTGGGAGGCGCAGGACTACGACGCGATGTACGCCGAGCTCAGCGACGAGGCCGCCGCGGCCCACACGCAGGAGGAGTTCGAGCGCGCCTACGACGACGCGGACATCACGGCGACCGTGGACACGATCACGGCCGGTGACGCAGAGGAGGCCGAGGGGGGCTCGGGCGGCGACGTGGTCAAGGTCGCGGTGACCGTCTCCACGCATGCCTACGGCGACGTCGAGGGCGAGATCGCGCTCCCGGTGGACGGCGAGTCGATCGCCTGGGAGCCGCAGCTCGTCTTCCCCGGCCTCGAGGCCGGGGAGACCCTCGACCGCCGCGAGGACGTGCCCGAGCGCGCCCCGATCCTCGCCCGTGACGGGACCCCGCTCGCCGAGGGCCCGCCCGCGGCCCGAAGCTCGCCCCTGGGAGTCTCGGCGCTCAACGTCGCCGGCGAGATCGGCGCGCCGAAGAAGGTGGCGTCGCGCGAGCTGACGGGGCTCGGATTTCCCGACGGCAGCCTCGCGGGGATAAGCGGCCTCGAGCAGGCCTTCAACGTGAGGCTCGCCGGCCAGCCGGGCGGCGAGCTGCTCGCGGTCGCCGGCAAGGACGGCGACGGGCGCGTGCTCGCGCAGCGGCGAGCCGGTCGCGGGCGAGCCGATCAACACGACCATCGACCCCGCGCTCCAGAAGGCGGCGGCAACCGCGCTCGGCGATCTCTTCGGCGGCGTCGCCGTGCTCGACACCGACGACGGGGCGGTACTGCGCCCTGGCCGGCATCGCCTACTCGGCCCCGCAGCCGCCCGGCTCGACCTTCAAGATCATCACCACGACGGCCGCGCTCGAGGAGGAGGCCGTCTCGCTCGACGACTCGTTCCCGGTCGAGACGTCGAACACGACGATCGGGCGCGAGATCTCCAACGCCCACGACTCGCCGTGCGGCGGCACCTTCGTGGAGAGCTTCGCCGAGTCGTGCAACACGGTCTTCGCGCCACTCGGCGTCGAGGTCGGGGGCGAGAAGCTCGTCGACACCGCCGAGCGCTTCGGCTTCAACACCCCGCCCTCCCTGATGAGCCCCGCGGGGCTCGAGGCGGTCAACCCGGCGGAGAGCTCGATCCCGCCCGACCTCGACGATGACGTCGCGGTCGGAGAGTCGGCGATCGGGCAGGGCCAGGTCCTGGCGACCCCGCTCGAGATGGCGTCGGTGGCACAGACGATCGCGGCCGGCGGCATGCGCAGCCCGACGGCGCTTGTGACCGATCCCGGCCTGGCGCCCGACGCCGAGCCCGTCAAGGTGACGAGCGAGGAGATCGCCGGCACCATGACCGACCTGATGCTCGAGGTCGTTCGCAACGGCACGGGGATCGCCGGCGCGGTGCCCGGCGTCGAGGTCGCGGGCAAGACGGGCACGGCCGAGCTCGGGCCCGACTCGCCCTCCGAGGGCGAAGCTCCCCCCGCCGAGGGCGAGGAGCCCGAGCAGAAGCTCGACGCCTGGTTTTCGGCCTTCGCCCCCGCGGGCTCGCCGGAGCTCGCGATCGGGGTGATGGTCGTCGACTCCGAGGGCGACGGCGGCGAGGTCGCGGCGCCGATCGCCTCGCAGGTGCTGGCGAGCAAGCTCGCAAAGTGAATCCGCGCGGCTCTGCCGCGACCGGCATGTGAAGTTGGTGATGTCTCCAGCGCGGCTCTGCCGCGAGGCGTTACGATTCCGCGGTCGGGAAGCCGACCGCGGCCGCGATCACGACGAGCACGCCGCCGATCACGGCGATGAGGCCCCCGAGCGTGTTCGCGACCTGCGCGAGCAGCGCGCCGCCGACCGACAGCGCCGTTCCGATCGCGAGCAAGGTCCACCACCCGCCGCCCCGCCCTCGCCCCGCCGGCGCGGTGATGACGGTCACGACGACCATCGCGATGAGCGCGGCGACCGAGATCGCGGTCGGAAGTAAGCCGATGAGGACGATCAGCGCCGCGACCGCGGCGACGATCAGCGCCACCTGGAGCGCGCGCGTCGATGCGGCCGGGCCGGTCCTCATGTTTCCGGTCGCCTCCATCGCCGGCCCTAGATGTCGAGCTCGACCTTGCCGTCGCCCTCGGACGACGGGATCTCGAGCTCGAGCGGCCGGTTCTCAGTGACGGAGTCGGGCACGAGGAAGAGGACCATCGAGCCCTTGATCGGGCCGTCGGCCGCGGGAGTGTCGGGCGCCGGGAGCGCCTCCCCGCCCTCGAGCTCCTCGCCGAGCGGGAGCGCGTACGCGCTCTCGCTCTCGACCGACTCGTAGCTCGTGCCGGTGGTGTCGAGGATCTCGAAGTGGGGCGGCAGCGAAGCGGCCTCGTCGCCGTCGTTCTCGACCTTCATGAAGCTGCCCAGATATTGCTCGCCGGGCTTGGGCTCGGGCTGGCCCTCGAGATACTCCGCGTCCTGGGAGTCGTCGGGGTTGAGAAAGCGCGTGGTCACGACGTTGTAGGAGACGTCGCCGAGCTCCACCGGCTCGCCCTCGATCACCTCGGTCTCCTCCTCCTCGCCGCAGGCGGCGAGGACGACCATCGCCGCGGCGGCCAGCGCCACGGCGACGGTGAGCAACGTGGTCTTGCGTCCGGGTCCCATCGGCGCGCGCAATCCTATTTCCTGGGCGCCACTAGACGGGAAGACGTGGCTCCCCGGCCACGCCGACGGGCTCGACCGCGACCCCGGACTCGAGGATCTCGCGCAGCTGGTCGAGCGCGCTGCGCCACCTGCGACGGAACCGGCGTGCGTGGCCGAACTTCTCCCTGAGCCGGTCCCACGGGTGCGTCGGCTCGGTCCAGAACGTGACCGTGACCTCTGTGGCGTCGCCCGGCCCGTCGACGAGCTCCCAGACCGTGAACACGGGGATCCGGTCGGTCCTGCCGCCGCGCCCGCGCTCGAAGATCCGGTGCGGCCGATCGATCTCCTCGATCACGGTCTCCATCCACATCTCGATGCCGCGGCCGTTGACGTGAAAGCGGGCCGCCGCGCCGACGCCCGACGAGGGCAGGCGCTCGAGCCGCAGCTGGTCGATGAAGCCGCGCGTGAACGACTCGCGGTTGGCGAGGTCGCCGACGAAGTCGAAGACCCGCTCGCGCGGCACGTCGATGACGGTTGTGGCGGAGACGGGACGCACCGGCGGCGCGATTCTATTGCCGCGTCGCCCCCGGGCCGAGCCCGCCGGATCGCGGCCGTTCCGAGCCCGAGCCGGTTAGTTGTCCCCACTTTGCGGGTAATAACGGCCAATAGTTTGAGGTGGCGGGGCGAGAGCGTTATTCTCGGTACGAGTTCCGCCCGAACCCCCTGCGGGAGGAGCAGAGTGTCAGTCGAAGCACCCATAAGCGTCTACGAGACCGGCAGCGTCGCCGCGAACGGGTCGTTCATCTGCGTCGATTGCGGCTATCAGGTCGCACTCGAAGCGCTCGACTGCGTCCCCGAGTGCCCGACGTGCGAGGGCACGCGCTTCCGCCGCGCCTCGCTTTTCGAGCACCCGACGATGATCGGCCATGCCTCGGTCGAGAGCGAGCCGATCGAGCCCCACTGGCTGCGCCTGCTTCGCCGCGAGAGCGACGAGGAGGGCCAGTTCCTGGCCTTCGAGGACGAGAACGGCAACATCGAGGCGATCGCCGTCCCCGAGGGCTGGACGCGGGTCGGGCGCAGCTTCAGCGCCGACATCCGCCTCGACGACCCGACCGTCTCGCGGCGCCACGCGCTGATCGTCAAGACGGCGGCCGGCGAGCTGCGGGTCCTCGACGACCGCAGCCTCAACGGCCTTTTCATCAACGGCGAAAAGGTCGAGTGGAGCCACCTCCGCGACGGCGACGAGCTTGCGATCGGCCGCTACCGGCTGCACCTCGTCGACACACGCGGCCAGCGGCGCCCGCTGCGCTCCGCGAGCCTCCGAGCCTGAGCGACCCCACAGCCTTGCTGCGACAAGCTGGGTGAAGTTGGTTGTTTGAGAGTGCCCGCCTGGGGCGGATGCGATCCGCTGCCCAGCTGCTGCACCGTCCGCGCTCGCCGTCCCATCCCGCCGACATCGCCCGGGAGGTCGCCGGCGTCCAGGCTCAGGACCCGCGCGCCGGAAGGCTCGCGTTCAGGGCACGGGACGCGCGCCTGACCGCCGCCGACATCGACCGCGCGCGCACCGAGGAGCGCTCCCTGCTTCGCACCTGGGCGATGCGAAAGACGGCGCACCTGCTGGCGAGCGACGACGCGCCGTGGCTGCTGCCGCTGTTCGAGCCCCCGATCGCGGCCTGGTCGCGTCGGCGCCTGGGCCAGCTCGGCATGGACGCGGCGACCGTCGAGCGCGCCCTCGAGACGGTCCGGCGTGCGCTCGCGTCCGAGGGCCCCCTGACCCGCGCCGAGCTCGGCGAGCGCCTCGAGCGCAGCGGGATCGAGCTCGACGCGAGCACACGCCTCCACGTCATCGGGCTCGCGGTTACGAGCGGGCTCGCCCTCCAGGGGCCCGACCGCGGCGCCCAGCCCTGTCTCGTTCTGCGCGAGGACTGGCTGCCCCAGCCGCCCGCGCACGACCGCGACGGCGCCCTGCGTGAGCTCGCGCGGCGCTACCTGCGCGCCTTCGGCCCCGCCACCGAGGCCGACTTCGCCGGGTGGGCGGGGCTCCGCCTGCGCGACATTCGCGCCGGGCTCGAGGGGATCGCCTCCGAGCTGCGCGAGGTGCGCCTGGCCGGCGGGACGGCGCTGGCGCTCAGGGGCCGCGCCCGCCGCGCCGGCGGGCCGGTCGTCCGCCTGCTGCCCGCCTTCGACACCTTCCTCATGGGCTACCGCGACCGCGACTTCATCGCCGGCCCCAAGCGCTGGCCCGCGATCGGCCCCGGCGGCGGCATGCTGAGCCCGACGCTCGTGCTCGACGGGCGAGCGCTCGGCACGTGGAAGCCGCCGACGGCCGCCCGCCGCGAGGTCGAGCTCGAGCTCTTCGAGCCCCTCGACGCGGCGACGCGCCGCGCGGTCGACGCCGAGATCGCCGACGTCTCGCGCTTCGAGGCCTCGCGAGCCCTCCGGCTCGGGCTAGCTACTCGGTCGAGATGCTCGGGTCCGCCTGGACCTTGTGCGGGACGACCATCAGGAAGTTCTCCGAGGCCGCCGCGGCGAGGCCGAGGACGCGCTCCGCCTCTTCGTCCTGGCCGGTCGCGCGAAGCTCGTCGGCGTAGTGGCCGAGCAGGTCCTGGACGTCGAGCTCGCCCTCGGCGTCGAGGTCGGCGAGCTCGACCTTGGCGCCCTCACCGAGCCGGCGCTCGATCGCGTCGCGGTCGAGGTTCCACTCGGGGCTGACGCGCGCGTAGACGCGCCCGCCGGTCATGCCCGAGCAGGCCCAGGGTCCAAGGTCGCCGAGCACGACGGCGCGGCCCGAGGTCATGTACTCGAACGCGAAGCCCTTCGCGTTGGCGCGGTCGGCGAGCAGCCCGCGCGAGTCATCGAGCGGCTCGGCGGGCTCGCCCGCCAACACGACGTCGGCGCCCGAGAGCCGGATGCAGAAGCGCGAGTCTGCCGATCCCTGAACGAAGAGGCGGCCTCGCTGGGCTCCGTAGGCGAACGACTTGCCGACCGACCCGTTGAGCCGGGTCCCGTCCCCGTTTCTTCCCTTGAGTATCGAGACGGTGCCGCCGAGCATCGTCTTGCCGACGCCGTCCTGGGCGCCGCCCTCGACGCGGACGTGGACACCGTACGAGTTGAAGGCGCCGAAGCCCTGGCCGGCGACCGACCCGCCGTTGAACGACAGCTCCGCCAGCACGTCGAGGTCGGTGCCCTCGACCGCGTCTCCATAGATCCGGGCGCGGGCCAGCGCGCCCGACAGCTCGGTTCCGAGCACGCGGTCGTTGGCGTCGGTCGGGCGCGGGAACTCCTGGCGAACCGTGCCGCCCGAGCAGACCTCGTCGGCGAGGCTCGCGATCTGGGCCGAGGCCTCCTTGGGCTCCATGCGGATCGGGCGCGCGCGCACGAGGCCGGCCTCGGCGCGCGCCTCGACCAGCTCCTCCTCGGGGACCGGAAGGTCGGCGGGCTCGAGGTCGAGGTACTCCTCGAGCGGCGTGATCAGCTCGGCGAGGTCGAGGCGGTCGGTGTGCGAGATCTGCTCGAGCAGGTCGTAGCGGCCGACGAGGTCCTGGGCGCGGTCGTAGCCCATCGACGCGACGACGGCCTTGACCTCCTCGCCCATCGACTGGAAGAAGCGCGCGCAGTTCTCGGACGCCGAGCTGACCGCCTGGGGCGTGAACTTCTTGAGGCCGTGCTCGGTCGCCTGCTCGACGGTCTCGATCTGGGTCGCGATCCCGACGTGGCAGGTGTCGAGCTGGCAGCCGCGGCAGATCGTGCAGCCCAGCGAGACCATCGCCAGCGTCCCGAAGGCGACGCGGTTGGCCCCCATGCAGTGCAGCTTCACGACGTCGTGGGCGTGGCGGTAGCCGCCGTCGGCCCAGATCTCGACGCGGTTGCGCAGCCCGGCCTCCATCAGGGCCCGGTGCACGGCGCGCGTTCCGATGTCCGACGGCAGGCCGACGTGGCGCAGCGCGTGCTGGCGCGCGGCGCCCGTGCCGCCCTCGAAGCCCGACAGCGTGATGATGTCGGCGCCCGCCTTGGCGATCCCGAGGCCGATCGTCCCGACGTTGGGGACGACGGGGACCTTGACCGACACGCGCACGTCGGGGTTGACGGTCTTGAGCTCGTCGATCAGCTCCGCGAGGTCCTCGATCGAGTAGAGGTCGTGGTTGTTCGATGGCGAGATCAGGTCGGTGCCGGGCGTCGCGTTTCGCGCCGCGGCGACCTTCTCGGAGACCTTCTTGCCGGGCAGGTGCCCGCCCTCGCCGGGCTTGGCGCCCTGGCCGATCTTGATCTCGGCGACGTAGGACGAGTTGAGCATCTCCGCCGAGACGCCGAAGCGCCCCGAGGCGACCTGCTGCCCGCGCCACTTGCGGTACTCGCCGAACATGTCGCGGATCTCGCCGCCCTCGCCGTTGATGCAGAGGATGTTGATCGACTTCGCGGCCTCCGCATAGGCGCGGAAGGCGGGCTCGGACTGCGAGCCGAAGCTCATCGAGGAGATCACGATCGGGTAGTCGTGGTGGCCGATGCCGGCATCCACGGACGCGGGGTCAACGGGCTGGTCGCGGTCGGACTTCAGCGCCATGATGTGGCGCATCGAGATCGGGTTGGTGGACTCGAGCTCGCGGACCTTCTCCGAGTAGTCCTCGTAGCTCGCGGTGCCGTTGGCGGCCGCGACCGCGGCCTTGTAGACCTTGGGATAGAAGCGAAACGTCTTCGCGGGCTTCGCGCCCTCGTCGCCCTTGAGGATCCGGTGGCGCTCATCTGCCGAGGCGTCGAGCTCGGCGAACCCCGTTCCGCCGCCGGACGAGGCGGCGAAGGCCGGCGTCTGGAATATCTCCGCGAGCTCGGGCTTGATCCCGATCGAGGAGAACTGGCGCGCGTAGCCGCGCGACTCGTGGATCCCGATCGTCGAGATCACCTTCTCGATCCCCTTGCGCAGCGCCGAGCAGACGTGGTCGGTGTCCTGGTGGTAGTCGTCGACGCAGATCACCTCGAGCAGCACGTAGGGGCAGACGCCGTTGGCGCCCAGCCCGAGCGCGAGGACCACGTCGTGGACGTTGCGGACCGCGGCCGAGCGCAGCACGATCGAGCAGCGCCGGCGCAGGTTCTCCTCGCCGGGCTCCGTGCGGAACTGCTTCAGCGCCTGGTCGACGGCGGACGTCGCGAGATGGGGATCGAGGAAGCGCCTGTCGCCCTCGTAGACGGTGCGGTCGGTGAGCACGAGCAGCTCGGCGCCCTCGGCGACCTTGCGGACGGCCTCCTGCTTGAGGCGCTCGATCGCCCCCGAGGTCGTCTCGGACTCGAGCAGTGAGATGTCGATCGCCCCGTTGCGGCCGCGGAACTGCTCCCAGAGGTCCTCGAGCAGCCACGTGTCGTGCTCGCGCGCGATCCCGCGCAGCACGTCGTCCGAAAGCGGGGCGATCCCGTGGTGTCCGCCGAGGATGACCGGGAAGGCGGTCTCCACCGTCTCCGTGTCCGTGGCGGGGTCGCTGAGCGAGGGCCGGCGCCCGAACAGCGCCCGGGTCGAGAAGTGCTCCATCTCGCGCTCGCGGTCGATCGCCGGGTTGGTGACGACGGCGACCGTCTCCTTGAAGAAGTCGGCGAGGTTCTGGCGCTCGGGCGACAGCGCCGCGAGCGGCCCGTCGTAGCCGAGCGAGCCGATCGGCTCGGCGCCGTTGGAGGCCATCTGCTGGACGAGCTTGGAGTCCTCGCGCTGCCATCCGAAGCCGGCGAGGATGCGGTCGGAGACCTTGACCGGCTCCTCGGGACCGGCCTTGGCGTAGCCGGGGATCTCGGGGCCCTCGAGCGGGCCGCCGGTCTCGATCGCGCGCCCGTAGTCGGCGACGTCCTCGGCGCCGCTGCGCTCGAGCCAGCGGTCGCGGACCGCGCGCAGGAGCTGCTCGTGCGTGTGCAGCGTCGAGGCGCGCTTCTCGCGGTCGATCGTGACCATGAACTTCTCGCCGGGGCCGAGCGGCTTGGGCTCGCTCGCGAGGTCGTGGACGGAGACGACGCCGGGCTCGGAGCTGAAGACGTAGCTGTCGGTGGTCTCGAGCTGCCACAGCGGGCGCAGACCCATCGCGTCGGCGGAGAACACGCACTCGTCGCCGTGGCGCGAGATCAGCGCGACCGGGCCCTGGGCGAATGGGCCCATGACCTGGCGCAGGTACATGTAGAACGAGTGCAGCTCGTCGGGGAGGTCGCTGATCTCGTCGACGATCGGCGGCACGACGAGCTCCATCGCCTCGGCGAGGCTGAGCCCCTCGCGGGTGATCAGCGTCTCGATGACGCGGTTCAGGTCCTGGGAGTCGGAGTTGCCCTGCGGGATCGGCACGCCCAGCATCCGCCCCTCCTGGCGCAGCTGCTCGATCGTGTTGATCTCGCCGTTGTGGCCGAGGACCGAGAACGGCTGCACACGCTTGAAGCTCGGCCAGGTGTTGGTCGAGTAGCGGTTGTGGCCGAAGCAGCCGACCGTCTCGAAGCGCTCGTCGGAGAGGTCGGAGAAGTAGGAGCCGAGGACCTTCGGCGCGCCCATGACCTTGTAGACGCACGTCGACGGCGAGAACGAGGCGATGTGGAAGTCGAGGCGCTGCTCGAGCTCGATCGCGAGGTCGAAGACGACGCGGTTCGCGCGCTCGGGCTCGGCGACGAGGCCGGCGACCTGCCAGAAATGCGGCTCCTCCTCACGCGCCGTCGGGCCGAGCGCGGCGGGATCGACGGCGCCTATGCGCTCGGCGAGGATGCGAAACCCGCCCTGGCCGAGGATCTCGCGGGCGTCGTGGAGCGCGGACTCGAGGTCGAGGGAGCGCTCGATGAAGACGTGTGCGACCGCGAACGCGGGGTCGAGCGCCAGCGCCGGGCTATGGCCTCCCGCGCGGATCTCCTCGGCCCAGACCTTGCGCGGGATGTCGACCAGCAGGCCGCATCCGTCGCCCTCGCCGTCGACGTTGCCCGCCCTGTGAAGCATCTTCTGGAGCGAGACCAGCGCAACGTCAACGGGCTCGCGGCCGGGGGTCGCGTCCTTGCGCACGGAGGCGTAGATCGCGCACGCATCGCGATCCTCGACGCTGGGGGGAGAGACGCGGGGACGCCAGGCTCGCTCGGGCGAAAACCGGCGTGGGGACGGGACGCTCTTCACTTTCGACCTCCGGTTCCGCGCCTTCTTCGAGCGGGCGCGCGACGGGGAACTTGCGAGCGGCGATTATAGTCGCGGCGCATGTCGGCGACAATCGCGGTCCTATCGCAGAAGGGTGGAACGGGCAAGACGACCATGACCCGGTCGCTGGCCGACGCGTTCTCGCGCGCGGGGCTCGACGTCCTGGCCGTCGACGCCGACCCGCAGGGAAACCTCAGCGACTACTACGACGCCGATCCCGACGTCCATCCGACCCTCGGCGAGGTGCTCGTGGGCCAGGCGCGCGCGGTCGACGCGGTCCACGGCGAGGTGATCCCCGCGAACCTCGGCCTCGCCGAGGCCGAGCTCGTGCTCGCCGGAAAGATCGGCCGCGAGATGACGCTGCGAAACGCGCTGCGCGACGTCAAGCGCCACCACGACGTCGTGCTCATCGACTGCCCCCCACGCTCGGATTGCTCACCGTCAACGCGCTCGTCGCCGCGACCCACGCCGTGCTCTCGACCGAGCCCAAGTACTTCTCGCTGCAGGGTGTCGAGCAGGCGATGGAGGTCTTCCAGCTCGCGCGCGAGAGCCTCAACCCCGAGCTCGAGCTGCTCGGCGTCGTGCTCAACATCGCCAACATGCGCACGCGCCACGCGCGCCATACGCTCGAGGCGCTGCGCGAGCGCTTCGCCGACGCGGTCTGCGAGAGCGTGATCAGGCAGTCGATCGTCTACGCCGAGTCGGCCGAGCGCGCGCTGCCGATCCTCGAGTACCGCCCCAAGCGCGGGGTCGACTACCTCGACCTCGGGGCGGAGCTGCTCGGGCGGCTCGGATGGAGGAGCAGGCCGAGACGCTGCGCGAGCAGCGCGAGGAGATCGTGCCGCGGCCGGTCGAGACGACCCCGGAGGTCGAGGCCGAGACACCCCAGGAGGTGCGATGAGCGACAGCGACGGCCCCGAGGCCCTCGAGGCCGCGATCGGCCGCTACAACGACGCCTGGAACGACCACGACCTCGACGCGATCATCGCGATGCACGCCGGGGACATGGTGTTCGAGAACCACACCGCCGGCGAGTCGGCCCAGGGCGCCGACGAGGTCCGCGAGCACATCGGGTCGATCTTCGAGACCTGGCCCGACATCCACTTCGAGACGCGGCGGCTCTACGTGCGCGACGGCGTGGTCACCCAGGAGTGGACGGCGAGCGCGACCCACACCAACACGATGCGCCGCGGCGACCTCGTCGCCGAGCCGACCGGCAACCGGATCGAGTGGCGCGGGATCGACGTGATCCCGTTCGAGGACGGGCTCGTCAAGCGCAAGGACGTCTACTCGGACTCGGTCTCGATCCTGCGCCAGGTCGGTCTGCTCGACTAGAAGGTCCAACATCCGGCCAAAGGGCGCCGGGAGCGCACCCTGCGCATCCGCGCCTGACCACGCCTGACCGCTGCACCTGGGCGACCATCTACCCGGTCGGTGGTATCCAGATCGCGGCCCACCGGGTCGAACAGACTGGCGATGGCCACGCACACGCACGCCACTGCCCGCGACGACCGCGTCGCGCGCCTGAAGGCTCAGATTTCGAAGGGTGACTACGAGATCGACGCCCGATTGGTCGTCGAGGCGATCGTCCTCGGGCCGATCGACTTCGACCCGACGACCGACGACGAGGTCGAGGCGCTGCCCGCGACCCAGGGCGAGTCGCCCGCCTCCCCGTCGCTTGACGCCATGGCGCGCGCACAGCTCAGCCGCTACGCGATCGACCTCAAACGCAGCTATCGACGCGAGCTCAAGAGCAGCAAGGAGCTCGAGGAGCGCGCGGTCGCCACCGTTCGCGCGCTCGCGGCGGCCGTCGCCGAGCGCGACGATGACACCGGCAACCACATTCAGCGCGTCCACGATCTCGGCCTGCTGCTCGCCCGGGAGCTGATCCCGGAGACGGTCGACGATCCCGAGCTCGCCTACGGGTTCATCCTTCACGACGTCGGCAAGATCTCCGTGCCCGACGCCGTCCTGCGAAAGCCGGGGCCGCTCGATGAGCTGGAGTGGGGCCTGATGCGCGCCCATACCGAGGCCGGGGCCCGGGTGCTCAAGTCGGTGCCCTTCCTCACGCGAGCGCGCGAGGTCGTGCTGCACCACCACGAGCGCTGGGACGGCGACGGCTATCCGCACAACCTGGCCGGCGAGGAGATCCCGTTCTGGGCCCGCCTCTTCGCCGTGGTCGACGCCGTTGACTCGATGACCAGCGACCGGCCGTACCGGGCCGGGCTGCCGCTCGAGGTCGCGCTCGAGGCGATTGCCGAAGGAGCCGGGTCTCAGTTCGACCCGCTCTGCGCGGAG
>CAWIPX010000004.1:0-13834 GCA_963838145.1 uncultured Thermoleophilia bacterium
GCCGAAGGTGCCAACCTAACCCGGCGCCGGTACTCGTGTAAAGCCCTACCCGCTCAGACCGCAGACGAATCCCGCGAGGCGTCGTGGAGGCGGCTCTCGGCTCGATTGCCGTTCGTGGCCGGGACGGGTGCGGGCACGAGCTCGGCGGCCGCCTCGTCGTCGCGAGCGGCGACAGCGCGGTTCTCCTCGACCACCTCGCAGAGCAGCTCGACGATCATCGGGTCGAACTGGGTGCCGGCGTTGGCGCGCAGCTCGGCGAGCGCCTCCTCGACGTCGATCTTGGGCTTGTAGGTGCGCTGCGAGGTCATCGCGTCGAAGGCGTCGCAGACGAAGATGATCCGCGCCCCGATCGGGACTTCGTCGCCCGCGAGGCCGTCGGGGTAGCCGCGGCCGTCCCAGCGCTCGTGCGTCCAGCGCACGAGGCGAGCGACCGGTCCCATCGCGGGCGCCGCGTCGAGGATCCGCTCGCCGATGAGCGTGTGGGTGCGAAGCAGGGCCCACTCCTGCTGGTTGAGCGGCCCGGGCTTGTGCAGGATCTCGTCGGGGATCGCCATCTTGCCGATGTCGTGGAGCTCCGCCGCGCGGCCGAGGATGTCGAGCTCCTCGGCGGTGAACGCGAGGCGCCGCCCGAGCTCGACCGAGAGCTTGGCGACCCCCTGGAGGTGGTCCCCGAGCTCCGGCTCGCGCTCGCGCAGGACGCTCATCAGGACGTTTCGCGTCTGGCGGCCGGCGGAGTCGAGCGGCGGCCCTTCTCGGCGTACATGCGGCGGTCGGCGAGGCGCAGTGTCTGGGTTGGCTTGTGCGCCTCGTGCGGGATGCGCACGGCGCCGCGCGAGCAGGTGATCGAGAAGCCCTCGCCCCCCTCCGAGAGCGCGGTGCTCGCCGCCGCGAGGATCGAGTCGAGCTTCACGTCGCCCTCGGCCGAGACGATGACGCAGAACTCGTCGCCGCCGAGGCGGTACGCCGACCCGAACGGCTTGACCGCCGCCGCGAGGCTGCGGCCGAGGCGGTTGAGAAGCAGGTCCCCCGCGCCGTGGCCGTAGGTGTCGTTGTAGGCCTTGAAGCCGTCGAGGTCGAAGATCGCGAACGCCGTCCCCTCGGCGGAGCCGCCGGAGTCGAGCGACTCCTGCAGGTCGGTGAGCAGCTTGCGCCGGTTTCCGAGCCCCGTCAGCGAGTCGGTCACCGAGTCGCGCCGCACCGTCCCGAGCAGACGGCTGTTCTCCGAGAAGGCGACGAAGAGGCGCAGCACCACCACAGCGAGCGTCGCGGTCGCGAGCCCGGCGGAGAGCGGGCTCAGGGGCCTGGTCAGGTCGTGGACCTGGAGCGCGACGGCGATGATCGCGAACAGCGACGGGAAGAAGAGCGAGCGGTTGACGTTGGCCTCCGACCACGCCGAGCGGCCGGCGCCGGTCCACGCGGCGAGCGCGATCAGGCCCGCGGCGACCATCCACAGCGTGTCGAGGAGCGTCCCCTCGACGTAGCCGCTGGTCGCGTTGAGGTAGAGGTACGCGCCGTCGGCGATCCCGCTGACGATCAGCCCGCCGGCGATCAGAAGCCAATCGCGGCGCCCCGCGGCGACGCCGACGATCGCGATCGCGCCGATGACGAACGAGAGCAGGAGGATGTCGCCGACCGGGTAGGCGAGGTCGACGAGAGTCTCGGTCGTGTCCGGCGCCCCGAGGCCGGCGAGGACCGGGTGCAGCAGGGCCGTCGCGAGTGCCGCGGCGGCGAGCGCTCCGATCGCCCCGTCGAGCCACATGCTCGAGCCGAAGCGCTGTACGCGCGCGCGGACGAGCAGCACGATGCCGGCGTAGAGCGCCGGGTAGCCGGCGAGGTAGAGGTAGTCGGCCGTCGACGGGTAGTGGTCCGGAGCCGCGCTCCAGAAGAGGTCGCCCGCGGCCCAGAGGCCGAGCCCGAGGCCGAAGGCGATCCAGGCCCAGCGCTCGCGCACGTTCGAGACCCCGCGCAGGAGGCAGACGAGCGAGGACAGGACCAGTACCGAGAGGTAGACGAACTCGTTGAAGAAATCTTCGCTACGGGCCCCGCCGGGCCCCGCGGCGGTGTGGAGGCCGTGGAGCAGGATTCCGACCCCGACCAGGCCGAGAAGGATCAAGACCGGTATCCGCGTCTTCGTTGTCAGCGATCTCAAGGGTGAGCCTGCCTCCGTGCATGGCCTGTCACCCGCGTTGCCGTCAGTGGTGTGCCTATCGGCATCGTGCCTGGGAAGGTTGAGGCCTAGTCGCGCGCGGGCCCGACAGCCTCGAACTCGCCGGTCTCGGGGTCGACCGTGTCGATCTCGCCGGTCTCGGGGTTGACCGCCGCGAAGCTGCCCGTCTCGAGCTCGTGGGCGACCCCCGCGTCGGCCTCGGCCTCGGCCGGCTCCTCGGCCTCGCCGCGCGCGCGCAGCTGTCGCAGGCGGAAGCGGCGCAGCTTGAGGATCTCGAGCGACGAAAACGAGGTAAACGCTGGCCGCGATCGCGACCAGTCCGCAGAGAACCATCACCGCCGTCCACACGAAATCGAAGTTGCCGTGGTCGTCGCTGTAGGGGACGAAGCGCAGTGCCAGCGCGAGCCCGGCCATGATCAGGGCCCACCCGTAGAGGTAGGCGAGCGTCCGCCGCTGCGAGAAGCCGATGTTCGCCATCCGGTGGTGGAAGTGCGAGCGGTCGCCGACGTAGATCGGTTGGCGGTACTTGAGCCGTTTGGCGATCACGAAGCTCGAGTCGAGGATCGGGACCGCGAGCACGAGCAGCGGCAGGAAGAGGGCGACGACCGCGTTCGTCTTCAGCGCGCCCTGCACGGCGACGATCGCGAGCAGGTACCCGAGCAGGTTGGACCCCGTGTCCCCCATGAAGCTCGACGCGGGGGGAAACCCGTGCCGCAGAAACCCCAGCGCGGCGCCGGCGGTCAGCGCGGCCAGGATCCCGGCGGCGGTCCGGTCGAGCGAGAGCGCGATCACCGCCAGCGACGCCGCCGCGATCACGCACACCCCCGCGGCCAGCCCGTCCACCCCGTCGATGAAGTTGATGACGTTGACCATCGCGACGATCCCGATGACCGTCGCCACCTCGCCGAGGTCGACCTTGTCGACCAGCGGAAGCTCGAAGAGCTTCACCGAGCCGGGGTCGAGCCCACCCACGAACGGGAAGCTGAACTCGTCCACCGTGACCCCGACCGAGACCGGGATGATCGCCGCGGCGATCTGGCCCACGAGCTTGACCGCCGGAGGAAGGTCGAAGACGTCGTCGACGACCCCGACCGCCGCGATGACCGTGGCCCCGGCGAGGATCGCCAACGTCGATCTCGCCGCGGTTGCCATCCAGCGGTAGCCAGATCAGGCCCGCGACGAGGACTCCGGCGAGAATCGCGAGGCCGCCGAGCTTCGGCGTCGGGACCTCGTGCAGGCTGCGGTCGATCGGGACGTCTATGGCCCCGATCCGGGTCGCGAGGCGATCGGTCAGCGGGACGAGCAGCCACGCCAGCCCCGCCGCGACGAGGAAGGCGAAGAGGGCGTCGATCGTCTCGGGCATGTCCAGTGGCCTGATCGCGACTCCGCCACGACCGCGGATGCGCTTGGTTGTCGCCTGACGGGGCGACCCCGAACGGGGCCGAGACTACCCCACGGCCCCGAGGACTCCGTCGACGAGGAGCTGGGGGTCGCGTGGATTGCGCACGCCGGGCTCGTCCTCGCGCTTGACGAGCCGCAGGTCCGAGACGTCGGTCAGCGGGCGCAGGAGGCCCTCGGCGATCAGGCGCTCGTCGACCGCGCCCATCCTCCCGCTGAAGATCGTGTGGACCGGGCGTCCCCAGCGCCACCGCCTCGCGGTTCATCGTCCCGCCCGCCCCGACCACGAGGTCGGCGTAGGCGATCAGGCTCTGGGCGTCGATCGCCCGCTCGGGCACGGTGACCGACGGAAGGGGCCGCGCGGCAAGGCGCTGGGCCTGGGCCTCGGTGCGCGGGATCACGACCGCGCTCACGGCGGGGTCGTTGCCGAGGCGCTCGATCACGTCGTCGTAGACGGGGTTGTCGGCGTGGTAGGCCGAGCTCTCGGGCGGCGGGCGGACGACGACCACGACGCGCTCGCGATCGATCCCGAGCTCGTCGAGCACGGCGGGGTCGGGCTCGAAGTCGAAGAGGTAGTAGTCCTCCTTGAGCCCCGGGTAGCGGAAGAGCTTGCCCGGAGAGGCCCCGGCGCGCCGCATGCGCTCGACCGGGATCGCGTCCGGCGCGAGGACGCGCCGCGCCGCGCGCCAGCTCACCTGGCGCTGGGCGCCGGCGTGCTCGTAGTCCTGGAGCTGCACCGACGGGACCCGCAGGGCGGCGGCGACCAGGGCCAGGTCCACCGAGCCGTGCGCGATCGCGAGGTCGGGGCGCGGCGAGCGCACCCGTCGCCCGAGCCGCGGACTGCGCTCGGCGATCGCGCGCAGCTTCCCGAGCGCCGACCCGCCGCCGTGCGTGCCCACCGTCGCGTACGGGATTCCGAGCCGCTCGAGGATCCCCGTGAGCTGCCCGTACTCGCGTGCGGTGACGGTGACGTCGTGGCCCGGGCCTCGAGGCGCTCGATGATCGGGCGCAACACCAACGGATGCGCCGCGGCTGTCATGTCAATCCAAACGTTCACTCGTCCCTCGTACGGCGGCGAAAATCAAGCAGGTCAAGGACGCAGCCCGATCGGCGAAGCGAGCGTACTGGTCGCGTACGTGAGTGAGGCGATCGGGCGAGGACGCAGAGATGCGCCGATTTGCAGGCGCCGCTAAACGGTCGCGGGCGAAAGCTGCGGATAGAGGGGATACCGGTCCATCAACGCCCGCGACCGTTCGAGGAGACCATCCCGCTCGGAGTCGAAGCTGTCGGAGAGCGCCGCGCAGATCACCTCGGCGATCTCGCGCATGTCGTCCTCGCCCAAGCCGCGGGTCGTCAGCGCCGGGGTCCCGATCCGCAGGCCGGACGGGTTCATCGGCGGGCGCTCGTCGAACGGGATCGCGTTGCGGTTGACCGTGATCCCCACGTCCTCGAGGCGCTGCTCGGACTCCTTGCCGTCGAGCCCGGTCGAGGTCAGGTCGACGAGCACGAGGTGCACGTCGGTGCCGCCCGTGAGCACGTCGACGCCGCCCGCGACCAGGCCCTCGGCCAGCGCCCGCGCGTTCGCGATCGTCTGGCGCTGGCGCTGCTTGAAGGGCTCCGACTGCGCGATGCCGAGCGCCACCGCCTTGGCGGCGATGATGTGCATCAGCGGGCCGCCCTGGATGCCGGGGAAGACCGAGCGGTCGATGTCCTTGGCAAGCTCCTCCCGGCAGAGGATCATCCCGCTGCGCGGGCCGCCGAGCGTCTTGTGGACCGTCGTCGTGACGACGTCGGCGTGCTCGACCGGGTTCGGGTGCTCGCCCGCGGCGACGAGGCCGGCGAAGTGCGCCATGTCGACGAACAGGCGCGCTCCCACCGAGTCAGCGATCTCGCGAAACGCGGCGAAGTCGAGGTGGCGCGGATAGGCCGACCAGCCGGCGACGATCACCTTCGGCTTGTGCTCGGTGGCGAGCCGCGCGACCTCGTCCATGTCGCAGAGGTAGTCCTCGCGACGCACGTGGTAGGCGACGACGTTGTAGAGCTTGCCCGACAGGTTGAGCTTCATCCCGTGGGTCAGGTGGCCGCCGTGGTCGAGCGCCATGCCCATGATCGTGTCGCCGGGCTCGATCAGCGCCATGTAGGTGGCGTTGTTGGCCTGCGCTCCGGCGTGAGGCTGGACGTTCGCGTGGTCGGCGCCGAAGAGCTCCTTGGCGCGGTCGATCGCGAGCTGCTCGGCGACGTCGACCTCCTCGCATCCGGCGTAGTAGCGCCGCCCCGGATAGCCCTCCGCGTACTTGTTCGTGAGCACCGAGCCCGCCGCCTCGAGCACGGCCTGGGGCACGAAGTTCTCCGAGGCGATCATCTCGAGCGTGCTCTGCTGGCGCTCGAGCTCGCGCCCGAGCACGCGCGCGATGTCGGGGTCGACGTCGGCCAGCGAGGCGGTCTGGAAGTCATCGGGGAGGTCGGGCATCGTCAGATTCGGTCCTTGTCGGTCGGGGCCTGTGGTTTACACGTTAGCCCGGCGGCGAGCGACGCCACGGGCCGGCTGGGGCCGCGTCCGCATGCCCGCATTCGGGCTCAGGGGCCCGAGCCCAGCGCCCGCTCCAGGTCGGCCACCGGCACCTGCCCCTCGCGCAGCAGCCTCCACCCGCCCCCCGCGTCGATCCTGGTGAGATCGAGCACCGTCGAGGCCGTGCCCGAAAGCTCGCCGGCGTCGATCTCGAGGTCGACGGCCGACCGCAGGGCCTCGTCGACGTCCGCGAGCGCTCGCGGCGGCGGCTCGCCGGTGAGGTTCGCGCTCGTCTGGAGCACCGCGCAGCGCACGCCGGCCAGCGGCCCGTCTATCAGCCGCAACCCGAGACCCTGGGCGTTCTCCCCGCAGGCGAGCGGGTAGCGCCCGTGCGGGTTGGCGACGACGAGCGTCACGGGGCCGGGCAGAAGCGCCGCGAGCGCGTGGCGCGTGCGCGGGCCCAGCCCCCCGATCAGCTCGCGCATCGCCAGCGGGGTGAAGAACATCACCGCCGACGGCTTGCCGTGAGCCCGACCCTTGAGCTCGTCGATGCGGCGCGCCGCCGCGGCGTCGAGCGGGTCGCATGCGAGCCCGTAGACGGTGTCCGCGGGGAAGATCGCGACGCCTCCGCGCCCCACGCAGCGCTCGAGCGCCGCCCGCGCCTCGTCGGGGCCGTCGCGCTCGATCGAGACGGCCTCGCTCATCGCGTCGCGGCGACGACGCGCTCGATGCCGGCGAGGTCGAGGCGCTTCTCCACCCGCCCGAAGCCCGCCGCGGCGACGAGATCGGCGACCTCCGCGGCCTGACCGGCGCCGACCTCGAGCCCGATCGCGGCGCAGTCGGGCGGCGAGTCGAGCAGGCCGCGGATCGCGTCGAGCCCGTCGGGCCCGGCGACGAGGGCGCCACGCGGCTCGTGCTCGGTGATCTCGGGCTCGAGGTTGGCCCACTCGTCCTCGCGGACGTAGGGCAGGTTTGCGACGACGAGGTCGTAGCGACGCTCGGTAGCTTCGGCGGCCTCGTGGAACGACACGCGCTCGGCGAGGCCGAGGCGGGCGGCGTTGTCGCGCGCGACCTCGAGCGCGCCCGGCGAGACGTCGGTCGCGACGACCTCGGCCCGCGGCAGCTCGTCGGCGATCGCGAGCGCGACGGCCCCGCTGCCCGTCCCGACATCGAGGACGCTCGCCGGCTCGCGCTCGAGTGCCAGCTCGACGAGCAGCTCGGTCTCGGGCCTGGGGATGAGAACGCGCCGGTCCACGGCGATCTCGAGGTTGCGGAACCCGCGGCGCCCGGTCAGGTAGGCCACGGGCTCGCGGCGCAGCCGGCGGCGCACCAGCGACGCGAACTCGCGCGCGTCCGCGGGGTCGAGCGGCGCGTCCGGATCGGCCGCAATCTGCGCGCGGGCCCAGCCCGTCGCCTCGGCGAGCAGCAGCTCGGCGTCGAGGCGCGCAGAGTCGACGCCCGCGGCCCGCGAGCCCGGCGGCGGCGGCCGCGAGCGCCTCGCGAACCGGGGTGGTCGCGACCGCCACGTCTACTCGCCGGCCGCCTGCGCCTCCAGCCGCCTGCGGCGCTCCTCGCCGGTGAGCACTTCCGTGAACTCGCGAAGGCCGCCGGCCAGCACCCCCTCGAGGTCGTGCGAGGTGTGCTTGACGCGGTGGTCGGTGACGCGGCCCTGGGGATAGTTGTAGGTGCGGACCTTCTCCGAGCGCTCGCCGCTTCCGACCTGGGCGCGGCGCTCGGAGTCGATCTCGGCGCGCTGCTCGGCGAGAGCGCGCTCGTAGAGCCGCGCCCGCAGGACGCGCATCGCCTTCTCGCGGTTCTGCAGCTGCGACTTCTCGTCCTGCATCGAGACCACGGTCCCGGTCGGCCTGTGGGTGATGCGGACCGCGGAGTCGGTGGTGTTGACCGACTGGCCGCCGGGGCCGGTCGAGCGGAAGGTCTCGATCTCGAGGTCGCCGGGGTCGACGTCGACCTCGACGTCCTCGGCCTCGGGCAGCACTGCGACGGTCGCCGTCGAGGTGTGGATGCGGCCCTGGGACTCGGTCTTGGGGACGCGCTGGACGCGGTGGGTCCCGCCCTCGTACTTGAAGACCGAGTAGGCCCCGTCGCCCTTGACGGCGAAGGTGACCTCCTTGAAGCCGCCGACCTCCGCCGGCGACTGCGAGATCACCTCGGTCGAGAATCCGAGCTCGTCGGCGTAGCGGGTGAGCATCTTGAAGAGGTCGCCCGCGAACAGGGCGGCCTCGTCGCCCCCCGTGCCCGCACGCGTCTCGACGATGACGTTCTTGTCGTCGTTGGGGTCGCGCTCGACCATCGCGAGGCGGATCTGCTCGCCGAGCTCCTCGAGCTGCCCGGGCGCATCCGAGACGAGGCTTCGCAGCTCCGTGTCGTCGCCGTCCTCGGCGAGCATCTCGCGCGCGCCCTCGAGGTCGTCGGTGAGCTTGCGGTACTCGGACGCGAGCGCGTGCGCGCGCCCGAGCTCGCGGTACTCGCGCCCGACCTCGGCATAGCGCTCGCGGTCGGCGATCACCTCTGGGTCGGACATCAGCCGCTCGAGCTCGGAGTGGCGCTCCTCGATCTGCTCGACGAGCTGGTCGATCATGGCTCTAAGTGTGACGCGGAGCGCGGCAGGTGGACCGCGAGCGCGCCGTCGCGCGGATCGGCCGTCTCAGGCGACGATCTCGATCGGGGACTCCTCGGCCTCCTCGTCGGGGCTCTCGACGGCGAGTACCGCCTCGAGCGCCGCGATCGCGACCGCGAGCTGGTCGTGCGAGGGCTCGCGGGTGGTGAGGTTCTGGAGCATCAGCCCGGGCCACATCAGGGCGCGCACCCAGCGCTTGTTGCGGTTCTTGCCCGCCCATTTGATGACCTCGTAGGAGAGACCGGCGATGAGCGGGATGCCGAGGATTCGCGAGGCGAGCAGCCAGTACCAGGCGGGCAGGCCGATCGGAGCGAAGACGAAGATGGCGAGCACCATCACGATCAGCAGGAAGCTCGTGCCGCAGCGCGGGTGAAGCCGCGAGTAGCGCGCCGCGCGCGCCGGGATCAGGCGGTCGCCGGCCTCGTAGGCGGAAATCGTCTTGTGCTCGGCGCCGTGGTACTCGAAGACGCGCCGCAGGTCCGGCAGGCGGCTGATCAGCACGATGTAGCCGATGAAGATCAGGGTCCGCAGCACGCCCTCGACGAGCCAGAACAGAAGCGCCGATCCCAGCTCATCCTTGATCAGGCTCGTCGCGCCGACCGGGATCACGAAGAAGAGCCCGATCGCCAGCACCATCGAGAACGCGATCGTCAGCGCCCACGTGACGCCCCCGATCGGCTCCTGGTCCTCCTCCTCTTCGAGCTGCGCGTTGGCGGAGATGCCGAGCGCCTTGAAGCCGATCTTCAGCGACTCGCCGAGCGCGACGACTCCACGGATGACGGGAAGCCTGAGCACCCGGTGACGTTTGGCCCACGAGACGAGGGGCTCGGAGGTGACCGCGATCTCGCCGAGCGCGCCCGGCGGGGCGTCCTCGGGCAGCGGCTTGCGCACCGCGACCGCCCACGTCGAGACGCCGCGCATCATCACGCCCTCGAGCACCGCCTGGCCGCCGAGTGGCGCGTCGCGGCTGGCCACGGGCATGCCGTCGGGCATGCGCGGCGCGTCGGCGGGCATCTTGACGCCGTTATCGCCGTCCATCGCCCGCTCCATGAGAGGCGCTACTTGGCGCGCCTGGCGGCGCGGCGCTTGAAGCGCTCGACCCTGCCGCCCGTGTCGACGAGCTTCTGCTTGCCGGTGTAGAAGGGATGACAGGCCGAGCAGATCTCGACGTGGAGGTCGGGCTTCGTCGAGCGCGTGTAGAACTCGTTGCCGCACGAGCAGCGCACGTGAGCGAGTACGTAATCGGGATGGATCTCGGTCTTCATCGCGATTCGATTCTAGCCAGGCCCTCGAGCAGCGACGCCAGTGTCGCGCCGACCTCGGCGCGCGCCGCCTCGGTGTCATCGGCGCGCGCGACCAGCATCGCCGCCTCGTCGAGCGCCCCCATCAGGACGTGGGCGAGCGGTCGCAGCGGCTGGCGCGCGATCTGGCCCGCGTCCATCGCCGCTCCGAGCGCCGCCTCGATCAGCCCGAGCCCGTGGTCGCCCGCGATCTCTCGCCAGCGCTCCCAGCCCAGGACGGCGGGGGCGTCGAGGAGCACTATGCGCTGCACCTCGGGCTCGAGGCACACGTCGAGGAACATCTCAGAGCCCGCCTGGAGGGCCTCGAGCGGGTCCGAGCCCGCCAGCGCCCCGGTCGCGATCTTCTGCGTGATCTCGCCCTCGACCTGCTCGTAGACGGCCTCGAGCAGGTCCGGCTTGCCGGCGAAGTGGTGATACAGCGCGCCGCGGGTGACGCCGGCGGCGCGCACGATCTCCTCCGTGCCGACCCCCGCGTATGAGCGCGCTGCGAAGAGGCGTCGCGCAGCGGCGATCAACTTCGCACGCGTCGCCTCCGCGCGCTCCTCCTGGGTGCGCCGCGGAGGCTTCTTCGGTTCGTTCTCGGCTCGACTTGACATGCAGCTTGTACGTATGTTAGATACAACCTGTATGTTACGTCCCCGATCGGAGGCTCCCTATGGCCGATGCAACCGCCACTCCCCCAAATGACCAACTGCACACGCCGGTCGCGGCAGAGCCGCGCTCTACGAAGGACCAACTGCACACGCGCGTCGCGGCAGAGCCGCGCTCTACGAACATGCAGCTCTTCGCCGACTACGGCGATGCGTGGGCGAGCCACGACGCCGACGCGATCGCGGCGTTCCACGCCGACGACGGGATCTTCCACCTCCACGCCGCCGCCGAAGAGGTGCGCGGCCGTGACGCGGTCCGCGACGCCTTCGCCGGCTTCCTCGCCCAGTTCCCGGACCTCGAGTTCGTCGAGCAGGAGAGCTGGATCGAGGACTGGGGCTGGGTCGTGCGCTGGAAGATGAGCGGCACCCTCGCGCAGCCCATCGAGACCGGCTCGGGCACGGCCGAGCCCGGCGGGCGGATGGAGATCGACGCTCTCGACGTGATCACCGTCTCCGATGGCCGGCTGACCGCCAAGCACACCTACGTGGACTGGGCGACGGCGCTGACGCAGATGGGCATCGCGTGAGCGCGGCCGTCGAAGCCCCTCCGACCGCCGGTCCCAGCGCCCGGGCCGAGGCATGGGTCGAGGCCTTCACCGAGGGCTGGCGGGCGCCCGCCGACGCCGACTCGTTCGCCGATCACTTCGATGCCTGGATCACCGAGGACATCCGCCTCGCCCAGCCCCAGCTGCCGACCCTGGTCGGGCGCGAGGCCTTCCGCGAGCGCTTCGCTCGCCCTCTCTTCGAGCTGATCGACGGCCTCCACGCGACCGTCGAGCACTGGGCCGCCGACGGAGACGTGATCTTCGTCGAGATCACCCTACGCGGCCGCGTCGGCGGTCGCGAGCTGCGGCTCCCGGTCGTCGACCGGGTGACGCTGCGCGAGGGCCTCGCCGCCGAGCGGGTGTCCTTCCTCGACCCGGCCCCCATGCGGGCCGCCGTGGCCATGAGCCCCGGGGCGTGGCCGACGTTCCTGAAGATCCAGGCCTCCCGGTTGGCGGGACGGCTGCACAACGGAGGTTGAACTCGATGACCGAGACCATCGCCGACACGAAGTCCGTAACCCTCGACGCCGGGCCCGTGAGCTACCGCGAGAGCGGCGGCGGCGCGCCGATCCTCTTCGTCCACGGATTCCTCAATGACGCATCGCTGTGGCGCAAGGTCGTCCCGCTGCTCGATGGGGATTTCCGCTGCATCGCGCCCGACTGGCCGCTGGGCTCGCATCGCACCGCGATGCGACCCGACGCCGACCTCACGCCCCCGGGGCTGGCGCGCATCGTCGCCGACTTCATGGACGCGCTCGAGCTCGAGGACGTCACGCTGGTCGGCAACGACACAGGCGGCGCGATCTGCCAGCTCGTCGCCACCCGCCACCCCGAGCGCCTCGGGAGGCTGGTTCTCACCGACTGCGACGCGTACGAGAACTTCCTCCCGCCGATGTTCCGCCCGCTGCAGGTCCTCGCGCGCGCGCCGGGCGCGATCTGGGCGATCGGGCAGTCGCTGCGCCTCACCCCTGTGCGCCACGCGCCGAACGGGTTCGGATGGCTGGTCAAGCACGGCCCGGATCCGGAGGTAACGCGCGCCTGGGTCGAGCCGGCGCTCGAGAACGCGGATGTGCGGCGAGACGTCGCGAAGGTGCTCAAGGGGATCTCGAAGCGCTACACGCTCGAGGCCGCCGAGCGGCTCGCCGAGTTCGACCGCCCGGCGCTGCTCGCTTGGGCGCCGGAGGACCGCTTCTTCAAGTTCAGCCACGCCGAGCGTCTCGCGGCGACGATCCCCGACGCGCGGCTGGAGCCGATCGACGACTCGTGGACGTACGTGAGCGAGGACCAGCCCGAGCGGCTCGCCGAGCTGATCGCGAGCTTCGTGCGCGAGACGCAACCGGCACCCGCAGCGGTGCGCTGAGCGCCGCAGAGCACGCACGCAGCACGCGCCCGTTCGCATCAAGAAATCGCTGTGCCTGGCCGATAGAGAGACAGGCGCCGGGAGGGCGCCCTCGTGCTCGCATTCTCAGGCATGGAAACCTCGCTCGAAAACCCCGCGCCCGAAAACCCGACCGTGGACCGGTCGGGCTGGCTCTGCCCGACCGAGATCGACCGCCAGCGCGCGCTCGACACGAGCCGCCGCGTCCGCCACGCGCGCCTGCTCGGCTCGGCGTTCGTCGGCGCCGGGCTGATCGTCTACGCGCCGCTCAGCAGCTGGTGGCTGCTGGCGCTGTTCGCGGTCTCGACGCTCAACATGGTCACCCTCGACAGGCGCATGGCGCGCTCCGAGCATCCCGAGCGCCACGCGTTCGCAAGCATGGTGTTCACGCTCGCGGTCCTCGCGACCGCCGCGCTGATCACGGGCGGGCCGCAGAGCCCGCTCCTCCCGCTGCTCATCCTTCCCGTCGGGCTGGCGCCGGCGCGCTTCCGCGAGCAGGTCGTCGGCGTCTTCACCGCTGTCACCGCCGCGGTAATCGTCGGCGTCGCGGTCACCGACTACTCCTCACTGATCGACTCCCCGGGGCTCACGATCATCACCCTGGCGCTGATGGGCAGCGTCGTCGCGATCACGATGGCGATCCGCGGCGCCGAGGTCCAGCACCGCAGCGAGTCGGTGCTCGACCCGCTGACCGGGCTGCTCAACCGCAAGGCGCTCGAGACGCGCTTCGCCGAGCTCGAGGAGCTGGCGCGGCTGACCGGCGGCTCGGTCTGCGTGATCGAGACCGACGTCGACCACTTCAAGCGCGTCAACGACACCCTCGGGCACGAGGCCGGCGACGCGGCGCTCCGCGACGTCGCCTACACGATGCGCAAGTCGCTGCGCTCGTTCGAGCTCATGTACCGCCTCGGCGGCGAGGAGTTCCTGATCGTGCTCCCGCGCGTGGGCCTGCGTGAGGGCGCCTGGATCGGCGAGCGCCTGCGCAAGGCCGTCGAGCGTGCCCGCCCCGGCGGCCAGCAGATCACGATCTCGCTCGGCGTCGCCGCGGCTCACGGCGACGACGTCGTCTACGACCGCCTCTTCGCGGCCGCCGACGAGGCGCTCTACGAGGCCAAGCACGAGGGACGCAACCGCGTCGTCTCGAGGCCCCTGTCGAGCCCGGAGGGCGCTGCGCCCGCTGCGCCGCCGCCGCTCACGCGGCCCGATGCCCAGCCCCAGCCGCAACCCCAGACGCTGTAAGGGTCAGGT
>CAWIPX010000005.1:0-167571 GCA_963838145.1 uncultured Thermoleophilia bacterium
CGCGATCATCGTCTGGTCGGCTTCCTGATCCTGTCGGTCTCGACCTCGGCCTCGAGGCGACCTTCGTCGACAGCGCCGATCAAGGCTTCGTAGTCCTTCTCGTTCTGGTCGGCGTAGGCCTCGGCGAAGTCGGTGATCGCGTCGTCGAAGGTGGGCTTACGGCCGAGGTAGGCACCGATCGCGATCCGGTCGCCCGAACGAGCGTGGGCGCGGGCGAGGGTCGCCCCGCAGACCTGGCCGTACACCGCCATGCCGCGGGGGCTCAGCAGGTCCACTCGCGCCGATCCCTTCCAGTCCCACAGCTGACGCACATAGAAATCCCGCGCCTCGCCGTCGACCCCGGTGGCCGTCACCCACCCGAGGAAAAGATCGCTCGCCGCCTGCAAGAGGCGCTGGCCCCTGACGACGCGTTCGCCGTGATGAGCGAAGCTGCTCGGCCCGGCGTAAGGCTCGAGCACTGATTCCTGGGCCTCCTTGATCTGTAGAAAAAGGGGATCCTGATCGTCGCGCCCCAGCAGGAGCACGATCCACGCTCTCGTGCCGACGCTGCCGACGCCGACGACCTTCCTCGCCGCGTGTACGTAGCGGTAGCCATCGAGAAGGGGCCGGCGGTCGTCGCCGAGAGTGGTGCGGTACTCCTCGAGAATCTCCCGCACCCGGCCCTCGACCTCGTCTGGTTCGCCCGCGCCTGTCATCTCATCGATGGGAACGATCAGCGGCGGATCGCTGATGATCCGCGGCTCGCCATCAACCATGTGGGTCAGCTTCTTGAACGCGCGCATGCTGTCCTTCACGCGCGCCTTGGCCACGTTGCGCTCGTACGCCTTGACCTGTTTGCGGCTCACATCGGCGGACCAGCGCCTCGCGATGGCCGTGAGGTCCAATCGGGTGTACCAGGCGTCGAGATTGCCTAGTTCGGCGAGACGCCGCATGGCCTCGCGATACTCGCGGACGGTCGCACCTACCAAGATCCGCCGCTCGGCAACGCTGAATCCCCTGTGGCGGCCGTGTACCGCCATGCTTGCGGCAAGGCGCTTGACGTCCCACTCCCACGGTCCAGGCAGGGTCTCATCGAAGTCGTTGACGTCGAAGACGTGTTGGCGTTCCGGCGAGCCGAAGGCACCGAAGTTCGAGAGGTGGGCGTCACCGCAGACTTGCACCCTGAATCCGGATTCGGGACTCCCAGCAAGGTCCGCCGCCATGATCGCCGCGGCACCGCGAAAGAAGGTCGATGGGGTCGCGAGCATGCGACCGTGGCGCACGGGAATCAGCTCACCGACCCGGGTGGCGGCCTGCTGCTCGAGCACCTCGACGGGATCGGGGCGATCATCCGCGGGTCGCCAGTCGCGATGGCTCGACCGCGGCACCTCGGCGCGGGTGGCCTTGCCGAAAGCGGCGCGCTCAACCGCCGAAGGATGCTCGCGCACGGCATCGTCCAGCGTCTTCACACGTGGCTCTTTCGGAGCGTCACCGGGCCGGCACGAAGTGAACGGTCGTGCGAGCCACTCGGAGAAACGCGGACATTTACTCCCCCTCTCTGACAAGGAGGCTATCTCCTCTCTCACCAGGAGGTTATCCGCTCGAAGCCCAGGTCGTGGGACCCGGATATGGGGTCGACGGGATTTTGCAGACGAGGAAAGCCTGTGCGATCCTGGACGAGGATCGAATCGAAGGAGAGGACGACATGGACAAAAGCCAACGTAGACGACGTTTAGCCGCACTCGGCGGAGCCGCCATGGCTGCCAAGAAGAAGATGGACAACAAGGATGCAGGGCAGCAGGACAGCGCGCCGCAGGCTGAGCCCACCGACCCCGCCCCGGCGGCGGCGGGTGGAGTGACTGCCGACACCACGGCGCGACTGAGGGAGCTAGGTCAGCTTCACGAACAAGGCGTGCTGACGGATGAGGAGTTCGCCAGCGAGAAGGCGAAGGTGCTCGGAACCTGACCCCTGGGGAGTCTTCGCACCAGCGGCCGGGAGGTAGTTGGCCGCCGCTCACTTCGGGGGTGCGGTCCACTCTGCGCCCGTCTGGCGGCGGAAGGCCGCGATGGCGCCGTCGAGCGTTCGGAAGAAGTGTTCGGGGTCGAGCGTGCCGATGAGCTCGTAGCGCTCAAGCTTGGCCCGTACGGGGTCCTTGAGCTCGGCGAAGACAAGCGAGGTGCCGCCCGCGTTGACCTCCTCGTCGAGCTCGAGGAGCATGTCGGCGGCCGTGGTGTCGACGTCCGTGATCGGCTCGGCCGCGATCACGATCCAGCGCGGCTTCGGCTCGCCCGCCGCGATGCGGCGGATCTGGTCGCGGAACGTCCGCGCGTTGGCGAAGAGCAGGGGGGCGTCGAAGCGGAAGATCACGAGGCCGGGGAGCTCCTCGGCCTCGGGGTAGAGGCTGCGGTCATGATGGCCCTCCATCCCGGGGACACGCCCGAGGGTGGCCTGGTAGGGCCACCAAGCACGGCGGAACACGTTGAGTATCGATAGCGCCACGGCGACAGCGATGCCGGCGAGAACTCCAAGCAGGGCCACACCGAGAAACGCGGCCATCGAGAGCAGGAATTCGGCCCGCCGCTGGTGCCACAGACGCCTCGTCCCTGCGATGTCGGCCAGCGACAGAGAGGCGGTGATCACTACGGCTGCGAGAGTGGCCTCCGGGAGGTTCTGCAGCAGCCCGGGCACGAACAACAGCATCAGGACGATCGCCCCTGCCCCGACCAGCCCGGTGAGCTGGGTCTTTGCGCCGGCCTGCTCGGCCACGGCAGTGCGCGAGCCGCTCGTGCTTACGGGGAAGCCCTGGAACAACCCTGCGCCGAGGTTTGCGGTCCCGATGCCGATCATTTCCTTGTTGCCGTCGATCTCCTGGCGCGTTCGCGCCGCGAACGCCGAAGCTGTGGAGATCGTGTCGGTCAGCGACACCAGCGCGATGCCGAGAGCTCCCGCAACCAGGAGGGAGAGGTCGGACACCGGACTCGGCCAGGTCGGGGACGGCAGCCCCTCCGGCAGGGTCCCGACGAGCGAAACCCCGTGGCCGGAGAGATCGAGCGCCGAGGTCGCGGCGATCGCGGCGACGACCGCGACCAGCACGCCTGGGATGCGGGGCCGCCAGAGCTGGAAGAGCAGGATCAGCGCGAGGCTCGCCACCCCTACGGCAGCGGCGGCGGCCACGGCGTCCCCCGACGCGAGCCCGCTGACGAACTTCCGCGTCTCGTCGATCAGTCCATTTGCGTCGATCGAGAAGCCGAAGAGCTTCGGCAGCTGCCCGACGAGGATCGTCAGCGCGAGGCCGTTCATGTAGCCGATCTGGGTGGGTTTGGACAGCAGGTCCGCGATGAACCCGAGCTTCGCCACGCCCGCACCGATCTCGATCGCCGCGACCAGGAGGGCGAGCATCGACGCGAGAGCGATCGCGCGGTCGGGGTCACCACCGGATCCGATGATCGGCAGGAGCGTCGCCGCGATCATCGGGCCGAGTGAGGAGTCAGGACCGAGCACGAGGATGCGAGAGGGACCGAATGCTGCGTAGCCGATCAGGCAGATGACCGTCGTGTAGAGGCCGGTGATCGCCGGCAGGCCCGCCAGCTGTGCGTACGCCATTCCCTGCGGCACCAGGAGCGTGCTCAGCACGAGTCCGGCGACGAGGTCGTGGCGCAGCCACGGCTTTCGGTAGGAGGCAAGCGCGCGTGCGCCCGGCATCCATCTCGGCGGCTTCACGGGAGGCACATTGTGCGCACGTAGCTGCGGTGGGCGCTCTCAGGTCGCGGCAGGCCAAAGCGTGCCCGACGAAGATCCGCTACAACGTCTGCGAGTTCCTCAACGGCTACGAAGGAGGGGGATGACCGAGGACACCAGCGTGGCCAACCTCGAGAAGGTCGACCACATCGTTGTATTGATGCTCGAGAATCGCTCCTTCGACCACATGCTGGGGTATCTCTCGCTGGAAGGTGGTCGCGACGATGTCGATGGTCTGCGGGCGGAGTTCGCCAACGAGCACGGCGGGCGCAACTATCCGGTCCACCACCTCGACAGCACGGTGATCGAGGACGATCCAAATCATTCCGCCAGCGCCGTCGACCTCCAGGTCGGGGGCGGCAAGATGGACGGCTTCGTCACGAGTTTCGCCGAGACGCTCGCGCACAACGAGGTCCAGGATGGAGATCCTGGTCGCGTGATTGGCTACTACAACGCCGCCGACGTCCCGGTCTACGACCACCTGGCGAGCGAATTCGCGGTCTGCGATCGCTGGTTCAGCTCCGTTCCCGGGGCGACCTGGCCCAACCGCCTGTACGCGATCTGCGGTCGCGCCGCCGGCACTCGCGATGACCGGCCGCTCAACCTCCCGCCCATCTACGACCATGCCTCGTTCGTGCGACACCTCGACGCCAACGACGTCTCGTGGCACTGGTACTCGTTCGAGGCGGGGACCCTGCGCTACGCCGATGGGCGCTACAAGCTGGGCCACCACGACAGGTTCCGGTTCTTCAGCAAGACCAACTTGAACTGGAGGACCAGGCTCGAGCTCAGGATGGACTCAAAAGCGGACAGCTTTCTCGAAGACGCCGCGAATGGTGCGCTGCCATCGGTCTCGTGGATCGACCCGAACTTCAGCAACTTCAACCCGATCGGCTTTCAGCCCAACGACGACCACCCGCCCGCGGACATCAAGGACGGCCAGGAGCTCGTGCTCGCCGTCTACCACGCGCTCGCAACAAGCCCCCAATGGGAGAGGACGCTGCTCATCATCTTCTACGACGAACACGGCGGCTTCTACGATCACGTCGCGCCGCCTGCGGCGCCGGACGACGACCCCGAGACGTTCGGACGCTACGGCGTGCGGATACCGGCGCTGATCGTCTCCCCGTGGGTGGAGCCGGCGTCCGTATCCAAGACGCTCTTCGATCACACGTCGATCAGCAAGACGATTCTCCTGCGCTTCTGCCCAGGAGCCCTCGACGAGCAAAGGCGGCATCAAGGGCTGTTTGCGCGGCTCCGAAGCGCCGGGCGCCCCCACCCCGTGGGAACGCGCGTGTCGCAGGCCAACGATCTCGGAGAACTTCTCACCCGTACGACGCCACGACCAGCGCCGGACCGGTACGCGCTGATAGAGGACGCCGCGGCGCGCGCGGCCATGAGACCGGAAGGCGCGCCAATCGAAGGGGACCCGCTCGCTCGCCAGCCGGCGACGGATCTCCAGATCCGCCTGGCCAACGCGAATCGCGTGCTGAGCAAACTAGGGCACCCGGCAGACCGGCCGTAAGGCTCGTCTCCGCCCTCATCCTCCCTCAGCCCCTGCCGGAGGCTGCGAGCGCCCGCCGGGAATTCCCTCGCCGAGGATCTCACGCCGGTATGCCATCCACTCGCGGATCGCGATCTGGATCGAGGCGGCCGCCGGGATCGCGAGCAGCGCCCCGATGATCCCGAACAGCGTGGCGCCGAACAGGACGGCGACGAGGACCACGAACGGGTCCACCTCCACGGCCCGCTTCTGGATCTGGGGCTGGATGACGTAGTTCTCGATCTGCTGGTAGGCGATCGCGTAGACGACCCACACGATCAGCGCGACCGGGAAGTCGACGAACAGCCGTCACGATCGCGACCAGCACCGCGGCGAGGGTCGCGCCGACGAGCGGGATCAGGTCGAAGAAGAACACGAGCAGCGCCAGCGGCGCCGCGAACGGGACCCCGAGGATCGTCAGCACGATGAACGACGTGATCCCGGCGATCGTCGCCTGCACCAGCGCGCCGCCGACGTAATTGCCGACCGCGACGCCGATGTGGTTGAGCGTGCGCTCCAACCGCTCCTTCTGCTCGGGATCGCGGGTCGCGAGGGGCTCGGCGCCGACCAGCGCTGGCGAGCAGCCGCCCCGAGACCGCGGCCTCGATCCACCTTCGCCCGCCGGCGACCATGAAGATGCTGAGGATCAGGATCGTGATCCCCGCGAAGACCGAGTTGACGAACCCCACTCCGATGTCGCGCAGCGCCCCGGCGGCGTCGGGGATCCTGTCCGGCAGAGTTGCGGCCTCGTCCTCGAGCTTGGTCGTGATGTCGTAGTCCTCGTTCAGGCTCCGCAGCGTCTCGTTCTCGTTGACGTAGTCGGTCACGTCCTGCGCGTACTCCGGCGCGTTGTCGGCCAGCTCCTCCGCCTGGCTGACGAGGCTGGGCACGATCACGGCGCCGACGCCGATGGGGATCAGGATCAGGGTCAGGTACACGATTGCGATTGCGAACCCGCGCCTCATGTGCTGCGAAAGCAGGTTCACGGGGCCAGAAACCGCGATCGCGATGAAGGCCGCGATCACGAGCCAGCTCAGCGGCCGGCGCAGCAGGTAGATCACGTACAGGGCGAGCGCCACCGCGACCACGATCAGCACGCCGCGGAAGACGATGCGCGAGGTTGATTCGCCAGCGAGCATGCTTTGCCTCGCTCCGGCTATTCGTCGCCCACCGGTTCCATCGCGTTTCACGATGGTCTACCGCTCGGACGGATGACTGGAGCCCACCGCTCCCAATCACGCCTTCCGGAAGTGGGCAGATTCCGGGGCGGGGAGTCCGTGCAGGACGTCGACGCACACCCGTCGCAGTGGAGGCGAGAGGCCCTCTGCGACGCGGCGCCGCCGCTAATCGGGGCGACTGGATTTGAACCAGCGACCTTTCGGCCCCCAGCCGACAGGTTCATGGCGTAGATATGTCCGTGAGCGTCCAGATCGTCCTATGCGTCCAGGGTTCTGGACGATCTGGACACATCGGACGCATCGGTCGGTACCAAAGCGGTACCAGCCGTCCCTTCAACTGAATGCGGTTAGCAACGCCTGCTCGCCAAAAGCATCTAGCGAAGCGACCGGAACCCCGCGCGGACCTCAGAGGCGAACAGCTCCGGCTCCTCCCAAGCCGCGAAGTGACCGCCCCTCTCAACCTCGTTGTAGTGGATGAGGTTCGGGTACGCCTGCTCCGTCCAGCTTCGCGGCGCCTCATATTGCTCGCCAGGAAAGACGCTCACGGCCACAGGAATGGAGACGCCCTTGGCGTTGAAGAAGCCACCCTTGTATTCCCAGTAGAGCCGGGACGCTGAGACTCCTGTGTTCGTCAGCCAATAGAGCGTGATGTTGTCGAGGATCTCGTTACGCGTCAGTTCGCCCGTGGCGCTCGTGGTCCGGTCCAGAGCAGAGACGACCGCCGCGGCTGGCTGGCCGTCAGCATCATTGTGGTCGAGAAGCCAGGCGGCTAGGCCGACAGGTGAATCCGCGATGCCGTACAGGGTCTGGGGACGCGCCGCCATGTACCTGGCGTACTCCACCTGCTCGTATGTGCGGAGCAGCTGCTCATAGGCGCGTCGCTCCTCGGCCGACAGACCTTCTGGTGGCGGGTCGCCGCCCAGGGAAGCCTGGTCGACGTCGGCGGGGACGGTCGCGGGCATGTTGGTGTGGATGGCGAGCAATCCCTCGGGTGCCTGCAAGCCCATCTGGTCGACGACGAACGCGCCCCAGTCGCCACCCTGGGCGACGTAGCGCTCGTAGCCGAGGCGCCGCATCAACTCCGCCCAGGCCTGCCCCATGCGCTCGGGCCCCCAACCGGTGCTGGTCGGCTTGCCTGAGAACCCGTAGCCGGGCATCGACGGGATCACCAGGTGGAAGGCGTCCGCCGCGCTTGCGCCGTGCGACGTCGGATCGGTCAGTCGATCGACGATCTTCAGCTGCTCAATGATCGAGCCGGGCCAGCCATGATTGACGATGAGCGGCAACGCGTCCTCATGTCTTGAACGAACGTGAATGAAGTGAATGTCGAGCCCATCGATCTCGGTAATGAACTGCGGCAGAGCGTTCAGGCTCGCCTCGCACTCGCGCCAGTCGTACTCTGTCCCCCAGTAGCGTGCGAGTTTCTGAATCGCCCCGAGTTGCACACCTTGCGATTCATCTTCGACCGTCTCCTTCTCGGGCCACTGCGTGGCGGCGATGCGTTTGCGGAGGTCATCTAGGGCCTCATCCGGAATGTCGACCTGGAAGGGGTTGATTTCGAAGGTGGTCTCGACGGTGCTACTCATGACGACCTCCCTAGTTGGGGCGTAGGGCTGATCAGCGCAGTGACCTGAGCGCGGCCCGGACCTCGGGCGTGAAGAGGTCGAGCAGCGTGATGCTCCGGAAGACCTCGTCCCGAGTCAGGCGTCACCCGAAACTCGGCGCGCCGGAGACGGGACCGGAGCCTTCAAGTGTGGGCGGGCCGGTGGAAGCTGTCATGAGAATCCCCTTTCGGGATATAGCTACCTCCTGAGGACCCGACCCCACGCTACCGCACTCGCCGAGGCAGAGGCGCAGGCCGCTCAGGACCAGATCGCTGAGAATGTCGCCCAGTCAGAGGCTGCCTTTCAAGCATGCAGCTCACTCGAACCCGGAAGCGCAGCGTATGCAGATTGCATCCTCGACCAGCCAGAAGAAACAGGAGTTCAGCCGGACGACCCGCCAGCGACCGGCTGTCCGCCTGGATATGTCCCAGACCCGAGCGGAGGCGATTCGTGCCTCCCAGAGTAAGCCTCTGCCAGCCCGAGGACCTAGACCGATCGTGCGTCTCCCTGGAATCCGATAGGTGGCCCGATTCGTTTCTCGCTACCACCCACGGATTGCTGAACAACAGCGCGTGGTGGCGTAGGTCGCGAAGCCACTTCTGCTTGTCGCGCGGAGCGACACTCTCGGTCAAGATTTCTCCGAGCCGCGCTGATTTGATGGCGAGCCACGGCGCGACGTTCATGACCACCCCGCGGGGCGCAATGTAGGGTTCGGCGACGCCCGACAAGACGCGAACATTGCACCAGGCAGCCGAGGTCTCCACGACATGCCCCGGCCGGATGTTCCGCCGTTACCGGCTCAAGCCCTGACGTTCGGAATGGGCGCCCGGACGGAACAGCCCGAGAAGGTCGTCTCTGAAGACGGCACGCCCGTCGCCGTCTGGCGAAGCGGCGACGGCCCGCCGCTCGTGCTGGTCCACGGCGCCGCCGCCGACCACAGCCGCTGGGCCCCAGTGCTCCCGGCGCTAGAGGAGCGCTTCACCGTCTTGGCGATTGACCGTCGAGGCCGCGGGCAGAGTGGCGATGCGGACGAATACGCGATCGAGCGCGAGTACGAGGACGTTGCCGCAGTCGTCGAATCGGCGGGGAAAGGCGTGAAGGTGCTGGGGCACTCCTATGGCGGCATTTGCGCACTCGAGTCGACCCTGCTTACCGACAGGGTTTCGAAGCTCGTTCTATACGAGCCGCCGATGGGATTCCTGGCGTCGCCTCCCGATGTCGTTCATCGACTCGAGGCGTTGCTCGAAGAAGGGAAGCGCGATGAGCTTGTGGGCTTCTTCATGCGCGAGGTGGCCGGTCTTCCCGACGATCAGGTTGAGTTGCTGCGCTCCTTGCCAGCGTGGGAGGCGCGGCTGGCCGTGGCGCACACGATTCCCCGGGAGGAGCGCGCGAGCAGGGAGTACGCATTCGATCCGGACCGCTTTCGAGAGCTTGACCAGCCAACGCTGTTTCTCCAGGGCGGCGACAGCCCCGCCCCCTTCAACGCGGCCGGCGAGGCGGTGCGAGAGGCACTGCCGGACTGTCGGGTCGTCGTCATGCCCGGCCAGCGACATGCCGCGATGGATACCGGCACCGAGCTGTTCACAGCCGAGGTGCTGAGCTTTCTCGAGGCAACCTAGAAGCTGAAGGCCGCTCCCGCTGCTGCTTTCGCGTTTAGCGAAAGCCAATGACAGGCGCCTCCTTCCCACATTAGCCTGGCCGTGCGTCTCCTTTGAATCCGATCGGTGGCGGGATTCGAACCCGCGACCTCCGGGTTATGCGGGCGCCTCTGGCACTCTTACCCGCACCTTTTGGGCACTCCTAGGCGACCTCGAGTGCCTTGAGGTGTGCTGAGTTTCGCTCGGTGCGGTACCACGGCTGGTACCACGAGCTCCGTCATCGCGTCGTTGAAGCGGGCGGTTTGGACCGCGAGGGGGCACCGCGTCTTGGCGAGCCAGCAGTGGAGCGGATGGCGCCCTTAACCACCTCGCCACGCGCCTCCGCCTTCGTCGCCGCCGGAAAACGGGCATCAGGCGCTCCGATGAGCGACACTTCTCGCGGCAAGGAATTCGCGAGGCGGTGGCATGCGAATCGCCCCGCACAACGGGGGAGGAACCTATGGAGAAGACCCGGACCCGGCTCGCGCTCGGCGGCGCGACGCTGCTCGCGCTCATCGTCGTACCAGTCGCATTGGCCGCGGACGAGGGCGGACCGCAGGCGACCACGAGCGGCGTCAAGCAAAAGGTCAAGAAGCTCACCCAGCAGGTACAGCAACTTCAGCAGCAGCTCGACGCGCTCGCGAGCCAACCCAGCCCGCAGGGTCCGGCAGGGCCACAGGGGCCCGCGGGATCGCAGGGTCCCTCAGGCGCGTCTACAGGACCCGCCTCAGGCGACCTGACGGGCAACTACCCGAACCCGGACATCGCACCCGGAGCCGTAGGAACGAACGAGGTGGGCCTCAATGCGCTGATCGGCGACGACATAAACGAGTCGACACTGGGACAGGTGCCCTCCGCTGGCACCGTCGCGAACTTGACCATCGTCGAGCGGGTGGGCAACGCGGTGGCATTCGGCGATCAGGACGCCAACAATGGATCCTGGCTATCGGGAACCTCGACCGCGACCTGCATGCCCGGTGAGACCGTGGTCGGTGGCGGCGGCAACTGGGACGACGGCCAACAGGCCGCCAACGATGCGTTGGCGATCGCGGATAGCTCGATGGGCGGCACGACCAACTCGTGGCGGGTGTCCGTGATCTCCGACGCGGACAACGACACGTTCCGTGCGTTCGTCCTGTGCTTCCAGGGGGGGTAGGTAGCTCGAGGGCACAAGCCGGGGGACGCCAGACTGGGGGCGGAAGGGGCTCACCGGAGCCGCGTCGTGACTGCGTCTTGATGGCGGTGCTTCGTGCGTCTCCCTTAAATCCGATAGGTGGCCCGATTCGTCTCTCGCTACCACCCACGGCTGGTCGAGCTACGACGCCTGGCGACGGGTTAGCTCAAGGACGCGCCTCGAGCACGAGGTTGAACGGCGTTTCGGTAGCGCGCCTGACGCTGGAGAATCCGCCCTCCTTAATCACCTCTGCCAACCTCGCCTCGCCCGCCTGCGCCCCCAGCGCCAGGCCGACCTCCTGGTCGAGGGATGCCGGGGTGCAGATCACCGTCGAGGCACCGTAGAAGACGCGACCGACCGGGTTGAGGTTCTCCTCGACCGCGTCGTTGGCATAGGGCTCAACGATCATCCACGTACCGTCGGGCGCCAACGTTCCGTGGACGTGCGCCGACGCACCAACCGGGTCGCCCATGTCGTGCAAGCAGTCGAAGACGGTCACCAGGTCGTAGCCATCGCCGGGGTAGTCGGCGGCCGCGGCAGTCTCGAACGTGACGCGTTCCCCAACTCCGGCGCTCTCGGCGCGCTCGCGCGCCTGCTCAATCGAGCCGTCGTGGTAGTCGAAGCCCGTGAACTGGGAGTTCGGGAAGGCCTCGGCCATGATCACCGTCGAGGCTCCGTGCCCGCACCCGATGTCGGCCACTTTGGCTCCAGCCTCGAGCTTTGGCTTGACCCCGTCGAGTGCGGGAATCCACTCCTCGACGAGATGGGCCCGGTATCCCGGCTTGAAGAAGCGCTCGGTTCCGTGGAAGAGGCGAGGATCGTGCTCGTGCCAGCCCATGCCGTCGCCGCTCTTGAATGCTTGGAGGATCTTCTCCTCGTCCGCGTACAGCGAGGCGATCGAGTCGTAGACGCCGAGTATGTAAACGGGGCTGTCCTCGTCGGCCAGGGCCATCGCCTGCTCGTCGGGAAGCGTGTAGCGGTCGCTGGCGGCGTCGAACTCGACGTATCCGCCCGCGGCCTGGTTTCGTAGCCACTCCCTAACCGAGCGCTCGGCGACGCCGGCGCGATCGGCGACCTCCTGCGAGCTCAGCGGGCCCGCGTGTGCCATCGCCTTGTAGAGCCCGAGCTTCTCGCCGATCACCATCAGGGGGGCGCTGATGATCGCCCCCATGTCGGTGACGGCCTTGCCCATGAAGGCTTCGAGCTTTGCCTCGTCGATGGCCGTGGCGTTCATCTTCCCTCCGATGTTCGAAGTGGACGTCCTGTCGTTCCAACTTGAAAGTTAGGCCGACCCTACCACCGCCATTGCCGCCGTGAAACCTGTCGGTACCGCCCCAGCCATCTCTTCAACCCAGGCGTGGCTGGCCCGACCAATGAACGTCGAAACCTGCCTCCAGAGCGAGCTTTCACAATCGGGCGGACTGGATTGAACGTTGTGAGATCGGGGCGACTGGATTTGAACCAGCGACCTTTCGGCCCCCAGCCGACAGGCTCATGGCGTAGATATGTCCGTGAGCGTCCAGATCGTCCTATGCGTCCAGGGTTCTGGACGATCTGGACACATCGGACGCATCGGTCGGTACCAAAGCGGTACCACGCGTGGTCGTGGAGACATAGCGGGGGCCCGATTCGTCTCTCGCTACCACCCACGGATCCGAGAGAGACGACGCTTAGCGGCACTCAGCTGAGCCGTATCGCTTAAGGGCCGAGGAACTCAAGCTGCTCCGACGGATCTTCCTCGACCACGAACTTGACGGGCCAGTAGATGTTGTCGGAATCGATCTGCGCTCCGAACTGCCAGCATTCAAATCGCTCGATGCGAAGCTAGCCGGCCTGCGCCGCTCCCGCTCCGTCATTCCGCGCTTCGATGGCCTTGACCGCGTTCTCGAACGCGCCCTTCAGCTTGCCCTTGCCGACGGTCCCGAGCACGACCCCGAGCGACTTTCCCTTGAAGTTTTTTCCGTCGCGTATTACGACGTAGTCCACCTCGGTCGTTCCGTCGGGCTGGCGCGTGAAGTCGTAGGTGTGGCTAGGGCCGTCCGCCCAGGCGTTGGAGTCCGTAGTCGTAAGGACGACGTGATTTGGGTCGGACCAGTCGTAGTGCAGCCGCTCCCAGATGCCACCCGAGCCCTCCGTGACGTCGGCGTCGGTCGCGCTCTGGTCATGCACCTTCAGATCGTCGTCGGCGCTGTTCTCAAAGAGCTCCTTGCGCCCCGGTCCGAAGTCGGTTAGCCCGGCGACGAACTGCTCGGGCGTCGCGCTCGTTGTCGTTACGAAGTGAAACGTGGGCATGTCGTGCTCCTTTGTTTGGTGGCGGTCTGGCTGTGGTCCCCGTTCGTCACGCTTCAGCCGCGATTGGTTCACGCGTGCCTGCGATCTCGCCGCGGAGGCTCTTCAGCGCTCCGACGTAGATCTCCGAGAAGGTGGGGAAGGGCTGGATCGTGTCGCGCAAGAGATCGAGCGGCACCTGGGCGCGGATCGCCAGGGTCGCCTGCTGCAGCCACTCGCCCGCCTCTGGTCCCAGGGCATAGGCACCGGTCAGCTGCTCGCCGTCGCTGAGCAGGGTCAAAAAGCCGTTGGACTCTGCGTAGGCGCGGGTGTAGGTCTCGGTTTTCGGCAACTCGGACAACTGCGCGGTGGCGCTGAACTGGCCCTCGGTGGCGCCCGCTGACGCCGCCTGTGGGTCGGTGAAGACGACCCGCGGCATCGCCTCATAGTTCGCCTCCCGAGGCTCCCCAAGGATGTTCGAGGCCACGACCTCGCCCTGGTACTTGCCGGTGTGGGTAAGCGGCCATATGCCGGCGATGTCCCCGATCGCCCAGAGACCGTCGGCGACGCGCAGGTGCGAGTCGACCTGGACACCATGGGCGTCGGCCTCGACTCCCACTGTCTCCAAGCCGATTCCCTCGACCCTCGGACGCCGTCCGGTCGCGACCAGCAGGCGGTCGCCACGCAGCTCGCGGCCGTCGTCGAACTCGAGCACGTAGTCATCGCTCTCGCGGCGGGCGGCGCTCGCATGCTGACCGAGCACTACCTCGATGCCATCGTCGGCGCAGGACCTCCCCGAGCGCCTCCCCAAAAGGAGCGGGCTCTCGGGGAAGCAGGTGTGCTGCGCCCTCCACGACGCTCACCTCGCCACCGAATCGGCGCACCGCCTGGGCCAGCTCGACACCGACCGGCCCGCCGCCCAACACCAGCATGTGGCGGGGAACGGCTTTCATCCCGGTCGCTTCCCGGTTCGTCCAGACACCGTCCAGGTCGCGCAGACCGGGGAGCGGCGGCACGAACGGATCAGCGCCGTTGGCGAGGACCACGTGATCGGCGGTGTGGCGCACCCCATCGACCTCGACGGCCCCCGGGCCGGCGAGCCGCCCGGTGCCGCGCAGCAGATCGATGCCGTTGTCGGCCAGCCAGCGCTCCTGGCCGGCGTCGGAGTACTTGGAGACCATGAAGTCGCGCCAGGCGAGCGCCGCATCGACGTCGACCTCGGCGGTCGCCGTTGCTTCGCGTGCATCGTGGACCGCCTCCCGGGGCGCAACAGCGTCTTGGACGGGATGCATGCCCAGTAGGAGCACTCGCCCCCGACGAGCTCGCGCTCGACCAGGGCGACCCGAATGCCGCCCTCCGCAAGCTCGCCGGCGCAATGCTCGCCTGGAGACCCGGCGCCGATCACGATGGCGTCGTAGTCGGCGCTCATCCGCTCGCTCCCTGCTCGGCCAACACGCCGTCCATGTAGCGCCTGGCCTCCTGGTCTGCCTCCTCTGGGGACTGTCCCTTATCTCGCGCGACGATGTAGGCGGCGTAGAAGCCCGACCAATGGTGCTCTGGGGCGCTCGCCTCGTAGGGGCCGTGGTGCTCCTCCGCCTCACGCAGGAGCCCGGCCAGGGTCTCGACGTCCATGTCAGTCCTTTCTGTCGTCGCAGTGTCCTCAGCGACCCGGGAGGCGCTCCTTGATCTCCTGCAGAATCCATCCATTGCCGTCCGGGTCCTCGAATGACGCAAGGGTCGCGTAGGGCCGACCTTGCGGGTCCGGCCCGGGGGCGGCTCCTCGCCGGGAACGCTGTGAAATACCTCGCTGACCTCGACACCGCGGCTAATCAGATCCTCGCGCGCTGCGTCGATATCGCTGACGGCCAGCTCCATACGTTGCATCGAGCCGGGCTCCATCTTGTGCCGAGGCCCTTGCCGAAATGGATCGAGCATCCGGACCCCGGAGGCGTGAACTGGACGGCACGGAAGTCCACGCTGATATCGAAGTCGGCGTCCTCGCGCCATCCGAGACTCGCGTAGAACTCCTTCGCCCGATCAATGTCGGATACGGGCACCTGGATTACTTCGAGCTTCAGCTCGCCGGGCCTCGGCGGCTCCGATGCCCCGTCGCGCCTTCAGTGGTTACGTCGGTGCTGCTCATCTTTACCTCCGTTCGTGGTGGTCGGAGAGCGGCCGGCCGCGGCCAGGGCGTCCCTGGGTTGAATGAGCGGCGGCCGAGCGGGTTGGCGGGTCAGCGTCGGCTCGTCAGCGAGTTCAGCGACCGTTCCGAGCGAACTCTACTGCCGATTCGAAGTCGGGGCGAATGGATTTGAACCAGCGAAGCGATCGATCTTCTGAAGTCGTGATCCAGTCCAGACGAAGTCGGTCGAGATCGGCTCGGGGCGCGATGTCCACTTCCCTGCGAAGGCGATCTCGTCACCGCCGATGACGACCTCCTCGCCGGGGAAGATCATTACGTTGACCCAACACCCGTCGGCCGCGAGCGCAGTCAGCCAGCGTCCGAGGAAGCGAGCGAGCCACTTGCGCTCGGCCATCGGCAGATTCCAAACCGCTCGTGAACGATCGAGAACTGGGAGTCGCCCACCGAATTGCCCACTTCGATCTGGAGGATGGGTCGCCTGATGTATTCGATCGCGAGCGGGAACCGCGACCGCGACGAAGATCGAGATCACGATCGTGACCCAGAAGGCGGGGTCGTCGAGTATGGGCCGGGCAGGCTAACTCGCAGCGACAGGGCCTCGCAACGTGTTTGCGCGGCGCCGTAGAAGAGTGAGCGGATAGCGGGCTTCAAAAAAACGTGGCGGCATCCACCCGCTCGGGCCGGGCGGCGCGTGATCTCCGAGAAGGGCGGACAATCAGGTGTTACCCAGTACCAACAGGAGGGAGCAGGACATGAACGACGAAGGCCGAGCCGGACGCCGAGGGGTTCGGCACCGACGAAGGCATCCTGGTGACCCACTTCCTGATCGTGCGAAACGTCGCCCGGTCGAGGGCGTTCTACTCCGACGTATTGGGAGGTGAGGTCATCCTGGAGGACAACCCCTGCACCGTCAGCTCGCCAACAGCTGGATCATCATGAACTTCGGCGGAGGGCCGACGCCCGATAAGCCGGACATCTCGGTCGTTCCTTACGAGCCCTCGAACGAGGTCTCGGGCTTCCTCAACCTCAGGGTCGCCGACGTCGAGGCCTGCTACCGCGACTGGAAGGCCAAGGGAGCGGAGTTCGTCACCGAGCCGATCGACCGCGTCTCCGAGGTGCGCTGTTACATGCGCGACCCCGACGGCTATCTGATCGAGGTCGGTCAGGCAACCGGAATCCTCGAGGGAAAGTTCGCGAAGAAGCGGCCCGAGGACCTGCCCGGCTAGTGGCTCCGCCACATCACGCGACGAACTTCTACTCCGCCAGCGGGTCCGGCACCGCGCGGGCGACGTACTTGGACCCGTCGGGCTTGAACACGACGCACCCGAGGTAAACCGTCGACGATCGGCACCACCCCGATGCGCCAACCTTCGTAGTTCGGGTCCTCGAGGCTGGCGACGAATGTACTGGCGCATTCAGTCCGGCCGGAGCACCGCCTGCCAGCGTGCGTCGGGCGAGCGTTCCTGCATCGTCCGCAGCAACGGGCACCAGTCCTCGTGATGCGCGGCCACGAACGGGGCCAGCGCCGGGTCGACCGTCGCGACCTCGATCTCGACGTCGCACATACAGCCCTGTCGACAACAGGCCCTGATCGACAGGTCGCGGGCCTCTCGCTCCTCCGGCGTCATCGGCTAGTTGACGTCCGACCTCGGCGGGATCACGACTGGCGATGTGCGCCACTGGATCGGCATCCCGAACTCGTCGAGCACCGCGTGCTCGCGCTGACCATCGGGCCGCATCCTGGTCGCGACGATCGTGTCGGGAGGTTCGCGGCTGTAGAGCCGCGGCTCCGGTTCCTCGACCTCGATAGCCCAGGCCCAGGGATTGGCGCGCAGGACCTCCTCCGCCGGCAAGCGAGGCGTGCCGCGGTTGTCCGCGCCGATCAGGTCCAATTCGACCAACTGATCGGCCAGGCGGTCGATCTCGGCGCTGATTTCGGCAGCGAGCTTCTCGTCACTCATCTTCATCGCTCCTTCGCGACGATCTCGTCGCGTCGGCGAGAGACACCGCAGGTATCTCCCAGGTGTCTAGGTCCTTGCCGACCCCTGCGGGATCATGCGGGGCGGTGCGTGCCTGATCCAGGCGTGCCACGCACAACCGTGAGAATCGGGGCGACTGGATTTGAACCAGCGACTTTTCGGCCCCCAGCCGACAGGTTCAGGGCGTAGATGTGTCCGTGAGCGTCCAGATCGTCCGATGCGTCCGGGCTTCTGGACGATCTGGACACATAGGACGTATCGGTGGGTACCAAAGCGGTACCACGGGCTCGGGCCTCCACGGAATTGGGGGGCGGCCAACACCGGCTGGACTCCCCCGCACAGTCGCTCCTAAGCGTCCCCGGCTCGGCGGAACCCGGTATCTCGGCGAGAGTGGCCGACCTGTCCTCACTGCCCTCGGCTTCGCGCATGCCGGGACAATCTCGCCTTCGCCATCGCTCGCATCGTGGGGAGCCCGATGGCGAAGATAATCGCGCAACCGGCGAGGAGCTCCTCGAGCGGCAGCGGACCGAGATGAGCTACGACGGTCAGATAATTGTCCTCGGGTTGCTAGTCGCTAGTCCACGAAGCAGTACGAGTCGCTCGAGGCATCCCCAGCCTGGAGGCGGGTCTGATGCACTCGCAGCCCGCGGAAGTCGTCGCCATGGGGGAAGAACCGCGGGTCGAGGCTCATGCCGCCGGACTCGGTGTCCGCGTCGAAGCGGGCCATCCAGGCACCCACGCCATCCGGGTAGAAGATCTCGTCCCACGATGCGTAGAGCGAGTTGGTGGCATAAACGCGGCGCCCGTCGCGGCTCACCTCCACCATCTGAGGCGCGCCTCGCAGTTCGAGGTCGGGGGCCGCCGGATGGGGCGTGCGGCGGACGATGCCGCCCAGGCGCACCGAGCCGGCCTCCCTCGGATTCTGCGGATCGCTGACGTCGTACTGCTTGAGCTCCCCGGTCCCCCAACACGACACGTACAGCCAGCGATCGTCGACCGAGAGGTCGATGTCGGTGACGAGTGGTGGAACCGCGCCGAAGGGCTGGAGCGCCGGCGGGAGCTGGTCGGTCTCGGCGGGCTCGGCCGGGATCGTGATCACCTTGTTTGCGGTCCAGCGGCCGTCCTCGCGGTTCCACAGCCACACCGACGCGGACAAATCCTCGACGCTGATCACCACTCCGACGAAGCCCCAGGTCTTCCGGGGGTCGTGAGCGGGCCTCACCTCGAGCACCATCTGGTGCTCGTCGCCCAAGTCGACGCGCTGGATCAGCTTGCCCTCGGAGAGGCTCCAGAAGTCGAGGTGGTGGCCGAAGCGCTTACCCAGCAGGTCCTCAGGGTTCAACCCGTCCTCGATCATCGACGGGGTCGCCCACTCCGAGGTGATGGCGACGTCCTCGTTCAGGTGCCACCAGACGTCGTATGCGAAGTACTGGTCGCCACGATCGGTCTCCCAGGCGCCGGTGACCTCGAAGGTGTCGTGGTCGATCAGCGCTACCCCGCCCGGGCCGTCACCGCCGTCGGCGGCGCCCAGGTTGGACATGAAGATCCCGCCGGGTCCGCAGTGCACGGTGTGGGGGCGGGAGTAGCCCGCCTTCTTGGCGAGCTCCTCGGGCTCGATCGTGCGCACGACCTGCGGCTGGCGGGGATCGGGCCGGTGTCGAGCACGTAGGTTCGCGACGAGCGCAGACCCGGCACGATCAGATAGCGGCGCTCGAGCGCGCCATCGTGGCCCTCGTGACACAGAGCGCTGGAGCACGCGTTCCAGCCGAAGTGATGCAACTCATTGCCAGCGGTCGGAAGCTCGGTCCAGCCGACCACCTCGCCGAAGCTGTCCGACCCGGGGTCGCAGTCGATCACCGTCATGGCGTCGCGCTGCTCGCCAGCTGGATCGAACGCGGCGACGTAGGCGAGCTTCTCGGACGGAGCCTCGATGGCCGGCGGGCGACCGGTAGAAAGTCGGATCCGTGCCCTCGGGCATTGGGACCTCCTCCCAGAGAACGTCGACGAGAACTCAATATACACCCGCCCCTGAGGCGCCTTTGACCCCCTGACCGGCCGTGGCCCGCTGCCTCAGACGTCCTTCACGAACGGGGGGGCTGAATCGGCGGCCTAGCGTGTCCACGGCTCAGCGTCACGTAGGTCTCAGCACCACACGTGATCGAGGGGCCCGGGCGACCGGGCTCTCGTGCGTTGCGGGGGCATTTAGGCTGCCCCGATGAGTCGTGCGGGCTCGATCGTCAAGCGCACGCTGGTGTCCTTTTACGACGACCAGATGACCCATCACGCCGCAGCGCTGACCTACTACTCGCTGATGTCGCTGTTTCCAGCCCTTCTACTGGCGCTGTCGCTGCTCGGGCTGCTGGGCCAGTACCCCGAGACCTACGACGCGATTCTCAACTATCTGCGCGACGTCGCTCCCGAATCGGTGGTGGCACCGCTCGACGACTCGCTGCGCACGGCGCTGCAGAGCAAGGGCACGGCGGCGACCACGCTCGCGATCAGCGTCGTGATCGCCTTCTACGGCGCCACCGGGGTGCTCGAGGCTGCCCGCCGGGCGCTCAACGTCGTCTTCGAGGTCGAAAGCGGCCGCAGCTTTCTGAGCCGCAAGCTGACCGATGTTGCGTTGACCGTCGTGCTCATGGTGCTCGTGCTCGTCACCCTGATCATGGTTCTGGTCGGCGGCCGGGTTCGCCGAGGACCTGCTGGGGTTTATCGGGTTCGGCTCGACCGCCGCCGAGATCTGGAGCATCGTGCGCTGGCCCGGCGGCGGTGTGCGGTCGCGATGCTCGTGTTCTCCTTTATCTACTACGTGACCCCCGACGTTAAGCAGCGCTCGTTTCGCTGGGTGGCGCCCGGGGGCGGCGGTCGGCGTTGCGCTGTGGCTGAGCGCGTCGTTCGGCCTGTCGATCTACATCTCGAGAGATCGCCGACGTCGGTGCCGCCTACGGTGCCTTCGCGGCCCCGATCGTGCTCGTGGGGTGGCTATGGCTAAGCAACGTTGCGCTGCTGTTCGGCGCCGAGCTCAACGCCGAGATCGAGCGCGACCGAGAGCTGGAAGAAGATATTAAGGAGTGCGAGACGCTGAACCGGCCCGCCCGGACGCACTGAGTCCAGATCGCCCGAGGCATGCGTCGAATCGTCCGAAATGGACGATGACCGGTCACCCCTCGGGTGCCAGTCTGCATGACGTCGGAAACGGTCGACAAAAGAGAGGAAAATGGCCGTATCGCAGAAGTTGGAAGGTCCCGCCGGCTCGCGGCGCTGCGTGAGCAGGGCGGACCGGATCGCAGCATGACCGGCGCGCGGCGGATCTGCCTGGCAGACCGCCGATCCGCCGCGCCAGCCTGTGCTCCTCGTCAATCCCAGGTCCGGCGGCGGCACCGCCCGCCGCGCGGGACTCGTCGAGCGGGCACGCGAGCATGGGATCGACGCCCTGGAGCTGGGCCCGGGCACGGAGGCTCGCGAGCGCTGATCGAGGAGGCCCTGGACCACGGCGCGGACGCGCTGGGGATGGCGGGAGGCGACGGCTCGGATGGCGGCCGTCGCGGCGGCCGCCGCAGACGCGGGGCTTCCCCTTCGTTTGCGTGCCGGCGGGGACGCGCAACCACTTCGCCCGCGACCTGCGTCTCGACGCCGGCGACCCGGTCGCTGCTCTCAAAGCGTTCAGCGAGGGAGTCGAGGGCCGGATCGACCTGGGCGAGGTGGACGGCGGCGCCGTTCGTCAACTGCGTGTCACTGGGGGTCTACGCGGAGGCGGTCGCCCAGCCCGGCTATCGCGACGCGAAGCTGCAGACGTTGCTGGAGACCGCCCGCGCCGTCCTGGGGCCGAGCGGGCAGCCCCCCAACCTTCATCTCGTCGACGGACAGGGCGGTGAGCACGAAGACCCCGCGATGGTGCTGGTGTCGAACAACCCATATGCCCTGGGTCGCCCGAGCCGGCGCGGCGGACGGCGAACGCTCGACAGCGGCCGTCTCGGGATTATCGTCATCGACGCGCCGGATGACCGCGGACGCCCTCCCGCTCCCGGCCACGCGGGATTCGCGTGGACCGCGGCGGCGCTGCGGATCCGCGCTGCGCGTGCGGTCCATGCGGGCGTCGACGGGGAGGCGGCGGAACTGACTCCGTCGCTGGAGTTCTCAATCCGCCCGCGTGCCCTGCGTGTCCGCATCCCGCGAGCGGCAGCGGTTGACCGCGGCCACCGCGACCGGCGCTAGCGCCACCCCCACCGTCGATCCGGCGAGAACGTGCCCGGATAGTGCACGCCGGTGTGCACGCGGGAATACGCGACGATCGCGGCGAGGAACGTCAGAGCGATACCCGGGGCCGGCGCCGCGCTCGCGACGCCCGTGGCGAACGCAAACGCGGATGCCGAATGGCCAGACGGAAACGAGCGCGTGCGGGGCATCCTCACCCGGCGCGCGACCGGAAGCCGGTAGGCGACGCGTTCGGGGCGCCGCCGTCCGAACACCGGCTTGAGCACGATGTTGACGATCGCCGACGTCAGGCCGAGCGAGGCGGCGCCGTTGACCGCGGCGCGCCGGCCGGGCCGCCGGCGAGCGCGAGGGCGGCAGCGCTGCCCAGCCACAGCTTCGAGAAGTCCGCGGCCTGCGACAGCCGGCCGAGCGCCCGGCTCGCGCCGCGCGCGCGCGTGTCGGCGTCGCGGCTGTGAACCGCGGGCGTGCCCGGCGAGCGAACGGCTGGCCGCAGCCTGGCGTCCAGCCGACGCGCTAGCTTCGAGCGCGTGCAGTGGCTCACTGAGGCGAGGCCGGATGAGCTGCGGCGTCTCGTGGCGGAAGGCGAATTCTTCTGGCTCGATCTCCTGCGCCCGCATCCCCAGCAGGTCGCGGAGCTCGAAGCCGCGATAGGCTTCGATTCCGCGGCCGGAGGACGCGCCCTCGACTTCGGCGGCACGCCGGAGCTGCGCCGCTACCACGGCCACGTAGGGCTCGTGTTCTACGGCGCCGGATCGCGCGCGGCCGGCGAGCCCACATTCGTCGAAGTCCACATCTACGTCAGCGGTGATTGGATCGTGACGGTCCGCGAGGCCGAGTGCGCCGAGCTGGACGAGGCGCGCGAGGACCTGGCGCGCGGTCACGAAACGCCCGAGGAAGCGGTCGTGGGCCGGGTCCTCACCGCTCTCGCGGACAGCCTCGAGCGTGTGCTCGAGCCCTTCGAGCGCGAGGTCGCGGACCTCGAGACGCGGGCTGTAGCCGCCGAGGAGGGAGAGCGCATCGAGACAGGAGAATGCGCGCGCTGCGACGCGAGATCCTTGACGATCGCCAGCGCCTCGAGGAGTGGCTGCGAGTGATGCGCCGCCAGCGCGACTACGTCGAGCGCGCGGCCTTCGAGCTTGCCGAGCTTCCCGGCCTCGAGCCGTCCCAGCATCACGAGATGCGCGACGTCTCAGGTCGGATGATCCGGGTCACGGACGGCCTCGACGACGCGCTCATGCGGCTGGCCAACGTGGTCGATCTCCTGAACGCGAGCGTCTCGAACCGGGCGAACTCGACGATGGGGCGGCTGACCTACGTGGCTACGATCTTCCTCCCGCTCACCCTCGTCACGAGCTACTTCGGCCAGAACTTCGGCTGGATGGTGGACAGGGTCGACACTCTCGATGCCTTTCTCGTGTTCGGCGTCGGGGTGTTCCTGCTCTCCGGCCTGTGGATCTACCTATGGATACGGAGTTGGAGCGACGCCGTCGAGTAGCGCTCGGCGGCAACTCCGTTCGATGAGAAACCCGTGACCGTCCACCAGATTCCGACGATCGCGAGGAGGAAGCCGAGGATGTCCGTCGGCCCACGAAGGTCTTCTGCCGACCGTCCGGCAATCTGAGGAGCCTCGAGCACGATGGATCCGCGTTCGACGACTCGACCGGCGGATCGGCGCCCGCTGGTCGTTCGCACGAGCGCAAGCGCGACCGAGGGCATCTACGGGCTGATCCTCGCCACGGCGGTGATCGCGGTCTCGCGGGAGTACGGCGAAGCCGACGCCGGGCGCGTCGCGTTGACGGTGCTGGTAACGGCGATGGTGTTCTCGCTGGCGCACCTCTTCGCGGCCCTGCTCGGCAGCGGCGTGTCAAAGAAACAGACGCTGACCAGAGCCGACGTGGTTCACGCGATTCGGGACCACTGGGCGCTCGTCGAGGTCGCCGTGCCGCTTATCGGCGTCCTAGGGCTCGGAGCGATCGGCGTCTTCCCCGACCACACCGCGCTCGTCGCGGCTACGGTCCTTGCACTCGTCGAGTTGGCCGCCGCGGGCGCCTATGCGGCGATCAGGCACGGGGCGGGCCCGCGCGGAACGATCCTCTCGGCCGCGTTCGCCCTGGCGCTCGGGCTCGCACTCGTGCTCCTGAAGACCCTCGTGCACTGACACGACAGGACTCGCGGCGAGCCGTTGCGGGGTCGCTCATCCCGTGTACTCGCGCAGCCGCTCGGCGAGGATGATCGGCGCCGCGGCCCCGATCAAGGCCAGGTGTGAGAAGGCCTGGGGAAAGTTGCCGAGGTGGCGGCCGGTGCCGGTGTCGAACTCTTCGGCGTAGAGCCCGAGCGAGGAAGCGACGCTCAGCAGGCGCTCCATCATGTCACGGGCGCGCTGCTCGGCACCGACGGTCGCCAGCGCCGAGACGAGCCAGAAGGAACAGATCAAGAAGCTGCCCTCCTTGCCCGAGAGGCCATCGTCGGTCTCGTCCGTGCGGTATCGGAGCACGAACCCATCCTCGGTGAGCTCGTCGGCGATCGCCTCGACCGAGCGTCGCAGGGTCTCGTCGTCTCCGGGCAGGAAGCCGAAGATCGCCGCCAGGAGGGTCGAGGCGTCGAGTGCGTCGGTTTCGTAGTGCTGGCGCAGGACCCCGTCGCGCACCCCGTGCTCGAGGATGTCGGCTCGAATTTCCTTGGCGGTGGCGCGCCAGCTCGCCTCGAGCTCGGCGTCACCGGCGATCGCGCCCAGCCTTGCCGCCCGGTCGAGCGCGACCCAGCACATCAGCTTCGAAGAGACGTAGTGCCGCGGCGCACCACGCGCCTCCCAGATTCCCTGGTCGGGCTCGCGCCAGACCTTGGTCGCGCACTCGGCCTGCGCCTGGACGATCGGCCACAGCCGCCGCGGGAGCCGTTGGCTGCGCTGAGTGTGGAGCATGATCGAGTCCAAGACTGCGCCGAAGACATCGTTCTGGCGCTGGTCGAAGGCGCCGTTGCCGATCCGCACCGGGCTCGCTCCGGCGTAGCCGGAGAGCTCGTCGCGGGTCGACTCGGTCAGGTCGCGCCGTCCGTCGATCCCGTACATGATTTGCAGCCCTTCGTCCTCATTCGCCTCGAGGTCGGCAACGAATTGCATGAACTCGTCCGCCTCCCAGTCGAGGTCCAGAAAGTGGAGCGCCTGCAGTGTGAATGTCGTGTCGCGCATCCACGTGAAGCGGTAGTCCCAATTGCGCTCGCCCCCGGGTGTCTCGGGGAGCGAGGTCGTGAGCGCCGCGACCGTGGCGCCGGTTGGCATGTAGGTGAGGCCCTTGATCGCCAGCGCCGAGCGCTGGATCTGCTCCCGCCAGCGATGGTCCGGCATCCGGGCCCGGGCGAGCCAGTCGCGCCAGAAGTGCGCCGTCGCGGCGAGCTTGGCGTTCGCCTCGTCGACGTCCTCGGGCGACGCCAGCTGCTCCGCCCACGAGAGCGAGCAGAAGACCTGCTCCCCCTGCTGGAGCACGTGCCGGGCCCGGACCCGGTCACCCTCGATCCCCAGCGGCATATCGGAGCGCAGGCGGATCGTCTGCCCGGCGCCGGTCGCGTCGGCGGTCCGCCGGTCGTCGCCGGTCAGGCTCCAGTCGGCGGGCACGCGGCCATAGTCGAAGGTCGGCTCGCAGACCAGCTCGAGTTCGACGCTCCCCTCGATGCATAGCGCGGTGCGCACGAGCAGATGCTCGCCGTCTTCGTCCGCCGGCGGCCGGGTGTGCGGTGTGATCCGGTCCTCGCCCTGGCTCGGTCCCATGGTGAGCGCGTCGCGGATCAGCACCCAACCCGTCGGCGTGTGCCAAGTCGTCGCGACGATGTTCGTGCCCGGCTCGTAGATGCGGGCCGTTGGCACGTTGATCCCGAAGGGCCCGAAGCGGAAGACGCCGTTCTGGCGGTCGAGCAGGGCGCCGAAGACGCTCGGCGAGTCGAACCGGGGCACGCAGAGCCAGTCGACCGCGCCGTCGGGGGCGACCAGGGCGCCCGTGTGGCAGTTGGAGAGGAAGCCGTAATCGGCGATCGGCGGGAAGGACGAGGGTGCCGCTGCGCTCTGGGGCGCAGGCGCGCCCGCCGGCTTGCTGTCTGTGAGTTCGTCGGGCGCCGGTTTCTCCACGCGCTTGGGCTTCGCAGCGCTCATGACGCCACCCACGGCCCGTAGGCGCCATCGTCGCCCGGAAACAGGATCCCGAGCCAGAACATCGCGTAGTGGTCCTTGCGAAGAGTTGCCAGGCCGAGCACGGGAATGAACACGAAGTAGAGGACCGCGAGGGCTACCCAGAGAAACGTGGACATTGGCTCCCTCCTTGAGGATCCGTTGCCCGCCCGCCTGGACACGGTACTCCTCATCAAAGATCCAGGATGAGCGGCTGCGGGCACGTTCTTTGGCAATCGGGGCGACTGGATTTGAACCAGCGACCTTTCGGCCCCCAGCCGACAGGTTCAGGGCGTGGATGTGTCCGTGAGCGTCCAGATCGTCCGATGCGTCCGGGCTTCTGGACGATCTGGACGGATCGGACGTATCGGTCGGTACCAAAGCGGTACTACGATGATTGAACCGCCCGGGCACTTTGTGCTCGACGGGCGGGGATGACGACCCTGGTGATCGCCCGAGCCGTCAACATCTTTGCGTAGCCGACCGCGAGTAGGCTGAGCTGTGGTGAGCGAGAAAGCTTCGCAACCGGATCACGCAACCTCCACGAGATCCCTTGTTGCGCCCCAGCGCGGAGCGCGGGACACCGCCCCAGCACGCTTTGGCGGTCGCCGCCAGCACCGCATGGAAATGAGCGCTTCCCCGAGTACGCCTGCTTCTCTCGCGTGGGACGCGCGAGCGATGCGACCCCATCAACCTCCGCTTCGCGCCAGCCAGGACTAGCGCCACGCGGGTTCTATTCGTGTATGCCGTGACTCACGATCTCGGCCGCGCGCTCCTCCGGCTGGCCCGTAAAGCCCCCCTCGACGGGCATGCTCGGCAGCAGCGTGTCCTGGACGAAGCGGTCGGATTGCTCCTTGGACTCCCACACGGCGGCGATGAGGATGCCTCCGTCTGTCGGCCCAGCGGCGTGGTAGGTCTGTCCCTCGGGCAGACCTCCCGAAGGGTGCACCGCGGCAATGGTTGCCTTGTACTGATCCACGGTCGCGCCCGGCCAGAAATGCGTCAACAGGTATGCCATGTGGCCTCCTTCTCTTGGGTCAGGCGAGCCTAGTCGGTGACCCACGCAGTATCTCTCGGACGAGTGCTGCTTTTCGTCCAAAGCGGCTAGCCGCTACTTGCCCTCGCTCAGAACGAGGAGCGTCTCCGGGTTGACGCCGTCGTACTTCATGGCATCCCCCGCGGCGTCGCTCTTCATGAGCTCCTGGAACGCCTCCATGTCCGGGATCTCAGCGATGAGCGCGGTCTTGTTGGATCCATTTGGGTCCGAGAAGGTCCGAACAGTGACGCCAATTGGCCCGAATAGCTCTTCACGCTTCGGCGAGCTCAGCCAATGGTCGACATCGTCCACTTCATGGGTCATCACGTAGGTAGCCATTGAGGCAGTCCTTTCGTCGCTTTGCAGAGCGGTCAGGTGTCCTGCTTTCTCAGTCGTGGGCGACACCCTGTTCCTCACCCGCCCGACGCTGGCCAGGAGGAGGTCCGGGCTGCCGAGCGGGGTAGGTAGCCCGACTCTGCTCGACACGTCCCGGCGATGCTCGATCCGCAGCAGCGGGCAGCCAGTCCTCGCGAATGGGCGGCCACTCGAAACGGGGCCAGCGTCGGATCGACCGTCTCGACCTCGAACTCCACGTCGCACATACAGCCCTGCGACGACAAGCCCGGACCGACAGGTCGCGGGCCTCGCGCTCTCGATCGGTCATCGGTCAGTCCGGCTTGTGGTGGTGCGCGAGCGGTGGCGCCACGCCGCGGACCCGCTCGACGAACTCCAGCGCGGTGAGGGCACCCTGCTCATGGGCGAAGAGCAGCTGCAGGATGCGCACGTTCCTTGATCGCCTCCAGCTTTTCCTTGGCGTGGGCGATGCGCGGGCGCATCAGCGCGGCGAACGCCTCCCGCTCGGCCGTGGTGAGCGCCCACCACTCGATCGAGAACTCGAACTCCCACTCCTCGCCACGCTGACGCTTCGCCTCGGTGCGGTCGGCCAGGGCGACGATCTCGTCGTACGTCATGTGATCCTCCCTCTCGGGGTTGTCGTGTTCGCCCGTCGCTCCGCGGCCAGTCCGCGAGACACCGCAGGTGTCTCCCAGGTGTCTAGGTCCTTGCGGACTCTTGCGCGATCATGCGGGGTGGTGCGTGCCTGATCCAGGCGTGCCACGCACAAACCGTGAGAATCGGGGCGACTGGATTTGAACCAGCGACCTTTCGGCCCCCAGCCGAACGCGCTACCAGACTGCGCCACGCCCCGTGACGCTGGTCAGTCTATGCAGTTCCGACCGGTCGACGGGACATCGACCCGCAAACGCTCGAGACTTGGAATTGCCCGCGTGCAAAACCAAAGTCACAACACGCCCGCGAACGGGAGCCGAATCGAGAGATAGGTCATGGCGGCCGGAGGGCGGACTAGCGCGTGACCATATCTCGCCAACCAGAAGCGAACCGAAAGTGCGGTTGTGCAATCAGGCACGTCTGGAAAGGACCGAGACCTGTCCATACGAGGACCACCCCGCGTCGATTGCGCCGATACCGATCTCGTCCTGTCCGGGGGTGATCATCTTGGGGGCAGGGCTTCGAATCCGGGCTCGCCTTTAAGTTGGAGACCGCCCGCTTAGACCGGAGTGCCAAGTCGTCGCGCAACTCCCACCGCCGTCGGACCGCTTCCAGCGCAGCATCCGCGCGTTAGCTCGTCGAGCCGTGAAGCGGAAGCGGGAGGGACTCGAACCCCCACCGAGAGCTTGGAAGGCTCTTGTTTAACCGTTACGACACGCCCGCGCCTCATTGCATTCTAGGTGCGGGGAGCTGTCCGGCCCTATTGGCAGGATATCGAACATACGTTCGCTGAAACATGCGCTCCCTGGATGAAGTCTCCGCTGTCCTGACGCTCGTGAAGCGGGGACTCAATGACTGCGAGATCTCGAGAGAGCTCGGGATCCCCCGCCGCACGATTAACCAGTGGAGGCACGGACGCACCCCTGGCAGACATCCTCGCCGGGCGGCCGACGGCGGGCCATCCGCACCCTGTCCGATCTGTTCCCTCAATGCGGAGAGTCTGCCGGAGTCCGAATACGCCTTCGTGTTCGGGCTCTACCTCGGAGACGGGTGCATCTCGAAGGGTCCTCGGACTTTCGCGATCCGCTTCGCGCTGGATGCGCGATACCCGCAGCTCGTCGAAGCGTGTGCCCGATCTCTCGAGGCCATAAGAGCGGAAAAGAGGTCGTGGCGCGGGCGACGGCGCAACAGTCGATGCGTTGACGTGGTCATGTGCTGGAACCACTGGCCCTGCCTATTCCCGCAGCACGGGCCGGGGCGAAAACATTTGCGTCCCATCGTCCTCGCGCCATGGCAGGAGGAAATCGTGACTCGCGAGCGGAAAGCGTTCATTCGGGGCCTGATCCATAGCGACGGGTGCCGGATCGTCGCCAATGACCGCGGCGTAGCAAGCGTCCGCTATCACTTCTCGAACCTGTCCGAGGACATCAAGCGGATTTACTGCGAGAGCCTGGATGCGGTTGGCGTCCGCTGGACGCGCCCCTGCTCGCAACAGATCGCCGTCTACCGCAAGGCTTCCGTGGCGATTCTGGACAGCTTCGTAGGGCCCAAACGCTGAGCGCGAACAGGTACCGGTAGCGCTTGGCCGCCGGAGAATCTATGCTGCGCACATGGCAGAGGCAAGGCCCGGCTATATGGACGATGAAGCAAGGCCCGGCTACGAGCTGTGGCGGCCGAATCGCGTCAAGTCCGAGGCGAAGGTAACGAGGGTGCTCGTCGCGATCGTTCTACTGATCTCGGCGGCGCTGATCCTGATCATCACGCTCGGCGGCTGGGAGCGGCTGCAGGGCGCGACGGTCGCCGTGATGGCGATCGTCTGGGCGGTGCTCTACATCGTCTTCGCCTTCCTCGTGCTGCGCTGGAACCGCGGCATCCTGCCGGTCGCGGCGGCGCTCGCGATCATCCTCGCGATCTTCGCGGTGGTAGCCGCGCCAGCCTGGTTCGCGCGCGACAAGGTGGGCCTCGACTCCCCGGCGCTCCCCGAGGAGCTCCTCGGGCTGCTGACGTTCCTCGTCGTCCCCGTCCAGCTCGCGCTGATCGCGATCGCGATGATCGGGTTCAACCAGAACTGGCACGTCGAGGAGGAGCGCCCCATCGGCGGCGGCGACTACGACGACGCCCCGCCGGACGCCGACGAGCAGCGCCCCGCCGCCGCTCCTGCCTAGAAGAGCCGCAGCGGCGACTCGAGCAGGCCGGGCCCGTCGTTGTGGACGTCGTTGACCGCGTCCGTCACCTCGCGCGCCTGAAGCGCGTCCTCGGGCGCCGGCCGCAGCAGCGCCAGCAGGTCCTCGACGTCGGCCGAGGTGGAGAGCCATTCCTGCTCGGCGTCGGGATCGAGGATCACCGGCATGCGGTCGTGGATCGAGCGCATCAGGTCGTTCGGCTCGCAGGTCACGATCGCGCAGCTGAACACCGGGGTCCCGTTTCGCCCCGGAGCCTCGGCCCAGATGCCCGCGAACGCGAACAGGTCGTCGTCGGCGCGGTTGATCCACATCGGCTGCTTGCCCCGGTCGTCGGTGCGCCACTCGTAGAAGCCGTCGGCGGGCACGAGGCAGCGGCGCTCCCGAAACGACTCGCGAAACGCCGGCTTGGTGTCGAGCGTCTCCGCGCGGGCGTTGATCAGCGACTTGTGCGCCCCCGCCTCGCGGCCCGACATCAGCCCCCAGCGCAGCCGCCCGGCGTCGCGCCCTCCGTCGTCGCGCTCGCGGATCGCGAGCACGGGGTCGGTCGGTGCGATGTTGAAGCGCGGCTCCTCCTCGAGCTGCAGCGACTCGTCGAGATCGAAGCGCCGCCGGAGTTTCGGCTGCGCGGTGGTCGTAAGGGTGAAGCGCCCGCACACGCCCTGGAGGCTATCTGCGTCGCAGGCGTGTCATGCCGGAGGTGGGAATCGAACCCACACGCCCCGAAGGGCAATGGATTTTGAATCCATAGCGTCTGCCAGTTCCGCCACTCCGGCTACCCGCAACCATAGTCTCGCCATCCGGCGATAATCCCCCGCCCGTGGAGGTCGCCGAACGCCTGGAGCTGATCCGCCGCCTGTGCTCTTTCGAGGGCAGGCGGGCCGGAACCGACGCCGAGCGCCGGGCCGCGAACGATCTCGCGCAGCGGCTGCGAGCCGGCGGCCGCAGGGTCGACGTGCGAGCCGACCTACGTTCACCCCCAGTGGGCGCTGGTCCACGCGGCGCACTGCGCGCTCGCGATCGCCGGCGGGCTCGTGGCGCTCGAGTGGCCGGTGATCGGCTTCGTGATCGTCCTGCTCACAGCCGTCTCGATGTACCTCGACCTCAACGGGCGCTTCTACCTGCTGCGCCGGCTCTTCTTTCGCCGCGCGTCCCAGAACGTCGTCGCCCGCGGCACGCGCGCCGACGCCCCCGCCCGCGTCGTCCTCTGCGCGCACTACGACGCCGCCCAGACCGGGCGCGCATACGACCCCGGCCCGTCGGGATTCATGGCGCGCCTGCAGCGCACGATCCCGCTTCCGCTCGGCCCTTTCCGATTCCTCTTCTGGTCGGCTCGCGCTGCTTCTCCCGGTGATCGGAGCGCGGATGGCGGGCATCGAGGGCGACTGGGTGTCGGTCGATCCAGCTCCTCCCCACCCTCGTGCTGATGCTTGGCGCATTCCTGCTCGTCGACATCGCGCTCTCCGGCGTCTCCCCCGGCGCCGACGACAACGCCTCCGGCGTCGCGACCGCGATCTCGCTCGCCGAGGAGCTCGAGTCGGACCCCCCGGCGAACCTCGACGTCTGGGTTCTGCTGACCGGCGGCGAGGAGTGCCTCCAGGAGGGCATGCGCTCGCTTCCTGCGCGCGCATCGCGACGAGCTCGAGCGCGACTCGACCTACTTCGTCTGCCTCGACACGGTCGGCGCCGGCGACGTGCGCTACGAAGCCGCTGCGGGCTGGGTCGTGACCTTCCCGATGGACAGCCACCTCGTCGGGCTCTGCGAGGCGATCGCGACGACCGACGGCGACCGGCCGCGCGCCCGCGCGCTGCGCGACGGCTACGGCGGCGACGGCGTGCTCGCGCGCACTCGCCACTACCGCGCGACGACGATCACCTGCCTGCCGTCCGAGGGTCACGTCCCGGGCCAGCACACCCACCTCGACGTGCCCAGACCGCATCGACCCCGAGGCGCTCGAGCGCGCGCACGGCTTCGCGTTCGACCTCGTCCGCCTGCTCGACCGCGACGTCGGGCGTGCGCGGCCGGTGATATAAGCGCCGCCGTGGAGGAGGCGACTACACCACAGAGCGGCGAGCTCCTCTGGGAGCCCTCGCCCGAGAGCATCGAGCGCTCCCAGATGACCGCGTTCATGCGCTGGCTCGCCGCCGAGCGGGGCGTCGAGCTCGAGGACTACCAGCGCCCTGTGGCGCTGGTCGGTGGACGAGCTCGAGGACTTCTGGGCCGCGATCTGGGACTACTTCGACGTCATCTCGTCGCAGCCGCGCCCCGACGTACTCGCCGAGCGGGTCATGCCCGGAGCCCAGCTGGTTCGCCGGAGCCGAGCTCAACTACGCCGAGCACGTCTTTCGCGGCAAGCCCGGCGGCGAGGTCGCCGTGCTGCACGCGTCCGAGCTTCGCGACCTCGACGAGATGACCTGGGACGAGCTGCGCGACGCCGTCGCACGAGGTCGCCGCGGGCCTGCGCAGCCTCGGCGTCGAGCGCGGCGACCGCGTCGTCGCCTATCTGCCCAACATCCCCGAGGCGCTGATCGCGTTCCTCGCCACGGCGAGCATCGGCGCGATCTGGTCGAGCTGCTCACCGGACTTCGGCGCCGGCAGCGTCGTCGACCGCTTCGCCCAGATAGAGCCGAAGGTGCTATTCGCGGTCGACGGCTACCGCTACAACGGCCGCGACTTCGACCGCCTCGACGTCGTCGCCGGGCTCGAGGCCGAGATGCCGACCCTCGAGCGGACCGTCGTCCTCCCCTACCTCGACTCGGCGCCGGACCTCGGGCGGCTCGCCAAGGGCCATGTCCTGGGACGACCTGCTCGCCGCCGGCGAGGGCGCCGAGCTCGAGTTCGAGCGGGTGCCCTTCGACCACCCGCTCTGGGTCCTCTACTCCTCCGGCACGACCGGCCTGCCGAAGGCGATCGTCCAGGGACACGGCGGGATCCTGCTCGAGCAGCTAAAGAAGCTCAACCTCCACGTCGACCTCCAGCGAGGGCGACCGGCTGTTCTGGTTCACCACCACCGGCTGGATGATGTGGAACTTCCTCGTCGGCGGACTGCTCACCCAGGCGGCGATCGTGCTCTACGACGGAAGCCCCGGGCATCCCGACATGGGCGTGCTGTGGGAGCTCGCGGCGCGCACCGGCGTCACCTGCTTCGGCGTCAGCGCGAGCTACGTCGCGGCGTGCATGAACGCGGGCGTCGAGCCCGGCGACGGCCGCGACCTCGGCGCCCTGCGCGCGATGGGCTCGACCGGCTCGCCGCTCTCCCCCGAGGGCTTCGACTGGATCTACGAGCACGTCGGCGACGACACATGGCTCTTCTCGACCAGCGGCGGCACCGACGTCTGCACCGCGTTCGTAGGCGGCGTCCCTACCCTGCCCGTCTACCGCGGCGAGCTTCAGGCGCGCGCGCTCGGCGCCGCCGTCGAGGCCTTCAACGAGGCCGGCGAGCCGGTCATCGACGAGGTCGGGGAGCTCGTGCTCACCGAGCCGATGCCCTCGATGCCGCTCTTCCTCTGGGGCGACGACGACGGGTCGCGCTACCACGACAGCTACTTCGACCACTACCCCGGCGTGTGGCGCCACGGCGACTGGATCGAGATCACCTCGCGCGGCACAGCCGTGATCTACGGGCGCTCGGACTCGACGATCAACCGCCAGGGCGTGCGCATGGGGACGAGCGAGATCTACCGCGCCGTCCAGGCCGTCCCCCAGGTCGTCGACGCGCTCGTCGTCGACGTGCCCAGGCCCGGGACCGAGGGCTGGATGCCGCTCTTCGTCGTCCTCGACGAGGGCGTCGAGCTCGACGACGAGCTGAGCGCCGAGATCAAGCGCCGCATCCGCGAGCAGTGCAGCCCCCGCCACGTCCCCAACGAGATCTTCCAGATCGACGAGGTGCCGCGAACCCTGAGCGGCAAGGTGCTCGAGATCCCGGTCAAGAGGATCCTCATGGGGACGCCCGGCCGACGAGGCCGCGAGCAGGGACTCGCTCGCGAACCCCGCTGCGCTCGACTACTTCACGGTGCTCGCGAAGAGCTCAACTTAGGCGTGCCGAGGGCGCTGAGCCCGGGCTGCGCGCGGCCTCGTAGGCCTCGCCGCCGCTCTTGTCGGCGCGCGTGGCGAACGCCTCGACGACCTCGGGCATGAACTGCGACCCGGCGTTTCGGCGCAGCTCCGCGATCGCGTCCTCCATCGACATGCCGGGCCGGTAGCTGCGGTCCGCCGTCATCGCCGCGTAAGCGTCGGCCACGGCGACGATCTGCGCCTCAACCGGGATCTGCCCGTCCCGGAGCCCCCGCGGGTAGCCGCTCCCGTCGACGCGCTCGTGATGGGCGTAGACCCAGTCGCTGACCGAGTCAAGGTCGGCGGTCGAGAGGATGCGCGCTCCGACCTCGGGGTGGTGTCTGATCTCGCTCCACTCGTCGTCGCTGAGCTCGCCCGTCTTCGAAAGCACCGCCTCGCGGAGCCCGATCGTGCCGATGTCGTGAAGCAGGCCCGCAAGGCTGATCTCCTCGACCTCCGCGACCGTGAACCCCATCGAGCGCGCGATCGACTCGCAGAAGCGCTCGACCGCGCGCGAGTGCCCCGGCGTGCCCTTGCGCCGGTCGATCGACTCCGCCATCGAGACGAGCGAGGCGAGGCGCGGGTTGGCGCGGCCGGCGCGCGCGCGGCGCGCGACGGCCATCGAGATCTCGTCCTCGCCGCGCCGGTAGACGATCGTCCGGTCGCGCCCCAGGTCCTTCGCCGCGTAGAGCGCGCGGTCGGCGGCGCGCAGCAGGTCGCTCGCCGTACCCCCGGACGCCGGAAATGTCGCGACGCCGCAGCTCGTGGTCAGCGGGCGCGGGTGCTCCGAGAAGGCCGCCTTGACCTCGCGCCGCAGGCGCTCGGCGAGCCGGTATGCCTCCTCCTCGCCGGCGTCGGGCGCGACGACCGCAAACTCCTCGCCGCCGAGACGCGCCACCAGGTCGATGCGCCGCGTCTGCTCCCCGAGAACGCGGGCGACCGTCCTCAGCGCCCGGTCGCCGGCGGCGTGGCCGAAGCGGTCGTTGATCTCCTTGAACCAGTCGAGATCCATCACGACGAGGCCCATCGGGCTGCCGCTTCGCACCGAGCGCTCGAGCTCGTGACCGAAGCGCTCCTCGAACTCGCGACGGTTCGAGAGCCCCGTCAGCACGTCGGTGCCCGCCGCGTCGACGAGCCGCGAGACGACGCGCTCGATCTGGCTGCGCAGCGCGACCAGGAGCACGCCGGAGACGACCAGCGTCCCGGCGCCCATCGCGAGGTAGAGGCCCGGCAGCGGCATCTCGCCGTCGTGGGCGAGCACGCTGAGGCCGAGGCAGAGGACGCAGAACGCGATCTGAAGCAGAGCCGTGCGAAGCCCGAAGAAGAAGCAGGCGACGAGCGCGACCCAGAAGTAGAACATCGAGTAGGCGCCGATCGCCAGCGGCCCCCGAGGTTGAGCAACCCCGTCACGAGCAGCGCCCCGAGCACGGCGAGACGCCTGGAGCACCCACATGGGAAGCCGGTCGAAGGCGATCAGGAACCCGACGCTGGTCGCGTAGGCGACCAGGGCGACCGCGGCGATGCCGAGCGCATCGCGGTCGCCGGAGCCGGGAAGCAGCAGCGTGAGCAGCGCGAGCGTGCCGCCGGCGAAGAACAGATAGGCGTAGGTGCGGGCCATCATCGTCGGGTCCTTGGAGATGGGGAAGCCGGACTCGCTCGCGGCGGGCCACAGGAGCCGCTCCCGCAGACGGGCCTGCGGGAACGCGGCCTCGTTCGGGGCGCAGAAGCTGGCATTTGGCTCTCACCCCCTATCGGCACTCGGCGCGCGTGCATTAGCGCGCAGGCAGCTGCCTGAGCGACCTGCAGCCGAGCGGCGTCGCTGGCTACGCGGGCGTGATCGGGTTGTGGCGCTCCGAGAAGCGCCGGTCCTTCGACTCCGCGTACGCGTAGCGCCGGATCAGCTCGGCGCGCAGGTCGTCGGGCTCGATCACCGCGTCGACGACCAGCTCGGAGGAGAGGTGGAGGATGTCGATGTCCTCGGCGTACTCGGCGCGCTTCGCCTCGACGAACTTGGCGCGCTCGGCCTCGTCCTCGATTTCCTGGATCTGGTTGAAGAAGACGGCGTTGATCGCCGCCTCGGGGCCCATCACGGCGATCGAGGCGGTCGGCAGCGCGATGCAGCAGTCCGGCTCGAAGGCCGGCCCCGCCATCGCGTAGAGCCCCGCGCCGTAGGCCTTGCGGACGATCACCGAGATCTTCGGGACGGTCGCCTCGGAGACGGCGCTGATCATCTTCGCCCCGTGGCGGATGATCCCCTGGCGCTCGACGTCGGTGCCGATCATGAAGCCGGGGACGTCGGCGAGGAAGAGCAGCGGGACGTTGAAGGCGTTCGCGGTCCAGATGAAGCGCGCCGCCTTGTCGGCCGAGTCGACGAACAGCACGCCGCCCTTGTACTTGGGCTGGTTGGCGACGATCGCGATCGGGCGGCCGTCGAGGCGCGCGAAGCCCACGACGACCTCCTTCGCCCAGCGCGCGTGGACCTCGAAGAACGAGCCCTCGTCGGTCAGCGCGTCGATCAGCTCGACGATGTCGAAGGCGGCCTTCTCGTCGGGCGGCACGATCTCCGACGGCTTTCGCTCGGCGCCCGGGTCGGCGGGAGGCGCCGGCGGCGGCGACTCGCGCCAGCTCGTCGGCATGTAGGACAGGTAGCGCTTCGCGACGTCGATCGCCTCCTCGTCGGAGGAGACGAGGAAGTGGCCGCAGCCCGAGACCGACGGTGTGCATCTTCGCCCCGCCCATCTCCTCGAGGCTGACGTGCTCGCCGATCACCATCTGCGCCATGCGCGGCGAGCCGAGGTACATCGAGGCGTTGCCCTCGCGCATCACGACGACGTCGCAGAAGGCCGGGATGTAGGCGCCGCCGGCGGCGCTGGGGCCGAGCAGGACGCAGACCTGCGGGACGCGGCCCGAGAGCCTGACCTCGTTGTAGAAGATCCGCCCCGCGCCGCGCCGGCCCGGGAACATCTGGACCTGGTCGGTGATCCGCGCCCCGGCGGAGTCGACGAGGTAGACGAGCGGCACCTCGAGCGTCAGCGCGCGCTCCTGGATGCGGAGGATCTTCTCGACCGTCTTGGGGCCCCACGAGCCCGCCTTGACGGTCGGGTCGTTGGCCATCAGCGCGACCCTGCGGCCGCCGATCAGCGCCAGGCCGGTGACGACGCCGTCGGCGCCGAGGCCCTCCTTCTCCCAGTTGGCGAGCAGGCCCTCCTCGCCGAACGACTCGGGATCGACGAGCCGCGCGATCCGCTCGCGGACCGGGAGCTTGCCCTGGTCCTCGGTCTTTCGGTGATGGCGCTCGGGGCCGCCGGAGAGCGCCGCCTCGAGGGCGGCGGGAAGATCGTGTCCCTCGGAGCTCAGAGCCCGAGCTCGCTGGGAACGGGCTTCTCCCCCGAGTAGTCGTAGAAGCCCTGGCCGGACTTGCGCCCGTACATGCCCGCGGCAACCATCTTGCGCAGCGTAGGGGGCGGCGCGAAGCGGCGCTCGCGGAACTCGTCGAACATCACCTCGGCGATCGACTTGGTCGTGTCGAGGCCGACGAAGTCGAGCAGCGTCAGCGGGCCCATCGGATGGTTGGCGCCCGCCTTCATCGCCGTGTCGATCTCCTCGATCGAGCCGAAGCCCTCCTCGTAGGCGCGGATCGCGTCGAGCATGTAGGGGACGAGCAGGCGGTTGACGATGAAGCCCGTCTTGTCCTTCGCGTGGACCGTCGTCTTGCCGAGCTTCTCGCCGACGTCGAAGCCGAGCTTAAGCGTCTCGTCGCTCGTCGTAACCGTCTGGACGACCTCGAGCAGCGGCATCACCTGGGCGGGGTTGAAGAAGTGCAGCCCGAGGAAGCGATCGGGGCGCGAAGTCGCGACCGCCTGGTCGATCACGGGCAGCGACGAGGTGTTGGTCGCGAACGTCGCGGCGTCGCCCGCGGCCGCGTCGACCTCGCGCCACATCTCGAGCTTCGCGTCGAGGTCCTCGGTGATCGCCTCGATCACGAGGTCCGAGCCCTGCAGGTCGCCGTAGTCGAGAGTCGGGGTGATGCGGCCGCGGATCGCGTCCGCGGCATCCTGCTCGAGCTTTCCCTTCTCGACGGCCTTCGCGAGCTGCTTGTCGATCTTCGCGATGCCCTTGTCGAGCTTGTCCTGATCCACCTCCTTCACGACGACGTCCCACTCCGCCTGGGCGCAGATCTGGGCGATTCCGTGGCCCATGAGGCCACAGCCGACGACTCCTACTTTCTTTATGTCAGTCACGGCGCGGCAGCCTACTGGCACGGGATAGGATCGCGTCGTGGTGGAACCTCCGACCCCGACGCTGATGGCCCTTTCGTCGGTCTCCGTGCGAGACGTCATGAGCCCCGGCGTGATCGCGATCCCGAGCGACACGACGGTCCGGGCGTGCGCCCAGACGATGTACGAGCGGCGCACCCACGCGGTGCTGGTGGTGGACCAGCGAAACCGCGAGCCGGCCGGCTGGGTCACGCACGAGGACGTGCTTCGCTACCTGCGCTCCGACCCGTTCACGACGCTCGCGGGCGCAGTGATCTCGCCAGCAGCCCGCATACATCGATCCCGACGCCACCGTCGAGGAGGCGGCCGAGAAGATGGTCGCCGAGAGCACGAACCACCTGCTCGTCGGCTCGCCCGAGGTGATCGCGGAGGGCGTGCTGTCGAGCTGGGACCTCGTCGCCCACTACGCCCAGCCCTCGGGCCGCGGCGGCGGCGGCGAGATCGGCTAGCCGCTCCAGTCCACCGGCCCGGCACGGAGGACGTGCGCCCCCAGAGGGCGCCCCAGCAGCTCCTGAACCTCGCGCGAGGCCGCGATCAGCTTCTCGAGGTCGATCCCGGTCTCGATGCCCATCTCGTGCAGCATCGAGACGAGGTCCTCGGTCGAGATGTTGCCGGTCGAGCCCGGAGGCACCGGACAGCCGCCCAGCTCGCCGAAGGCGCTCTCGAACGACTCGATGCCCGCCTCGAGCGCGGCGAGCACGTTGGCGAGCCCCTGGCCGCGCGTGTTGTGGAAGTGCGCGGTCAGCTCGGCGCCGGCGAGCCGGTCGCGCGCCGTGGCGAAGAACTCGCCGACCTGGCGCGGGTTCGCCATGCCGGTCGTGTCGCCGAAGCCGACCTCCTCGCAGCCCGCCTCCGCGAGGCGCTCGGCGATCCCCATCACCCGCTCGACCGGGACCTCGCCCTCGTAGGGGCACCCGAACGAGACCGCGACGATGCCCTCGCAGCGCAGCCCCTCGGCACGCGCGCGCTCGACGGTTCGCTCGAGGCCGGCCAGCGAGTCGGCGACCGATCGGTTGACGTTCTTTCGGTTGTGAGTCTCCGACGCCGAGAGGAAGACGCTGATCTCGTCGAAGCGGTCGCGCTGGGCCAGCGCGCGCTCGAGGCCGCGCTCGTTTGGGATAAGGACCGAGAGCGCGACCCCGTCCGGCCGCTCGATCGACGCGAGCACCTCCTCGGCGTCGGAGAGCTGCGGGATCACGTCGGGGCGCACGAACGACGTCACCTCGAGCCGCGACAGCCCCGTCGCGGCGAGCATGTCGATCAGGCGGACCTTGTCCTCGGTCGCGATGACCTCGGGCTCGTTCTGAAAGCCGTCGCGGGGACCGACCTCGCGGATCCGGACGCTCGCGGGCAGCTCGCTCATGCGATCGAGGCTAGTGAGTGAGGCTAGGAGTCCTTGACCTTGCCGACCTCGATCACGCGCCGCTCGTGCGTTCCGACGCCGATCGTGCGCTCGCCCTCGGTGACCTCCACGTCGAAGCGCAGCTTGCGCCCGTCGACGACCTCGTTGAGCTTCGCGCGCACGGCGACGGTCGAACCCTCGCCGGCCGCGGCGACGTGCTTGATGCAGACCTCGAAGCCGACGGTCGCGCTGCCCTCGGGCAGGTTCTCGTAGGCGAGGACCGACGAGACGCGCTCCATCAGCCCGATCATTCCCGGCGTCGAGAGGACCGCGACGCCGATCGTCCCTCCCACGTCGGTCACGAGGCGCCCCTCGACCGGAAACTCGTCGACGCGCTCGATCCCCGGCTCGAGCGTGGGCTCGTCGGGACGCTCGGTGACGATCTCGCTGATGTCGGGAATCCGCGGCTTCTGGTCCTCGGCCATCGTCAGACCATCCCCAGTCCGCCGGAGACGCCGATCGTCTCGCCGGTGACGTAGGACGCGTCGTCGGAGGCCAGGAACGCGACCGCCGCCGCGACCTCTTCCGGCTCGCCGAGGCGGCGCATCTGGGTGGCGGACTTCATCGTCTCGATCACCTTCTCGCCCAGCTCGCCGAACTCCAGCGCGCTGCGCAGCAGAGGGGTGTCGATCGGCCCGGGCGCGATCGAGTTCGCGGTGATGCCGTAGCGGGCGTTCTCGCGCGCGATCGTCTTCATGAACGAGATCACGCCGCCCTTTGCCGCCGAGTAGACCGCCGAGCCCTTCGACCCGACGCGGCCGGCCTCCGAGGCGATGCTCACGATGCGCCCGTAGCCGGCCTTCTGCATCCCCGGCAGGGCGGCGTGGGTGCACGCGAAGACGCCGCCGAGGTTGACGGCGACGATGCGGCCCCACTGGTCCGGGTCGGTCTCGGTGAAGAACCCGAACTCGTCCATGCCCGCGTTGTTGACGAGGATGTCAAGACGCCCGACCGCGTCCACGGCTGCGCGGGCGGAGTCGTTGTCGGTCACGTCGAGGCGCATCGACTCGGCGCCGATCTCTCCGGCGACCTCGGCCGCCCCCTCGACGTCGATGTCGCCGATCGTCACGTCCGCCCCCTCGGCGGCGAGCCGCCGCGATATCGCGGCGCCGATCCCCTTCGCGCCTCCGGTGACCAGAGCGGTTCGCCCCTCGAGCCTCATCGGTCGGGGAGCATACGCGCGGGATTAGACTCGGCGCGTGGCGGACCAGGCACCGATACCGATCATCGGGGGCACGGGAGCGCTCGGATACGGGCTCGCGCTGCGCTGGGCGCGCCAGGGAGTGCCGATCGTCATCGGGTCTCGCGACGCCTCGCGCGCGGCCGAGGCGGCCGACCGCGTCCGCGCCGCGGTCCCCGACGCGAGCGCCGAGGGCCTCGCCAACGAGGAGGCCGCCGGGCGCGGGCCGATCGTCTTCCTCCCGTCCCCTTCCGCGCCCAGTCGGAGACGCTCAACAACCTCCGCGGCGCGCTCGATGCGGGCCAGCTGCTCGTCGACTGCACGGTCCCGCTCGCGGCGGCCGTGAGCGGCAAGGCGACGCGGTCGCTCGGGGTCTGGCAGGGGTCGGCAGCCCAGCAGGCGCAGGAGATGGCCCCCGACGGGGTGACCGTGGTCTCGGCGCTTCACACCGTCAGCGCCCCGGTGCTCGCCGACCTCGATATCGAGCTCGCCGAGGACGTGCTCGTCTGCGGCGACCGCAGGGCCGACAAGGCGCGGGTCGCGGAGCTGATCGAGCTCATCGGCGGCCTGCGCTGCGTGAACGCCGGGGCCCTCGAGATGGCGAGGATCGTCGAGCAGCTGACCCCGATGCTGATCTCGATCAACGCCCGCTACAAGACACACGCCGGAATCCGGGTGACCGGGCTCGCCGACGCGGACCCCTGGGGCAAGAGCTGAGCGCCGCCGCGACGCGCGCGGTCGTCCTCGCCGGCGGAACGGGAGGGGCCAAGCTCGCGGCCGGGATGCAGGACGTCCTCGGCGACGGCCTCGACGTGATCGCGAACACGGGCGACGACGTCGAGGCGCTGGGTGTGCTCGTCTCCCCCGACCCCGACCTCGTTACCTACTGGCTCTGCGGGCAGATCGACGAGGAGCGCGGCTGGGGGATCCGCGACGACGAGTTCACCGTCTTCGAGCGCCTCGTCGAGCTGGGAGCGCCCGACTGGTTCTCGCTCTCCGAACCGCGACCTCGCGACCTGCATGCGGCGCACCGACCTGATCGCCGGAGGGGCGAGCGTCACGCAGGCCCAGGGCGAGATCGCCGCGGGGCTCGGCGCCCGCGCCCGCGTGCTGCCGATGTCCGACGAGCCGGTCCGCACCCGGGTGCGCACGCCGGAGGGCTGGCGCGGGCTTCAGGAGTACCTGGTGCGCGACCGCTCCGAGCCCGAGATCGAGGCGGTGGAGCTGGAGGGGATCGAGGCCGCGTCGCCGACCGCAGAGGTCCGCGACGCCCTCGCGGGCGCCGACGCGATCGTCATCGGCCCCTCCAACCCCGTGATCAGCATCGGGCCGATCCTCGCCGTGCCGGGAATGCGGGAGGCGATCGCCGCCGCGCCCGCGCCGGTGGTCGCGGTGAGCCCGTTCGTGGCCGGCGAGGTGATCAAGGGACCGACCGACAAGTTCATGCGCGCGGTGGGCGAGGAGCCCACGGCGGCGGGGGTGGCTGCCGCCTACCAGGGCCTGATCGACGGGCTCGTCGTCGATTCCGGCGATCCCGACCCGCCCCCCGAGGCGGTGCCCACGCTCGTCATCCCGACGCTCATGGACGACGCAGCCAGCCGCCGCGAGGTCGCCGAGCGGACGCTCGAGTTCGCCCGCTCGCTCGCCCGATGAACGCGACGGCGATCCTTCCCGTGAAGCGCTTCGCGTCGGCCAAGCGGCGCCTCGGCGCCGCGATCACCGAACAGGAGCGCGGCGAGCTGATCGTCGCGATGCTCCACGACGTGCTGACCGCGATCTCGCGGTCGCGGATGATCGACCGAATCCTCGTCGTGACCGGAGAGCCCTCCGCCGCGGAGATCGCCGCCGAGTACGGCGCCGCGACGATCGCCGACCCGCCCGACGCCGACCACTCCGAGGCCGCGCTGCTCGGAGTCGACGCCGCGCTGGCGAACGGCGCAGGCTGCGCGGCGCTGCTTCCGGGCGACTGCCCGCTGCTCGACGCGCGCGAGCTCGACCGCGTGCTCACGGGCGTGCCGGAGCACTACGTGACGATCATCCCCGACCGCCACGGGACCGGGACCAACGGCCTTTTGCTCGCGCCCCCCGACGCCATCCGCCCCGCCTTCGGGGAGGGAAGCCGGGAGCGTCACATCGGCATCGCGCGCGAGGCCGGCGTCCCGTACTCGGTCGAGGCCGTGAAGTCATTGGCTCTGGACCTCGACACCCCCGGCGACATCGTCGCGCTCACCACGGCGATAGAGATGGGAAGCGGGAACGCCCCGAACACCAGGAAGGCGCTCGGGATCTAGCGGATGGGCATCGAGCTGAGCGCAATCGAGGGGCTGCCCGAGATCGGGGAGGGCGACGACCTCGCCGGGCTGATCGCCGAGCGCGTGGATCTCGAGGACGGCGACGTCGTCGTGATCTCTCAGAAGGCCGTCTCGAAGGCCGAGGGACGGGTTCGCCGGCTGGGCGAGGTCACACCCGGCGACCGCGCCCTCGAGCTCGCCGCCGAGCTGGGCAAGGACCCGGCGCTCGTCGAGCTGATCCTTGCCGAGAGCCGCATCGATGGTCCGCGCCGAGCGCGGCGTCCTGATCGTCGAGACGCAGCTCGGGCTGGATCTGCGCGAACGCGGGGATCGACGCCTCGAACGTCGCCGGCGACGACGCCGTCGCCCTGCTGCCGCTCGACTCCGACGCCTCGGCGCGCCGCATACGCGCGCGAGCTGCGAGAGGCCGCTGGCGTCGCGCCGGCGGTCGTCGTCTCGGACAGCTTCGGCCGGCCCTGGAGGATCGGGCAGACCGACGTCGCGATCGGCTGCGCCGGCCTCGTCGCGATCGACGACTGGCGCGGGCGCGCCGATCGCGACGGGCGCGAGCTCGCCGCGACCGCCATCGCCGTCGCCGATCATCTCGCCGCCGCCGCGGATCTGGCCCGCGACAAGACGTCGGGGGCCCCGGCGGTCAGGGTTCGGGGCGCGGCGCGCCTCGTCACCGAGGAGGACGGCCCGGGGGCGGCGGCGCTTCAGCGCCCCGCCGAGGAGGACCTCTTCAGATAGGTTCGTGCTTGTCGAAGGAGGGCTGGGGAGCACCCTCCTCGCTGAACTCGGGGGCGTGGTAGACGCTTCCGGGCACGCCGCCCAGCGCGAGAATCCGGACCCCCTCGTCTCCGCTGACGAGCTTGCGCTTCTCGCCGGGGCCGACGCGCGCGAACATGCCCGGCTCCAGCTCGTACTCCTGGCCTCCGGCGTGGAGCTTCACCCTGCCCTCGAGGACGGTGTAGACCTCCTCCTGCTCGTCGTGGGAGTGGTCGTGCTCGGGGTAGTGCTCGAAGTTCGGCGGCAGCTCGATCACCTGGAGCCCGAACGAGGTCACGCCGAGGCCGGCGCGGACGCGCCGCATCCCTCCGCCGAAGACCGCCTCGAAGTCGTCGAGCCCCTTAACCGTGACGTCAGCCATCTCTCACATCCTCCTCACGGCACGAGAACGGCCGCGCCGCGAACCCTACCGCCGCGAACGTCCTCGAGGGCGTGATTGGCGTCACCCAAGGGATATGTGGTCGTCTGCGTGCGCACGGGCACGCGCGGCGCGACGTCCATGAACTCCTCCGCGTCGCGGCGGGTGAGGTTGGCGACCGAGCGGATCGAGCGCTCCCCCCACAGGATCGAGTACGGGAAGGCCGGGATGTCGCTCATGTGGATCCCGGCGCAGACGACGCCGCCGCCGGGCGCCAGCGCGCGCAGCGCCGTCGGCACCAGCGCCCCGACCGGGGCGAAGACGATCGCCGCGTCGAGCTCCTCGGGCGGCATTGCGTCGGAGCCCCCGGCCCACTCCGCGCCCAGCTCGAGCGCGAACGCCTGGCCGGCCTCGTCGCCGGGCCTCGTGAAGGCGAAGACGCGCCGGCCCTCGTGACGGGCCACCTGGCAGACGAGGTGCGCCGAGGAGCCGAACCCGTAGAGGCCGAGCCGCTCGGCGTCTTCGGTCATGCGCAGCGCCCGGTACCCGATCAGGCCCGCGCAGAGGAGCGGGGCCGCGTCCACGTCCGCGTAGCTGTCGGGAACATCGACGCAGTAGCGCTCGTCGGCGACGACGCGCTCGGCGTAGCCGCCGTCGGCGGTGTAGCCGGTGAAGATGGCGCGCTCGCAGAGGTTCTCGCGCCCCGAGACGCAGTAGCGGCACTCGCCGCAGGTCCACCCGAGCCACGGCACACCCACCCTCTCGCCCGGCGCGAAGCGCTCTGCGCCCTCGCCCACGGCCTCGACCGTCCCGACGACCTGGTGGCCGAGGACGAGTGGCAGCTTGGGCTCGGGCAGCTCGCCGTCGACGACATGCAGGTCGGTGCGGCAGACGCCGCAGGCGTGGACCCCGACAACGACCTGCCCCGGCGCCGGCTCGGGGTCGGGCAGCTCGGCCTCGGCGAGGGCCTCGCCGGGGCGCTGAGAAGCATCGCGCGCATCCCGTGCTGCTGGCCTAGTCGGCCGGCAGGTCAACGGCCTCGGAGCTGGCGAGCGAGGTCCCCCTGGAAGCAGAACTGCCAGGCTCGTGTCCGGTCTGGTCCGCGATCGCGTAGTAGCGGCAGCTGCGACGGTCCCTCCCGCGCCTTGCCGACCGAGTCGTTGGCGACTCGACCCGGCGTCGCACCGTCGACCACTTCTTCGACGTCCGCCGGCGAGTCCCGGCGTGCGAGCGCGGCTCGGCCTCCTCGGCCGTCACGGCCGCCGGCTCGTCGTCGTCGTAGACGAGCTGCGAGAGCCCGAAGTAGCCGCCCGCGAACGCCAGCGCGACGATCGGGATCGCGAACCACCAGCGCCACTGCAGGCCACCGCGCTCGTAGCTCCGGCCGCAGCTCGGACACGTCTCCGACTCCGTGCGCGACGCGACGGAGCAGTGCGCGGCAGACCTTGAGCGGCTAGCTGTTGCGAGTCCGATCTCCATCGAGCGGGTCAGGCTATCGGCAGCGGGTCGAAAGCGACGAAGGGCGCGCCCGGGATCCATCCCGGGGCGCCCTCTCGCTCACGGCGCTCACCTAATCGCGGCGCCGGGATGCGTGCGACTGACTAGGACAGGCAGTACGCCTCGACGGTGACCGTCGCGGACCGGTTCCGCTTCCGATTGTTGCACGCGCGACGTACCAGCCGTTGCCCTGCTTGTGCGACTCGACGATCGGCGTGAACGTCGCCAGAGCCGGATTGTCGATCTGCACGCCGCCGGAGAGTGACCCTCTCGCCGCTCTGGCAGTCGACGGTTCCTTCCCCGTAGCCGCCGTCGGGACGTCGTGAAGGCTGACAGTACGCGTGTTGATCGCGCCCAGCTTCGGCGCCGTCACCGCGTCGTTCGCGATCTTCGCCGTGGTGACGGCGTTGTCCGCGAGCTCGGCGGTGTCGATCGGCAGCCGCTTGTTGATCTGCTTGTTGGCGATCTTCTTGACCTTGGCCTTGGTGATCTTGCTCTCGATGCGCCGGGACCGGCGATCGCGGTGCCGGCGAGCGCCGCGACTAGCGCGACGACCGCGACGATCAGCGCAGGCGAAGGCCTGCGAGATGACGAGACATCCACATCCTCCTCTTTCGTCGGGTCGGTCGGGAACCGGATTCCCGGGTTTCGTCGGTACCAAACACGGGAATTCTGCCGACGCTGCGGACGGCTAAACGAACGTCCGAGCGCGCAGCGCGGCGGCTCAGTACGTCTCGACGATGTCGTAGAGCGTCGTGCGCTGCGCGGGCTCGCGGCCTGCGCGCCTCGCGGCCTCGATCAGCTGCTCGGGCTCGAGCCGCACGCCGTGATGGGAGCCGGCCATGCGCGAGATGTTCTCCTCCATCAGCGTTCCGCCGAGGTCGTTGACGCCCCAGCGCAGGCTCTCGCGTCGCGGCGTCGAGGCCCATCTTCACCCAGCTCGCCTGGAGGTTGGGGATCGTGCGCCCGAGCGCGAGCCGGAAGGCGGCGGTGTGCTTGAGGTTGTCGTCGCGCGAGATCTCCTCGACTCCGTGCGTGCGCCCGAGAAGGGTGTTGAACGGGATGAAGCTCAGCGGCACGAACTCCGTGATCCCCCCGGTGCGCTCCTGCAGCTCGCGCACGACGCGCATGTGCTCGGCGAGCTCCGACGGCTCCTCGATGTGCCCGAACATGACGGTCGAGGAGGAGCGCAGGCCGGCGCGGTGGCAGGCCTCGACGATCTCGACCCAGCGATCCACCGGCAGCTTGTTGGGCGAGATCCGCTGCCTGACGCCGTCGTGGAGCACCTCCGCGGCCGTGCCCGGCGTCGAGCCGAGGCCGCACTCGAGCAGGTAGTCGAAGACCTCGTCGGGCGAGCGACCCGAGCGCTCGCACATGTAGTGGATCTCCATCGGCGAGTAGGCGTGCAGATGGACGTCCGGCGCCACCTCCTTGACGCGCCGCAGCCAGCGGCCGTAGTCCTCGAGCGTGTACTCGGGGTGGATCCCGGCCTGCATGCAGATCTCCGTAACCCCATAATCGACCGCCTCCTGCACACGGGCCGCAAACTCGTCGGGCTCGACGTGGTAGGCGTCGGGCGACCGGCGGCCCTGGCCGAATCCGCAGAACGCGCAGCCGACGATGCAGATGTTGGTGAAGTTGATGTTGCGATTGACGACGAACGTCACGCGGTCTCCCACGAGCTCCGCCCGCAGCTCGTCGGCGGCGAAGCGCATCTCCTCGATCACCTCCGGGCGGGTCTCGGAGAAGAGCGCGGTCAGCTCGTCCGCGGTCAGCGCCTCGCCGCGGCGCCCGCGCTCGATCGCGCGCGGCGCGGCCGCGGGGTCGGATACGTGCTCGCGGCGGCGCCCCGAGCCGCGCCTGGGGATGAAGCTCCAGTACTTGAGCTTGATCACGTCGAGGACGCCCTGCTCCATCCATTCGGGGTCCATGTACTGCGGGTAGACGCAGAGCCGCTCGGTGAGCGCGTAGCCGCGCGGGCCGAGGCGCTTGCGGACCTCGTGGGGGCTCGGGAAGGCGTGCTCGGGCGAGATGTGGTCGCCGTTGGCCGACAGCCCACCGAGATCGGTCGCCCCGCGCTCGACGAGGTCGGACCACCAGTCGGAGAGGTTCGGGGGGATCTGGATGCCGACGTCGGGCATCAGGCGGCGCGTCTCGGCGACGAGCCGGCGCATGTCGTCGATCGAGATGGGGTTCGCCCACGCCGGCCCGGAATCACTACCTGCGGCTTCCTCGGCTTCGCTTCCGGGGGCCGCAGAGTTGCCACCGTTGCCGCTCGTCCAGCGCTCCCGCGCCGCCTCGTCGGCGATCTCGGCCACCTCGCGGCCGTAATAGTCGGGATGCGGGACGTAGTTCTGGAGGATCACCTCCTGGATGTGCCCGTGGCGCCCGTGGGCCTCCGCGAGCGCCTCGAGGGAGGCGACGCGCTCCTCCTCGGTCTCCCCGATGCCGACGAGGATCCCGCTCGTGAACGGGATCCTCAGCTCCCCGGCTGCCTCGATCGTCTCCAGCCGCCGCGCCGGGTGCTTGGTCGGCGAGCCGGCGTGGACCGTGTCCATGAGGCGCTCCGCGACCGACTCGAGCATCAGCCCCTGGGACGCGGTCACCTCGCGCAGCCGCGCCAGGTCGGCGCGCGACAGCACCCCCAGGTTGGTGTGCGGCAGCATGCCGCGCTCGAGGGCGCGCTCGCATGCCCAGACCACGTACGAGGTGAAGTCCTCGTGGCCCCACTCCGCCAGCCGGGCGGCGACCTCGGCGTTGACCTCCGGGCGCTCGCCGGTGAGCACGAGCAGCTCCTTGCAGTTTCGTCTCAGCGCCTCGTCGAGGCGCTGCTCGACCTCATCGGGCGCATAGATGTGCGCCCGGTGGGTCGCGAACGAGCAGTACTTGCAGTAGCACTGGCACGTGCGCGACAGCGAGAGCGTGTAGTTGCGCGAGAACGTTACGCGGCGCATGCCGCGTTCCAAGCTACAGGAGTCCCAACGGCGCCCCGATGCGGGGCGCCCGCGACGAGCTAGACCTTCTTCTCGCGGGTCGCCCTGCCCCTGGCGACGCCCGGCGGGGTCACCTTGGGTGGCTCCTCCTCGGCGGTGCCCGGGGCACCGATGATCTTGTCCCCCGGGGCTATCACCAGGAAGTAGAACCCGGCGGCGAGCACGGCGCCAAGCAGGTCGCCGACGAGGTACGGCCACACGCCGCCGAACTCCTCGCCCACGAGGGCGGGTCCGAACCAGCGCGCGGGGTTGAGCGCGGCGCCGGTCAGCGGGCCGAGCACCATCACGAGGAAGGCGAGCGTCGCGCCGATCGTCAGCGGCGCGAACTCCTTGCGCGCCCGTGGGTTGAGCGCGGCCGTGAGCACGGCGAGCACGAGCACGAAGGTCCCGATCGCCTCGAGGATCATGCCGTCGAGGTCGCCGCCGAGCAGCGGGCTGATCGTGACCGCGCCGTAGTCACCCACGCGTCCCTCGTCGAGCAGCAGCGCCTTGGTCAGCAGGGCGCCGAGGACGCCGCCGGAGAGCTGGGCGAGGATGTAGACGACCGCGTCGACCGGGTCGATGCGGCGCAGGATCGCCGCGGCGACCGTCACGGCGGGGTTGAAATGACCCCCGCTGACGCCGCCGAGGTAGGCGATGAGGCCGAGGAGCAGGAAGCCCTGCGTCAGGCCGACGACCGCGAAGTCGGAGCCGAACTGCGCGTCGGCGCCCGTCGCCACGAACAGCGTGACGACCATGGTGATGAAGAACACCAGAAAGAACGTTCCGACGAGCTCGGTGATGTAGGCAGCGAGTCCTCGATCCTGCACTTGGTCAGACCTCCTTGAAGCTTTCGTATCCATGCGCGAGCGACGGGCGCCCGAGCCAACAGCCGCGGCAGTCTATAGAGGAGCGATGCAGAAACGTCGCACCTACGCGGCTCAGGACTGCTCGCGCGCCTGCTCGAGGGCGCGCCCCTCGGCGATCACCTCGAGCGCCTCCTCGCGCGAGCGCCACCCCTGAACGTCGACGTCCTTGCCCTCGAGCTGCTTGTAGATCGAGAAGAAATGCTCGATCTCACGCTGAAGCGACTCGGGTATGTCCTCCAGTACCTCGGCGTGGTTCCAGCCGGGGTCGTTCATCGGGACGCAGACGATCTTGTCGTCCTCCCCCTTCTCGTCGTGCATCTTGAACAGCGCGATCGGCTTGACCGGGATCACGCACCCGGAAAACGTCGGCTCGGAGACGCAGACCATCGCGTCCAGCGGGTCGCCGTCGCGTCCGCGGTGGCCCATCAGAAAGCCATAGTCGAGCGGGTAGACGGTCGCGGATGCGAGGAAGCGGTCGAGAACCACGCGGCCCAGATGCTCGTCGAACTCGTACTTGTTGCGGCCGCCCTTGGGGATCTCGATGAGGGCGAGAAGCTGATCGGCGGTCGTCCGCGTCATCCCAGTGGCAAGGCTATCCTGCGCCGCGAATGGGCAAGGTCGCCGCGTCGCTGGCGGCCGTCCTCGCGGCACTCGCTCTCTGGGCGTGCGGGGACGGCGCTGAACCGGGCGCGCCGCAAGGCGCGACCCTCGTGCTCGACTTCCAGCCCAACGCGGCCCACGCCGGCATCTACGCGGCGCTCGACGAGGGCCTCTACTCGGACAGCGGGGTCGACCTCGAGGTCCGCGAGCCCTCGACGTCCTCCGACGCCCCCAAGCTGCTCGAGGCGGGCCGGGCGCAGTTCGCGATCCTCGACATCCACGACCTCGCGCTGGCGCGCGAGGCGGGATTCGACGTCGTCGGCGTCGCACCGATCGTCCAGCGACCGCTGGCCGCGGTGATCGCGGGCGACCGCGATGCGGTGCGGCGACCGCGCGACCTCGAGGGAGGCACCGTGGGCGTGACGGGGCTGCCGTCCGACGACGCGGTCCTCGACTCGGTGCTCGAGGCCGACGGCGCCGACCCCGGCGCGGTCGAGCGCGTGACGATCGGCTTCGAGGCGGTGCCGACGCTTGCGGCGGGCCGCGTCGACGCCGCGACCGCGTTCTGGAACGTCGAGGGCCTCGCGCTCAAGCGCCGCGGCGTGCCGACACGCGAGTTCCGGGTCGACGACTTCGGGGCTCCGCGCTACCCGGAGCTCGTGCTCGTCACGACCGCGGATCTGATCGAGGGCGATCCGGATCTCGTCGAGGGGGTCGTCGAAGCGACGGTCGAGGGCTACGAGATCGCCGTCGACGACCCCGACGCGGCGCTCGAAGCGCTTCTGGATGGTGTCGACGGCCTCGACGCCGGCGAGCAGCAGGCCCAACTCGACGCCCTGCTGCCGGCCTTGAGCCCGGTCGGCGTGCTCGACCTGGAGGTCCTCGAGGCGTGGGCGCGCTGGGATGCGGAGCACGGGATCGTCGAGACCCCGCCTGACATCGACGAGGCCTTCAACACCAACTTCGCCGGGTAAGCCAGCTGGGCCTAACTGGCTCGGTGGCCCCCGGAAATCGCGTTGTGAGCAGTTGATGGGGCTATAGCCCGACAAATCGCTCACAAGTTGCCGGATAGCTCCCCTTACCCAGCCTCGTCCCTCAACAGCGCCGCGACCAGCTCCGGCATCTCGCGCGCCATCCTCGAGCGCGGCACGACGACGTCCACCCCGGCCGCCTCGGCGCGCTCGCGCGTGTCGGGGTCGGTGTGGCGGTAGAAGCCGAGCACCGGGATACCGAGCCCGACGACGGCCTCGGGCTCGATGCGCTCGAGGTCGGCGATCAGGATCTCGGCGTCGTCGAGCGGCGCCTCGGTGATCGAGGGCGAGAGCGTGACGTCGTGGCCGGCGGCTCCCAGCGTCGCCTCGATGCGCGACGCGAACATGAGGTCGGGAGCGAGGGCGACTACGCGCGCCACGAGCCGCCTAGAGCGAGCGTCGCTGGCGGAACTCGCGCCGCACGCTCTCGGGCCGGCCCCACATCTGGACGACCTCGGCGCGGCCCTCGGCCATCTCGCGAACGACGAGCTCACCCTCGATCCCCTCGCGGTCGAGGAGCTCGAGCGTCCCGCGAACCGTCTCCGGCGCGGCGGCGTGCCCGAAGTTGTGCGCGACGTTGACGCGCCAGTGCCAGTCGGCCCGCGAGTAGGGCTGGGCGTTGACCTGGCTGAGGATCACCGCGGCGTCGACGTAGCGGCCCTCGTCGGCGATGCGCATGTCGAAGGCGAGGTCGGTCCAGTCGTCGGGCAGCGAGTCCACGACCTCCTGGAATTCCGCGGCGAGGGCCATCCCGGGAACCCTAGGTGATCAACATGCGCTGGGCGAGGTCGCCGCCGATCGCGTGGCGGGCGCCCTCGACCTCGACGAACAGCGGGCCGCCGAACGGCTGGCGCTCGGTGACGCGCAGCTTCGCCCCCGGCCTGATGCCCTGCTCGGCGAGGTAGCGCAGCATCTCGGGGTCGCTGTCGGAGACGCGGCTGAACGTTCCCGACTCGCCGAGCTCGAGCTCGACCAGGGCCACTCCCAACTCGTCGCCGAGCACCAGCTCGCGATCGGGGATCGGGTCGCCGTGGGGGTCGCGATTGGGATCGCCGAGCGCCGTGGCGATGCGCTCCTCGAGCTCCTCCGAGATGTAGTGCTCGAGCACCTCCGCCTCGTCGTGGACGCGGTCCCAGGGCATTCCGAGGGCCTCCGAGAGGTATGCCTCGAGCAGGCGGTGGTGGCGCATGACCTCGAGCGCGACCTTCTCCCCCGCCGTCGTCAGCGTGACCCCGCGGTAGGGCTCGTGCGTGACGAGCTTCATCGCATGCATGCGCTTGAGCATCGCCGTGACCGAGGCCGGCGAGACCCCGAGGCGCTCGGCGAGCGCCGAGGTGCCGACGGGCCCCTCGCCGCGCTGGGCGAGCGCGTAGATCGCCTTCGCGTAGTCCTCGACGGCCTCCGTCGCGGGAGCGTCGAGGTCACGCCGCGCCGCCCTGTGCTGGCCGGTCGCCATCAGACCGACACCAGGAGGCCGGTGACGTAGAGCGCGGCGATGCCGGTGAGCATCCCGAGCGCGGCGACGGAGTTGAGCGTGCGCCCGGTGTCGTCGCGCACCGAGGGCAGAATCGCGGCCACGACCTGAGCGATCGCGCCGGCGCCGACACCGAGCAGGAAGGCCACGAGGCTGGCGTTGAACGCCGCGGCGCCGATCCACGCGCCGAGGATCGCGGGCGCGCCGGCGATCAGTCCGAGCAGCACGAGCCGTCCGAGCCGCGGGCGGGCCGAGGCCATCGGAGCGACGATCGCGAGGCCCTCGGTCGTGTTGTGAAGTGCGAAGCCGACCACGAGAAAGGCGCCCAGCGCAAGCGCTCCGCCGGCGTACGCCGACCCGATCGCGAGGCCCTCCCCGAGATTGTGAAGGCCGATGCCGATCGCGACGAGCAGCGCGAGGTAGGCGCCGGCGGCTCCCCGCGACTCGGCGCCCTCGCGGCGCCCGGCGAGCCAACCGTCGATCGCCGCGAGCGCGAGGAACGCGCTCAGCGCCCCCAGGAAGACGAGCGCGGCGCCGCCGAACGCCTGCGGCCCCTCGCCCGGCGATCTCGAGTCCCTCGAGAGTCGCGTCGACCCCGAGGAAGACGAGCAGCCCGATCGTGAAGGCGAGCAGGAAGCGGATCCAGCTCGGATCGATGCGGCGCACGAACGGCAGCCAGAGCATTCCCATCGCGACCGGGATCACACCCACGTAAACGCCGAGCAGGGCCATCAGGCCGAAGAACGACGAGTCGGCCTCCGGCGTCTCGACGGCGACGGGGATCTCGTGCTCGATCGTCCCGCCGGTGGAGGTGAGGATGAAGATCTCGTAGGCCTCGCCCTCGACCCAGGGGTACGGCATCGTCAGGGTCGAGCTCTCGAGGCGGCCGACCTCGGAGCTGGTGGCGCTCGAACGGAACGTACGAGTCGCTGATCGCGACCTGCTCGACCGCCACCGCGTCGGGGCCGTCGTTTCGCAGCGTCAACTCGATCTCCCCGGGGCGCAGCAACCGTGCGCTCGACCGCGACGTCCTCGACCGGAGGGCCCGTCCGCTCGCCCAGCCCCGGCGCCCCGAGGACGCCGAACGCGATCGCCGCCGCCGCGATCAGCGCGAGCGGGACGAGTCCGAGCAGCCACGTCGGCGCGCGGCCGCCCACGCCGCTCTCGCCCTCGCGCGCCGCGCGCGCCTCCATCAGTCCGTGACCTCGAAGAGGCCCATCCAGCCGAGCTCCGCGAACTCGGTCTTGTGGGCGTGGAACATGTAGCTGCCCGACGTACGGGAAGCGCAGCTCGAGGATCCCGCGCTGACCCTGGCCCTGAATGATCGTGTCGGTGAACTCGACCGGCTCGAGCGAGGTGCCGGTCGGGTAGTAGTGAAAGAAGTTGGCGTGGACGTGGAACGAGTTGATCTGGTCGAACTCGAGGATGTTGAGGAGGTAGATCCGGACCAGCTCGTCACGGCGCACGCGGATCGGATGACGCATGTAGTGGAAGCCGACAGTGTTCACCGCGTAGACCTCGTTGGAGCTGTCGAAGTTGGTGTCGAAGCCGTTCATCACCATGATCAGCTCGTCGGCGTCGGGCCGGCCCTGGGCGGGGTCGACGATGAAGCCGCCGTAGAGCCCCTTGTGGATGTGGGCGGCGAGCGGGTTCGTGTGGCAGTGGTAGTGGTGGAAGCCGAACGGGGTCGGCGTCGAACTCGTACGTGAAGCTCTCCCCCGTCGCGATCGTGCCCCCGCCTGCGCCCTCGCCGATGCCCGGCACGCCGTCCATCGCCGCCGGGTGGATGCCGTGGAAGTGGATCGTGTGCGGGTGGGCCGAGCCGTTGGCGAACTTGACCCGCAGCCGCTCGCCCTCGCGGCAGCGCAGCGTCGGCCCGGGGACGCGCCCGTTGTAGGTCCAGGCCGGGAAGTGGACGCCGGGCGCGACCTCGATCTCCTTGTCGATGGCGACGATCTCCCACTCGCGCAGGACGCGCCCGGTCGGCAGCCGCCGCGTCTTGCCCTCGTCGAAGTCGCGGACGATCTCGCTCGGGTCGAAGCCGTTGGCGGCGTGATCGACGTCGGGGCCCTCGAACCCGGGCCCGAAGCTCCCGCCATGGCCATTGGCCATGGCGTCCGATCCCGAGCTCGAGCCGTGCTCCATCTCCATCTCGGAGGCGCTCGCGCCCTCGAGCGCCTGGTGGATCCCGCCATGCGGGACCAGGCCGTGGAGGATCGGAAGCGCCGATCCCGCGGCGGCGCCGCCGACGATCAGCTTGCGGCGGCTGAGCCCGCCCTTTTGTCCCTTGTCGTTTTGACTCATCGCAATCTAGATTTTGATCAGTCTAAATCATAGGGAGGACCGTAGAATCGAGTCAATGGAGGTTCGCGCCGTGGTCGATCTCGACGGGCAGTACCGCGCATTGCGCGAGCAGGCGGGCATCGCCGACCGCTCGCAGCGCGGCAAGCTGGTCGTGAGCGGATCCGACGCCGCCGAGTACCTCCAGGGCCAGCTCACCAACGAGGTCGACGACCTGAGCCCCGGCGCCGGGGTCTACGCGGCGCTGCTCGACCGCAAGGGCCACCTGCAGGGCGACATGCGCGTGCTGCGCCTGGCGCCCGACCGCTACTGGATCGACACCGAGGCGGGCGCCCGCGAGCGCATCCAGCGCCACCTCGACATGTACAAGATCGGTCGCGACGTCGAGATCGAGGACGTGAGCGCGGACCACGCGATCCTCTCGATCATCGGCCCCGCCGCGCACCAGGTCGCCTCCACCGGCCCCCTTTCTCCCGAGCATGCCCACCGAGAGGAGGGCGAGCGGCGGATCGTCGCCACCGACCTCGGGCTCGACCTGATCGTCCCCGCGAGCTCGGCCGAGGCGGTTCTCGCCGAGCTGCGCGACGCGGGCGCCGCCGAGATCTCCGAGCAGGCGGCCGAGATCGCGCGCGTCGAGGCCGGCAGGCCGCGCTTCGGGGCAGAGATGAGCGAGGCGACGATGCCGGCCGAGGCCGGGATCACCGATCGCGCGGTCAGCTTCACCAAGGGCTGCTACATCGGCCAGGAGCCCGTCGCGCGGCTTCACTACAAGGGCAAGCCCAACCGCCACCTGCGAGGCCTGCGGCTCAGCGCCGCGGCCGCCCACGACGACCCGATCCGCCTCGGCGAGCGCGAGGTCGGGCGCGTCGGGACCGCATGCATCTCCCCCGCCCGCGGCCCGATCGCGCTCGCGATCGTGCGCCGCGAGGCCGCTCCCGGCGACACGGTCTCGGTCGGCGACGGCGGCGCGGAGGCCGAGGTCGTCGAGCTTCCCTTCTGATGGCGAGCCGCGGGCGTGCGCTGGGCGGCGGCAGGCTCGACAGCGACAGCCCCCTGCTCGGCGGCCCGCTGAGCGCGGGGGCCGGAGCCGAGGAGTCGGCTCCGCCCCCGCCGGCCTACGACGCCGACGGCGACGACTACGCGACGCCGCGCGAGCCCGACCTGACGCCCGACGGGAGCGACCTCGCCGAGCTGCGCGAGCTGCTCCCCGAGGTCGACGGCGAGCGAGCGCTCGACGACTGGGGCCGCTCGGAGGCCGTCCTCCGCCTCGCGGACCCCGTTCTCGACTTCTACTACCGCTACTGGTTCCGCGTCGACCACGAGGGGCTCGAGAACGTGCCATCGACCGGCGGCGCGCTGCTGGTCTCCAACCACTCGGGCGCGCTGCCCCCCGACGCGCCGATGATCATGCAGGCGATCCGCAAGGACCACTCGCATCCACGCCCCCTGTACATGCTCGGGGAGCACTGGTTCAAGGGCTATCCCTTCGTCGGAATGCTCGCGAACAAGATCGGCCTCGTTCCGGCCCACCCGCGCAACGCCCAGCGACTGCTCCAAGACGAGGGCCGCCTCGCGCTCGTCTTCCCCGAGGGCCAGAAGGGCAGCCGCAAGGTCCTGTGGCAGCGCTACCACCTGCGCCGCTTCGGGCGCGGCGGCTTCATCCGCACCGCGATGCGCGCCCGGGTCCCGATCGTCCCGATCGCGGTCGTCGGCGCCGAGGAGGCGATGCCGATCTTCGGCCACGTCAGGCCGCTCCAGCGGCTCACCGGCCTCATCTACTTCCCGTTCAACCACGCGTTTCCGCAATTCGGCCCGCTGGCCGCCGCGATGTACCTGCCGGCCAAGTTCAAGATCCGATTCCTCGAGCCGATCCCGATGGACGACTACCCCGCCGACGCGATCGACGACGCCGCGCTCGTCCAGAACCTCGCCGAGGAGATCAGGGCCCGGATCCAGACCGAGCTCGACGATCTGCTCGCCACGCGCCGGTCGGTCTGGCTCGGCTGACGCCCTCCGAGCCCCCCACGAGTAAATACCTGCACGCAGGGACCCTCAGTTCGGTTAGATTCCACGCGGGATGAGGAGGAGGACCTATCCGGTGGCGTGCGCCCTCGCGGCGATCGGCCTGACGGCGGCCGGCTGCGGCTCGGACGACCATCCCAACGAACCCCGGCCCGCGAAGCCGATCGAGGTCACCGCCCGCGTCGACAATGACGTCGTCGAGGTCTCCCCGAGCGAGTTCGGCGCCGGCCTCACCGTCTTCACGATCTCGAACCAGAGCGACGAAGCGGTCGCGCTGACCCTCGACGGCCCCGTCGCGGCCACGAGCCAGACGCTCGAGCCCAGCGCGGTCAGCGACGACTTCAAGGTCGATCTCCAGGAAGGCACCTACGAGGTCACCGGCGGCCTCGAGTCGCGGGCCAAGCCGCAGGAGCTGCTGGTCGGCCCCGCGCGGCCCTCCGCGCAGGACGAGCTGCTCCTGCCCTGAGTGAGCGGGCGCGACCGGCTTCCACAGCTCGACGGCGGCCTCTTCCTGACCGATGGGGGCCTCGAGACGACGCTGATCTTCCACGGCGGGTCACGACCTCCCCGAGTTCGCCGCCTTCGACCTGCTCAAGGACGACGGCGGGGACGGAGGCGCTCCGGGACGCCTACCGCCCCTACGCGGAGCTTGCTCGCGACCGCGGCACGGGGTTCGTCCTCGAGGCGCCAACCTGGCGCGCAAGCCCCAAGTGGGCAAAGAGGATCGGGTATTCGGACGCTGAGCTCGACGCGTTCAATCGCAGGGCGATCGCGCTCATGGAGGAGCTGCGCGAGGAGTATCGGCCCAAGGGCGCGACGTGGGTGATCAGCGGCGCGATCGGCCCCGAGAGCGACGCCTACAGCCCCGAGACGATCCTCGATGCACGAGGGGGCGCGAGGAGTACCATTCGACCCAGATCCGAACCCTCGCGGACACCGCCGGCGGACATGGTCTCGGCGATGACCATGACCTACGCGGACGAAGCGATCGGGATCACGCTTGCCGCCGGCGAGGCGGCAATGCCCGGTGGCGATCTCTTTCACGGTGGAGACGGACGGGCGCCTCCCAGCGGCCAGAATCTGGGCGACGCGATCGCGCCAGGTCGACGAGGAGACGGGATCGGGCCCCGCGTACTACGGGATCAACTGCGCCCATCCGACGCACTTCGAGGCGGTGCTCGACCCGAACGCCGACTGGGCGCAGCGCATCAACTGGCTGCGGGCCAACGCTTCGACGCTGAGCCATGCCGAACTGGACGAGGCCGAGGAGCTCGACGAGGGCGATCCCGCCGACCTCGGAGCGCGTTACGCGACGCTGAGCGAGAAGCTGCCGCGCCTCAACGTGGTCGGCGGCTGCTGCGGCACCGACCACCGCCACGTGACGGCGATCGCCGAGGCCTGGCCGGCGGGTTAGACGTCCTCGTCGGCTGCCGCGACGAGGGATTCGATGTGCTCGAGCTGCTGCTCGACGGCCGTGACCATGCCGTCGAGTGACTCGCGGACCGAGGCGATCGTCTTGCCGGCTCCGGTCAGGGCGCTTCGGATCTTCTGGGCGTCCTTCAGAGAGGCGACGGCCGACTCGACCGAGTTGCGCACGCCCTCGGCGTCGACGGTCGAGCGAACGTGTCTTGGCCATCCTGCACGCGAGCGACGGCGAGGCGGTAGGCCGCCTCGAGCTCGATCCCGTCCGGATCATCGCGGTGGACCGCGGCGATCATCTTGTTGCCCTCGTACTCGTGGAGCGGCTCACGGCCCGACGGGATCTGGTCCTCGCCCGCGACGACGAGAACGGCGAAGTCCGCGGCGCGTCTGTCGAGGGACCCGTTGAGCTCGCGCCACGCGCTCTGTTCGAGATCCCCTGCTTGTTCTTGGCCTCGAAGACGATGCGGCCCTGCGCCGGCCCGTCGGCAGGCCGCGATCTCGACGACCGTGTCGCCCTTCTTGCCGCCGCCCTCGGCCGGCTGGTCGCCGGTGTGGTGGGCGCAGTCGCCGCGCGATGAGGCGATCCGCTCCAGCGCGTCGTGCACCCTTGCCTCGAACCCGCGCCCCTTGCGCGTCCCGGCCTCCTCGGCCTCGGCGACGCGGGAGTCGGCCTCCTGGATGCCCTTGAGCTCGACCAGCTCGCGGGTCAGGTCCTCGATGCGCTGGCGGTTCGCGGCACTGTCCTCGCGCCGGTTCTCATCGAGCTGCTTGAGCGCCCGGACGATCGCGCCCTTGAAATCGGTCAGCGGGTTCGCCCCGTCCTCGGCCGAGAACTGCTTCATGAGGCCCATCCGCTGCTCTTCCAGCGCGCGGCCGAGCAGCTCGCGGATCTGCTGCTGGACCGACCCCTGGCGCTCGCCGTCGAAGCTCGACGCGATGCGCTCCGCGAGGCGCTCGTCGCCCGCCTCGACCGACTGCTCGAGGCGCTGCAGCAGCGCGGCGGCCTGGCGCTCGAACTCGGTCCGAACGTAGTCGGCCTCGACTTCGGTCCCTTCGCGGTCGAGAACCCTCGCCCCGACCTCGATCGCATCGGTGAGAGTCTGGGCGGGCTCGTGCCCCGCCTCGGCGCGCTCGCGCACGACGCGCGCGGCGCGCTCGTCGGTGACCGTCAGATGCACGATCTCGATGCTGTCGCCGAGGGCCCGAACCGCGCCCGCGTCGAGCGGGAGCTGCTGTTTCTCCGAGGCTTCCATGAGTAGATGACCAACTGCACATGTCGGTCGCAGCAAAGCTGCGCCTGCGAACACGTGAAGGTAGTCGCGGGCCCGGACACAAACCTGACGGCGATAGGATGCGGCCCGCTTTCCGACCCAGATGGCTGATCCCAGACCCACGCACACCCGGATGACGCGCCTGGCGCTTCGCATCCCTTCGTCCTCGCGCTTGCCTTTGCCTCCAGCAAAGGCTGCGCCCTGCGTCCTCGGTCTGCTCGGCCACCCGCGCCACCGGGCGCACGCGGGTCCGCAACCAACCATCCAAGGAGGACCGTGGCCCTAGAAGTCGCCGATGTTTCGAAGCTGGACGTCGAGCCGGGCGAGCTGCCCGAGAAGATGGCTGCCTGGGTGATACGCCCCGAGCGCGAGGGCGAGCCGATGGACGCCTTCCAGGTGGAGGAGATCGAGGTCCCCGAGCCGGGCGCCTTCGAGGTCATCGTGCGCGTGATGGCGGCGGGGGTGAACTTCAACAACGTCTGGGCCGCGACCGGAAAGCCGGTCTCGGTCTTCAACTACGGCGACCACCCCGAGTACGGCCACCACATCGGCGGCTCCGACGCCTCCGGCGTCGTCTGGAAGGTCGGCGAGGGCGTCACGAAGTGGAAGCCCGGCGACGAGGTCGTCATCCACTGCAACCAGGCCTCCTACGAGGACGTCGAGGTCCACGGGCTCGACCCGCTCGCGGCGCCGAGCCAGCAGATCTGGGGCTATGAGACGACCTGGGGCTCCTTCGCCCAGTTCACGAAGGTCCAGGCGCAGCAGCTGCTCCCCAAGCCCAAGAACCTCTCGTGGGTCGAGTCGTCGGCCTACGGGCTGACCTACTTCACCGCCTACCGGATGCTGATCGACCGCTGCAAGCTCCAGGCGGGGCACAACGTCCTGATCTGGGGAGCGGCGGGCGGGCTCGGCGTCTTCGCGACCCAGCTCTGCAAGGTCGCGGGCGCCAACGCGGTCGGCGTCGTGTCCTCGGACGAGAAGGGCAAGCTCGTCGAGAAGCTCGGCGCGGTCGGGTACATCAATCGCAAAGATTTCGGCGACATGATGCGCACCGACGCAAACCACCCCGCTGCCGACCCGGCGGCCGACAAGGAGCGCTTCAAGGCATCGCGCGGGCTTCGCCAAGGAGGTCAAGCAGATGCTCGGCGACGCCCCCGACATCGTCTTCGAGCACGTCGGGCAGGCGACGTTCCCGACCTCGGTCTTCGTCGTCAAGCCGTTCGGCAAGGTCGTGATCTGCGGCGCGACGTCGGGCTACAACCTCGACTTCGACGTCCGCTACCTGTGGATGCGCCAGAAGGAGATCCTCGGCTCGCACTTCGCCAACGCCTACGAGGCGTGGCGCGCGAACGAGCTCATGGCCGAGGGGAAGATCCGCCCGGTGCTGTGGCGCGCGATGGGCTTCGACGGCGTCGCCGAGGCGCACCAGCTGCTCAAGGAGAACAAGCACCTCGGCAAGATCGCGATCATGGTCGGGGCGACCGACGAGGAAGAGGGCAAGACCGAGGACGGCCCCGGCGCGATCCGCGCCGAGGTCGGCGCCTAGGCGGGCGGATGGCCGAGGTCGCCGTCATCGACTGGCGGATCCACCCCTTCCGCGCCGACCGCTGGCTCGAGGCGTGGCGGCCGGCCGCGTCCCGCGCGCTCGCGTTCGGCGCGAGCGAGTGGGCGCTGACGCGATCGATCGACGACCCACTGCACTTCCGCCAGACGTCGGTGTGGGAGAACCGCGAGGACTTCGAGCGCTACTGGGCGTCGGACGAGGTCGCGACCGCGCGCGAGCAGGTCATGAACCTCTACAACAAGCCGCTGTTCCCCACCTGGCACACGCTCATCGCAACCGAGCGGGTGGGAGCGAGCGAGTAGAAGGGGCCCGGGCCTCGGCCGGCGGGCTCAGGCCGCGGCCTCTGCCTCGAGCCCGGCCGCGAAGCTGTCAGCGCTCTCGCGAAGCACCTCGATCATCGCCTCGGTGGCGGCCGAGCGGGCGCCCTTCGAGCGCACCGCGGCCCAGACGCGGCGCTGGAGGGTCTGCGGCGTCGTCGGCTTGACGACGACCTCCGGGTGCAGGTTCGGCAGCGCGAGGTCGGGCAGCAGCGTCACGCCGAGGCCCGCGGCGACGTAGCCCTGGAGCACGTGGTACTCCTCGCTCTCGAACGCGATCCGCGGCTCGAAGCCCGCCTCCCTGCAGGCGGCGACGATCCCCTCGGCGCACGAGCTCGGCCGCACGCCGCACAGCCACGGCTCGTCGGAGAGCTCGGCGATGCGCACCGTGCCCTTCGACGCCAGCCGGTGGTCCTTCGGAAGCGCCAGGTACATCGACTCGGTGAGCAGCAGCACGCGCTCGATGTCGCGGTCCTCGTACTCGCGCGCGAGGACCGGATAGTCGAAGACGATCGCGATGTCGATGTCGGCGGCGCGCAGCGACGGAAGCGAGCTCTCGGGCTCGGCCTCGGTGACCGAAAGGTCCACACCCGGGTGGCGCTTGCTGAACTCGCGCAGGGCGTCCATCAAAAGGCCGCCCGTGGCGCTCGGGAAGCTCGCGATCCGCACCTCGCCCCCCTCGAGCCCGGCGATCGCGGCGAGGTCGCGCTCCGCCTCCTCGAGGCGGGCGATCGCGGCGTCGCCGTGGTCGATCAGAAGGCGGCCGGCGTCGGTCGGCTTGGGCCCCTCGGGAGTGCGCTCGAGCAGCTGCAGGCCGACCTCGCGCTCGAGGCCGGCGACCTGCTGGCTGATCGCCGACTGGGAGAGATACAGGGCGTCCGCGGCGGCGGAGAACGAGCCGCGGCGGGCGACCTCGCCGAGCACCTGGAGGCGGCGCACATCGAGCATTAGCCCAGCTTATCACTCTCTCCATCTATTCATATTGCGCTTATACCTTGGCCGCGAGACCCTGTGGACATCACGAAACGGCGGGCCACACCGTTCACAAGGAGAAGGCCGATGTTCAACCACACAGACCACACTCAGATCGGACAGAGCCAGAACGGCAACGGGCACGCCGACAGCTCCGGCGTGACGATCCGCGAGCTCGCCGGCGGAGACGAGAGCTCGCTGCGCGTGCTCGTCGAGCGCGACACCGCGCGAGGCCTGCGAGGCGAGGTCGTGGGTGCCGAGCGCGACGGGCGGCTGTTGGCCGCGATCTCGCTGACCAGCGGCGACGTCGTGGCCGACCCCTTCCACCCCACCGCCGACCTCGTCGCGCTGCTCCGCGTCCGCGCCGGGCAGATCCTCCCGCCGCCGGCATGAGCCGTCTGCGGCGGATCAGGCGCCGGCGCAGGCGGTCGCGCGCAGCCCTGGCCGGCTCGCCGCCGGGCGCGGGCGGCCGCCTGCTAGTGCTGCTCGAGCGGCGCCATCGTTAGGCCCGCCGTCTCGAGCTGCTCCCAGTAGTGCTCGGCGGGCTCGCGCGGCCCGGTCCAGACCACCGCCTGGCCCTTGTTGTGGATCTCGTCGGCGAAGCGATAGCCGCCCTCGACCGAGACGCCGGGGATGACGCGGGCCAGCGTCTGGGCGACGTGGTCGAAGGTGTTGTGATCGTCGTTTCGGACGATCACCATCCAGTTTCCACCCAGGCCGCTGCCAGGCCCCCCGGTGCGTGGTCTCTCGACCGTGGTCGTCTCCATGGTGTGCGGCGCCGGCCGTCGAGCGTCGCCAGGACATCATCCTTGACCTCGGCCTCGGTGACGAGCCCGAGCAGGTCGGCGACCGAGGTCTTGCTCGCATGAGCGTCTGCACGAAACGTGACCTGGCGCGCGAACGCCATAAAATCCCCTTCATGAGCGATCACCGCCTGCCCGAGCGGGACCGCCCGTGGGTGATGCGCACCTACGCCGGCCACTCTGACGCGAGGCGCTCCAACGAGCTCTACCGCCGCAACCTCGCCAAGGGCCAGACCGGGCTCTCGGTCGCATTCGACCTCCCGACGCAGACCGGCTACGACCCCGATCACGAGCTCGCGCGCGGCGAGGTCGGGAAGGTCGGGGTCTCGATCGCCCACAAGGGCGACATGCACGCGCTGCTCGACGGGATCCCGCTCGACCAGATGAACACGTCGATGACGATCAACGCGACGGCCGCCTGGCTGCTGGCGCTGTACGTCTCGACCGCGGAGGAGAACGGTGGCGAGCGCACGGAGCTGGCGGGCACGACCCAGAACGACATCATCAAGGAGTACCTGTCGCGGGGCACCTATTCGTTCCCGCCCGACGCCTCGATGCGCCTGATCGCCGACACGGTCGCGTTCACCGTCAACGAGGTCCCGAAGTGGAACCCGATCAACGTCTGCAGCTACCACCTTCAGGAGGCGGGGGCGACGCCGGTTCAGGAGATCGCCTTCACGCTCTCCAACGCGATCGCCGTGCTCGACGAGGTCAAGCGCCGCGGCCAGGTCTCCGAGGAGGACTTTCCGCGCGTCTTCGGCCGCATCTCGTTCTTCGTCAACGCCGGCGTGCGCTTCGTCGAGGAGCACGCAAAGCTGCGCGCGATGGGTCGCCTGTGGGAGGAGCTCGGGCGCGAGCGCTACGGCGTCACCGACCCCAAGTACCTGCGCTTCCGCTACGGCGTCCAGGTCAACTCGCTCGGCCTGACCGAGTCCCAGCCCGAGAACAACATCCAGCGGATCGTGCTCGAGGCGCTCGCCGTGACAATGGGCCGCGACGCCCGCGCCCGCGCGATCCAGCTTCCGGCCTGGAATGAGGCGCTCGGCCTGCCGCGGCCGTGGGACCAGCAGTGGAGCCTGCGCATCCAGCAGGTCCTGGCGCTCGAGACCGACCTGCTCGAGTACCCCGACATCTTCGAGGGCTCGAAGGTGATGGAGGGCCTCGTCGATGAGCTGATCGAGGGCGCCCGCGCCGAGATGGCGATCGTCGAGGAGAACGGCGGCGCCGTCGAGGCGGTCCCCTACATGAAGGCGCGCCTGGTCGAGTCCAACAGCGAGCGTATGGCGAAGATCGAGCGCGGCGACCTGAAGGTCGTGGGCCAGAACTGCTTCACCGAGGCCGAGGAGTCGCCCCTGACGCGCGGTGAGGACGGGGGGATCCTGACCCCGGACCCCGAGGTCGAGCGCGAGCGCATCGAGGCGCTCGAGGCCTGGAAGTCCGAGCGCGACGAGTCCGCCGTCGAGGCGGCTCTCGCAAAGCTCGCCGAGGCGGCGGCCGACGAGTCGGTGAACATCATGCCGGCGACGATCGAGGCCGCGAAGGCGGGCGCGACGACCGGCGAGTGGGCCGGGACGCTGCGCGAGGCCTTCGGCGACTACCGCGCACCGACCGGCGTCGCGGGCGCCGCCGGCGCGCCCGACGAGGAGCTCCTCGCCCGCACGCGCGAGCGCGTCGACGAGGTCTCCGAGAAAATCGGCCACCGGCTGCGGATCCTCGTCGGCAAGCCCGGGCTCGACGGGCATTCCAACGGCGCCGAGCAGATCGCGGTGCGGGCCCGCGACGTCGGCATGGAGGCGATCTACCAGGGCATCCGGCTGACCCCCGAGCAGATCGCCGCCTCGGCGCTCGAGGAGGACGTCGACGTGATCGGCCTCTCGATCCTGTCGGGCTCGCACCTGGTGCTCGTCCCCAGGGTCGTCGAGCTGTTGCGCGGCGAGGGCGTCGACGTCCCGGTCGTCGTCGGCGGGATCATCCCCCCCGCCGACGTCCCGAAGCTCGAGCAGGCCGGGGTCGCGCGGGTCTACACGCCGAAGGACTTCGAGCTCAACCAGATCATGGGCGACATCGTCGAGCTGGTCGCCGAGCGCGCCAGCGCGGGCTCGCCCGCTCCGGCCTGAGCGACGCCTGCCAAAAGCCTTCAAGGGGCACATTTGCCCGAGGACGGACGCTAGCCTGAGAAAGTGTGAACGTGGAGCCCGAGAACGGGGGCACCGCCTGGCTTCGCTGTTATCGCTGCTGGTCTCAGCGCCTCGAGGCCCAGGTCCACTACGACGCGATCCTTCGCATCGACCCCGACACCGGGCGCTCGACCGACCGCGTCGAGGAGGTCCAGGAGGTCGTCGTCCAGTGCCTCGACTGCATGCACGACCAGCCGCACCTGTCGATCGACGACGGGCGCATCGTCCCCATCGAGGATCGCTGGGAGCGCATGGTCGGCGGGCTGCCGTGGGTCGCCTCGTGCAACGTCACGGTCGACCAGGACCTCGTCGAGACCTGCTCGGGCCCGAGGCGGCCGACTCGCTGACCTACGGCGCCTTCGGCGAGTCGGGTACGCGCGAGTTCTTCACCCACGTGCGCTTCCACAAGCACGACGACGAGCGGATCATCATCCACCTCCTGGTCGAGCTCTACGCCCGCTCCCAGGAGGAGGCCACCGGGGTGCTCGAGGACGCCTCGCGGGGCAGCCTCGAGATCACCTCGCTGGTCGAGGAGTCGCGGCCGACGGCCCACGCCTCCGGACGAAGCGCACTAACCCCGGCCGGCCACGGCCGGATATAAACCCCCGGCCATGGCCGGCATCGGAACCTTCATATCCCCGGGAAAGTCGCTCGAGCGCGCGATCACGCGCGCGCGGCTCGCCGACGAGCTCGGGTTCGACTCCGCCTACACGACCCACATCGCCGGCCGCGACTCGATGACCGTGCTCGCCGCCTACGCGGTGACGACCAACCGCATCCGCGTCGGCACCGGCGTGCTGCCGATCTTCTCGCGCACGCCGGTCTCGACGGCGCAGACCGCGGCGACGATCGACGAGCTGTCGGGGGGCCGCATGGTGCTCGGGCTCGGGGTGTCGCACCAGGTGACGGTCGAGAACTGGTTCGACTCGAAGATCACCAAGCCCGTGAGCCAGATGCGCGAGTACGTCGAGATCGTGCGCGCGATCCTGCGCGGCGACGAGCCGCCAGCCGGCGAGCACTTCAACACGAAGTTCCAGTTCATGGGCTACGAGGCCCGCGACGAGCTGCCGATCTACGTTGGCGCGCTGTCGCCGAACATGCTCCAGCTCGCGGGCGAGATCGCCGACGGGGCGATGCTGTGGCTCTGCAACCCCGACTACATCCGCGACGTCGTCGTGCCCGAGGTGACGAAGGGGCGCGAGAAGGCCGGAAAGACGCTCGAGGGGTTCGACATCGTCGCCGCGGTGCCGTCGGGGATCGCCGAGGACCGAGAGAAGGCCTTCGGCGCGATGCGCCGCGAGCTGCTCACCTACTTCTCGCTGCCCTTCTACCGCGCGATGATCGAGCGCTCGGGCTACGAGGCGGACATCAAGGCGTTCGACGAGGCGATGGCGTCGGGCGACGTCGACGCAGGCCAAGGCGGCGATCTCCGACGACTTCCTCGAGGCGCTCACCGCGATCGGCTCCGAGGACCAGGTTCGCGAGGGCGTCGAGCGCTACCGCGAGGCCGGGAGCGACCTCGCCCTGCATCGGCGGGATCCCGGGAGCGACTTCGAGGCGACGCTCGGGCCGCCGCCGAGCTGCTCTGAGCGCTACGCCTGGTCGCCGGCGGGCTCGCCGGGGTTCTTGCGCGGGACCAGCACCGAGCGCTTGAACTCGGCCACCAGGGTCCCGTCCTGCTTGTAGACGCGCGTGTGGACCTTGACGACGCCGCGGTCGGGCTTCGACTTCGAGGGGCGCACCTCGAGGACCTCCGACTCGCAGTAGAGCGTGTCGCCGTGGAAGACCGGCGCCGGGTGCGACAGGTCCTCGGTCGCGAGGTTGGCGATCGCCTTGCCCGACACGTCGCCGACGGTCATCCCGACGGCGAGCGAGTAGACGAGCGGCCCGACGACGACGTTCTGGCCCTGCTGCGACTCGGCCGCGTAGACGTCGTTGATGTGCAGCGGATGGTGGTTCATCGTGATCAGGCAGAAGAGGTGGTCGTCGGCCTCGGTCACGGTCTTGGCGGGCCAGTGCAGGTAGGTCGCGCCGACCTCGAACTCCTCGAGGTAGCGCCCGTACTGGCGCGCGCCGGACGCCTCGCGGGCGGCCTGGTCTGTGATCAGCTCGTGCGTCGTCGCTCATCCGGGCGCGGTGTTTTATCAGGTTCGCATCCGTGTCGCTCGCGACTACTTGTGCAGCCGACCAGTCGACCACGCCCGTGCTGCACGTCGGAAGCAGGTCGAAGTCGTCGACGATCCGCAGCGTGCCGCTCGCCCGGCCTCCGCGCTTGACCCGTCCGTGCAGCACGAAGAGGCTGTCGTCGCGGAAACCCGGACGGAGAGTCCTTGATGTGGAACTTCCCTCCGTCCCTGAGCGTCAGGCCGAAGTAGCCCGGCAGCCCGTACTCGGTGGTGTCCGGCGACCCCGCGCAATCGGTCGGGACCCCGGTCGCGTTGAAGCGGAAGACCTTGACGTTCTTCTCGCCCTTGCGTCGATCGACCTTGAACGTGATCTCGGAGCCGGGCGCGCCCTTGACCCTGCCCTCGTAATCGCCCTGCTTCGAGCCGAGTGCCGCCGCCGGCAGCGCGACGACGGCGATCGCGGCGCCGAGAGCGCGCGATCCACGTCATGCGGCCCATGTCAGGCATCGTCGACGACGCGGCGCGCTAAGGGCCTGGGCGCCCCACTCGAGCATCGCCCGACTCGCACAGGTCCGATCCCGTCGAAGCCGTCCTCGTAGGTCGACGATGACCGCGCGCCCTGCCATGCGGGCGAAGCCGTCCCTCGACCTCCGCGTACTCGTCGCCGCGGAAGTCGCCGAAATCGGTGTATCCCTCGAACTTGCGGTCGGCTGGACCTTCATTCGTCTTGATGCCGAAATCGGTCGTCTTGGCTGCTGCCGTCGGGACAGTGTACGGGAGCTCGTCGGCGTGGAAGTCCATGACGAAGAGGTGGCCCTTCTCGCGCACGAGCGAGAACTCGACCGTGCCCTTGCGAGTCGAATATCGGGCCCTCGTAGGACTGGTCCTTCGCCGGCGCCGACCGCGCTCATCGCGAGTGCGAGCGCCACCGCGACCGCCGTTCCCTTGGCGACGGCGGCTGCCGCCCGTCGATCGCCCTGCGGATCCCGCCCTTCATCATTTCCTCCCCTTCTGTTGAGACCTACGGCCCGGCCGGGTGTTATAGCCGCAGCCATGAATTCCAACACCGAATCCGGGCTCTCGCTTCGGTTTCGGCGTCGCGCGCTGCGGTCGCTGGTGGCCGGGCTGCTGCCGGCAGCGGCGGCGATCGCACGCGCCGGCAGCGCGCCGCGCCGATCTCGCTACGGCGTCGTCACCCAGGGCTATCCCCAGGACGTGCGCGACTTCGAGTTCGGGCGCATGGGCCAGGGCGACGTCTCGAGCGTCCGCTTCATCCTGCTGTGGCCGCTGATCCAGGCGACGCCCGGGCCGTGCGGCCCGGGCCGTACAACCCCGTTCTGGGCGACGAGGATCCCGAGCCGCCCGAGAACCACTGCGACTGGACCGCGATCGACCGCATGGTCGGCGAGGCGGCGGCGCGCGGGACGGCCTCGCTGCCGTTCGTCTTCGGCTCTCCCGACTGGACCGACAGCAACGACGGCGAGCCGCCTGACGTGGCGAGCCGCGTCCCGCCGCTCGAGACCGAGGCGGACCGGCTCGCCTGGCAGGCTTTCTCCGCGCCGCGGTGCAGCGCTACGGGCCCGAACGGCGCGTTCTGGGCGCCGGGAGGCGACTACGCGACTCAGCACCCGGGCGCGACGGCGCTGCCGATCGCGACTGGCAGGTCTGGAACGAGCCCAGCTCGCCCGCGTACTTCTGGCCCAAGCCGTCCCCGGCCGGCTACGCCGACCTGCTCGGCCTCTCTGCCGACGTCATTCGCGCCGAGGACCCCGCAGCGCGGATCATCCTCGCAGGGCTGTTCGGCACCCCGGGCGGCGGGCCCGGGCGGGATCTTCCTGCCGCGCTTCCTGGACCGCCTCTACGACGTGCCGGGCGTCGAGGAGGACTTCGACGCCGTCGCGCTGCACCCGTACTCGCCGGGGATCGAGGGGATGAAGGCGCAGATCGAGCTCGCGCGCCGCGAGATGAAGCGGGCCGGCGACGCCGGCACGGACCTCTGGATAACAGAGCTGGGCTGGGCCTCCGACGGGCCGAAGGCGGATTCAGGCCGTCAAGAGCGAGCGCGGACAGGCGCGGATGCTGACCCGAGCGTTCGAGATGCTCGACCGAGCAACCGCGGGCGCTGGAACGTCATCGGAGTCAACTGGTTCTCGCTGCGCGACACGCGCCAAGAAGAAGTCGCCCTGCCCGGGCTGCCCCTTCACCGGCCTCGTCGAGCGCGACGGCGACCCCAAGCCCGCCTGGCGGGCCTTCGCCGAGTTCAGCGGCGTAGCGCGGCTCAGTGGACCTTGCGGGTCCGGGCGCGCTGCTCGTGGCGGTTGACGACCTCGGCGATCAGGCGCTGTACCTGGCGGTCGCCCGAGACCTTGATGTGGCCCTCGTCGTAGGCCTTGCGCCAGTCCTTGAGCTTGCCGTCCTCGGCGAGCTCGTTGAAGTGTGAGCGCGGAATCGAGACCTCGATCCGCGCGTCCTGGGGGTCCTCCTTCTTGATCTCCGGGCCGGGCGCGCGGACGCGGAAGACCTGGACGTCGCCGCGGCCGCGCAGCTCGAGGCGCACGACGAGCTTGAGGCGGTCGAACGCCGGGACCTCGAGGGTCAGGCGGCGGTAGGCCTGGTTGATCAGGTCCTGGGCGCGCGGCATCTCAGATCGTCACGCGGGGTTTCGCTCGAGGACCTTCTTGCCGATCACCATGCGCTGGATCTCGGACGTGCCCTCGCCTATCAGCAGAAGCGGTGCGTCGCGGTAGAGGCGCTCGATCTCGTACTCCTTCGAGTACCCGTAGCCGCCGTGGATCCGGAAGCACTCCTCGACGACCTCCTTGCCGGTCTCCGAGGCGAAGAGCTTCGCCATCCCGGCCTCGAGGTCGGAGCGCTGGCCGGCGTCCTTGAGCCGCGCCGCCTTCATCGTCAGCAGGCGCGCCGCCTCGACCTTGGTCGCCATGTCGGCGAGCTTGAACTGGATCGCCTGGTGCTGGGCGATCGGCTTGCCGAAGGCCTTGCGCTCCTGGCTGTACCGGAGCGCCAGCTCGAGCGCGCGCTGGGCGATGCCGACGCCGCGCGCCGCGACGTTCACGCGCCCGACCTCGAGCGCGTCCATCATCTGCTTGAAGCCCTGCCCGATGCCCTCCTCGCCGCCGAGGATGCGCTCGGGCGGGCAGCGATAGCCGTTGTAGACCAGCTCGGTCGACTCGACGCCCTTGTAGCCCATCTTCTTGATCTTCGGCGGGATCTCGAGGCCCGCGAAGTCGCCCTCGTTCTTCTCGGCCCAGGGCTCCTTCTCGGTGATGAAGCAGGTCATGCCCTTGTAGGGCGGGTCGGCCTTGGGGTCGGACTTCATGAGCACGAAGACGACACCGGAGCCGAGCCCGTTGGTGACCCACATCTTCTGGCCGTTGAGCTCCCAGGCGCCGTCGTCGGCCTTCGTCGCGACCGACTTGATGCCCTGGACGTCGGAGCCGACCTCGGGCTCCGAGAGCGAGAACGCGGCGCGGATCTCGCCCGTCGCCATCTTCGGGAGGAAGTGCTCCTTCTGCTCGTCGGTGCCGAACTTCATCAGCAGGTAGGAGCCGATGAAGTGGGTGTTGACGACGCCCGAGATCGAGATCCAGCCCCGCGACAGCTCCTCGACGATCATCGCGTAGGTCGTCAGGTCGAGCCCCATGCCGCCGTACTCCTCGGGGATCGTGACCCCGAAGAGGCCGAGCTCCTTCATCTGCTCGACGATCGCCTCGGGGAACTTGTCCTCGTGGTCGAACTCCTCGGCCACGGGGAGGATCTCCTTGTCGACGAACTGGCGCACCATCTCGGTGATCGCCTTCTGCTCGTCGGTCTTGTCGGTCAGCTCAGCGGTCGCTGTTGCCATCGGGGGAGTGCGTTCCTCCTGCGCATCGAGGTCAGGTCGAGGTCGAGTCGAGGATATCGGCGCCGGGCTGCGATTCGCGCCCTAGAGCTTCCACGCGTAGCAATTCGAGCGCCAGCTCGGGCCCTCGCGCTCGTAGAAGCGGTGGGCGTCGACCCGGGCCTCCCCGCTGTCGAGCTCGAGGTGGGTTGCGCCGCGGCCGCGCGCCCAGTCGCGGGCCGCCGCCAGCAGGCTCGCGCCGATCCCCTCCGAGCGCCGTGCCGGGTCCACCGCCAGGTCCTCGACCCAGCAGCGGCGCCCGAAGCGCACGGAGTCGAGGTCCAGGTAGGCGGTGCACAGCCCGACCAGCGTCTCCGTCGGCCTCGGCGACGAGGACGGCGCTGCGCGTCGTCGGCGATCGCGTCGGCGAGGGCGGCTCGCGCGCGCTGCGGATCCCAGCCCGGCGGCACGCCTCCCGGGTCGGCGAACAGCCACTCGTACAGCGGGGCATCACTCGGTCCTCCTCGCCCGGTTGCGCCTGGCGGACGGTCGCCTCCATGCGCTCGAAAACTACGCTCTAGTTAGGCTGCTCGCCGCCCAGACCCAGAAAGGACGCAGTGAGAAACCCCAGAGACTTCTTCCACCCGCTCGCGATCGACGCGCCGGAGCCACTGCGCGAGATCCCCGTCAAGCCGTCGCGGATGATCCACTTCTTCGACGCCTCGAACGAGAAGATGCGGGCCAAGGTCCCGGACATGGCCAAGCAGGCCGACATCCTGCTCGGCAACCTCGAGGACGCCGTCCCGGTCGACAAGAAGGTTCCCGCCCGCGAGGGGCTGATCGAGGTCGGCAAGGAGGTCGACTTCGGCGACACCCAGCTGTGGACGCGCGTCAACGCGCTCGAGAGCCCCTGGGTCCTCGACGACCTGACCCAGCTCGTGACCGAGATCGGCGACAAGCTCGAGGTGATCATGGTCCCCAAGGTCGAGGGCGCGTGGGACATCCACTACGTCGACCGCCTGCTCGCCCAGCTCGAGGCGAAGGCGGGGCTCGAGAAGCCGCTGCTCGTCCACGCGATCCTCGAGACGTCGCTGGGCGTCGTCAACCTCGAGGAGATCGCGACCGCGAGCCCGCGCATGCAGGGAATGAGCTTCGGGCCGGCCGACCTCGCCGCCTCGCGGCGCATGAAGACGACCCGCGTCGGCGGCGGGCCACCCCGCCTACCGCGTGATCGACGACCCCGACCCCGAGAACCCGGACGCGCCGCGCGCGAGCGCGCAGCAGGACCCGTGGCACTACTCGATCGCGCGCATGGTCGACGCCTGCACCTCGGCGGGGATCCTGCCCTTCTACGGCCCCTTCGGCGACATCAAGGACACCGAGGGCTGCGAGACCCAGTTCCGCGCCGCCTTCCTGCTCGGCTGCGTCGGGGCGTGGTCGCTGCACCCGCCCAGATCGAGATCGCGAAGAAGGTCTTCAGCCCCGATCCGGAGGAGGTCAAGTTCGCCAAGAAGGTGCTCGAGGCGATCCCCGACGGCGCCGGCGTGCACATGATCGACGGCAAGATGCAGGACGACGCGACCTGGAAGCAGTGCAAGGTGATGGTCTCGCTGGCCGAGATGCTGGCCAAGAAGGACCCGGAGCTGGCGAAGGCCTACGAGCTCTAAGGGCATGACGTGTGGCGAGCCGTTCCGCCACCGCCTGCGCGTCCGCTTACAACGAGTGCGACCCCCAGAACGCGGTCTTCAACGCCAACTACCTCGCCTACTTCGACATCGGGATCACCGAGCTGTGGCGCGAGCTCGGCGGCTATGACGCGATGGTCAAGCAGGGGCTCGACCTCGTCGTCGCCGAGGCGCGAGTCCGCTACCTGGCGCCGCTGCGCTTCGACGAGGAGTTCGACGTCGCGATCAGCGTCGCCGAAATCGGAACGACGTCGCTGCGCACCGAGATCGCGATCGAACGCGGCGGCGAGACCGTCGCCGAGGGCGAGCTTCGCCACGTCTTCGTCACCACCGACGGCGGCGGCAAGACTCCCGTGCCCGACGGCCTGCGCGAAGCGCTTTCGCGCTACGCAGCCTAGGCGCCGGCGACGCGCTCTCTGAGCGCCTCGAGCTGGGCCTGGATCTCGTCCGGCAGCCGGTCGCCGAAGGTCGCGAGGTGCTCCTCGACCTGGGGAAGCTGGTCACGGATGACGTCGGGGTCGACGCTGAGCAGCTCCTCGAGGCGCTCGGCCGGGAGGTCGAGCCCCTCGGTGTCGATGTCGCTCGGCGACGGGGACGAGGCCGAGGCAGGTCTCCCTCGTCTCCCCTGCCCCCTCGCAGCGCCGGAAGACCCACTCGAGGACGCGGCTGTTCTCGCCGAACCCGGGCCAGATGAACTTGCCGTCCTCGTCCTTTCGGAACCAGTTGACGAGGAAGACGCGCGGCATCTTGTCGGGGTTGCGGCGTCCCATCTCGAGCCAGTGCTCGAAGTAGTCGGCCATGTTGTAGCCGCAGAAGGGCAGCATCGCCATCGGGTCGAAGCGCAGCTTGCCGACCTCGCCCGCCGCGGCGGCGGTCGTCTCGACCGACATCGTCGCGCCCATGAAGACGCCGTGCTCCCAGTCGAACGACTCCGTGACGAGCGGTATCGCGCTCGCGCGGCGTCCGCCGAACAGGAACGCGTCGATCGGCACGCCGGCGGGGTCCTCCCACTCGGGCGCGATCGAGGGGCACTGCGCCGCCGGGCGTGGTGAAGCGGGCGTTGGGGTGGGCGGCGGGCTCGTCCGAGTCCGGCGTCCACTCGTTTCCGTGCCAGTCGATCGCGTGGTCGGGCGGAGTCTCGGTCATCCCCTCCCACCACACGTCGCCGTCGTCGGTGCGCGCGCAGTTGGTGAAGATCGTGTTGCGCTCCACCGTGTCCATCGCGTTGGGGTTGGTCTTGTGGCCCGTCCCCGGCGCGACGCCGAAGAAGCCGGCCTCGGGATTGACGGCGTAGAGGCGGCCGTCCTCGCCGAACTTCATCCACGCGATGTCGTCGCCGACCGTCTCGGCGGTCCAGCCGGGAAGCGTCGGGATCAGCATCGCGAGGTTCGTCTTGCCCGACGCCGAGGGGAAGGCGCCGGTGACGTACTTCGTCTTGCCCTCGGGCGACGTCAGCTTGAGGATCAGCATGTGCTCCGCCATCCAGCCCTCGTCGCGGGCCATGGCCGATGCGATCCGCAGCGCGAAGCATTTCTTGCCGAGCAGGGCGTTGCCGCCGTAGCCCGAGCCGTAGGACCAGATCTCGCGGCTCTCGGGGAAGTGGACGATGTACTTGTTGTCGGCGTTGCAGGGCCACGGCACGTCCTCCTCGCCCTCGGCGAGCGGGGCGCCGAGCGAGTGCAGGCAGGGGACGAAGTCGCCGTCGTCGCCGAGCACCTCGAGCGCGTCGGCTGCCCATCCGGGTCATGATCCGCATCGAGGTCGCGACGTAGGGCGAGTCGGTCAGCTGGACGCCGATGTGCGAGATCGGCGAGCCGAGGGGGCCCATCGAGAACGGCACGACGTACATCGTCCGCCCCTGCATCGAGCCCTTGAAGAGGTCGCCGAGCAGCTCGCGCATCTCGGCCGGGTCGCGCCAGTTGTTGTTGGGGCCGGCGTCGACCTCGTCGGCCGGGCAGACGAAGGTCCGGTCCTCGACGCGGGCGACGTCGCCGGGGTCGGAGCGAGCGAGGTAGGAGTTGGGGCGCTTGGCGTCGGAGAGCTTCTCGAAGGTCCCCGCGTCGACGAGCTCCTGGCAGAGGAGGTCGTACTCCTCGGCCGAGCCGTCGCACCAGTGGATCGAATCAGGCTGCGTGAGCGATGCGAACTCCTCGACCCACTCGAGCAGCTTCGCGTGGGTCGTGGGCGGAGAGTTGGTGCCGACGTCCGTTTCGCTCACTGGTGCTGCTGCTCCTTTCTCTTGGTGCGGGGTCTGGTTGCTACCCGGATGCGCGAACGCGCGAACGCAGGTTCCCGTTGGGACTGGTGCCAATCGGCACTTGAGCGGCCCGCGCTATGAGCCTATCGCCCGCGGCTGGCGGTCTCGACGGATACCTGCGCGACGCAGTAGGCTCCCGCGGCCGAATGACCAACTGCACACGCGGGTCGCAGCGGAGCTGCACCTAGCACATGCGCTTCTACGAGTACGAGTCCCGCCGAATGGTCGAGCGTGCCGGCATCCCCGTCACGGAGTACGGCTTCGCCACGACCGCATCCGAGGCCCGCGAGGCCGCGGAGCGGATCGCTGGCCCCGTCGTGATCAAGTCCCAGGTCCTGACCGGCGGACGGATGAAGGCCGGGGGCGTCAAGTTCGCCGACACCCCCGAGGAGGCCGAGGCGCACGCCGCCGAGATCCTCGAGCTCGAGATCAACGGCCACATGCCGCGCGGGGTCCTCGTCGACCCCAAGGCCGAGGTCGCGCAGGAGTACTACGCCGGCGTCGTCTGGGACGGGACCCGCAAGCAGCCGATGATGCTCTTCAGCGACATGGGCGGCATCGACATCGAGGAGGTCGCCGAGGAGCATCCCGACCACGTCGGCCGCGGCCACCTCTCCAACCTGATGCCGATCTCCGACTTCCAGGCCAAGCAGGTCGTCGCCTCGGTGGGGATGACCGGCTCGGAGCTCAACCGCGCCACCCCGGTGCTGGCGAAGCTCGCGCAGCTCTTCCGCGACAACGACATGACGCTCGCCGAGATCAACCCGCTCGCGCGGCTCGAGGACGGCACCTTCGTCGCCCTCGACGCCCACATGGAGATGGAGGAGGAGGCGCGCCCGCGCCAGCGCAAGCTGCTCGCCGAGCTCGAGATCCCCACCGACGACGAGCGCGAGGACTACGAGCCGAGCGAGTTCGAGCGCAACGTCGCCGCGATAGACGCGGCGGACCACCGCGGCGTCATCCAGGGCAAGGACCACGGCTTCGACGGCAATCTCGGCCTCGTGATCGGCGCCGGCGGAGGCTCGCTGACGCTCACCGACGCCGTGCGCAGCCAGGGCGGGCGGCCGGCGAACTACTCCGAGATCGGCGGCAACCCCTCGGTCGCCAAGGCCGCGGGCCTCGCCGAGCAGGTGCTCTCGAAGGACGGCGTCGAGAAGATCGCCGTGATGATGTCGATCGTCTCCAACACCCGCGTCGACATCGTCGCCCGCGGCGTGATCAAGGCCTGCCTCAAGCTCGGCAAGGACCCCGCCGAGACGATCGCGATCTTCCGCATCCCCGGCGCCTGGGAGGAGGAGGGCTTCAAGATCCTCGACCGCTACGGCGTCGAGTACTGCGACCGCTCGGTCTCGATGTGGGAGGCCGCCGGCCGCGCCGTCGCCAAGGTCCAGGGTGAGGGCTGATGTCGATCCTGCTCCAAAGGGACACGACGTTCATCGTCCAGGGCATCACCGGCCGCGAGGCCGTCAACCTGACGCGCGAGTGCCTCGACTTCGGCTCGAAGATCGTCGGCGGCGTGACCCCCGGCCGCAAGGGCCGCGAGGTCCACGGGGTGCCGGTCTTCGACACGGTCGAGCAGGTCGTCGACGCGACCGGCGCGGTGCCCGACGGCTCCGTGGTCACGGTCCCCCCCGCGTTCACCAAGGACGCGGTGCTGGAGGCGATCGAGGCCGGCGTCAAGCTGGTCGTGATCGTCACCGAGCGCATCCCGCGCCGCGACGTCGCCCAGATGGTCGAGCTCGCGAACATGCGCGGCGCGCGGATCATCGGCCCCAACTGCCTCGGGATCATGGTCCCGGGCGTCGCCAAGATGGGCGGCATCGGCGGCCCGCCAAGGACGCCGCCAAGGCCTACACGCCGGGGCCGGTCGGGATCATGTCGCGAAGCGGCGGGATGACGACCGAGATCGCGTCCACGCTGACCGCCGCCGGGCTCGGGCAGTCCACCGCCGTGTCGATCGGCGGCGACGCGATCATCGGCTCCACCTACGCCGAGCTGATGCCGCTCTTCGAGGCCGACGACCAGACCGAGGCGATCGTGATCTACACCGAGCCGGGTGGACGGATGGAGGCCCAGCTCGTCGAGTGGCGCGAGGCAAACGACTCGAGGCTTCCGATCGTCGCCTTCATGGCCGGCCGCTTCATGGACGACGAGGAGATGAAGGGGATGAGCTTCGGCCACGCCGGGAACGATCGTCGAGGGCAAGGAGGACACCGCGACCGAGAAGATCTCGCGCCTCGAGTCGGCGGGGATCCCCGTCGTCGAGCGGATCGACGAGATCCCCGGCGCCGTGCGCGAGAAGCTGGAGGCGAGTGCCTGATGGCCGCCACCGACCTCAACGGCATCTTCATCAACATCGAGGTCGACGAGTCCGTCGCCAAGGACCCCGAGCTGGCCGCGAAGCTCGAGGAGGTCTGCCCCGTGGACATCTTCGCCACCAACGACGACGGCACGCTGCGGATCGTCGACGAGAACCTCGACGAGTGCGTGCTCTGCTACCTGTGCGTGGACGCGACCCCGGAGGGGACCGTCCGCGTGATCAAGCTCTACGAGGAGTAGCTATTCCGATTCCACCGGGGTGAACTGGTACTCGACGTCGCCGTCGTCGCCGTCGGTGACCTCGCCGTTCGCCACCGCGGAGGTGCCGTCGCTGAACTCGAGCTGGCACTCGAACTCGGTCCCGGTCTCGCTCTCGATGTCATCGGGGCACGAGATCGACTCGACGGTGGCGTCGATGCCCGCATCGTCGACCTGCTCCTGGGCGTCGGTGCTCATCTCGTCCTCGAGCTTGTCGGTGTCGATGCCACCGCAGGCGACGAGCGCCACGCTCGCCAAGAGCGCCACTGCCGAGGCCAGCCACTTCCGCATCTGCCTTCCTCCCTATCGACGTCGCTGAGCGCGCGGGACGCTACCAGGGGATCGGGCTGCGCTCGCGGAAGAACCCGCCGCTCGGCCCGTCGTCGGGCAGGGTGGCGAGCCAGACCGCCGTGTCGGCGCCCTCCTCGACCGGGAGGCGGGCTCCGCTCCCGCCCATGTCGGTCCTGACCCAGCCGGGGCAGACCGAGTTGACGAGGATGCCGCTGTCGGCCTCCTCGTTGGCGAAGATCCGGGTGAGCGCGTTGAGGCCGGTCTTCGAGACGCGGTACGCGGGCGCGCCGCCTCCCATCTCGTCGAGCTGCCCCATGCCGCTCGAGAGGTTGACGATGCGGGGGTGGTCGCTGCGGCGCAGCAGCGGAATCATCGCCTGGGTCAGCCGCCAGGCGCCGAAGAAGTTGGTCTCGAGCAGCTCCTTGACGTCGTCGAGCGAGACGTCGGCGGCGCTGACGCCGTATTCGCCGGCCACGCCGGCGTTGTTGACGAGGACGTCGAGGCGGCCGGGGTCGTCGGCGACCGCGGCGCCGAGCCGGGAGACGCTCTCGGGATCGCTGACGTCGAGCTGGGCGGCGCGCGCCGAGACGCCCTCGGCCGATAGCTCCTCGGCCGTGCGCTCGGCGTCGCCGAGGTCGCGCGCGGTGACGATCACGTCGAAACCGTGGTCGCGGCCGAGCTGGCGCGCTATCTCGCGCCCGAGGCCGCGGTTCGAGCCGCTGATCAGGGCAACCGCCATGCCATGAGCGTAGGGCGCGGCTCTGCCGCGACCAGCATGTGCCGTTGGGCATTCCTGGAAAACTGGGGCGGCGCGTCAGACTAGGCCGCCGTGAACTTCGTAGAGGACGTGCTCGAGCGCTTCCCGGCGTCGAAGCCGGGCCTCGTCGCGATCGACCGCGACGGCCGGCGCCGGATCTGGCACTTCGGCGAGCTGTCGGCGCGCAGCGCCGGCCTGTCGGGCGCGCTGGCGGCGCGCGGCGTCGGGCGCGGGGACGTCGTGATGACGCTGATCGGGGACCGGCCGGAGTGGGTGCTCTCGATGCTCGCCTGCTTTCGCCTCGGCGCGATCGCCCTGCCCTGCAACCCGCAGCTGCGAAGCGCGGACCTCGCGCACAGGGTCGCGGCCGCGAATCCCAAGCTCGCGATCGGCGAGGCCGAGTACCTCACCGAGCTGCCGGGCGGCGTCGACGCGATCGACATGGACGACTTCGCCGCGATCCTCGACGAGGAGCGGCCCCAGGACCCTCCCGCCGAGCCCGCCGACCTGCGGCCCGCCGACCCGGCGCTGATCGTCTTCACATCGGGGACGACCTCGGCCGAGCCGCGCGGCGTCCTGCACGCCCAGCGCTTCCTCACCGGCCAGAGCGTCCAGGCAAGGCACTGGTTCGGCGCCGAGGACGGAGAGCTCGCGTGGTGCACGGCAGCCCCGGGGTGGTCGAAGTCGGCGCGAAACGCGTTCATCGCGCCGTGGCTGTGCGGGGCGACGGCGCTGCTTCACGACGGGCGCTTCGACCCGGCGCAGCGGCTCGAGATCTGCGACCGCGAGGGCGTGAACGTCCTCTGCCAGGCGCCGACGGAGTACCGCATGCTCGCCAAGCGCACCGAGATCCGCCCGATGCCGGCGATGCGGCGGATGGTCTCGGCGGGCGAGCCGCTCAACCCCGAGATCATCCGCGAGTTCCGCGAGCGCACCGGGCTCGGGATCCACGACGGCTACGGGCAGACCGAGACCGGGGCGCTGACGGGAAGCCTGGTCGGCGCCGAGGCGCCCGAGGGCGCGATGGGGCGGCCGCTGCCGGGCATCGAGCTCAGGGTCTCGGACGGCGAGCTCCAGGTCAGGCCCGAGAGCTGCCCGACCTTCTTCGACCGCTACCTCGACTCGGAGCCCTTCGGCGAGGAGTGGTGGCGTACCGGTGACTGCGTGACGCAGGACGACGACGGCGTGCTCTGGTTCGAGGGCCGAAGCGACGACGTGATCATCTCGGCCGGCTACCGGATCGGCCCCTACGAGGTCGAGTCGGCGCTCGTCGCCCACCCCGCGGTCGCCGAGGCCGCCGCCGTCCCGGCGCCCGACGAGGAGCGCGGCTCGATCGTGCGCGCCGTCGTCGTGCTGCGCGACGGCGAGCCCGGGCCCGAGCTCGCCGGTGAGCTCCAGGAGCACGTCAAGCGCGTCACCGCGCCCTACAAGTACCCGCGCGTCGTCGAGTTCGCCGACTCGCTGCCGAAGACCGCGAGCGGCAAGATCCGCCGCGCCGCGCTGCGCGAGCCATGACGAGCATCCCCCGCCCCGGGGGCCGTTCGCTCTGGGCCTTCGCCGGGGTCTTCTCCGTCACGTTCCTGGCCCTGTTCTCGGTCGGGATCGTGCTGCCCGTCCTGCCGCTGTACATCAGGGGCCCGCTGGGGGCCGGGGACTTCGCGGTCGGCTTTCTCATCGGCGCCTTCGCGTTCACCGGGCTCGCCGGAAGGCCGATCGCCGGCTATCTCGCCGACACCCGCGGGCGCAGGCTGGTCGCGATGATCGGCTGCTCGCTCGCTGCCGTCGCCGGGATCCTCTACTTCGTTCCCGGGGGCATCCCGACGCTGCTGCTCTCGAGGCTCGTGCTCGGCGCGGGCGAGGGGATGGTGTTCACCGCCGGCGCCGCCTGGGTGGTCGACCTCGCGCCCGAGGATCGCCGCGGGCGCATCATCGGCCTCTACGGGCTCTCGGTCTGGACGGCGCTCAGCGCGGGCCCGCCGATCGGGGACCTGCTCTATCGCGCCGTGGACTTCGAGGCGGTGTGGGCGGTCGCAACGGTGGTCCCGCTCGCCGCCGCGTTCGTCGCCTATCGGATTCCGGAGGGCTTTCGCCCCGACCATCCGCCCGAGCGCCGGGCGCTGATCGCGCCCGAGGCGCTCGGCCCCGGCGCCGCGCTCGCGCTGAAGACGTGGGGCTTCGCGGCGCTCGCGTCGTTCATCGTCCTGATGCTCGACGAGCGCGGCATCGGCCACGGCGCGGCCGCTTTCACCGCCTTCGCCGCGATGGTCGTGATCACGCGGCTCGTCGCCGGGGACCTGCCCGACCGGATCGGGCCGCTTCGCTGCGCGCTCGGCGCCGCGCTCGTCGAGGCGCTGGGCCTGTCGATCATCGCCGTCTCCGACAGCCTCCAGGTCGCGATCGCGGGGGCGATGATCATGGGGGCGGCGTTCTCGACGCTGTATCCGGCGCTGTCGCTTCACGTCGTCAACCAGGTCCCGGCGAACCGCCGCGGCGTCGCGCTCGGCACGTTCACGGCGTTCTTCGACGTCGGGATGGCGATCGGAAGCCCCATCGTCGGCGTCGCGGCGGCGCTCTGGGGCTACGAGGCCGCGTTCTGGGTCGGCGCGGGCGCCGCGCTGGCAGCCGCCGGCGTCGTGCTCGTGCTCAAAAGAGGCTCGGCTGCTTCGCTTCCGGCGGCTTCTGCCGCGGGCTCGACTCCTCCGCGTTCTTCCGCTTGACGCCGCGCCCACCGAACCCGCTCGGGCGCGGCGCGCCCGGCCTGCGGCGAAACCCCCTCGTCAGCGCGCCGAGCCGCTTCTTCTCCTCGCTCGGTAGATAGGCCCCGCGCTGGTAGAGCTCCTCGTAGTGGGGGACGAGGTCGGGCCGGTACTGGCGCAGCCAGTCGAAGAAGATGTCGCGGACGTCGCGGCGCAGGTGGAGGCCGATCCCGGTCACGTTCGCGGCGCCGTTCTCGCCGGCGATCTCGAGGATCTCCTCGACCTGGCGCGGATCGTCGTTGACGCCGGGGATCAGCGGCGCGACGAGGACGCTGCACGGGATCCCGTTGCGCGTCAGCTCGCCGACCGCCTCGAGGCGCTTGCGAGGGTGCGGCGTGTGGGGCTCGGTCTCGCGCCACGCGCGCTCGTCGATCGTCGGGATCGAGAGCGCGGTCGAGAACTCGGTGACCTCGCGGAGCTGACGGAAGAGCTCGACGTCGCGCAGGAGCAGGGGCGACTTGGTGAGCACCGAGCACGGGTTCGCGTGGTCGCGCATCGCCTCCCAGATTCCCTCCATGAGGCGGTAGCGCCCCTCGACCCACTGGTACGGGTCGGTGTTCGTCCCCAGCGCGACGTGGTCGCCGCCCCAGCTCGGCCGCCCGAGCTCGGCGCGGACCAGCTCGGGCACGTTGACCTTGACGACTATCTCGCGCTCGAAGTCCTCGCGGGCGTTGAAGTCGAGGTAGGTGTGGGTCGGGCGAGCGAAGCAGTAAATACAGGCATGAGCGCATCCGCGATACGGATTGATCGTGAAGCGGAACGGCATCCGCGAGCGCTTCGGCACGGCGTTGATGCCCGAGCGCGCCCGGACCTCGTAGAAGCGCGTGCCGAGCGCCTCCGGGGCGTCGAAGGTGCGCACGACCGCCGGCTCCTTGAAGCGCGGCAGGCGCTTCTCCTCCTCGGCGTCGATCCTCAGGTTGTCCCAGCGCATACGAACCTATGTTCGCATATGGCCCGGGCGCTACTCGCGGCCGAGATCGAGCTCGGTCGGCACCAGGCTCAGCTCGACGTCCTCGCCCGCGCGCCAGACGCGAAGCGGGACCGGGGTGCCGATCAGCTCGGCGACCATCATCCGCTGGAGGTCCGCCGCGCTCGTCACCTCGCTCGCGTCGAGCTCGACGATCAGGTCGCCCTCGCGGACGCCGGCGCGGTCGGCGGGGCTTCCCGACACGACCTCGACGACCTCGACCGCGCTGCGGTCGCCGTAGCGGCCGCGGGCGCGCGGCGGCAGCGGCCGCGGGCCGCCGGCGATCCCGATGTAGGCGCGGCGGAAGCGGCCCTCGCTGATCAGCGACCCGATGATGCGGCGCGTCGCCTCGTTGACCGGCACGGCGAGGCCGAGGCCGACGCCGGCGACGGCGGTGTTCACGCCGACGAGCCTGCCCGCCCCGTCGGCGAGCGCCCCGCCCGAGTTGCCCGGGTTGAGCGAGGCGTCGGTCTGGATCACGTTGTCGATGATGCGCGCGCCGGCGGCCCGCCCGCGCGGGAAGCGCGCGCCCGAGCGCCGACACGACCCCGGCCGTCACCGAGCCGCCGAAGCCGTGCGGGTTTCCGATCGCGACGACGAGCTGGCCGACGCGAAGCTGCTCGGCCTCCCCCATCTCCGCGACCTCGAGCTCGCCGTCCTCGGCGCGCACGACCGCGAGGTCGGACAGCGGATCGCTGCCGACGACCTCGAAGGCGAGCTCGCGGCCGTCGGGGAACGCGGCGCTGCCGCCGGCCGACCCGTCGACGACGTGCGCCGAGGTGAGGATGTAGCCGTCGGGCGTCAGCGCGACGCCGCTGCCCGCGCCCGCCGGGACCGCGCCGCGGCGGGTGCGGCGGCGCACCCGCAGGCTCGCGACCGCCGGCGTCAGGCGCTCGGCGACGGCCGAGACCGTGCGCGAATAGGCGTCGAGCGCGTCGTCGCCCGGGGCCGGCTCCCGGCGCGCCTCGAAGTCCGGGCGCGATGCTCGGCCGGCGCTCAGCGGAATGACCTTTGCGCTCATCCCCGACGATTGTGGCGAATCGCCCTCGCGTGCTCCCGAGCGCTCAAACGCGGCGGCGCGATTTTGGACACCGCGCCCTGGCCGGTGGCGCGCGGCCTATGTAGGCTCAAAGCACCCTCGCCCCATGGCCATCGAGAGCACAGCCCCCGGCACCTCCACGATCGACCGCGGACCGAGTCAAGGAGCTGACCGAGCGCGAGCAGAAGAAGCTCGCGGAGCGCACGCCCGCTTCGCGCGAGCACTACGAGCGCGGCGTCAAGGTGATGCCGAGCGGCGTCCCCTCCTCGTTCCAGGCCAACGACCCGTGGCCCGTCTACCTCGAGCGCGGCGAGGGCGCCCACGTCTGGGACGTGGACGGCAACGAGTACGTGGACTTCCACAACGGCTTCGGCGTGATGTGTATCGGGCACGCCAACCCGGCGGTCGGAGACGCGGTCAAGGCGCGCGTCGACCTCGGCACGCACTTCGCCGCCCCCACCGAGGGCTCGATCGTCGTCGCCGAGGAGCTCCAGCGGCGCTTCGGCCTGCCCCAGTGGCGCTTCACCAACTCCGGCACGGAGTCGACGATGGACGCCGTCCACCTGTCGCGCGGCGCCACCGGCCGCGACATGATCCTCAAGATCGAGGGCTCCTACCACGGCCACCACGACGCCGTGATGGTCTCCGTCTACCCGCCGCTCGAGGAGCTGGGCGAGCGCGACGACCCGCGCAGCGTCCCCTACGGCGACGGCTACCCGCGCGCGCTGACCGAGCTGACGCGCGCCGTCCCCTTCAACGACGCCGCCGCGCTCGAGAGCGTGCTCGGCAAGCTCGAGGGCAAGGTCGCCGGGCTGATCATGGAGCCGGCGATGATGAACATCAACATCATCCCGCCCGTCGCGGGCTACCTCGAGAGGGTCCGCGAGCTGACCGCCGAGCACGGCGTGAAGCTGATCTTCGACGAGGTCAAGACCGGCGCCACGATCTCGCCCGGCGGAGCGACGCGGCGCTTCGGCGTCACGCCCGACATCATCACCCTCGCCAAGGCGACCTGCGGCGGCTATCCCGGCGGCGCCGTCGGCATGACCGAGGAGCTGGCCGAGCTCATCTCGAGCGGCAGGGTGCACCAGTACGGGACCTTCAACGGCAATCCGCTCGTGATGGCGGCCGCCGAGGCGACGCTCACCGAGGTGCTCACCGGCGACGCCTACGCGAAGCTCGAGGCCTCCAACGACAAGCTGATGGCGCGCTGCGACGAGATCATCGAGCAATACGGGCTCCCCGCCTACACCCAGGGCCTCGGAGCGAAGGGCTGTGTGATCTTCGCCCCCGAGCCGATCCGCGAGTACCGCGACTACCTGACCAAGGTCGACGGCGACCTCTCGACCCTTGCGTGGCTCTACCACATGAACAACGGCGTCTTCATGACCCCGGGCGTCGAGGAGGAATGGACCATCTCGATCGCCCACGGCGACGACGACCTCGAGCGCTTCGCGAACGCGCTCGAGCAGTTCGCGCGCGACGTGACCGCCAGGTAGGTACTGAGTCGCGGCCCTGCCGCGAGCAGCATGTGCAGTTAGGTATTCCGCCAGCCCCGGGTAGCCTGGATTCGATGGCCAACCGCCTCGCGGACGAGTCCAGCCCCTACCTCCTCCAGCACGCCGAGAACCCGGTCGACTGGCACCCGTGGGGGCCCGAGGCGCTCGAGCGAGCGCGAAGCCAGGACAAGCCGATCCTGCTCTCGATCGGCTACTCGGCCTGCCACTGGTGCCACGTGATGGAGCGCGAGTCGTTCGAGGACGACGACACCGCGGCGTTCATGAACGCCAACTTCGTCCCCGTCAAGGTGGACCGCGAGGAGCGCCCCGACCTCGACTCGATCTACATGGAGGCCGTGCAGGGCATCACCGGCCACGGCGGCTGGCCGCTGACCGCGTTCCTGGACCCCGACGGCGTCCCGTTCTACGGCGGCACCTACTTCCCGCCCGAGCCGCGCCAGGGCATGCCGAGCTTCCGGATGGTCATGGAGGCGATCGTCCAGTCGTGGGCGACCCAGCGCGAGCAGATCCGCGCCGCGGCGCCGCGCGTGCGCCAGCAGCTGTCGGCGGTCGGGCGCCTCGAGCCGTCGAGGGATCCGCTCGACGCGGGAATGGTCCGCGACGCGGTGCGCGAGCTGCGCGCGCGAGGCGGACATGCAGAACGGCGGCTTCGGCGGGGCGCCCAAGTTCCCGCCCGCGTCGGCGCTCGAGCTCCTTCTGACCCACGGGCAGACGGACGCGGTCGAGCTGACCCTCGACCGGATGGCGGCCGGCGGCATCTACGACCAGGTCGGCGGGGGCTTCGCGCGCTATTCGGTCGACGCCGAATGGCTCGTCCCGCACTTCGAGAAGATGCTCTACGACAACGCGCTGCTCGCCCGCGCCTACCTGCACGGATGGCAGGTGCTCGGGCACGAGCGCTACCGCCGGGTTGCCGAGGAGACGCTGCAGTGGGCACTGCGCGAGATGCGCGGGCCCGAGGGCGGCTTCCAGTCGGCGCTCGACGCCGACTCCGAGGGCGAGGAGGGCCGCTTCTACGTCTGGACGCCCGACGAGATCCGCGAGGCGCTCGCCGCCAAGGGCCTCGAGGACCGTGCCGACGACGTCATGAGCTACTTCGGCGTGACCGAGCGCGGCAACTTCGAGGGACGAAACATCCTCCACCTGCCCGGCGGAGCGCCGGACGACGACCCGCCGGAGTGGTACGAGGAGGTCCGTCGCGCCCTCTACAGCCAGCGCTCGCGGCGCGTGTGGCCGGGCCGCGACGACAAGCGCCTGTTGTCGTGGAACGCCCTGATGATCTCGGCGCTCGCCGACGCGGGGGCCGCGCTTCCGTGCCGCGACTACCTCGACGCCGCCGTCGCCGCGGCGGAGTTCGTCTGGAGCGAGATGCGCGACTCCGAGGGCCGCCTGCTGCGCACCTTCAAGGACGGCGAGGCGAAGCTCAACGGCTACCTCGAGGACTACGCCTACCTGCTCGAGGCACTGCTGACGCTCTACGAGGCGACCTTCGACGTGCGCTGGTTCGACGCCGCGCGCGAGACGGCGCGACCGGATGATCGCCCTCTTCGCCGATTCGGAGAACGGCGGTTTCTTCATGACCGCGAGCGACCACGAGGAGCTGGTCGCGCGCCGCAAGGACCTCGACGACCACCCGATCCCGTCGGGCAACTCGGCCGCCGCACTCGGCCTCCTGCGCCTCGCCGCGCTCACGGGCGAGGCCGAGTACGAGCGCAACGCGGCCGGGGTGCTGAGCCTGCTTCACCGCGCCGCGACCCGCCATCCCCAGGCGCTCGCCAACCTGCTGCGCGCGATGGACTTCCACCTCGGGGGCGTCCGCGAGGTGGCCCTGGTCGCGCCCGCGAACGGCCCCGTGGCCGAGTCGCTCGCCGACCTCGCGGCGGTTGTCCGCTCGCGCTTTCGCCCGCGCGTCGTGCTCGCCGGCGGCGAGGAGGGCAGCGAGCGCCCCGAGCTGATGATCCAGCGCGTCGCCGTCGTCCGGGCGGCCGGCGGCGTACGTTTGCGAGCACTTCGCCTGCCGCGCGCCCGTGACCGATGTCGCGGAGCTCGCAGGCGCCCTCGGCGACGACTGATCGCCCGATAGGTTCCCGCCATGGGAGAGGCCTTCTTCTGGGGGCTCGTCGGAGGCTCGTCGCTGCTGATCGGCGCGATCCTCGGCGCGTACCTCAAGCCGCATCTCAAGTTCACCGGTCTCGCACTCGCGTTCGGAGCCGGAACGCTGGTGAGCGCCCTGACCTTCGAGCTGACACGTGACGCCTACCGCCTGGGCGGTGCCGACGCCGTCACCCTCGGCCTCGCGGCCGGCGCTCTCGCCTACTTCGCGGGCGATCATCTCGTCGAGCGCCGGGGAGCGGCGGGAAGGAAGCGAATGAGCCTGACCGGGGGCCAGGCGGCGCTCCCGGCCTCGGCGCTGCTGCTCGGCGCCATCCTCGACGGAATCCCGGAGTCGGCTGTGATCGGGATCGGCCTGCTCGAGGACCCGGCCGTGAGCGTGCCCGTGCTCGCGGCGGTGTTCTTGTCGAACCTCCCCGAGGGCTTCGCCTCCGCCTCGGGGATGAAGGCCAAGCACGGCACCGGCTACATCCTCCGGGTCTGGACGCTGGTCGTCCTGGTGTGCGGCGCGTCGTCAGCGCTCGGCTACGTCCTCCTCGACGGGGCTTCGGGAAACGCGATCGGGGGACTGCAGGCCTTCGCCGCCGGGGCCGTGCTGACGATGCTCGCCGACACGATGTTCCCCGAGGCGCTGGACAACGGCGGCAAGGCGGCGGGGCTCGTCACGACCCTGGGATTCGCCCTCGCCTTTCTGCTCTCGACCGTCGAGTAGCAGTGATATCCGGTCTGGCTAGCGGCGCTTGCGCCGCACGCGCAGGCTCGCCTCCATTCCCAGCTCGCGATGATTCGGCAGCGAGCACCACAGCTCGTAGCGCGAGTCGCGCTCGAGGCGCAGGCTCAGCTCCCCGACGTCGCCCGGCACCAGCTCGCCGATCGAGAACTGCTCGGGGGCGCCGATGCGCTGGATCCAGAGGTCGTGGGGATCCTCGCCGGCGTTCTGGAACTGGACGATCGCGTTGCCCGGGTTGAGCTTGAGCTGCGAGAGCAGGAGGTTGAACTCCTCGCCGCGGACGAGCAGGCGGCTGGGAGCGGGCGGCGGCCTTGCCGCGTCGGCCGACGCGGAGAGCCCCGCCAGCAGGAGCGCCAAGCCGACGGCGAGACGAGCGCGGGTGCTCAATGGATCAGCGCGGGACGGGTGAACTCGCCCGAGCCCGGGATCACCGCCGCTGCGTCTACGCCGAACCACTGCTCGAGCAGCGCCGAGTAGACGCCGCGGAAGTCCTGCGTGTGGCGCATGTTCTGGTCCTCGTCGAGCTGGTCGAGGCCAGGGAACTCGCCGATCATCTGGCCGTTGACGCGGCTGCCGATCACCATCGCGAGGCCTCCCGCCCCGTGGTCGGTGCCGCGCGACCCGTTCTCCTTCGGCCGGCGGCCGAACTCCGACCAGACGAGCGTCACCACGCGCCCCGCCAGCCCGCGGACCTCGAGATCGCGCTGGAAGGCGAGCAGGCTCTTGGCGGCGACCGAGAGGTCCTCGCCGAAGCTCTCGGCCTGGTTGTCGTGGGTGTCGTAGTCGGAGTTGGCGTCGAGCGCCGCGCAGCGGATCGGCAGCCCGGCGGAGAGCATCGCCGCGAGCCCGGCGAGGTTCTCGGCGAAGTCCTCGTCGGGGTATTCGACGGGCGCTACGACGTCGTACTCGCAGAACGGCTGGAGCTGCGCCTTCAGCGTCATCGCGTGCGACGCGACCCGCCCGGCCTGCTGGAGGCCGATGTCGGGGCCCGCGTTGTGGACGCCGCCCATCCGCGCCACGGCGTCGAACATCAGCTCCTCGACCTCGCCCCAGACTCCCGGCGCGTAGAGGTCGAAGCAGGGACCGTCGATCGAGGCGACCGGGACCGAGCCGGTTGCCATCACCGGCGACAGCCGGCCGTCGAGGCAGACGCCCTGAAGCGGGTTGTCCGAGGTGCCGACGGCGTCGAGGTAGCGTCCCATCCAGCCGGTCCGCGTCCTCGTGTTGAGCTCGCCGACCTCGTAGTAGTGGCGCGAGGTGAAGTGCGACTGGTCGGCGCCGCTGTAGCCGATCGCGGGCACCACCGCCATCTTGCCCTCGCGGTGAAGGACCTCGAGCTCGGCGGCGGCGGGATGCCAGCGCAGCCTGCCGTCCTCGGCGAAGCCGGTGCCCTCGCCGGCGCCGAGCGCCAGCGTCGGCCTCCAGGCGCGGTAGTTGGGGTCCTCGACCGGCGCCAGGACCGAGAGCGAGTCGATGCCCCCCTCGAGGAAGACGCTGACGATCACCGGGTCGCTGCCTCCCTGGGCCGCGGCGATTCCCGCCTCGAGCTGGCTGAACCCGAGCTTCGACGCTCCGTAGACCGAGAGCAGGGCCGCGCCCGAGCGGCTCAGGAACGAGCGCCGCGAGACCCCCGTCCCGGCGGGGGCCGGCATTCCGCCCTCGATCGCCGGGAGGCCCCGCCCCGCCTCGGCGGCGGCGCGGCGCAGGAACGTGGCGCGGGTGTGCTCATTGCAGCAGCCCATCAGCTGGCCATCAGGTCGGGGGAGGTCGCGATCAGCATCCGCAGCGCGTTCTGGCGCAGGGCGCGGTACTGGTCCTGCTGCGAGGGCCTGGTCGCGGCCGCGGCGACGCGGTCGCTGAAGCCGGCGAGCTCGGCGTGGGTGGCTGGGGAGAGCGTCGGGTTGCCCCAGTAGGCGAGCGCCTGCGCGAGCGCCTCGTCGGTCGTCTCGGTGGCCGGGTAGTCCTCGGAGGGGTCGATGTCCTCCTCGCGCAGGATGCGCCCCGCCGCCGTCCAGCGCCCGCGGAAGGTGGACGTGTCGAGCCAGCGCGTCTCGTCCCAGCCCGCGACGTTGGGCGGGTCGAATGGCCGCATCCCCGCGAGATCGCTGACCCACGTCCACGACTCGGTGTCGACGCCGCGCCCGCGCGCCTTGAGCATCCCCGCGATCTGGACCACGGGCGGCTTGACCAGGGCCGGCCCCTTGTAGAAGGCGGGGTGCTTGAGGATCGCCTCGACCACTGGGCGGACCGCGTAGTCGTTGCGACGGTAGAGGGCCTGGAGCGCCTTGCGGGTGCGGCCCGAGGGGGGAATCGGGATGAAGTAGCTCCACAGCTTCTCGACGAAGTACGGCGCGTGCGCCTTGTGGCGCAGGCAGAGGTCGCACGCGTCGCGCCAGTCGAAGTTGCCCTTCTTGCCGAAGATCCGCTTGCGGCCCGAGTCGTGGAGCTCGCGGTCGAAGTAGAAGCTCGTGTAGCCGAAATCGTCCTGATAGTCGGCGCTCCAGCCGGTGAGCGCGCGCGCCTGCTCGCGGACGTCGTCCTCGCTGTACGGGTATCCGGTTGCGGGGTCCGCGGCACCCAGCGTGAACAGCTCCATCAGCTCGCGGCCGTAGTTCTCGTTCGGCTCCTCCTTGGTGTTCTCGACACCCGAGAGCCAGACGAGCATCGCCGGGTCGCGCGTGACGTCGAGCAGCAGCTTGCGAAAGGAGCTCAGTCCGCGGCGCTTGAAGAGCTCGATCTGGCCGATGCCAAGGCGCTGCGAGTCGACGTCGCCGGTCGCGAACCAGTCGTGCCAGATCAACGCCATGCGCTCGACCAGCGGCTGATTCGAGCGCACCATGTGGTCGAGCCACCAGAGCATGTCGTGGCCGTAGGCGTCGAAGGGAGCGAGCGGGTTGCCGTCGTCGTCGCTGGGCTCGGGCCCGTAGAGCGCCGCGTTCCCCTTGGGGTGCGTGAGCGCGCGCACGGCACGCTTGAGGCCGGCCTTCGCCAGCTTCTCCGCCTCGCCCGGGAAGGGGCCGAACCCCGCCCGCCACAGCAGCCTCTCGGCTTCGCGTACGCCGAAGGGCCCGCGATATTCGGGAACCCTGCTCACGCCTGTCTCATCGGGCGCCACGGGCCAGGTTGTGAGCCGAGGCCCGCTTGCCTGGACGTACTGTCTTGGCCTCCGGCACGCAGCGATAATGCCCTGCATGCAGGACGACGCGATCGAGCTCGTGGCGAGGCTCGGCAACGAGCTGCTCGCCGACGACGTGGTCGAGACCCTCCACGACGACGAATCGCTTGCGCGGCTGCGCGCGCTGCTCCTGGAGGTCGCGGCCGACGACCTCGAGTGCGTGATGGTCGCGCCCGACTACGCCGGCCCGCGCGGCAGGCTCACCTACTCGGGGCCCGAGGGCTTCGTCCAGGCGTGGCGCGAGTGGATCGAGGCCTACGAGCGCTACACGATCGAGCTCGAGGAGATCACCGAGGGAGACCCCGGCCAGGTGTTCATCCTCGCCCGCCAGCGCGGCACGACGCGGACCGGCGGGGTCGAGGTCTCGGAGCCCGCCGGCGCCGTGTGGACGGTCCGCGACGGCAGGCTGGTCAGGATGGAGTTCCACCTCGACCCCGAGGCCGCGAAGCGCGCCGCGGGGCTCGCCTGAGCGGCCTCAGAGCTGGAATAACCACATTCACATGCTGCTCGCGGCAGAGCCGCGCTCTAGTACTCGCGCACCTCGGCGAGCCGCGTCAGCCCCCCGACCTCGACTAAGCCGTCGCCCAGCGGTCGCGCCGAGAGCCGCGACCCTCGGCCCTGGCGGATCTCGAGCGGGCGGTCAAGGGCGCCCGCGAGCGCGAGCGCCGCTGCGCCGGTCGCCTCGTCCTCGGCTATGCCCTCGGCCGGGTAGAGGCCGCGCGATCGCACAGTCCCCGCGGCCTCGTCGTCCCATGCCCAGCAGTACGCCATCTCGCTCTCGCCGGGGGGCTCGGTGAGCGCGTCCACGTCGCCGGGCGAGTCGAGCTGGATGAAGTCGAACTCAGGGGCCCACTCGGGCGGCGCCGCGATCCAGACCAGCTCGCCCTCGTCGTAGCGGACCCGGACCTCGCCGGGCGGCGGGCGCAGTGCGTCGACGGCCTCGCGGTCACGGCGCAGCAGCCACGCCGTGCCGACGCACGGATGGCCGGCGAAGGGCAGCTCGCTCGCCGGCGTGAAGATCCGCATCTCGCCGCGGCCGGGGTCGTCGACGAAGACTGTCTCCGAGAACCCCAGCTCGGCGGCGACGCGCTGGCGCTCTGGCTCGGGCACCTCGGCCCCGTCGAGGAAGACCCCGAGCGGATTGCCGCCCTCGCCCTCGGGCGAGACGAAGACCTCGAGGACGTGCAGCCGCGGCACCAGGCCGCCGTCAGAGAATCGGGAGGAAGTTCTCGATCTCGTACGGCGTGACCTGCACGCGGTAGTCCTCCCACTCCTGGCGCTTGATCTCGACGAAGCGCTTGAACGTGTGCTCGCCGAGCGTGCGCAGGACCAGCTCGGACTCGGCCGCGATCTCGATCGCCTCGCCCAGCGTCTCGGGAAGCTGCTCGATCCCGCGCTGGGTGCGCTCCTCCGGGGTCAGGTGGTAGAGGTTCTGCTCCATCGGCTCGGGCAGCTCGTAGCCCTTCTCGATCCCCTCGAGACCGGCGTGCAGCATCCCCGCGAAGCACAGGTAGGGATTGCAGGCCGGGTCGGGACAGCGCAGCTCGGCGCGCGTCGCGCCCTCCTGGCCGGGGTGATAGAGCGGCACCCGGATCAGGGCCGAGCGGTTGCGCCGCGACCACGCCTGGTAGACGGGCGCCTCGAATCCCGGGACCAGGCGCTTGTAGGAGTTGACCCACTGCGCGAAGAGCGCGGAGATCTCGCGGGCGTGCCTGAGCTGGCCGGCGATGAACGCCTTCGCGGTGTCGGAGAGGAAGTACTGGTCGTCGGGGTCGAAGAAGGCGTTTCCGCCGTCCTTCGCGAGCGACTGGTGGACGTGCATGCCGGACCCGTTCTCACCGAACAGCGGCTTGGGCATGAAGGTCGCGTGCCACCCGTGTTTCATCGCGTACTCCTTGACCGTGATGCGGTAGGTCATGCAGTCATCGGCCATCGAGAGCGCGTCCTTGTAGCGCATGTCGACCTCGTGCTGCGAGGGCCCGACCTCGTGGTGGGCGTACTCGACGTGGATGCCGAGCTGCTCGAGCGCGAGGATCGTCTCGCGCCGCACGTCGGAGCCGGCGTCGAGCGTCGTGAGGTCGAAGTACCCGCCGTCGTCGAGCGTCTCCGGCTCCTCACCCCTCTCCGGCTTTGCCGACCGGAAGTAGAAGTACTCGAGCTCGGGGCCGATGTTGTAGGCCTGGAACCCCAGGTCCTCGGCTCGCTGGAGCGCGCGGCGCAGGATCCAGCGCGGGTCGCCCTCGTAGGGGTCGCCGCCCGGCACCTGGACGTCGCAGAACATCCGACCCGTCGCCTTCTCCCCGGTCCGCCACGGCAGGACCGCGAAGCTCGTCGGGTCGGGCATCGCGATCATGTCCGACTCCTCGATCGGGTTGAAGCCAGTGATCGAGGAGCCGTCAAAGCCCATCCCGCCCTCGAAGGCGTCGTCGAGTTCCTGTGAGTTGATCGAAAAGCTCTTGAGCTGTCCCAGGACGTCGGTGAACCACAGACGGACGAAGCGCACGTCGTAGTCAGAAACCAGCTTCTGGACGTCGCTTGCGGACTCGGGTCGGTCTGCCATCGAGGCTCCTTTCGGGACTCTGGCCGCGGCTTGGCGGCCGATTGGGGTCGGCACGATATAGGGCCTGCCCCGCCGGGTCCTATTGCATGGTGTGCCCGGTCGGCTCAGCGGTTGCTCCTGGGCCCTGATCCAGACGGCGGCGCGCGCCGTATTCAACCTTGCCCGCCGCCCCCGCGGCCGGTATGCTTACATCCCGTAAGTAACCAGCCAAAAGTAAAGTAAGGGACCGAAAATGACCGTCAAGACAGACATGAGTCGGTTTGACATCCACGACGAGTTGACGGCTCCCGACGCCAGCGCCCGCCTGCTGAAGAGCATCACCACGGCCGGCGGCACCGTCTCCAAGTTCATCGGCGCGCTCGCGGGCGCTCCCGCCGCCCTGCGCGCCTACACACGCATGCGCTCCGAGCTTCGCGCGGGCACGCTGCCGCGCCAGACCCGCGAGCGCATCGCGCTGGCCGTCGCCGAGTATCGCGAGGACCGTTACAGCATCGCCCAGCACGCTCGCACGGCGCGGGCCGCCGGGCTCGGGCTCGACGAGGTCTCGCGCGCGCGCAGCTTCGACTCGGGTGACGAGCGAGAGGCCGCCCTGCTGGCCTTCCTCCAGGCGACCCTCGACGGCGAGGGCCAGCCCGCGAACCACCTACTCGAGGAGGCGCGCGAGATCGGCTGGACCGACGAGCAGATCCTCGAGGCCGTCACGCACCTGGCGCTGAACGAGTTCCAGAGCCTGATCGCGAACGCCGCGGCGCTGCCGCACGACCAGACCGACCCGAAGATCCTCCCCGAGGCGGCTTAGCCGGCTACGGGGGCGGCGCGCACCTTTTCGGTGGCGACGACGCCGAGCTGCTGCGCGAGCGCGCTCGTGAGGTCCCAGGTCCTGCCCTTGACGTATGGGCCGCGGTCGATCACCTGGGTGGTCTGCCAGTTGCCGTGCGCGAAGAAGGTCACCTTGGTGCCACAGGGCAGGCTGCGGTGGGCTACGCCGACGGTCTCCTTGGTCAGCACCTCGCCGCAGGCAGTCTCGTTGCCGTAGAAGCCGGGGCCGTACCAGCTCGCGACCTGCTTGTTCATGCTCTTCTTGAGCGCCTTGCGGGTCGTCGAGTCGACGACCCCGTTGGAGCCGATCCCGGCCTCGGACTGAAACGCCTTCACGGCCTGGTCGGTCGTGTCGGCGAACTGGCCGTCCGGGATGACGCCGGTGCCGACGGGCTTTGACTTCAGCAGCAGGTTGAGCGTCTGCACGTCGGTGCCGCAGTCGCCGAGCTTCAGAGCGCGGGTTCCGAACTCGAGCCCGGAGCATCCCGCGGGCACGGGAAGGCCGCCTCCGACGCCGCCGGAGCTGGCCTGGGCGCTCGCGGCCGCCGCGACCATCGCGAAGAGGCCCAGGAACACGGCCCACATCGCGACGCGGTCGGGCCGGCGCTCGCTCGAGGCCGTGCTGCGTCGTCCGGTATGTCTCTCGGCCCGCGTAGGGGCCACGCCTTCGTCCATGCCCTCTCTCGTTGCTTACGGGGTTAGCTGACGGGCTCGCGCTGAAAGAGAGCGCTACGCGGCAGATGCCGGCGATTCGCCCCAATGCCTTGGGTCCCCCGATTCCCGCGGATATGTGGCGGGAACTCAGCGGTGGCGCGGGATCCTAACAGGGCTCTGACGACGAGATCCAGGCCTGGTTCGGGCGCCGCGTCATCCGGTTCGGGCGTTCTCTGACCCGTTTCGTGGCTCGGCTTTCCCCTCCTCCCCCTTTAGCCACGCAGGCGCTCCACCATGCACGAGGCCCGCGGTGCCATCGCCGATTCCAGCGCGGCTCTGCCGCGACCAGCATGTGAAGTTGTGGTGGTGACCTATGCTCGCGGCCGTGAGCGCGGCGCTGGTCACAGGAGCGGGACGCGGCCTGGGGCTGGAGATCGCGCGCGTTCTCGCGCGCCGCGGGCTGACTGTCCACGTCACCGACATCGACGAGGCCGCGGCCATCGCGGCCGCCGAGGAGATCGGCGGCGGAGCGTTCGGCTCGGCGCTCGACGTGCGCGACGCGCAGGCGTGCTCCTCGGCGGCCGCCGAGACCGTCGAGCGCCTCGGGTCGCTCGACGTCTGGGTCAACAACGCGGGCGTGCTGGTGACCGGACTGACCTGGGAGCACGACGCCGAGACGCGGCGCACCGTCCTCGACGTCAACGCACACGGGACCTTCAACGGCACCGTCGCGGCGCTCGAGGTGATGCGCGCGGCGGGGCGCGGCCACGTGATCAACGTCGTCTCGCTGGCGGGACTCGTCGCGGCGCCGGGCGAGGCGCTCTACTCGGCCTCCAAGCACGCCGCGATCGCGTTCTCGATCGGGACGCTGACCGACCTGCGGCGATCGGGCGTGCGCGACGTGCACGTCTCGGCGCTGTGCCCCGACGGGATCTGGTCGCCGATGATCTCCGGCAAGCTCGACGACCCCCACGCAGCTCCGTCGTTCTCGGGCCAGCTGATGAGCCCCGCCCAGGCGGCGACCGCTGTCGACGACCTCCTGGACCGGCCGCGGCCCGTGCTCACCGTGCCGCGCTGGCGCGGCGCGTTCGTGCGCCTCTTCGACCTCTTCCCGGGGCTCGCCGTGCGCTTCGTCCCGGCGATGATGGCCGACGCTCGGCGCCGCCAAAGGCGCTGGAAAAAGCGCATCGAGGCCGGCCGCGCCCCCTGAGCGGGCGCCGCCGCTGCCGCCGAGCCGGCGCCGGCTCTAGCCGCGTCGCGCGAGCTTGAGGTGCTTGCGCAGGGACTTGGGCTTCTTCGCCACGGCGCGCGAGGCGACTCCGACGGCGCGGACGCGCCCTCCCTTGATGCGATAAACGAACTTGCGCCCCCTGGGCCCTGCCTTCTGGACCCAGAGCCTTCCCGTCACCTTCTCGGCGCCGCGGCGCTCGAGCTTGCCGACGCGGGCGCCGACGGCGACGCCGCCCGCCTTCTGGCCGGCGATCGAGCTGAGGATCAGCCCGAGCCGGTCGCGCTTCGTGAACACCGCGGCGACGTCGTTGCGGTCGCCGGCCGCCTTCTGGCCGCCGCCCCCGGCCGAGGTGCACCAGCGCCATACGCGCGTGCGCTTCACCGGCTGGCCGGCGCTCTCGAGCGCCTGGCGCGGGCTCTGGTTGAGGCGCAGCCTCGCCCCGAAGCCGCGGCGGCCCAGCCTGCGGCCGTCCCATCCCGCGCAGCTCACCGGGTGGATGCCCTCGACGCGCTCCCACATCTGTAGGTAGGCCTCGGCGCCACGGCCCATGTCGGAGACGATCTCGTCGCCGGCGAGCATTCGCAGGTCCTCGATCCAGTCGGGATAGAGGCCGTAGTGGGCGACCCCGTCGGTGTTGATGTCGAAGACGCGCTCGCCGGAGCGCTGCTGATCGAGCGTCACCTGCCCGTCGAAGGATTGGAACGGATAGGTCACGGGGTTGGGCACCCCTGCGCCCCGCGGGCCACCCTGGGCGCCGAAGCCGTTCATGTCGGCGCCGTAGCCGATGCCGTAGTACTGGCGGCCGCTGTACTGCTCGCGCACCCTCTGCCACTTCTCGACGAAGCCCTCGGAGGACCCCGCATAGGGCATGATCACGCCGCCGAGGCCCCAGATGCGCGGGTAGGCGTTCGGCGTGCTCCAGCTGTGCGAGGAGACGACCCCGGGATAGCCCTGTGCCTCGATGAAGTCGAGCGCCTGGTTGCGCGCGATGACGCTCATGTGGTCGGGGTCGAAGATCATCCCCCGGTCCATGATGCCTTGGATCGCGTGCTCGCCGAGACTGGAGAGCCCGAGCTGGTTGCAGTGCGGTCCCTGGGAGTAGACGGGCAGCAGCCCGCCGGGCAGCAGTCCGTTGAGCGCGTTGGCGAGGATCAGGTCGTCGTTGTGCTCCACGGCCGTCGGGGAGTGGTCGTGGTTCTCGGGGTCCTGGCAGGTCTTGAGGTCCCAGTAGCGACCCGTGCTGGCGAAGTTGCCCGTGTTCGTGACCGTCCCGGTCTCGCCGCCGTCCCCGGCCACACCGGTGAGCGCGTTGTCGAACTTGTTGACGATCTCGAGCTGGCGGATGCCCTGGTCGTAGAGGTGGTCGAGCGAGGCGTCGATGTCCGCCGCGTCGCACAGCGGTTCTCCGTTGTAGATCCGGCAGCCGAAGGGCTCGGAGACCTCCATCCCGAGCACGACCGCGAGCTTGCCCTGGTTGATCACCTCGCGCGCCTCGAAGGGGTCTTCGACGATCCGGAACCAGCCCTTGCCGGGGCCCCCGCTCTGCGCGTCGATGTAATCCTGCATCTCGTAGATGCGCTTGATCTGCAGGTCGACGCTCTGCATCTCGTCGCAGTTGTTCTGCTTCAGCGGGTAGAGCTCGCACAGGACCCGGTTTTCGACCATCAGGTTCACGTAGACGCGCAGGCCCCCGCGCCAGGCCCGCTCGAGCCACTTGTAGTAGGACTGCTCGTGGGTCAGCGACTCCGGGTGCGGCCAGTCCTTGAAGGTCGGCCACCCCGTCGGGTCGTGGCAGCGCGCGGGATTGCCGTAGAGCACGTTCTCGAGCACCGCGCCGCACCCGTCGCTCGCGGTGTGGTCGGGGCAGTCGACGAGCGCGTAGGGAGCGCCGAAGCGATGCCACGGCTGCCCGCAATGCGCCCTCCCGCCGAGGAACTCGAATGCCATGCCGTGCATGTGGCCCTCCAGCAGTCCCGAGACCTCGCCGTAGATCGGCGATCCCGTGGACGGGCCGCCTGTGGCGTTCACCTCGACCTCGGGGTAGACCGCGCAGCCCGACGCCTCGCGGAAGTCGAAAAGCCCCGCGTCCCCGGCGGTGCCGGCCGCCACGGTTACGAGCGCCCCGTCGGCGGCGACGGCGAGCTGGCTGCCCTCGAAGGTGTTCGTGACCGTGAACGCGCCCACGCTCCCGTCCACGGTCCAGTCGGAGGCGTCGCTGGGCTCGGCGGCCGCCTCGGTGGCGGCGCCCTGAGCCGCCAGGAAATCCCTCGCCGGGCCGTAGAAGAGGTAGCGCCCCAGCGTCGTCGCCTGCATGCGGAAGGGCTCGGCATCGCCGACGCCTCCCGCCGAGGCGCCGTATGTGCCTCCGGACTTGACCACGAAGCGGCCCAGGGACTCGGATCGCAGCCCGAAGCAGCCGTTGGCGATCGAGTAGCGGTCGAGTTGGGCGGCCTGCGGCGCCGCCGGCTTGTTGGGCTTCCCGGGCTTGTTTGGCTTCGCGACCGCGGCCGAGGCGGTCAGGAGCAGCGCGACGACGAGGACGAGCGTCCCAGCCAGCCTCCCCGGTGCACGAGCCGACATGCCGAAGAGCGACCCTAGCCGACCCGCCGGGTCCCGGTGCCCGTACCCCGGGGGAAATGGAGAGGCCCCGCAATTGCGGGGCCTCTCGGTAGCAGTCCTGTAAGCCGGATTCTGTCGTGCGCAGTCATCCATCTGTGCCGCCTACCTGGACCTCGCCGAGCCGGGTCAGCGGTCCTGTTTGGCGTTGCACCGGGCGGGGTTTACCTCTGCACGCCGCGTCACCGCGACGCCGGTGCGCTCTTACCGCACCATTTCAACCTTGCCTGTACGCGACTCAGCTGAGGCCGCGCCATCGGCGGTGTCGTTTCTGTGGCACTTTCCCGCGGGTTTCCCCGGGTGGGCGTTACCCACCGCCCTCGCTATGTGGTGTCCGGACTTTCCTCGAGGGGATTTCACCTCCCCCGCGACTGCGTGGACTGCACCTAAGAGTCTAGGGGCAGTGTCCAGGCCGGATGGGCGCTTTCAGCCGCTCGCTAGGAGAGCTCGGAACCGCAGTTCGCGCACTCGATCATCGAGATCGAGTGGCCACATACGGGGCACTCGGCGTCGCGCCCGGCGACGAGGTCGTCCCAGAGCTCGAGGATCGCGTCCTCGAGCGTCGTGCCGTGCGGCTCGAAGAGCCTCTCCGCGGGACGGTCCGCAGGGGCATCCTCGGCGTGTGTGTGGCGCTCGTGGGCGGAAGTGGCGACGGCGGACACGATCAGACCTTCCTGAAGACTCCGACGACCTTGCCCAGCACCTTGGCGTCCTTGCTTCGGATCGGCTCGTAGTCGGGGTTCTCGGCCTGGAGGCGGACCCCGTTGCGCTCCTTGAAGTAGCGCTTGACGGTCGCCTCGTCCTCGATCAGGGCGACGACGATCTCGCCGTTGCTCGCCGTCTGCGCGGGGCGCACGACCACGTAGTCGCCCTCGAGGATGCCGGCGCCGACCATGCTGTCGCCGCGGACGCGGAGGACGTAGTCGTCGTCGTCCTCGCCGCCGATCACGGATGGGACCTGGAGGTAGTCCTCGATGTTCTCCTCGGCGAGGATCGGCGCGCCGGCGGCGACGTTGCCGACGAGCGGCGTCCCGGGGCGCACGGCGCGCTTGACCTTGTCGACCATCAGCTCGATCGCGCGCGGCTTGCTCGGGTCGCGGCGCAGGAGGCCGGACGCCTCGAGCTTCGCGAGGTGCGCGTGCACGGTCGAGGGCGAATGGAGCCCGAGCGCCTTGCCTATCTCGCGCACCGTCGGGGGGTAGCCATGCTTGCGCAGGTAGCGCTTGATGAAGTCGAAGATCTCCTTCTGGCGGTTCGTCAGGTCCACATCAAGCCTTCCTCTCGGGAACCGGGATCGATCATAGCGGGGAACACATGTTCGGATGCTAGGGGCCCCTGCGGACGGATACAAGGGCAATCGCCCCGCGTGCAAGAAAGGTCACCAAGAGCGCCGATGGCCGCCGACTAGAATCGTCGGTCCCTCGCGGCTGTGGCGGAACTGGTAGACGCGCAAGGTTGAGGGCCTTGTGGACCGAAAGGTCCGTGGAGGTTCGACTCCTCTCAGCCGCATAGGCAAGCAGCCACTGGGCGCCGACTGGATCGCTGATCACCTAGGCCGAGTGGTCCTGCTCGCGCGCCCCTCGGTAGAGCCGGTAGGCCATCAGCGTCATCGCCAGCAGGAAGACGACCTGCACCAGGTGAAAGATCGTGTGGTCGAGGCCGCAGTTCACGAGCCCACAACCCGCGTCGGCCTCGAACGGGGATGGTCGCTCTCCGTCGACCGCGGGGAAGCTGACGGCAAACGCAGCCACAACCTGGACGGCCGCCAGCGCTGCGCTGGCCACGGCGATGGCCAAGAAGCGCCCACGACCGGGACGGAAAGCGGCCAGCGGCACGACCAGGAGCGCGAAGAACACGGTAGCCGGCGATTCTCCCGCGACAACCTCGGGACAGATCGGCTCCGGGAACACGTGAACAGGCGTCCGACAGGCAGGCCGTAGGTAGTCGTCAGCCGCGAGGACGCCTTCGTCGGCACGAAAGGCGGCGTGTAGCGGCACCACGAGGAGGACAACCACGCCAAGCGCCAGGGAGATCAGCACCAGAGGTCTCCTCTCGACCGAGGTCATCGTCATTGGGCAGTGTCGCGCGCCGCTACCGTGGATCGCGGTGCGAATCGCGACCTGGAACGTCAACTCCGTCAAGCAGCGCGCGCCGCGTCTGCTGCCCTGGCTGGACGAGCGGCGGCCCGACGTCGTCTGCCTGCAGGAGACCAAGCTCACCGACGATGCGTTCCGCGACCTGCTCGGCGCCGAGCTCGACGACCGTGGGTACTCCGTTGCGGTGCATGGTGAGGCCACCTGGAATGGAGTCGCGATCCTCTCGCGGGTGGGTCTGGACGACGTCGTGCCGGGGCTCCCCGGGGCGCCCGGCTTCCCCGACCCGGAGGCGCGCGCGATCTCGGCGACGTGCGACGGGATCCGGGTGGCGTCCGTGTACGTGCCGAACGGCCGCGTGCCGGACTCGGAGCACTTCGAGTACAAGCTCGCGTGGCTGGCCTCGCTGCGGGAGACGCTCTCGGGCGGCCCCGACGAGACGGTCCTGTGCGGCGACATGAACATCGCGCCGACCGACGCCGACGTGTTCGACCCCGAGGCCTACGTGGGCCAGACTCACGTGACCCCCGCCGAGCGGGACGCCCTGGCGGAGCTCCAGGCGCTCGGGTTGCGCGACGTCGTGCGCGATCGCTGGCCGGACGAGCGGGTCTTCAGCTACTGGGACTACCGGGCGGGGATGTTTCATCAGGACCTCGGGATGCGAATCGACCTCGTGCTCGCCGGCGCGCCGGTCGCCGATCGCGTCCGGGCGGCATGGGTGGACCGGGAGGCCCGCAAGGGAAAGGGGCCGAGCGATCACGCGCCGGTGATCGTGGACCTCGACGAGGCGCCCGACGGAGACATCGGGCCGGTCGTCCCCCCGCCCTCCAACCCGGTCACCAGGCGCGGCGCCAAGAAGCTGCCGCAGTCGCCGTAACGGCGTCCCCCTACTTCTTCTTGCCGCTCTTCTTGCGGTCCGTGTCGCGCGAGGGCTGGACGCGCTTCGGCTCGCCGGGCATCTTCGGGTAGTCGGGCGGATAGGGCATGTCGCCCTGCTCGTCCCTCTCGTACATCTCGAGCAGCGGCTCGAGCGAGTGGGCCTTGTCGTCGATCGCCGCGTGACGGTCGCCGACCTCCGCGAAGCGCGCGGGCATCGTCGCGACCGTGAAGTCCTCGGGCGCGACCCCGGTGAGCTCGTCCCATGTCACGGGCGCCGAGACCGGCGCACCGGGCTTCGGCCGGACGCTGTAGGCGGAGGCGATCGTGCGGTCGCGGGCATTCTGGTTGTAGTCGACGAAGATTCGCTCGCCGCGCTCCTCCTTCCACCATTTGGTCGTCACCTCGTCGGGAAGGCGCCGCTCGAGCTCGCGGCCGAAGGCGATCGCGGCGTGGCGAACGTCCGTGAACGTCCAGCGGGGCTCGATCCGGACGTATATGTGCACGCCGCGCCCTCCCGAGGTCTTCGGAAAGCCCTCGAAACCGAGCTCGTCGAGGAGTACGTGTGCCTCGGCGGCGACGCGCACGGCGTCCGCGAAATCCGTACCCGGCTGCGGGTCGAGGTCGAGCCGCAGCTCGTCGGGGTGGTCGACGTCGTCGCTGCGAACCGGCCACGGATGGAATGTGATCGTCCCCATCTGAGCCGCCCAGCCGACGACCGCGATCTCCGTCGGGCAGATCTCGTCCGCATGGCGCCCCGACGGGAACTCGATGCGGGCGGTCTCGAGATAGTCCGGAGCGCCCCGCGGAACTCGCTTTTGGAAGAAGGCGTCGCCGCCGCCCTTCTCGCGCGTCGAGAGGACGATCCCCGGGTGCACGCCCTTGGGCCAGCGCTCGAGCGTGGTCGGCCGCCGCCCGAGCGCTCGCATGATGCCGTCCTCGACCGAGAGGTAGTACTCGACGACGTCGAGCTTCGTGACCGCGGGCGAGCCCTTCGTCTTCGGGAAGATCACGCGATCGGGGTTGGACACCCGCAGATCGCGCCCGCCGGCGTCGACGATGACTGCCTTGGTTTGAGCCATGTCCGTAGTTCTACGTTAGGTAGCTTGCGTAGCGTGGCCCAGATGGCCGTCAAGCGCGCCGGCGACATCGCCTACCGGGAGGCCGAGCCCGCCGAGGCGTCGGACCGCTCGCCCGTCCTCTGCATCCACGGCTGGCCGCAGAGCTCCTATATGTGGCGCCACCTGCTCCCCGCGCTCGCGTCGTCGGGGCGCAGGGCGGTGGCGCCCGATCTCTTCGGATTCGGCGACTCCCCACCCGACCCGCCCGGGACCCTCGAGCGCCACGTCGAAGCGGTGGAGCGGCTTTCGGCGCGATCTCGGGCTCGACCGGGTCGTGCTCGTCGTACATGACACCGGTGGCGTGATCGGCCTGCGCTGGGCGCGCCGAGCACCCTGACGCCGTCGCGGGCGTCGTGATCAGCAACACCGGGTTCTTTCCCGATCACCAGTGGATCGAGATCGCGGAGACGATGCGGACGCCGGGCCAGGGCGAGGCGCTGGTGGACAGCCTCTCGCGCGAGGGGTTCGCGACCCTGCTCGAGGAGGCTTCCGACGCCATCGACGAGACCGCGATGGACGAGTACTGGAAGGCGTTCACGAGCGCCGAGGGCCGGCGCGGAATGCTCGAGCTCTATCGCTCCTTCGACCTCGCCGAGGTAGAGCCCTACTGGGAGAAGCTGACGACGCTCGACGTGCCCGTGCTGGTCCTGTGGGGCGAGGCGGACGATTTCCTTCCGGTCGACTACGCGCGGCGCTTCGCGGATGAGACCGCCCGCGCGACGCTCGTACTGCTCGAGGGCGTTCGACATTTCCTCTATGAGGACGAGCCGCAGCGCTGCGCCGCCGAGCTGATCGCCTTCCTGGACGAAGCCGACATCTGAGCATCGGGCACCCGCCGGGCGCTGTCACGATGAATCGATGCGCCGCCTGCTCGTCCTGGCATCGGTCGTCGTCTTTCTCGACGTCATGTTCTTCACGGCGATCACGCCGCTTCTGCCCGCCTACGCCGACGACCTGGGGCTGTCGAAGGGCGCGGCGGGGATTCTCTCCGGCTCCTTCGCCGCCGGCACGCTGATCGCGTCGCTGCCCGCCGGCCTGATGGCGGCGCGGGTGGGGGCCCGCCCCACACTGCTCGCCGGGCTCGCTCTGCTCGGGGCGTCGTGCGTCGCCTTCGGATTCGGCGAGGACATCGTCGTGCTCGACGCGGCGCGGTTCGGACAGGGCGTCTCCAGCGCCCTGGCGTGGTCGGGGGCGCTGACCTGGGTGATCCTCGCGGCGCCGAAGTCGCGGCGCGGCTCCGTGATCGGGGGCATCCTCGGCGTCGCGGTCGCCGGGGAGCTGTTCGGGCCCGCCATCGGCGCGCTCGCCGACAGCGCCGGCACCGAGGTCGTCTTCTCATGCGTCGCGGTGGTGACGATCGCGCTCGGGGTCGCCGCAATGCGAATGCCCGACCCGGGGCGCGACCCGAGGGAGCTGGGCGAGTTCCGCGCGACGCTCCTCGAGCCGGCGGTCCTGCGCGCGCACCTGGTTCGTCGCGGCGCCCGCGATCGTCTTCGGGCTGATCGTGGTGCTCGTTCCGCTTCGGATCGACGAGCTGGGAGGAAGCGCGACCCTGGTCGCGGGCGGGTTCATCATCGGCGCCGCCTGCGAGGCGCTGACGGCGCCTATCGTCGGGCGCCTCTCGGACCGCGTCGGCCGCCTGCGTCCCTACGTCATCGGACTGGTGGTCCTGGGCGTCGCGACCGCAATCCTCCCCCTCCCCGACGCCCTCGGACTGGTGGTCGCCGCGCTCGTCGCGATCGCGATCGGGTCGGGGTTCTGCTTCCCGCCGGCGATGACGATGCTCAGTGACGCCGCGTCGGCGACGGGCCTGCCGCAGGGCCTCGCGGCGGGGCTGATCAACGTCGCCTGGGCCGGTGGCCAGGTCTCGGGAAGCGTCGGCGGAGGTGCCCTGGCGGGTGTCGCGGGCGACGTGCTTCCGTGCCTGCTCGCGGCGGGGGTCGTCGCGCTCACATTCGTGTACGCGCTGCGCGCCGGGGCGTTGCCGCGCTCTCCCAGCCCGGCGCCCGCGGCGACCGATTAGTTCCGGGCCGCGGCCCGGTCATAGGGGCAGAGACAAGGGTGCGACGAGCCGGCGCCCGAACTACCAGGCGTCCACGAACCTGTGGCCGCCGCGCCGGTCCGTCGAGCCCGCCGCTTCCAGCGTCGCCGAGATCAGGCGCCGCGTCTCGGCCGGGTCGATGACGTCGTCGAGCTCGAACAGCGTCGCGGCGTTGAGCGCCTTGGCGTGCTCGTGGGCGGCGGCGGTCAGGTCGCGGATGCGCTCCTCGCGCTCGCTCTCGTCCTCGATCGCCTCGAGCTCGCGGCGGAAGCCGAGCTTGACGGCGCCCTCGAGGCCCATCGCGCCGAGCTCGGCGGTCGGCCAGCCGACGGTCAGGAGCGGCTCGTGCATGCTCCCCGCGGCCATCGCCTGGGCTCCGAGCCCGTAGGCCTTGCGCAGGATCACCGCGACGAACGGGACGCGCAGCGCGGCGCCGGTCAGAAACAGCCGCGAGCAGTGGCGCACGAGCCCGGTCGCCTCGGCGTCCGGGCCGACCATCATCCCCGGCGTGTCGATCAGCGAGATCACCGGCAGCTCGAAGGCGTCGCAGAGCTGCATGAAGCGCGCCGCCTTGTCGGATCCGTCGCTCGTGATCGCGCCCGCGAGGTGCATCGAGTTGTTGGCGACCAGCCCGACCGGCCGGCCCTCGATCCTGGCCAGCGCCGTCACCATCCCCGGCGCGAAGCGCTCGCGCAGGAACGTGACCGAGCCCTCGTCGGCGAGCGTCTCGATCACGGGATGGACGTCGTAGGCGCGGCGCCGGCGCTCGGGCACGAGATCGCGCAGCTTCGCCTGGTCGGGCTCGGGGCCGGGGTCGGTCGCGCCCTGGAAGTACGACAGCAGGCGCTTGGCGACCGCGACCGCCTCGGCCTCGTCGGCGACGAGCACGTCGACGACGCCGTTGGCCGCCTGGACGTCCGCGGGGCCGACGTCGTCGGGATCGACCTTGCCGAGCCCGCCGCCCTCGATCATCGCCGGGCCGCCCATGCCGAGCGAGACGTCCTCGGTCGCGACGATCAGGTCGGCGCTGCCGGCGATCACGGCGTTGCCGGCGAAGCAGCGCCCGGCGACGATCGCGATCCGCGGCACGATCCCCGAGAGCCGCGCCCAGAGCGCGAACGCCCGGGTCTCGAGCGCCGACACCACCGCGAAGTCGGTGTCGCCGGGGCGCCCTCCCCCGCCCTCGGCGAGGAAGACGGTCGGCAGGCGCATGCGCTCGATCAGCTCGAAGAGGCGGTCCTTCTTCTTGTGACCCATCGCGCCCTGGGTGCCCGCGAGCACGGTGTAGTCGTACGACAGCACCGCGCACGAGGCGCGATCGCCGAAGAGGTCGCCGTTGACGCGCCCGACGCCCGCGACGAGGCCGTCGGCGGGCGTGCGCTCGAGCAGCTCGCGCAGCTCGCGCCGCGCGCGCTGCGGCGCGATCGCGAGCCCGCCGTACTCGACGAACGTGCCCGGGTCGACGAGGTCGGCGACGTTCTCGCGCGCCGTGCGGCGGCCGGCGCGCGTGGCGGCGCTCGACGGCCTCGGGCCGGGCCTCGTCGCCGGTCAGCGCCCGGCGCTCGAGGACCTCGGCGAGGTCGGGGCGGAGCTCGTCTTCACCGTCGCGGCCAGGCACCGGCGAAGCCTCGCACACGTATCCGGTCGCGGCTCTGCCGCGAGCAGCATGTGATGTGGCACTCGCTAGTCCTGCGAGCCCACCACGGTCAGCCAGACGTCCGAGAGCGGCTCGGTCGCGGTCGCCGACTGGATCCCGCGCACCGAGCGCTCGAGCCCGAGGACGCTGCCGTCGCCGCCGCGCAGATATGTGAGCAGCGGGTCGCGCCGCAGCTCGGCGACGTCGCCCGGAGCGAGGGCGCCCGCGACCTGGACCTCGCCCGCGACCAGGAGGCCGACGCGGCGCTCGCGGCTCGGCTCGACCTCGAACTGGACCTGGTCGAGCGCCGGGCCGAGGCCGAGGCGCGTTCCCCACCAGCTCGTGTTCGCCGCGACGAGCACCGAGCCGGCCGGTGCGCCCTCGCGCAGCTCGAACGGGCCCGTTCCCGAGCGCTCGGCGCCGGCAGCTCCGCGCCCGTCCCCGAATGCGGGCGCAGCGAGCGCGGCGAGACGATCCCCAGGCGCGGCGATGCGAGCCGCTCGGGGAAGTCGGGCACCGGGCTCGAGAGGATGAAGCGCACGAGGTCAGGGCGCGGGGCGTCGGCCGCGACGAGCTCCGGGATCAGCTCGCGGCCCGCGGGAAGCGTCCGCCAGCGCTCGGCGTTGGCGAGGATCGCGGAGGCGTTGAGCGGCACGCCGTCCTGGAAGCGGATCCCCTTTCGCAGCTGGAAGCTCCAGATCTCGCTGTCCGGCGTCGAGCGCCACGAGATCGCGAGCCCGCGGGAGCGGCGGGCGTCGCCGAAAGGGGCCGCGAGGCTCGCGACGAGCGGCTCGTGGATCTGGCGCGTGACGAGCTGCTCGTCGGGCGAGCCCGCCAGCAGCGGGTCGAGCTCGCGCACGTGGTCCGCGATCGCGTAGGTGAGCGTCCCGCCACCGGACACGGCACTGCCGGGACCCGGGGTCTGCTCGTCGTCGCCGCCGCAGCCCACGAGCGGCGCCAGCATGAGGAAAGCGAGCGCGCGCGACAGGCGCGCGGGGCTCAAATCTTGAGCAGGACGATCGTGTTCAGAGCGAACAGGATCCCGAAAAAGACCGTCCAGCGGTCCAGGTTGCGCTCGACGAGCGAGCCGCCGCCGAGCGAGCTTCCGCCGCCGCCGACGCCGAACGCGCCGGAGAGGCCCGTGTCGCGCCCGCCGCGGTGCAGCAGCACGAGGAAGATCAGGATGATCGCGATCGCGACCTGGACTATCCCGAGGAACGTTTCCACGCGCGGCAGTTTAGCCACGGCGCGATAGGCCGCTCAGGGGCGGCCTTTCGCGCTTGCGCTCGCGGCCGGCGCCCACGCGGTCGAGCTCGTCGAGGATCTCGATCGCCTCGGCGCGCAGCTCGGCGTCCTGGCGCTCGAAGTCCTCGTCCGAGAGCTTCCCCGACACATGGTCCTGCTCGGCGTCGCGGATCTCGCGGTACTTGGCCTCCTTGCGCGCCTCGAGGTCGGCGACGCGCGGGTCCTCGAGATCGTCGTCGGGCGCCTCGGCACGGCGCAGCGGCTCGCTCACGAACGCGACGACGGCGAGCAGGACCACGGCAACGAGCAGAAACGCGAGCACGTCCATTAGATGGTCATCTGGAGCGGAAGCCTAGGAGGGCGGCGGCGGCCGGCCCTAGATCTCGGCGCGCCCGAGGTCGCGGGCCAGGCGCGCGGCCTGGACGTCGGCGACGCGGCGGCGCCTCGCGGCGGGCGACGGCCACAGCGCGATCAGCGCGCCGCCGATCGCGATCGCGCCGCCGAGCCATATCCAGACGACGAGCGGGTTGACGTTGACGCGGAAGTTGGCCGGCGGCGGGTCGGACGTGTAGCGCTCCGCGAGCGCGCCGACGGCGAGGCCCTGGAGCCCGCTCGCGAAGCCCGCGGACTCGGGATCGTTCGGGGGCAGGTCGCGGGTCAGCTTCATGATCCGCTCGTCGGCCTCGCGGATGTCGCCGCGCAGCGGCGCCAGGTCGGGCTGCATCGCGACCCAGACGTCGCCGCCGAGGCCGTCGCGGCGCCCGACCTCGCTCGTCGTCTCGCCCTCGAAGAAGCCGGCGACCGGGCCCAGCGCCGGGTCGCTCATCCCCGAGTAGTAGTTGCGCGAAGGCTCGAGCGTCGCGACGTGCTCGCCGTCGCGCGTCACCTCGACGACGGCGCCGAAGGTGAGCCGCTGCTCGCCCGAAACGATCTCGCGCGTCGGCTCGGCGTAGGTGACCTCGTAGTCGCCGACGGTCGCGCTGTCGCCCGGCGAGAGGCGCAGGTCGCGGCTGGTCTGGAACGCCGACGAGGCGGCGACGGCGATGAAGGTGATCGCGATCCCGGCGTGGACGATGTAGCCGCCGTAGCGGCGCCGATTGCGCGCCACGACCGCGAGCAGCGCCGCGGGCGGCGAGCCGCCGGCGAGCGCGCGGCGCACCGAGACCGCCTTCGCGAACTCCTGCACCAGCGCCGCGAGGGAGAACGCCGCGCACGCGAAGAGCGCCAGCGAGAGCGGGTCGCCGCGCGCGTCGCTGAACGCGACGAGCGCCAGCGTGACGAGCGCGGCGACGCGGCGGGCCAGCGGAAGATGCGCCACGCCGCCTCCCACGAGAGCTGGCGCCACGCGACCAGCGGCCCGATCCCGGTGAAGAGCACGAGAAGGATCGCGAGCGGCGGGACGACGCGGTTGAAGAACGGCGCGCCGACCGACGAGCGCGTGCCGGTGACCGCCTCCGAGATCAGCGGGAAGAACGTGCCCCAGAAGACGACCACGCAGAGCCCGACGAGGAGCAGGTTGTTGACGAGGAAGATCGACTCGCGCGACAGCAGCGAGTCGATGCGGCGCTCCGATCTGCAGGTCGTCGAGACGGGAGACGATCAGCGCGACCGAGCCGAGCAGCACGACCGCGATCAGCGCAAGCAGCGGGCCGCCGACCTTCGAGACGCCGAAAGCGTGGATCGACTCGATGCACCCCGGAGCGCACGAGGAAGGTCCCCAGCAGGCAGAGGTGAAGGTCGCGACGATCAGCGAGACGTTCCAGACCTTCAGCATCCCGCGGCGCTCCTGGACCATCACCGAGTGCAGGAAGGCCGTCCCGAGCAGCCACGGCATCAGCGAGGCGTTCTCGACCGCGTCCCAGCCCCAGTAGCCGCCCCAGCCCAGCTCGCTGTAGGACCAGCGCGCGCCGAGCAGTACGCCGATCGTCAGGAATGTCCAAGCGATGAGCGCGAAACGCCGTGTCGAGCGGATCCAGCTCGCGTCGAGCCGGCGAGCGACGAGCGCGCCGATCGCGAACGCGAACGGGATCGAGAAGAGGACGTAGCCCGAATAGAGCATCGGCGGGTGGATCGCCATCGCGGGATGGCGCAGCAGCGGATTGAGCCCGACGCCCTCTGCCGGCGCGGGGTCGAGGCGCGAGAACGGGTACGACTCGGCGCCCGGCGAGACGAGCCCGAAGAGCATCAGCCCGATGAAGAAGACCGCGAGCCCTCCGAGCACGGCGGTCGCCCAGGGCACGATCTCGCGGTGGCGGCGGCGCGTCCCGTAGAGCACCGCCGAGGCCGCGATCGAGAGCACCCAGGCCCAGAGCAGCAGCGAGCCGGCCTGGCTCGACCACATCGCGGTCATCTTGTAGCCGACCGGCGTGGTGGTCGAGGAGTGGTCGGCGACGAGCTCGACCGAGAAGTCGTCGCGCAGGAACGCCGCCAGGAGGACGATGACGGCGATCGTCACCAGGCCGCAGAGCGCGTAGATCGCGCGCCGCGAGGAGTCGATCCAGCGGCGGTCGCCGTTGCGCCCTGACAGCGCCGCGACAACCGCGTAGGCGGCGACGGGCAGGGCGAGGATCAGGCAGGCTGCGCCGAGGGGGACCACGGAAGGGCTCGCGCTACTCCTCGATGATCACTTGATCGGGGTTCTCCTCGGCCTCGTCGCTGAACTTCGAGGGGCACTTCGTGATCAGGCTGTCGTGCTCGGCGACGAACGTGCCGTCGTCGAGCTTCCCGGTGACGATCACCTCGCGGCCCTCGCGGAACGGGTCGGGGACGGTCCCGGTGTAGAGGACGGGGAGGCTGGCCGACGGGTCGTCGCGATCGGAGATCTCGAAGTGAAGCTCGGTCTCCTCGCGCGTGACCGAGCCGTCGACGACCTTGCCGGTCATCTCCGAGGTCTCACCCGGCCCCGCCGCGAGCACCTCGGAGGGCTCGCGCGCCTCGGTCGAGGCGCTGAACGACGTGTAGACGAGCGCCGCCGCGAGCAGCACCGCTGCTCCGAGCGCGACGACGAGGCGTATCTTGCGCTTGCGATCCGGGTCCATTCGACCCCCCGATTATGGCCGAGCGCCCCTTTCCGCAAGAATCAACGCTCAATGGCGGACGATCCGGTTTTGTTGATCACGGGGGCCTCGAGCGGAATCGGCGAGGCGACGGCGCGCGCAGGCGGCCGAGCGCGGCTACCGGATCGTGCTCGGCGCACGGCGCAAGCGGGAGCTCGAGCGCATAGCCCGCGGGATCGGGGGGCCCGACCGCGCACTGGCGCGGCGCTGCGACGTGACCAACTGGGCCGACGTGGAGGGACTCGTCGAGGCGACCATGGCCCACTTCGGGCGCATAGACGCCGTGTTCGCGAACGCCGGCTTCGGCGCGACGCGCGGGTTCCTCGAGGAGAGCCCCGAGCATTGGAAGGCGATGATCGACACCAACGTGCTCGGGGTCGCGCTGACGATCCGCGCGACGCTTCCGATCATGCTCGACGCCGACAGGGGCCATTACGTGATCACGGGATCGGTGGCCGGGCGCCGCGTGCTCCCGGGCTCGCTCTACTCGGCGACGAAGTGGGCGGTCGGGCGCGATCTCGGAGGCGCTGCGCCAGGAGCTGCGCCAGATGCGCGACAACGACTCGATCCGCGTGACGCTGCTCGCTCCGGGAATGGTCGACACGCCCTTCTTCGACAACCGGCCCGGGGACCGGGCGCTCGCCGCCGACGACGTCGCCCGCGCTGTGATCTACGCGCTCGACCAGCCCGGCAACGTCGACGTCAACGAGATCCTCGTGCGGCCCTCGGGGCAGTCGGCCTAGACGACAAACTCGCGCGCTCAGCGCCCAGGATCCCGCCGAGCGCCCCGCCGACGCCGCTCTGGCCGGCAGCGGTGCCGCCGCCCTGGGCGGTCTGGCCCGCGACCGGGCCCTCGGAGGGCTGGATCAGGACCCATCCGGTGCCCGAGAACGCGACCTGGAGCGTCTCGCCGGAGCCCTTGCCGATCAGCGTCTTGAGGTTCACGTCGGCCCTGACCGAGGTCGTGAGGCCGCTCGACCAGGTGATCGCGGCGTTGGGGTCGGCGTAGGTCTCCTCGCCGGCGACCTCGACCAGAAGCGGAGGGCCGTCGGAGACGAGCGCGACGTTCCCGGTGCCGCGCAGCTCCATGTTGTAGAGCCCGCCCCCGAGCATGCTCGACGCCCCCTCGACGCGCTTGATGTCCCAGTCGATGCCCGCGTCGAAGGCGAGCACGTTGGCGCCGTTGGCGGTGATGAAGTCGTCCTCGAGCCGCAGGATGTGGACGTCCTGGGCCATGTCGGCGAGGAAGACCTCGCCCGTGCCCGAGACCTTCATCAGCTGCGTGCCCTCGTTGGTCACGGCCTTCTTGATCATCCGGCCCATGCCGCCCGAGCCCGCGTGCTCGAACGTGACGTTGCCCTGGTAGGCGACCATCGAGCCGAGCTTGGCCTCGATCGTCACGTCGGAAAGCTCGACCTTCAAGAGCTTGGAGTTCTGAAGCGAGAACGCCTCTCCGGTCTCGGTCTCGGCGAACTGCGCCAGCGTCTGCTCTACGGCCATCGGTTCCCTCCTCGTCGGTTGCGAGGCCGGGAGACTAGCCAGAGAGAGCTTCGAGGAGGTGAATCAGTCGAGAAGCTGCTCGTCGCGCTCGCTCGAGGCCTTCTCGCGCTTGTGGCCCATGAGCATGAGGTCGGCCCGGGCGAGCAGCTCGCTCGGCGTCATCTCCTCGTCGAGCTCGGCGATTCCCCACGACACGGTCAGGGCGCGGCCGTCGGGCGCCGAGCACGACGCCATCACGCCCGCGGCGACGCGCGCCAGCGCCTCCTCGGCGCCGCCGAACGCGGTGTCGGGAAGCAGCAGGGCGAACTCGTCGCCGCCCCAGCGAAAGCCACGGTCGCCGGCGCGCAGGGCGCGCTCGATCGCGGCGCCCGTGAGGCGCAGGAGGCGGTCGCCCTCGAGGTGGCCGAAGGTGTCGTTGAGGGCCTTGAAGCCGTCGATGTCGATCAGCGCGACGCTGACCGTCGAGTTCGCTCGCCGCGCTCGCGCGACCTCGGCGCCGAGCGCCTCGTCGAACGCACGCCGGTTTCCCATCGAGGTCAGCGGGTCGGCCCGCGCGAGCTGCTGGGCCGCCTCCTCGTCGGAGCGCAGGCGCACGCGCTGGCCGCGGACGTAGAGCATCAGCCCGAGCACGATCGTCCCGAGCGTCGCCCAGACCAGGTACTGGGCGCCGATGTCGGCGGCGGCCGCACCCGACCAGCCGTCGTAGAGGAGCGGCAGCGCGGCGAACACCGCGGTGACCCCGAGAAACGCGAACGCGCGGCGCGGCGGGTGAATGCCCATCCCCGAGCCGACCCAGAGGACGAAGAGAGACTGATAGGCGCTGCCGGCACCACCGCCCAGCCAGGTCAGGAGACTGACCTGCGCCAGCCCCAGATAGCTCAGCACGAGCAGCTCGTTGAAGTCCAGGGGCGGCTCGCGACGCAGCAGGTGACGCGCGCCGACGACGCTTCCCGCGACGAGCAGCCCCGCGACGAACCAGCCCGCGGAGCCGATCGCCTCGGTCGGCGGGTCGAGGGGAAGGAAGCAGAGGGTCAGGATCGCGCTGAGCAGCCACAGCAGGGCGACGATGCGTCCCGCGTTGGCCCGATCGGCGCCGGCGTAGGGATCCTCGTGCCGCCTCGCCGCACCCAGCCCTTTCAGCAGCTCCTCTCTCACGTCTCGTCGCTGCTGTGAAGTCATCGTTGGTAGATCGGCATTCGGCACCCGTCGCTGAAGCCCCAGGCGTAAATCCCCGCAAAGAGCGGACGACGGGTCTCGAACCCGCGACCTCGAGCTTGGGAAGCTCGCGCTCTACCAGCTGAGCTACGTCCGCGTGCGCGGCATTCTAAGGGCCGCCGTGGCCCGAGGTGCCGACGACGCCTCTTTACCCTCTCCTGGTGAGCGCCCGCGCCCTCGTCGTGACCCTGGCCGCCCTGGCCCTGATCGCGCTGCTCACATTCGGCCTGCTCACCCAGGGCGCGGCGAGCCTCGAGCCCGGCGACGACGCGCCGGACGCGGAGCTGCCGGTGCTCGGCTCCGACGAGACGCGCAGCATCTCGGACTACCGCGGCGACTGGCTGCTGGCGAACTTCTGGGCATCGTGGTGCACCCCCTGCCGCGACGAGTCGCCGACCCTTCAGCGCTTCAGCGAGAGGCAGAACGGCGAGGTCGTCGTGCTCGGGATCGACACCCAGGACCTCAGCGACGACGCGACGGCCTTCGTCGACGAGTTCGAGCTCACCTACCCGATGCTCCGCGACCCCGACACCGAGGAGCCTCTCTCCGACGACTACGGCTCCACCGGGCTTCCGGAGTCCTTCCTGATCGACCCCGAGGGCCGGGTGGCGGTGATCTGCCGCGGGCCGGTGACCGCGGAGGACCTCGAGGAGGTCGTCATGCCGACCGTCGAGGGCCGCGCCCCGCACGGCGACGGCTCGATCTGCCGGGCGGAGTCGTGAGGCTGCTCGCGGCGCTGGCCGCTCTCGCGCTGCTGTGCCCCGCGGCCGCGGCGGCGCAGGAGAACGACGCCTCCCCGGGTCTCGCCGGCCCCGCGCAGGGCGCCGAGCCCCAGACCTCGCTCGCGGACATCGAGGACGAGGTCATGTGCCCGATCTGCGGCACCACGCTGCAGCTGTCCCAGTCCCCGCAGGCCGAGCGCGAGCGCGCCTTCATCCAGGACCTGATCGCCGCCGGCGCGACCAAGGACGAGGTCAAGGACGCGCTCGTCGCCGAGTACGGGCCGGAGGTGCTCGCGACGCCCGACACCGAGGGCTTCGACCTCGCCGCGTGGCTGGTTCCGGCGGCGGCGATCGTGCTGGCCGGCAATCGCGATCGTGTTAGGGCTCAGGCGCTGGCGGCGGGAAAAACGCTGGGTGGGGGAAGCGGATGGGAGCTCCGGCGATCCCGAAGATCGGGAGCGGCTGGACCAGGACATGGCCCGCTACGACCTGTAGTTGGCGCCTTACCGGTCTATATGGCCGGTTTCGCGCCAATGCCGATCATCGACCCTCGACGAGGGACTCCCCTGTCATTGCCGGGGGTTTCGAAATCCCCAGCAGGTCGAGCGCCGTCGGGGCGACGTCGGCGAGGATCCCGCCGTCGCGCAGCCTCAGCCCCTCGAGCGTGACGACGAGCGGGACCGGGTTGAGCGAGTGGGCGGTGTTGGGCGAGCCGTCGGGCTCGAGCATCTGCTCGGCGTTTCCGTGGTCGGCGGTGACGATGCAGGCTCCGCCCTTCGCCTCCGACGGTCTCGAGCACCTCGCCGAGGCACTCGTCCACCGCCTCGATCGCGCGGACGGCGGCCGGGATGTCGCCGGTGTGGCCGACCATGTCGGGGTTGGCGAAGTTGATGATCCCGAAGCGGTAGCCGTCGGCGGCCCAGCGCTCGCAGAACGCGCGCGCGGCCTCGCGGGCGCTCATCTCGGGCTTGTGGTCGTAGGTCGGGACGTCGCGCGGCGAGTCGACGAGCGCCCGCTCCTCCCCCTCCCACTCGCGCTCGCGCCCCCCGTTGAAGAAATACGTCACGTGGGCGTACTTCTCGGTCTCCGCGACGTGCAGCTGGCGCCCGCCGTTCTCGGCGATGACCTCGGCGAGCGTCGTCTCGGGCTCGACGGGCTCGAAGGCGACCGGGTAGTCCCAGTCCTCCTGGTATCGCGTCATCGTCGTGATGTCGAGCCGCGGCGCCGACGCCGCGCGGAAACTCGTCGAAGTCGTCCTCCCTCGAGCGCGCGGATGATCTGCCGCATCCGGTCGGGGCGGAAGTTGAACGCCAGCACGACGTCGCCGTCGGCGGCGCCGTCGTAGCCGCCGATCACGGTCGGGCGGATGAACTCGTCCGTCTCGCCGCGCTCGTACGCCGACTCGACCGCCTCGGCGGCGCTCGCGGCGCGCAGGCCCTCGGCGTGGACGATCGCGTCGTAGGCGAGCTTCGTGCGCTCCCAGCGGCGGTCGCGGTCCATCGCGTAGTAGCGGCCCGAGACCGTCCCGATCCGGCCCGCCTGGCGCAGCCAGCGCTCCACCTCCTGGATGTAGCCCGGCGCGGACTTCGGGAGCGTGTCGCGGCCGTCGGTGAACGCGTGCAGGACGAGGTCCGGGACGCCCTCGCGCGCCGCCAGCTCGATGCAGGCCTCGATATGGCTCCAGCCGGAGTGCACGCCGCCGTCCGAGACGAGGCCCATCAGGTGCATCCGACCGCGGGGGCTGTTTCGGGCCCGCTCGCAGGCGCCGAGCGAGCGCAGGGTTCTCGAAGAACGTGCCGTCGGCGACCGCGTCGTCGATTCGCAGCAGGTCCTGTTTGATCACGGCGCCGGCGCCGAGGTTGAGGTGGCCGACCTCGGAGTTGCCCATCTGGCCGTCGGGAAGGCCCACGGCTGGGCCGGAGGCGTCCAGCTGCGTGCGCGGGTAGCGCTCCCAGATCCCGTCGAAGACCGGCGTGCTCGCCTGGCTGACCGCGTTTCCCGGGCCCGGCTCGGCGAGCCCCCAGCCGTCGAGGATGACCAGCGCCAGCGAGGGAGCTGGGAGCGATCCGGTCACCGGACCTAGGCCGCCGAGACGATCGCGGCGAAGTCGGCGGGGTCGAGGCTGGCGCCGCCGACGAGCGCGCCGTCGATCTCCTCGCGGCCGAGCAGCTCCGCCGCGTTCTCGGGCTTCACCGACCCGCCGTAGAGAATGCGCACTCGCTCCGCCGCCTCGCCGCTACGCGCGGCGACGAGCGAGCGGATGAAGGCGATCGCCTCCTCGGCCTAGCTCAGGCGTGGCGGTGCGCCCGGTCCCGATCGCCCACACCGGCTCGTAGGCGATCACGATCTCGGCCAGGCGGCCGTCGTCGACGCCGGCGAGGTCGGCCTCGACCTGGCGCCGCAGGACGGCCTCGGTCTCGCCCGAGTCGCGCTCCGACTCGCGCTCGCCGACGCAGAGGATCGGCTCGAGCCCGGCGTCGAGCGCGGCCGGCAGCTTGCGCGCCAGCGCCTCGTCGGTCTCGCAGAAGTGCTCGCGGCGCTCGGAGTGGCCGAGGATCACGCCGTCGACGCCGATCTCGGTAAGCATCGGCGCCGAGACCTCGCCCGTGAACGCGCCCTCGGGCTCCTCGTGGAGGTTCTGCGCCGCGACGCGGATCGGGCTCTGGAGGCAGATGTCGACGACCGCCTTCAGTGCCAAGAACGACGGGCAGATCACGACCTCGCGGCCGCTGGGGTCCCCGACGCGGCCGAGGAAGTCGGCGAGGAACGCCTCGGCCTCGGCGATCGTCTTGTGCATCTTCCAGTTCGCGGCGAGGACCGGCGTGCGGGGCGCTGGGCTCATCGCCGCACCTCGGCTGCGTCGAGGAGCACCTCGACGCCGGGCAGCTCCTTGCCCTCGAGCAGCTCCAGCGACGCGCCGCCCCCGGTCGACAGCCAGTCCACTCGTTCGGCTAGCCCGAACTCCGACATCGCCGCCGCCGAATCGCCTCCGCCCACGACCGTGTGTCCCGGGGCCTCGGCGACGGCCTCGGCCACCGCCCGCGTCCCCGCCGCGAACGGCTCCATCTCGAAGGCGCCCATGGGCCCGTTCCAGAAGACCTCCCCCGCGCGAGCGATCGCCGTCGCGTAGGACTCCGCCGTCGCCGGCCCGATGTCGAGGCCCATCCACCCGTCGGGGATATCGATCGCGTCGACGACGCGGTGCTGCGCGCCGGCGTCGAAGCGGTCGGCGATCACGATGTCGACGGGGAGGCGGATCCGGCGCTTGAGCTCCTGCGCTCGGTCGAGCGCCCTGCGCGCCAGCTCGACGCCCTCCTCCTCGACCAGCGAGTCGCCCGTCGAGAGGCCCTCGGCGCGAAAGAAGGAGAAGCACATCGCCCCACCGATCAGGATCTCGTCGGCGGTGACGAGGAAGCGTTCGATGACGCCGATCTTGTCGGTCACCTTGGCGCCCCCGAGGATGACGACGAGGGGCGGCGTCGGGTCGTCGCGGACCTTGGTCAGCTCGACCACCTCGCGCTCGAGCAGCAGCCCGGCGTAGGCGGGCATCAGCCGCGCCACCCCGACGGTCGTCGCGTGGGCGCGGTGCGCGGCGCCGAACGCGTCGTTGACGTAGATCTCGGCGAGCTCGGCGAGACCCTCCGCGAGCTTCGGGTCGTTCTTCGCCTCGCCCGGCTCGAAGCGGCTGTTCTCGAGCAGCAGCACCTCACCATCGCCGAGGGCCTCCGCCGCGGCGCGGACCTCGTCGCCGACGACGCCGGGCGCGAGCGCGACGTCCGCCCCGAGCAGCTCCGAGAGCCGCGCGGCGACCGGAGCCATCGAGAGCTCGGGGTCGAACCCGTCGGGGCGGCCGAGATGCGAGACGAGGACGAGCGCCGCGCCGCGTTCGCGCAGCAGCTCGATCGTCGGCAGGGCCGCGGAGATCCGGGTGTCGTCGGCGACGGCCCCGTCGTCGAGCGGGACGTTGAAGTCGACCCTGACGAGAACCCGCTTCGCGTCCGCCGGCGCATCGCGAACGCTCGCCTTCGTGAAGGCAGTTGCTCGACCTCAAGCGACCGCCGCGGGCTGAAGCACCTTCTCGGCGAGCTCGACGCAGCGGTTCGAGTATCCCCACTCGTTGTCGTACCAGGCGACGGCTTTGACCATGGTGCCCTCGAGCACCATCGTCTGCTGGGAGTCGAAGATCGACGAGTGCGGGTCCTTGACGATGTCCGTCGAGACGATCGGGTCCTCGGTGTACGCCAGGATCCCGCTGAGCGCGCCCTCGGCGGCGCCGCTCACCGCCGCGTTGAGGTCCTCCGCGGTCGTCTCGGTGGAGACCTCGCAGACGAGATCGACGACCGAGCCGGTCGCGACCGGCGCGCGAACCGCGATGCCGTTGAGCTTGCCCACGAGGTCCGGGAGCACGAGCCCGATCGCCTTCGCGGCACCCGTCGATGTCGGGATCAGGTTGATCGCCGCCGCCCGCGCGCGCCGCAGGTCCTTGTGAGGCATGTCCTGGAGGCGCTGGTCCGCGGTGTAGGCGTGGATCGTCGTCATCAGCCCGCGCTCGATCCCGACCGTCTCGTGGATCACCTTGGCGACCGGCGCGAGGCAGTTCGTCGTGCACGACGCGTTCGAGATGATGTGGTGCTCGTCGGGGTCGTAGGAGTCGAAGTTCACGCCCAGGGCGACCGTGATGTCGGGGTCGGTCGCGGGAGCGGAGATGATCACCTTCTTGGCGCCCGCCTCGAGGTGCTTCGAGGCGTCATCGCGCTTCGTGAACAGCCCCGTCGACTCGATCACGACCTCGGCCCCGAGCGACTCCCACGGCAGAGCGGCGGGATCGCGCTCCGACAGGACCCTGATCTCGTCGCCGTCGACGGCGATCGCGTCGTCGCGCGCCTCGACCTCGCCCGGGAAGCGGCCCAGGATCGAGTCGTACTTGAGCAGGTGCGCGAGCGTCTCGACGTCGGTGATGTCGTTGACCGCGACGATGTCGAGGTCGGCGTCCGACTCGTAGGCCGCACGGAAGAGGTTGCGCCCGATGCGACCGAATCCGTTGATCCCGACCCTTACTGCCATCTGATGCGCCTCCAGTTCTGTTCAGTGGGTTCCCGCAGCGGCGGTTCTCTGAACCTATCTGACCCGCTCAGCTCCCGCGCGGCGTCCAGCGGAACGTGCGCATCGCTATCAGCAGCGCCGCGATTCCCCAGCCGGCCACGATCGCGAGCTGATCCCACTCGAAGCCCGAGCCCGTCGTCAGCGGGTTCCAGGCGGCGAAGAAGGCCTCGAAGAAGTGCCGGATCGGGAACAGGTCGGCGAAGTCGAGCACGCCGGCGGGAATCTCGGTCTCGGGGATGAACACGCCCGAGAGGAAGTAGAGCGGCAGCAGTACCGCGTTCGTGATCGCCGGGGCGGCGTCCTCGGAGGGGATGACCGCCGTCAGCGCGACCCCGATGCAGCAGAACGACGCCGCCCCCACCGTGAGCGTGACGAGAACCGCCGGCAGGCGGTCCCATGGGATCTCGACGTCGTAGACGAGCCACCCGATCGTCGCGACCACGACGAGGCCGAGCACCGAGAGGACGATCGCGTTGCCCACCCTGCCCGCGATGAAGACCCAGCTCGGCAGCGGGGTCCCGCGGCCGCGCTTGAGGATCCCGCTCTCGCGCGCGACGGTGAGCGAGATCGCGAGGCTCTGGGCCGTGGCGGAGACGACGGCGAGCGTGATGATCGCCGGCACGTAGTAGGTCGTCGTCTCGATCCCGCCGAGCTCCTCGATCTCGTCCGAGCCGAAGATCGTCGCGAAGATGAACAGGAAGACGACCGGCAGCAGCACTGTGAAGAACACCGCCGCCGGGTTGCGCCAGAAGACCTTCTGGTCGTAGCGGAACTGGTGCAGCGCCAGCGCCGGGCCGCTCATTCGGAGCCCTCCGCGCTGCGGCCGGTCAGCTCGAGATAGATGTCCTCGAGGCTCGGCCGCCCGACCTCGATCGACGAGAGGTCGACGCCGCGCTCGAGCGCCCATCCCGTCAGCTCGTTGAGCGCGCGCACCGGCTCACCGGTGCGCAGCGTCACGAACCCGTTGTCGGCCTCGGCCGAGGCGAACCCGGAGGGCAGATCGGCCGCCCCGACGCCGTCGGGCAGCCGGAAGCGGACCTCTGTGTCGGCGCCGGTGCTGCGGCCGAGCTCGGCCGGGGAGCCCTCGGCGATGACCTCCCCGGCGACGATGATCGCGGCGCGGTCGGCGAGGTACTGAGCCTCCTCCATGTAATGCGTCGTGAGGAAGATCGTCTTGCCGAGCTCGCGCAGGTTCGAGATCACCTTCCAGGCCTGACGCCGAGCCGTGGGGTCGAATCCGGTCGTCGGCTCGTCGAGGAAGAGCAGCTCGGGGTCGCCGATCAGAGCCACCGCGACGTCGAGGCGGCGCTGCTGGCCGCCCGACAGCCGCGCGATCCTCTCGTCCGCCTTGTGCTCCAGCCCGACGAGCGCGACGGTCTCCTCCACCGGCCGGCTCTCGCGGAAGTAGCCCGCGTACTGCTCGACCGTCTCGCGCACGGTCAGCTGCGGCGGCATCCGGCATTGCTGAAGGACGATCCCGATGCGCTCGCGCCAGGCGCGCGGCGCGCGCTGGGGATCCTCTCCGAGGACGCTGACCTCACCCGCGTTGCGCTTGCGATAGCCCTCGAGGATCTCGACCGTCGTCGTCTTCCCGGCGCCGTTGGGGCCGAGGAAGGCGAAGATCTCGCCCGCGCTTGACCTCGAGGTCGAGGCCGCGCACCGCATCGAAGTCCCCATAGGACTTGCGCAGGCCGCTGACGGAGATCACGGGCTCGGGCATCGGCGTGCGATTGTAGGTTCGCCGCGGCGCCCACCCGCGGCGGCGGGGGTGCTCAGTCGAGCTCGACGTCGCGGTGGACGACTCGCAGCCGCAGGTCGTCGCGGCCGTCGAGGTGGCGGGCGATGCGGTCGGCGACGCAGACCGAGCGGTGACGGCCGCCGGTGCATCCGAGCGCAATCGTGAGGTGCGTCTTGCCCTCGGTGACGTAGGCGGGCATCAGGAAGTCGAGCATCGGCAGCAGGCGGTCGTAGAACTCGCCCGCAGCGGTCCCGGACTCGACGTGCTCGACCACCTCGCGGTCGCGGCCGGTCAACGGCCGCAGGTGCTCGAGATAGTGGGGGTTGGGGAGAAACCGCACATCGAGCACCATGTCCGCGTCGCGCGGGGGCCCGTGCTTGAACCCGAAGGTCAGCAGGGTCAGCGCAAGGCGCCCGTTGGAGCCCTCGCCGAGCAATTCGACCGCGATCCGCCGCCTCAGCGTGGCGCCGGTCAGTTCCGTCGTGTCGATGACTATGTCGGCGCGCTCGCGCAGCTGGCCGAGGACCTCGCGCTCGGCGCGGATGCCGTCGACGATCCGCCCCTCCGGCGACAGCGGATGCCGGCGCCTGGTCTCCTTGAAGCGGTCGAGCAGCGTCAGCTCGTCGGCTTCGAGGAAGAGCACCTTCGGGTCGAGGCCGCTCTCCTGCAGCTCCTCGAGCACCGCCAGCAGCTCATCGAAGTAGTCGCCGCCGCGCACGTCGGTGACCACGGCGGCGCGGCGCACGTTGCTGCCCTCGAGGTGGAAGAGCTCCCCGAGCGCGCCGATCATCCGCGGCGGCAGGTTGTCGACGCAGAAGAAGCCGCTGTCCTCGAAGGCGGCGATCGCCTCCGACTTGCCGGCTCCGGAGTAGCCCGTGATCACGAACAGCTCGACATTCTCCGCGGGGGTCGCCTCGCTCGCGCCGCCCCTCGCGCCATTTCCCTCGGCCACGTGCGTCACCCCGCCCGGTGAAGCTGGCGGTGGATGTCGCGCGCGAGCTTGCCGGGGATCCCCGGCACGGCCTCGAGCTCCTCGCGGCTGGCGCTCAGAAAGCGCTCCGGCGAGCCGAAGTGGGTCAGCAGGGCGCGCTTTCGCGCCGGGCCGACGCCGGCGATCTCGTCGATCACGGAAGTCTTCATCTCCCGGTCGCGGCGGCCGCGGTGGTATTCGATCGCAAAGCGGTGTGCCTCGTCACGCACCCTCTGCAACAGCTTCGAGGCCTCGGAGTCGCGCGGGATCGCCAGGGGCGCCGACCGCCCCGGGACGTAGACCTCCTCGAGCTGCTTGGCGAGCCCGATCACGGCGGTGCCCTGCTCGGCGAGCGGCGCGAGCGCGCGCATCCCCGCCGACAGCTGGCCCTTGCCGCCGTCGATCACGATCAGGTCGGGCTGGGAGGCGAAGCTCTCGTCGCGCTCGGCGTCGTGCGGGGAGATCTCGACCTGGGAATCGTGGCGCGCCGCTCGCCGCGAAAGCACCTCCTCGATCGACGCGAAGTCGTCGGGGCCCGCCCCCCTGCTCTTGCCCCCGCCGTTGTCGCCGTTGCCGTGGATCTTGAACTTTCGGTAGTGGGCCTTCTTCGGCGCCCCGCCTTCGAAGACGACCATCGAGGCGACCGTGTGCTCGGGCCCGAGGTTGGAGACGTCGAAGCCCTCGATGCGGACCGGCAGCCTCTCGAGGCCGAGCTCCTCCTGAAGGGCGGAGAGCGCGTCGACGCGCTGCTGGCGGCGGCGCTCGCGGCGGAGGCGGTCCTGCGCGAGCGCCAGCGACGCGTTTCTCTCCGCCAGCTCGCGCAGCCGGCGCTTGCTGCCGCGCTCGGCGACGCGCACCTCGACGGGGGCGCCGCGGCGCGAGCTGAGCGCGTCGTCGAGCAGCCCGGTGCGCTCGCGCATCGCCGGGCCGACGACGACGAGCCCGGGCACGGCCGGCGCCGCGGAGTAGTACTGGGCGAGGAACTGCTCGGTGACCTCGGCCTCATCGCTGCCGGACTGGTTGTCGAGGTAGAAGCCCTGGCGCTCGGCGAGGATCCCGTCGCGCACCTGGAAGACCTGCGCGTTGGCGTCGGCGCCGTCGACGGCGACGCCGATCAGGTCGGCGGTGCCGACGCCCTCGCCGGCGACGCGCTGGCGCTCGAGCAGCGAGCGCACGGCGGCGAGGCGGTCGCGAAAGACGCCGGCACGCTCGTACTCCTCGGCGTCGGACGCCTCCTTCATCTCGCGCTCGAGGTCGTCCTCGATCTCCCGGTAGCGCCCAGACAGGAAGTCGATGATCACCTCGATGTTGCGACGGTACTCGTCGCGGTCGATGTATCCGACGCACGGCGCCTGACAGCGCTTGATGTAGTAGTCGAGGCAGGGGTTGCCGGAGCGCCGCCCGGGCTCGGGTCCCTCGCAGGTGCGGTACTGGAAGACCTTGCCGAGGATGTCGAGCGTCTGGCGGACGCGGCGCGCGCTCGAGTAGGGGCCGAAGTAGACGCGCTCGGGACGGTGGCGCTCGCGGGTGAAGTAGACGCGCGGGAACTCCTCGTCGAGGCTGATCCCGATGTACGGGTACGACTTGTCGTCGCGCAGGCGGATGTTGTAGATCGGGCGGTGGCGCTTGATGAACTGCTGCTCGGCGAGCAGCGCCTCGGCCTCGGTCTCGGTGACGAGGAAGTCGATCGAGGCGATCTCCTCGGGAAGGTCGCCCCGAGTGTGGCTGCCGCCCTTCGAGAAGTGCGAGTTGACGCGTTTGCGGATCTCGCGCGCCTTGCCGACGTAGATGACCCTGCCGCGCTCGTCCGAGAACAGGTAGACGCCCGGCTGGTTGGGCAGCCGGCGGCGCTGCTCGTCGAGCTTTCTTGTGGGCTTGGCCATCCCTTGAAAGGTTAGGCTGAGGGCTCCGGCCCCCAAGGAGGATCAGCCATGGCCACGACGGACACGACCCAGACCACCAGCCCGCCCGAGCTTGCGACGATGCGGATCGAGATCGCGGGCAACATCGGGACGCTGACGCTGGACCGACCCGACGCGCTCAACGCGATGAGCCCGGAGATGATCGGAGAGATGACGGTCGCCTTCGCGTGGCTCGCCGACCGCGCGCCGCTGCGCGCGCTGATCGTCACGGGGTCGGGACGCGCGTTCTCGTCAGGCGGAGACGTGACCTGGTTTCGCAAGGGCGTCGAGGAGGAGGGGTTCGACCTGCCCTCGGACGTGCGCCGCGGCGCCGAGGTGCTCCATCAGGCGATCGTCGACTTCCAGCGCATCCCCTATCCGGTGATCGCCGCGATCAACGGCCCCGCGGCCGGGGCCGGGTTCTCGCTGGCGCTCAACTGCGACATCCGAATCGCCTCGAGCGAGGCCGTGTTGGTCTGCGCCTACGGGCGCATCGGCGCCTCCCCGGACGGCGGCATGACCTACTTCCTCCCGCGGATCGTCGGCCCCGCGCGGGCCAAGCGGATCCTGCTCGAGGACCCCACGATGACCGCCGAACAGGCGCTGGAGGAGGGTCTCGTCGACTACGTCGTGCCCGCCGACGACCTGATGAGCGCCGCCCAGGAGAAGGCCGAGGGCCTCGCCAAGCGCGCGCCGCACTACGTCCGGATGGCGAAGAAGCTCGCCAACGAGAGCCTCGACAACTCGCTCACCGAGCACCTCCAGCTCGAGCGCCACGGGATCGCCGACAGCATGGCGACCGAGGACCTGCGCAACGGCGTGCAGTCGTTCTTCGCCGGCGAGAAGCCGGAGTTCGAGGGGCGCTAGGCCGCGCGGCTACTCGGGCAGCGCGCGCCCGACAGCCTCGGCGACGCAGCAGGGCTTCTCGTTGCCCTCGACCTCGAGGGTGAACTTGGTCACGACCTGGTGCCAGCCTCCGCCGACGTCGTCGACCGAGACGACCTCGCCGGTGGCACGAACGCGCGAGCCCGCGGGAACCGGCGCCGGGAAGCGCACCTTGTTCCAGCCGTAGTTGACGCCGAGCTTGAAGCCGGTCGCCGAGATCAGGTCGAGCCGGAAGCCGTCGATCAGCGAGAGCGTCAGGTTGCCGTGGGCGACCGTCGTGCCGAAGGGGCTCTCCTTCGCCGCGCGCTCGACGTCGACGTGGATCCACTGGTCGTCGCCCAGACAGCTCGGCGAACTGGTCGATCATCTCCTGGGTGACCTCGCGCCACTCGCCGGGGCCGACCTGCTTGCCGACGAGCGAGCGCAGCCCCTCGATTCCCTCTACCTCGGCGAGCGCCATGGCGGGAGCGTATACGGGCGCGGATGGATGACGCCCGGGCGCGGGGCTCGATCGGAGCTAGTAGCGCGGGGGCGCCTGGGCGGGCGGCGCCTGGGCGGGGGGCGTCTGCGCGGGGGGCGCCTGCTGAGGCGGATAGGCCGCCGGATCGCGGTACGCCGGGTCCGCGTATGCCGGGTCGGCATACGTCGCGGCGTAGCGGCGCCGGGCCGCGAGCGTCATCCAGATCCCGATCACGAGGCCGACGGCTCCGGCGATCATGAGGATGAGCCCGATCGTCGCCAAGTCGACGTCCTTGATCGAGTCGGACACCGCGAAGCGCAGGATCGCGCCGACCGCCATCAGGAATAGAGAGGTGCCGATAGTCATCGCCTTCTGGGTACCCGGGTCGCGGGGTCGTCCAAACAGGCGCACCCCCTCGCCTGGACGCTTGTCCGGGGCTCACTCCACCAGCCGCACCTCGAGCGTCGGCGCGACGAGCTCCCCGGCTCCGTCGAGCAGGCCCATGATCTTCGCGACGTAGGCCTGGGTCTCGGGGTAGGGCGGGACGCAGTCGCAGGCGGCGACGGCGCCGGGGCCGGCGTTGTAGGCGGCGAGCGCCAGCTGGACCGAGCCGAACTGCTTCAGCAGGTCGGACATGAGGTGGGCCTGGGCGTCGATCGCCTCGGCGGCGTCGAAGGGGTCGTCGAGGCCGTAGGCGGCGGCGGTGCCCGGCATGAACTGGGCGATCCCCTGGGCGCCGGCGGGCGAGACCGCGTAGGGGTTGAAGTTCGACTCGGCCATGAGCTGGGCGGCGAGCAGGCCCGCGGAGACGTTCCAGCGCGCCGCCGAGCGCAGGATCATCGCCCGGTAGCGCTCGGGGACGAACGCCGGGCAGGCCACCGCCCGAGCCCGACTCGCCGTCCGCGGACTCGCCCTCGGCCCCGATCGAGTTGCCCTCCTCGCTGCACGGCGCCGGGCCCTCGACGTAGCCGAAGTGCCAGGGCTCCCAGGAGTAGCGCTTGAGGAACCCGAAGCGCCGCGCGTTGGCCGCGAGCCAGCCGTAGGCGCTCGAGGGCCCGAGGTCGAGCTCGGTCGCGCAGCGGTGAAGCGACTGCCCGGGCGGCGCGACCCAGGTCGGGTCCGGGTGCTGTGCGAAGAGCTCCGCCTGCTCGGCGTCCGAGCGGAATGCCGAGGTGATCGTGAGCGAGATCCCTGCCGCGCGCGCCGCGGCCGCCATGCGGTCGAAGGCGGCGGCGACGTCGGGGCGCATCGGCTTGCCCTGGCGGTAGGCGAGCGGGCCCGAGTACCCGCCGCCGCTCGCCATCGTCGGCTGGCCCGCCGCTCCCGCCCCGCCGGCCGCGGGCGGCGTGGCCTCGGCGACGGCCACCGCAGCGACCGGGATGCGCTCATCCCGTCCTCCGGCGGTCGGATCGCCGGGGAGGTCCTCGGACGCGAGCTCCGCCTCGATGCGCGCCCGGACGCGCAGCGGGGCGAACGACTCCGCGTCGGGGAAGCGGATCTCGACCCGTTCCGCCGCGACGCCGTTGCGGGCCGCCGCCTCGACCGCCGCGTCCTCGGCGCGCGACAGGTACTCGGACTTCGAAAGGTGCGCGGGATTGGGATCGCCGTCCGGCAGCCGCGGCGGCGCGAAGAGGCCGTCGAAGTCGTCGCGAAGCGAGCGCGCGCCCGAGATCGCCGCGAGGTCGGCGGCGCGCTGAACCCGGCTCTTGCCGGTGACCGCCCCGACGATCGCCGTCAGCGCGAGGGCCGCAAAGAGGAGCGCGAAGACGGCGCCGAGCACCAGGATCAGGGACTGTCCGCGCTCGGCGCGGAGCGCGAGGAAGCTGCGCGCGAAGCGGCGCGCCCGCCGCGACACGGCGCCACCCGGCTCGATGCCGGTCAGCGCGCGCCGAGCCGCGATCCTTCCCAGCGGACGGCCCGCGACGCGCGCGCGGAGGCCGTGATCGTGGAGCTCGCCGACCGCGAGCGCGACGAGGGCGCGGTCGCCCGGAAGGTCGGCCTGGAGGAGGCCGCCCCGGGCCGGGATGGCGGGATGGCTCAGGGCGCGCGGCCAGTCGCGCTCGGCCAGATGGGCGATTACCAGCGACGCCGGCAGCGGCGCGGCGACGAGCCTCGCGAGCCGCTCGAGGCCGTCGCGCCCGTCCAGCGACACGTGGCAGAGGTGCCCGCGGGCGGCCGCCGAGCGGAGATCGCCGAGATCGCGGACCGCGTCCTCGAGGTCGCGCGCGGCCGCGGAGGCGAGCAGCGTCGGACCTCGGGCGCCCGGAGTGCGATCGAGGTCGGCGAGAAGGACGGCCGCCGGGCCGGGGTCCGCCTCGCCGGCGGCAGCGACGCCGACCGCGGCGGCAAGCGCCGCCCCACCGCCGGCGCCGGCCACGGCGGTCGCGAGCACGAGGAGTGGCGATCGCGGCGACCCTGAGTCGGCCATCCCCGTGGGGGCGAACGGCCGATCGGGATCCGTCGAGGCCCGCTCCGGCGATCCGCCGTCCGGCGGCTCACGGTCCTGGGGCTCGGGCTCGAGCAGGAATTCCTCGAGCGAGCCCGCCACCGAGCGGACGCGCTCACGCAGCACATCCATCAGCCGCCCTCGGGGCGCCGTGCCCAGGCCGAAGAGCTGACAGCCAGGCGCTCGGCGACCGCGGCGAGCGGAGCCGGCGGGCGCAGCTCCACGGTGACCCGTCCACCCTCGGAGTCGACCTCGACCCGGTCGCCCGCCCAGCCGGGCAGCGCCTCGTCGACCGCGGGCTCCGGGTCTCGTCCGACGGCGACCGCGAGCGCCCCCGCCTCGGCCGCGGCGTCGGCGAGCGTCAGCGAGTATCCGACCGCGAGCAGCTGGAGCGCGATCACACCGGCGAGGAGCAGCGCCGGGATCCCTGCGACCAGCTCGACCGATGCCTGTCCGCGGTCGCTACCCATCCCCGGGCCCGAGCGCCGTCGTCGCCTCGAGCGGGATGGCCGGGAGCCCGGGGGCGAGCAGCGGCACCTTCACGCGCACCGAGACCTCGTCGTCGCCGCTCACGGTCGCGCGTTCGCGCAGCGGCTCGGGGAGCGAGCTGCGCGCCGCCGCCTCGGCGTCGCCCCCGACGAGCGCGGCGCGCGCCCCGGCGCGGGCGGCGACGCCCGCCGACCACAGCGTGTATCCGACAAGCCCTAACTGGGCCGCGACGAGGACGCCGACGAGCAGCGCCGGGATGACCGCGACAAGCTCGACCGAGGCCTGCGCCTCCTCGCCCCGTGGACGCCTGGATTCACCCTGCCGCTCGACCGACACACGGCCACGCTAGGCGCGGGCGGCGCGCGCGTTGCGTGCGCTCAGCGGCGAATCGGTGCCGGATTAGTGACCGGTGACGGGAGCCGGCCCGAGCGGGCCTACGATTCCGCCCGGACGCCCTCGAGCATTCCGTGAAGGTGTGCGGCGGCAGCCTGTATGTCCTCGTGGTCGTACTGAGCGGCGCGCGACTCCGCCGCCAGGACGCCGCACCGATGCACGGCCTCGAAGTCCCCGTAGGGGAACCCGTAGTGGGACTTCGTGTCTTCGGGGTGCTCGTCGTCGACGCCGAGGAACCAGCGTCCGTACTCGCGGAATCCGTGTTCCTCGAGGTATCGGTTCTCCTCCTCGGCGGTCGGCTGGTGCTCGCTCCAGTCGTCGCGCTCGTCGAGCACGAGCTTCCCGTCGGAGATCAGCTGCTTGGCGTGGTCGTATCCGGGCTGGTTGAGCTTTATCGCCATGCTGTCTTCAATAGCTCGCCGACGCCGCCGTGCAAGCCGGCGTCCGGCGCTCAGTACGTGTTCGCCTCGCGCCACACCTGGATGATCGCGAGGACGGAGGCGCCGAGGACGGCGATCCAGACCAGCGTCCCGGCGCCGTCGCCGAGCAGCTCGTCGGTGCCGGCGATCATCAGGGCGATCGCCCCGACGGCGCCGAACAGGAGGGCTCGGCGGCCGTCGCTCAGCGTCGAGAGCGTGAGCTGGTTCTGCATGTAGAGGCGGTAGCCGAGGAATCCGATCGTCGCGAGGAAGCCCATGTAGAGCGCGGCGAGGACGGTGTCCGCGGCGTCGCCGCCGCCCGGGACGAATGCGACGCCGAGCGCGAGCACGAGGATGATCGCGATGTTGCGGGCGTTGCGCACGGCTCGATCTTAGGCGCGGAACGCCACGCCCGGCCCCCTACGACGTCATGACGACGATCCCGCCGGCGATCGCCGCCAGCGTCCCGCCCAGCCCCAGCACCATCAACGTCACCGCGCCGACCGCAACGGCGCTTCGACCCTCGCGTCGCGCGTCGCCGAAGATCGCCGCGCCGAGGATCGCGAACGAGAACACGACCGTGACGCCCACCCCCGCCACGACCGACGCGATCACGGTGTCCAGGAGCGCCTCCCAGTCGACCACGGTTGCGAGCAGGGTCGTCATCCGACCGCCACCGGCGCTCCATGGCGCGCTCGCCTGACGAAAGCCACCGCGACCAGCGCCAGCGCGACCACGGAGACGATCACCGGGCCCAACGCCCCGGTGCCGAAGATCCGCGTCACGCCGTAGGTCGCGGCCCCGGCCGCGGCCGCCGCCGGGAAGGTCAGAAGCCACGCCCCGACGATGTTGCCCGCGACGCCCCAGCGCACCGCCGAGACGCGCTTGCCGGCGCCCGCGCCCATCACGCCGCCCGAGATCACCTGGGTCGTCGAGAGCGGGAAGCCGAAGTGCGACGAGGCGAGGATCACCGCGGCGCCGGCGCCCTGTGCCGAGAAGCCCTGGGCGGCGTCCATCTTGATGATCCGAGTCCCCATCGTCCTGATGATCCGCCAGCCGCCGCCGTATGTCCCGAGCGCGATCGCGGACGCGGCCGCGACGATCACCCACAACGGCGGATCGGAGCCCGTCGCGAGCGTTCCGTTGATCACGAGCGCGAGGGTGATCACGCCCATCGTCTTCTGGGCGTCGTTGGTGCCGTGCGCGAGCGCGAGCATCCCGCCCGACAGGATCTGCCCAGCCGGTAGCCGCGGTTGACGGGCCCGGGCCGCATCCGCCCGACGATCCGGTAGGCGCAGACGATCGCGAGCGCGCCGACGACGAAGGCGACGATCGGGGCGATGATGGCGGGGATCAGGACCTTGGCCGCGATTCCCTCGCCCAGCACGCCCTCGGTGCCGACCGCGGCGAGCGTCGCGCCGACGATTCCGCCGATCAGCGCGTGCGAGGAGCTCGAGGGCAGCCCGTAGTACCACGTCGTCAGGTTCCAGCTGATCGCGCCGATCAGGCCGGCGAAGATCACGGTGTTGCTCGTGATGGCGCCGGAGTCGACGACGTCCTCGGCAACGGTTGCCGCGACCTCGAGCGAGATGAACGCGCCGGCGAAGTTGAGCACCGCCGCATAGCCGACCGCGATCCGCGGCGCCATCGCCCGCGTCGAGATCGAGGTCGCGACGACGTTCGCCGTGTCGTGAAACCCGTTGGTGAAGTCGAAGGCGAGCGCCGTGGCGACGACGATTATGAGAAGAAGGTCGCTATCCAACTAAGCGTTCTTGATGACGATGCCCTCGAGGATGTGGGCCGCGCGTCTCGGTGGCGTCGATCGCGCGCTCGAGCACGGCGAAGATGTCCTTCCAGCGGATCACGACCATCGGATCGATCCCGTTGGCGAACAGCGAGGCGACGGCGTCGCGGGAGATTCGGTCGCCGTCGTTCTCGAGCCGGTGGATCTCGATCCAGTAGTGCTCGAGGTCCTTGAAGCCGCGCAGGTTCTGAAGCGCGCCGCTGAGCTGCTCGCATGACTTGACGAGCACGTCGGCGAGCTCGAGCGCCTGGTCCATCGGCGCCTCGATCTGGTAGAGGCCGAGGAAGTCCGCCGCCTCCTCGATGTAGTCGACGATGTCGTCCATCTTGGTCGCGAGCCCGTAGATGTCCTCGCGGTCGATCGGGGTGACGAAGGTCGAGTTGAGCCGCTGGACGATGTCGTGCGTGATGCGGTCGCCCTCCTGCTCGGCCTTGAGGATGTCGCGCGACAGGCCGCCGTCCTCGGGCCACTTCTCGAGCATCTCCTTGAGCAGCCGCGCGGTGCGCAGGGAGTTCTCCCCGGCCTCGACGAAGAGGTCGAAGAAGGTGCGGTCGCGGGGGACGAGCGAGAAGGCCACTGCCGCGGCCAAGCTACCAAGCGGCAACGATGTCGGCCACGCGCTCGGCTGCGCGGCCGTCCCACAGCGGCGGCCGCGCGCCGCCGGCAGCCGGCGCCGCCGGCGAGCAGTGCGGGGATTTCCGCGATTCGATCGGGCGCCAGGCCGAGGACGGTGTTCGTGCCCGCCCGGACCGTCACCGGGCGCTCGGTGTTGTCGCGCAGCGTGAAGCACGGGACGCCGAGGTAGGTCGTCTCCTCCTGGATCCCGCCCGAGTCGGTCAGCACGGCGCGCGCGTCGGCCTCCAGAGAGAGGAAGTCGAGGTAGCCGACCGGGTCGGTGAGAACGACACCCCCGAACTCGCGCCCGAGGCCGTCGAGCGTGTTGCGGGTGCGCGGGTGAACCGGGAAGACGACGGGCATCTCGTTCGCGACCTCGGCGAGGCGCTCCATCGCCGCGACGAGCAGCGGCCCGTCGACGAGCGCCGGGCGGTGAAGGGTGACGAGGAGATAGCCGCCCGGCTCGAGCCCGAGGCTCGACGCGGCCCCCGCCGCGCGGAAGCGCGGCTCGAGCGAGACGAGCGTGTCGATCATCGTGTTGCCGACCATGTGCATGCGCTCGTCCGCGATTCCCTCGCTGCGAAGGTTCTCGGCGGCCTCGTCGGAGTGCAGGAAGAGGAGCTCGGAGAGCTGGTCGGTGACCTCGCGGTTGATCTCCTCGGGCATCGTGCGGTCGAAGCTGCGAAGGCCCGACTCGATGTGGGCGATCGGGATCCGCGCCTGGGCGGCGGCGATCGCCGCTGCGAGGGTCGAGTTGACGTCACCCGGGACGACCACGAGCTCGGGCGCCTCCTGCTCGAACACGGGCTCGATGCGCTCGATGACCCGCGCCGTCTGCTGCGCGTGCGTGCCCGAGCCGACGCCGAGCATGTGGTCGGGCTCCGGCACCCCGAGCTCCTCGAAGAAGACCTCGGACATCATGCGGTCGTAGTGCTGGCCGGTGTGGACGATCGCGTGGCGCGCGTCCGGCAGCCGCGACCGCAGGGCGGCGATGACCGGCGCCATCTTGACGAAGTTCGGCCGCGTCCCGATTACGTAGAGAAGGCGCTTCAAGCGAGCGAGTCGATGCGCTTCGCGAGCTCGAAGTCGTTGGCGGTCAGGCCGCCCTCCGAGTGCGTAGTGATCGAGACCCGGACCTCGTCCCAGGAGATGCTCACGTCCGGGTGGTGGCCCATGTCCTCGGCGGGCTCGACCATCTCGCCGACGAACTTGACCGAGCCGACGAAGTCGCCGCGCTTGTAGGCCTTGGTGATCGCGTCGCCGTCGCGCTCCCAGCCCTCGAGGTCGTCGAGGCGCGAGGAGATCTGGTCGTCGTCGAGTCGTTCCATCGCGCGCAGCATAGTCCCGCGGCTACCCGGCCGAGAGTGGGTTGATGGATCAGCGTTACTTCGATACGCGGGCGTTGCTCCTTGCTGAGATAGTTGTGCCATGCGAATCGCGAGCCTCGTTCCCTCGGCCACCGAGATGCTGTTCGCGCTCGGCGCCGGGGACTCCGTCGTCGCCGTCACGCACGAGTGCGACTTCCCGCCCGAGGCCGAGACGCGCGCCCGCCTGACGCGCAGCGTCATTCCCGAGGGCCTGGCGCCGGGGGAGATAGACGCCGCGGTGCGCGAGGTCACCGCCCAGCGGCCGCGCCCTCTACGAGCTCGACGAGGAGACGCTGGCTCGCCTCGAGGTCGACCTGATCGTCACCCAGGCCCTGTGCGCGGTGTGCGCCGTCTCCTACGACGATGTCCGCGCCGTGGCGGAGCGCCTCCCGGCCACCCCGCGGGTGGTCTCGCTCGACCCCGGGACGCTCGCCGAGGTCCTCGGCGACGTCGCGACGCTCGGTGCGCAGACCGGGCTCGAGAGCGAGGCTCGGGAGCTGCGGGCGTCGCTCGACGAGCGGCTCGCCGCGGTGCGCGCGGCGGTCGAGGGAGCCCCGCACCCGCGCGTTGCTGCGCTCGAGTGGCTCGACCCTCCCTTCGCCGGTGGCCACTGGGTCCCCGAGATGGTCGAGATCGCGGGCGGCGCCGACGTGCTCGGCGAGCCTGGGCGCAAGTCGCGCACGGTCGCCTGGGAGGAGGTCGCCGCCGGCCGGCCGGAGGTCGTCGTCGCGATGCCGTGCGGGCTCTACGCCGACGAGGCGCTCACCCAGGCGCTCGGCTACCGTGACGAGCTCGACTCGCTCGGCGCCGGACGGATCGTCGCCGTCGACGCGGCGGCGTCGTTCTCGCGCCCCGGGCCGCGCCTGGTCGACGGCGTCGAGCTGCTCGGCCACATCCTGCATCCCGACCGCGTCCCCGCCCCCGAGGGCATGGCGTGGCGGGACGTCGGCGCCGCCTCCGCGGCCTGACATGGGCGTCACCTGGGGCGAGCAGTCGGCGGAGATCGACGCCGCGCCGGAGGAATGCTTCGACGCGATCGTCGACTACGAGTCCTTCCCCGACTGGCAGGACGCGGTGATCTCGACCGAGGTCGTCGACCGCTACGACGACGGGCTCGGCCGCCACGTCGAGGTCGAGGTCGACGCCAAGGTGCGCCGCGTCCGCTACCGCCTCCACTACCACTACGACCGCCCCCGCCGGGTCTGGTGGGACTTCGTCGAGGGCGACGGCGTCGAGCACGTCGAGGGCGAGTTCACGTTCGAGCCCAGCGGCGGCGGGACGCTGGCGACCTACCGGCTCGGCATCGACGCCGGGGTGCCGATCCCGGGGCTGATCGCGCGGCGCCTCAACAGCGGGGTGATGCGGCGCTCGGTCGAGGACCTCAAGCGGCGCGTCGAGGCGCGGTCGGCTGACGAGCCTAGGCGACGCCGAGCGCGCAGCCGAAGCGTGAGCCGACCGAGAGCCCGGCGAGACCGGCCAGCTCGACCAGCCGCGTCTGCGGGCCGGGGCGACGCTCGGCGGCGAGGATCAGCGCCGCCGCGATCGCGCCTCCGGCGAGCCCACCGAGGTGGCCGCCGATGCTGATCCCCGGGATGCTGAACGTGAACACGAGGTTGATCACGATCCAGAGCCCGATCTGGGATGCGAGCTGCTCGACGCCGCGGTCGCGGGCGATGAGGACGGTCGCTGCCATGAGCCCGTAGACGGCGCCCGAGGCTCCGACCGTGACCTCGTCGGGCGTCAGCAGCAGCGCTCCGACGGATCCCGCGAGCAGCGACACGAAGTAGACGCCGATCAGCCGCGCGGGGCCGATCGCGGGCTCGAGGATCCCGCCGAGGAGGTAGAGCACGAACATGTTGAGGAAGAGGTGCAGCGGCCCGGCGTGCAGGAAGCCGCTGGTCACGATCCGGTACCACTCGCCGCCCTGCGAGATCGCGGGGCCGAAGAGGCCGCCGTCGTTGATCAGCGAGCCCCCGCCGTCGAGCGTCGCCGCCCCTCCCCCGCCCCCGATCTCGGCGACGAAGGCGATGACGTTGAGCGCCAGCAGCGCGTAGGTGGCATACGGCGTCTCGCGGCGCCCGAAGCGCACCGCGGCGGTGCGCGTGCGATCGCCTGCGCACTCAGGGCAGCGCATGCCGACCGGGGACGGCGTCATGCAGTCGGGGCAGATCGGGCGCGCGCAGCGCGAGCACGAGACGTTCGTCTCGCGGTCGGGATGCCGGTAGCACGTATCGCGCCATCGGTTCGAGTGAATCTACGCGGTGCCGGACGCGGTCGGCCGGATCGGGCTAGTCGAGCGCGGTTTGCATCAGCGGCTCGCCGCTGGGGCGCTCGCGTCCGCGCTCGGGCTCGTGGGTCACCATGACGGCGTCCGCGCCCGCCAGGTCGGAGGGGATCGTCGTCTCGGCGGTGCCCTCCGCGTCGGTGACGAAGGCCGACGACGGGCTGACCTCGTCGCCGTCCTGGATCCACACCTGGTAGACGCCCTCGTCGGGCTCGGGGAGGTCGGTCACGCGAAGCGTGCCCGAGTCCCCCTGACGGTCGAGCGCCATCTGCGGCCCGGCCGACGCCGGCTCCTCGTCGCCGCGCAGCGCGTAGCCCGCGACGCCCGCGGCGAGCAGCGCCGTGGCCGCGAGGGCGGTGACGGGCTTCGTCGCCCAGCTCGGCCACATGCGCCGCCATCCGCTGCGCCCGCTCTCGCGCGCATCGGCCTCCGTGACGGCGAGCAGCTCGTTCGCGCAGGCGAGGCGGCGGCGCGAGCTGGGTCACCGACTCGGCGAGCACGTCCACCGACGGCTCGAGCCAGCGAAGCTCGGCGCGGCACTGCTCGCACTCGGCGAGATGCGCCTCGACGTCGCGCACCTCGTCGGCGCTCAGCGCGTCGAGCGCGTAGGCCGCCAGCTCGTCGCTCCAGCGCTCGTGGCCGGCGTCGCTCACGTGACCCCCTCCGCGAGCCCGTCGAACAGCCCCTCCGCGAGGCGGGTGCGGATCTTCTCGAGCCCGAGCCTCATCCTGCCCTTCACCGTACCGAGCGGCATTCCGAGCATCTCGGCGATCTCGGAGTGGGTGAAGCCGCCGTAGTAGGCGAGCTCGATCACCTTCGACTGGTCGCTGGGAAGCTCTTCGAGGGCGCCGCGAAGGCTGCGCGCGGTCTCGCGGCGCAGCGCCTCCTCCTCGGTGCGCTCCGGCGCCGCGCGGCGCTCGAGCACGGCCTCGTCGTCGTAGTCGAGGCGCGGGCCGCGGCTCGCCTCGCGCCGCAGCGCGTCGATCGCGCGGTTGCGGACGATGCCCAGCGCCCACGCGCGGACGCTGCCGCGGGTGCGGTCGAAGCCGGCCTCGCTGCGCCAGATCGACAGGAAGGCCTCCTGGGTGACGTCCTCGGCGAGCGCCGGGTTGCCGACGATGCGGTGGGCGAGCGAGTACGCCGCGCCGCCGTGGCGGTCATAGAAGACCTCGAACGCGGCCGGGTCCTTGCGCCCGACGAGGGGCATAAGGTCCTCGTCGGCGAGCCGCTGGAGGTCCTCCGGCCTCATCCGGCGGTCCAGTGATCCGTCCGGTGGTCGATTTCGTTTCTTGCCTCGATGACACCCACTACGACGCCGCCCCGCGCCTGGATCAGTGCACGTCTCGCAACGTACGTGTCCGGCCGGAGCGGAACCATTTCGTCACCACGACTCTCTCCGAGGAGGAGATAGATGGAAGGCTCAAGCCCAGCAAGGCTGTACGCGCTTACGGTGGGCGCCGTTTTGACCGTCGTCGGCATCATCGGCTTCTTCTACAACGCCAGCTTCGCCGTCGGCAACGACATCAACGCGAGCGACCCCGTCTTCGGGCTCCTGGCGGTCAACGCCTGGCACAACATCGTCCACATCCTGACCGGAGTGCTCGGACTGCTCGCGGCGGGCTACGCCGCGCGCACATACGCGCTCGGGCTCGGGCTGGTCTACCTGGTGGTCGCGTTCCTGGGGTTCATCGACTTCGGCAGCGGTGACCTCAACGACACGATCCTCCAGGTCATCCCCGTCAACACGGAGGACAACTTCCTCCACCTGGCGCTCGGCGTCCTCGGCCTGGCCGCCGGCGCGGCCACGCCCAGGGCCGGCGCCGCACGGGCGGCTCCCGCCACCTAGTCGAGCAGAGAGCGCAGGTCGTCGGCGAGCCCCCGCAGACCGCCCGGGGGTCCGCCGGCGGCGGCGCATCTCGAGCACGACGAGCGCCGTGCCGGCGATGCCGCCCGCGGCGACGGCCGCGACCGGGCGGACCCAGTTGCGCGGGTCGCGCAGCGAGGCGAGCTCGGACTCGCTGAGCTCGTCGGCCCAGTCCGAGAGCTCGGTCGCGGCGGCCTCGGTGACCTTCGAGAGCGTCTCCTCGACGCGCGTGCCGAGCTTCTCGGGCGGGTCGATCGGCCGCAGCGCGTCGGCGAGCAGCAGCTCGAGATCGGGGCCCGGGCGGGCGGCCTCACTCATCGCCGCCCCCCGTCCGCTCGGCCTCGAGCTGCTCCTCGAGCTGCTTGATCGCCCTGTGGATCAGGACCTTGGTGGCGCCGTCGGTGCGCCCCAGCGCGCGCGCGATCTCGCGGTTGTCCATTCCCAGCGCGAAGCGCATGATCAGCGCCTCGCGGCGGTCGTCGGGTAGCTGCGTGAGCCCCTCGATCACCTCGCGCAACTCCTCGCGCCCCTCGACGACCTGCTCGGTGCCGTGGGGGTGCGAGACCGGATCGACGTTCTCCAGCGTCGAGGTCGGCTTGCGGGCGCGGTCGCGGTGAAAGTTGGAGGCCAGGTTGTGCGCGATGCGGATGAGCCAGGGCCGCAGCGGGCGGCCGTCCGACTCGCGCCGCGCGCGCTCGAAGTGCCGGTAGGCCTGCAGGAAGGTCTGCTCGGTGAGGTCCTCGGCGTCGTGGTGGTTGCCCACCCGGTAGTAGGAGTACGAGTAGACGTCGCGCAGGTGCGCCCGGTAGAGGTCCTCGAAGGCACGGTCGAGCTCGGCCTTGACCGCGGGGTCGGCGTCCGCCGCCGCCTCTTCGTCCTTGGGCTTCGCGCGCGGTCACCCGGCAAGCCTAGCCCTCCGAACTCGCTACGCGGCATCGCGCGATCGCTCCGCCCGTCGCAGTCCGGCGACCCATTCGCCGGCGTCCATGTTGCCCTCGATCAGCGCCGCGAGGCCGATCAGGCCGCGCGCGTCGATCCCCGCCTCGGCGACCGTGGCCGCGATCAGCGGCACCGAGTCGAGCGCCTCGGAGGCCTGCCCGATCTGGCCCGGGATCTGCTCCGCGGGGATGCCCTTGCCGAGCAGCTCGCCGGCGCGCCGGTTGCGGCTTCCGGGGGCGAGCACCGTGGCGGTGAGGTCGCCGACGCCGGCGAGCCCGTTGAAGGTCTCGAGCTCGGCGCCGCGGGATAGCCCGTAGTCCACGCACTCGCGCCACACCTCGGCGGCGGCGATCCCGGCCGCGTTCATGCCGTGCGGCTCGGCCGCGGCGGCGGCGAAGGCCGCAGCGTTCTTGGCGGCGCCGGCGGTCTCGACACCGACGACGTCGCCGGTGCGCTCGCAGACGAAGCCGGCGCGGTCGAAGACGTCGCCGAGCTGGGCTCGCAGGTCGGCGTCGGCGCTGCCGAGCACGAGCGCCGCGGTGCCGGCGGCCGCCTCGCGCGCGTGCGCCGGGCCGCCGAGGCACGCCGTCGCGCGGGCGCGCACGCGCTCGGACACGTACTCGCTCGGCAGCGCGCCCATCGGCGCGACGAGGCCCTTTGTGAGGAGCAGAAGCGCCGAACGCTGGCCGATTCGATCCCCGAGGCCGCCCACGGCGGCGGGCAGCCCGACCGACGGGACGGCGAGGCAGATCGAGGTCGATCCCGCCGAGCTCGATGTCGGCGGCGCGCTTGACCGCGATCCTGTCTTCGAGGCGGACGCCCGGGAGATAGCGCTCGTTCTCATGAGCGCGCGCGATCGCCTCGGCCTGCTCGCGCGTGCGGCAGCCGAGCTGGACGTCGAGTCCGCCGCGCGCCAGCAGCACCGCCATCGCCGTGCCCCAGCTCCCGGCGCCGATGACGGCCGCCTTGCGCAGCGGGGGAAGCCCGCCCAGCCACTCCCACTGAAGCTGGACGTTGGGCCAGATGCGCTCGGTTACCGTCGCCGCGAGCGCCGGTGAGGGGCTCGCGGTGCGCGGGAAGGTCATCGCGCGCCCGAAGCGCAGCTTGACCTTGCGGGGGCGGACCCTCAACCCGGTCCGCACGTGCTCGGTGCCGTGGACGGCGACCGGAACGACCGCCGCGCCGGTCTCCAGGGCGAGGCGCCCGACGCCGCGGCGCGGAGCGGCGAGCGACCCGGAGCGGATCCTCGTGCCTTCGGGGAAGATGCAGATGGTCCCACCGCGCTCGAGCACGCCGCGCGCGGTGAGCATCGAGTCCTCGTCGGACTCGCCGCGGCGGATCGGGAAGGCGCCGAGGCGCGACAGCACCCATCCCTGCCAGCGCTTCTCGAACAGCTCGACCTTGGCGACGTAGTTCATCGCCCGGCGCCACGGCAGGCTGGCCCCGATCACGAAGGGGTCGAGGAAGCTGCGGTGGTTCGCCGTGACGATCAGCGGGCCCTTGACCCTGGCGTGCTCGCGGCCGTGGCGCGAGAGGCGGAACCAGAGCAGGAAGCACGGCTGCAGCACGAGGCGTACGAGCCCGTAGAGGATCGGGTTGACCCCGTGCTCGCGCGTGTAGGCGTGATAGCGCTCGAGGCGCTCGTCGGTCACAGGGATCCCTACACGGCCCCGGCGGCCTCGTTACTGCCCTTCCGTGCGTGGGCAGGCGTCAGAGCGCCGATTCGACGAGGGCGGCGAGCTGCTTGCGATCGGGCGGGTCGGGGACCCAGCCGAGCTCGGGCCGCTCGAGCATCGCGTCGAGCGCGTCGTCGAGGCAGCCGCGGTCGAACCCGACCTCCGCGAGGTGCCGGCGGCCGCCCGACAGCTCCTCCACGCGCGCCCCGATGGCCTCGGCGTCGGTGCCCAGGGCGCCTGCGAGCTCGGCGATCGCGCCCGGCGCGCGCTCGCGCATCGTCTCGAGCGCGCGCGGCAGGACGGCGGCGTTCGTCTCAGCGTGCGGGGTCCCGCACACCCGCACCACCGTCTGGCAGACGACGTGGTGAAGCGAGAACAGCGCCGAGTCGAGCGCGTGGGCGCACAGGATCGAGCCCAGCGCGAGCGCGGCGCTGTCGCGCTCCTCGCGGTCCTGGTCGAGGGCGGTCGCGATCAGCTCGGCGCCGCGCAGTGCGGCCATCGTGGCGACGGGGTTTCGAAACGGCGTGTAGAGCGGCTCGGCGCCGTGCGCGAGCGGCGTTCATGGCGCTCGCGCGCAGCTGGTCCTCGGGCAGGCTGGTCATCGCCTCCGGGTCGGCGAGCACGAGCACGGGGCGCACGAGCGCCCGGCCCGTATGTCCCTCGGGCAGGCGGTGGATGCGTCGTCATCTCGGCGCCGGAAAGAGTCGTCGGGATCGCGGCGACGCGCCCGCCCTTCACGGCGACGATCGCCTTCGCCGTGTCGATCACGCGCCCACCGCCGAGCGCGACGATCGCGACGCTGCGAACCGTGGCCATGATCTTCTTCGCGGCCTCGGGCACCGGCCCGGCGGGCACCTCGTGGACCGAGCCCACCGCCTCGAGGGCACGCGGCGCTTCGCGCAACGCGCGCGACGTGCTCAGGAGGTCGTACTCCCCGTACCCGTGCTCGGAGAGCAGCTCGGGCGCCTGCTCGAGCGCGCCGCGCTTGAAGACGATGATCCGCTCTCCGTCTCGCCACACGAAGTCGTCGATCGGCGCCGGCTTGGCGTTCGCCGTCATCGAGGCGATCCTCGCAGACGGCAGAAGCCCGGGGCGGGACTCGAACCCGCAGCCCCGGCATTACAAATGCCGTGCTCTACCAGTTGAGCTACCCGGGCGATCGACGGTCAGCGTAGGCGATCACGCAGCTGCTGTTCGGCGAATCGCGGTCCGGCGCGAGTAGAGTGACGCCATGGGCTGGCTTCGCCGCCCGTGGGTACGGGCGGGAGCAATCGCAGTTGTGACTGCGGCGATCTTCTGGCTGCGCGTCTACGTCGCGGAGCCTGGGCCGCTCTTCCTGATTCCCGTGCTCATGGCGGGCTATTGGTTCGGCGCTTGGGGCGGCGCGACGATGGCGCTCGCCGCCGCCGGGCTCTACGCGCTCGGGCGCGTCGTCGGCCCCGAGGAGACGGGCCTGGCCACGTTCCCCGCAACGGTCGTGAGGCTGTTCGCCTACGGGGCCGCGGGGGTGTTCGTCGGCTGGCTGTCCGAGTCGCGAATCGGTCTCGCGCACGAGGTCGAGCAGCGGGACCGGACCCTCGCCGAGCTGCGCACGATCCAGGAGGCGCTCTCACCCCCCGAGCCCGAGGCGCGGCCGGGCCTGCGGCTCGCAACGTGCTACCTCCCGGCCCAGGACGGCGTCGCGGGCGACTTCTACCTCGTGACCAAGGGCATGGGCGACTCGACGGTGATCGCGATCGGCGACGTCGCGGGGCGCGGTCTGGAGGCCGCCAAGCGCGCCTGGTTCGTGCGCACGGTGCTCGCCAGCTCGGCCGACTTCACCGAGGACCCGGGCGAGATGCTCGACCTCGCGAACTACTCGCTGATCGAGGAGTCCGGCGCCTCGTCGCTGTTCGTGACCGCCGCTTGCATCGTCTTTCACCCCGAGGACCGCAGCATCCGCTGGGCGGTCGCCGGCCACGAGCCGCCTCTGCATCTGGACCGCGGCGACCCGCTCCTGTCGCGGCCCAGCTCCGGGATACCGCTGGGGATCGACGACAACCTCGGGTGCGCCACCGCTTCATCGAGCCTCGATCTCGGCTCCGGCCTGCTGCTCTACACCGACGGGGTGATCGAGGCTCGCGGCTCCAACGGACGCGCCGGCGACGGCCTGTTCGGCGACAAGCGCCTGTCCTCGGTCGTGGCCGGGATGGACGGCTCCGATCCCGCCGACGTCATCGAGCGCGTGCGCGACGAGGTGCTCGACCACGCCGGCGGCACCCTCGAGGACGACGTCTGCCTCGTGGCGCTGCGGGTCAGCTCGCAATCCGACGCCGAGACCGTCTGCGATCCGGTGGATGCGATGCCGACCGAGGCGGCGAGCCCCACTCCGTCGGCGCTTCGCTCGACGATCGGCTAGATCTTCACCTCGCGCGACGCGAGGTGCGTGCCGACCTTGCGCTTGACGCGCTGCAGCGCGTTGTCGACGGTCTTGGTGTCGCACTCGAGCCGCTCGCCGATCACCTCGTAGGAGTGCCCGTCCAGGTAGAGCGACAGGACCCGGCTCTCGAGATCCGAGAGCACGCTGGCGAGGCACGCGACGAGACTGGACAGCTCCTCGGTCGCGATCACCTGGTTGGCGGGATCGTTGATCGGCGCCCCGGGCAGGATCTCCTCGAGCGTGGTCTCGGAGTCCCCGGCCGCGGCCGGCGTCTGCCCGAACGACACGTACTGGTTGAGCGGTGAGTGCTTGTTGCGGCTCGCTGTCTTTACCGCGGTGATGATCTGGCGCGTGATGCAGAGCTCCGCGAAGTTGCGGAAGCTCGACTCGCGGTCGGTGCGGAAGTCGCGAACGGCCTTGAAGAGGCCGAGCAGGCCCTCCTGGATCAGGTCGTCGGACTCGCCGCCGAGCATGAAGTACGCAGATGCCTTGAGGCGGACGAAGCCCCGGTATCGGCGCACGATTCGCTCGTAGGCATCGGCCTGCCCGCGCTTCGCGAGCGCGACCAGGTATTCATCCGCGAGCTCGGGCTGAGAGTCGGACCGGCGGCGAGTCTCTCCGCGCGGCGCTAGGGACGCGAACTCCTGGGTACGTACGGCCACTGCAACCTCCATCTATGGGGTTCAGTGGCGCCGCTACCTCCCCTGGGCGCCGCCTTTGGCGAACTCACGGCTGAAAGCTCAACCTCAAGTTCACCCTTATGGCGCGGAACTGTACACGTTGCATCGGCTCTGTCAACCACGCGTGGGTTGACATAGCCACTTGCAAGGGCGCTTGCAGGGACGGCGATGCGTCTGGGAGCAGTGGTAGGCGGTGCGGTCGGGGGCGCAAAAAGCTCAATGAGGGAAAGCGCGGCCCGTTGAACAGCTCGAATGAGGAGGCGCCGCGGTGAAGCGTCCTGCATAGGGCTGCATATAGCGGCCTAATCCAGGACGCCTGCCCAAGAGCGGCCCAGCCTGACGGCGGCGCTCGGACCAGGTCCACCTCCGCCTCCCTACCCAGCCGGTTTCCCCGCCCCGCGCTGGCGCACCGCCTCGAACAGCAGCACCGAGGCCGCCGCCGACACGTTGAGCGAGCCCACCTCACCGGCGCGCGGGATCGAGACCAGCGCGTCGCACGACGCCGCCACCCGCGGGCGGATCCCCTTCCCCTCCCCGCCGAGCACGAGCACGACGAGGCCGTCGGAGAGGTCGACTCGGTCATAGCGCGTCGGGGCGTCGGCCTCCGCGCCATAGACCCATCCGCCCGCCTCCTTGGCCGCGGTGAGCCAGTCGGCGAGGTTTCGCACCCGCGCCACGTCGAGGTGCTCGACCGCCCCCGCCGACGCCTTGACGGCGGCGGGCGTCACCTGAGCCGATCGCCGGTCGGGGATCACGACGCCGAGCGCGCCAGCGGCCTCGGCCGACCGGCATACGGCGCCGAGGTTGCGCGGGTCCTGGACCTGGTCGAGCGCGACCACCACCCCCGCGCCGCGCTCGAGCAGCTCCTCCGCGCTCGCGTAGGGGTAGGGATCGACCTCGGCGACCATGCCCTGGTGGTCCGGCGAACCCGCCAGCCGGGTCAACTCCTCCGGCGGCAGGTCGTCCGACGTCAGGACGCGGTGAACGCGCCGCCGCCCCTTCCGGGCCTCGGCGACGGCGTTGCGGCCGTAGACGAACTCGGACGCCATGGCGCGGCTAGCTGCGCCGCACGAGGCGCGCGCCCCCGGCGGTGTCGCGGACCTCCCAGCCGCGCTGCGCGAGCTCGTCGCGGATCCGGTCGGCGCGCTCGAAGTCGCGCTCCGAGCGGGCGCTCTCGCGCTCGGCGAGCAGGCGCTCGGCCTCGGGGTCCGCCGGCTCGTCCGCCTCGAGCAGCGCCTCGAGCCCCAGCAGCGGAAGCAGCTCCTCGAGCGCCCCGCGTGCGCCGGGCAGCTCGCGGCGGTTGCCCTCGGCGACCAGCTCGAACACCGCGGCGATCGCGCGCGGCGTGTTGAAGTCGTCGGCGAGCGCGTCGAGGAACTGCTCGCGGCGGGCGGAGACGAACTCGTCGGGGTCGCCGGCCGGCGCCTCGCGGGCGTAGTTTCGAATCCGCTCCGCGCTCGCCCTGGCCTCCTCGAGCGCCTCGGCCCCGAAGGCGATCGGCTGGCGGTAGTGGCCCGACACGAGGTAGGCGACCATCGCCTCGGGCCCGTAGCGGTCGATGGCCTCGGAGAGCTGGAAGATGTTGCCCTCGGACTTGGACATCTTCTGGTCCGCCATCTGGACCATGCCGTTGTGCATCCAGGTCCGCGCGAGCGGGGTGTTGCGCGCCGCCTCGGTCTGGGCGATCTCGTTCTCGTGGTGCGGGAAGACGAGGTCCGACCCGCCGCCGTGGATCGCGAAGTCGAGGCCGAGGATGTCCTCGGCCATCGCCGAGCACTCGATGTGCCACCCCGGCCGCCCCTCGCCCCAGGGCGAGTCCCAGGCGCTGTCCTCGTCGGGCTTGCGCGCCTTCCAGAGCGCGAAGTCGAGCGGGTCCTCCTTGAGGCGGTCGGTGCCCGCCTCCTCGCCCTGGTCCATGTCGTCGGTGCGGCGGTTCGAGAGCTTGCCGTAGCCGTCGAAGCTGCGAACGCGGAAGTAGACGTCGCCCTCGGCCTCGTAGGCGTGCCCGGACTCGATCAGGGCCTCGATCAGGGCGACGATCGCCTCGATCGTCTCGGAGGCGAGCGGCTCGTCGTCGGGCCTGCCGAGCCCGAGCCGATCCGTGTCCTCGACGTAGGCGGCGGTCATCTCGTCGGCGAGCTGCTGCGAGGGCTTGCCCGCGTCGCGCGCCGCGGCATAGATCTTGTCGTTTATGTCGGTGACGTTGATGACGAGGCGCGCGTCGCGGCCCTCGTGCTCGAGGAAGCGCTTGAGCAGCATGAAGACGACGTAGGGCCGGGCGTTTCCGACGTGGACGCGGGCGTAGGTCGTCGGCCCGCAGGCGTAGATGCCGAGCTCCCCGTCACGGGGCTCGAGCGGCCGCAGCTCGCCGCTGAGCGTGTCGTGTATGCGTATCTCGCGCATGGAGGCAGGTATTCAATCGCGGCTCTGCCGCGAGCGAGCATGTGGGGTTGGTGATATCAGGGGGGACCGAATCTCCGCTGTTTGCGAATTTCATTGAGCGGAGCCCGCGAGCGTGCGTTCGGCGACGGCTAGGCTCTCGCGGGCCATGGATGGACCGGGGCTGGCCGAGCAGAGATTGCGGCGGGTTGAGGATGCCTTCGCGTCGCTGCCGCGAGCGTTATCTCGGGCCGAGCGAGGGATTCGACTCCACCTACCAGGTGAAGCTGGGTGACGTAGGGCGCACGTGGGAGGTGCAGGCAACCGAGGACCGCTGCGTCGTGCGGACGTCGCCGACTCGCGAGCCCGACGTCGTGATCGGCACCGACGCGGCGACCTGGCTGGCGCTGCGCGAAGGGCGCCTCTCGGGGCTGGACGCCTTCGCGCTTCGGCGCCTCTACGTCCGCGGCGACCTCGACCGCGCGGTCGGCTTCGAGGGCCTCTTCCACCTCCCCGGCGGCCGGCCGCCGCTGGTCCGCGTTCACGACGTCCACGTCCCCGGAGCCAGGCTCTCCACCGTCAGCGCCGGCGGCGGCCCCGAGGAGGTCGTCTGCCTGCACGGGCTCGGCGGCAACAAGACCTCGATGTTCGAGACGATCGCGGCGCTGACCCCCGAGCGCCGAGCGCACGCCCTCGACCTGCCCGGCTTCGGGTCGTCCTCGAAGCCGGCGCGAGCCCCCTACGACGCCGCCTACTTCGCGCGCATCGTCATCGCGTTCCTCGACGAGATGGAGATCGATCGCGCCCACCTCGTCGGCAACTCGATGGGAGGGCGCGTCGCGCTCGAGATCGCGATGACCGAGCCCGAGCGCGTCTCGAGCCTCTCGCTGCTGGCGCCCGCGCTCGCGTTCCGGCGCCGCCGCGAGCTCGTGCCGCTCGTGCGCCTCCTGCGCCCCGAGCTCGCCGCCATCCCCCACTCGCTTCGCGCCGCGCAGATCCGGGCGCGCTTCTGGTCGATGTTCGCGCGCCCCGAGCGCCTCGATCCCGCCGTCGCCGACATCGCCTGCGAGGAGTTCGCGCGCACGTACCGATCGCGTGCCGCCCGGGTCGCCTTCTTCGCCGCCCTGCGCCAGATCTACCTCGACCCGGCCTACGGGGAGCGAGGATTCTGGACGCGGCTCTGCGAGCTCGAGCCGCCGTCCATGTTCGTGTGGGGCGACAGCGACGTGCTCGTCCCGGCCGCGTTCTCGCGCCACGTCGCCGCGGCGATGCCGGATGCGCGCCAGGTGATCCTGCCCGAGTGCGGGCACGTGCCCCAGGTCGAGCTCCCCGAGCGCACCAACGCGCCTCATCGCCGAGCACATCGAGGGCGCCGCCCCCGCGGCGGCGCCCGTGCGGCGGCCGCGCATGGCGCGGCGCCTCGCCGGCGCGCTCGCGCGCTCCGCCTGACGACTCGTCAGCGGCAGTCCCGGGTACCCACCAGATGGGTGATTCGCGGCCGCGCGGGGTCGTGAGTCGCCCATCTAGAATCGTGGCGATGAGCGACAGCGCCGAGCTGACCGAGAGTGCGCGCCAGAACGGCGCCGGAGGCGACCACGGGTCCGACACGCCGGGCCCGTTCACCATCTCCGGGCCGGGGGTCCTGGGCGGGCTGGGCGCGCTCGGCGCCGGCGCGGCCCGCGCCGGGGCGTCAGCCGCCGGCCGTCTCGCGGGGCCAGTCGTCGAGCGGCTCCAGTCGCGCCTGACCGCCGACTTCGACGACCGCGACCCCGACTACATCCGCGACAACCTGCCGCTCGTCTGGCTGCTCTCGAGCCTCTGGTTCCGCGGCGAGGTGCGCAACCTCGGCAACGTCCCCGAGGATCGCCCCGTGCTGCTCGTCGGCAACCACTCGGGCGGCAACATGACGCCGGACACGATCCTCTTCACGCTCGCCTTCTCGACCTACTTCGGCGTCGAGCGGCCCTTCTACCAGCTCGCCCACAACCTCGTCCTCGCCTCGCCCTACGGGCAGATCCTGCGCAAGTACGGGACCGTCGCGGCCTCCCACGAGCACGCGCGCAAGGCGCTCGAGGACGGGGCCGCGCTGCTCGTCTACCCGGGCGGCGACTGGGAGGTCCACCGGTCGGTCTCGGAGCGCTTCAAGGTCGACCTCGCCGGCCGCAAGGGGTTCATCCGCCTGGCGCTCGACGCGGGGGTCCCGATCGTTCCCGTCGTCTCGATCGGCGGGCAGGAGACGTCGCTCTTCCTCAGCCGCGGAGACTGGCTCGCCCGCCTGCTCGGCCTCGACCGGACCCTGCGCCTCAAGGTCCTGCCGATCTCGCTCGCGCTGCCGTGGGGCATCAACATCGGCGACTTCCTCGGGCACATCCCGCTGCCCGCCAAGATCACGACCGAGGTCCTGCCGCCGATCGACCTCCACGCCGAGTTCGGCGACGACCCCGACCTCGACGAGGTCTACGACCACGTCGAGCGAGTCATGCAGGAGACGCTCGACTCGCTGGCCGCCGAGCGCCGCTACCCGATCCTCGGCTGAGCGAGCACCGTGCGCGTCAACGACTCGATCGAGATCGCGGCGCCCCAGAAGCTCGTCTGGGACTACCTCGCCGACCCCACCCACTTCCTGCACTTCATGTCCGGCGTAACGCGCTGGGAGCCGGCGAGCGACCGTCGCAGCGGCCTCGGGGCGCGCTACCGGATGCTGCTTCGCGTCGGCGCGGCCGAGGTCGGGGGCGTGATCGAGTTCGTCGAGTGGCGCCCCGAGACCGACATGGCGTGGACGTCGGTCACGGGCGTCGACCAGCGCGGGCGCTGGCGCGTGCGCAGGATCGACGACGACCGCACCAGGGTCGAGCTTCGCTACTCCTACGGCGTCGCCGGCGCCGGGATCGCCGGGCTGATCGCCGAGCGCGTCGCCGCGCTCTCGATCTCGCGCCACCTGGGCAGGTCGCTTCAGCAGCTCAAGCGCGAGGTCGAGCACGAGCGGCTTCGAGCCGAGGCGCGCGAGCGTTCCGAGGCGACGGCGGCCGGCTGAGCGTCGCACCCGGATAGGGTGACCCGATCTTGCAGGCGAGCAGATGGAGGATTGAATGATCGCTTCTGAGTTCGCCAGCTTCGTGCTGGCAATGCTCGTGGCGCTGATCCTGTTCTTCGGCGGCATGCGCGCGCTCGTGGAGCTGACCGGAAACGAGGACCTCGCGCTACCCGTCCAGGTCGTCGTCGACGAGGACGAAGCGGCGCCGCAGGCGCCGTCGATCCCGACGCCCCCGATCACCCCGCCGCCCGAGAGCGAGGTCCCCGAGCCGTAGGCCGCTCGGAATCCTCGATCAGGCGCGCCGCCCTCGCGTGCTCCAGCTCGTCCTCGTCCGTCACGGGCAGACCGAGTGGAGCCGCGAGGGGCGCCACACCGGGCGCACCGACGTGCCGCTGACCGAGGAGGGCGTCCGCGAGGCCGAGAGGGTGCGGGCGGAGCTCGACGGGCGCACGTTCACGCGCGTGCTGTCGAGCCCGCTCTCGCGCGCCCTCGAGACGGCCCGCCTCGCCGGGCTCGGCGACCGCGTCGAGACGCGCGACGAGCTGCTCGAGTGGGACTACGGCGAGTACGAGGGGCTCACCACCGCGAAGATCCACGAGACGCGCCCGGACTGGGTGCTGTGGCGCGACGGGTGCCCCGGCGGCGAGAGCCCCGAGGACGTCGGCGCCAGGGCCGACCGGCTGCTCGCCGAGCTCGCGTCCACCGACGGCGACGTCGCCGTCTTCGGCCACGGTCACATGCTGCGGGTGCTGACGGCTCGCTGGGTGGAGCTGCCCGCGGCCGAGGGCGCGCGCTTCGTGCTCGAGACCGCCAAGATCAGCGTGCTCGGCTGGGAGCACGACTGGCGCGCGATCAGGACCTGGAACGCGCGCTCCGGTAGCGCCTGATCAGAGCGTTCGTCGAGCTGTCGTGGCCGAGCTCGGGCTCGTCGGGGGCCTGAAGCTCGGGGACGATCCGCTTCGCGAGCACCTTGCCGAGCTCGACGCCCCACTGGTCGAAGGAGTTGATCGACCACACGGTTCCCTGGGTGAAGACGCTGTGCTCGTAGAGCGCCACGAGCGAGCCGAGCGTCCTCGGGTCGAGCCGCCGCGCGAGGATCGTGTTCGAGGGGCGGTTGCCCTCGAACGTGCGGTGCGGGACGAGCTCCTCGGGCGTGCCCTCGGCGCGGACCTCCTCGGGCGTCTTGCCGAACGCCAGCGCCTCGGTCTGGGCGAACACGTTGGCCATCAGCAGGTCGTGGTGGTCGCCGAGCGGATTCAGGGGCTCGTCGAAGCCGATGAAGTCGCACGGGATCAGCTTCGTGCCCTGGTGGATGAGCTGGTAGAAGGAGTGCTGGCCGTTGGTGCCCGGCTCGCCCCAGTGGACCGCGCCGGTCTCGTAGTCCACGCGCGCGCCGTCGAGCGTCACGTGCTTGCCGTTCGACTCCATCGTCAGCTGCTGGAGGTAGGCGGGAAAGCGCTTGAGGTATTGCGCGTAGGGCAGCACGGCCACGGTCTGGGCTCCGAAGAGGTCGCCGTACCAGACGGCGAGCAGCCCCATCAGCAGCGGCAGGTTGCGCTCCGGCGGCGCCTCGCGGAAGTGCTCGTCCATCTCGTGGAAGCCGGCCAGCATCTCGGCGAAGCGCGGCGGCCCGATCGCGATCATCGTCGAGAGGCCGATCGCGGAGTCCATCGAGTAGCGCCCGCCGACCCACTCCCAGAAGCCGAACATGTTGTCGGTGTCGATCCCGAACTCCGCGACCCCCTCGGCGTTCGTGGACACGGCGACGAAGTGCTTCGCTATCGCCTCGTCGTCGCCGAGCTTCGCCAGCGCCCACTCGCGCGCGCTGTCGGCGTTGGTCATCGTCTCGAGCGTCGTGAACGTCTTCGAGGAGACGATGAACAGCGTCTCCTCGGGATCGAGGTCGCGCGTCGCCTCGACGAAGTCCGTCGCGTCGACGTTGGAGACGAAGCGGAAGGTCATGTCGCGCTTGGAGTAGAAGCGCAGCGCCTCGTAGGCCATCACCGGCCCGAGGTCGGAGCCCCCGATCCCGATGTTGACGACGTTGCGGATCCGCTTGCCGGTGTGGCCCTTCCACTCGCCGTCGCGGACCCGGCCGGAGAAGCTCGCCATCCGGTCGAGGACCTCGTGGACCTGCTTGACGACGTCGACGCCGTCGACCACGAGCGAGCTCTCCCGCGGCATTCGCAGCGCGACATGGAGCGCGGGGCGGTCCTCGGTGACGTTGACGTGCTCGCCGCGGAACATCGCGTCGCGGCGCTCGGCGACCCCGGACTCCTCGGCGAGCCTCGAGCAGGAGCCTCATCGTCTCGTCGCCGACCCGGTTCTTGGAGTAGTCGAGGTAGAGCCCCGCACCCTCGGCCACGAGGCGCGTGCCTCGCTCGGGGTCCTCGGCGAAGAGGTCGCGCAGATGGCGCTTCGCGATCTCGGCGTGGTGGCTCTCGAGCGCGGTCCATGCGGGACGCTCGCGAAGCGGCGGAACGTCGACTGCGCTCATTCCCTGCCGGCGGCGAGCTTCTCCGCCTCGGAGGAGACGGTCTCGAGCAGCTCCTTCCACGACTTCACGAACGCCTCGGCCCCCTCGTGCTGGAGCTGCACCGCGAGCTCGTCGACGTCGATGCCGGCCTCGGCGAAGCGCGCGAGCACCTCCTCGGCGTCACCGCCGTCCGGCGGCAGGGGGTCGCCGACCTTGCCGTGGTCGGCGAAGGCGAGCAGCGTCTTCTCGGGCATCGTGTTGATCGTGAACGGCGCCGCCAGCGCCTCGACGTAGAGCACGTCGGACGCGTCGGGGTCCTTGGTCCCCGTGCTGGCCCAGAGCAGGCGCTGCGGCCGCGCGCCCTCGTTGGCGATGCGCAGGAAGCGGTCCGACTCGAGCAGCTCGCGATAGGCGCGGTAGGTGCGCTTCGGCGATCGCGATCCCGAGCTTGTTGCGAAGCTCGCCGGGCACGCGGTCCATGACCGCCACGTCCCAGCGGCTGATGAACAGCGAGGCCACGGACGGGATCGTCGCGTCGAGGCCGGCCTCGATGCGCCGCTCGATCCCGCGCATCCACGCCTCGGCCGCGCGCGAGGTACTGCTCGCGCGAGAACAGCAGCGTGACGTTCACCGGCACTCCGGCGAAGATCGACTCCTCGATCGCGCGCCGCCCCGCCTCGGTCCCCGGGATCTTGATGAAGATGTTGCAGTCGGCGCGCGAGTGGAGGTCCGCCGCCTGGGCGATCGTCGCCTCGGCGTCGTCGGCGAGCAGCGGCGAGACCTCGAGCGAGACCCAGCCGTCGACCTCGTCGGTTCGCTCGTAGATCGGCTCGAACATCTCGGCCGCGCGCTTGAGGTCGGTCAGGGCGAGCTCGAAGAAGAGCTCCTCCCCCTCGAGCCCCTGCTCGCGAAGCTCGGCGATCTGCTCGTCGTAGGCGTGCCCCGAGCCGATCGCCTTGTCGAAGATCGTCGGGTTGGAGGTCAGGCCGGTGACCGAGAACTCGTCGATGTAGCGGCGCAGGGTCCCGTCGTCGAGCATCGTGCGGGTGATGTTGTCGAGCCACAGGCTCTGGCCGAGCTCGTGGAGCTGCTGGGTGGGCTTCACGAGTGCGACTCGTCCCCGGCGCGCTCGAGCACCTCGCGCGCCGTCTCGACGACCTTCTCGGGCGTGAAGCCGAACTTGGTCAGCACGTCCTTGAGCGGGGCCGACGAGCCGAAGGTGTTCATCCCGATCGTCGCCCCGCGCGGGCCGACGTAGCGGTCCCAGCCGAGCGTCGCCGCCTGCTCGATCGAGACGCGGGCCGCTATCGACGGGCGGAAGCACGCTCTCGCGGTACTCCTCGAGGCTGCTGGTCGAAGAGGTAGAACGACGGCAGGCTCACGACCCGGGAGCGAACTCCGTCTCCGACAAGGTCTTCGTGGGCGGCGAGCGCGAGCGCTACCTCGCTGCCGGTGGCGATCAGGATCAGCTCGGGGTCGCCCTCGGGCGGGTCGGCGAGCACGTAGCCGCCCGCGCCGCAGGCCCTCGGCGGACGCGCAGCGGCGTGCGGTCGAGCACCGGGACGTCCTGGCGCGTGAGGACCAGCGCGACGGGCTGGTGGCGCTGCTCGACCGTCAGCCGCCACGCCTCGGCGACCTCGTTGGCATCGCAGGGCCGGATCACGTTGAGGCCCGGGATCGCGCGCAGCGAGGCGAGCTGTTCGACCGGCTGGTGGGTGGGGCCGTCCTCGCCGAGCCCGATCGAGTCGTGGGTGAACACGTGGATGACCGGCAGCTCCATCAGCGCCGAGAGCCGGATCGCCGGGCGCGCGTAGTCGGAGAACGTGAGGTAGGTGGACCACAGCGGCCGGATCTTCGACAGCGAGAGGCCGTTCGAGATCGCCGCCGACTCGTGCTCGCGGATCCCGATAGTGGAGCTGGCGCCCGTGGCGCCGGTCGGGCTGGAAGTCGACGGCCCCCTCGACGGTCAGCCGCACCGAGGTCGAGTCGGTGAGGTCGGCCGAGCCCGCGACGAGCCACGGCAGCTTCTCGGCGACGGCGTTCTCGACCTCGTTCGAGGCCTTGCGCGTCGCGATCCCCTTCGGATCGGCGTCGAAGCTCGGGATCTCGGCGTCCCAGCCGTCGGGGAGCTCGCGGCGCTGCATCCGCTCGAGCTCGGCCGCGAGCTCCGGCGCCTCGCTCGGAGTACTCGGCGAAGCAGCTGCTCCCACTCGCTGCGAAGCCTGCGCCCGCGGGCCCCGATCCCCTCGGCGAAGTGCTCGTAGACCCCCTCGGGCACCAGGAACTCGGCGTCCTCGGGCCAGCCGTAGGCGCGCTTGGTCTCGCGGACCTCCTCATCGCCGAGCGGCTCGCCGTGCGCTTCCGCGGTGTCCTGCTTGTTGGGCGAGCCGTAGCCGATGTGGCTGTCGACGATGATCAGGGTCGGCCGCCCCATCCTCGCGCCGGAAGCGCTCGAACGCCCGCGCGAGCAGCTCGCGGTCGTTGGCGTCGCCGACGCGGTCGACCGCCCAGCCGTAGCCCATGAAGCGCGCCGCGACGTCGTCGGAGTAGGTGATCGACGTGTGGCCGTCGATCGAGATGTGGTTGTTGTCGTAGATCCAGCAGAGGTTGTCGAGCTGCTGGTGGCCGGCGAACGACGCCGCCTCGCTCGAGACGCCCTCCATCATGTCGCCGTCGCCCGCGATCACGTAGGTGTCGAAGTCGAAGAGCTCGAAGCCCGGGCGGTTGAAGTGCGCCTCCATCCACTTCGACGCGACCGCCATCCCGACCGACGTGGCGACCCCCTGGCCCAGCGGCCCGGTCGTGGCCTCGACGCCCGACGTCCAGCGGTACTCGGGATGCCCGGGGCACTTGGAGTCGAGCTGGCGGAAGCGCTTGATGTCGTCGAGGCTCACCGCGGGCTCGCCGACGGTCTCGTAGTCGGGGTCGACCGCCTGAACGCGCGCCAGGTGAAGCAGGGCGTAGAGCAGCATCGAGGCGTGGCCGGCCGAGAGCACGAAGCGGTCGCGGTTGGGCCAGATCGGGTCCTCGGGGTCGAAGCGCAGGAACTGCTGCCAGAGCGTGTAGGCGACAGGCGCCATCGCCATCGGCGTCCCGGGGTGGCCCGAGTTGGCCTTCTGGATCGCGTCGATGCTGAGCGTCCGGATCGTGTTGACGCAGAGCGTGTCGATGTCGGTCGCGGCGAGCCTGTCGGTCCTCGTCTCGGTCGTCGCCATCACGCCCTCCACAGAAGCGACGCGCCGATCGCGCCGCCGAGGTCGCCGAGCGCCGCGACGCGCATCGCGGGCGGGCGGTCGCGGGACGAAGAGGTGCTTCCTGCATGCGCTTCTCGATGCTCTTCACGCCGGGCTCGCCGAAACGCACGCCGAGCCCGCCGCCGACGATCACCGCCTCGACGTCGAGCAGGTTGACCGCCGAGGCGATCCCGGCGGCGAGCGCGCGCTCGGCGCGCTTGATCAGCTGCCTCCGCCATCGGGTCGCCTGCCTGGATCGCGCGCTCCCAGATGCCGCTCGTCAGCCGGTCGCGGCCGTGCTCCTCGGCGATCTTGAAGAGGTCGGTCGGGTGCCCCTTCGCGTGCTCGCGCCGCGCCTTGGCCTCCATCGCGCCGCCGCCCCGCGTAGGCCTCCATGCAGCCGCGCCGCCCGCAGGGGCAGCGCGCGCCGCCGAGCTTGATCACCATGTGGCCGATCTCGCCCGCCGCGCCGCGGCCCAGCCACGGCTTGCCGTCGAGCACGAGCCCGCCCCCGACGCCCGGTGCCCCAGAAGACGCCGAGCAGGGAGTCGAACTCGCGCGCCGCGCCGAGCCTGAACTCGGCGTCGGTCGCGACCTGGACGTCGTTTCCGACCCGGACCACCGTGTCGAGCGCAGCCGAGAGGCGCTCGGCGAGCGGGAAGGTGCCCGTCCCAGTCGGGGAGGTTGCTGGCGCTCGACACGGCGCCCGTCTTCGGATCGACTGTTCCGGGGGAGCCCACACCCGACCCCCAATAGGTCGGAGGGATCGATCCCCGCCTTCGAGGCGGCCTCCTCGAGCGCGGCGGCCATCGCCTTCGCGACGTCCTCGGGCCCGCCGGTGACGGGGGTCTGGCTGCGTGCATCGCCCGAAGACTTGCCCTGCTCGTCGACGATCGCCGCCTGGATCTTGGTCCCGCCGAGATCGATCCCGCCGCACAGCGTGCCGCTGCGCTTCGCCCGGAGGCGCTCTTCGCCCGTGGCTCTTCGCCGTGGAGGTCCTCTTCGCGCGTGTTTTTCGCCGCGGCTCGGCTCTGCCTCGTCTCTGCCATCCCGGGGCCACACTCTAGACAGCGGTCTGATTCGATCCCGTCCCGTGCCCGCCGCCGACGCCGACCTCGAGAAGCGCGCCGCCGCCGAGGCCGCGGCCGAGCTCGTCGCCGACGGGGCGACCGTCGGCCTCGGGACGGGATCCACGGTCGCGTTCCTGCTGCCCGCGCTCGCCGAGCGCAAGCTCGACATCCGCTGCGTCGCGACCTCGCCGCAGACCGAGTCCGCCGCGCGCGAGCTGGGCATCGCGGTCGAGCCGTTCGAGGGCCTCGACCGCCTCGACGTGGCGATCGACGGAGCCGACCAGGTCGCGCCCGACGGCTGGCTCGTAAAGGGCGGCGGCGGCGCCCACACCCGCGAGAAGATCGTCGCCGCCGCCGCCGAGCGCTTCATCGTCATCGCCGACTCGAGCAAGCCCGTGGACGCGATCGGGCCGCCGATCCCGCTCGAGCTCCACGACTACGGCCTGCGCGCGACCCTGCGCGCGATCGGCGACGTGACGCTGCGCGACGCCCCGCCCTCGCCGGACGGCGGCGTGATCGCCGATTATCCACGGGGAGGTCGGGGACCTCGAGGCGCTTCGCGGCGCGGCTCTCCGCGACGCCCGGCGTCGTGGACCACGGGCTCTTCCCCGCGTCGATGGTCAGCGAGGTCCTGATCGGGCGCGGCGACGAGGTCGAGCGGCGCCGGATCGGCTAGCGCCGGATCTCGTAGCGCAGCTCGACCATGCCGGTGTCCCACGTCCGCGTGCCGACGAGCTGCATCGGCCCGCCGGGCACGCGCCGGTCGAACAGCGGCTTTCCCTCGCCCAGCACGACCGGCACGACGGTCACCAGGATCTCGTCGAGCAGGCCCTCGTCGGCGAACTGGGATGCGACGTTGCCGCCGCCGATCACCCAGAGGTCGCGCTCGCCGGCCGCGGCGATCATCTCGTCGTAGAGCTCGGTCACGGGTGCGTCGACCACCTTCACCTCGTCCCCGCCCCGCGGCTGGGGCAGGTCGCGCGAGCTCAGCACCCACGTCGGCTTGTCCGGAGTAGGGCCACTCGTCGACGTGGTCGAGCACCCACTCGTACGTCGTCGACCCCATCACGAGCGCCCCGATGCCCTCGTAGAAGTCGTCGTATGAGCCCTTCATAGCCTCCGCGTCATCGCCGTCGTAGCTGCCCTGATATCCGGTCAGCCAATCGATCCCGTCGTCGGGGTCGGCGATGAAGCCGTCGAGCGTCGCGGCGGCGTAGTAGTGGACGCGGGACATCGCGGCGAGCTTAGGCGCTTCGAGCTGGCTGAGCCGGCGACGGCCGCCTACTACTGCCATTGCACGCGCTGCCAGAGGCGCACCGCTCCGGTCGTCGGCGCAGGGCGGATCGACGGGCGCACGTTTCGCCCCTCGAGCGCTGGCCCGAGAAGAAGCCCGACTTCTAGCGCACGGAGATCACTGTCGCGTCGGGCGCGTCCACCCGGCCGGCCGGGATCGACGGGTCACGGGCGAGCAGCTTCTCGACCACGTCGTCCTTGCCGGCGTCGACGAGCCAGAAGACCCGACGCGCCGCGTCGAGCGTCGGGTAGGTCATCGTCATCCGGCGGCGGCCCTGGTATTCGCGGCCGGTCAGTGCGACGCGGCGGTCGGTGACCTCGAGGACCGGGTCGCCGGGCACGAGCGAGGCCGTATGGCCGTCGGGGCCGAGGCCGAGGTGGACGATGTCGAGACGCTCGGGAAGCGCGTCTCGCGTAGCGAGCGGCGGCGGCCTCGAGGTCCTCGTCGGTGACCGGCATCGGCCTGCAAGCGCTCGACCGCCGCGGACGGCAGATGCTCGAGCATGTGGGTGAGGTTGCGGTCGGGGTCGCCGTCCGGCGCGATGCGCTCGTCGACCTGGAAGACGTCGGTGCGGTCCCAGTCGATCTCCTGCTCGCCCAGCAGCTCGAACATCCGCAGCGGCGAGTCGCCGCCGCTGAGCGCGAGCGAGAAGGCATCGCGCGCGGCGAGCGCGGCCCGGGCCGCCTCGCCGATCAGCTCCGCCGAACGGCGCGCGGCCGCTTCGGCGTCGCCGAGCTCCTCGTGCGTCAGTCCCTCTTCTCCTCGTGGCCGCCGAACTGCTTGCGCATCGCCGAGAGCAGCTTGTCGGCGAAGTCGTTGAACCCGCGCGAGCTGAAGCGCGCGAACAGCGCGGTGCCGAGCACCGGCGCGGGCACGCCCTCCTCCATCGGCCGCAATCGGCGGTCCAGCGGCCCTCGCCGGAGTCGGAGACACGGCCCTCGTAGCCGCTCAGGTCGGGAGACTCCTGGAGCGCCGCCGCGGTGAGGTCGAGCAGCCACGACTCGACGACGCTGCCGCGGCGCCACACCTCGGCGACCGCGGCGAGGTCGATGTCGTAGCGGTAGTACTCCGGGTGATCGAGCGGGGCCGTCTCGGCATCCGCCTCCCTCGGGCGGTCGCCGACGTCAGCGTTTTCGAGGATGTTGAGGCCCTCGGCGTAGGCGGCCATGAGCCCGTACTCGATCCCGTTGTGGACCATCTTCACGAAGTGGCCGGCGCCGCTGGGGCCGCAGTGCAGATACCCCTGCTCGGCGGGGGACGGATCCCCGGTGCGGCCCGGCGTTCGCTCGGCGGCGTCGACGCCGGGCGCGAGCGCCGCCAAGATCGGCTCGAGGCGCGAGACCACGTCGTCGGGCCCACCGATCATCAGGCAGTAGCCGCGCCGACGGCCGAAGACCCCGCCGCTCGTGCCGCAGTCCACGTACTCGATCCCCATCGACTGCAGCTCGCCGGCGCGCCGGATGTCGTCGCGGTAGTAGGAGTTGCCGCCGTCGATGATCGCGTCGCCTGCCTCGAACCTCGACGCCAGCTCGTTCACCGTGCTCTCGGTGATCTCGCCGGCGGGGACCATCACCCACGCGGCGCGGGGCTTGTCGAGCTTGGAGACGAAGTCGTCGAGCGACTCCGCCCCGGTCGCGCCCTCTCCCGCGAGGTCCTCGATCGCCTTCGGGTTGACGTCGAAGACGACGCACTCGTGTCCCGCGCGCATCAGCCGGCGGACGATGTTGGCGCCCATTCGACCGAGTCCGACCATCCCCAGCTGCATGGGTCGCATCCTAGAGAGGGGCTGAGCCGTCAAGCGTCTAGGCTGCCTGCCCGTGGCAGCGACCGCCGACACCCCCGTCGCGGACACCCTCGTCATCTTCGGCATCAGCGGCGACCTCGCCAGGAAGATGACGTTCCAATCGCTCTACCGGCTCGAGCGCCGCGGTGACATCGACTGCAAGATCATCGGGGTGGCGATCGACGACTGGACCGACGAGGACCTGCGCAAGCGCGCCGAGGAGTCGATACGCGCGCAGGTCCAGCACATCGACGAGGAGGCGCTGACGCGCTTCCTGGCGCGGCTGTCCTACATCCAGGGCGACTACACCAAGGACGAGACCTACGAGCAGCTGAAGGCGCCGCTCGCGGAGTGCCTGCAGGTGGTCTTCTATCTCGAGATCCCGCCCTCGCTGTTCGCCGAGGTCGTTCGCCGTCTCGGCGCCCACGGACTGACCGAAGGGGCGCGGGTCGTGATCGAGAAGCCGTTCGGCTACGACCTCGAGTCGGCTCGCAGGCTCAACGCAGAGCTGCACGAGGTCCTCGAGGAGTGGCAGATCTTCCGCATCGACCACTTCCTCGGCAAGGAACCCGTGATGGACATCCTCTACCTGCGGTTCGCGAACGTGATGCTCGAGCCGATCTGGAACCGGCGCTACGTCGACTGCGTCCAGATCACGCTCGCCGAGGACTTCGGGGTCGAGGACCGCGGAAGCTTCTACGACCCGGTCGGCGCGCTGCGCGACGTCGTCCAGAACCACCTCCTGCAGATGCTCGCGCTGATCGCCATGGAGCCCCCCTCGGGCGGGGCCGACCCCGACTCGGTCGGCGACCGCAAGCTCGACCTCTTCGAGTCGATGCCGGCCGCCGACCCGTCGCGCTACGTGCGCGGGCAGTACGAGGGATACCGCGAAATCAAGGGCGTGCGCCCCCGACTCCGACACCGAGACCTTCGTCGCCCTGAAGCTCTACGCCGACAACTGGCGCTGGTACGGGGTCCCCTTCTTCATCCGCGCCGGCAAGAAGATGCCGGTGGACGTGACCGAGGTCCGGGTGATCCTCCACGAGCCGCCGCGTCTGGGGCTCGGTCTCGGCGCGCGCCCTGAGCCCGACGAGCTGATCCTGCGAGTCGATCCCGAGCCGGGGGCCGAGATCTGCCTGATGGCGAAGAAGGGCGGCGAGGACGCGCTTCAGCGCGTCCACCTCGACCTCCTCTTGGGCGAGCAGGTCGGCGACCAGCCCGCGCCCTACGAGCGGCTGCTGCGCGACGCGCTGCGCGGCGACCCTCAGCTCTTTCCCGAGCCAGGACGCGATCGAGCAGACGTGGCGGATCGTCCAGCCGCTGCTCGACGACCCTCCACCGGTCGAGCCCTACGCGCCCGGGAGCTGGGGCCCGGAGAGCGCCGCCCATCTGGTCACCGGCCACGGCGGCTGGCGTAAGCCGTGGCTGCCCGGCAGCTAGGCGAGCTCTCGCTTCAGCACCTTGCCGGTCGAGTTGCGCGGCAGCGAGTCGAGGAACTCGACCTCGCGCGGCACCTTGTAGTTGGCGAGGTTCGACTTGACGTAGGACCTGAGCTCGTCCGCGTCGAGGTCGGAGCCCTCGCGCGTCACGACGAAGGCCTTGAGCCGCTGCCCGAACTCCTCGTCGTCGACCCCGATGATCGCGACCTCGGCGACCGCGTCGTGGTCGGAGATCAGGTCCTCGACCTCGCGCGGGAAGACGTTCTCGCCTCCCGAGACGATCATCTCGTCGTCGCGGCCGTCGATGAACAGCCGCCCGTCGTCGTCGAAATGGCCCACGTCGCCGCTCGAGAGCAGGCCGTCGAGGTCCTCCTTGCCGCCGCCGCCGGTGTAGCCCTCGAAGGCCATCTCGTTTCCGACGAAGAGGCGCCCCGTCTTGCCCGGCGGGAACGTCCTCGCCGTTTTCGTCGACGATCCGGATCTTGGTCCCGCGCGGCGGGCGCCCGGCGGTCCCGGGGGCGGCGCGCAGGTCCTCCGGGGTGGCGATCGTCGCCCAGGCGACCTCCGTCGAGCCGTAGAGGTTGTAGAGGTTGTCCCCGAAGGTGTCCATCCACTTCGTCGCCAGCTCGCCCGGAAGCGCGGAGCCGCTCGCGGCGGTGACCCGCAGCGTCGGGAGGTCGTACTTCGAGAGCACATCGTCGGGAAGCTCGAGGATCCGCTGCATCATCACCGGGACGACGACGAGCGCCGTGGCCCCGGTCTCCTCGATCGCCTTGAGCGCGTCCTCGGGGTCGAACTTGCGCCGCAGCACGTAGGTCGAGCCGAGCGAGAGCCCGAGCGTGAAGTGCGCGAAGCCCCAGGAGTGAAAGAGCGGCGCCGCGACTACGACGGGCTCGTGAATCTTGAGCGGGATCTTCGAGAACAGCGAGGCGAGCGGCCCCAGCGTGTCGGGCTGGGCGCGCTGCGCGCCCTTCGGGGTGCCGGTCGTCCCCGAGGTCAGGATCACGAAGCGGCTCGACTCCTCGGGGCCGTCGAGATCGGAGTCGTCGTTGTCCTCGATCAGATCCTCGAGGCTCGGGTCGTCGGCGCGCTCGGTGCCGGGGTCGCGCCATGCGACGAAGCACTGGACCTTCTCGCGCGCGTCGGCAAGCAGCCCGGCGAACTCGTCGTCGTAGATCAGCGCCACCGGGCCCTCGCGCTCGACGACCTCCGCGAACTGGGGCGCCGCGAACCCGGTGTTCATGTAGAGCGCGTTCGCCCCCAGCTTCGACAGCGCCAGCGTCGACTCGATGAAGCGATGGTGGTTGCGGGCCATGATCGCGACGCCGTCGCCCTCGCCGACCCCGGCGTCGCGAAGGCCCCTCGCCAGCGCGTTGGAGCGCCTGTGCAGCTCACGGAACGTGTACTCGCCGGAATCGTCGATGATCGCGGTCTTGTCGGGACGGGTGATCTCGCCCGTCGACGTGTTGTCGGCTCCGGGGATCAGTTTGACCCGCACCTCGGGGTCGGCGTGGATTACATCCCAGGCATCGACCATGCGAACGAGCATCTCGGCGCTGAAGGCGTTCTTGGCCTCCGGACGATTCATGACCAGGGTGAGGATGTGACCGTCGCGTTCAACCAGGAGATCGGGGGAGCCGGACATCGAGAAATTAGACCACATTTGCGGCGGAAATGAGAACGTGTTCTACTTTTCCAGAAGGCCCGGGGGGCCACGCGATGACGGGAGAGGTGTTAGATGCAGACGATGGATGTCGACCTCTACAACCCCGACAACTTCGTCGCATCCGTTCCGCACGACGTCTTCGACTATCTCCCGCGAGAACGATCCCGTTCATTTCCACGAGGAACCCGGCGGCCCCGGCTTCTGGGTGATCGCACGATTCGACGACGTCCTAGAGACGTCGAGGGAGTGGTCGACGTTCTCGTCCACGCACGGCACGAACGTCGAAGACGCGCAGGGCGGCGCCGAACTCATGATGCTCAACATGGACCCGCCGCAGCACACGAAGTTCCGAAAGCTGGTGAGCAAGGGCTTCACGCCGCGCATGATCGCTCGCATGGAGCCACACATCCGCGAGATCGCCGCGCGAGATCATCGACGACGGTCGCCAAGCGAGGGCGAGTGCGACTTCGTGACCGAAGATCGCCGCCGAGCTGCCGCTGCAGGTGATCGCCGAGATGATCGGCGTGCCGCAGGAGGACCGCCACAAGGTCTTCGACTGGTCGAACGGCTGATCGGCTTCGACGACCCCGAGTACGCAGACCTCGATCGAGAAGGCGCGGAGGCGGCGGCCGAGATGTTCGTGTACGCCAACACGCTCGCCGACGGACCGCAAGGAAGGCACCGCGCCAGGACCTGGTCACGACGCTGATCGACGCCGAGGTCGACGGCGAGCAGCTCACCGAGATGGAGTTCGACGCGTTCTTCCTGCTGCTCGCGGTCGCCGGCAACGAGACGACGCGCAACCTGATCTCCGGCGGCATGCTGGCGCTCATCGAGCACCCCGAGCGAGCGCCAGGCTGGTCGACGATCCGTCGCTGCTCCCCACCGCGGTCGAGGAGATGCTGCGCTGGGTCACGCCGGTCATGTACTTCCGCCGCACCGCGACGAAGGACATCGAGATCCGCGGCAAGAAGATCAAAGAGGGCGACAAGGTCGTCATGTAGTACAGCTCGGCCAACCGCGACGAGGACGTCTTCCCGAACCCGACACGTTCGACGTCGGCCGCACCCCCAACGAGCACATCGCGTTCGGCGCGGCGGCCAGCACTTCTGCCTCGGCGCCAACCTGGCGCGGCTCGAGATCCGGGTCATGTTCGAGGAGCTCCTGCGCGCTGCCCGACATCGAGCTGGCCGGCCCGGCGCGCGCGCCTGCGCTCGAACTTCATCAACGGCATCAAGCACATGCCGGTGAAGTTCACCCCCGAAAGCTAGGCCGCAGACAGATCCTCCTGATGAAGCATCCTCTCGATGCGCTTGTCGGGGACAAGCCACATAAGGGCGACCAGCACGTAGAAGGCCATGGCTATCCAGGTATTGAGTGGTGCCGTCAGGATGCCTGCGAGGTACAGGAGGGGTGAGGCCTTGCCCTTCGGGATCGCGTCCGAATGCGGTCGCCAGCATCGAGTCTTTTCCCTCGTAGGAGATGATCGCCGTCCGAAGGATGAAGTAAGCGATCGCAGCCGCCAATGCAGCGAGCCCGTAGGCGATGACCGGCACGGTGTCGAACTCCGTCTCGCCCATCCAGCCCGTCACGAAAGGGAAAAGCGACAGCCAGAAGAGCAGGTGCATGTTGGCCCACAAGATCTTCCCGTTGACACGTTCGACGACGACCATCATGTGGTGGTGGTTGTTCCAATAGATGCCGAGGTTGACGAAGCTCAGCGCGTACGCCAGGAAGACGGGGACCAGGGGCCGCAATGCCACGAGACTCGCTTTGTGCGGGATTCCAGCTCGAGGACCATTATCGTCATCAGGATCGCGATGACGGCATCGCTGAAGGCTTCAAGGCGCGAAGTGCTCATCTAGCTACCATCGCGCAAACAGAAGCGGCCTTGGCGCCCCGGCGGGCCTACTTACTTGAACGGATCAAGACGGCGCCACTTGCCGCTATGCGGCGGCGCCTTGCTTGAACTCGATCAGAGCCCGGATCAGTTCGCCCTTGGCACACTGATCGAATGCTTCGTTGACCTCGGAGAGGTCCAACGCTTGGTGATCATGCCCTCGAGATCGAGCGAGCCCTGGCCCCAGAACCGCAGGAGCCTGTGGAAGTCGATCCGAACGTTCGCCGAGCCGTACCAGCAACCTTCAGTGTCTTCGCCAAATAGAAGAGTTCGAACGCGGAGAACCCAACCATGGCGTCCATGGCCCCGGCCCCCACGACGGTCGTCTCGCCGCCGCGGCGGGTCGCGTCCCATGCCGACCGGATGGTGTCCGGAAGACCGACGGCTTCGAACGCGTAGTCGAAGCCTCGGTCCTGGGTGAGCTCCGAGAGGCCCGGGAGATCGATGGGAGAACCGCGTGCGTGGCTCCGAACTGCTTCGCGAGGTCGAGTTCGGGTCCATGACGTCGACGGCGACGATGTCGGCCGCGCCGGCGATCCGCGCGCCCTGGATCGCGCTGATCCCCACGCCGCCACCCCCGAAGACGGCGACCGAGGAGCCGGGCTGGATCTTCGCGGTGTTTAGCGCGGCGCCGGCTCCGGTCATGACCCCACAACCGATCAGCGCCGCAACGTCGAAGGGAACGTCCTTCGGGATCTTGATCGGCGCCTCGGCCCGGACGACGGCCTCCTCGGCGAAGGTGCCGGTCCCCGCGAAGCCGAAGGCCGCTGCCGACGTAGTGAAATGGGGGTCGATCAAGGCCGGCTGGATGAACGCCTCGCACAGGTAGGGCTGCCCGTCGATGCAGAAGGGACAGTCGCCGCACGGAGGAACCCAGGAGATGATCACGTGGTCTCCCTCGGCAAGGTCCTCACTCCTCGCCGACCGCGATGACTTCGCCGGAACCTTCGTGCCCGGGCACGGCGGGGAGCGGGTGGGGGAGCCCGCCGTTCTGAAGCCTGAGATCGGAGTGGCACAGGCCGGTGGCGGCGATCCGGACCCGGACCTGGCCGGGACCGGGGCCCTTGACCTCGAAGTCGTCCCTGACCTCGAGGTCCTGGTCGAGCTCTCGGATCGGAGCGCCGCTCATGCCCGTTCATGATCTCGCTTCACAGCGTCCCAAAGCTTAGGAATCCAAAATTAGAACACGTTATGATCAATCGCACCTCGGGTTGCGCCCAGGAATAGGAACGTGTTCTACTTTTCTGACTGTGGCCGAGCTGGATTCTGGAAGGTGGCGAAGCGTACCCCGCATCTGGCACTGGTCGAGCCGGACGGCCGGGAGCACCGGCCCGCAGTTCGCCGAAGCCATCAGCTGTCCCACGGCCTCCGGGAGCTCGGTCTGGGCAGGGACGACGTCGTGGCCGCCGTGCTGCCGAACGGCGCGCCGTTCGTCGAGCTGTACCTGGCCTGCCTCCAGTCGGGGGCGGCTCACCCCGATCAACCATCACCTCACCGCCTCGGAGATCGCGTACATCGTCCAGGACTGCGAGGCCAAGGCGTTCTGTGCCACGAGGGTTCGGTAAGGCGGGCGAGCAGGTGGTCGAGGAGATCGACTTCCCGAAGGAGGCCCGGTTCGCGGTCGGGCGAGATCGATGGGTTCCGTCCGTTCGACGAGATGAAGGGAGGCCAGCCGGAAGTCGCCCGAGGAGCGCGCCCGGCGGCGTGATGAACTACACGGCGGGCACAACCGGCAAGCCGAAGGGCGTCCGCCGGGAGCAGGCCGACCTCGACGTGGACCTGGTGGCAGACATGCACGCGCGTTCCTCATGATGTTCGGCATCGAGCGCAAGGACAACGTGCACCTCGTGGTGTCGCCGCTGTATCACACCGCGGTGCTGACCTTCTCTGACCGGTGCACTCGGGCACACGTGGTGCTGATGGACAAGTGGACGCCGAGGGAACGCTCGAGCGGATCGAGAAGTACCGCGTGACGACCTCGCACATGGTGCCGACGCAGTTCCACCGGCTGCTCGCGCTCCCCGAGAAGCACGCGCACGGTGGACGTCTCGTCGCTTCGGCACATCGTGCACAGCGCGGCACCGTGCCCGTGGACGTGAAGACCAAGATGTTCGACTGGTGGGGCCCGGTGATCTACGAGTACTACGCGGCCACCGAGGGCGGCGGCACGCTGGCCACGCCGGAGGAGTGGCAGAAGAAGCCCGGGACCGTCGGCAAGCCGTGGCCGATCTCGGAGATCCGCATCCTCGACGACGACGGGAGCCCGTCCCGCGGGCGAGCCGGGCACGGTGTGGATCAAGATGGCCGCGTACACCTTCGAGTACAACAAGGACAAGGACAAGACCGAGCAAAGCTGGAGCGAGGGGTTCTTCACCGTCGGGGACGTCGGATATCTCGACGAGGACGGGTACTGTTCCTCGGCGACCGAAGGCGGACATGATCATCTCCGGCGGCGTGAACATCTATCCCGCGGAGGTCGAGGCGGTGCTCCTCACCCACCCGGACGTCGGCGACGTCGCCGTGTTCGGCATCCCGGACGACGACTGGGGCGAGCAGGTCAAGGCGGCGATCGAGCTCAACGACACGAGCGAGGCCGGTCCCGCTCAGGAGAAGGAACTGCTCGCATTCTGCCGAGAAGGCTCGCGAAGTACAAGTGCCCCAAGTCGGTGGATTTCGTCGATGCGATGCCCCGGGACCCGAACGGCAAGCTGTACAAGCGGAAGCTCCGCGATCCGTACTGGAGGGGCCGCGAGCCGCGATCTAGAAAAGATGACCGAGACCAAGACCTCACTCCACACGCCTCACGTACTTGAATACCCGTATACGCGAAGCGTGGGGCCCGTCATAGGCCGGTTCCTCACCGGCTTGCGCGACGGGAAGATCGAGGGCATCCGGGTCCACCACGGGGAAGGTGATCGTTCCTCCGACCGGCTATGACCCCGACACTGGGGCCGACCTGGATGAGTTCGTCGAGGTCGGCACGTCGGGCGTCGTCACCACGTGGTCCTGGCAACCCAAACCAGCCGCGAACAATCCTCTCGATCGACCCTTCGCATGGGCCTTGATCCAACTCGATGGAGCCGACACCGGGTTGCTCCACGCCGTCGACGCAGGCAGCCCCGAGAAGATCGAGGTCGGTGCGCGAGTCAAAGTCCGCTGGCAAGACGAACGCGTCGGCCACATCAACGACATCGAGTGCTTCGAGCTGGAGCAGTCATGAGCGAGCCGATCACGAAGATCGACACTCCGATCAGCCTCGGCTATTCGTACACGCCGGGGCGAGCCGTGTCGCGATTCCTTCGTGGCATCGCGGCAACGCAAGATCGTGGGGGAGCGCTGTCCCGAATGCGGCAATGTCTACGTGCCCCCACGCGGTGCCTGTGCACGCTGCGGCGTTGCGACCTCCGAAGAGGTACAGATAAAGCCGACCGGAACGATCACGACCTTCTGCATCGTGAACGTTCCGTTCACCGGACAGGCCGTTGAATGTCCGTACGTCTCGGCATCGATCGTGCTCGACGGCGGCGACAGTCCGATTGATGCACTCTGATCCAAGAGGTCGCCGCCGAAGATGTCCGCATGGGCATGCGGGTGGAGGCCGTGTGGGTCGACGAGGTCAGAGATGAAACCCACGGTCGAGAGCATCAAGTACTTCCGGCCCACCGGGGAACCAGACGTGCCGTTCCAAGAGGTCATCGCGACGATAGAAGGTGCCGACTGATGCGTGACGTAGCCGTCATCTCCTTCACGCAATCGCCGAGCGTCCGCCGAGAAGCAAACCTCAACGAGGTCGAGTTGATCGTTCCGGTCGTGACCGAAGCGATCGAGCGCTCCGGCATCGATCGCAAAGACATCGGCTTCACCGTGTTCGGGTTCTTGCGATTACCTCGCCGGACAACCGTTCGCGTTCGTGATGGGGCTGGATGCAATCGGCGGGCGTGGGCACCGATCCGTGAATCGCACGTCGAGATGGACGGAGCCTGGGCGCTATACGAGGCATGGGTGCGCCTGCAGCACGGTGACGTCGACTCGGCTCTCGTCTACTGCTTCGGTAAGTCTTCGCTTGGTGAGCTCGCGACGTCCTGTCACTGCAACTCGATCGTTACTACCTGGCGCCGTTGTGGCCCGACTCGGTGAGCCTCGCGGCT
>CAWIPX010000006.1:0-29606 GCA_963838145.1 uncultured Thermoleophilia bacterium
CTGGACGGCGGGGCGCAGATCGCGAGCGCCGGGCGTGTGCAGGGCGACCGCCCCGAACACCCATGCCAACAGCAGGGCGAGCGCCGCGAAGAGGGCCGCTCCACCGGCTCCGTCGAGCGCCCGGCGCGCCCCGCCGCGGACGAAGCGCCAGCGCAGGCGCTGCGCGCCTCCCTCGACCACGATCGCGACGATCGCCCCGAGCACCAGCCCCGCCGTCGAGCGCGATCGCCGGCGCGTAGGCCGACTCCGAGCCGTCTTCGAGCAGAGACGGCCCCAGCCTGCCGCCCAAGAAACGCGCCCGCCGCGAACCCCGTGAGGGTCAGCGCGCCGACTATGAGCCCTTGCCCGTAACCCCAGTAGCCGAAGGCGAGCGCCACGGCGACGATCACGAAGTCGATCGCGGTCATTCGTCGGGCGTTTGCAGGCGCATCCGGTCCAACTGGCTAATCTCCCTCGGGCAGTGAAACCCTCCCGTCAGCTCTGCGAGGGGACACGCTCCTGCTCCGCAGGGATGGCAACGTACTGGATAGCGGGCGCTTGACCGAGAACTCCCAGGACCAGCGCCGGCGGCGCCTTCTCACCAGGGCCCTACCGGTCGTGGCCATATGCGTGGTGTCCTTCGTCGCCGGCGTCGCCGTCGGCGCGTCCTCCCCTGGCCGCGAGGCGGCGCAGCGTTTCGCCGACGCGTGGGCCGAGCAGGACGACGGCGCCATGTACGCAGAGGCCAGCGACGACGCCACCGCGGCCAATAACGGAAGGGGACTTCGAGCAGGCCTACCAGGACGCCGACATCATCGCGACCGTGGACACGATCACGGTCGGTGACGCAGAGGAGGCCGAGGGGGGCTCGGGCGGTGACGTGGTCAAGGTCCCGGTGACCGTCTCCACGCATGCCTACGGCGACGTCGAGGGCGAGGTGGCGCTTCCGGTGGACGGCGAGTCGATCGCGTGGGAGCCGCACCTCGTCTTCCCCGGCCTCGAGGCCGGGGAGTCGCTCGACCGCCGCGAGGACGTGCCCGAGCGCGCCGCGATCCTCGCGCGCGACGGGACCCCGCTCGCCGAGGGCCCGCCGGCGGCCAGGAGTCTCGCCGCTCGGCGTCTCGGCGCTCAATGTCGCCGGGGAGATCGGCGCGCCGAAGAAGGTCGCGTCGCGCGAGCTCACCGGCCTCGGGTTCCCGGACGGCAGCCTCGCCGGGATCAGCGGCCTCGAGCAGGCCTTCAACACCAGGCTCGCGGGACAGCCGGGAGGCGAGCTGCTCGCGGTCACCGGCCGCAACGACGACGGGCGGGTGCTCGCGCGGCGGCGAGCCGGTCGCGGGCGAGCCGATAAACACGACGATCGACCCCGCCCTCCAGAAGGCCGCGGCGACCGCGCTCGGCGGCCTCTTCGGAGGCGTCGCCGTGCTCGACGCCGACGACGGAGCGGTCCGGGCGCTCGCCGGCATCGCGTACTCCGCCCCGCAGCCCCCGGGCTCGACCTTCAAGATCATCACGACGACCGCTGCGCTCGAGGAGGACGCCGTCGCGCTCGATGACACCTTCCCCGTGGAGACGTCGAACACGACGATCGGGCGCGAGATCTCCAACGCCCACGACTCGCCGTGCGGCGGCACCTTCGTGGAGAGCTTTGCCGAGTCGTGCAACACGGTCTTCGCGCCGCTCGGCGTCGAGGTCGGCGGCGAGGAGCTCGTCGCGACCGCCGAGCGCTTCGGCTTCAACAGCCCGCCGACGCTGATGAGCCCGGCCGGGCTCGAGGCGGTCAACCCGGCGGAGAGCTCGATCCCGCCCGATCTCGACGACGACGTCGCGGTCGGGAGTCGGCGATCGGGCAGGGCCAGGTTCTGGCGACCCCGCTCGAGATGGCATCGGTGGCACAGACGATCGCGGCCGGCGGCATGCGCAGCCCGACGGCGCTGGTGACCGATTCCGGCCTGGCGCCCGACGCCGAGCCCGTCGAGGTGACGAGCGAGGAGATCGCCGGCACCGTCACCGACCTCATGCTCGAGGTCGTTCGCAGCGGAACGGGGGTCGCGGGCGCGGTGCCGGGCGTAGAGGTCGCCGGCAAGACCGGCACGGCCGAGCTCGGCCCGACTCGCCCTCCGAGGGCGACGCTCCCCCCGCCGAGGGTGAGGAGCCCGAGCAGAAGCTCGACGCCTGGTTCTCGGCCTTTGCCCCCGCGGGCTCGCCGGAGCTCGCGATCGGGGTGATGGTCGTCGACTCCGAGGGCGACGGCGGCGAGGTCGCGGCGCCGATCGCCTCGCAGGTGCTGGCGAGCAAGCTCGCAAAGTGAATCCAGCGAGTTGGTTATTCAGCGGATTACGATTCCGCGGTCGGGAAGCCGACCGCGGCCGCGATCACGACGAGCACGCCGCCGATCACGGCGATGAGGCCCCCGAGCGTGTTCGCGACCTGTGCGAGGAGCGCGCCGCCGACCGACAGCGCCGTTCCGATCGCGAGCAGCGTCCACCACCCGCCGCCCCGCCCGCGCCCCGCCGGCGCGGTGATGACCGTCACAACGACCATCGCGACGAGCGCGGCGATCGAGATCGCGGTCGGGAGGAGGCCGATGAGGACGATCAGCGCCGCGACCGCGGCGACGATCAGCGCGACCTGGAGCGCGCGCGTCGATGCGGCGGGACCGGTCCTCGTGTTTTCGGTCGCCTCCATCGCCGCTAGATGTCGAGCTCGACCTTTCCGTCGCCCTCGGACGATGGGATCTCGAGCTCGAGCGGCCGGTTCTCGGTGACGGCGTCGGGCACGAGGAAGAGGACCATCGAGGCCTTGATCGGGCCGTCGGCCGCGGGAGTGTCGGGCGCCGGGAGCGACTCCCCGCCCTCGAGCTGCTTGCCGAGCGGCAGCGCGTACGCACTCTCGCTCTCGACCGACTCGTAGCTCGCGCCGGTGGTGTCGAGGATCTCGAAGTGGGTCGGCAGCGAGGCGGCGGCGTCGCCTTCGTTCTCGACCGTCATGAAGCTGCCCAGATACTGCTCGCCGGGCTTGGGCTCGGGCTGGCCCTCGAGATACTCCGCATCCTGGGAGTCGTCGGGGTTGAGAAAGCGCGTGGTCACGACGTTGTAGGAGACGTCGCCGAGCTCCACCGGCTCGCCCTCGATGACCTCGGTCTCCTCCTCCTCCTCGCCGCAGGCGGCGAGGACGAACATCGCCGCGGCGGCCAGCGCCGCCGCGACGGCGAGCAACATGGTCTTGCGTCCGGGTCCCATCGGCGCGCAATCCTATTTCGTGGAGACCACTAGACGGGAAGACGTGGCTCCCCGGCCACGCCGACGCGCTCGATCGCCACGCCGGACTCGAGGATCTCGCGCAGCTGCTCGAGCGCGCTGCGCCACCCGCGGCGAAACCGGCGAGCGTGGCCGAGCTTCTCCCTGAGCCGGTCCCACGGGTGCGTCGGCTCGGTCCAGAACGTGACCGTGACCTCCGTGGCGTCGCCCAGGCTCTCGACGAGCTCCCAGACCGTGAACACCGGGATCCGGTCGGTCCTGCCGCCGCGCCCGCGCTCGAAGATCCGGTGCGGCCGGTTGACCTCCTCGATCACGGTCTCCATCCACATCTCGATGCCGCGGCCCTTGACCTGAAAGCGGGCCGCCGCCCCGACGCCCGACGAGGGCAGGCGCTCGAGCCGCAGCTGGTCGATGAAGCCGCGCGTGAACGACTCGCGGTTGGCGAGGTCGCCGACGAAGTCGAAGACCCGCTCGCGCGGCACGTCGATGACGGTTGTGGCGGATACGGGACGCACCGGCGGCGCGATTCTATTGCCGCATCGCGGCCGGACCGAGCCCCGGGATCGCGGCCGTTGCGGCCTGAACGCGTTTGGTTGTCCCCATTTTGCGGGTAATAAGGTCCAGAAGTTTGGCGTGGCAGGGTAAGAGCGTTATTCTCGTAACGAGTTCCGCCCGAACCCCCTGCGGGAGGAGCAGAGTGTCAGTCGGAGCACCCATGAGCGTTTACGAGACCGGCAGCGTCGCCGCGAATGGGTCGTTCATCTGCGTCGATTGCGGCTATCAGGTCGCACTCGAGGCTCTCGACTGCGTCCCCGAATGTCCGACATGCGAGGGCACGCGCTTCCGCCGCGGGTCGCTTTTCGAGCACCCCACGATGATCGGCCACGCCTCGGTCGAGAGCGAGCCGATCGAGCCCTACTGGCTGCGCCTGCTTCGCCGCGAGAGCGACGAGGAGGGCCAATTCCTCGCCTTCGAGGACGAGAACGGCGTCGAGTCGATCTCCATCCCCGAGGGCTGGACGCGGGTCGGGCGCAGCTTCAGCGCCGACATCCGCCTCGACGACCCGACCGTCTCGCGGCGCCACGCGCTGATCGTCAAGACGGCGACCGACGAGCTGCGGGTCCTCGACGACCGCAGCCTCAACGGCCTCTTCGTCAACGGCGAACAGGTCGAGTGGAGCCACCTTCGCGACGGCGACGAGCTTGCGATCGGCCGCTACCGGCTGCACCTCGTCGACACACGCGGTCAGCGGCGCCCGTTGCGCTCCGCGGCCCTCCGAGCCTGAGCGACGGCCACAGCGCCGTGGAGCATGCCCGCCTGGGGCGGACGCGATCCGCTGCCCAGCTGCTGCACCGTCCGCGCTCCCCGTCCCATCCCGCCGACATCGCCCGCGAGGTCGCCGGCGTCCAGGCTCAGGACCCGCGCGCCGCAAGGCTGGCCTTCAGGGCACGGGACGCACGCCTGCGGGCCGCCGACGTCGACCGCGCTCGCACCGAGGAACGCTCCCTGCTTCGCACCTGGGCGATGCGAAAGACGGCGCACCTGCTGGCGAGCGACGACGCGCCGTGGCTGCTGCCCCTGTTCGAGCCCCTGATCGCGGCCTGGTCGCGTCGGCGCCTGGGCCAGCTCGGCATGGACGCGGCGACCGTCGAGCGCGCCCTCGAGACGATCCGGCGTGCGCTTGCGTCCCAGGGCCCCCTGACGCGCGCCGAGCTCGGCGAGCGCCTCGAGCGCAGCGGGATCGAGCTCGACGCGAGCACACGCCTCCACGTCATCGGGCTCGCCGTCACGAGCGGGGTCGCCTTCCAGGGGCCCGACCGCGGCGCACAGCCCTGTCTCGTCCTGCGCGAGGACTGGCTGCCCCAGCCGCCCACGCGCCACGACCGCGACGGCGCCCTGCGTGAGCTCGCGCGGCGCTACCTGCGCGCCTTCGGCGCCGCCACCGAGGCCGACTTCGCCGGGTGGGCGGGGCTGCGCCTGCGCGACGTTCGCGCCGGGCTCGACGGGATCGCCTCCGAGCTGCGCGAGGTGCGGCTGGCCGGCGGGGCGGCGCTGGCGCTCAGGGGCCGCGCCCGCCGCGCCCGCGGGCCGGTCGTCCGCCTGCTGCCCGCCTTCGACAGCTTCCTCATGGGCTACCGCGAGCGCGACTTCATCGCCGGCCCCGAGCGCTGGCCCGCGATCGGCCCCGGCGGCGGGATGCTGAACCCGACGCTGGTGCTCGACGGGCGAGCGCTCGGCACGTGGAAGCCGCCGACGGCCGCCCGTCGCGAGGTCGAGCTCGAGCTCTTCGAGCCCCTCGACGCGGCGACGCGCCGCGCGGTCGACGCCGAGATCGCCGACGTCTCGCGCTTCGAGGCACCGCGGCCCTCCGGCTTGGGGTAGCTACTCGGTCGAGATGCTCGGGTCCGCCTGGACCTTGTGCGGGACGACCATCAGGAAGTTCTCCGAGGCCGCCGCGGCGAGGCCGAGGATGCGCTCCGCCTCGGAGTCCTGCGACGTCGCGCGAAGCTCGTCGGCGTAGTGGCCGAGCAGGTCCTGGACGTCGAGCTCGCCCTCGGCGTCGAGGTCGGCGAGCTCGACCTTGGCGCCCTCACCGAGCCGGCGCTCGATCGCGTCGCGGTCGAGGTTCCACTCGGGGCTGACGCGCGCGTAGACGCGCCCGCCGGTCATGCCCGAGCATGCCCAGGGCCCGAGGTCGCCGAGCACGACGGCGCGGCCCGAGGTCATGTACTCGAACGCGAAGCCCTTCGCGTTGGCGCGGTCGGCGAGCAGCCCGCGCGAGTCGTCGAGCGGCTCGGCGGGCTCACCCGCCAGCACGACGTCGGCGCCCGAGAGCCGGATGCAGAAGCGCGAGTCCGCGGACCCCTGCACGAAGAGGCGGCCTCGCTGGGCTCCATAGGCGAACGACTTGCCGACCGACCCGTTGAGCCGGGTCCCATCCCCGTTGCGTCCCTTGAGGATCGAGACGGTGCCGCCGAGCATCGTCTTGCCGACGCCGTCCTGGGCGCCGCCCTCGACGCGGACGTGGACGCCGTACGAGTTGAAGGCGCCGAAGCCCTGGCCCGCGACCGACCCGCCGTTGAACGACAGCTCCGCGAGCACGTCGAGGTCGCTGCCCTCGACCGCGTCGCCGTAGATCCGGGCGCGCGCCAGCGCGCCCGACAGCTCGGTCCCGAGCACGCGGTCGTTGGCGTCGGTCGGGCGCGGGAATTCCTGGCGAACCGTGCCGCCCGAGCAGACCTCGTCGGCGAGGCTCGCGATCTGGGCCGAGGCCTGCTTGGGCTCCATGCGGATCGGGCGCGCGCGCACGAGGCCGGCCTCGGCGCGCGCCTCGACCAGCTCCTCTTCGCGGACCGGAAGGTCGGCGGGCTCGAGGTCGAGGTACTCCTCGAGCGGCGTGATCAGCTCGGCGAGGTCGAGGCGGTCGGCGTGAGAGATCTGCTCGAGCAGGTCGTAGCGGCCGACGAGGTCCTGGGCGCGGTCGTAGCCCATCGACGCGACGACGGCCTTGACCTCCTCGCCCATCGACTTGAAGAAGCGCGCGCAGTTCTCGGACGCCGAGCTGACCGCCTGCGGCGTGAACTTCTTGAGGCCGTGCTCGGTCGCCTGCTCGACGGTCTCGATCTGGGTCGCGATCCCGACGTGGCAGGTGTCGAGCTGGCAGCCGCGGCAGATCGTGCAGCCCAGCGAGACCATCGCCAGCGTCCCGAAGGCGACGCGGTTGGCGCCCATGCAGTGCAGCTTCACGACGTCGTGGGCGTGGCGGTAGCCGCCGTCGGCCCAGATCTCGACGCGGTTGCGCAGCCCGGCCTCCATCAGGGCCCGGTGCACGGCGCGCGTCCCGATGTCCGACGGCAGGCCGACGTGGCGCAGCGCATGCTGGCGCGCGGCTCCCGTGCCGCCCTCGAAGCCCGACAGGGTGATGATGTCGGCGCCCGCCTTGGCTATCCCGAGGCCGATCGTCCCGACGTTGGGCACCACGGGGACCTTGACCGACACGCGCAAGTCGGGGTTGACGGTCTTGAGCTCGTCGATCAGCTCCGCGAGGTCCTCGATCGAGTAGAGGTCGTGGTTGTTCGACGGCGAGATCAGGTCGGTGCCGGGCGTCGCGTTTCGCGCCGCGGCGACCTTCTCGGAGACCTTCTTGCCGGGCAGGTGCCCGCCCTCCCCGGGCTTGGCGCCCTGGCCGATCTTGATCTCGGCGACGTAGGACGAGTTGAGCATCTCCGCCGAGACGCCGAAGCGCCCCGAGGCGACCTGCTGCCCGCGCCACTTGCGGTACTCGCCGAACATGTCGCGGATCTCGCCGCCCTCCCCGTTGATGCAGAGGATGTTGATCGACTTCGCGGCCTCCGCGTAGGCGCGGAAGGCGGGCTCGGACTGCGAGCCGAAGCTCATCGAGGAGATCACTATCGGGTAGTCGTGGTGGCCGATGCCGGCATCCACGGACGCCGGGTCCACGGGCTGGTCGCGGTCGGACTTCAGCGCCATGATGTGGCGCATCGAGATCGGGTTGCTGGACTCGAGCTCGCGGACCTTCTCCGAGTAGTCGTCGTAGGTCGCGGTGCCGTTGGCGGCCGCGACCGCGGCCTTGTAGACCTTGGGATAGAAGCGAAACGTCTTCGCGGGCTTCGCGTCCTCGTCGCCCTTGAGGATCCGGTGGCGCTCATCCGCCGAAGCGTCGAGCTCGGCGAAGCCCGTTCCACCGCCCGGCGAGGCGGCGAAGGCCGGCGTCTGGAATATCTCCGCGAGCTCGGGCTTGATTCCGATCGAGGAGAACTGCCGCGCGTAGCCGCGCGACTCGTGGATCCCGATCGTCGAGATCACCTTCTCGATGCCCTTGCGCAGCGCCGAGCAGACGTGGTCGGTGTCCCGGTGGTAGTCGTCGACGCAGATCACCTCGAGCAGCACGTAGGGGCAGACGCCGTTGGCGCCCAGCCCGAGCGCGAGCACGACGTCGTGGACGTTGCGGACCGCGGCCGAGCGCAGCACGATCGAGCAGCGGCGGCGCAGGTTCTCCTCGCCGGGCTCCGTGCGGAACTGCTTCAGCGCCTGGTCGACGGCGGACGTCGCGAGATGGGGGTCGAGGAAGCGCCTGTCGCCCTCATGGACGGTGCGGTCGGTGAGCACGAGCAGTTCGGCGCCCTCGGCGACCTTGCGGACGGCCTCCTGCTTGAGGCGCTCGATCGCGCCCGAGGTCGTCTCGGACTCGAGCAGCGAGATGTCGATCGCCCCGTTGCGGCCGCGGAACTGCTCCCAGAGGTCCTCGAGCAGCCACGTGTCGTGCTCGCGCGCGATCTCGCGCAGCACGTCGTCCGACAGCGGCGCGATCGCGTGGTGGCCGCCGAGGATGACCGGGAAGGCGGTCTCCACCGTCCCGGTGTCCGTGGCGGGGTCGCTGAGCGAGGGACGGCGCCCGAAGAGCGCCCGGGTCGAGAAGTGCTCCATCTCGCGCTCGCGGTCGATCGCCGGGTTGGTGACGACGGCGACCGTCTCCTTGAAGAAGTCGGCGAGGTTCTGGCGCTCGGGCGAGAGCGCCGCGAGCGGCCCGTCGTAGCCCAGCGAGCCGATCGGCTCGGCGCCGTTGGAGGCCATCTGTTGGACGAGCTTGGAGTCCTCGCGCTGCCATCCGAAGCCGGCGAGGATGCGGTCGGAGACCTGGACCGGGTCCTCGGGACCGGCCTTGGCGTAGCCGGGGATCTCGGGGCCCTCGAGCGGGCCGCCGGTCTCGATCGCGCGCCCGTAGTCGGCGGCGTCCTCGGCGCCGCTGCGCTCGAGCCAGCGGTCGCGGACCGAGCGCAGGAGCTGCTCGTGCGTGTGCAGCGTCGAGGCGCGCTTCTCGCGGTCGATCGTGACCATGAACTTCTCGCCGGGGCCGAGCGGCTTGGGCTCGCTCGCGAGGTCGTGAACGGACACGACGCCGGGCTCGGAGCTGAAGACGTAGCTGTCGGTGGTCTCGAGCTGCCACAGCGGGCGCAGGCCCATCGCGTCGGCGGAGAACACGCACTCGTCGCCGTGGCGCGAGATCAGCGCGACCGGGCCCTGGGCGTATGGGCCCATGGCCTGGCGCAGGTACATGTAGAACGAGTGCAGCTCGTCGGGGAGGTCGCTGATCTCGTCGACGATCGGCGGCACGACAAGCTCCATCGCCTCGGCGAGGCTGAGCCCCTCGCGGGTGATCAGCGTCTCGATGACGCGGTTGAGGTCCTGGGAGTCGGAGTTGCCGTGCGGGATCGGCACGCCGAGCATCCGCCCCTCCTGGCGCAGCTGCTCGATCGTGTTGATCTCGCCGTTGTGGCCGAGGACCGAGAACGGCTGCACGCGCTTGAAGCTCGGCCAGGTGTTGGTCGAGTAGCGGTTGTGGCCGAAGCAGCCGACCGTCTCGAAGCGCTCGTCGGAGAGGTCGGAGAAGTAGGAGCCGAGGACCTTCGGCGCGCCCATGACCTTGTAGACGCACGTCGACGGCGAGAACGAAGCGATGTGGAAGTCGAGGCGCTGCTCGAGCTCGACCGCGAGGTCGAAGACGACGCGGTTCGCGCGCTCGGGCTCGGCGACGAGGCCGGCGACCTGCCAGAAGTGCGGCTCCTCCTCACGCGCCGTCGGTCCCAGCGCGGCCGGGTCGACGGCGCCGATGCGCTCGGCGAGGATGCGAAAGCCGCCCTGGCCGAGGATCTCGCGGGCGTCGTGGAGCGCGGAGTCGAGGTCGAGCGAGCGCTCGATGAAGACGTGTGCGACCGCGAAAGCGGGGTCGAGCGCCAGCGCCGGGCTGTGGCCTCCCGAGCGGATCTCCTCGGCCCAGACCTTGCGCGGGATGTCGACCAGCAGGCCGCACCCGTCGCCCTCGCCGTCGACGTTGCCCGCCCTGTGAAGCATCTTCTGGAGCGAGACCAGCGCGACATCAACGGGTTCGCGGACCGGGGTCGCGTCCTTGCGCACGGAGGCGTAGATCGCGCACGCATCGCGATCCTCGACGCTGGGCGGAGAGACGCGGGGGCGCCAGGCTCGCTCGGGCGAAAACCGGCGTGGGGACGAGACGCTCTTCACTTTCGACCTCCGGTTCCGCGCCTTCTTCGAGCGGGCGCGCGACGGGGAACTTGCGAGCGGCGATTATAGTCGCGACGCATGTCGGCGACCATCGCGGTCCTATCGCAGAAAGGTGGAACGGGCAAGACGACCATGACCCGTTCGCTGGCCGACGCGTTCTCGCGCGCCGGGCTCAGCGTCCTGGCCGTCGACGCCGACCCGCAGGGAAACCTCAGCGACTACTACGACGCCGATCCCGACGTCCATCCGACGCTCGGCGAGGTGCTGGTCGGCCAGGCGCGCGCGGTCGATGCGGTTCACGGCGAGGTGATCCCCGCGAACCTCGGCCTCGCCGAGGCCGAGCTCGTGCTCGCCGGAAAGATCGGCCGCGAGATGACGCTGCGCAACGCGCTGCGCGACGTCAAGCGCCACCACGACGTGGTGCTCATCGACTGCCCTCCCACGCTCGGACTGCTCACGGTCAACGCGCTCGTCGCCGCGACCCACGCCGTGCTCTCGACCGAGCCCAAGTACTTCTCGCTGCAGGGCGTCGAGCAGGCGATGGAGGTCTTCCAGCTCGCGCGCGAGAGCCTCAACCCCGAGCTCGAGCTCCTCGGCGTCGTGCTCAACATCGCCAACATGCGCACGCGCCACGCGCGCCATACGCTCGAGGCGCTGCGCGAGCGCTTCGCCGACGCGGTCTGCGACAGCGTGATCAGGGAGTCGATCGTCTACGCCGAGTCGGCCGAGCGCGCGGTGCCGATCCTCGAGTACCGCCCCAAGCGCGGGGTCGACTACCTCGACCTCGGGGCGGAGATGCTCGGGCGGCTCGGATGGGAGGAGCAGGCGGAAGCCCTGCGCGAGCAGCGCGAGGAGATCGTCCCGCGGCCGGTCGAGATGGCCCCAGGAGGCCGAGACAACCCAGGAGGTTCGATGAGCGACAGCGACAGCCCGGAGGCGCTCGAGTCGGCGATCGGCCGCTACAACGACGCCTGGAACGACCACGACCTCGACGCGATAATCGCGATGCACGCCGGGGACATGGTGTTCGAGAACCACACCGCCGGCGAGTCGGCCCGTGGCGTCGACGAGGTCCGCGAGCACATCGGGTCGATCTTCGAGACCTGGCCCGACATCCACTTCGAGACGCGGCGCCTCTACGTGCGCGACGGCGTCGTCACCCAGGAGTGGACGGCGAGCGCGACCCACACCAACACGATGCGCCGCGGCGACCTCGTCGCCGAGCCGACCGGCAAGCGGATCGAGTGGCGCGGAATCGACGTGATCCCGTTCGAGGACGGGCTCGTCAAGCGCAAGGACGTCTACTCGGACTCGGTCTCGATCCTGCGCCAGGCCGGGCTTCTGGACTAGAGCGATCCAACATCCGGCCAAAGGGAACGCTGCAGCGCAGCCCGCGCATCCACGCCTGACCACGCCTGACGACGCCTGAGCGCTGCACCTGGCCGGCCAACTACCCGATTGGTGGTATCCAGATCGCTCCCCACCGGGTCGAACAGTCTGGCGATGGCCACGCACAGTCACGCCGCTGCGCGCGACGACCGCGTCGCGCGCCTGGAGGCCCGGATCTCGGCCGGTGACTACGAGATCGACGCCCGCCTGGTCGTCGAGGCGATCGTCCTCGGCCCGATCGACTTCGATCCCACGACCGACGACGAGGTCGAGGCGCTGCCCGCGGCCCAGGGCGATTCGCCCGCATCCCCGTCGCTGGACGACCTGGCGCGCGCGCAGCTGAGCCGCTACGCGATCGACCTCAAGCGCAGCTATCGACGCGAGCTCAAGAGCAACAAGGAGCTCGAGGAGCGCGCGGTCGCCACCGTTCGCGCGCTCGCGGCGGCCGTCGCCGAGCGCGACGACGACACCGGCAACCACATCCAGCGCGTCCACGATCTCGGCCTCCTGCTCGCCCGGGAGCTGATCCCGGAGACGGTCGACGATCCCGAGCTCGCCTACGGGTTCATCCTTCACGACATCGGCAAGGTCTCCGTTCCCGACGCCATCCTGCGAAAGCCGGGTCCGCTCGATGAGCTGGAGTGGGGCCTCATGCGCGCTCATCCCGAAACCGGGGCCCGGGTGCTCGAGTCCGTGCCCTACCTCACGCAACGCTCGCGAGGTCGTGCTGCACCACCATGAGCGCTGGGACGGCGAGGGCTATCCGCACAACCTGGCCGGCGAGGAGATCCCGTTCTGGGCCCGCCTCTTCGCCGTGGTCGACGCCATTGACTCGATGACCAGCAACCGGCCGTACCGGGCCGGGCTGCCGCTCGACGTCGCGCTCGAGGCGGTTGCCGAGGGAGCCGGGTCTCAGTTCGACCCGCTCTGCGCGGAGGCGTTCCTCGCCCTCGATCGCGATACCGTTCGCAAGCTTCTCGAGCCGGCGAGGGCGAACCGGATCGAGCTCCTTTCGGAGTGACGCGATGAGCTCGGCGACCCCGAGGGTGATGCTGGTGGAGGACGAGGACGCGGTGCGGCTGCTGCTGCGGATGACGCTCGAGCTCGGCGCGGTGGAGATCGTCGAGGCGCCCGACGGGGAGACGGCGCTCGAGCTGTGCGGCGAGGACCCGCCCGAGGTCGTCTTCCTCGACTGGTCGATGCCCGGGATGTCGGGGATCGAGGTCTGCCGGACGCTTCGAAGCGAGCCGGCGACGCGCGACACCGCGATCGTGATGCTCACCGCCTACTCCTCGGACGCCGAGCGCGAGCAGGGGCTCGCCGCCGGCGCCGACGACTACATCGCAAAGCCCTTCTCGCCCGAGACCCTGCTCGAGAAGCTTCGCGGCCTGCTGGGCTCGGACGCTCTGCTGGGCCAGGCATGAACCTGCTGCGATCGGGCGCCGGCAAGCCGGTGGTCGAGACCGGCCCGTATGACGAGCTTTCAACCGAGCTGCGCGCCGGGATCGACGACGCGGGCCGCCTGCGGCGCCTGACCTCGACCTGGGAAGGCGTCCTCGGCCATCCCCGCGACGAGCTCTTGGACCGGCCGATCGTCGAGCTCGTCCACCCCGACGACGTGGCCGGCCTCCAATCGAATGCTGCGCGACGCGGCCGCCGACGAGCATCGGAAGGTCCAATTCCAGGCACGGCTGCGCGACGACGCCGGCGACTACGTCTGGCTCGAGTGGCAAGGGCGCTTCTCGCCCGGCGACCGGCTGGTGCACCTCGCCGGGCGCGACCTCGCCGAGCGCCGCCACCTCGTGGGCGAGGTCGAGCGCGCGGAGCAGCGCGCGGAGCGGGCGAGCCGCGCGGAGAGCGGCTTCCTGTCGCGGATGAGCCACGAGCTCAGGACTCCGCTGACCTCGGTGATCGGCTTCAGCGAATTGCTGCTCCGCGACGACCTCGAGTCGCAGCAGGAGGTCAAGGCCGAGCAGGTCCTCAAGGCCGGCCGGCATCTTCTGGCGTTGATCGACGAGCTGCTCGACATCTCCCGCGTCAATGGAGGCACGATGACCGCTTCGGCAGAGCCCGTGCAGGTCAACGGCCTTCTGAACGACGCGCTCGCCCTCGCCGAGCCCCAGGCCGCGGAGCGTGACCTGGCCGTGCGAGTCGATCTCGAGGCGAGCAGGGGCGTGTACGTCATGGCCGACCCCCAGCGCCTTCGCCAGGTGATCCTGAACCTGCTCTCCAACGCGGTGAAGTACAACCGCCACGGGGGAGAGATCGCCGTCAGCTCCGAGGCGGGCGCCGAGCCCGCCGTTCGCATCCGTGTCCGCGACACGGGCTCCGGGCTGACCGAGGACCAGCTGGCGCGGCTGTTCGTGCCGTTCGACCGCCTCGGCGCCGAGCAGACGAGCATCGAGGGCACCGGGCTCGGCCTGGTGCTCAGCCAGCGGCTGATCGAGCTGATGGGCGGAAGGCTGACCGCCGAGAGCGAGGTCGGGGCCGGGACCACGTTCACGATCGAGCTCGGGGTCGCGAAGGCGCCGGAGCTCGACTCCGACGGGACCATCGCGGAGCCCGACTCCAGCGGGGAGGGCCGGCTGAGCGGCCACTCGGTCCTCATCGTCGAGGACAACGTGACCAATCTGGACCTTCTGCGCGAGTTGGTGGTCGGCGCGGGAGCGCGCGCGATCACGGCCCGAGACGGGCGCAGCGGCTTCGACCTCGCCCGGCAGCAGGAGCCGAGCCTGATCCTCCTCGACGTCCACCTGCCGGACTTCGGAGGGACCGTGATGGTCGACGCGCTCGGCAAGGATTCGCTCACCGAGCGCATACCGGTCATTGCGCTGAGCGCCGACGGCACGCGCGCCCAGAAGCAGAGCCTGTTCGAGCACGGGATCGTCGACTACGTGACGAAGCCCTTCGACAGCGCCGCGCTGGTCGAGTCGGTCCAGCAGGCGCTGTCGAACCGCGCCTAGACCTAGAGCTCGGGGACATCCGCCCCAAGCGGGCTGAACGGCGCCCGCCGGACCTCGGCCCAGCCCCCGACCCGCTGCTTGATCGCGTCCACGACCTTGCCGGTGCTCTGCCAAAAGGTCCAGACGAGCACGCTCGGGCCCGCCCCCGAGATCGTCGCCCCGATCGCGCCGAGGCGCCCGGCTTCGGCGACGATCTCCATCGAGCGCGGGTAGATGTGTGCGCGGCGGGGCTGGTGGACGCGGTCGCGCAGCCCGCGGCCGATCAGGGTCAGGTCGGCGCGCTCGATCCCGAGCACGAGCTCGGTCGCGGCCGCGATGTTCGCGACCACGTCGCCGAGCGGGATCTCGGGCGGCAGCGCCCCGCGGGCGTCGTCGGTGGTGACCCGGTCGCCGGGGATCACCAGCACCCCCTCGACTCCCTCCGGGGGATCGAAGCGCGTCGCGCGCGGGACGCCGTCCTCCATCGAGCAGGCGACGAACCCGCCGAACAGCGCCGCGGCGACGTTGTCGGGGTGACCCTCGAGCTCGACGCGCCTTGGCCAGAAGCTCATCGTGATCGATTGCCAGCTCGTAGAGGTGCTCCGCGGCCATCAGGCCGGCGATGATCGCCGCGGCGCTCGAGCCGAGCCCCGCCGCGATCGGGATCTCGCTGCGCATCTCGAAGCGCAGCCCGTCGGCCGGGTGCAGCATCTCGAAGGCGCGCACGCAGAGGTTCTCCCTCGTCTCCGGCGCTCCGCGTTCCGCCCGCGTCCACGGAGAACTGCGCCGGTCTCGGTCACCTCGAGCTCCAGGTGCAACGAGAGCGCCGCCGCCAGGACGTCGTAGCCGGGGCCCAGGTTCGCGGAGGTCGCAGGGACCTTGACGAGCCGCCGCCGCTCGGTCATGGGTGCTCGACCTCGTGAGGCGCGGCGCGGTCTCGCATTCCGCGCGCAAACATACCGGCGCCCCCGGGGCAGGGGGCGGCCGGCGAAGCGGTTAGGCGGCCCGCGAAGCGGTTAGCGGCCGGCGCGAGCGACCAGCACCTGGACCGCAGCGAGCTGGTTCGCGATGCTCTGCATCTGCTCGCTGGCGCGTCTCGAAGTCGGTCCAGCGGCGGTCGTCGCGGTCGGTGAAGCTCCTCGACGAGCTCGAACACCTCGGTGCGAACCGAAGCGATCCGGCCGCTCACGTCAGCCTGCGCGTCCGCAGCGCTCTCGGACGACCCGGGGTGGGCGTCGGCGAGCCGGGTGCGCGCGATCTTCGTGGTGTCTCGTTCGAGCCTGGTCGTCATCTGACGCTCCTTTGGCAGGGCCTCGTACCCACCGAGGGTCCTGCTTCGCCGGGTTTCGTCGCTGTCCTCTAGTTCGGCAGAACCCTTACAAACGGCGATAACCCATAACGGGTACAGGCGCGAAAACTACCCGTTCCGGGTAGAACTACCGTCGAGCGAGCCGAGCTCGATCTCACCGTCGCGGAGGGCGAGGGCGATCGCCTGGGCCCTCGTTCGAGCCCCGAGCCGGCGGCGGGCGTTGCGCACGTGGATGCGGACCGTCTCCGGCGAGATGAACAGCTTCTCGGCGATCTCCGCACCGGTGTCGCCCAGGGCCAGCATGGTCATCGACCTCGCGCTCGCGCGGCGTCAGGGCCTGCGCCTTGTCGCCAGTGTCCTCGTCGGCTTCCTCGATGATCTCGTCGAGCGCCGCGTCATCTCCGTCGGGGACGAACACCATCAGGTGCAGTCCCGGCAACACGTTCGGCGTCGAGCTCTGGTGCACGTGGACGACCGCGCCGTCCGCGGTCACGAGTGAGCTCGCTCCGCTGTACGCGTCCAGCTTCAGGAACCGCTGCCAGCGCTCGTCGAGGCCGGGCAGCGTCTCCGCCGGCACCCGATCGTCGAGTCGCATGGTCAGCAGCGTCTCGCGGCTGGTCGCGAGCACATCGCACGCCGCCGGGTTGCAGTCCCGGTAGCGCCGCTCGTCGTCTACGAGCACCATCGGCGTCGTCGACCGCTCGAATAGCGCCTGCAACCGCTCTCTATCCAATTCCAATCCCCAGTGACCAGCCGGCTGACTGGCTGTCTGGAGGCTAGCGGATGCATGAGGCGAATTCCCAACGACCCGCGGGCGACCCGATCAGCCGGCGAGAAGGGCATCGATCCTCGCTCTGAACTCCTCGGTGGAGAACGGCTTTCGCATCCAGTCGTCGGCGGCCGAGCCGGTCGCCCCGTCGAATGCCTCCTGGTCGGTCAGCGACGCGGTCAGGAGCATCACGGGAATCTCCTCGGTCTTTTCCTCGGCGCGCAGCTCTCGCAGCACCTCGAAGCCGGTGAGCCCCGGCATCATCACGTCGAGGATGCAGAGGTCGGGGTCGGCCTCTCGCGCCTTGCGCAGCGCCTCGGAGCCGTTCGAGGCGCGCTCGACATCGGTCGAGCGCCAATCGGCCTTTAGGATCGCCCCCGGAGAGGCGGAAAACCCCGCCTGCGGCTGCGGCGCCGCGCGGCTCAGGCGGCGCGGCGGGGCGCCGCTATCGCGCGCGCGACGCTGGTGCGCTCGGGCACCGTCACCTCGTCGAGCAGCACGCATTCGCGCAGCACCGAGCCGGCGCCGATGCGGCACCCGCTCCCGACCACGACCGGGCCGTCGAGGCGCGCCCCCGCGCCGATCTCGCAATCGGCGCCGAGCAGGACCGGGCCGGTCGCCTCGGCATCGTCCGGCAGGGTCGTCCCCTGCGCCGCGAGGACCCCGTCGGCGATCTCGGACGCCTCGAGATCGACGGCGACGGCCCCCGAGATCGCGTCGAAGTTCCCCTGGCGGTATTCGTCGAGCGAGCCGACGTCGTTCCAGTAGCCGGCCGCGTCGTGGACGTAGAACGGGACGTCGTTGTCGAGCAGCGCCGGGAAGACGTCGAGCGCGAAGTCGACCTCGTCGGCCTCGGGGAAGTAGTCGAAGATCTCGGGCTCGAGGACGTAGATCATGCAGTTGGCGAGGTCGGACAGCGCCTCGGCGGGGTCGGGCTTCTCCTGAAATCCCTGCACCCGTCCGTCCTCTCCGGTGACGATGACGCCGTACTCGCTCGTGTCGGCGACGCGCGTGGCCGCCAGCGTCGCGATCCCGTCGTTTGCGTCATGGGCGCGCCTCAGGTCCGTCAGGTCGATGTCGGTGAGCGCGTCGGCGGCCATGACGAGGAAGCTCTCGTCGCCGAAGAAGTCGCGCACGTTGCGGACCCCGCCGGCGGTGCCGAGCAGCTGCTCCTCGAAGCTCCACTCGATCGAGACGCCGAGGCCGGATCCGTCGCCGAAGCGCTGCTTGATCATCTCCGGCATGTAGGAGAGGTTGGCGACCAGCTCGGTGCAGTCGTGTCGCCGCAGCAGCACGAGGACGTGCTCCATGATCGGCCGGTTGGCGACGGGCACCAGCGGCTTGGGCATCTCATAGGTGACCGGCCGAAGCCGCGTGCCCAGGCCGGCGGCCAGAACCATGGCCTTCATGTCTATGACCCGCTCGCCGGGACTAGCGACGAAGTCGCGGTACGCAAGGGTTCAAGGTGTGGCCGGGACGGTGGCGTCAACAGCCGCCGGCAGCGGACGCGAAGCGGAGCAGCCGGCGGTTTCGGGCGAGCAGGGCGGTTTAGGTCCCCTGATCCCAGGAGGCCAGGTACTTCTGTCTGGATGTCCGTGAGCTGGTCGATCTCGACACCGCGCGACTCGAGCTTCAGCCGCGCGATCTCGCGGTCGATCTCATCCGGCACCGGGTAGACCTTCTTCTCGAGCGAGTCGTGGTTCTTGACCATGTGCTCGGCGGCGAGCGCCTGGTTGGCGAAGCTCATGTCCATCACGGCCGCCGGGTGTCCCTCGGCCGCGGCGAGGTTGACGAGCCGCCCGTCGGCGAGCAGGAAGATCTCCCGCCCGTCCTTGGTGCGATGGCCCTCGACGAAGGGGCGCGCGTCGAACGTCTCCTCGGTGATGTCGTCGAGCTCGCCCTTGTTGATCTCGACGTCGAAGTGACCCGAGTTGCAGACGATCGCGCCGGACTTCATGCGCTTGAACATGTCGCCCGAGATCGCGTCGCGGTTGCCGGTCACCGACACGAAGACGTCGCCGACCTCGGCCGCGTCGACGCCCTTCATGACCTCGAAGCCGTCCATCAGCGCCTCGAGCGCGCGCAGCGGGTCGACCTCGCAGACGATGACGTGCGCGCCATGGCCCTTGGCGCGCATCGCGACGCCCTTGCCGCACATCCCGTAGCCGATCACGACGACCCTCGTCCCGGCGATAAGGACGTTCGTCGCCCGGATGATGCCGTCGAGCGTCGACTGGCCGGTGCCGTAGCGGTTGTCGAAGAAGTGCTTGGTGATCGCGTCGTTGACGGCGACGATCGGATAGCCGAGCTTGCCCTCGGCCTCGAGCGCCTTGAGCCGGATGACGCCGGTCGTCGTCTCCTCGGTGCCGCCGATCACCTCAGCGAGCACGTCGGTGCGCTCTCCGTGCAGGACGCTGACGACGTCGGCGCCGTCGTCCATCGTGATCTGGGGCCGGGCGTCGACGGCCGCCGCGATGTGGCTGTAGTAGGTGTCGTTGTCCTCGCCGTTGATCGCGTAGACCGAGGCGCCGTAGCGGTCGACGAGCGCCGCCGCCGCGTCGTCCTGTGTCGAAAGCGGGTTCGAGGCGCACAGGGTCACGTCCGCCCCGCCCGCGAGCAGGGTCCGGGTCAGGTTCGCGGTCTCGGTCGTGACGTGCAGGCAGGCCGCCAGGCGGATGCCGTCGAGCGGCTTCTCGCTCTCGAACCGCTCACGGATCTGGGCCAGCACGGGCATGTGGCGGTCGGCCCATTCGATCCTCTGCTGACCGAGGTCGGCGAGACCGATGTCGGCGATGTCGTAGCTCTTCTCGGCGGTTGCCAAAGTCTTCCCTTCGTCGCTTCCCGTGGGCCGTCGAAACCAAGACGGCGAGGCCGCAAGGATAGTTACTCGTATGAAAGCGCCTTGATCACGTCGAGGCGGGCCGCCCGGCGAGCGGGCAGCACCGAGGCGATCAGGCCGAGGACCATGCCCGCGACGGCGACGACGGCCATCGTCGTCACCGGCGGCGAGTAGACGACGCCCGGCACCCCGGCCGCGAGGCCCTTGAGCAGCGCCCAGCCGAGGCCGGTCCCGACGACGATGCCGAGCAGCGCGCCGATGAGGCCGATCACGAGGCTCTCGTCGCCGACCTGGCGGCGGACCTGCCAGCGCGTCGCGCCGAGGGCCCGCAGGACGCCGATCTCGCGCGTGCGCTCGATCACCGACATCGAGAGCGTGTTGACGATCCCGAACAGGCTCGCGAAGACCGCCACCGCGACGATCGCGTAGAAGATCGCGAACTGCTGGTTGACCTGCTGCTCGACGTCGGCCTTGAGCTCGTCGTTCGACAGCACGGCGAGGTTGGGGTAGTCGCGGTCGACGATGCGCTCGACCTTGCGCTCGAGCACCGGGCGCGCGTCCTCCGACGTCGCCTTGAGCGCCAGCTCGGAGTCCTCGTTGACGCCCCAGACCTCGCGCATCGTCTCGAGCGACATCCCGATCGTCTGGCCGCCGAAGACGACCGTCTCGACGATTCCGGCGACGCGGGCGGTCTGCGACCCCGACGGGCCGTCGAGCTCGAGCCGGTCGCCGACCTCGAGGCCGGTCTCGTCGGCGTGTCCCTGGCCGACCGTGACGTCTCCGTGCTCGAGGGCCTCGAACGCCTCCTCGCGCGTCGCGCCGCTGACGTCCGTGGAGTCGACCGGCTCGTACTGCTCCGGGTCGAAGGCGAACAGCAGCCCGTCCGACTTGCGCTCGCCCTTCGGCGCCGGGAGGTCGGGCACGAAGAGGAAGCGCTCGCGGGCGACGACCGCGGCCTCGGGGATCTTCGCGAGCCTGCCGCGCAGGTCGCGGTCGATCGTCTGCTGGGGCCCCGAGCCGGGCGCGAAGCCGCGCGGCTGCACCGTCAGGTCGCGGGCGAAGCTGCGGTCGAACTCCGCCTCGATCGAGCGCAGGAAGCTCGCGCCGATCGAGTTCACGGCGACGACGAGGGCGAGCCCGATCATCAGCCCGGTCGCCGTCGCCGCCGTGCGGCCGGGGTTCGAGCGCGCGGCGTCCGCGGCGAGGCGGCCCTCGACGCCGAAGAGCCGCCGCAGCGGCCACGACAGCACGCGCGCGAGCGGGCCGACGACGAAGGGCGACGCCAGCGCTATGCCGAAGAAGATCGCGATCGTGCCCGTCATGCCGGCGGCGGCGACCACCGGTGTCGTCTCGTCGGCGGCCCCGAGCCAGAAGGCGCCGCCGAGGCCGAGGGCGATCAGCACGACGCCGGCGACCGCTCGCCGGGCGCGGGGACGCGACCGCAGCCCCTCCGTCCCGAGCACGGCGCGGATCGGGGAGGTGCGCCCGGCGCGGCTCGCGGGCCACAGCGCGCCGACGACCGAGGTCACGACGCCGGTCGCGGCCGCCGCGGCGAGCGCCCATCCGACGATGCGAACCTCGCCGACCGGGACCTCGAGGACCTCACGCGTGATCAGCGACGAGCCCGTGCGCGAGGGCGATCCCGAGGCCGAGGCCGAGGACCGTGCCGATCAGCCCCAGCAGCGCGGCCTCGATCAGGACCGTGCGCGTGACCATCCCCCTCGTCGCGCCGAGGGTGCGAAGCATCCCGATCTCGCGGATGCGCTGGAGCACCGTCATGTTGAACGAGTTGAAGATGAGAAAGCCGCCGACGAACAGCGCCATCGCCGCGAAGAAGTAGAGGATCACGTTGAAGGCCTGCAGCTGGGACTCGACCTCGTCGGCCTTCTTGTCGGGCGTGTTGACCTTCGCGCCCCGCTCGAGCCCGCGCTCGAGGCGGCGCCGCACGTCGGAGATCGCGTCCTCGCCGCCCGCGACCGTGAGCAGGATCTCGTCGTAGCCGCGCGGCTCGTCCATCAGGTCCCGGGCGGCGCCGAGCGGCATCGTCGCGAAGCCCTCGCCGCCGAAGTCGAGCCCGGTCTCGAACTGGAACATCCCCACGACCTCGAGCCGCGCGATCCCCGACGGCGTCGCGAGCCGGATGCGCTCGCCGACGTCGATCTTGTTGGCGTCGGCCCAGCTCTCCTGGAGATAGATCTCCCTGCCGCGCTCGGGCTCGCGGCCCGCGACCGTCTCGGTGTCGCTGAAGTCGGTCGTCCCCGGCGCCCTCCCGGCGACGTTGAGGGGCTCGCCGGTGACCTCGACCTCGGCGCGCGCCGGCGCGGACGCGCCCTCGGGGACGGGCGCGCCCTCGGGCAGCTCGCCGGGTGGCGGTTCGGGAGGCTCCTCGCGCTCGGCCTTCTCGATCAGGTTGAAGCGCGCCTGGATGCCGCCCGCGGCGTCCTCGACGCCCTCGGTCTCCTGCACCTCGCGCAGCGTCGACGGGCGCAGAGAGCCCGACGACTGCGAGCCCGAGACGACGAGGTCGGTGCGTCCGTAGACGGAGTCGAAGAGATCGCTGAAGGTGCCCTGGATCGTCGCGCTGAGCAACAGGACCCCGAGGATCATCGCGACCCCGAGGACGATCCCCGCCGCGGTCAGCAGCGCGCGCAGCCGCCGGGCTCGGAGCTGGCGCGGGGCCAGGCCCGCGAACGAGCGCATCAGCCCTGTGCGCGGCCTCGATCGACGTGAAGCTCTCGGCGACGCGCTGCGCGGACCCGCCCTCGACCTCGCCGGCGAGCCGCCCGTCGCGCAGGAACAGCACGCGTCCGGCGGTCGCGGCGGCGGCGGGGTCGTGGGTGACCATGACGATCGTGTGGCCGTCGCCGCGGTTGAGCTCGCCGAGAAGCTCGAGGATCTCGGCGCTCGAGCGCGAGTCGAGGTTGCCGGTCGGCTCGTCGGCGAGCACGAGCGCCGGGCGCATCAGCAGCGCGCGCGCGATCGAGACCCTCTGCTGCTCGCCTCCCGACAGCTCCGAGGGCAGGTGGCCGGACCGCGCGGCGAGGCCGACGCGGCCGAGCAGCTCGCGCGCGCGGTCGCGCATCGCGTCGTCCTGGCGCCCCGCGATCAGCGCCGGGAGCAGCACGTTCTCCTCCGCGGTGAGCGTGCCGAGCAGGTTGAAGAACTGGAAGACGAAGCCGATCCCGTCGCGCCGCAGCAGCGTCAGCTCGCGGTCGTCGAGGCCGTCGAAGCGCCTGCCCGGCGAGCTCGATGGTCCCGGACGTCGGCGTCTCGAGCGCGCCGAGCAGGTGCAGCAGCGTGCTCTTCCCCGAGCCCGACGGCCCCATGATCGCCACCATCTCGCCGTTCGCGATCTCGATCGAGACGCCGTCGAGGGCGCGGACCTCGGTCTCGCCGCTGCCGTAGGTCTTGGTCAGCTCACCGGTGCGAACCGCGGGGGGCGCGTTCACTCCGGGCGGCCGAGCTCGTCCTTGAGGCGCTCGATCAGCACGACCGGCATCGGGTCGACGCCTCGCAGCGCCGCGAGCTCGACCGACACGAGGTCGCCGAGCATGACCGACCACAGCAGGCGCGCGGTCCGGGTCTCGCCCTCGGTCTCGATCGTCTCGACGTGCGCCGCATGCGGAGCGATCAGTTCGGCGGTCAGCTCGAATCGCCGCCGCTCGCGCGGATGCTGGTCGCGGTCGGTGAGCATCACGCAGCTCAGCCGCGCGCCGTCGCCGGCGCCCTCCCACCCCGCGATCTCGTTGTGGTCGACCTCGGGGAACTCCTTCGAGAACGCGGGCAGCTTGGCGTTCTCGTTGATCTGGGTCTTCCAGCGGTAGGAGACGGGCGCCGTGAGGCCGCCGCCGTAGACCACCGGCACCGTGCCGTCGATCGCCGCCGCGATCGCGGCGGCGCGCTCGGCGAGCGCGCCGCGCTGGGCCTCGAGGTGCGCAGCGGAGGCGTCGATCTCGGTCCGGATCGAGTCCGAGCCGGCGTAGAGCGCCGCGGCCTCGGCGGCGACGGTGAACATGTAGCCGACCGCGGCGCGCGGCTGGAGGCCGGCGGGCAGGCCGATGACGGGTACCCCGTCGCGGCGCGCCGACTCCCCCAGCGTCCCGCCCGTCGTCGCGACCACGCGGTTGGCGCCGAGCGCCTCGGCGGCGGCGTAGCAGGCGACCGTCTCCTCGGTGTCGCCCGAGTAGCTCGAGCACAGCACCGTGCGGTCCGTCGGCGTCCAGACGGGCAGCGCGTAGCCGCGCACGACGTCGAGCTGCTTGCCGAGCCGCGGGCCGAGCGCGGCGGCGGCGAGGTCGCCTCCGATCGCCGACCCGCCCATCCCGCAGACGACGAGGCCTGAGGACTCCGCCGGCTCGAGTCGCGCCGACTCGACGCGCCAGAGGGCGTCGCGCAGGTGGTCCGGGAAGCATCCGGATCGCCTCGAGCATCTCCTCGTGGCCGCCGCTCAAGTCACGTCCTCGCCGGGCTGCACGCGCGCATCCTCCTCGACCGCCGCTCCGGGGGCGATCCGGGCGCCCTCTCCGATCACCGCTCCCGGCGCCACGGAGGCGCCGTCGCCGACCTCGACGCCGCCCGCGAGGATCGCGCCGCGGATCTCGGCGCCGGCGCCGACGCGGGCGCCGTGCATCAGCACGGACTCCTCGACCGTGGCGCGCTCGCCGATCTCGCTGCCGCTGCCGACGACCGCTCGCGGGCCGACCCGGGCGCCGGCCCCGAGCCGCGCCCGCGACTCGACGATCGCCGGCGCCTCGACGGCGACGTCGCCGCCGATCTGCACGTCGGCCTCGATGTGCCTGCCGTCCGAGTCGAGGCGCTGCGCGGCGTCGGTCTCGACGCGGCGCTCGAGGATGTCCCAGCTCGCCTGCAGGTAGCGCTCCGGCGTCCCGATGTCCATCCAGTAGCCCTCGAGGCGGCGGCCGTAGAGGCCTTTGCCGACGAGCTTCGGGAACACCTCGCGCTCGATCGAGACCTCCCGGCCCTCCGGGACGAGGTCGAGGACGCTCTTCTCGAGCACGTAGGCGCCGGCGTTGACCTCGTCGGTGTCGATCTCGCCCGGGCCGGGCTTCTCGATGAACTCGGTGATCTCGCCATCCTCCCCGCGGCGCACCAGCCCGTAGGCGGAGGGGTCCTCGACCGGGTGCAGCGCCAGCGTCGCCGCTCGCGCCGCGCTCCTCGTGGAGCTCGATCAGCTTGCCCAGGTCGAGGTCGGTGAGCACGTCGCCGTTGAGCGCCAGGAAGCGGTCGTCGAGAAAGCGCTCGGCGAACTTCATCGCGCCCGCCGTGCCGCGCCGCTCCGGCTCCTCGACGTAGCGCAGGCGCGGGCGATCGCCCTCGCCATCGCCGAGGACGTCGCGGACCCCGGCGGCGAGGAAGCCGCACGACATGACGACGTCGTCGACGTCGTGGCGCGCCAGCCAATCGATCATGTAGCGGATGAAGGGCCGGTCGACCAGCGGGACCACCGGCTTGGGCATCGTGAGCGTGAGGGGGCGCAGGCGGGTGCCCTCGCCCCCGACGAGGATCAATGCCTGCATGGCCTAGGTCACCGACATCACATGCCGCTCGCGGCAGAGCCGCGCTCTCGCACCCCGCGCCGCCCGCGCCGCCGTTGCTCGGGCGGCCGATGCCCTCGTAGGTGAAGCCGGCCTCGCGCAGCGCCGCGGCGTCGAGGAAGTTGCGGCCGTCGACGATCAGCGGGTTCGACATCCGGCCGCGAAGGCCGGCCCAGTCGAGCTCGGCGAACTCGGGCCACTCCGTGACCAGGACCGCTGCGTCGGCGCCGTCGAGCGCGTGGTCGAGGCGACGCGGCAAACTCGACGTCGGGAAGCAGCTCCTTCGCCGCGCCCTCCGCGACCGGGTCGTAGGCGCGGACCTGGGCCCCCTCGCCCTGGAGCCGCGCCGCGAGCACGAGGCTCGATGCCTCGCGCATGTCGTCCGTGTCGGGCTTGAAGGCGAGCCCCAGCAGGGCGATGTTCTTGCCGGCCAGCGAGCCGAGGTGCTTCTCGAGCTTGCCGATCACGCGCCGCTTCTGGAGCTCGTTGACCTCGATGACCGCATTGAGGAGCTGGAAGTGGTAGCCGGTGTTCCCGGCGAGCTGCTTGAGCGCCTGGGTGTCCTTGGGAAAGCAGGAGCCCCCGTACCCGATCCCGGCGCGCAGGAACGACGGCCCGATGCGCGCGTCGAGGCCCATCCCGCGCGCGACCTCGGTCACGTCGGCGCCGACGAGCTCGGAGACGTTCGCGATCTCGTTGATGAACGAGATCTTGGTCGCGAGGAAGGCGTTCGAGGCGAGCTTGATCATCTCGGCGCTGGCGACGTCGGTGCGCACGAGCTCGCCGCCGAGCGGCTCGTAGGCCGCGGCGACCTCGTCCGCCGCCCACTCGTCGCCGGGGTCGGCGCCGACCACGACGCGGTCGGGGTGCATGAAGTCCTCGACCGCCGAGCCCTCCTTGAGGAACTCGGGGCACGAGACGTAGGCGAGCCCCGGGACGTCGCGCTTGATCGAAGCGCCGGTCCCGGCGGGGACCGTGCTCTTCATGACGATCGCGAACTCGCCCTCGGAGGGCAAGGTGCCGATCACCGCCTGCACGCGCGAGAGGTCGGCGTCGCCGGAGTAGGTCGGAGGCGTGTCGACGCAGACGAACAACAGGCGCGCGACCTCGAGCACCTCGTCCATCGAGGTCGTGAAGCGCAGCCGCTCGCGGTTTCGCTCGACGAGCTCGGGCAGCCCGGGCTCGTGGAACGGCAGCTCGCCGTCGTTGAGCGAAGCGACCTTGGCCTCGTCGACGTCCATCGCCCGGACCTCGTGCCCGAGATCGGCGAAGCACGCGGCGGTCACGAGGCCCACCCAGCCCACGCCGACGACGCCGATCGGCTGCTTCTCGCTCATCGAGGTCGCGCCGCGCCGCTCACTTCGGCGCGACGTCCTCCATCGTCTCGGCGACCTCGAGCATCTCCTGCTCGTCGATGGACTGAAGCAGCGAGTTGTTGAGCCAGTAGGAGCCCTTGTCGGTGTGCCAGGCGACGAGGCGCAGGCGGTCTCCGTCGTAGAAGAGGTCGAACTCGCGGCCGCCGATCTCGCGCGTCTCGCTCGGGTTGGCGAGGATCGGCGGGTCCTCCCAGGTCGTGCCCGAGATGCCGTAGTACTCGCCGAGCAGCGGGGTCTGGATCACGATCTTGTAGATGTCGTGGATCTTGCCGTCCTCGGCCTCGATCTCGTACGCCCGCGAGTCGCCGCTGAACTCGGCTCCCTGCGTCAGCCTCGTCGGGTAGTAGACGGGGAAGTCCACCTGCTTGGCGATGTCCTCCGCGACGCCGCGGCCGAACGCGGCCGAGTCGATCAGGCTCGGCTCGGGCTCGCCGCCGTCGCCGCCGTCACCTCCACCGCCTCCGCCGTCGCCGCCGTCCTCGGGAGCGTTGAGAGCACCGCCGCCACGCGGGCCCTCGGTGTCCTCGATCCCGAGGAACTGCTCGGTGGCCTGCTGCATCTGCTCCTGGGAGAACGTGATGTAGGAGGGGCCGATGTTGCCCTCGAAGTGGATCTCCTTGACCGGGGCGTCGGCGACGCTGAGGAAGAGCTTCAGCACTTCGACCATCGCGCCGACCTCCTCGATGTCGGAGGTCGTGTAGCGCTTGAAGATGTCGATCAGGTCGTCGCGGTCGCGGAACAGCCGCGTTGGGCTGATCTTCTGGCGCGCCTCGCGGAGGAAGTCCTGCTGGCGCGCCGAGCGCGTGATGTCGGTGTCGGCGTGGCGGAAGCGCACGTACTGAAGCGCCCGCTCGCCGCACAGGAGCTGGTAGCCGGCCGGGATGTTGATCTCGGCGTAGCTCGCCTCGGGAGGCACGTAATAGGAGCGGTCCACGTCGACATAGACGCAGTCGATCGCGTTCACCGCGCGGTAGAAGCCGTTGAAGTCGACGTTGACGACGTGGTTGATGTCGAGCCCCGTCACCTGCTTGACCGTCTTCAGGGTCAGCTTCGGCCCGCCGACCGAGTAGGCGGCGTTGAGGCGGTCCACCCCGTACCCGGGGATGTTGACCCTGAGGTCGCGGGGAAGCGAGAAGAGCGCGATCGCGTTCTCGTCGGGGTCGAGACGCAGCAGCATCGTCGTGTCGGAGCGGGCGCTGGGGTCGCCGGGGCGCTGGTCGGACCCGAGGATGAGGATGTTCTGCGGCTCGCCGCCCTCGACCGTCTGGAGCTGCTTGCGCACGCCGTCGATGCCCCCCAGGCCCTTGGCGATGTCGGTGAGGAACAGGAGCCCGGTGACGGCTGTCGCGCTCGCCATCGAGATCACGATCACGAACGCGGCGGCGAGGAAGCGCAGCCACAGGCGGGACTTGGGCGGCTTGCTCTCGTCGTCGCCGGCCTCGGCGACCGCCGCCACCGGCGCCTCCTGCCGCGGGGGGAGGCGTGGAGCCGCTTCCGAACTCCTTCGATCGTCTCGCGAGACCCGCCGCGGCGGCCGCTATCGCGCCCTTCTCGACGGTCTCCCCGGAATCCCCGGCGGCCTCGTCCTCGTCGTCCCCCTCGTCCGAGTCGGGCTCCAATTCCTCGTCCTCGTCCTCATCGACGTCCTGCGTCCTCGTCCCCGTAATGCTCGACCGCCTCCTGCTCGGCCGCCTCCTCGGCGTCGCCGAGCGCGAGCACGTCGGCCTCGACGGTCTCCTGGAGCAGGCGCTGGCGCGCCAGGTCGGAGTCGTCGCCGCCGGCCTCCGCCGCCTCCACCGGCTCGGGCTCTTCGGGCTCCGCGGGCTCCTCGGCCTCGTCGGGCTCCTCGGCCGCTTCGGGCTCCTCGGCCGCTTCGGGCTCCTCGTCCTCGGGCTCGGGCTCCTCGTCCTGCGGCTCCTCGGGCGCCTCCGGCTCCGGGGGCCGTTCCGGCTGATCCTCATCCTCGCCGAGCACGCGCTCGAACTCGTCCGTGAGGCCGGTCGAGTCGTCGGCGTCGCGCCCCTCCTCACCCGAGGGCGGCGTCGGGTCGCGGTCGGGCGGGCTCATCTGTCCGCCTCCCCGTCGAGGCGGCCCGGAAGCGCCTCGATGAACTGAACGAGCGCGCGCCGGTAGCTCGCCAGCGACGCGACCGAGACCCACTCGTCGGGGCCGTGGTGGCCGCCGCCGACGGGCCCGAACTCGACGGCCGGGATGCCGGCGCGCAGGAACGAGACGGCGTCGGAGGCGCCGTCGCGGCCGACGCTCATCACCTCCGTGCGGTGAAACGGAGCGGCGGCTTCGCAGAGCGCGCGCACGAAGACCGAGTCCGGATCGACGATCGCGGGCGGGCGAAGGAAGCTCGAGACGACCTCGGCGCCGGGCAACTTACGGACCTCCTCGAGGATCGCGTGGGGGTCCTGCTCCGGCAGGTAGCGAATGTCGACATCGATGATGCAAGTGTCGGGCACTTTGTTGAGGGCGTCGCCGCCGAGGATGCGGCCGAGGTTGATCGACGGACGGTCGAAGAGCTCGGAGCTCTGGCGCGCAAACGGTAGCGACTCGATCGTGCGAAATACGTCAAGCGCGCGCAGGATCGCGTTGTCTCCCATCCACGGCGTCGAGCCGTGCGCGGCGTGCCCCGAGACCTCGAGGCGCATCGCGAGCACGCCCTTCGCCTGGATCCCGATGTGCATGTCCGTGGGCTCGCCCGTGATCGCGAAGTCGCCCACGACGCCTTCGGCGACGAGATGGTCGGAGCCGCGCTCGACCTCCTCCTCGGACTCCTCGTCGGGCACGACCCCGAGCCGCACCCGCACGGGCGCGTTGTCGCGCAGGTCGTGCATCGCGAGCAGCATCGCCGCGAGCGCGCCCTTCATGTCGTAGGCGCCGCGGCCGACGAGGCGGTCGCCGTCGATCCGCGGCTCGAACTGCCCCGGCCTGCCGGGGACGACGTCGAGGTGGCCGTGCAGGACCACGGTCGGGCCCTCGGAGGGGCCGATCTCGGCGATCGTCACGGGAAGGTCGCGCACGCCGACCTGACGCGACTCGATCTCGCGCGCCTCGAGCCAGCCCTTTACGAACCCCGCGGCATGCCGGATCTCCTCCGGCGTCGAGGTGTCGTAGGCGATCAGCTTCTCGGTCAGC
>CAWIPX010000007.1:0-137604 GCA_963838145.1 uncultured Thermoleophilia bacterium
TCACGTCCGGTCACCACGCGCAATCGGCCCGCCGCGGCGAGTCAGTTATTCGTCTTCGCCGCGGGCGCGGCGGGTCACTTCCGAGCGAGGCGGTAGAAGCGTCGTCGAACTTGAGCACTTTCGCGATCGGATCCGGGTCGGTGTCCGCGACCTCGACGTCCGTGATCTGCCAGTCGGGAAAGGCAGTCTCTACGTCACTCTGGCTGGCGCCACGCGGCAGCGGACCTCGGCGGCGCGGCGAAAATACGTCGAGCAGTACGGTCGCATCGTCGGCGGCGATCGCGCTGACCTCTCGGCCCATCGCCACGCGCTGGTCAGCGTCGAGCCCGTGAAAGGTCCCGGTGTCCAGAATCAGCTGGAAATCGCCCCCGATGTCGGTGTTTCGGAGATCGGTCACGTCGCCCTTCACGACCCGCATCTTCACGCCGGCCTCTCGGACCCGGTCGCGCGCGCGCTCCAAAGACTTCTCAACCAGATCGACCCCGGTGACCTCCCATCCGCGCTCGGCCAGCTTGACGCCCCAGACGGCGCTGCCGCAGCCGAGGTCGAGCGCAGGCCCGTAAGGCGGCTCGCGTCCGCGCTCCTCGCGCTCGAACAGCTCCGCGAGCTTGTCCGCGAACGGTGGATGTTCAGCAAGGTCCTCCCAGGGGTGGAAGCCGAGCCGGTAGAACAGCTTGTAGGGAACGCCCATCCTGTCCTCGCGACGCTTGCCTGCGCGGGTTTGTCCCGCGACGTTGCCCCCGCAGTATCTCGCGTCAGAGATGGGCGCGGCTGGTTTCGAACCAGCGACCTGGAGTCACGATCCCGCTTGCTAATGCTCAGCGGAGCGAGCGAGAGAGCTGGGCAGGGGCCGTCTCCTGGCTGCCCGCTGGTGTGCGAAGCTCTCTCGCGGGAGAGCAGCACGTAGAAGGGAGCGAAGATCTTGGCCCATGTCCGCCGCCACCGTCTCGGCCTCGTGGTCGCCGCTGTCGCGACGCTCATTGCCTTTCTGCTGCCCGCCACATCCCTCGCCCGCAAGCCGATCATCTCCTACGTGGAGGGCAACCAGCTGCGTCTCTTTGACGCCGAGCTGGGGCAGGACCTGGCGCCGCCGGCGGTCCCGACTCCGACTCCCGCCCAGTTTCGCTATGGGATGTCCCTGAACGGGCGCTACATCTTCTTCGCCGACGTCAACAAGAAGCTTCACCTGCTCGACCGGACCACCGACCAGGAGGTTGCACTGCCGGGCATTGACATCTACATGAACCCCGGCTTCCTCACCGTGAGCAACGACGGCCTGCTCGCCTTCGACAACAACGCCAACGGGCCGGCCGTGGTCTACGACAGCGCGACGCAGCAGTTCGTCAACACCGGGTACCCGCCCAACAACGGCCACCGGCAGACCAAGATCAGCGGGAACGGGCAGTTCCTCGCCACGACGTGTGGCCCCGTCAACGACTGCGTGGTCGACCTCGGCAGCGATTCGAATCCGTACGTTCAGAACCTCGTCAACGGGTCGGACACCGGCGTGCCCGACAACGCCATGAGGGATGAGGAGGATCCGTGCATCAACGGCGACGGGAACCTCGTCGGCTGGCATGGGGGCGTCCTCAACGCCGGGGACCAGAAGAACGTATTCATCTACGACCGCGCGAGCGCCAGCTTTCTGAACCTTCCCGGCCTGAACGACGTCGTCGAGGACGACACCTTCTGCGTCCTCGATGCGGCCGGCGACTACGTCGGCTTCCAGCGCGAGAACGCGGGCTTCAAGCTATACGAGCGGGCGAGCGGGACGATCCTCCCGCTGCCCGACAAGCCGTTCGACACGCTCTCGACGTTCAGCGCGCCGCTGGAAACGGGCTCGTCGGCGCCTCCTCGAACGAGTTCACGCTGGGCAAGCCGAAGCGAAACAAGAGGAAGGGCACCGCGAAGCTGCCCGTCACGGTCCCGGGCCCGGGCACGCTTGTGCTCGTGGGCGAGGGACTGAAGCCGGTCACCGAGGAGGTCGGCGCGGCCGGCGAGGTCAAGCTGGCGGTTAAGCCGAAGGGCAAGACGAAGGGCCGGCTGAAGGACAAGGGCAAGGCCAAGGTCGACCCCGAGGTCACCTTCACGCCGACCGGTGGGGACCCGAACACTCAGGACAAGAAATTCAAGCTGGTCAAACGCTAGGCGCATGGGAGGCAGAATGAGAGGCTACGGTAAATGCTCGATTGCGGTGTTGGTCGGCGTCGCGGCGCTGGCCGCTCCAGCCGCGTCTTCCGGCGCGACGACGATCGGTCAGACGACCGCCGGGACGAACAACTGCGGCGAGGATGTCTTGACCGTCGTCCAGGACGCCACCGCGCCCACAAGCCCGTCCTATGCGGTGCCCGCAGGCGGTGGGGTGATCACGTCGTGGCAGCACGACGCAGCTTCCAACACCGCGACCCTGAACCCCACGGGCGTTGACATGCGGCTGAAGCTGTTTCGGCGAACCGGCGTGCCCGGCGCCTATCTGACCGTCGGTGAGAGTGCCGTGCAGACGTTGACCACCGGCGGGCTCAAGACCTTTCCGACCCGGATCCCGGTCCAAGCCGGAGACCTGCTCGGGTACCGCAGCGAACTCGGCTACGACCGCTGCGACAACGGGAACGCCGTGACCGGCGACGTTACCTATTACCACGACGCAGGCAGTGATCCCCCGGTGGGCAGTACGGTCGATTTGCTCATTGCGCCCTTGACGAGGATCAACGTCGCGGCGACGGTCGAGCCCGACGCCGACGGCGACGGGTTCGGCGACGAAACGCAGGACGGGTGCCCGAGCGAGGGCGATACTCAGGGTGGCTGCGTAGCGCCCGAGACGACGATCACCCGCGGGCCCAAGGACAAGACGAAGAAGAAAAAGGCGAGGTTCGAGTTCACCTCGACCGAACCGGGCTCGAGCTTCGAGTGCAGTCTCGACGGAAAGACGACCTTCAAGCCCTGTACCTCTCCCTTCACGTTTAGGGTTAAGAAGGGCAAGCACACCTTCCAGGTTCAGGCGACGGACCCGGGCGGCACCGTTGACGGCTCTCCGGCGAGCGACAAGTGGAAGGTTAAGAAGAAGAAGAAGAAGTGAGCCACGCAGCCCGCACGGAAAGAAGGACGGCATGAAGCGATTTTCCCTTGCGTTTCTCCTGGTTGCGGCTGCGATGGCGGCCGGCACCAGTGGAGCACATGCCGCGACCACGTTGGGCGAGACGTTCGTCCCAGGAAGCTGCGCGGAGGAGACCTACATTCAGACCGCGGATCCCGGCTCGCGCTACACGGTTCCGTTCGACGGCGTGATTACCAGTTGGAGCTATCAGTCGGACGACACTCCACCCCCGATGGTCAGGTTCAAGGTCGGCCGGGTCGCTCCCGGCGCTGACCTTTCGATGGACGTCGAGGTGACCATCGTGGGGCAGAGCGCCCTCGAGACGCCCGCGCCGAGCTCCCTGAACACGTTCGCGACTCGGATCTCCGTTACGCCGGGCGACAAGATCGGTGAGTACACGACCGATGATTGCTCCCGCCCCGATCCGGCTTACACCGACCACTACTGCTGTGAGGATGTGCAGCCAGGCACCACCGACCTGTTCTCGCATGAGAACTTCCAGCAGAACATCTCCGCCGTGCTGGAGCCGGACTGCGACGGCGACGGCCTCGGTGATGAGACCCAGGACCCGGTATTGCCTCTAAACGAGGCCTGTGGCAAGGGAAACCGCGCCCTTACGCTCGACGCGAACAAGAACAAGGTCAAGAAGCGAAAGAAGGTGACGCTCGCGGGGCGGCTCACGGCCACGGCTCGGCAGGGACCGTGCGAAACGGCTCAGACGGTCGAGCTGCAGCGCAAGAGGCCGAGTCAGACGACCTTCACGACCTTCGCTGCGGTCCAGACCGACGCCCAGGGCAGCTTCTCGCTCAAGGAGAAGGTCAAGAAGACGTTCGAGTACCGCGCCCAGGCCGTCGAGACCGCCACCTGCGCCTCGGGGCTCTCGAACACCGAGAAGGTCAAAGTCAAGAAGAAGAAGTAGGGGCCGCGGCATGGGCGCGGCTGGTTTCGAACCAGCGACCTCTCGCGTGTGAAGCGGTCGTCCGTCAGGCGCGGACAGGCGTCGTTCACGCGCGCCCGATGCACGCGGATATACGCGGATGTCTGCGATGTAGTCGCTAACGGGCACCGGAACGGCGCGTGTGCCCAATCGTCGGAGGCATACCGTCGCGCTCGTCGGCACGGACGCCTCGGATCGGGCACCGGCGGGCGAGCCAAGTCGATTACGCTCCAAAACGGCGGTCGAGACCCGGCGATCATCGAGGACCAAAAATCGAACGGAGAGGAGAGCGTGAGCGTAGAAGAGCTTGAAGAGATGGGGCCGATCGACTACCTCATCATCGAGTGGCCCGACCGCCAGCCGAGCGGCGAGGCAGCGCCGCTCCTAGCGGACCTCGTCGACCGTGGCCTGGTCCGCATCATCGACCTCGCCTTTATCGCCAAGGGCGAGGACGGCTCGGTCACGATGTTGGACATCGCCGCGCTGGCCGATGAGTCCGACCGGCTCGGAGAGCTGGTCGGCGCGTCCTCCGGGCTGCTGTCCGCGGAGGACGCCGAGGAGGCGGCGACGGCGATCGAACCCGGGACGTCGGCCGCGATCCTCGTCTACGAGAACGTCTGGGCGGCGCCGTTCGCCGTGGCTCTTCGCCGCTCCGGCGCCCAGCTGGTCGCAAACGGCCGGATCCCGGTCCAGGCCATCCTCGCCGCGCTCGACGCCGCCGAGGGATCCCAAACCACCCCCGCCTGACAAGGAGAGAGGTCATGCCAGGATTGCTCGGAAACGTCGCCAGGGTCGCGGTCGTGTCGGGAACCTCCACCGCGGTTCGCAACCGAGTTTCGCGTCGTCAAGCAGAGCGCTGGTCCGAGCAGGGGGCGTCACAGCCTGCCTACCTGCAGCCCCAGCAGCCTTCCGCACCCCCGCCTCAGGCCCCTCCGGCGCCAGCCGCCGATCCGATCGAGCAGCTGACCAAGCTCGGCGAGCTTCGTGACAAGGGCGTGCTGACGGAGGAGGAGTTCGCCGCGCAGAAGGCGCAGCTCCTGAGCTGATAGCGGTCATTTCGTCGCTTGTTCAAGCCGTCTTGATGGGCGCGGCTGGTTTCGAACCAGCGACCTCTCGCGTGTGAAGCGATGGCCACCGGCGCGCCCAGAAGCCGCGAATCCGCTTACCAGAGCCGTATCCGGTTGAGTTGCGCAATCTCAGGGCGGCTCGGATGTGCGTGGATGCCTGCGGATGCCGTTGGATGTGGGCACTGGAACAGCCTGGGTGCCCAATGGAAAGCGACTCGACTAGGGTCTCAGCAGATCGAAGGAGGAGATATGGCGAAGGTCATTAACTGCCCCTGCGGATACACCGTCAGAGGCGAGACGGACGAAGCACTTCTGGACGAGGCGCACAAGCACATCAAGTCGGAGCACCCGGACCAGGTCGGCGCGGTCTCCGACGAGCAGCTGTTGAGCAGCGCGACCGAGGAGTAGCGTTCGGCGCGCAGCCCGTCGACGCTCGCGGCGGCGTAGGGGAGATCCCTGCGAAGGTCGACGCGGCATAGGGAGGCCGGCGCCGGACCGGCCTCCCCGGGTCGACGGCGTTACGCCGCCGCCGCGTACGCGTATGCCAGCTCAGCGGCGAACTGCTCGAACTCGGTCGGGGTCGTGTTGCTCTCGTTGCGACCCTCGAGCGAGTGCAGCCTGCCTTCGCTCAGCGCCTGGTTGAACTCGACGAACAGGGCGGCGAAGTCGGGCGAGAACCCGGCGGCCTCGGTGAGGATCGCCATCAGCTCTGCGTCGGGCAGCTGGACGTACTGGAGGTCCGGCTCACCGATCGCTGCGCCGATCGCCGCCGCGGCCTCGGGGTAGGTGAGGTCACGCGGGCCGAGCAGCTCGCGGACCACGACGCCGTTCCAGTTCCGCTCGCGCAGCGCCCCGGCCGCGACCGCGGCGACGTCGGCGGTGGCGATCATCGGCACCTTCGCTTCGGGCGCGACCGAGTCGGCGACCACGCGCTCGTGGCGGATCGTCTCCAGCGCCGCGTAGAAGCCCTCGAAGAAGGCGCCGGGGCGCAGGATCATGAGGTTGACGCGGTCGAGCGCCCGCAGCCGCCGCTCCTGGCGGTGCAGGCTGGCGATGAACCCGTTGCCGCTCGCGAGCTCGGCGCCGATCGCGCTCAGGGCGACCACATGGGGCACACCGCTCTCGCGAATTGCCGAAGCGATCGCTTCGCCGCGCCTGTCCTGATCGGCGTGGTAGTCGGGCAGGGTCGGGTCGAACGCGGTCAGCGTGTAGACCGCGTCGGCGGCTGCGAAGGTGCTTGCGAGGTAGTCGGCGTCGCGGACGTCGCCGGCGACGGTCTCGGCTCCAAGCGCGTCGAGCTCGGCGAGCTTCTCCGGCGAGCGCCCGAGCGCGCGCACCGCCTCGCCGTCTTCGAGCAGCTGCTCGGTGATCTTGCGGCCGGTGTTTCCGGTGGCTCCCATCACGGTGATCATTGTTCGTTCCTCCTGGGTCGACGTAATTGCAGTTCATCCAGTATGAGGTCCACGAAGCGGACTTACAATGATCTAACGTCCGTGATTCATGCTTGTTCGTCCTGCCAGGTTGGATGTTCAAGCCGATCGTGCCATGCTAGATCGCGTGACCACGTCTCCCGACCCTTGGCCCTCGGCCGCCGATCCGCTCGGCGAGGCGCTGCACTTCCTCGAACTGCGCGGCGCCTTCTACTGCCGCTCCGAGTTCACCGCCCCGTTCGGTCTCGAGCTGCCGCCCTTCGAGGGCTACCTGTGGTTTCACGCGATCACCGCCGGAAGCTGCTGGCTGGAGGCCCCCCAGGCCCAGCCGCGGCGCCTGGCCGCAAGCGAGCTGGCGCTCGTCCCGCACGGCGAGGGCCACCGGCTGCGCAGCGAGCCCGACGCGCCGACCCCCAGCATCTTCGAGCTCGAGCGCGAGCAGCTCGGCGAGCGCTACGAGATCCTGCGCCACGGAGGCGGTGGAGAGCGCATCGACATGGTCTGCGGAGCCGTGCGCTTCGATCATCCAGCCGCGCGCAGGCTGCTCGCCGTGTTGCCGCGAATCCTCGCGTTCGACCCGGCGACGAGCCCGACGCAGCTCGAGTGGTTGCGCTCCACCCTGCGGCTGATGGCGCTAGAGGCGGAGGGTCTGCGCCCCGGCGGCGAGACGGTGATCACCCGCCTTTCCGACGTGCTCGTCGTGCAGGCGCTGCGGGCCTGGCTGGAGAGTGATCCGGCGGCACAGTCGGGCTGGCTCGGCGCGCTGCGAGACCCGCAGATCGGCCGCGCGATCTCGCTCATCCACCGCGAGCCCGGCCGCCCGTGGACCGTCGCCTCGCTCGCCGACCAGATCCCGATGTCGCGCTCGGCCTTCGCCGCACGGTTCACCGAGCTCGTCGGCGAGCCGGCAATGAGCTACGTGACCCGGTGGCGGATGCACCTGGCCGCGGTGGCGCTGCGGGACGAGGGCGCAACCGTGGCCGCACTCGCGGATCGTTTCGGCTATCGCTCCGAGGCCGCGTTCGCGCGCGCGTTCAAGCGCGTCGTGGGATCACCGCCCGGCGCCGTACGGCGGGCGGGGCCGGTCGAGCCGATCGCCGCCTGAAAATCGAGGTCAGATCTTCCGCTAGAGCAGGCGCTTTGGCCTATGGGCGCGGCTGGTTTCGAACCAGCGACCTCTCGCGTGTGAAGCGAGCGCTCTCCCACTGAGCTACGCGCCCTGGGGCGTGGATGATAGGTCGGCGCGGTAGCATTGCCTCGGACCGTGCTAGGCGGGGAATTAGCGGTGCCCTGCACCCGCAATCCGCTCTAGCGGGGCCGAATACCCGTCTGAGGGTTGTGGTCTTCGAGGTCAGTACGTCGCGGGCGGCGTTGACGGCCGGGTCCCGCGCAATGTGGGTCCGTGAATCAGGTCAGATCCGGAAGGAAGCAGCCTTAAGCGTCAACCCGCATGTGCCGCGGTAAAGCCTGGCCCGAGCAAGCCACGACGCAAGCGCTCGAAGACCACTCACGAGGACGGGCCGCACGGTCCATTATTTCTTGCGTGATATCTGCGCGCGCGGGGTGCGTTACCCGACGCCCGTGACCGCTACTCGCCGTGCTCGTGCGCCATCCGCTCGGCGTAGTTCGGCCCCGCGAACGGCAGGTTTCGCAGGATCCGCTCGCGCTGCGGCTGGGGGAGGGGGGGCTCGCTCGAGCTCCCGTCGGGGCAGAAGCGCGTGTAGACGATCTCCGCCGGCGTCTTGGGCGGGGTCTTGGAGTGCATCCACGAGAGGTGCAGGTGATTGCCGCGCCCGTGGCCCGAGTCGCCGTTGTAGCCGACCCAGCGGAAGGGGGCGCGGGGATTGTTCTGGCTCGGCTCGGCCCAGCGCGCGAGCCTCGTGACCTTCCTCCAGCTGCCGCCGGCGGCCTTGTTGGGGACGATGTCGAGCGCGAGCCCGATCGGGTGCTCGCCGTTGGGCGCGTGCCCGGAGGTCGCGTAGCCGTCGGTGATGAAGATCTTGTAGCGGCGGACCATCCAGGCGATGTCCTTGAGCAGGCGCGCGTCGATCGACTCGCCGGGGAAGCCGGGGATCGCGACGAACTCCCCGCCGCCCGTGGTCTCGCAGAGGCCCTCCTCGATCACGACGCTGCTCAGCGGGCCCGTGCCTCCGTTGGCGCCGGTGGCGACGCCGACCGAGCATGCGGCGAGGGCGACTGCGGCGAGCGCGGTCGCCGCGAGGCGACGGGGCCCTCCCCGCCTAGCCGTCGGGCGCTGTCGTACAGATCTCATAGACGTCCCAGACTGTCATTCGACCCGACCAGGTGTGCCCCATTAGGTATGGGCGGCCCTTCCCGAGCCGCGTTGACCGTGTCGAGTGTAAACAGATTCTTAGCGTTCTGTGATCGTCCTATGAGCAGGTAACCCGGGGGCTGCGCCTGAGTTTCGGTGTCTTCGGCGACGAGGATCTCCGACGGCTCCTCGTCGAGCCAGAGGGCGAGGAACGGGATCGCGCGCTCATCGGGGACCGTGACCGGGCCGCAGTCACCGTCGAAGGCGCCCGAGTCGGCGAGCTCGCGGAGGTCGTCGCCGAGCTCGTCCTGGGCCTCGATCGAGTCGCGCAGGTCGGAGATGCGCTCGACCTGTGCCGGGACGAATGCCAGCATCACGACGATCAGGCCGGCGCCGATCAGCGCCCAGTTTCGCCGCCACGGGTGGTCGCGCTCGAGGTCCAGCCAGCCGAACACCCCCGCCGCGCAGAAGATCGCGAGGATCGCCGCGGCGGGCAGGAGGTAGCGGGTCAGCACGGCGAGCCCCGCGATCGCGAGCAGCGAGAAGGCGGCGAGCGAGAGGACGAGTGCCGCGAGCCCGATCAGCGCACGGTCGCGCCGCAGCGCGACGCATAGGGCGATGCCAACCGCAGCACCGAGGAGGACCGGCTCGCGCAGGACCTCGCCGAGGCGCTGCGGCCCGTCGATCACGAGCCCGGCGAGGCCCGTGTCGCGGTCCAGCGCCTCGACGGTGTCCTGCGTCCCGGTCAGGGAGTGCAGCGCGTCGCCGGCGAAGACGAGGTCGAACAGCACCCACGCGACCGGGGCCGAGACGGCGAGCGCGGCGAGCATGAGGCCGTCGCGGCCACGAAGGAAGGCTGAGATCGCGGCGAGGAGCCCGCGGGGGCGATCGCGGTCGCCGTAGACGAGATAGAGCAGGTAGGCGCCCGAGAACAACCACGCCTCGGGGCGCAGCAGTCCGGCGACGGCGAGCAGCGCGAGCACCGGGGCGCCGGCGCGACGGCGACGCGTCTCGATGAGCAGCGCGCAGAGCAGCAGCGCCAGATAGGGAATGTCGACGTAGGCGCGGACGCCGAAGTCGAGCAGCGGCTGGCGCGTGATCATGATCGCCGCCGCGAGCGCGCCCACCGCGGGGTTGAACCACTCGGCGCCGAGGCGGTAGACGAGGTAGGCGACCGCGGACAGCGACAGGAACGCGATCACCATCACGGCGGGCTCGGCCCCGTCGCCGAGAGGCGAGAGCAGGACCCCAAGGAGCGTCGCGAGCGGGTGCGGGGTCGGGGAGAGCGGCGCCGAGTAGTCGGGGTCGCCGCCGCCGGCGATCTCGTCTCCCCAGACGAGCGCGTAGAAGGTGTCGTACTGGACGAAGCCGTGGCTGAAGACGAGCCAAAGCGCTATCGCACCGCCCCCGATCCAGGCGATCGGCACCAGCGGCGAGGCCGTCCCGGCGCGACTCGTCGCAGAGTGGGACATCCGGCGCGCAGAGTATTCGGCCTGCTCCGGGACCGTGGTTAGACTGGCCACCGGATGTCCGAGACCTCGCTCTACCGCCGTCACCGCCCCCAGACCTTCGACGAGGTGGTCGGCCAGGAGCACGTCGTGCGAACGCTTCGCAACGCCGTCGAGCGCGACCGCGTCCACCACGCCTATCTGTTCGTCGGCTCGCGCGGAACCGGCAAGACCTCGATGGCGAAGATCCTCGCCCGCTGCCTGAATTGCGAGCAGGGTCCGACGGCCGCCCCGTGCGGCAAGTGCGAGTCGTGCGTCGGGATCGCGGCCGGGTCCTCGCTCGACGTGATCGAGATGGACGCCGCTTCGAACCGCTCGGTGGACGACATCCGCGACCTGCGCGACCGCGTCGGGTACATGCCGGCGTCGGGGAAGTGGAAGGTCTACATCATCGACGAGGCCCACATGCTCACCCGCGAGGCCTGGAACGCCTTCCTCAAGACGCTCGAGGAGCCGCCCCCCAACACGGTCTTCGTCCTCGCGACGACCGAGGCCCACAAGGTGATGCCGACGATCGTCGACCGCTGCCAGCGCTTCGACTTCCGGCGCCCCGGGCTGGGACAGGTCGCCGAGGTCCTGCGGCGCGTCTCCGAGGCCGAGAAGATCGAGATAGACGACGGCGCCGTCGGGGCGATCGCGCGCTCCGCCAACGGGAGCTTTCGCGACGCGCTCGGGACGCTCGACCAGCTCGTCGCCTACGGTGGCTCGAGCGTCGCCACCGACGACGTGCTCGCCGTGCTCGGCGTCGCCGACGCCGACCTGATCTTCGCCGCCGCCGAAGCGATCGCGTCCGAGGACGGCAAGGGCGCGCTCGGCGCCGCGGAGCGGCTCATCCAATCCGGCCGCGACCCGTCGCAGTTCGCCCGCGACCTGATCGCCCACCTTCGCCAGCTCCTCGTCGTCAGCACCGCCGGCACCGTGCCCGACGCCTTCAGCGTCACCGCGGCGCAGGAGGGTCGCCTCCGCGAGCAGGCCGAGCGCCTGGGGGACATGGCGCTGGTGCACGCGATCGATGAGCTGTCGGCGGCGCTGACCACGATCCGCGAGGGCGACGAGGCGCAGATGGCGCTCGAGCTGGCGCTGCTTCGCTCCGCCCGCCCCGACCTCGACCCATCGCGCCAGGCGCTCGCGCAGCGCGTCGAGCGCCTCGAGCGGCGTCTCGACGGCGGCGAGGGCGCCGGAGGGTCCGCTTCGCCGAAGGCCGCTCCCGTGGAGCCGCCCGACCCCGAGGAGGTGACGGCGCGCGCGACGCCCGGCGCCGAGCCCGACGAGGGTCCGACCGCGGCGAGCGCCGCCGGTGCGGGCGACGAGGCTTCGAGCGAGGAGACCGCGAGCGGCGGCACCGCCACCGTCACCGCCGCGGCCGAGGAGGCCGCCGACGTGATCGACCTCGAGCGGATCTCGGGGCTCTGGCCGGCCGTGATCGACCAGATGCGCGAATCGGGGTCGGAGCTGCTCTCCACCGTCTACGCGGCGGCGCGCCCACTCGCCGTCGACGCAGAGAGCGCCGTGCTCAAGGTCGGCTTCCCGGCCAGCGCAGCGTTCAACAAGCGCAAGGCCGAGGCACAGTCCAACCGCGAGCGCTTCGCCGAGGCGGTGCGCACGATCGTCGGCGAGCGGCTCAAGCCGGTCTACGTGCTTCTCGACAACGAGCCGGAGGAGCCGGCGCCCAACGGCGGTGCCGAGCTCTCCGAGGACGAGATGATCGAGCGAATCAGGTCGGAGTTCGACGCCGAGTTCGTCGAGGCCGACTCGGAGAAGGAGGAGACGGGATGACGCGCGGCGGCCCCGGCGGGATGGACATGGGAGCGATGCTCAAGCAGGTCCAGCAGATGCAGGACGAGATGATGAAGGCGCAGGAGCAGCTCAAGGACGAGATCGTCGAGGCGAGCGCCGGGGGCGGCACCGTGAAGGTGAAGATGAGCGGCGACCTCGAGCTCAAGGAGGTCGTGATCGACCCCGAGGCGCTCGACCCCGAGGACGCCGACGTGCTCGCCGACATGGTCATGGCGGCCGTCAACGAGGCACTCCGCGCCGCGCAGGAGCGCGCCACGGAGCGCATGGGCAGCATCACCGGCGGCCCGGCGCCGGGCGGCCCCGGCGGGGGCCTGGGCCTCCCGGGGATGTAGCGCCGGCGCTTCCGGACGCTCCGCGCTCACCCCGGCTGGGTAGGGGGGCGACCAAAGCTTGTGAGTGGTTGATGGGGCTATAGCCCCATCGATCGATCACGAGATGAGTCGTCGAGCCTGGAGGCTCGCCCAACTCCAGCATTGGGTGATCGCGCGAGCCCAGCTCTTGGATCTGGGATTCAGTCACGCCGCTATCGCCCATCGGGTTGCTACGGGACGCCTGCGACTCCTGTGGAGGGGCGTCTACGCGGTGGGCGCCGCGCCGCCCGCTCCACGCGGACGGTGGATGGCTGCCGTCCTGGCATGCGGGCCGCACGCCGTCCTCAGCCACGCGAGCGCCGGGGGTCTGTTCGGAATCCTCGCGAAGCGCTCAGGCCCGATCGATGTGCTCGTACCCGTTGGGCGTACGCCGTGCCGGCCCGGGATTCGGGTTCATCGCTCCCGCCATCTTGCGCGCCACGACGTTGCGCGGCACGGCGGCATCCCGGTCACCTCGCCCGTCCGCACCCTGATCGATCTCTCTACCCAGCTATCTCCGCCGCAGATCGAGCGGGCGATCAACGAAGCGGACAAGCTCGATCTCATCGATCCGGAATCGCTTCGCTCGGCCCTCGAGGAGCGGCGGGGACAGCGCGGAGTTCGCGCCCTGCGCGAGATCCTCGACCGCGCGACCTTCACCCTCACCGACTCCGAGCTCGAACGGCGCTTCCTTCGGATCATTCGCCGAGCTGGGCTCGCCGAGCCGCTCACCCAGCAGACGGTCAATGGATTCAGGGTGGACTTCTTCTGGCCGGACCTGGGCCTGGTCGTCGAGACCGATGGCCTGCGCTACCACCGCACACCCACCCAGCAGCAGTCCGATCGGATCCGCGACCAGGCACATACCCAGGCCGGCCTGACCCCGCTTCGCTTCACCCACGCCCAGGTCGCGTTCGAGCCACGTCAAGTCGGGGCCGTTCTTGGCTCGGTCGCGAACAGGCTGGGGGCGAGGCAGATTCGGCTCTGAAGATGCCGACCGACCCGCTACGGTCAGCGCCCCATGCAGCCCGGCCCGATCAATCGCCTGATCACGGAGCTTTCGCGGCTTCCGGGGATCGGCCAGCGCACTGCCCAGCGGCTCGCGTTCCACATCCTGCGCGCCGACGACGAGGAGGCGGCCGCGCTCGCCGACGCCATCCGCGAGGTCAAGGAGAAGGTCGGCCTCTGCGAGGTCTGCTTCAACCTCTCGGAGGGGCCGCGCTGCGCGATCTGCACCGACGAGCGCCGCGAGCGCGGCGTGATCTGCGTCGTCGAGGAGCCCGCCGACGTGATCCCGATCGAGCGCACGCACGAGTACCGCGGCCTCTACCACGTGCTCGGAGGAGCCCTGTCGCCGATCGACGGGATCGACCCCGAGGACCTCAAGATCGAGGAGCTGGTGACCCGGGTCGGGGGCGGCGAGGTCACCGAGGTCGTGATCGCGACCAATCCCACGACCACCGGCGAGGCGACGGCTCACCACATCGCCGAGCGGCTGCGCGGCGGCGCGACGGTCACCCGCCTCGCCAGCGGCCTTCCCGTCGGCGCCGACCTCGAGCACGCCGACGAGGTCACGCTCGGGCGCGCACTCTCGGGGCGACGTTCGCTGGACGGCTGATGAGCGACGACCCCGGCTACTTCCCGCGTGGGCGCTCGGTTCTCCGCCGAGTCCAGGGCGAGCGCGCCGTCGGGTTGCTCTACGGCCAGAGGGCGCTGATGATCGGCGCGCTCAACCCGCTCAACTTCGTCGGGACGATGGAGCACACCTACGCGCGGGAGATGCCCTTCCAGCGGCTCGCGCATACCGGAAAGGCGTTCGAGGCGATCTTCTTCGGAACGCGCGCCGAGGCCGACGAGGTGCTCGCCCGGGTGCGGCGCCTCCACGACGGCGTGCGCGGCGAGATCCCGGAGGACGCCGGCACGTTCGCGGCGGGCACTCCCTACTCGGCGATGGACCCCGAGCTGATGCTGTGGACGGTCGCGGTGATGATGGACTCGGCCGAGGCTTTCTACGACCTTCTCGTCCGCCGCCTCGACGACGGCGAGCGAGAATCCCTGTGGCAGGACTATCTGCGCTTCGCGGCGCTGTTCGAGATGCCGCTCGAATCGGCGCCCGCGACGTATCGCGACTTCCGCGCCTACTGGGACGGGCGCATGCGCTCGGACGAGCTGCACCTCACCGCCGAGGCCCGCGACGTGGGCTTCGCGACCGCCTTCGAGATCCCGATGCCGGCGATCTACGGCGCCGCTGACGCGGGTCCACAACCTGATCATGCTCGGCAGCCTGCCGCCGCGGGTGCGCGAGATCTACGGGCTCTCGTGGACGACTGCGCAGCAGGTCGCGTTCGACGCCGCGGCCACCGCGGTGCGAACGTCACGGCCACTCGTTCCCAAGCGGGTGCGCCGCGGCGGAAACCGCGACTCGTTCGAGCTCGTCGCGCGCACCGAGCGCGCGCGGGCCTAGCGCAGCCGCCGGGTGCGGTCGTCGGGCCCCGCGGGCGGCTGCTGGTCGTAGTAGGCCTGCTGCGCGCGCTTCTCGCGGTCGCTCGCCATCACCATGTAGAGGATCGACACGGCGAGGCCGACGGCGCCGGCGATCATCAGGATCAGGCCCAGGGCCTCGCGGTTGACGCCCTCGATCTCGAAGGTGAAGGCGTAGCGCACGATCGCGCCGACGGCGATCAGGAATATCGAGGCTCCGATTGACATGCTTGAGCGGCCCCCGTGGGCCGGGTCACGATGCTACCCGGTCTCGCTCAGCCCGAACCGCTTGTGCAGGCGTTGCAAGGGGCGCGGCGCCCACCAGTTCCACTTGCCGAGCAGCTCCATCAGCGAGGGGACGAGCAGGGCGCGGATCAGCGTCGCGTCGATCAGCACCGCGATCGCGGTCCCGAGGCCGAGCTCCTTGATGAAGATGATCTGCGACGTCGCGAACGCCCCGATCGCGATCGAGAACAGAAGCGCCGCAGCGGTGACGATCCTGCCGGTGCGCTCGAGACCGATCGCCACCGACTCGGAGTCCGACGCGCCGGAGTCGCGCGCCTCCTTGATCCGCGACAGCAGGAAGACCCCGTAGTCGGTCGAGAGCCCGAAGGCGACGGCGAACAGGAGCAGGGGCTGGGTCGACTCGAGGCCTCCCTGGCTCACGTAGTCCAGCGGCCCCTCGAAGCGCCCGTCCTGGAAGATCAGCACGAGGATCCCGAACGTCGCGCTGAGCCCGAGCAGGTTCATGACGAGCTGCTTGATCGGCAGGACCACCGACCCGGTCATCAGGAACAGGACGGCGAAGGTGACGAGCGCGACGATCGCGAGCACGATCGGCAGGTGCTCGACGAGGCTGTCCTGGAGGTCGATGTAGGACGCGGTGAAGCCCATCACCTGTGTGCCGCCCTCCAGCGCGCGCAGCCGCTCGACCAGGTCCTGGCTCGCGTTCGTCAGCGGCGCGTTCTTCGAGATGACCTCGACCGCGTAGGTGTCCTTGTCGACCCGAGTCGGCTCCTGGACCGCGGCGACGCCGTCCAGGTCTCCCGCGCGCGACGCGACGTCCTTCGCCTCGGACTCGCCGCCGGTGACGGCGAGGGTGATCGGCGTGTCGCGGAAGGGCGGGAACTCGGAGCGCATCACGTCGTCGACCTGGCGCGCGCTCGCTTCCTCCGGCAGCACCTGCGCGTCAACCGAGGTGAACTCGATCGACAGGAACGGGATGCCGAGCGCGATCAGCAGTGCCGCGGTCACCGCCGCGATGCGGCCAGGAGCGCGCATGACGAAGCGCGACAGCCGATACCAGAAGCCGGTTTCCGCGGGGCGCGCGTCGGCCTCGGCGCGCCGCTTGAGGAACGCGGGGGTGAGCGAGTTGACCCGCTCTCCGAGCAGGGCCAGGATCGCCGGCAGCACCAGCAGCGCGATCGCCGCGGCGATCAGCGCCACGAGCGACCCGCCGAGGCCCATCGAATGGAGGAAGTTCTGGGGAAAGACGAGCAGGGAGGCGAGCGCGCCGGCGACGGTCAGCGAGGAGAACAGGACCGTTCGGCCGGCGGTGGCGAGCGTACGGCGCATCGCGTCGAGGCCGGCGCCGGTGCGCGCGATCTCCTCGCGGTAGCGCGAGACGATGAAGAGGCTGTAGTCGATCGCCAGCCCGAGTCCGAGCCCGGTGACGAGGTTGATGGCGAAGATCGAGACGTCGGTCAGCTCGTTGGCGACCCGCAGCATCAGGAACGTGCTGACGATCGCCAGGATCCCGACGATCAGCGGCAGCAGCGAGGCGACGAGGCTGCGGAAGAAGAGCAGCGAGAGCAGGAAGAGCAGCGGGAAGGCGATCATCTCGGCGCGGCGCAGGTCCGACTCGACCTGCTCGTTGATCTCCTGCTGGGCGACCGCGATGCCGCCCACGGTCACGCCGGGCTCTTCGGCCAGCGACTCGGCGATTCGCTCGCCCGCGTCCTGTCGTTTGTCGTCGTCGGTCGCGGTGAGCCGCACGCTGATGTACGTCGCGTCGCCGTCGCGCGCGACGAAGTCCTCCGAGCCCGTGTCGAGGTAGCCGACCACCTGCTGGACGTCCTCGCGCTTCGCGAGCTCGTCCGAGATCTCGCTCACGCGCTCGCGCCCGTCGGGTGCGGTGACGTCGACGTCCTCGACGAGGACGATCACGTCGGCGCTGCGGTAGCCGGCGTCCTGGAGCAGCTCCTCCGCCTCGGCGCTCTCGGTCTCGGGGTCGGTGGCGTCATAGGGGATGAGGCGATCGGCGACGCCGCCGCCAAGCGCTCCGGCGGCGAAGAAGAAGATCACCGCCGCGACAACGATCCAGCGCGCGCGGCGCTGCGCGAGGGAGGCGAGGCGGTCGAGCATCATGCCGCGCTCCGCTTGCGGCGGTCCGGGGCATCGGCGAGCTCGCGCTCGACGCGCTCACACCACGCGATCATCCACTCGCTGTACTCGATCCCGTGGCGCAGGACCATGTACGGGTAGGGATCGTCCGACTCCTTGACGGCGGGCTCGATCTCGCGCAGGCGCTCGAGCTTGTCGGCGTGCATGCGGCGCTTCGCGGCGACGCTCTCCGCGGCGTCGCCCGGCGTGCCCGCGCCCGAGAAGAAGAGCTTGAGCAGGCCCTCGTCGCGCAGCTCGAAGGTCTCGGCGGGATCCTCGAGCCAGCGGCGCAGCTCCTCGCGCCCCGCCTTGGTCAGGCGGTACACGGTCCGCTTGCGCCCGCCCCGCGGCGCCTCGGTGCCCTCGATCAGCCCCGCCTCGGCGAGCTGCTTGAGCTGGGGATAGATCTGGCCGTAGCTGGCGGCCCAGAAGAAGCGCGTCGAGTGGTCGACGGCCTGCTTGATCTCGTAACCGCTGCGCTCGCCGTTGCGAAGCATTCCGAGAATCACGTACGCGGTGTTGCTCAGGTCCATGTATCTGCTAGATATATCAGCGAGATACCGGCGCGAGTGTGGGGTGAGTCACACGCCCGCCGAAGCCGGCGACGTGGCCTCAGTCCTCGACCAGCCCGAGCTGCTGCTTGAGCACGAGCACCCGGCCGATCGCCTCGTCGAGCCGGTCCTCGGAGATCTCGCCCGTGCCGACGGCCTCGATCAGAGCGTCGGCGACTCCCTCCTGGTCGTCGGGCGAGGAGATCGTCAGCATGTCGGCGCCGGCCTGGAGCGCCGCGATCGCGCCCGCGGTCACCGCCGAGCCGCCGCGCGGGCCGCTCCCGCTCTCCTGTGAGCCCGCGGCGCGCGCCCCGATCGCTCCGGCCCCGAGGTCGTCGGTGATCGCGACGCCGCGGAAGCCGAGGCGGTCGCGCAGCAGGTCGAAGACGACGAGGCTCGAGAGCGAGGCCGGCGTGACCGGGTCGTAGGCGGTGTAGAAGGCGTGCGAGAGGACGACCGCCGGCGCCCCCTCCTGGAAGGCGGCCTCGAACGGGGCCAGGTCGCGCGTCTCGAGCGTCGCCTCGTCGATCCCCACGGTCGCCGGCCCCTCGGCCGTGTTCTCGGACGCCGATCCCTGTCCGGGGAAATGGCGTGGCGCACAGGCGATCTCGGCCGCGTTGCAGCCGAGGATCGCGGCGCCGGTCATCGCGGCGACGATCGAAGCGTCGTCGGAGTAGGCGCGGTCGGCGATCGGGCTGTCGAGCGTCGCGACGTCGGCGACCGGAAAGAGGTTGAGGTCGAACCCCGCCTTTCGCAGGGCGAGCCCGGCCTCGCGCGCGGAGCTCTCGGCGAGGTCGGGATCGGCCGCCGCGCCGACGTCGAACGCGCGCTCGACCGGGGGAAGGTCGGGGAAGGCGCGGAAGGGGCCGCCCTCCTGGGCCGCCGCGAACAGCGGCGCGATCCTGTCCTCGCCGCCGGCCTCCTCGTCGAGCGCCGCGACAAGCGACTCGAGCTGGGACGCGTCGGTCCAGTTGCGCGTGTCTACCAGCACCCCGCCGAGCTGGCGCTCGCGGAGCTCCTGAGGCGATCGCGCCGCCCTCCGTGCCCTCGAAGCCGAGCAGCAATATGCCGTCGACCTTCTCCTCGGGGGTCAGGTCGTCGACGAGTTCGCGCACCGACGCCGGCACCTCGCCGCCCGGCGCCCGTCCCGGCGTGCTCTCGCCGGAATCGCCCCCGCGGATGACGACGAACCAGATCAGCGCGGTGGCGACGACCGCGAGCGCGACCGCGACGGCTCGCCTGCGCACCATCTGTGACTTCGTCGGGCTCGGCATGACGGCCCAGTATCTCCGCCGCACGGGCGGGAAGGCGAGCGTGCAAGGGCGCGGGCGCCAACGGGAGGGCCACGTATCCTGGGTCGGCCGTGGCCACCGGGACACAGGACATCGTCGTGATGAAGTTCGGCGGCACCTCAGTGGCGTCAGCCGAGGACATCCGCCGCGCCGCGCGGCGGATCGTCGAGGCGCGCGAGCGCGGGACGCCGGTCGTCGCCGTGCTCTCGGCGCGAGGCAAGACGACCGACGAGCTCTGGGCGATGGCCAACGAGGTCTCCGAGCACCCGACGGCGCGCGAGATGGACATGCTGCTCTCGACCGGGGAGCGGATCTCGTGCGCGCTGTGCGCGATGGCGATCTCCGACATGGGACACGAGGCGATCTCGCTGACGGGCTCGCAGGCCGGCATCGTCACCGACTCCTCGCATACCAAGGCGCGGATCATCGAGGTGCGCGCCGACCGCATCCGCGACGCGCTCGAGCAGGACAAGATCGTCCTCGTCGCCGGCTTCCAGGGCGTCTCCGACGTCAGCCGCGACGTGACGACGCTCGGCCGCGGCGGCTCCGACACGACCGCGATCGCGATCGCCGCGGCCCTCGGCGGCGAGCTCTGCGAGATCTACACCGACGTGGCGGGCGTGTTCAGCGCCGACCCGCGGATCGTGCCCGGCGCGCGGATGCTGAAGATGGTCTCCTACGACGAGATGCTCGAGATGTCGTCATCGGGCGCCGGGGTCCTGCAGCTGCGCGCCGTCGAGTACGCGCGCAACCACGGCGTGCGGATCCACTGCCGGTCGTCGTTCGACGACGGCCCAGGTACCCTCGTCCTCGGCGAGGACGAGACGATGGAACGCCCGATGGTCACAGCCGTCACGCACGCCTACGAGGCGCGCGTCACCCTGACCGGCCTGCGCGACGAGCCGGGCGTCGCGGGGCGCGTGTTCGGCGCGCTCGCCGACGCCAACGTCAACGTCGACATGATCATCCAGAACGAGCCGGTGTCCGCCGACCAGAAGGCCGACCTCTCGTTCACGGTCGTAAGCGACGACCTCCAGTCGGCGACCGACGTGCTCGGGCCGCTCGACGTCGGAGAGGGGATCGAGACCGACCAGAAGGTCGGCAAGGTCTCGATCGTCGGCGCGGGCATGCGCAGCCATCCGGGCGTCGCCGCGAAGGTCTTTCGCACCCTGGGCGAGAAGCGGATCAACATCGAGATGATCTCGACCTCGCCGATCAAGATCTCCTGCGTGATCGCCGCCGATCAGGTCGCGGACGCCGTGACCGCGATCCACGAGGCCTTCGACCTCGGCGCGGACGCCGTGCGCGAGGAGGACCCGAGCGGCGAGCACCGCCCGCGGGTGACGTCATGAACGCGGCGCCCGCCTACCGCGTCGGCGTCGTCGGCGCCACCGGCGCCGTCGGCTCGACCGTTCTCGAGGTCCTCGCGGAGCGCGGCTTTCCCGCCTCCGAGGTGGTCCCGTTCGCCTCCGAGCGCTCGGCCGGCCGCCGCCTCCCGTTCGCCGGCGGCGAGATCGAGTGCCGCACGCTCAGCGACGAGTCGATCCAGGGCCTCGACCTCGTGATCTCGTCGGCGGGCGGAAAGGTGAGCGCCGAGTGGGCGCCGCGGCTGGTCGACGCGGGCGCGGTGGTCGTCGACAACACGAGCTACTGGCGCATGCACGACGACGTGCCCCTCGTGATCGCGGAGGTCAATCCCGACGCGCTCGCGGGCCACCACGGGCTGATCGCGAACCCGAACTGCTCGACGATGCAGATGGTCGTGGCGCTGAAGCCGATCTGGGACTCGGCCGGGATCGAGCGCCTCGTGATCTCCACATACCAGTCGGTGTCCGGCACGGGCCAGAGCGCCGTCGAGGAGCTGCGCGGCCAGTCGCGCGCCGCGCTCGAGGGCGAGACCGCGCAAGCAGCCGGACGTCTACCCGCACCCGATCGCCTTCAACGTATTGCCGCAGGTGGAGGTGTTCGAGCCCGGCGACGACTACACGACCGAGGAGCGCAAGCTGATGGCCGAGACGCGCAAGATCCTCTCGGCCGGCGAGGGCCTTGGGATCTCGGCGACCTGCGCCCGCGTGCCGGTCTTCGTGGGCCACTCGCAGTCGGTCAACGTCCAGACCCGCGACGCACTGTCGCCCGACGAGTGCCGCGAGCTTCTCTCGGCGGCGCCGGGCGTCGTCGTCGTCGACGACCCCGCCGACGGCGTCTATCCGCTCGCGACCGCGGCGGCCGGGCGCGACGACGTCCAGGTCGGCCGCATCCGCCTCGATCCCTCCCACGAGCGCTGCCTCAACCTCTGGATCGTGGGCGACAACCTTCGCAAGGGAGCGGCGACCAACGCCGTCCAGCTCGCCGAGCTGCTGCACGCTCGCGGGCTCATCCAGCCGGTCCAGGCGCCCGCGTTCGCCTGACGAGGCGTCGCCCGTGGACATCGGCTTCGGCGAAGCCCTACTGATCGTCGGAGGGCTGCTGTGGACGGCAGCCGCCCTCTCCGGCCTGATGCGCGGGACGGTCCTGTCGGCCTCCGTGCTCTCCGTGCTGCTCGGGATCGGCCTCGCGGCGACCGACGTGATCGCGGTCGACATCCGCGACGAGGGCGTGCTCGAGCTGATCTCGCTCGCCCTGATCCTCACCCTGATCTCCGACGGCCTCATCGTCGACCGCGAGCTGCTCACCGGGCACTGGGGCCCGGCGGCCCGCGCCCTGATCATCGCGATGCCGGTGACGATGGCGCTGATCGCGGTGGCCGCGCGGCTCCTGTTCCCGGAGCTGAGCTGGGCCGAGGCGTTCCTGCTCGGCGCCGTACTCGGCCCCGACCGATCCCGTCGTCACCTCGGTCGTGGTGACGGCGCGCAAGGTTCCGGCGTCGATCCGCCACACGCTCAACCTGGAGTCCGGCCTCAACGACGGGCTCGCGCTGCCGTTCGTGCTCTTCTTCATCGTGCTCGCGAGCCCAGGCGGCGACGCGGGGTCGGAGGCGATGGAGCTTCTCGGCGAGGCGGCATTCGGCGCCGCCCTCGGGGTCGCACTCGGGATCGCGGGCGGGCGACTTCACCACACCCTGCCCGGCGGAGGGATAGCCGGCCGCTACGAGGGGATCTACGCGATCGGCGTCGGGCTGACGGCATACGGGCTCGCGGACGTCACGTTCGGCAACGGGCTGATCGCCGCGTTCGTCGCCGCGATCGCTCTCGGCTACGCCGAGCACGAGATCACCGAGCGCTTCGTCGACTTCAGCGAGAACGTCAGCACGATCTTCCAGGTCCTGACCTTCTTCGTCTTCGGCGCGGTGATCGTCGGCCTCGGGTACGGCGACTCCGTCGTGGCGCTCGTCGCCTTCATCGCCTTCGCGCTGCTCGTCGCGCGGCCCGTCGCGGTGATGGGGTCGCTGGCCGGCGCCGGCGGGCCCCAGGCATACAAGTGGTTCATCGCCTGGTTCGGGCCCAAGGGCGTCGCCTCGATGCTCTTCGCCCTCTACGTCCTCGAGTCCGCGGTAGACGACGCGGCGCTGATCTTCAACGTCGCGGCGTTCGCGATCATCGCCTCGATCCTCGCCCACGGGCTCACCGACACGGTCGGGGCGCGCTGGATCGACCGCCGCAGGAAGCGGCGAGGACCCCACCTGGGACAGCCTCGGCTAGCCTGGCGGCGATGGGCGAGCGCACCAGCTACGAGCCGGGGACCTTCAGCTACGCCGAGCTCGCGACGAGCGACGCCGCCGGCGCGAAGGAGTTCTACTCGGGGCTGTTCGGCTGGGAGCCCGAGGACGCTCCGGTCGGCGACGAGATGGTCTACACGATGCTGCGCCTCGGCGGGAAGATCGCCGCGAGCGCTTACGAGAGCACCAGGCGCCGCACCCCGCGTGGCTCTCATACGTCACCGTCGAGGACGCCGACGCGACCGCGGCGAAGGCGAAGGACCTCGGCGCCAACGTGATCACCGAGCCCTTCGACGTGATGACGTTCGGCCGCATGGCGGTGCTCCAGGACCCGACCGGCGCCGTGTTCGCGATCTGGCAGCCGACGCGAGAGCATCGGCTCGCAGGTGGTCAACGACCCCGGGGCGATGACGATGAACCAGGTCAACACCACCGACGCCGGCGCCGTCGAGAGCTTCTACTCGGAGCTCTTCGGCTGGCGCTTCGAGCGCCTGACCGAACTCGGCGACGCGGAGGGGTCCAGTACTGGGGCATCTTCAACGGCGAGCGGCTCAACGGCGGGATGATGGAGCTCGTCGAGAGGGCCTCGCCGAGGCCGGCGTGCCGTCGCACTGGCTCGTCTACTTCACCGTCCGCCGACCTCGACGCCTGCGGTCGCGAAGATCGGCGAGACTCGGCGGCCAAGGTCAGGTCGACGCCGACGAGATCCCCGCGGGGCGCTTCGCGGTCGCGCACGACCCTCAGGGGGCGATGTTCGCCCTCTTCGAGGGCGACGTCGACGACTAGGCATAAACCGCATCCGCTCGCCTCTGTAGGTGTTCACAGCGATATGAGGCGGAAGGAGGGGACGATCATCCGGCTGGGGGCATTGGTGCTCGCAGCATCGGCGCTTTTGGTGTGGCTTGCCCTTCCCGCGATGGCGGACGTGCCGGCACGTATCGGGGGAAGCTTGTCGACACCCAGCGCGGCAAGGTCAGGTTCGAGATCGGGCGAGAGGGTGGGGAAGGCCGGATCAAGGTCCTGGAATTCACTGTTCGATCGGCGCCGTTGGACTGCGCTTCCGGCGCCGAAGTCACGGACTGGGAGGTTGAACCGGCGATACGCATAGGTCCCGCGTTCGACTTCGCGTACGACAGCAGTGACGGTAGTGGCGGCCGGGACCGCTCATGGATAGACCTCGAGGGCAAGCTCGTCTCCCGTGGACGCGCTCGAGGGAATTTGGAGATCGCCCAAGACTTCGACAACGTCCAGATCTGCAAGACCGGCGTGCTCGAGTGGCGCGCCCACGTACGCCGTTAGCTGCTGCGGAATCAGCGCTCGCAGTGCCGCTGCGGCCTCCGCCCGGCAGCGGTCGTTCTTGCCCCTCCCGCCGCTCGCCGAATCGCGGCCGCCGTCACCGCTGAGGTTGTCGTTCCCACTTCCACCCAGGATCACGTCGTTCCCGGCGCCGCCCTCGGCGATGTCGTCGCCTTCCTCGACCTTGATCTCGTCGTCGCCTTGGCCGCCGTGGACGATGTCGTGTCCGCCACCCATGACCGCCTGGTCCGCGTCCCCTCCGCCGTAGAACTCAACCCCGAGAGCGCCGAGGTCGTCGAGGTCGTCCTTCCCCTGGCCGCCCCTGACCACGACGCTTCGAAGGTTCGGAACGGGCGACGTGGTCGGCTCGTACTCGTCATCGACGCCCGTGAGGTCGAGGAGGAAGTTGTCCCAGCCCCCTCCACCATCGATTTCGACCCGGCGGAGCATCTCGCAATTGACGCCGAAGCTCTGGCCGTCGAACAACAGGACCCCGCTTCGACAGCCCATGAAGAAGCCATCGACGTCCTCATCGTCACCTCGGACGGTGAGCGTTCCGGCATCGAACTTGACTGAGTAGTCGGCGCGCGCCGTCCCGGCGCCGGCTCCCAGCACGCCGAGCGAAACGGCGAGCGCTGCGATCCCCCGGAGCCACGGCCTGCTGGTGACCAGCCCCTCCACGGTCATCTGCCCATGAAACACGAGCACGCCGACGGCGATGCGGTCGCGTGCGTGCGCTGTGAAAGGCGCCCCTAGGCGCTGGTGACCGCGGCCTCGGCGGCCTCCGCCGGGCCCTCGGCGAGACGCTCGCCGACCCATCGGTGCGAGGCGACGTGCTTGTTCATGCCCAGCTCCTTGGGCTCGAAGCCGAGCGCGAGCCCGACGAGCTGCGGCAGGTGCAGCACGGCGAGCCCGAGGTCGCGGTTGACGATCTTCGCCGCCTCGGGCTGCTGGAGGTCGAGGTTGAGGTGGCACAGAGGGCACGGGGTGACGAGGCAGTCGGCGCCGGCGTCGAGCGCGTCGCCGATGTGCGTGCCGGCCTGGCGCAGCGAGGTCTCGCGCGCCATCGTGACGATCGGAAAGCCGCAGCACTTGCGCGCGCCGTCGTACTCGACGACCTCGCCGCCCAGGGCCTCGATCAGCTGCTCCAGATAGAGATCACGCTCGGGGTGTTCGTCATATCCCAAGCGGTGCTTCGGCCGCAGGACGTAGCAGCCGTAGAAGGGCCCGACGCGCAGCCCGGTCAGCGGGCGCTGGACCTTGTCGGCGAGGCGGTCGAGGCCGTAGTCCTCGGCGAGCAGCCAGAGGAAGTTCTTGTTCGTGTGGCCCTGCTTGTACTCGAGCCCCTCGTCGGCGAGCTGCTCGTTGATGTGGGCGCGGTAGGCGCTGTCGGCGTCGAGTCGCTGCTGGCACTCCGACTGCGCGCCCTGGCAGGTCGAGCAGATGTTCATCATCGCCAGGCCCGTCTTCTGGGCGAGCGCGAAGGTGCGCGCGTTGAGCGCGTCGGCGAGCTCCTGGTTGTGCTCGGCGATCACGCCGGCGCCGCAGCAGTTGGCGCGATCGAGCTCGACGAGCTCGATTCCGAGGCGCTCGGCGACCAGCGCCATCGAGCCGTGCAGCTCGGGCGTGAAGCCGCGCGAGACGCAGCCCGGCCAGTAGGCGACCTTGAGGCTGCCGTTGCCTGGGTCGCTCATCGCTGCTCGGCCCCCTCCTGCTCGATGTCGGGCTCCGGCTCGACGTCGGCCTCGGGGACGTCGTCCTCGGCCTCCTCGCCCTTGATGTAGAGGTTGATCTCCTCGTGGTGCTCCTCGGCGTGCTCGACGATGTGCTTGACGTGCTCCTGCGCGTCGCCGGGCAGCTTGTGGTGCATGCCGGGAATGAGCTTGGTCAGCGAGCGCATCTTGCCGGCGCGGATCCCGCGGATCGCCGTCGGGATCGAGCCGAAGAGGCCCCTGATCGCGCCCCCGGTCGGCAGCAGCTTGCCCATGACGCCCTGGGCGTATGACTCCTGCAGCAGCAGCGACTCGTCGAGCGTCCCCTTCTTGGCGATGATGTTCACGAACGCCTCCTCGTGGCGGCGGCCGTTGTTGGGGTCGTCGATGCCGAAGTCGCGCGTCGTCTTGCGCCGCAGGCGCATGATCTGGTCCATCGGCGCGACGCCCTTCGGGCAGGCGTCGATGCACGAGAAGCAGTGCGTGCAGTCGTAGATGCCGTGCGGGTCCTGCGAGAGGTCGTGGAGGCGCTCCTCGTGCTGGCCGTCGCGCGGGTCTCCGACGAAGCGATAGGCCTTCGCCAGCGCCGCCGGGCCGATGAAGTCGGGGTCGGCCTCCATCGAGAGGCAGGCCGAGACGCAGGCGCCGCACTGGATGCACGCCATCGACTGCGTGATGTCGATCATCGACTCGGGCGGGACGATGTACTCGCGCTCGGGCGGGTCGCCCTCGGGCAGCAGCCAGGGAGTGACGCGGCGGATCTTCGTCCAATGCGTCGACTCCATGTCGGTGACCAGGTCCTTGACGACGGGCATGTTGCCCATCGGCTCGACGACGATCGGCTCCGACCCTCCGTTGCGGCGGTTGGCGAAATCGGCCGCCTCGCCGATCTGGGTCTTGCACGCGAGCCCCGACTCGCCGTTGATCTTCATCCCGCACGAGCCGCAGATCGCGGCACGGCAGGAGCAGCGAACCGAAAGCGAGCCGTCCTCGCGGTCGCGGATCTGAAGCAGCCCGTCGAGCACGCTCAGCGTCTCGTCCAGCTCGACGTCGAACTCCTGCCAGTAGGGCCCCTCGCCCTCCTCGGGCTTGTAGCGCCGGACCTTGAGCGTGTACCGGCGCGCGAAGCTTTGCAGCCGTCCAAGCCCGGACTCGCCGGACGCACAGTAAGTCCTCTCCTGTGGCTCCCACTGGGTCATGGTCACGTCCGAGTAGCTGATTTCGGGGCCGTCGCCGCCCTTGCTGAGGTCTATGTGCTTGAGCCATTCGGCGTCGTTTCGCTCCGGGTAGTCGGTGCGGTAGTGCGCCCCGCGGCTCTCGGTGCGGTGCAGGGCCGCGACGCAGGCCGCCTCGGCATTGTCGAGCATGTAGCCGAGCTCGATCGCGCCGAGCACGTCCTGGTTGAAGACGCTGCCGCGGTCGTCGATGTAGACGCTCTCGGCCTCCTCCTTTAGCCGGTTGACGATCTCGATCGCTTTCTGGATCCCCTCGGCGTCGCGGAACACCGCCACGTACTTGTCCATCGTCTGGCCGAGCTCCTCGCGGATCTCCGAAACGCGCCTGCCCGAGCCGCGCTCGCGGCTCATCAGCTCGCCGATCTTGCGGTCCTCGTCGTCGAGCGCCGCGCTCGAGGGCAGGTGATGGTCGATGCGCTTGGCGCGATCGGCGGCGTGCTCGCCGGAGCGACGGCCGAAGATCAGGGTGTCGAGCAGCGAGTTGGCGCCGAGGCGGTTGCCGCCGTGGACCGAGACGCAGGCGCACTCGCCGGCGGCGTAGAGGCCGGCGACGTTCGTCGCCCCCCAGACGTCCGTCTTGACGCCGCCCATCGTGTAGTGGTTGCCGGGCTTGATGTGGATCGGCTCGCGGGTGATGTCGACGCCGGCGAAGTCGCGCCCGACGAGGACGATCTCGCGCAGCGCCTCGTGGATGCGCTTGCGCGGCACGACGGTGATGTCGAGCGCGACCGTGCCGTCGGGAAACCCGCGGCCCTCGTTGATCTCGGTCTGCTCGGCGCGCGAGACCACGTCGCGCGAGGCCAGCTCCATCTTGTTCGGCGCGTACTTCTCCATGAAGCGCTCGCCCTGGGCGTTGAGCAGGTGGGCGCCCTCGCCGCGCGCTCCCTCGGTGATCAGAAAGCCCTTGCCCGCGAGCGTCGTCGGGTGGTACTGGATCATCTCCATGTCCATCAGCTTCGCCCCGACGCGATAGGCCATCGCGATCCCGTCGCCGGTGCAGATCAGGGCGTTGGTCGTCGGCTTGAACATCTGCCCGTTGCCGCCCGTCGCGAGGATCACGTTCTTGGCCCGGAAGAGCTCCATCGAGCCGTCGGAGACGTTGCGGGTCACCGCGCCGGCGCACTCGCCGTCGTCGTCGAGGACCAGCGCCGTCGTGAACCACTCCTCGTAGCGGTCGATGTGGTCCGAGTACTTCATCAGCTGCTCGTAGAGGACGTGCATGATCGCCTGGCCGGTGATGTCGGCGACGTAGTAGGTGCGCGCCTGCGAGGCGCCGCCGAACGCGCGCGTGCCGAGCTCGCCCTTCTCGTTGCGGTGAAAGGTGACGCCGAGGTGCTCGAGGTGGAGGATCTCCTCAGGCGCCTCCTGGGTCATGATCTCGATCGCGTCCTGGTCGCCGAGGTAGTCGGAGCCCTTGACGGTGTCGAAGGCGTGCGACTCCCACGAGTCGCCCTCGCCGAGCGCGGCGTTGATCCCGCCCTGCGCGGCGTTGGAGTGGGAGCGCACGGGATGGACCTTGCTGACGATCCCGACCGAGACGCCCGCCTCGGCGGCGGCGAGCGCGGCGCGCTGGCCGGCCAACCCTGCTCCTATGACGAGAACGTCGTGCTCGGGCACTGGAGGCGGGATCCTATTTACTCGATGGCCGGGTGAGCGCTGTCCGCAGCGCGCGCCCGACCTGGTCGAGCGTGATCACGCCCGACAGGCGCCCCTCGGCGTCGACGGCGGCGAGCGCGCCGAAGCGGCGCAGCGCCTCGTTGCCGAGCAGCGACTCGAGCGGGTCGTCGATCCCGACCCGCGCGTCGGCGAGGCGGCTCGGGGTTCATCAGCTCGGAGACCCGGGCGTAGGAGCGCCGCCCCTCGGGCACCGCGTCGGCGGCGCCGCGCTGGAGCAGGCCGAGGAAGCGCTGCCCGGCGTCGACGACGGGAAACCAGGGCCAGCGGTAGCGAAGGAAGTACTCGTCGAGGGCGCGCTCGATGCTGATCTCGTCGGGGATCGCGACGGGCTCGGAGTCCATGACGTCGCCGACCGTGACGCCGCTGATCTTGTCGGAGACCTGTGTCTGGACCTGGGCCGCGCGCGCCGACTGGCCGAGGATGAACCCGATCACGCCGAGCCAGATGCCCCCGATCACGTCGCCCTGGATCAGCAAGAAGGCCCCGACCGCGATCAGGATGTAGGAGAAGCCCTGCCCCAGCGTCGCGGCCAAGCGAGTCGCCCGGTTGCGGTCGCCGGTGCGCCACCAGGCGACGGCGCGGGCGATGCGGCCCCCGTCGAGCGGGTATGCGGGTATGAGGTTGAAGACGAGCACGAAGAGGTTTACCTCGGCGAGGAAGCCGAGCATCGTCAGCAGCCCCGAGACGCCGCTGTCGTCCTCGAAGCGAAGCGCCTGCTCGAACTCGCTCGGGCTCGAGGCGAGGATGCCGATGGCGATCGCGGCCGCGGAGATCGCGAGCGTGACCACGGGCCCCGCGACGGCGATCTTGAACTCGGTCGCCGGGGAGTCGGAGTCGCGCTCCATGCGCGCGACGCCGCCGAACATCCAGAGCGTGATGTCCGTGATCCGGATCCCCCTCGACATCGCGACCATCGCGTGGCCGAGCTCATGGAGAAGGATCGAGCCGAAGAACAACAGCGCGCTGGCGAGGGCGAGCAGGTAGGGCCCAGAGTCCTGGTTCTCGGCGCCGAGAACGTCGCGATAGAGCCCCGACAGCCACAGGATGATCAGAAAGAGGACGAAGAACCACGAGAAGTCGACAGCGATCCTGATCCCGCGGACGTGGAACAGCGTCAGTCCGCCTGAGGGCATGAACCCAGATTAACCGCCGGCTGCTCCGCTTCGCGTCCGCTGCCGGCGGCTTTGACGCGGACGTCCCGGCCACACCCTGATCCCTCGTGACCGCGACTTCGTCGCTAGCCCGGGCGTGTAGGTTGCGGCTCGATGAGCACCGCCGAGAACACCACCGAGCCTGAGATGCTGCCGCCCGACGAGGCGCGCCTGCGCCGTGACGTCGAGGAGCTGTCGGCGATCCATCGCCCTAGCGCGTCGCCGGGCGAGCGCGAGGCCGCCGAGTGGCTGGTCGCGCGCCTCGCCGAGCACGGCGCCGAGGCGCGACTCGAGGTCGAGGACGGCCACGGGACGTACTGGTGGCCGCTCGGCCTGACCAGCGCCGCCGGTGCTCTCGCCGGCCTGGCGACGCTGCGCGGGCACCGCCTGATAGGCGCGGCCCTCGGAGCGGTGGCCGCCGCGGCCGCCGTCGACGAGCTGCCGCCGCGCCGCCGCCTCCTGCGCCGCGTCCTGCAGCGGCGGCCAGCTCACAACGTCGTCGCCGAGGTCGGCCCGCCCGACGCCGAGCGCACGATCGTGCTCGTCGCCCATCACGACGCCGCGCATTCCGGGCTGCTGTTTCACCCCGCGATTCCGGAGACGCTTTTCCGCGCCTTTCCCCAGATCCTCGAGCGCTCGAACACGAGCCCCGGACTGATGTGGCCCGTGGTCGGCGGCCCCGCGGCCGTCGCGGCGGGCGCGGTCACCGGGAGCCGGGCGCTTGCGAAGCTGGGGACTTTCCTCTCGGCTGGCTCGGTCCTGGCGTTCGCCGACATCGGGATGCGCAAAGCGGTGCCGGGCGCCAACGACAACGCGACCGGGGTCGCCGCATTGCTCGCGATGGCCGCCTCACTCGCCGAGCGGCCGACCGAGAGCACCCGGGTGATGCTGGTCTCGACCTCGGAGGAGGCGCTGTGCGAGGGAATGCAGCTCTTCTGCGAGCGCCACTTTCCCGAGCTGCCGGCCGACCGCACCTTCTTCCTGGCGCTCGACACGCTGGGCTCGCCGCACCTGCTCGTCCTGAGGGGCGAGGGGATGTTCGGCGTCAAGGAGTATCCGGCCGAGTCCCTGGGGCTGGTCGACGGGCTCGCCGAGGACCTCGGGATCTGGCTCTTCCCGGACCTGCGCCTGCGAAACGCGACCGACGGCGTCCTTCCCCTCAACGCGGGCTATCAGTGCGCGTCGCTCGCCTCCTGCACCGAGCTCAAGCAGCCCTCGAACTACCACTGGCCCACCGACGTCCCCGAGAACGTCGACTTCGGGACGCTGGCCGACGCCGTGCGCCTGACCGAGGCGGTCGTGCGCCGTCTCGACGAGCACTGGGTCGTCTAGCGGCGGCGGCATAGTTCGCGCCGATGCGACGCGAGCTGCCCGACGGCTTCGAGCTCGACGACGACCGCTCGCGGGTCGACGCCGACGCCGTCCGCGCCGACCTCGCCAACGAGTCCGGTGATGGGTGAGCTCCTGGCGACGGTCGTGCCGCTCGCCTTCGGCGCGGCAATCGCCCCTTCGATCCTGACACTCGAGCTGCTCGCGCTGGGCACCGACGTGGCGCCGCGGCGGCGCGGATGGGCGATGGCGCTCGGCTACCTCGCCGGCCTGCTGGCCTGGGCGGCGGTGGCGATCGCCCTGACGCGGCACGCCGGGGGCGCGGACACCGAGCCCGAGTGGACCGCGTTCGTCCGGCTCGCCGCCGCCGCGGCGCTTGTCATCGCCGGCGTCGTGACCCTGGTGCGCGGCCCGTCCGACAAGGCGACGAGGCAGCTCTCTCCCGCCAAGCCCGACCTCGCGGCATTCCTCGGCGTGGGGGCCGCGGTGATGCTGACCAACCTGACGACGCTCGCCCTCTTCATCCCCGCCGTGCACCTGATCGGCGCCTCCGACGTCGCGGTCGAGGGCCGCGTCGCGGCGCTGGGAATCGTCGTCGCGATCGCGATGATCCCCTCCGTCGCCCCGCCGCTCGCGGTCTCGCTCGTCGGCGAGCCCGCCGAGCGCGTGCTCGCGCGCCTCAACGCCTGGCTCATCCGCCACAGCCGCGCCGTCGGCGCGATCGTCTGCCTCGGCTTCGCGATCCTGCTCGCGGTGCAGGGGATCGAGCAGCTGAGATAGATCCGCTGGAATTACTGACTGCACCCAGCTTCTCGCAGCAAAGCTGCGCCGGATACGAACTGCACCCAGCTTCTCGCAGCAAAGCTGCGCCGGACTACAACTTCGGCGTGTGGCGCTCGATGATGCGCTCGAAGTCGGTGCCGGCGGGCAGCGTCCCGAACGTCTGGCCCCAGTCGCCGCCGAGGCGCGAGGCGCAGAAGGCGTCGGCGACGGCCTCGTCGCCGTAGCGGACCAGCAGCGAGCCCTGGAGCGCGAGCGCCATGCGCTCGACGATGCGCCGCGCGCGTGACTCGATCCCCTCCATGTCGGTGAGCTCCTCGCGCACCGAGGCGGTGTGGGCGTCGAGGCGCGGGTCGGCGCCCTTGGCCGCGTCGACCTCGGCGAAGAAGGCCTCGACCGAGGCGGGGCTGCGGCCCATCCCGCGCAGCACGTCGAGGCACTGCACGTTTCCGGAGCCCTCCCAGATCGAGGCCAGTGGCATCTCGCGGTAGAGCCGTGGCATGCCCGACTCCTCGACGTAGCCATTGCCGCCGAGGCACTCGAGCGCCTCGTACGAATGCGCCGGCCCGCGCTTGCAGATCCAGAACTTGAGCACCGCGTTGGCGAGGCGCTTGAACTCGGTCGCGTCGGGGTCGCCGCCGATCGACTCGTCGTAGGAGCGCGCGAGGCGCATCGAGGAAACGGTCGCCGCCTCGGACTCGATGCAGAGGTCGGCGAGGACGTTCTGCATCAGCGGCTGTTCGGCGAGCACCTTGCCGAACGCCGAGCGATGGGCGGCGTGGTGGGTCGCCATCGCGGTCCCGAAGCGCATCCCCGAGGTCGAGCCGATCGCGCAGTCGAGGCGAGTGTGGTTGACCATCTCGATGATCGTCCGCACGCCGCGGCCCTCCTCGCCGACGAGTCGTGCCCATGCGGAGCGGAACTCGACCTCGCTCGACGCGTTGGAGCGGTTGCCGAGCTTGTCCTTGAGGCGCTGGATGTGGATGCGGTTGCGCTCGCCGTCGGGCGTGAAGCGCGGCATCAGGAAGCAGGACAGGCCCCCGTCGGCCTGCGCGAGGACGAGGAACGCGTCGCACATCGGGGCCGAGAAGAACCACTTGTGGCCGTTGATCTCATACTCGGCGCCGGGCCCGCCGCCGTTGAGCGGTCGCGCGGTCGTCGTGTTGGCGCGCACGTCGGAGCCGCCCTGCTTCTCGGTCATCCCCATCCCGCAGAGCGCGCCGGCCTTGTCGGGCGCCGGGACCATGCGCTCGTCGTAGTCGAGCGACAGGAAGCGCGGCTCCCACTCGGAGTCGACCTCGGGCTGCATTCGCAGGGCCGGGATCGACGAGTAGGTCATCGAGATCGGGCAGCCGACGCCCGCCTCGACCTGGGCGAGCTGCATGAAGGCGGCGCAGCGCGCGACGTGCGCGCCCGGCTGCGGCTCGCGCCACGGCGAGGCGTGAAGACCGTGCGAGATCCCGATCCGCATCAGCTCGTGCCACGCGGGGTGAAACTCGACCTCGTCGATGCGGTTGCCGAAGCGGTCGTGCGTCCTGAGCTTCGGCGGGTTCTCGTTGGCCTCGATCCCGAGCTCGATCGTGTCCGGCCGGCCGCAGATCGCGCCCAGCTCCGCGATCCGGTCGGCCGCCCAGTCGGCCCCCTCGCGCTCGACCGCCTCCACGAGCGGGCGGTCGGAGGTGAAGACGTTGTGGTTCTCGAGCGGCGGCGCCTGGTTGAAGACCTCGTGGGTCGCGGCGCCGGAGCGGTCCTCGGTCGTTGCCATCGCGCCCAATGGTACGCGTGCGCCCAGCTCCCTACCGGCACGCCCGCTTCGAGTCTCGGAGCTTCACGCGCTGGCCGTCCGCCAGCGCGACCTTCGCGGTCAGCTTCCAGCGCGCGGCGCGCCCGAAGTCGTCGCCGTCGAGGACGCGCCTGAACGGTGAGGCGTGATCCACCGGCCCGCGGTCTCCGCGTGGCCTGAACGCCACCCGCTTCACCAATCCGCGGTCGGCGCCACCGACCTTCGCCCGCAGGTCGCCGCCGCGGCAGCGCAGCCGCAGCCGCAGCCTCAGCTCCCCCGCCGAGGCGTCGGGATCGTCCACCCCGAAGCGCTCGACGAGCTCGCGGTAGGTTGCGAACGCCGGCTTCGGCGTGTACTCGTCGAAGAGCAGCCCGACGGCGTCGAAGATGTCACCGCCGTCGGAGTTGTTGTCGCGCAGGTTGAAGTAGCGGAAATCGCTGACGTTGAGCGCCCCCGAGTACTCGAAGACCTTCTCGATCGAGGTCGTGAGGTCGGTGACCTGGCGCTGGAGGCTGCGGTTGAGATTGGTCGCGAACCCCTCCTCGGTGACCCAGATCCCGATGTCGCCGCCGAGCCCGGCGCGCGGCATGTAGCAATGGCGCACCAGCGTCAGCGCCTCGATCGTCGCGTCGCCCGCCGTCTGGCCGGGCGTGAAGGCGGGGGGCCAGAAGAGGCCGGGGTAGAGCTGCACTCCGACGTGATCGAGCGCCGCGAGGAACTCAGGGGTCGCGCGGGCGCCGATCCCGTCCCAGAAGGCGATGTCCTGGTCCGGGAGATAGCGGTAGGCGTAGGAGAGGCCGAGGTCGACGTCCGAGCGCCCGAGCGCGTCGAGCTCATCGCGGGCGGCGACGACGCCGCGGACGATCGCGTCGAGCGCGCCGGCGTACGCGCCGTCGGACGTGTTCGCCGAGATCGGGAGGTTGACCTCGTTGGTGATCGTCAGCGCGACGACCGCCGGGTTACGGCCCAGCGCCGCGGTCGCCTCGCGCACGAATGCCTCCCAGGCGGCCATGTCGCCCTCCTGCTCGGGCGCCGGGTGGTAGCGGATCTGGGACTCGACCTCGAACCCCTCGCGGCGGTACTGCTCGGCGAGCTCCACGAAGCGGTCGATCCCCGCCCGTCCGTCGGACATGAACAAGCGGTTGAGGCGCATGACGAGGGTTCGCCGCGGCGGCTCGAGAGCGTGCAGGGCGTCGAGCGCCTTCGCCGGGTCCTCGGGCGCGACCTCGCCCTGGGCTCCGCCGGCGGTGCCGGCGAGCTGCGGCGTGATCCCGAAGCGCAGCGGCGAGGGGGGCGCCGTCAGCGCCGGCGGGTCGGCGCTTAGACACAGGTCCAACTGGGCATGAGCCGGTGCGGGGCCGCCCGCGACGGCGGCAACCGCCGCCGCGGCTACCGCAAGTGCGCCTCGACGGCTTCGGCCGTGCATCGCCGAATAGGATGCCACCCCCTTCATGGCAAAGATCAAGGTAAAGAACCCGATCGTCGAGCTCGACGGCGACGAGATGACCCGGATCATCTGGGCCTTCATCAAGGGGCAGCTGATCCTGCCCTACCTCGACGTCGACCTGAAGTACTTCGACCTCGGGATCGAGAGCCGCGACGCGACCGACGATCAGATCACCGTCGAGGCCGCGAACGCGATCAAGCAGTACGGGGTCGGGGTCAAGTGCGCGACGATCACCCCCGACGAGGCCCGAGTCGAGGAGTTCGGCCTCAAGCGCATGTACCGCTCGCCCAACGGGACGATCCGCAACATCCTCGGCGGCGTGATCTTCCGCGAGCCGATCGTCATCTCCAACATCCCGCGGCTCGTCCCCGGCTGGAAGAAGCCGATCATCATCGGCCGCCACGCGTTCGGCGACCAGTACCGCGCCACCGACACGCTGATCCCCGGCGAGGGCAAGCTGACGCTCAACTTCACGCCCAAGGACGGAAACGGCGACAAGCCGCTCGAGCTCGAGGTGTTCGACTTCCCCGAGGGCGGCGGGGTCGCGATGGCGATGTACAACCTCGACGACTCCATCCGAGACTTCGCGCGCGCCTCGTTTCGCTACGCCCTCGAGCGCGAGTACCCGGTCTACATGTCGACGAAGAACACGATCCTCAAGACCTACGACGGCCGCTTCAAGGACCTCTTCCAGCAGATATTCGACAGCGAGTTCGCGGAAAGGTTCGAGGCCGCCGGTCTGACGTACGAGCACCGGCTGATCGACGACATGGTCGCCGCGTCCCTCAAGTGGGAGGGCGGGTACGTCTGGGCCTGCAAGAACTACGACGGCGACGTGCAGTCCGACACCGTCGCCCAGGGCTTCGGCTCGCTCGGCCTGATGACCAGCGTGCTGCGCTCGGCCGACGGCAAGACCGTCGAGGCCGAGGCCGCCCACGGGACCGTCACCCGCCACTTCCGCCAGCACCAGCAGGGCAAGGCGACCTCCACCAACCCGATCGCCTCGATCTTCGCCTGGACCCAGGGTCTCGCCGCGCGCGGGCGCATGGACGACACCCCCGAGGTCTCGCTGTTCGCCAACACGCTCGAGCGCGTCTGCGTCGAGACCGTCGAGAGCGGAAAGATGACCAAGGACCTCGCCCTGCTCGTCGGAGCCGACCAGGAGTACCTCACGACAGAGGAGTTCCTGGCCGCGATCGACGAGAACCTCACCAAGGCGATGGCTTAGACCCAGCTTTCCCGGCCCGTCAACGAACCATCAGGAGAAGAGCCAAACCGTGAGCAATCCCGTCAAGGTCACAGTCACCGGCGCCGCCGGGCAGATCGGCTACGCCCTGCTTCCGCGCGTCGCAAGCGGCCAGCTGCTCGGCCCCGACACCCACGTCGAGCTGCGTCTGCTCGAGATCCCCGACGCGATGAAGGCGGTCGAGGGAGTCGTGATGGAGCTCGAGGACAGCGCCTTCCCGCTTCTCGCCGGAATCGAGATCTCCGATGACCCCGACGTCGCCTTCGACGGCGCCAACATCGGCCTGCTCGTCGGCGCCCGGCCGCGGGGCAAGGGCATGGAGCGCTCCGACCTGCTCGAGGCCAACGGCGGGATCTTCAAGCCGCAGGGCGAGGCGATCAACGCCCACGCCGCCGACGACATCCGGGTGCTCGTCGTCGGAAACCCGGCGAACACCAACTGCCTGATCGCGATGTCGAACGCTCCCGACGTGCCGCGCGAGCGCTTCACGGCGATGACCCGCCTCGACCACAACCGCGCCAAGGCGCAGCTCGCGAAGAAGACCGGCGCTCACGTAAGCGACGTGCGCCGGATGACGATCTGGGGCAACCACTCGGCGACCCAGTACCCGGACATTTTCCACGCGCTCGTCGGCGACAGGCCCGCGCCCGAGCTGGTCGACGAGGAGTGGGTGGCAAACGAGTTCATCCCCACCGTGCAGAAGCGCGGCGCGGCGATCATCGACGCCCGCGGCGCCTCGAGCGCGAAGTCGGCCGCGAGCGCCGCAATCGACCACGTCCACGACTGGGTCAACGGCACCCCCGATGACGACTGGGTCTCGATGGCCGTGTGCTCGGACGGCTCCTATGACGTCGACGAGGGCCTCATCTCGAGCTTCCCGTGCACCTGCTCGGACGGCGAGTGGAAGATCGTCGAGGGCCTCGAGATCAACGACTTCTCGCGCGAGCGCATCGACGCCTCGGTCGGCGAGCTGCGCGAGGAGCGCGACGCGGTCCGCGAGCTCGGGCTGATCTGAGCTCCCGCGGGGCGCTGCCCCGCGTGCAGGACGGGGCTAGGCGGCCTGGTAGCCCTTGCCCTTCTTCTTGACCTTGCCCTGCTTCTGAAGCTCGCCCATCACGCGGTAGACGTAATTGGGCTGGATGCTCATCTTCTTCGCGACCTCGGAGGCGGTGATGCCCGGGTTCTCCTGGACGATCTTCACCGCCTGGTCGGCGCGCGTGGAGCGCTTGCGGCCCCGCTTGCGCCCGCTCGACCTGCGGCGGGCGGTGGAGCCCTTCGGGCGCCCCGGACGGCGGCGGCCCACGCGTCCTCCGCTGATGTCGTTGAGGGTTCGCTCCAGCTTCACGCGCTCGTCCTCGAGCTCCTTGAGCCGGTCCTCGATTAGAGAGCGCGCCTGGTCGAGCACGTCACTGGGCTTGGGGGCCATCACATTCCTTCCTGTCGTCCCTGCGACCGCACGGATGGGTTACCAAAAAGTGTGTGTACCGTGAGGTGAGGATTTGTGTGGAACACACACAGTAGGGGATCGACGATTCGACGTCGCAGATCCATTGAACAGTGGGTGCAAACCCGCGCGTGCCCGGATGACGGGGTGACTCTCGCGAACGCGCCGGCTACTCGGTCGGGCGCCGCCGCGGCAGCGTCCTGAAGACGCCGTCCCACATCGGGGACGAGACGCCGAAGCCGTAGCGGTGGTCCTGGAAGTGGTGGCGCATGTGCTGCTCGCGCAGGCGCTTGCCCAGCTTCGTCTTCGGCGTGTGGTGGTGGAGGTGGTAGTGCATGTAGTCGTACGTCAGGTAGCCGATCAGCAGGCCGCCGTAGAGCGGGTAGGCCGCGGGCGTCCCGAAGAGCAGGACGAAGAGGCCGAAGAAGGCGAGCCCGAGCGGGATGCTCAGCGCGGGAGGCATCACGAGGCGCATGCGGTCGTTGGGATGCTCGTGGTGGACGCCGTGGATGATGAAGTGGAGGCGGTCGCCGTAGCGGAACCTGGGCTCCCAGTGAAAGAGCAGGCGGTGGAGCCAGTACTCGGTCAGCGTCCAGAGGACGAGCCCGCCGATCGTCAGCAGGATCAGCGTGCCTGCGGAATAGCCGCGGTCGGCGCCGAGCCACTCGAGCAGCCCGATCACCGGGATGAAGATCAGCGCCGGGACCGCGGGATGGATCCGCGAGAAGAAGTCGAGGAAGCGGCTCTCGAAGAGAGGGGGGGAGGCACTGAGGCGGGCGGTTCGCTCGGCCATGTTCGGAATTGTAGGCGCCGACCGCGCGCCACCGGAACCCTGCGCGGCGGAGCGACCCCGGATCGCCGCGATCCGCCCCCGAGCAAACGCCCGCAGAGAGCGGGGGTTTTTGCTAGCGGATCAAAATAATGCGCGATTTGCAGGGAGTTAACAACCTGGACAAAAACCAGCGTTTTGCGACAACATGGGCAACGGGCGGCGGCTCGGAGTGCCATCATCGCTCCCCGATGAGCAAGCCCCGCCCACGAAAGTCCAAGAAGGCCATCACCTGCGACGACTGCTTCTTTCGCTGCCGCGGGCTGTGCGCCCTCGATCTCGCCGAGCCCTGCTCGACCTTTCGCCCCGACAGCCCCGAGGGGCTGACCCCGCCACGGCAGCCGGCGCTTCTGCTGCGCGCCCGCGACGCCAAGGCCGCCTGACCCGGGTTTTCTAGACTCTCCGTCCCCCTGAACAGGTGGCCAGTCCGCCGTACGGCGGATCAAGTCCACCCCCACGACCCCCGATCTACGCAGAGACGGTGCGCGATTCGCGCGCCGCGATGCGTCGTAGCGATGAGCCAGATGAGCACAACCCGACTTCCAGCGTCCCTCCGGAGGGCGGCGATCGCCTCAGCCGTCCTGTTCTGCGCGCTCGCAGGGGCGCTCGCCGGCGCCTCGCCCAGCGCCGCCAAGCCGAGCGACTCGGAGCTCACCCAGTCGCTGACCGCCGAGCTCGCCGAGCAGGGGATCGTGGTCGACAACGTCTCGAGCTGCCGGCCGCAGGGCGGCGGCGACGTCTACATCTGCAAGTGGCGCGCCGAGGGCTTCTTCCCCGGCGAGGTCCCCTACCTGTGCGCCGGGCGCTCGCGCTACCGCGTCAAGTCGAACAGCTGGGACATCGGCGGCTGCAACAACCGCCTCGAGCCCCAGGTCCCGCTGCTCGCCGAGCCGGGCCCGCATCTGCAGTTTGGCTTCAACGAGGACTGGCATCAGAATCTCGGCAAGCTCGACGAGCTCGCCGCGACCGGAGCGAACGTCGCCCGCACCGGCCTCTTCTGGGAGGCCGTCGACCACAGCGGGTGGGGGACGTTCGACGCGATGTATCAGGAGATGCTCGCCCGCGGGATCCGGCCGCTCTGGGTCCTCCAGGCGGCTCCCTGCTGGGCGCAGGGCAAGAACTGCCGCCAGGGCAGCCACCCCAGCGAGGACCACTACGACGATTTCGCGTCCTTCGCGGCCCAGGCCGCCCAGCGCTACCCCCAAGCGCTCGGGATCGAGGTCTGGAACGAGCCCAACTACGACATCTACTGGGGCGGCGAGGCCGATCCCCAGAGCTACGGGCGCATGGTCGCCGCCGTGGTCCCGGCCGTGAAGGCGGCCAACCCCGCGATGCCGGTCGTGACCGCGGGCCTCTCGCCCCACATCAGCAGCGAGAAGGACGCGATGGCGTACCAGAAGTTCCTGCGCCGCGCCTACGCCACCGGTGGCCCGCAGCTCGCCGACGCGATCGGCGCCCACCCCTACCCGAACCGCCTCTACAGCCAGGACTACCTGGGCAACGTTCGCACGCATCTCTTCCGCTACCGGGCCGTCATGGGCCAGAACGGCGACGGCGAAAAGCCGATCTGGGTCACCGAGACGGGCATCAGCACGGCCGGCAATGACGCGTTCACCGAGGAGCACCAGGCCGAGGGCCTGGCGCGCCTCTACACACAGTTCCTGCGCATCGCGAACGTCCCGGTGGTCGTCTTCCACCGTTTCGTCGATCAGCCCGGCTCCCCGCGCGACAACGAGCGCGGCTACGGAGTCCTCAACGGCGGGGGCGGGCGCAAGGCGGCCTACTGCGCGGTCGCCCAGGCCCGCGAGAAGAGCTGCTGATGGCGGCATCGGCGCGCGACCGGCGCTGCTGAGCCGCGCGGGCGGCCGAAGCCGCCCGCGCGATGAAGGTCCGGCCGCGCACGTGCAGGGCATTCGCGGCCCCCGGGTTACGATCCGCACGTGAGGGTCACGGTTCTCGGCAAGTCGCCTTCGTGGCAGGACGCGGACGGCGCCTGCAGCGGCTACCTCGTGGAGGACGGGGACACGACGGTGCTGCTCGACTGCGGCAACGGCGTGTTCTCGAAGCTGCGCCGCTTCCGCGACTACACGATGGTCGACGCGGTGATCATCTCCCACCTGCACGCCGACCACTTCCTCGACCTCGTGCCGTACTCCTACGCGCTCACCTACGCGCCGCGTCAGCAGCCGGTGCCGGTGGCGAACTGGCCCGGCACCGACGACCCCGCCCGCCCGCGCCTGATCGCCCCCGAGGGGGCCCGCAAGACCTTCCGGCGCGTCGTCGGGGCGTGGGGAAACGACGACCTGATCGAGAACGCCTTCGCGCTCGAGGAGTACGAGCCGGACGCGACGGTCGAGGTCGGGTCGCTGCGGGCGAGCTTTCACGAGGTGCCGCACTTCACCCCGACCTTCGCGATCGACTTCAAGTCGGCAAACGGAGGCGGGCGGTTCACCTACGGCGCCGACTGCCGCCCCGGCAAGGAGCTGATCGAGATCGCGCGCGACACCGACCTGCTGATGGTCGAGGCGACCCTCCCGCGCCCGGAGCGCAGCGGCGATCGCGGTCACATGACGCCTGCCGAGGCCGGCGACCACGCCAAGCGCGCCGGGGCCAAGCGGGTCGTGCTCACGCACATCTCGGACGAGCTCGACGAGGTCTGGGCGCGCGATCAGGGAACGAAGGCCTTCGGCCAGCCGGTGGCGATGGCGCGCGAGGGCGCCGTCTACGACGTCTGACCGGCGGCGGCCGGGACGTTTCCCCGGGTTGATGAAAAGCGTGCCCCAGGTCCTAATCTAGAAGCGATGGCTCGCAGGCGCGACCCATTCGCGAACTTCGAACGCATGCGGCGGGAGATGGACGAGATCTTCGGCCCCGTGTGGCAGCGCCCGGCGCTGCCATCGCGGCGCGCGCGCGGGTTCTCGCCGCGCGTCGACGTCTACTACTGCGGAGAACCGCCGCAGGCGGTGGTCAAGGTCGATCTCGCGGGCGTCGACCTCGGCGCGGTCAGCCTCGAGGTCAGCGGCCGCGAGCTGGTGATCAGCGGCGAGCGCCCGCTCCAGGAGACCGAGGGCCGCGTCTACCAGCAACTCGAGATCGACTCGGGGCGCTTCCGGCGCGTGGTCGAGCTCGGCGCCGACGTCGACGCCGACGCCGCGACCGCGACGTACGACGACGGCATCCTCAGCGTCGAGCTGCCCCTGACCGAGCCCGAGGACCGCACCCGAAACGTCCCGATAGCGCGCGGCGATGGTTGACGACGATCTCGGCATCGAGGTCGTCGAGACCCCGGACCTCGACGAGGCTCTGCGCCAGGCCGAGCAGCAGCCGATCCCGGCCGCGCTGCCGGTGCTTCCGCTCAGGGGGATGGTGACCTTCCCCGACGCTGTCACGCCGCTCGCCGTCGGGTCGGAGCGCTCGATCAAGCTCGTCAACGACGTGCTCTCGGGCGAGCGCACGATCGTGATGGTCGCCTCGCGCGACCCCGACATCGAGGAGCCCGGGCCCGACGACCTCTATGACGTCGGCGTCGTCGGCGTCGTCGCGCGCATGATCAAGGTCCCCGACGGCTCGCTGCGGATCCTCATCCAGGGCGCTCAGCGCGTCCGCCTCGAGGACTACGTCGCCGAGCAGCCCTACCTCGTCGCGCGGATCTCCGAGATTCCCGACGTCGTCGAGGAGTCGCCCGAGCTCGAGGCGCTGACGCGCAACGTCCAGACGACCTTCGCCGAGATCATCGAGCAGATCCCGTACCTGCCCGAGGAGCTCCAGCTCGCGGTCACGAACATCGACGACCCCTCGGCGCTCTCGCATCTGATCGCCGGCGCGCTGCGGATCTCGGCCGAGGAGAAGCAGCAGCTGCTCGAGGAGGTCGACGTCGCCCGCCGCCTTCGAAGGCTGTCCGAGATCCTCGCGCGCGAGCTCGAGGTCATCCAGCTCGGCTCGAAGATCCAGTCCCAGGTCCAGTCCGAGATGGACAAGGGCCAGCGCGAGTACTTCCTGCGCGAGCAGCTCAAGGCGATCCAGGACGAGCTGGGGGAGGGCGACGAGCGCCAGGCGGAGATCAACGAGCTTCGGTCCCGGATCGAGGAGGCGGGGCTCCCCGAGTACGCCGCGAAGGCCGCCGAGCGCGAGCTGTCGCGGCTCGAGAAGCTGCCGCCCGCCGCGGCCGAGTACGGCGTCATCCGCACCTACCTCGAGTGGCTCGTCGAGCTCCCGTGGAGCGCCAAGAGCGAGGACAACCTCGACATCGACCACGCGCGTGAGGTCCTCGACGAGGACCACTACGACCTCGAGAAGGTCAAGGACCGCATCCTCGAGTACCTCGCGGTGCGAAAGCTCAAGCCCGACTCGCCGGGTCCGATCCTCTGCTTCGTCGGCCCTCCCGGAGTCGGCAAGACGAGCCTCGGGAAGTCGATCGCCAAGGCGCTCGGCCGCGAGTTCGAGCGCATCTCGGTCGGCGGCGTCCGCGACGAGGCCGAGATCCGCGGCCACCGCCGGACCTACATCGGGGCGATGCCCGGCGTGATCATCCGCGCGCTGCGCGACGCGGGCTCCCGCAACCCCGTCTTCATGATCGACGAGATCGACAAGATGGGCGCCGACTTCCGCGGCGACCCCGCGAGCGCGATGCTCGAGGTCCTCGACCCGGCGCAGAACAACTCCTTCCGCGACCACTACCTCGACCTCGAGTTCGACCTCTCCGACGTGTTGTTCATCGCGACGGCGAACATCCTCGACCCGATCCCCGGCCCGCTTCAGGACCGCATGGAGGTCATCCACCTCGCCGGCTACACGACCGACGAGAAGCTCCACATCGCGAAGCGCTACCTCGTGCCGCGCCAGATCGACGCCAACGGACTGCGCCCGTCCCAGATCGAGTTCGCCGAGCCGGCGCTGCGCGCGATCATCGAGGAGTACACCCGCGAGGCGGGCGTGCGCAACCTCGAGCGCACGATCGGCACCGTGTGCCGCAAGGTCGCGCGCGACGTCGCCGAGGGCCGCGCCGACGGGAAGGTGAGGATCTCGGCCAAGCGCGCTCGCGAGCTGCTCGGCCGCCGGCTCGTGTTCTCCGAGACGCGCCGTCGCACCAAGGTGCCCGGCGTCGCCACGGGGCTGGCCTGGACGCCGGTCGGCGGCGAGGTCCTGTTCATCGAGGCGACGGCGATGCCTGGCTCGGGCAAGCTGACGATCACGGGCCAGCTCGGCGACGTGATGCGCGAGTCGGCACAGGCCGCGCTGTCGTGGGTGCGCGGCCACCACTCGCTGTTCGCGCCCGACCTCCCGGATGACTGGTTCGCCGTCAACGACCTGCACATCCACGTGCCCTCGGGCGCGGTGCCGAAGGACGGGCCCTCGGCCGGGGTCGCGATGGCGACCGCGCTCGCCTCGCTCGCCGGCCGTAGGCCGGTGCGAAACGACGTCGCGATGACCGGCGAGGTGACGCTGACCGGCCAGGTGCTCCCCGTCGGCGGGCTCAAGGAGAAGGCGCTCGCGGCGCAGCGCGCGGGCATCAAGCGCGTGATCGTGCCGGCGCTCAACGAGGGCGAGATCAACGAGATCCCCGAGCACGAGCGCGGCGACCTCGAGTTCATCTACGTCGAGGAGCTCGCCGAGGCCCTCGCGGTCGCGCTCGAAGACTCCTGACCCGCTCGTTCGCGCCTGGAACAACGAACTTCACATGCCGGTCGCAGCAGAGCTGCGCCAGACAAAACTCGTATCAGCGGGCCGCCTAGCCCCGGCGCTTATCGGGTATAAGCTGCCAGCAGATACCAACCGCACCCGAAATCCGGACGAGGAGAGGTTTGATGGCGGCAAAGAGCAAGCGGGCGGCGCAGTCCGCGAAGAAAGCGGGCGAGGCGGCGTCGAGCCTGCGCTCGAACCCGTACGTCCAGCGGCTCATCGAGGACGAGGAGCTGCGAGACAACATCCGCGACGCGGTTGACGCGGCGCGGGACGCATACGCCCGCATCGCCAACGGCAAGGGCCCCGCGAAGGCGATCCTGGAGGACAAGAAGGTCCAGAAGGACCTCCGCAAGGCCGCCGAGTCGCTGCGCGAGGCGTCCGAGCAGCTGCGCGGCAAGCGCAAGAAGTCGCGCCTCGGCCGGATCATCCTGATCGCCCTCATCGGCGCGGTCATCGCGGTCCTGCTCAGCGAGGACATCCGCAAGGCACTGCTCGACAAGCTCTTCGGGGCCGAGGAGGAGTTCGAGTACTCCTCGACGACCTCGCCCACGCCGGCGACGCCGGCGGGCACGAAGAGCTAGGGCGTTCGGCCTAAGCTCGGGCGCAAGCCCGGCGAGATTTGCGAGAGGCCGCCGGATTCCGGCGGCTTTTTGCTGGTAGGGGAGCCGGATCGAGCTCCGGGGCCGTCCCCGCCAACTTGTTGAACGATCGATACGGCTATAGCCGTATGAATCGCTCACAAGCTGGTTCCAAGCGACCAAGACCTCTCCCACCCAGCTGCAGTAGGCGCTCGCGCTTACTCGCCCGGCCGCCGATAGTCTGGCCGCCCCATGGCCAGCGTCCACGTCCTGATCCCCGCGCAGCGCTACGTCTTCTGGCTCGACGGCGAGGAGGCTCACCCGGTGCCGGTCTCGAGCTCGGCCGAGGGGTTCAAGCGCTACAAGGAGCTTCAGTCCGAGGGCAAGGCGGTCGGGATGGTCGCGATGCCGAACACGGTGCTGGTGCGCGGCGAGCGCGACTACCTCGTCGACCCGGGGCTGATCATGCAGGGGGCGCCGCTGTTCTCGGCTCTCGGCGAGCTCGGCGTCGACGCCAACGAGATCAAGGACGTGATCCTCACCCACCTGCACTTCGACCACGCCGAGGGGATGGCGGCGTGGCCGCAGCGGCGCACCTTCGTCCACCGGATCGAGACCGAGGCGCCCTATGCCCAGATCGTCGCGGGCCAGCTCGAGATGGCGAACCTCGAGGTCGTCGACGGCGAGGAGGGCGAGATCGAGCCCGGCGTGCGCTGGATGCTGACGCCGGGGCACTGCGACGGCCTGATCACGATCCTCGTCGACACCGACGACGGCCTCGTCGCGATCGCGTCCGACTGCGTCGGCCCGCTGCCCGAGTACTTCGACGAGATGGACCTGCCCGAGGACTTCGGGCCCGAGCGCGAGGAGCTGCTGCGCCAATGGCAGCGGATCCGCGATCTCGACCCTGCGACGGTCATCCCAGGGCATAATCCCCCCGTCCAGCTGCGCTGAGCGCGCCCTAGACTTCGCCGAAGAGGGAGCCGAGCAGATGGAGGCAGCCACAAAACAGCGCGAGCTGACGGGCGAGAAGGCCCAGCGCATCGTCGACGCGATGCGCTCGAGCGTCGCCGCGCGCGGGATCGCGGGATCGACGTTCGAGCACGTCTCGAGCGAGGCCGGCGTCAGCCGCGGGCTGCTGCACTACTACTTCGGAACCAAGGAGAGGCTGCTGGTCGAGGTCGTGCGCCGCGACTCCGAGCTGCGAATCGCGCGCCTCGACGAGCCGCTCGGCGCAGCGCAATCGGTCGACGACATCCTCAACGTCCTCGTCGCGAGCCTCCAGGACATGCTCGAAAACGAGCCCGGTTACTTCGATCTGCTGTTCGAGCTCTTCATCGCCGGGCGCCACAACCCCGAGATCCAGCGCGAGGTCGGCGAGATGTTCAACCGCAGCCGCGGCCACGTCGTCGAGATCCTCAGCGCCAAGGAGAGCGAGGGCGTGATCTCGCCGCGCTTCGACCTCGAGTCCGTCGTCTCGTACATGTTCAGCATCGCCGACGGCATCGCGATGCAGGTCCTATCGGAGCCCGACAAGGACTTCGAGTCGGTCTTCGAGGCCGGGACCGCCGCCGCGCGCCACCTGCTGAGCGAATAGCCGTAGCCCGGCCGCACCGGGCCGCGCCCCTCGCGCCCGCGCCGCGGACTCCTCTGTTTGCGTCGGGTTAAGGCACCGCCGGGCGGCGCGGACGCCTGATTCGACGGTTAGTGTGCAGGGGTCCGTGATCGCGCGCCTCAAGTCAAGTTTGTGGTGAGCGATCGAGCGGCCCACGGGAGCGCCATAGAGGGAGGCTCACAGGGAAGCTCGACTGTCGCTCGCGTCGCCGGTATAGGCGCGCTGATCGCGGCGTTCGTGGTAGTGCTCGTCCTGCTCTTCGGGGGCGACAACGGCTACAGGTATCACCTCCTCTTCGAGACCGGAGGACAGCTCGTCTCGGACAACGAGGTCCTCGTCGCCGGGCAGCCGATCGGCTCGGTCGACGACATCGGCCTGACCGACGACTGGCAGGCGGACGTGACGATCACGACCGACGTGCCGCTGCGCGAGGGCTCGGAGGCCGTGATTCGCTCGACCTCGCTCTCGGGCGTCGCCAACCGCTACGTCTCGATCACGCAGGGCCCCGACGACGCCGAGGCCCTGCCCGACGGCTCGGTGCTCACCGGGGAGCGCACGACGACCCCCGTGGACCTCGACCAGCTCTTCAACGCGCTCGACGAGCCGACGCGCGAGGGCCTCCAGAACGTGATCAAGGGCTTCGCGGCGATCTACGGCGGCGCGGGGCCGCAGGCGAACGAGTCCTACAAGTACCTCAACCCGGGAATCAGCTCGACGCAGAAGTTGCTCGCCGAGCTGACCCGCGACAACCAGGTCTTCGAGGACTTCCTCGTCGACGGGTCGAAGGTCGTCACCGCGATCGCCTCGCGGCGCGACGACCTCTCCGGCTTCGTCGCGAACGGAAATGAGGCGCTCGGCGCGATCGCGGCCCAGAACGAGGCCTTCGACCGCGTCCTGGTCGCGCTGCCGCCCTTCCTGCGCCAGGCGAACACGACCTTCGTCAACCTGCGCGCCGCGCTCGACGACCTCGATCCGCTCGTCGAGGCCTCGCTCGTCGGCACGCGCGACCTCGCGCCGTTCCTCGCCGACGTGCGGCCCGTCGCCCGCAAGGCCGTGCCGGTGTTCAAGGACCTGCGCCTGACGCTGGTGCGCAAGGGGCGCTCGAACGACCTCAACGACATCCTCAAGGACCTTCCCAGGCTCCAGAAGCGCGGCAACACGGCCTTCCCGGCGACGATCGCGGCGCTCGACGCGTCGCAGGACTTCGTCACGACCGCGCGGCCCTACATGCCCGACGTGCTCGGCTGGTTCACGAAGTTCGGCCAGGTGACCGCGTACTACGACGCGAGCGGCCACTACGCGCGCATCCAGCCGGCGAACTCCGACATCTTCGCCTACAACGAGGCGCTCGACCCGAACCCGAACCAGGGCGTTCTCGAGCCGATCCCGCTCTCGCAGCAGTTCGCCTTCTTCCAGAACACGCCGGGCGCCCAGAACACGAACCTTCGCTGTCCGGGCGCGGTCACCCAGCCGAATCCCGGCTGGCCCAACCCGCAGGACCACCCCTTCCTCGACGGCGGCAACCTGGGACCGAACGACTGCGATCCCAACGACGTGCTGATCGGAACGCCATGAGGCGACTCGTCGCCATCGCGCTCACGCTCGCGGCCACCGCCGGCCTGCTGATCGCCTCCGCGGCGACCGGCGCCGACGACCCCTACGAGGTCCGCGCGATCCTCGACAACGGCGCCTTCCTCGTGCCCGGCGAGGAGGTCCGGATCGCGGGCGCCAAGGTCGGCGAGGTGGTCGAGGTCGACGTCTCGCGCGAGGACGAGATCGTCGAGCCTCGAGGACGGCCCCGACGGCGATCCCGGGCAAGGCCGTGATCGTCTTGCGGATCGACAACCCCGCTTTCCAGGACTTCCGCGAGGACGCGTCCTGCATCGCTCGCCCGCAGTCGCTGCTCGGCGAGCGCTTCGTGGAGTGCGAGCACACCCAGCCGCGATCCGCCGCCTCCGAGCCCCCGCCGCCGCTGGAGGAGATCGCCGACGGCGAGCCCGGCGCGGGCCAGTACCTGCTGCCGCTCGAGAACAACGGCAAGGCCGTGGACCTCGACCTCATCCAGAACATCAACCGCCGCCCCTACGCGGAGCGCTTCCGCCTCATCCTCAACGACCTCGGCGCCGGCTTCGCGGCGCGCGGCGACGAGCTCGCCGAGATCATCGAGCGCTCGAACCCCGCCCTGCGCGAGCTCAACGAGGTGCTCGCGATCCTCGCGGAGCAGAATCGCACCCTCGCCGAGCTCGCGACCGACTCCGACGAGGCCCTCGCCCCGCTTGCCCGCGAGAAGGATGCGCTCGTCGGCTTCATCCAGAACGCCAACGAGGTCAACCAGGCGTCGGCCGAGTTCCGCACCGAGATCGAGGCCGGGCTGGAGAAGTTCCCGCAGACGCTCCGCGAGCTGCGCTCGACGATGACGCAGCTCGACGCCTTCTCGACGCAGGCGACGCCGGTCGTCCACGACCTCGGCGCCGCCGCGCCGGACCTCGTGCGCGCCAGCGAGGCTCTGGGGCCGTTCTCGGACGCCGCCACGACGTCGCTGACGACGCTCGGCGACGCGGCCGAGGGCGCGGGGCCGAAGCTCGTCGCCGTCCGACCCGCTGATCCTCGACCTCCGGACGCTGGCGCGAGCGACGAAGCCCGCCGCCCGAAGCCTCGCCGAGCTGCTCGGCAGCCTCAAGGAGACCCAGGGCATGGAGCGGTTCATGGACCTCATCTACTACACCGCCAACGGCCTCAACGGCTTCGACTCCCTCGGCCACTACCTGCGCGCGCTGCTGCTCGTGACCAACTGCGTCGACTACCGGGTCACGCCGCTGTCGGGCTGCGACGCGAACTGGGCCTCGGAGACGCTGAGCGGGGCGCCGAGGTCGACCGCCAAGCTGCCCAAGGAGCCGCGCAACGGCGGCGCGGCGGGTGCGCTCGAAACCCAGCCCGGCGAGGCGAACGAGATCCCGCTGCCCGGCCCCACGGCGCCCGAGGCGCCCTCGGCGCCCGAGAGCCCCGTCGAGCCGATCGTGCCTCCCGACCGCGGAGCCGCCCGCGACGCCCGACCCCCCGCCCGACGCTGACGAGGCCGGCGAGGGCGGGGCCACCGGCGAGCAGGCGCTGCGCACCCGCATGCGCGCCGCGCGGACGCTGCTCGACTTCCTGATGGAGAACGGCGCATGAGGGGCCGCGGCACGACGCTCGCATCGAACCCCGTGATGGTCGGCGCGATCACGGTCCTGATCGTGATCCTGGCGGTCTTCCTCGCCTACAACGCCAACCAGGGACTGCCGTTCGTGCCCGCCTACCGGGTGACCGCGCAGGTCCAGAACGCCGACGGGCTCGTGCCCGGCAACGAGGTGCGGATCGGCGGCGCGCGCGTCGGCGTGATCGAGACGCTCGAGCCGGTGGAGCACGACGACGGCACGACGACCGCGAGGCTCGACCTCAAGCTCGACGCCGACGCAAAGCCGATCCCGACGGACTCGACCTTGACGGTGCGCGCGCAGTCCTCGCTCGGCCTCAAGTACCTCGAGATCGCGAAGGGGGAGTCCGACGAGGGCTTCGCCGAGGGCGCGGTGCTACCGCTGAGCGCCTCCCACTGCGGAAACGATCCTGAATGTCAGCCGGTCGACCTCGACGAGGTTCTCAGCACCTTCGACGAGCCGACCCGGCTCGCGATCCAGCGGAACCTGTTCGAGTTCGGAAACGCGATCGCCGCACGCGGGCCGGCGCTCAACGCGGCGATCGGCGAGCTGGCTCCGCTCCTTCAGCGCCTCGAGCCGGTGGGGAGGATCCTCAGCGCTCCCAGCACGCGCCTCGGGCGCCTGTTCCAGGCGCTTCGCGACACCGCCGGCGAGGTCGCGCCGGTGGCCGAGATCCAGGCGCAGATGTTCGTCGCCCTGGACACGACCTTCGGAGGGCTCGCGAACGTCGCGCGCCCGTTCATCCAGCAGACGATCGTCAAGTCGCCGCCGACCGAGGACACCGCGATAGCGACGCTGCCGACGATCCGCCCCGTTCCTGGCGCACAACGCCGCCCTGTTCGCGGAGCTGCGCCCGGGGATCAGGGCGCTGCGGGTAAACGCGCCGATCCTCGCCGACGCGACCGAGGCCGGCATCCCGGCGCTGCGCGCCGCCCCCAAGCTCAACGCCGAGCTCGAGCCGACCGCGGACGCGCTCCTCGACCTCGCCAACGACGCCGGCGCCCGCCAGGGACTCGACGAGCTCACCCAGTTCAACCAGGTCCTCGCTCCGACGCTGCAGTTCATCACCCCGGCCCAGTCGGTCTGCAACTACGCGACGCTGCTGGCCCGCAACGCGGCGAGCCTGCTGAGCCTCGGCGACGGCGTCGGGACGTGGCAGCGGTTCATCAACTTCGACCTCCCCCAGGGCCCCAACAGCGAGGCGAGCCCGTCGTCGGGGCCGGCGAGCGGCGGCGGCGACGGACGCAACTTCCTGCACGTCAACCCGTACCCGAACACCGCGTCGCCGGGCCAGGAGAGGGAGTGCGAGGCCGGCAACGAGACCTTCCTCGGCGGTCAGACGGTGATCGGAAACGTGCCCGGGAACCAGGGCACCGTGACCGAGGAGCCAGCCCGAGCCCAAGAAGGGCAAGAAGCAAGTAGATGGCCGGCAAACAGGACTCAAACCCCCAGCTCTACCGACGCGGCACCACCATGCGCTCGCGCGTTCTGGTCGGGCTGCTCACCGTCGGGATCATCGCCATCGGCGTCTACCTCGCGTTCGCGAAGTCGATCCCGTTCACAAGCGAGGGCTACACGCTCAGCGCCGTGTTCGAGAACCCCGCCACGCTCAAGCCCACATCGCCGGTGCGGATTGCCGGGGTCAACGTCGGCAAGGTCACGTCCGTCGAGCCCGAGGGTGACATGGCCAAGGTCACATTCACGATCGACGAACGAGGGCCGCCCGATTCACAGCGACGCGACCGTCGAGGTTCGGCCGCGGCTCTTCCTCGAGGGCAACTTCTTCATCGACCTCCACCCGGGCAGCCCGAGCGCCCCGGAGCTGAGCAGCGGCACGACCCTGCCCGCAACGCAGTCGACGGTCGCGGTGCAGCTCGACCAGGTGCTGACGACGCTTCAGGCGCCGGAGCGCAAGAACCTCCAGGACCTCCTGATCGGCTTCGGGACCGCGCTCACGCACGAGCCGACCGCCGCCGAGGACAAGGACCAGGATCCCGACGTCCAGGGCGAGACCGCGGGCGAGGCGCTCAACGACACCTTCGACTACGGCGGTGAGGCGGGCCGCACGTCGGCGATCGTCAACACGGCGCTGCTCGGCACCGAGCCGCACGACCTCTCGAAGCTGATCGACTCGAACCGGCGCATCTTCGGCGCGCTGCTGAGCCGCGAGTCGCAGCTCAAGGACCTGTTGACCAACTTCAACGTCTTCACCGGAGCGCTCGCCACCGAGTCGGCCAACCTCTCGGAGACGGTCCGCCTGCTCGCGCCCACGCTCGAGATCGGCGAAAACTCGTTCGCCAACCTCAACGACAGCTTCCCGCAGCTGCGGGCGTTCGCGATCGACGCTCGACCCGGCGTCCTCGAGCTCCCCGACACGATCGCCGCGGGCGGGACCCTGGCTCGCCCAGGCCGATCCGCTGCTGGGCCGGCGTGAGCTGGGCGGGCTGGCGAGGCTGCTGCGGAAGTCGACCCCGGGCCTTGCGCTGGCGACCAACCAGACCACCGGCTTCCTCAAGCAGCTCGAGCTGACGAGCAGGTGCGGGTCGGGGATCCTGATCCCGACCGGCAACGTCGTGATCGACAACGCCGGCGGCGCCTATCCGTTCACCACCGGCGTCGAGAACTTCAAGGAGTTCTTCTACGGCGCCGCCCAGCAGGCGGGCGAGAGCCAGAACTTCGACGGCAACGGCTCCTACGTGCGCTTCCAGACCGGCGGCGGGCCGATCCTGACCAGCGCCCCGCAGCCCGGAGGCGGCTTCGAGAACGGGGCCGTGTACGGCAACACGATCGAGCCGCCGATCGGGACGCGGCCCGCGCAGGGCCCGAAGCCGGCATACAAGCCCAAGGTCGCCTGCCACACGAACGCGCTGCCTGACATCAACGGGGCCGCCCCGGTCGGCCCCCCGAGCCCCGCCGCGCCATGAGAAGAGCGATCCGCGAACACATGCGTGACTTCGTGGCGATCATCGCCCTCTTCGTCATCGGGATCGGCGACGACGGTCGTGATCCTGATCAACCAGGGCGTGCAGTTCCCGAGCTGGGCGCCGGGCGTCGGCAGCGAGTCGTTCGAGCTCAAGGGCGAGTTCACGTCTGCGCAGGCGATCACGCCGGGTCAGGGGCAGACGGTGAACATCAACGGCGTCAAGGTCGGGGAGATCACCAAGGTCGACCTCGTGAACGACCGCGCGATCGTGACGATGTCGATTCGCAACGAGTACGGGGGGCTGATCAAGGCCGACGCGACGATGCTCCCACGGCCGCGCACCGGCCTTCAGGACATGGTGATCGAGGTCGACCCGGGCACGTCGGAGGAGCAGTTCGAGGAGGGCGGCACGGTTCCGCTGAGCCAGACGCTCGACACAGGTCCAGCCCGACGAGGTCCTCGCCACGCTCGACGCCGACACCCGCGCCTACCTGAAGCTGCTCATCAACGACGGTGGCCGAGCGTTCCGGGGCGACAACGGGATCGCGCTCTCGCAGGGCCTGCGCCGCTTCGAGCCGTTCGCGCGCGACATCGCGCGCATCAACTCCCTGCTCGCCGAGCGCCGGCGCAACATCGCCTCCTCGATCCACAACTTCGGAGAGATCACAGAGGCGCTGGCCGACAACGACGAGGACCTCGGCGAGTTCGTGGATTCCTCGAATGCGGTGATCGGCGCCTTCGCCAACCAGGAGGAGGCGCTTCGCGCTTCGCTCCAGGAGCTTCCCCCGACGCTGACCGAGACGCTCGGCGCGCTGCGAAGCTCGAACGAGTTCGCGATCGAGCTGACGCCCGCCCTGCGCGAGATCCGGCCCGCGGCGCGCGCGTTCGGGCCCGCCCAGGAGGAGCTCCAGCAGTTCTTCGCCGACACGACGCAGCCGATCCGCACCCAGATCCGGCCCTTCGCCCGCCAGGTGCAGAAGCCCTTCAAGCACCTCAAGGGCCTCGCGACCTCGCTCGGCCCCGCGGCGCAGAGCCTCAAGGGCGGCTTCACCGATCTCAACCGGCTGCTCAACCTGCTCGCCTACAACCCGCCCGGCGGCAGCGAAGAGGGCTACCTCTTCTGGCTGACGTGGCTGAACCACAACGCGAACGCGGTGTTCCAGGTCCAGGACGCGATCGGGCCGCTGCGGCGAGGAATCATCATCAACTCCTGCCAGACGGCCAGGCTGGCCGAGGCGACCGTCGCGACGCGTCCATTCCTCAAGACCCTGCTCGAGCTGACCAGGCCTCCGGGCTCGGATGAGATCTGCTGATGGAGACGCGCCCGCCGACAATCGTCCAGATGCTCGTCGCCGTCGGCTTCGCGCTGTCGTGCTTCGCGCTGCTGCTCTTCCTCTGGATCACCTTCGGAGGCCCGATCCCGCTCAAGCCCGAGAGCTACCGCGTGCAGGTCCCGTTCAAGGAGGCGACCCAGCTCGTGGTCGAGTCCGACGTTCGGATATCCGGGGTCTCGGTCGGCAAGGTCAAGGGGATCGAGCTCGACGACGCCGGCTCGGCGGTCGCCACGCTCGAGATCGACAGCGAGTTCTGCGCCGATCCCCGAGGACTCGCAGGCGATCCTGCGCCAGAAGACGCTGCTTGGTGAGACCTACGTCGAGCTGACCCCGGGCTCGCCGGGCAATCCCGCCGACTCGGGAGACGACCTCGGTGCTCAGGGGGCGACGACCGACACGGACGCCGACGGCACCGGTTTCGTGCCCGAGGGTGGGACCCTCGACCCGGCTCAGGTGTCGGAGGCGGTGCAGCTCGACGAGATCTTCCGCACCTTCGACGAGGAGACCCGGACGGCCTTCCAGGTCTGGATGCAGGAGGTCGCCGTCGCGTTGAAGGGCCGCGGTGCGGACCTCAGCGCCTCGATCGGAAACCTCGAGCCGTTCGCCGCCGAGGCCAACGAGCTGCTCACGATCCTCGACTCGCAGCGGCTCGCGACGCGCCAGTTCGTGCGCAACACGGGCGAAGTATTCGAGGCGCTGAGCGAGCGCAAGGGCCAGCTGCAGGGCCTGATTCGCAACACCGAGGCCGTCTTCTCGACGACCGCGGAGCGAAACGAGGACCTCCAGGCCGCCTTCGTCGCCCTCCCGACCTTCCTCGACGAGTCGCGGCTCACGCTCGAGCGCCTCGAGAAGTTCGCGGTCGACACCGATCCGCTGATCCAGCAGCTGCGACCCGTCGCCGCGGAGCTGACCCCGACGCTGATCGACCTCGGGCGCCTGGCGCCCGAGCTGGAGGGCTTCTTCAACGGGCTGCTGCCCGCGGCGCTCGCCTCGAAGAAGGGGTTCGAGGCGCTTCAGGACGTGCTGTCCGACCAGCTGCCGTCGGTGCTCACCCGCCTCGACCCGTGGCTGGACCAGGTCATCCCGATCGTCCAGACGATCTACGACTACCGCCGCGAGGTGACCGCGCTCGTCGCGAACACGTCCGCGGCGACGAACGGCTTCAACCGCGGCGCCGAATCGGCCAACCAGGCCGTCCGCTACCTGCGAACGGTCTCGCCGCTCAGCCCCGAGACGCTGGCGGCCTATCCCGAGCGCCTGAGGACGAACCGCACGAACCCCTACGTCGCGCCGGGGGGCTACCTGAATCTGGCGAGCTCCCTGGAGAGCTTTACGACCAGCCATTGCGCCAACGGGCTCACCGCGGTGCTCGACACCAATGCGCCGATGGACCCGGACTTCTACAGCCGCTTCCCGGGCGCCGACGCCGCTGAGCAGCAGGCGGCCGCGGCCGACTTCTTCGACCGCCTGCGGCAATTCGCGATGAACGGCGAGAACTCGACCGCCAACGTGCCGGCGCCGCCTTGCAACCAGCAGGCGCCGTTCCAGTCGATCGGCAGCCCGTCCGAGATTTCCCAGTTCCTGCACGTCTACGCCCAGCCGTAGCACCCGCGACGCGGCGGCGTCGCGCGCCGACCTATAGAGTCAGCGCGCCGAAACAACGCGCATTCGTGCGTGTTCTGAGGAGGAGTTAGGACAAACACAGGGAGCGCCGGCGTGGCCAGTGAGGCCTCGCGCAAACGCGGCTCCGGAAGGAGTGGTTCATGCGCAGGTTCAAGCGCTTGTATTTCGTGGGAGGGCTGACGCTCGTTGTCGGCGCTCGCGTTCGCCGCCGTCAGTTCGGCGACGCACGGCGGCCAGACCGCCAACATCTCGTACACCGCCAACGGCAAAGCGGAGGCCAAGGGGACGCCCGGCATCCTGGACGTCGAGCTCAAGAACACCGACGATCCGTCGACGCCCAGCGTCGTCCCGCCGCAGCTCAACAACCTCGTTGTCGAGCTCGACCAGAACATCACCTACGACGCGAGCAAGTTCCCGGTCTGCACCGACAGCCTCGAGAACCTGCCCGCCGACCAGGCGCAGGCCCTGTGCGGTAACACGGCGCCGAAGTCGAAGAACGCGCTGATCGGCACCGCCGCGGCGACGGTTCAGATCGGACCGAACATCGTCGAGGCCGTCGGACTCGCGTTCAACGGACCGGGCGAGATCACCACGTTCATTCGCGCAGACGCGATCAACGTGACCACGGTCATCCATTGCGCCCTGGGCAAGTCGACCAACCCCGGGTTCAAGGACCAGTTCACCTGCCCGATTCCGCCGCTCGCCGGTGGCGCGGGTGCGGTTACCGCGGTCGACTTCGCATTCGAGCGGACGCGAGAAGATCAAGAAGAAGAAGAGCGCCAGGTCCGCCGAGGCGTCGAAGAAGAAGAAGAAGAAGAAGACGGCCGCTCTGATCAGGGCCAAGTGTCCGCCGACCAAGGTTCTCACGAACCGGGCGACGTTCACGTACAACGACCACGAGACCGAGGTCATTCCCTCGTCGAAGGCCTGCTAGCAGGCAGCTGACTCGAGGCCGAAAGGCCAACGGAATCAAGAGGGGCGGCCTACGGGCCGCCCCTCTCTTTGCACAGGAGGTGGCGACCCGGGCCCCCGGGTGGCGCAGGCGCCCACCGATTGTGAAAGCCTGCGCATCCGAATGACGAGCCCAATCACGTCCCGCACTCGACGCCGTCGCCTTGCGGCGATCGCTTCGACCCTCCCGATCCTCGCCGCGCTCACGCTCGCGGCGCCCGCCGTGGCGTCGCCCGAGCCGGCGACGGGCGGCAACACGACGATCGCCCTCGAGCTTCCCAAGCGTGTGAAGGCCGAGCCGCTGCCCCCGGCCACGGCGAACGGCACCGCGGTCACGCTGCCCAACGCCGCCGGCACGGCCGACGTCGCGCGAGGGCTGATCACGATCAACCTCGATGGGGGCATCCGCTTCAAGGCCAACGGCCGCAAGGCCGACGTGACCTCGCTCAAGCTGCTCGTTCGGCAGCGGCAACGTCACCGCGCTGGTCAAGGGCAAGGCGGTTGGCCTTCGCCACTGTCGGCGGCGCTCCCGTCCAGGCCGCGGTCGCTCGGCGCGAGCGTGACCGGAGCGACCCTGCTCGTGACCGAGGACGGCGCGAAGGCGCTCAACAAGGCGCTCGGCAAGAAGAAGAAGAAGGGCAAGAAGAAGGGCAAGGCGGTCGCGAGCAGCGCCAAGACGCAAGCCGTTTCGCGACGGCGCCCGGCTCGGCTCCGTCTCGACCACGGTGAGTCTGGCGACCGTCGAGGTGCGCCCGTTCGGCGACGTCGTCCTCGAGCCCGACATCGGTGCGGGGCTCAAGTTCCTCGGCAAGGGCGTCAACTTCGTCCTCGGAGGGATCTCGCCGGTGCCGCCGGCGACGGCGCCCACGCCGGCGGAGTTCGACTTCCCGGTGACCGGGGGGCGCGTGACGCCGGACCTCACGTCGGGCCAGATCACGAGCGCGGGCGGCCTGCTGATCACCAAGAACGCCAACGCGAATATGCGCCTTGCACCCGGTAGCCTGCGAGACGGGCACCCCGCCCCACCCGATCGGGACGTTCGTAAGGCAGACCGACATGATCGTCGACCTCGAGCGCAAGTCACTGCTCGCCACGCTCGACTCCACCGGTGGGTTCGTCGGTGCGGGCGTCGTCTCCGCCGACCTCGACATGTCGGACGCGACGACGACCGTCAAACCCGAACGGAACGGCGACGATCGAGGGGATGGTCGTCAGGATCACCGCGATCTCCGCGTCGACGCTCAACACGATCTTCGGGATGGCTTCCGAGGGCTGCGGCAGTGCGGACTTCGCCGCCGGCGACTCGCTCGGGCACCTGAGCGTGAGCATTCGAATCGGCTAGCTCGGCCCGATGGGCCTGTTCGACTTCTTCAGCCGCCGCAGCCAGAGGGAAAGCGCGCTCTCAGGGGCCGAGGTCTCTGACGCGACGAGCTTCTCGGTCACCCCGGCGCCGCAGACCGTCGTAACGCAGACCTCGCAGACGATCGACGCCACCGGCGCGACCGGTCTGCGCGAGGACATGTTCGAGATCCTGCGCCGCCACGGCATCGACCCCGAGAGCGGCCAGGCCGTCTCGGTCGACGCCTCGAGCATGCCGGGCATGGCGGCCGAGATCCAGCAGGCGCTCTCGACCCACGGCATCCAGATCCCGGAGGCGAACTGGGCCCCGCAGGGGACCGACGGGATCATGCAGATGGGTGTCCCGCCCGCGGGCGCCGACACCGAGGACCGACTGCGTCAGCTGACCGAGCTTCTCCAGTCCGGCCTGATCACGCAGGACGAGTTCGAGCAGCAGCGCTCGCGCATCATCGGCAAGGTCTAGCGCGGAAAGATCTTCTGCATGCGCCAGAGCTGGCGCAGCGACCCGCGCGGGCGGATCTTGCGCTGAAGCATCGCCTTGCGCGGGTCTCCGCCGTGGGTCGTGACGTTGATCCAATCGCCCCAGCTCGACTCGAGCGTGACGTCGGGGTCCGGCGCCTCGCCCTGCTCGCTTCGGGTCGACCCGTTGTCGATCGTCAGGTGCCACGGGGCGGCGTCGGTGAAACGCCACTGGATCGTCACCGGGCTGCCGTTGACGGCGGAGTGGTCCACGGAGCGCTCGACCGTCTCGAAGTACAGCTCCTGGATCTCGGGCGACGAGTCGGGGTGGTCGTTGGGCTCTCCGAGGATGCCGGCCTCGAGCAGCCGGATGAACTTCTCGGTGCGCTCCTCCACGCTCAGCGACCAGTCGAGCGGCCAGACGTCGTTCGGCATCTCCTCCATCGGGTAGCCGGCGAGGCGCCACTTCGTGTTCACCGACTTGAAGCCCCAGGTGTAGATGTCCTCGAGCGTGAAGCCGTACTCCTCGGTGTAGCGGCGGTCGCCGTTGGGCGGGATGAACACGCCGCCCGTCAAAGGCATCACCTCGCGCAGCAGCTCGTCGACGGCCGCGCGGCACTCCTCGGAGTGGGGCAGGTACTCCGAGAGCACCTTGACCCCGAAGCCGATGTGGCGCTGCTCGTCCTGGGAGACGTTCTTCATCCCCGACGAGAAGCCCGGCATCGTGCCCTCCTTGGTGAAGAAGTCCTCGATGAAGTGCTGCCCGGGCTGCGCGAGCGTCGCCTCGACGACCATGTGGTAGAGCGTGATCGCCTGACAGAACTTGGGCAGCGAGCGGTCGCGGCGCAGCTCGTCGGCCATGCGGTCGAGGCGGCCGAAGACCTGGCGGTAGCACCAGTTGAGCTGCGGCTCGGCGTAGGCGAGCCCGGCGGCGATCGAGTCGCCGGCGCCGATCACCTCGTTGAAGAAGCGCGAGAAGAAGACCGAGTGGCGCGCCTCGTCGACCTGCTGCGTGGCGAGGAAGTACTTCTGCTCCTCGAGCGGCGCCGCGTCGATGTAGGGCGAGAGGTTGTCGGTGACCGAGTCCTCGCCGTAGAAGAACATCGAGTACGTCCACAGGGCGCTGCGGCGCTGAAGGTCGGTCAGAGCGTCCCAGCCCTCGCGGTCCTTCGAGAAGTCGATCTCGGTCGCCTTCCAGTTCCCCTTCTCCCAGCGCCGGTAGAGGTCCTCGTAGGTGATCGACTCCATCCCCTGCGGAGTCCCGGACTTCTTCGCCGCGCCCTTGGACTCGACTGCCGTCTCGCTCATCGCTGCAACCTCCTGCGGCCCTGCCCGGGCCGTCGTCGCCTCGGGGGAAGTCGCCGCGGCCGCGGCGACGCGACGCAGCTTAGATCAGCCCTGGCCGCGTGGCCAGGGGTGTGTGATGGACGTCACGATATACGTCACGGCTGCGCTCTGCCCTGGAGCAGCGGAAAATGACGATGCGCTACGACTCGGTCTCGAGCCCGCAGGGGCAGGTGACCACGTAGCGAAGGTCGAGCTCCGTCGAGCCGCCGCCGACGATGTTTCCGATCAGGTCCACGGTCTCGCCCGGGCTCGGGGCGGTCTCGAACCCGTACGTCTCGATCTTCGACGCGGCGGCCTCGAGGGACGCGATTCGCGTCGCTTCCTCCCCTCCGACGGTCGCCCGTAGCGCGATCCCCCTGGGGTCCGCCGAGGACCGCGTCGAGCCGACCTCGGCGATGACGAGGAGGTTCTCGGAGCTCGACGAGCCGTCGGCGAGCTCGAGCTGGGCGACCGACGTGGGCGCCTCCGATACCAGCACCGGGTCGGTCTCGAGCTCCGAGCCGTTGATCGCCGGAGGCAGCGGCCCCGAGCCGGCGGGCGTATCGGTCTCGTACTCGATGCCGTCGAGCGCGACGAGCGAGCGTGCGGCGACGGGGGAGACGCCGCCCACCGAGCGGCCCTGGAGCTCGACCTCGTGCTCCCCGGGCTCGAGCTCGCAGCCGCACGCGACGACGAGCCTGTCGTCGCCGATCAGGCGCGCCTCCGCCTCGCGCGGGCGGTCGCCGTCGATCGCGATCCTCACCTCGGCGACGCCGGCGCCGCTTCCCTGCGGGCGCGACAGCCTGACTTCGGCGGCGATCAGGGTCCGGCCCTCGCCGGTCGCCTCGACCGTCAGGGCCAGCAGCGGGTCGAAGCCCGATTCGTCGAGCGGGATCGTGGGCCCGGCGAGCTCTCCGATCGGCTGGACCCTGCCGGGCGTCGACCCCGGCGGCTCGTCCTCGTCGGATCCGCATCCGGCGACGGCGGTCGCGGCCGCGCACGCGAGCGCGGCCAGCGCCAATGACAGGGTCCTCCCCGAACGCCACATAGCGATGCAACCCTAACTTCTGACCGCCGCCGCGTGCCAGTCGGAAGGCGGCGCGCGAGGGGCTAGGCGGTCTTGGGGCTCGTCCAGGGCTCGGCCAGGCGCCGCGCCAGCTCGTCGCCGAGGCCCTCGATCGGCACGCGGGTCTGCTCGAGCGTGTCGCGGTCGCGCAGCGTCACGGTGTCGTCGGCGGCCGTCTGGCCGTCGACGGTCACGCCCCACGGAGTGCCGATCTCGTCCTGGCGGCGGTAGCGCTTGCCGATCGAGCCGCCCTCGTCGTACTCGGCCGCCACGCGGGTGCGCAGCTCCTCGTAGACGGCGCGCGCGCGCTCCGGCATGCCCTCCTTGGAGACGAGCGGCAGGACCGCCGCCTTGACCGGCGCGAGGCGCGGGTGGAGGCGCAGGACGGTGCGCTTGCGGCCCTCGACCTCCTCGGTGTCGTAGGCGTCGACCATGAAGGCGAGCGTCGCGCGGTCGGCGCCCGCCGCGGGCTCGATGACGTGCGGGACGTAGCGCTCGCCGCTCTCCTGGTCGAAGTACTCGAGCTTCTCGCCCGAGAACTCCGCGTGCCGGCGGAGGTCGAAGTCACCGCGGTTGGCGACTCCCTCGAGCTCCGACCAGCCGATCGGGAACAGGTACTCGATGTCCGAGGTCGCCGAGGAGTAGTGCGAGAGCTCCTCCGACGGATGTTCTCGCAGTCGCAGGTGGTCGGGGCGGATCCCGAGGTCGGTGTACCAGCGCTCACGCTCGCCGAGCCAGTACTCGAACCACTTCTCGGCCTCAGCGGGGGGCACGAAGTACTCCATCTCCATCTGCTCGAACTCGCGCGTGCGAAAGACGAAGTTCCCGGGCGTGATCTCGTTGCGAAACGACTTGCCGACCTGTGCGATCCCGAACGGCGGCTTGCGGCGCGCGAACTGGAGCACGTTCTTGAAGTTGACGAAGATCCCCTGGGCCGTCTCGGGGCGCAGGTAGACGGTCGAGGCGTCGTCGCGCACAGGGCCCATGTGGGTCTCGAACATGAGGTTGAACTGGCGCGCCTCGGTGAGGTCGCATTCGATCGGTCTCACCGGGCTTCTTCGAGGGCTTCTTGCCGCAGGCCGAGTCCTCGAGCTTGTCGGCGCGAAAGCGCAGCTTGCAGGTGCGGCAGTCGACGAGCGGGTCGGTGAAGCCCTCCAGGTGCCCGGAGGCCTCCCACGTGCGCGGGTGCTGGAGGATCGCCGAGTCGAGCGCCACGACGTCGTCGCGCTCGCCGATCATCGACCGCCACCACTCCGACTTGACGTTGTTCTTGAGCAGCACGCCGTAGTGGCCGTAGTCGTATGTCGAGCCCAGGCCGCCGTAGATCTCGGAGGACTGGAAGACGAATCCGCGGCGCTTGCTCAGCGAGACGATTTCGTCGAGCGAGACGTCGTCGGCGGGCTCGGTGCGCTCCTCGGTGCTCTTGGCCTCCACGCACCCGAGCCTAGACGGTCGATTCCGAATCCGCGTGTGCCCGGGGGTTCGGGATCGCCCGTCTTTGTTGCTTGTGGCGACGACGACGCGGGCGAGATGATCCAGACCCCCTGCGATACTGCCGCGATGCCGATCTACGTGTATCGCTGCCCAAACGGTCACGAGTTCGAGGTCTTCCAGAGCATGTCCGAGGACCCCGTGACGAGGTGCAAGGAGTGCGGGGCGCCGGTCGAGCGCGTCTTTCAGCCGATCGCGGTGCACTTCAAGGGCTCGGGCTTCTACACGACCGACTACGCGAAGTCCGGCTCGAAGGCGAAGGCGGCGTCCGAGAGCGGCTCGAGCGACTCGGCCTCGTCGAACTCGGAGAAGAAGTCCGACTCGTCGTCGAAGCCCGACAGCTCGACCGGCTCGGGCGACAAGGCCAAGGCCGGGTCCAAGGACTAGTCGGCTCGCCGGTCAGATCGGCGAGCAGGCGGGCGTGCGCGGCGGGTCTCCGTCGAGGAACTTCTCGACCGCCTGCTGGCACTCCTCGGGGGAAATGATCAGGCTTCCGCCGGGGCCCGGGCCGGAGGGCTCGAGCAGCGCGGGGTCGCTGTCGCCCCCGATCGCCGCCGCGAGCATGAGCTGGGGCATCGTCAGCGCCCCCATGTCACTGATGATCGCCTGGGGGGCCGTCCAGCCGATGATCGGGCCCTTGAGGAAGTTGATCGGCAGGCGCAGGGGGCTGGTCAGGCGCCCCTTGATCCCCGACAGGATCTCCTGCTGGGCGGCGGCGCGGTCGAGGTCGTCGTAGGTGTTGAACTCGTCTGAGCCGCCGGCGTCGGGGCACGCGTTGGACCGCGTGCGGGCGAAGATCAGCGCGTCCTCGCCGTCGAGCGTCTCCTCACCGGGGCCGATGCGCTTCGTGAACCCGCCGTTCGCCTCGCCCCCGGAGATCACCGAGCACAGCTTGTCGGGCACGTCCACCTCGACGCCGCCGATCGCGTCGATGAAGTCCTTGAAGCCCTCGAAGTCGACGAGCACGACGTGGTCGATGTCGACGCCGAGGAAGTTCTCGACCGTCTGCGACCATCAGGTTGGTGTTCCCCTGCTCGGGGTTGTCGTCGGTGTCGTCGAGCGCGTACGCGGCGTTGATCTTCTGCGCGTCGTGGCCCGGGATCTCGGCGTACGTGTCGCGCGGGATCGAGAGCTTCCGAAACGTGCCGCCGCCGGCCCGCAGCAGCATGATCGTGTCGGCGCGCGCCGGGACGTCCCCCTCGAAGTCGCCGGACGACTCCTCGCGGCGGTCCGACCCCAGCAGCAGGATCGTCTGCGGGGAGGGGAGCAGCAGCGGGTTGCCGCTGAGCTCCTCGGTCGCGCCGCTCTCGAGCTTGAAGCGCTGGATCTGGGACGAGAGCGCGAAGGCGAGGAAGCTGATCAGGAGCCAGACGCCGATCGGGATCAGGATCCAGCGCAGCCAGCGGCGCTTCTCGGTCGGAGCCGACGGGGCGGAGGGAGGCCGGTCGCCCGGGCGCAGGCGGTCGCGCAGCTTCTGGAGGTCGGGCGAGCGCAGCCTGTCACGCAGGCCGGGCCTCGACTTGTAGACCTTGTAGTCGGGGCGCCCCTGCTCGTCGGGACGCCCCGGATCGTCGGCGCTCACGGTCGTGGAGACGGTAGTGAAAGCCGAATTGAAAGTATTGAAGGCCCGATGGCCCGGTCGCGCGCTCCCGCAAGATCCACTCCTTGAGCCCCGTCGAGACGATCGGCGTGGACCTCGGCGGGACGAAGATGGCCGTCGGGGTCGTGGACTCCGAGCGGCGGATCCTCTACGAGGCGACCGGGCGCCTCCACCAACCTCACCGAGGACGAGCTCATCGACGAGCTCGAGCGCGACATCGAGGACGCCCGCGCGGCGAGGCCGGAGGTCGCGGCCGTCGGCATGGGCCTCCCCTCCACGATCGACCGCGCGCGCGGAGTGGCGATCACGGCCGTGAACCTGCCGATCACGGACGTGCCGATCCGCGACCTGATGACCGAGCGCCTCGGGCTGCCCGTGTTCATCGACAACGACGCCAACGTCGCCGCGATCGCCGAGCACCGCTTCGGCGTCGCGCGCGGGGCTCGAAACGTCGTGATGCTGACGATCGGCACGGGAATCGGCGGGGGGCTGATTCTCGAGGGCCGTCTATACAGGGGGACGATCGGCGCGGGCGCCGAGCTGGGCCACATGGTCGTCGACCTCGATGGCCCGAGATGCCAGGGAAGCTGCCCCAACCGGGGCTGCATCGAGACCTTCGCCTCGGGGACGGCGCTGGCGCGCGACGGGCGCGCCGCGGCTGAGCGAGCCCCCGGCTCGGCGCTCGGGCGCGCGCTCGCCTCCGGTGGGCCCTTCACGGGCAAGACCGTCACCTTCGCCGCGATCGACGGTGACGAGACGGCGCGCGAGGTCGTGACCGAGGCGGGGCGCCATCTCGGCGCCGCTTTCTCGAGCTACGCCAATATCTTCGAACCCGACGTGATCGTCGTCGGCGGCGGCGTCATGGCGCTCGGCGACCTGCTGCTCGACCCGGCGCGCGATGAGCTGAAGCGGCGCGCGCTCCCGCCGATGAACAGGACCCCCGTCGAGCTGGCCGAGCTGGGCCCCAAGGCGGGCATGATCGGAGCCGCGGCAATGGCGATGCAGGAGCTCGAGGAGGCGCAATGACGAGAAGCGGAAAAGCGACGAAGAGATGCCCGGCAAGCTGATCGTCTGCCCGACCCCGATCGGGAACCTCGAGGACGTGACGCCGCGCGTGCGCGATGCGCTCGCTAGCGCCGACATCGTCGCCTGCGAGGACACCCGCAGGACGGGGCGTCTCTTCGAGCGTCTCGGCATCCGCCCCCCGCGGCTCGTCTCAAACCACGACCAGAACGAGACCGAGCGCGCTCCGCAGCTCGCGAAGCAGATCGAGCGCGGCGCCCGCGTCGCCCTCGTCAGCGACGCCGGGATGCCCGCGATCTCGGACCCCGGCTACCGGCTCATACGCGCGTGCATCGACCGCGACCTCGACATCGAGGTTCTCCCCGGCCCCTCCTCGATACCGGTCGCGGTGGTCGCATCGGGGCTGCCCGCCGACAGATGGTGCTTCGAGGGCTACCTTCCGCGTCGCGCCGGCGAGCTCGAGCGCGTGCTGCAGAGCGCCGAGACCGTGGTCGCGTTCGAGTCGCCGCGGCGGCTGCCCGACTCGCTCGCGGCGCTCGCGACGCTGGCGCCGGAGCGCCAGGCGGCCGTCTGCCGCGAGCTCTCGAAGCTCCACGAGGAGGTCACGCGCGGGACGCTCTCGGAGCTTGCGAGGCGCTTTCGCGGCGAGCAGCGCGGCGAGATCATCGTCGTGATCGGGCCGGCCCGGACTCGAGGCGCCGACCGCGATCCCGACATCACGATGGCGGTCGATGCGCTGCGCCGCCTCGTCCAGGCCGGCGCGCGCCCGCGCGCCGCCGCCGGAGTCGTGGCGGCGCTTACCGGAACGCGCCCCAACGACCTGTACCGCGCCCTGACCGGGCGCGAGCCGCGCGAGTAGCGGCGCGGCGAACTTCCGGCGGGGCGCCGCGGCGCCGGTGTCAGAGTAGGTTCCCCGCCTGATGCGCAGGCTGATCGCCGTGCCAATGGTCATTGCGCTGGGGGGCGGCGCGATCGGCTGCGGAGAGGAGAAGACGGTCTCCGACGACGCGATCGTGCAGGCGCTCGATCTCAAGCGCGCCGAGGAGGCCCAGGTCTACGAGGTCGGGGGCGACGAGTTCTGCCAGGTCGAGCAGGAGCTTCTCAACGACTCGGCCGAGGTCGAGGCGGCGGAGAAGGACAAGAACGCCCTCGTCGTAGCGAACTCGACGTCGGTCGTCGGCATCCAGGTCGTGCCGCCCTTCGACCCCCGCTGCGAGCAGGACGTTCGCAAGGCGCTCAACAAGCTCGGCAAGGAGGAGGACTAGCTCGACGCGGGCCCGCTGCTCGCCTATGGTTCGCTCATGGCCAAGCGCGATCCGCGCCTCGTTTCGCTCGGCTACGGCAAGTTCGCCCGCGCCGACCGCATCTACGCGCTCGTGCCGCTGCCGCCGGAGGAGCGCGGTGACGGACGCCGCACCTGGGTCCACGTCGACGGCCTGACGGAGCCGATCGTGGCGTCGCGCTCGGAGCGCGCCATCCTCGAGGACGTCGAGCAGGCGCTTCAGGAGGCCGCGGGTGTGCCACGGCGTAGGCGCTCGACGGCAAAGGGTCAGGAAAGCCTGATCTAGCTCAGAGGGCCGGGCGGCAGCCCCGTGTCGGCCCCCGTCGCAGCTTCGCTGCTCCCTTCGCGGCTTCGCCGCTCAAAGGGGCCGCCCCGGGGCCACCGCCCGGCCCTCGCGGCGACCGTATGCTCAGTTCGCCGTGGCCTACTACGTAACGACCCCGATCTACTACGTCAACGCGGAGCCCCATCTCGGGCACGCTTACTCGACGATCGCCGCCGACATCCTCGCTCGGCACATGCGCCAGCGCGGGGAGGACGTCTTCTTCCTGACGGGCACCGATGAGCACGGGGAGCCCGTCGAGCTCGCGGCCGAGAAGGCTGGGATCACGCCGCAGGAGCTCGCGGATCGAAACGCGCCGAAGTTCCAGGAGATGGCGCGCAGCGTCGAGGCCTCGAACGACTTCTTCATCCGCACCTCCGACCCGCGCCACGAGGCGAAGGTCGCCGAGGTGATGCAGCGCATCCACGACAACGGCCACGTCTACGAGGGCACTTACGAGGGCTGGTACTGCCCGCGCTGCGCCGACTTCAAGACCGAGCGCGAGCTGGGCCCGGGAAACACCTGCCCGATTCACGAGATCGAGCTCGAGCTCGAACGCGAGGAGAACTGGTTCTTCCGCCTCTCGGCGTTCGAGGACGACCTCAAGCGCCTCTACGCCGAGAACCCCGAGTTCGTCGTCCCCGGCTTTCGCCGCAACGAGGCGGTTTCGTTCATCGAGCGCGGGCTCGAGGACGTCTCGCTCTCGCGGCCGAAGCTCAAGTGGGGCATGAAGCTGCCGTGGGACCCGTCGCAGCGGATGTACGTGTGGTTCGACGCGCTGCTCAACTACTACACGGCGCTCTCGTTCGCGCGCGAGGGGGAGGACCTGACCGAGCGTTTCTGGCCGGCCGCCTTTCACGTCCTCGCCAAGGACATCCTCAAGTTCCACGCCGTGATCTGGCCCGCGATGCTGATCGCGGCCGGGATCGACCCGCCGCGCGGGATGGTCATCCACGGCTTCCTGCTGATGGGCGAGAAGAAGATGTCGAAGTCGCTCGGCAACGTGCTCGACCCGTTCGCGGTCATCGAGCGCTTCGGCGCCGACGCGCTGCGCTTCTATCTCTTCAGGGAGGTCTCGTTCGGCCAGGACGGGGCGGTGTCGGCGGGCGGCTTCGAGGTCCGCTACGAGACCGAGCTGGCCAACGACTACGGCAACCTCGCGAGCCGAACCCTGGCGATGATCGATCGCTATCGCGACGGGGTGATTCCCGAGGCCGGGCCCGACCCCGAGCTGGTCGGCGGCTCGGACGGGCTCGACGGCCTGCCGGCGCGCGTGCGCGAGCTGCTCGACGGCGCCGAGCTGACCGAGGCGCTCGAGGAGATCTGGCGCCGGGTGCGGCGTCTCAACCGCTACGTCGAGGAGACCCGCCCCTGGGAGCTGGCCAAGGACGACGGCGCCGCCGATCGCCTCGATGAGGTCCTCTACAACCTCGCCGAGGGGCTGCGGGTCGTCACCCTGCTGCTCCACGCCTACGTCCCCGCCAGCTCGGGTCTCCTCCTCGCGGCGCTCGGCGAGGACCGCCTCGAGCTCGCGGACTTCGGATCGCGTGCGGGAGGGCAGCGAACGGAGAGGCTCGCCCCGCTTTTCCCTAAGGTCGAGACATGATCGCGTCGTTCCGCAGGTCCGTCCCCGCGCAAACCCGCCGTTTCGCGGTCGTGATGGGCGCCGGGCGCGTCGCCTTCGGCGCGGCGATGGTGGTCGCGCCCCGGACCTTCCTCGCAGCGGTGCGCACCCCGAGCGACCAGGTCACCGACTCGGCACGGCTGCTGACCCGAATGGCCGGGCTGCGCGACGTGCTGCTCGGCATCCACGTGCTCTCGAACCTCGACGATCGCGGTTCTCTGCGCTCCGCCGCGCTGCTCAACGCGGCGGCGGACGCCGGCGACGCCGCGTCGCTTGCGATCTCGACGCGCTGGGACGGGTTCTTCACCGCGGGGGCCAGCGGCTTCCCGGTGGCGGCCTCGGCGTCGGCCGCATTCATTGGGCTGGCGCGCTCGCTCGACTGAGCCGCCGTGCGCTACTTCGTCTGCACGCTCATCGGGCTGGCGTTGATCGTCGCGTCGTGCGTCGCGATCGCGTACTCCGTCTACCAGCTGCTTCAGATCGGGACCTGCGCCAGCGGCGGGCCCTACCAGGTCGCCCGCGAGTGCCCCGACGGCACCGAGCGCTTCGGGTTGGTGATCCCCGTCGCCGTGGTGACGTTGCTGATCGGGATGGGGCTCTACGCGGCGCGTGGCCGTGCGCCGGGATCGGATCGCGACCCGCGCCCCGGAATGGGCCTGGTGCTGATGTGGTGCGGGGTCTTCTTCGGAATCGCCTTCGCCTGCTTCTGGGGCGTCTGGGGCCCCGACGCGAACCCCGGGCCCGGCGGCAAGCTCGGTGGGCTCATCGTCGGCTTCTTGTTCGTGCCGCTGGGGATCGGCGGGGCGCTGATGTTCTGGTTCATGGGCCCGGCCACGGCGGGAGGGATGAAGTCGGTCGGAATGGGGATGGGCGACCTCTGGAAGATGACCCGCGCGGCGAGCTCGGGCGACGTGAGCCGGATGGACGCGGCCATCGGGACCGCGCAGCCGGCGCAGCGCGCGACGGGCGGAGGCGACGCCGTCTCCGAGATCGAGCGCGCCGACCGGCTGAGGCGCGAGGGCGCGATCACCGACGCGGAGTTCGAGCGCATCAAGAAACAAGCTCTCGATCGCCTCTGATGTCACCCGTTGCGGCTATCACCCACGTTCTCGCGGTCGCGCTCGGCCTCTGGGGCGGGTTCTGGCTCATCGACCGCGTCGCCCCGGACCTCCCCGACCCTGACACCGGCCCCGCGGTCGAGACCCCGGTCGAGGTCGACGGCGACGATCCCGGCTCGCTCCTTCGCGCGGGGCCGCTGGCCACCGCGCTCGGCCAGCTCTCCGATCAGATCGCGGCCGGTGACGAGATCGTCTCGCTCGAGCTGCGCCCTGAGAGCCTCGACGCCGAGACCGGTAGCGGCGGCGTCGGCCTCGCGCCCGAGGACGTCCCGCCGGAGGCGCCTCAGCGGATCGCGAACGCGATCGCCGCCCAGCGCGGCAACGTGTCGCTCGACGACGTCAACTTCATGCTGCTGCGCCAGGGAGACGCCGGGCCCGAGTGGTACGTGCAGCTCGAGCTCGAAATCGACTCGCCGCGGACGTACACCGCCCCGCTCGACGGCGGGGAGGCTGCGCCCGGGGGCTGATTCGCCGGCTGAGGCTGACCCCGCCCGAACCTAGACTCCGCTGCGTGGTCGACACGCACGCCCACCTCTCGGTCTGCGATCCCGAGGCTGCCGTGCTCGTCTCGGCGGCCCGCGAGGCCGGGGTGCGGCGCATCCTCGAGGTGGGGATGGATCCGCAGTCCAACCGTGCCGCGCTCGACGCGGCCGCGGCCCATGACGAGGTCCACGCCTGCGTCGGGCGCCACCCCAACTCGGCCGAGGGCTTCGGCGGCGACGACGCCGCCGAGATCGCCGAGCTGGCCCGCGACCCGCGCGTTGTCGCGATCGGGGAGACGGGGCTCGACTACTACCGCGACCGCGCGCCGCGCGACGACCAGCGCCGCGCCTTCGAGGCCCAGATCGAGATCGCGCGCGCGAGCGCCAAGCCGCTCGTCATCCACATGCGCGAGTCGCTCGACGACACGTTCGAGGTCCTGCGCACGTCCGCCGACGGGGTGGCGGTCGTCCTGCACTGCTTCTCGGCGCCGCCGGAGTCGGTCGCCGAGGCGGCCGAGCGCGGCTGGTACTGCTCGTTTGCGGGCAACGTCACCTATCCGAAGTCCGAGGCGCTGCGCAAGGCCGCGGCGCTGGTGCCCGACGATCTGCTGCTCGTCGAGACCGACTCGCCGTTCCTCTCGCCGCAGCCGCAGCGCGGCAAGCCCAACCAGCCCGCCAACGTGGTCGCCACCGCCGCGGCGGTCGCCGAGGCCCGGGGCGTCGACTACGAAGTGCTCGAGGGCCTGGTCGAAGGCAACGCGCGGAGGGCGTTCGGATGGTGAGCGGCGGCGCCGCGCCCCGCCACACGCGGCCCCGGCGCTTCGGCCAGAACTTCCTCGCCGACCCCAACCTCCTCGACGCGATCGTGCGCGAGTCGGGGGTGGAGCCGGACGACGTCGTGCTCGAGATCGGCGGCGGCGGCGGAGCGCTCAGCGAGCGCATCGCCCCCAACGTCGGCGTCCTGCACGTGATCGAGCTCGACGAGGGCCTGCGCCCCGAGCTCGAGGGCCTCGCCGGCGAGCACGCCAACGTCGAGCTGACCTGGGGCGACGCGATGCGCGTCGATCTCGGCGCGCTCGACCCCGCGCCGGCGAAGGTCGTCTCCAACCTGCCCTACTCGGTCGCGACGCCGCTGCTGCTGCGGACGATCGAGGAGCTGCCCGGCGTCGAGTCGTGGACGGTGATGGTCCAGCGCGAGATCGCCGACCGGCTGCGCGCCGCGCCCGGGAGCCGCACGTACGGGTCACCGAGCGTGCTCGTCCAGGTCGCCGCCGACGTCGAGATGCTGCGCAGCGTCGACCGCGCGGTGTTCAGCCCCCGCCCGCGGGTGGACTCGGCGCTCCTGCGCCTGACGCGCCGCGGCCCGGCGGCGGCCGGCGGACGTGCGCGACCTCGTGCGCGGGGCGTTCGCCCATCGCCGCAAGTCGATGCCGCGCTCGCTCGAGCTCGCCGGCGGGTACGAGCGCGACGCGGTGCGCGCCGCGCTCAGCGAGGCGGGTCTGGCGGACGACGCGCGCGCCGAGGCGCTGGCGCCGGGCGACTTCGTCCGCGTCGCGGGCCTGCTCGGGGCGGCCGCGCCGTGATCCTGCGCGCCCCGGCGAAGCTCAACCTCTGCCTGCTGGTCGGCGAGCGGCGCGAGGACGGGCTGCACGAGCTCTGCTCGCTGTTCGAGGCGCTGAGCCTGGCCGACCGCATCGTCGTCGAGGAGGCGTCCGAGGACGAGATCGTCTGCGCGGGCGTCGAGGACACGAACCTCGCCGCGATCGCGCTCGCGGCGCTGCGCGGGCGCGGCTGGGAGCGCCCGCCGCTTCGGGTGGAGATCGAGAAGCGGATCCCGATCGCCGCGGGCCTCGGCGGCGGCAGCGCCGACGCCGCGGCGATGCTGAGGCTCGCCGCCGACGAGGTGGACGGGGTGGCCGAGCTCGCCGCGCGAGCTCGGCTCCGACATCCCCTCGCAGCTCGACCCGGGGCTCGCGGTCGTCTCGGGCGTCGGCGAGGTCGTCGAGCCGCTCCCGGCGCCGCGCGAGCACGCCTTCGTCCTCGTCCCCGATCCCGAAGGGCTCTCGACCGCCGAGGTCTACGCCGAGGCCGACCGGCTCGGGATCGGCCGCCCGCCGGAGGAGCTCGAGGCGGCTCGCGAGCGCCTGCTCGAGCTCGCCGGCGACGGTGCGTCGCCGCTCGACTACGCCGACCGCCTCGTCAACGACCTCGAGCCGGCGGCCCTGTCGCTGCGCCCCTCGATCTCCGACGCGCTCGACGCCCTGCGCGAGGCGGGCGCCAGGGCCGCGCTCGTCACGGGCTCGGGGCCGACCGCGTTCGGCCTCTTCGCCGACATCGCCGAGGCCGACGCGGCGGCCGCGGCGCTCCCGCCGCGCTACGCGGGCGCGATGGTCGCCTCCCCGGCGAGCTACCGATGAAGCTTCCGCACCTCTCGCTCAGCGACCACCGGGTGCGCCTGCCGCTGATCGTCGCCGCGATCGTCGGCGGCTACTTCCTGCTCAAGGCGCTGCTCCCGGACATCGACCTCCAGCAGCTGCTCGACGACGTCTCCACGACGCTCGGCGACTGGACCTACGTCGTCGTCGGGGTGCATGGCGTTCCTGGAGACCGGCGCGTTCGTCGGCCTCGTCGCCCCCGGGGAGACCTTCGTGATTCTCGCCGGGGCGGTCGCGGGCCAGGGGACGACCAGCGTCTACGTGACGATCGCGGTGGTGTGGGCGTCGGCGTGGGCCGGCGACACGGCGAGCTTCACGCTCGGCCAGCGCAAGGGCCGCAGCTTCATGATCCGCCACGGCCGCCGGGTGCGGATCACGCCCGAGCGCATCTCGCAGGTCGAGGGCTACTTCCGCCGCCACGGCGGCAAGACGATCCTCATCGGGCGCTTCGTCGGCCTCGTGCGCGCGCTGGCGCCGTTCATCGCCGGCAGCTCGGGGATGGCCTACCGGCAGTTCGTCCCCTACAGCATCATCGGCACGGGGCTGTGGGCCGCGACCTTCACGCTGGTCGGGTACTTCGCGGCCCAGAGCATCGACACGGCGGCGGAGTATGCGGGGCAGGGAACGTTCCTGTTCGCGACCTTCGTCGTCACGGTCGTTCGTGATCGTGTCGGCGATCCGCTACCTGCGGGTGCCCGAGAACCGCCGGCGCATCGTCGAGGCGATGGACTCGAACCGCGTCCTGCACCCGCTCGTGACCGCGGGGCGCTGGCTTCAGCCGCAGGCCCGCTTCGTCTGGGAGCCGCCTGACGCCCGGGGGGCTGGGGCTCGAGTTCACGACCCTGATCGCGGTGCTCTCGGTGTCGCTCTACGTGCTGGTCGCCTACACGGTGGTCGTCTCCGGCGACCCCGCGCCGACGGGCGCCGACCGCGCCGCGATCGACGTCGTCGAGGAGCTGCGCAGGGCGTGGCTCACGGACCTCAACGAGGTCCTGACCGATCTCGGTTCGGCGGCGGTCGTGCTGCCGCTCGCGCTGCTCGTCGCGGTGGCGCTCGGCGTCGCGCGGCGCTGGTCGGAGCTGATGGTGCTCGTCGTCGCGATGACGATCGTGTTCGTCGGGGTCGACGTGTTCAAGGACGCCGTCGACCGGCCGCGCCCGCCGGAGGCGCTCGCGACCGCGAAGGGCAGCGCGTTTCCGAGCGGCCACGCCGCCTACTCGACGCTCTACGCGTGGCTGGCGGTGACGATCGTGGTGCGGCTGCGCCCCGGGCTGACGTACGCGACAGCGATCGTCGTGGCCGGGATAGCGCTCACCGCGGCGGTCGGCCTCACGCGCGTCTATCTCGGCGTCCACTACCTCACCGACGTGTTCGGAGGCTGGGCGCTGGGGATCTCCGCGTTCGCGGGCTGCGCGACCGTCGCGTTGGTGGTCACCCACTTGCGTAAGAATTGGCGCAGTGGCGGAGGTGGCGGAGATCGCACCTGAATACCTGCTCTTCGGCGGAGCGGGGATCGTCAGCCTGCTCGCCTTCACGGTCCTGATCCTCGTCCCGGCGCTCGCCTCCTACGGCCGCAGGTGGGAGAAGGCGACGGCTGCGGCGCTCTCGCTCTTCGTGCTCGCCGGCCTTGTCCTCTTCGGCGTCGCAGTCGGGGTGGTCATCGTCTACTTCTGGCCCGACATCGGCGGCTGGTTGGAGTAAACGGACGCCACCGCGCGGCTACCCCGGCTGCGCGTCCGCTGCCGTCGGCTTTGACGCAGCGTCCTGCGGCTTCACCCTGGACGGTGGATACCGGACGACTTGCAGTCGCTCGCCCCGGCGCTTGCCATACCGCGTTCCTACACTCTCGAATGGCCGCCAAGCGCGCCGAGCCGAAGTCGACGGAGCCCGCTGCGGCGGCGCCGCGCGGATCGCTTGACGCACTCTCGGAGGCGGTCGAGTCGGGGGCGGGGCTGCCCGCCGTCGCGCGCGCCGCGGCGAAGGTGCTCGACGCCAGCCTCGCGGTGATCGACCGCTCGACCGCGGTGCTCGCCGTCGCCGCGACTCCCGACGAGGAGAAGAAGCTTCTGTCCGACCAAGAGGGCGTCGCGACGGTCGAGCTGCGGGTCGCCGACGCCGTCGTCGGCGAGCTGCGCTACCGCACCAGGGGCTCGGCGGGGCCCGACGCGGCGACCGCGCGGATGGTCTCGACCCTGCTCGCGCTCGAGCTCGAGCGCTCGCGCTCGCCGCAGTGGGAGTCGGACCGCCTCACCGGCGACTTCGTGCTCGCGGTGCTCTCGCGCGAGCTCACCGACCGCGACGACATGCTCGCCCGCGCGGCGGAGCTGGGCGCCGACCTCGGCGACGGCGCGGGGGTCGTCGTCGCGCGCGCCGTGCCGCACGCCGCGCAGATCGGGAGAGTGGCGCGAGCGTGTCCTGACGCTGGCGCTGAGGGCGCTTCGCGCGGCGAGCCGCGGCGCGCTCGCGGCGCAGCGCGACGGCGAGGCGGCGGAGATAGTCGCGATCGTCCCGTGCTCGGACGACGACCAGCTCGCCCGCGCTGCGTCGGGCCTCGAGCGCGAGCTGTCGACGTCGCTCTCGGGTTTCGCCGTCACCGTCGGCCAGAGCCGCCTCGCCGGCGATGCCGTCGATCTCTACCGCGCCGGCAAGGAGGCGCAGCTCGCCGCCAACGTCGGCGAGGCCGAGGGCCTGCCGGTGCTCGCCTTCGAGCAGACCGGCGCCTACCGCCTGCTGCTCCCGGCGCTGAGCGAGGACCCGGGAGAGCTGGAGCGCTTCTACGGCGAGACGGTGGCGCCGCTGGTCGCATACGACGAGCAGTACGAGACGGACCTGCGGGTGACCGTCGAGGCCTACCTCGACGAGAACGGCAACGTCACGCCGACCGCCGAGCGCCTCTTCACCCACCGCCACACGATCCGCTACCGCCTCGAGCGCGTGAAGGAGCTCTGCGGGCTCGACATCTTCTCGACCGAGGGCCGCGAGAAGCTCGGCCTCGGGCTCAAGGCGATGCGGGTGCTCGGCATCGCCGCTCCGGGGGGCCCCGCCGACGAGCCGGGCACCGAGGGCGGCAAGGTTCGCCGCCCCGAGCGAGGACTAGGCCGGTAGCGCCGGCATCGCTATGCGGTCCTGCGGCGCCAGGTCGGATCACCGGCCCAATCGCAGGTAGCCTGCAGGGGTGGGCACCGAGCCGGAGAGCTTCGACACGCGCGAGGAGGCCGAGGAGCGCTGCCGCGAGCTCGAGCGCGACTCGGACACCGCCTGGATGGCGTACCCGGCCGAGGGTCGCTGGCGCGTCGTGGGCACGAACCTGCCGCGACAGCAGGCGCCCGAGGGTAGTTCCACGGAGAGCAGGCCGCGGCCGTCGGAGCCCGAGGACCCGCGCTCCGGCCCCGGCCGGAATGTTCCGGGGTACGGCGGGCCTTAACGCTGCGAGCTCCGGGGGGAGGATTTGAACCTCCGCTGCCAGGACCAAAACCTGGAGTGCTACCGGGCTACACCACCCCGGAAGGCCTCGCCCAGTGTAGGCGCGCGGCAGGCCTGTTAGCTCGGCGCCAACTACGATTCCGGGGTGAGCGCGCCGACCGTTCTGATCATGGCCGCGGGCGAGGGAACCCGCATGCGGTCCGAGCTGCCCAAGGTGCTGCACCCCGTGTGCGGCCGCCCGATGCTCGCCTGGCCGATCGTCGCAGCGCGCGAGGCCGGCGCGGGGAGGATCGCCGTGATCCTCTCGCCGCAGCACGATCTCTCCGCCGCGCTCCCCGGTGACGTCGAGACCGTCGTCCAGCCCGAGCCCGACGGAACCGGGGGCGCCATGCGCGCCGCGTCCGAAGTCATCGACGGCGCCGGGACCGTCGTCGTGCTATCCGGCGACCACCCGCTCGTCTCCGCCGAGACGATCTCGGGCCTGCTCGAGACCCACAGCTCCTCGGGCGCCGCCGCGACCGTGATGACCGCCGAGCTCGACGACCCCGGCAGCTACGGGCGCATCGTCCGCGACGGCAACGGCGACGTCGAGCGCATCGTCGAGGCCAAGGAGCCCGCCGACGCGACGCCCGAGCAGCTCGCGATCCGCGAGATCAACACGGGCACCTACGTCTTCGAGGCGGCGCCGCTCGCCGAGGCGCTCGGCGCGATCACCAACGACAACGCCCAGGGCGAGTACTACGTGGGCGACGTGCTGCCCGTCCTGCGCGACTCGGGCGAGCGCGTCGCCGCCCACCGCGCCGATGACGCCGCGGTGAACCTCGGCGTCAACACTCGCCGCGACCTCGCCGAGGCGAGCGCGCTGGCGCGCCGCCGCATCCTCGACCGCCACATGCTCGCCGGCGTGACGATCGTCGATCCCGCGGCGACCTGGATCGACGCCGACGTCGAGCTCGCCCCCGACGTGACGATCGAGCCCGGCACGGCGCTGCGGGGCGCAACGCGCGTCGGCCGCGGCTCCGTCATCGGCCCGCACTCCACCGTGACCGACTCGACGATCGGCGAGTCGGCCTCGGTGATCCACTCCTACCTCGTCGACTGCGAGCTGCTCGACGGCTGCAACGTCGGCCCCTTCACCTACCTGCGCCCCGAGGCGAGACTGGCGGAGGGCGTCAAGGCCGGCGCCTTCGTCGAGATCAAGAAGTCCGAGATCGGGCGCGGCGCGAAGGTCCCGCACCTCTCCTACATCGGCGACGCCGAGATCGGGGAGGACGCGAACATCGGCGCCGGGACGATCACCGCGAACTACGACGGAATCCGCAAACACCGGACTGTGATCGGCGACCACGTGCGCATAGGTGTTGACACTTCCCTTGTCGCCCCCGTAAATGTCGGCGAAGCGGCTTACACTGGAGCCGGGTCGGTGATCACCGAGGACGTTCCCCCCGGCGCACTGGGCATCTCCCGGGCGCAGCAGGAGAACGTCGACGGCTTTGCCGATCGGAAGGCGAACGAGGAAGGGACCGACTCGTGAGCACCGTCGAGAAGCAGCCCGTGACCACCGTCGAGGCCGAGCGCGAGCCCGACGCCGACGTGAGCCCCCAGATACCGAGCTCGCTGCCGCAGGACTACACGAAGCGGCTGATGGTCTTCGGCGGCCGCTGCTCGATGGAGCTGGCGGCGCGGATCGCCGGCAAGCTCGACGTCGACCTCGGAACGGTGGACCTGCGGACGTTCGCCAACGGCGAGGTCTACTGCCGCTACGAGGAGTCGATCCGCGGCGCCGACGTCTTCCTCGTCCAGTCGACCGCCGCCAACGTCGCGCAGGGGATGACGCCGAACGACGCGCTGATGGAGCTGCTGCTGATGATCGACGCCGCCAAGGGCGCCTCGGCGCACCGGATCATCGCCGTGATGCCCTGGTACGGCTACTCGCGCCAGGACAAGAAGTCGGCCCCGCGCGAGCCGATCTCCGCGCGCGTCGTCGCGCAGACGCTCGAGGCGGTGGGCGTGGACCGCGTCCTGACGATGGACCTCCACTCGGGCCAGGTCCAGGGCTTCTTCTCGAAGCCGGTGGACCACATGACCGCGATGCCGATGCTCGCCCAGTACTTCATGGACCAGGCCTTCGAGCACGAGCTCGTGATCGTCTCTCCCGACGCCGGCCGCGTGAAGGTGGCGCGCAACTTCGCGCGCAAGGTCGGCGTCCACTGGGCCGTGATGGAGAAGGAGCGCCCGGCCCACCAGGTCGCCGAGATCGGCTACGTCGTCGGCGACGTCAAGGGCAAGACCGCCGTGCTCGTCGACGACATGATCGACACCGCGGGCACGCTCACCGCGGCCGCCCGCACCGTGCTCGACGAGGGCGCGGCGCGCGTGATCGCGTGCGCGACCCACGGCGTCTTCTCACCGCCCGCCTACGAGCGCCTCGCCTACGAGAACTCGGGCATCGAGCGCATCGTCGTCACCGACACGATCCCGCTGCGCCCCGGCGCCTCCGACAACATCTCCGTCCTGTCGACCGCCCAGACGCTCGCCGACTCGATCCGGCGCATATTCGCCGACGACTCCGTGAGCGAGATCTTCGCCGGCGAGAACCAGCTCTTCTAGCGTCGCCTAGCTGGTGATGACGGGGCTGGTCAGAAGCCAGCCGTCGGGCCCCTGCTCGAGCTCGATCGCCTCGATCTGGCGCCGAGCCGAGTCCGGCGTCTTGAGGACGAGGTTCGCGATCGCGCGCGGCCCGCTGACGCGGACCTCGTCGACCTTGACCGAGATTTCCTCGTCCTCGCCGGGCGTGCCGACCCGCGCCGCGAGTATCTCGGCGCAGCCCTCGGGGTCCTCGCCCTTGGTCTCGGTCGCTCCCGTCTGCTCGATCGCCTGCTTGACGTCGGGGCTGAAGAGCTGGCACATCGCCTCGTGGTCGCCGTCGCGGTAGGCGGCGAAGAAGCGCTCGACCGTGTCGGCGACGCGCTCCTCCTCGCTCGTGTCGTCGAAGAACGGCGCCGCGTCGGTCAGCGCCATGATCACCACCGCGGCGACGAGCAGGATCACGACCGCCGAGACCCGGCGCTGGACCACGTCGCTGCCGGCTTCGCCCCTTGGGCTCGTCCGGTGCGCGCCGCAGCCTCTCGCGCCAGCTCGGCCCGTCCTTCCCATCGGGCTTGCTCTTCTCTGTCTTGCCCCTCTCCGCCCGCTTCCGCCGCCGGGCCTCGCGCCGCGCGCGCTCGGCCGCGCGCGCCTCGGCGCGCTCGACCTCGGCCTGGGTCGGATTCTCGGGCTTGTCGTCCTCACGAGCCACTGGCGGCAACCTACCGGGCCGCCGCAGCGGCGACCGCCGAACCTCGATCTAGAGTGCTGGTCCGTGGACGCGCGGACCACCGAGTGGCTTCAGATCCTCGCCCGCGCACTCGTCTGGGGCGGGGGAGCGGTCCTCGCGCTGTCGATCGTCGGCGCGATCCAGATCGCGACCTCCGACAGCAGCCTCGGCATCTCGCCCGATTTCGAGCAGCAGAGCCGCGGCGTCGTCGCGCTCGGCGCCCTCGGGGCGGGGATCACCGCCGCAGGGGTGCTCGCGGGGCTTGGGGCGATCCTGCGCGTGCTGCTCGACCGGGCCCCTTGAGGCGGGTCGGCCACAAGGGCGCCGACGCGCTCGCGCCGGGGAACACGATCCCAAGCTACGAGGCCGCCGTCGATCTGGGTGTCGACATGATCGAGATCGACCTCGTGCGCCCGGAGTCGGACTTTCGCGACGGCGCGGACTGGCGCCTCGCCGACCGCCGGGCCGGCGCCGGGCGAGCCGCTGCTCAACGCCCACGACTGGGGCGACGCGCGGCGCCGCGAGCCGATGACGATGGAAGAGGCCCTCGACGCCTTCACCCGGGCGCCCCTCGACGGCGTCGAGCTCGATGTCGATCTCAAGCTCGCCGGACGCGAGGACGAGATCGTGGCGGCGCTGCGCGAGCGCGGCCTGATCGAGCGCGCGATGGCGTCGACGATGGAGGTCTCGAGCATCGAGGTGCTTCGCGAGCTGGCGCCCGAGCTTCGCACCGGATGGACCTATCCCAAGACCACCCGCGACTGGATGGGGTCGAGGTGGGGCCGCGCGGTCGCGGGCTCCGCTCTACCGCTGATTCGCCGCCGCCTCCCGCGCCTTGCCGCCGAGACCATCCCGCGGCTGGGCGTGCAGGCGATGTGGGTCTTCCATGCCCTTGCGTCCGCCCGCCTCGTCGACGTCTGCCCACGACGCCGGGGTCGAGCTGATCGCGTGGACCGTGGACGACCTCGCGCAGATGAGGGACCTCGCCCGGATCGGGGTCGACGGGATCTGCACCAACGACCCGCGCTTATTCTCCCGGCTGTGAGCGGGGGGTCCGAGCGCCGACGCGTCGCCGGCCGCGAAGGAGCCGTTCGCGCCCGTAGGTCAGGGCGGCGCGTCGTCCGGCGCGAGGTGACGCGCGAACCAGTCGCGCGCGAGGTCGGCGACGAGCTTCAGGGCGCCGGGCTCCTCGAAGAGGTGCGTCGCCTCGGGAACGATCTCGAGCCGGACCTCGGCTCTCATCGCCGCTGCGGCCATGCGGTTGAGGTTCAGCACCTGGGGGTCCCTTCCGCCGACGATCAGCAGGGTCGGTGCGACGACGCGGCTCAGGGCCCCGCCGGCGAGGTCGGGGCGACCGCCGCGCGATACCACGGCGCCGACGCGCTCGGGGCGCTCGGCCGCCGCGATCAGGGCCGCCGCGGCGCCCGTGCTCGCCCCGAAGCAGCCGACCGGCACCTGGGACAGGTCGGGGGCCTCTGGCTCGTCGACGCGCGAGAGCCAGTCGATCGCTCCGATGACGCGCCGGGCGAGCAGCGAGACGTTGAACCGCAGCTCCGCGGTGCGCAGGTCCACGGCCTCCTCCTCGGCCGTCAGCAGGTCGATCAGCAGCGTCGCGAGCCCGCCTTCGACGAGGTGGTTGGCGACCGCCCGATTGCGCGGGCTGTGCCTGCCGCTCCCGCTCCCGTGCGCGAAGACGACGACGCCCTGTGGGTCGTATGGAAGCGTGAGCGTCCCGGGCAGGACGACCTCGTCCACCGGCACGGTGACCTCGAGGCGGTCGAGCGCTGTCGGCGGTGTCGCGCCCATTGTGACCAGCTAGACGCCGAAGGGATAGGTCTCGGGGAGCTCGGCGGGACGCTCGGCAGGGGCGCCCGACTCCCACTCGTCGTTGATGTCGAGGGGCTCGACCGCTGTCGTGCGGTCGAAGTGGATCACGATGTCGAACTGGTCCTCGACACGGGCATGGAAGTAGTGCGACCTGCGCTCGGTCTGCGGCCGGTAGATGACCCCGATCGCGCGCTCGAGCCGGCGTCCCCTGAGGCCGCCGGTCCCCAGCATCAGGTCTGGCACGTCCATGCGGTGAAAGAGGTCCTCCCAGCTGCCCTCGAGCGCCGGGCGCACGCGCATGCGCTCGGCCGGCGCGCCCCAGTCGGAGGCCGCCGTCACGGTGCCGGTGTCGGTGCTGAAGCCGACCAGCAGGGACTCGCGGCCGTAGCGCTCGCGCACGAGTTGGCCGACGTTGAGCTCGCCGGACTGGCCGAGCTCCGTCGCGCGGGCGTCGCCGAGATGCGAGTTGTGCGCCCACACGACGACCTTCGCCGACCCGCGGCTTCGCTCGAGATGGCCGACGAGCGCGTCGAGCGTCTCGGCCATGTGCGTGTCGCGCAGGTTCCAGCTCTCGATGCCTCCGCGAAAGGACGCCCGGTAGTAGCGCTCGGCGTTGGCGACCAGCCGCGCGTTCTGCTCGGCGTAGAAGTGCCTGTCCTCGGCGACGGCGCCGTCCGCGGCCGCGTCGGCCGCCATGTTGCGAAGCTCGATCAATTGCGCGACGACCTGGTCCTCGCACGGCTCGGCGCCGCCGAGCCCTGTCTCGTAGGCATACACCTGCGGGTCGCGGCTGAAGTGGTCGAAGCACGAGTAGCGCTCCCGCGCCCGCTTCGCCGCCTCCGGGTCGACGTCGTCGAGGTAGGAGACGACCTCCTCCATCGAGCGGTAAAGGCTGTAGAGGTCGAGCCCGTAGAAGCCGGTCTTGGGGGCGCCCGGATCGAGCCGGTCGTTGTGGGCGCGCAGCCAGTCGACGAACTCGGCCACGTCGGTGTTGCGCCACATCCAGGCCGGGAAGCGCTCGAAGTCCGAAAGCGCCTCGACGGCGTCCTCGTCGTCGTTGTCCGCGCGCGCGAAACAGTTGACGCGGTAGGCGTCGGGCCAGTCCGCCTCGACCGCGACGGCGTCGAAGCCGTGATCGGCGATGAGGCGCTTGGTGATCTCGGCCCTGGCTCGGTAGAACTCGTGCGTCCCGTGCGAGGCCTCGCCGATGAGGACGAAGCGGGCGTCCGCCGCTCGCTCGAGCAGGGGGTCGTAGTCGTCGGCCGACCCGGTGAGGCGGTGCAGGATCTCCGGCGGGCCGGGCAGCGGAGGGCGGCGCGCGCGCTCGAGCAGCTCGACGACCTCCTCGTCGGTGGTCTGGGAGAAGTCCTCGTACCAGGCGCCGACGGATTGAAAGACCGGTGGGGCGAGCAGGCAGATGACCTCGTCGGCGTCGTCGCGCAGCACGGACACCACCTCGCGTGGGGCAACGGGCACCGCGACGACGACGCGCGCAGGCTCGTCCTGGCGCACCGCCTGGACGGCCGCCATCATCGTCGAGCCGGTCGCGAGCCCGTCGTCGACGAGGATCACCGTGCGGCCCCTGAGGTCCGGAGGCGGCCGGTCGCCTCGATAGGCGCGCTCGCGCCGCTCGAGCTCCCGCATCTCCTTGGCGTCGATCGCCTCGATCCACTCGCGCGGGAGGTCCAGTGACTCGACCAGCCGCTCGTTCAGGACGCGCACGCCGCCGGTGGCGATCGCCCCCAGGGCGAGCTCCTCGTGTCCCGGCACGCCGAGCTTGCGGACCAGGAAGACATCGAGCGGCGCCTCGAGCGCGGCGGCGATCTCATAGGCGACGGGCACACCGCCGCGCGGCAGCCCGAGCACGATCACGTCGTCGCGCCCGCGGTAGCGCTGCTCGAGCTGGCGGGCGAGAAGCCTGCCCGCCTGCCTGCGGTCCTGGAATTGGGAACTCGAAGCCATGGTGCTCCTTACCCCTACCCGTAGGGCACGCACGGCACGAGACAACCCCACCGCGAAGCGGTGAGCCGGGCTTGTCCGCTGGGCGGGGCGACCTAACGCCAGGAGGGGACGGGGGGACCACAGCAAGGAGGAAGCCGATGATTCGAAGCGCCGACTCAGTCGAGCGAAGCGTCCACAAGACCAACGAGTGGCTCCACCAGGTCGAGGGCGAGATGGGCATCGAGGACCGCGAGACGGCCTGGCGGGTGCTCTCGCGATACCTGCAGCTTCTCCGCGAGCGGCTGACGGTCTCCGAGGCGGCTCAGCTCGCCGCCCAGCTGACGATCGTCCTGCGCGGCACCTACTACGAGGGCTTCGATCCCGACCGCCAGCCGGTCAAGCTGCGCGACCGTGACGAGTTCCTCGCCCAATACGCGGAGCGCGCCCAGCTCGAGGGCGCCGAGGAGGCCGAGCGGGCCGCCGAGGCCGTCGCGCGGGTGCTCGAGAGCCACATCACCCCGGGCGAGCTCGACGACGTGCTGTCGCAGCTGCCGCGAGGGCTACGCGAGGTCGTCGAGCACTAGGCGCGGCTCGGGATCCCCGGCGTGCGGCGCTCGCCGCGCGACTCGAAGTACTCCCACTCCTGCTCGCCGAGCTCGGTCGACGGCGGGTCGGCGTAGACGTACTCGCGCATGATCCTGTGCCAGTTGCGCTTCGCGCGCAGCTGGGCGAGCACCGCGAGCACTCCGGTCTCCATCCGGCGTCCCATGAGCTCGTCGGCGGGGACCGACTCGCGCCGCATCAGGTCGTAGTACTCCGACCTCGGATCCGAGGTGGACTCGATCACCTTCATCACGCGGCGCGCCGAGACCTCGTACTCGCGGTCCTCGAGGTACCAGCCCCCGACGACCATCACGTGGTCCATGAGGTGCTCGGCGTCGAGCTTCGAGGGGTTCTTGACGAAGCCGAGGTCGTGCAGCGCTTCGCGCAGCGCTTCCGGGTCGCGGCGCGAGGCGGCGTCGACGGCGCGCTGCTCGAGCTCGATCTGCTCGGGATCGAGCTTCTTGGTCATCCCGAAGTCGAGGAAGGCGACGCGGCCGTCCTGCATCAGGATGTAGTTGCCGGGGTGGGCGTCGGCGTTGAAGTGCTGCAGGTGGTAGATCGAGCCGAAGCTGAAGCGAAAGACGATCTCGCCGTAGCGGTCGCGCTCGGGCTTCGGCAGCTGCTTGACCTCCTCGAAGCCGACGGCCCTCGACGTACTCGGTGACCAGCACGCGGCGCCGTGAAAGGCGGCTGATCACGCGCGGCACGTAGATGAACGGGTGGCCGCGATAGGCGCGCGCGAAGTCGCGCTGGTTCTGGGCCTCGAACTCGTAGTCGAGTTCCTCGAGCACGCGCTCGCGCAGCTCGTTGGCGATCGCCTTCGGGTCGAGGCCGGGAGCGATCGCCTTCGCCAGGCGAACGATCGTCCCCATGTTGCGCAGGTCGGCCTCGAGCGCCTCGGCGACTCCCGGGTACTGGATCTTGACCGCCACGCGGCGCCCGTCGGGGAGCGTCGCGCGGTGGACCTGGCCGATCGACGCGGCGGCGAAGGCCTCCTCCTCGATGTCCTCGAAGAGCTCGTCGATGCGCTCGGGGTCGTACTCCTCCTCGAGCACCTTGACGACCTTGCTCCACGGCATCGCCTCGGCGGAGCTGCGCAGCTTCGCGAGCTGCTCCTGGTAGAGCTCGCGGTACTCCTCGGGCAGGAACTCGGTGTCGACGAACGAGGCCAGCTGGCCGAGCTTCATCGCCGCGCCCTTCATCTCGCCGAGCGTCGAGGCGAGCTTCAGCGCGGTCTCGATGTGACGCGCCTCGAGGCGCTCCTCGGCGCGCTCGCTGGAGCGCGCGACGTTCGCGGTCCTCGTGCCCGCGTAGCGAGTGGCCTGGGTGCCGAGCGCCGAGCCGAGCTTCATCGAGCGCCTGATCCGGCCCTTCGGGATCCGGTCGCTCTTCGGCTTGCGCTCGTCCCGCTCGTCCCGCTCGTCGGTCACCCGCCCAGGCTAGATGACCGACTCCAAACCCCCGCACATCCGGTGACGCGCATGGCGCTTCGCATTCCCGCGTCCTCGGGCACGCGGGGATCTGGACTCGATCATCTCCCGCGGCGCCGAAAGTGCCTGTGGGTTTCCGTTGCACGCCCGGTCGCCCACACCTCGGCGTAGCCCAGCTCGCCGAGAAGCGCCGCGACCTCGGCCTCGCTCGCGCCGCGCTCCTCGAGCGCCAGCGGGTGGGTCTCGACGAAGACCTCGCGCACGCGGCCTGCGCCCAGCGTCGCCTCGGCTCCGCGCAGGGCCTCCAGCTCGCCGCCCTCGACGTCGATCTTGAGCAGGTCGGGCGCCGCCGCTCCGCCTCCCGCGAACTGATCGAGGGTGGCCGCGGGCACCTCGACGGTGCCGTCGCCGTCCGCCTCGACGACCCTCGACGTGCCGGCGCCCTCGGTCCCCTCGACGCGCAGCGCGACCGTCCCGCGCTCGCTCCAGATCGCGGCCTCGATCACCGTCACGTTGCCGAGCCGGTTGAGCTCGGCGTTCTCCGCCAGGCGCGCGGCGTTCGCGGGCGCCGGCTCGAACGCGAGGCACTCGACCCCCGTCATCGCGACCGGGAGCGTGATCGTCCCGATGTTCGCCCCGACGTCGAAGAACGTGTCGCCCTCGCGCGCCGCGGCGAGCAGGCGGCGCAGCATCTGGCCCTCGTTCGCGGCGACCGCGCCGAGGCGCTCGTCCTCGCGGCGCTCTGAGACCGCGAAGCGGACGGTTCGGCCCCCGATCCGCAGCGTGCGCACGGTCGGGGCCTCGGGGGGCGTGGGATCGGCCATCGCGCCGCAGTATCCAGAACGCGGCTCTGCCGCGAGCGACATGTGATGTTGGTGATATGCAGAGCGCGGCGCGGCCGCCGCCGACGGCTATCCTCAGCGCCCGATGGCAGCCGCCCGGGACACGCTCAAGGTCGAGTCGCGCGAGGAGTTCGGGTCGCGCACCAGCCGCCGCATGCGGCGCGACGGATTCGTGCCCGGGATCGTCTACGGCGGCCAGAGCGAGACCCGCCACTTCAAGGTCAACGCGCGCACGGCCGACACCTTCCTCGCCTCGGGGCACACGCTCTTCGACCTCGAGATCGCCGGCGACTCGGCGGTCCCCGTGGTCGTCAAGGAGCAGCAGCTGCATCCCGTCCGCGGCGACCTGATCCACCTCGACTGCCTCGAGGTCAAGCTCGACGAGGCGATCCAGGCCGACGTCGCGCTCGAGCTGCTCGGCACCGAGGACGCCCCCGGCGTCGTCGAGGGCGGCGTGCTCGAGCACGTCACCCGCGAGATCACGATCGAGGCGCTTCCGACCGACATCCCCGAGGTCATCCACGCCGACGCCTCCGGGATGTCGATCGGCGACACCCTTCAGCTTTCGATGGTCCCGGCGCCCGAGGGCGTCACCTACGTCGCCGACGACCCCGAGGAGGTCACGGTCGCGACCCTGTCGCCGCCGCGCCTCGAGGAGGAGCCCGAGCCCGAGCTCGAGGAGGAGGCCGAGCTCGATCGGCGAGGACGGCGAGCCGATCGAGGGCGAGGAGGCTCCCGAAGGCGAGGAGGCTCCGGCCGAGGGCGACGGGGAGTCAGAGGCGGCACCCGAGGGCGAGTCCTCGGGTGAGCAGGAGTAGGCAATCTCGCTACTAGACCGTCTGCGCGGCCGCGGCGCGGACGGTCCGGCGCGGGGCTCCGATGCGGTGCTCGTCGTGGGGCTCGGCAATCCGGGATCCAAATACGCGGGCAGCCGGCACAACGCCGGCGCCGAGGTCGCGGACGAGCTTGTGCGGCGCTGGGAGCTGCCGCGCGCCAGGCAGCGCTTCAAGGGCCGCATCGCCGACGGCCGCGCCGGCCCCGGCGGCCCGCGTGTCTCCGTGCTCGTGCCCGAGACCTTCATGAACGAGTCCGGCGACTCGGTCGCCCCGGCGCGCGGCTCGCTCAAGATCGGGCCCGACCGCGTCGTGGTGCTCCACGACGAGATCGACCTTCCTTTCGGCGAGATCCAGTCGCGCCTCGGAGGCGGGCTCGCGGGCCACAACGGCCTCAAGTCGGTGTCACGCGGCCTCGGCGGCCCCGACTTCTGGCGCGTGCGCGTCGGCGTCGGGCGCCCCGACACGACGGACCCAGAGATCGTCTCAGCCCATGTCCTGGGCCGCTTCTCGGAGTCCGACGAGGAGGTCCGCGACCTGATCGCCGCCGCGGCCGACGAGGCGGAGGGCCTCGTGCGCCGCCTCGACGAGGAGGATCGGGCGGCGTGATGGCCGACGCCGTGACCACGTACGAGGTCGACGAGGCGGGCATCGCCCTGCTTCGACTCGACCGCCCCAAGGCGCGCAACGCGATGAACACCCAGATGCTCGAGGAGATGCTCGGCCACCTCGCGAGCGCGCGCGACGACGAGGCGGTCAGGGTCCTCGTGCTCTCGTCGACCGACCACATGGCGCTCTCGGCCGGCGCCGACGTCAAGGAGCAGCTCGACGCCGACGGGGGCGTGGTGCGCATGGAGCTGTTCGCGCGCGTCTACGACGAGCTCGCGAGCTTCCCCAAGCCGACGATCGCCGCCTGCCACGGCGACACGATCGGCGGCGGGGCGGAGGTGGCCGTCTGCTGCGACATGCGCGTCGGCGGATCGAACCTGCGGATGCGCTTTCCCGGCGCCGCGCTCGGCGTGCCGGTCGGCCCGGCGCGGCTCGTGACGCTGTGCGGGCTCGCCGCCGCCAAGTACCTGCTGCTCAGCTCGCGCTTCGTCGCCGCCGACGAGGCGCTGCGCATGGGCCTGGTCAACCGCGTCGCGCCCGCGGCTGCGACCGAGGCCTCGGCGCTCGACCTCGCCGCCGAGGTCGCCGCGCACCCGCCCGAGAGCGTCGCCCGCATCAAGCGGATGCTGCACCGCTGGGACGACGTCGAGGAGCGGACGCGCGACGAGGGCCGCGGGCAGGTCGCGTGGCAGCGCTCGGGCCCGGGACTTCCGTACGAGCGCTAGACCAAAAAGCGGCAATGAGGGGAGGCGAGAGGCCGCTGCGCTGACTAACCGCCGCTATGCGGGGTCTAGCTAGCGCAGCGCCCGGATTTTCCCCCGCCACTAGGCGGCCCCTCTCCTACCCAGCCTGCTTTGAAGCGCCCCTAGACTCGATCCTGCCCGGCCGGACGCCTTGTCCGGTCGTTCGTCATGCCTAGTCGTCACCGAAGAAGGAATCGCAGAGCGTGTCATTGCGCCCCCTCATAGACGTCGCACTCGAGGACGACCGATTTCGGTCGCTGCGCGACCGCCGTGCGCGCGGCGGCCGACGCCGGGACCGAGCCCGTCGCCGCGCAGATGTCGTCGGGCGTGCGCCCCTACCTGCTCGCGGCGCTCGCCGAGGCTGAATACGGGCTCGCCGACCGGCCGGTCCTGATCGTCACGCCCGACGACCGCTCGGCCCGCGACCTCGCGCGTGAGGCGGGCGCGTATCTCGGCGCGCGGCGGCCGCGCTATTACCCCTCGCGCGGGACGGGGTACGCCTCCCACGTCGCTCCGCCGCCGCACCTCGTGGGTCTGCGCGTCGCCGCCCTCGACGCGCTCGCCGGTCGCGACGGCGGCGAGGCGCCGGTCGTCGTCGCGAGCGCCGTCGCGCTCGCCGAGGCGGTCCCCGATCCCGCGCTGCGTCCCTCCGGGCTCACCCTGCATCGCGGCGAGAGCGTCGACCTCGACGACGTCGCGGCGCTGCTCGTCGAGGCCGGATACGAGCGCGTCGACCAGGTCGAGGAGCGGGGGCAGTTCGCTGTCCGCGGCGGCATCCTCGACGTCTACGGGGCGACCGAGGACCGGGCCGTGCGCGTCGAGCTCTTCGGGGACGAGATCGAGTCGCTGCGCTGGTTCTCGACCTTCACCCAGCGCTCGCTGGGCGACGCCGAGGTCGTCGAGCTCGCGCCCGCGGCGGAGCTCGCCGCCGAGCATCGCGAGCTGGCGGAGATGGCGCTGGAGGACGACGAGGAGCGTCCCGACATCGCGGACCTGCTCCCGCTCGACCGCTTCCAGCCCTTCCTCGACCTGATCCCGGAGGACACCGCGATCGTCCAGGCCGCCGCCGACGAGACTCCCGCCGCGCTCGCCGACCACTGGGAGGACGTCACGACGGCGATGCACGACGACGATGCGCGCCGCCTCTACGTCGAGGTCTCGGACCCGCTCGCCGAGCGAGCCGCCTTGTCCGTTTCCACACCCCGCTCCGATCATGAGCAGGACATCACCAACGGCACAAGCCGGTCGCGGCAGAGCCGCGTCCACCAATTCCGCGCCCAGCCGGTGACCTCGGCGGCGCGCAGCCTGCGCGAGGCCGAGGGCGAGCTTCAGAAGCAGCTGCGCTCCGGATACGTGACGGTGGTCGCGTTCGAGCGCCGCGGCGAGGCCGAGCGCGCGCGATTCGGGCTCGAGCGCCTCGACGTCACCCTCCTCGACGCCGACTCGGCCTCGAGCGCCCTGACGCACGTGCCCGGGCGAGGACCGCCTGGAGCCGAAGCTCCTCTTCGCCGAGGCTCCGCTCGCCGAGGGCTTCGCCTCGCCGGACCTGAAGCTCGCCGTGATCCCGTACCGGCGCCTCGTCCACCGCCCGCGCGCGGAGGCGGCGGCGCCCGCGCGCGGCGCGCTGACCTCGTTCAGCGACCTGCGCGTCGGCGACCACGTCGTCCACAGCGACCACGGGATCGCCCGCTTCGCGGGCTTCGAGACCAAGACCGTCGCCGACGTGACCCGCGACTACCTCTACCTCGAGTACCGCGGCGAGGACCGCGTCTTCGTGCCCGCGGACCAGCTCGCCAAGATCACCCGCTACGTCGGCGCGAGCGGCGAGGCGCCGCAGCTCTCGGCGCTCGGCGGCAAGCGCTGGGACAACCTCAAGGCGAGGGCGAGGCGCGCGGCGCGCGAGCTCGCGGGCGAGCTCCTCAACCTCTACGCCGAGCGCCGCACCCGCTCGGGCCACGCCTTCCCCCCCGACGGCGAGTGGCAGCTCGCCTTCGAGCGCTCGTTCCCGTTCCGCGAGACCGCGGACCAGATCGACGCCGTCGACGCCGTCAAGGCCGACATGGAGTCGGGCGAGCCGATGGACCGGCTGATCTGCGGCGACGTCGGCTACGGCAAGACCGAGGTCGCGCTGCGCGCCGCCCACAAGGCGGCCTCCGACGGCAAGCAGGTGATGATGCTCGTGCCGACGACGATCCTCGCCCAGCAGCACCTCGGCACCTTCCGCGAGCGCCTCGCCGACTTCCCCTTCCGCGTCGAGATGGTCTCGCGGCTTCGCAAGCCCGCCGAGGTCCGCCAGACGCTCGCCGACTTCGCCGATGGCAAGGTGGACGTCCTGATCGGCACCCACCGGCTGCTGTCGCGCGACGTGCGCGCCGAGGAGCTCGGGCTCGTGATCGTCGACGAGGAGCAGCGCTTCGGCGTCAAGCAGAAGGAGCTGCTGCGCCAGCTCAAGCTGCGCGTCGACGTCCTCTCGCTCTCGGCGACCCCGATCCCGCGCACGCTTCAGATGAGCCTCGCGGGGCTGCGCGACATCTCCGTGATCGAGACCCCGCCCGAGGGGCGCCGCCCCGTGCGCACGTACGTCGGCCCGTTCGAGGAGGACCTGGTCCGCAAGGCGATCGAGCGCGAGGCGGCGCGCGGGGGGCAGGCGTTCTATCTCCACAACCGCATCGACACGCTCCACGACACCGCCGAGCACCTGCGCGCGATCTGTCCCGGGCTGACGTTCGCCGAGGCCCACGGGCAGATGGACGAGCGCCGGCTCGAGGAGACGATGCTCAGCTTCATGCGCGGGGACGTGGACTGCCTCGTCGCGACGACGATCATCGAGTCCGGCCTCGACATTCCCCAGGCCAACACGCTGATCGTCGAGCGCTCCGACCAGCTCGGGCTCGCGCAGGCCTACCAGATCCGCGGCCGCGTCGGGCGATCCGCGCAGCGCGCCTTCGCCTACCTGCTCTACCCCTCCGAGGAGGGCCTCTCGCGCGAGGCCGGGTCGCGCCTCGCGACGCTCTCCGACTACACCGAGCTCGGCTCCGGCTTCGCGATCGCGATGCGAGACCTCGAGCTGCGCGGGGCGGGGGACCTGCTCGGCGACGAGCAGTCGGGCCACGTCGCCGCGGTCGGCTTCGAGCTCTACGTCTCGATGCTCGACGAGGCGGTCGAGGCGCTGCGCCGCGGCGGGGGAGAGGCGGTCGAGGAGCTCGTGCGCCTCGACGTCGACGTCGACGCCTACCTGCCGGCCGAGTACATCCCCTTCGAGGCGGCGAAGATCGACGTCCACCGCCGCATCGCCGGCGCGGGCGAGCCCGGCGAGCTGCGCGCGCTCGCCGAGGAGCTGAGCGACCGCTTCGGCCCGTTGCCCGACCCGGTCGAGAACCTGATCGCGCTCCAGCGCGCGCGGATCATGCTCGGGCGCGCCGGGGCGCGAACGGTCGAGGTGCGCGGCGGGCGCCTATCGGTGACCCCGATCGAGCTCGACTCGGATCGCATCGCGGCCGTCCGCGAGCGCATCCCCGAGGCCGTCCACGACTGGCGCGCGAAGACGCTCTCGCTGCGCGTCTCGGACGACCCGGCCGAGCGCCTCGCGCAGGTGCTCGCGCTCGCCGACGCGCTGCCCGCCGAGGCCCCCGAGCCCGCCGCCGCCTAGGCCGCTCGCCCCAGCGGGTCCTAAAGAACCCCTCTATAGGTAACCTCTCGCGTCCCGTGAGCGCAGAGACCACAAGGCGGGTCGTCGGGCTGGGTCTCGGGATCCTGCTCGTGCTGGCGTTTGCAGCATTCGCCAGCGGCCTTTCCGACCCCGATGTCCCCGACGGCGCAGTCGCGATCGTCGAGGACGTCGACGACGGCGAGGTGACCCAGGAGGAGTTCGACAACGCGCTCCAGCAGGTCGCCGCGAGCCAGGGGCTGAAGGGCGCTCCCAAGCCGAGCGACCCCCAGTACCAGCAGTTCGTCGACGCCGCCGTATCCGACCTCATCCTCGAGCGCTGGATCCTCGGCGAGGCCGGCGACCGCGGCGTAACCGTCTCCGACCGCGAGGTCGAGCAGCGCCTCGAGCAGATCAAGCAGCAGAACTTCGGCGACCAGGAGGAGTTCGACAAGTTCCTCGAGGAGTCCGGCTTCAGCGAGGAGGACGCGCTCGAGCGCGTGCGCCTCACGCTGCTCAGCGAGGCGCTCCAGGAGTCCGTGACCGAGGGCACCGACGTCGTCTCCCAGGACGACGTCGAGACGCTCTACGAGCAGCAGATAAGCCAGTTCACCGAGCCCGAGACGCGCAGCGTCCTCACCGTGGCCAACAAGGACAAGGCCAAGGTCGAGCAGGCCGCGGAGGCGCTCGCCGACGACGACTCGCCCGACAACTGGGCGAAGGTCGCCGAGGAGTTCTCCACCGACCCCAGCGCGAGCGACGGCGGCGAGCTGCCGGAGGTCCGCGAGGGCGAGGGCGACCCCGCCTTCGACGAGGCCGTGTTCGGCGCCGCGGAGGGCGAGCTGGTGGGCCCGTTCAAGACCGCTGCCGGATGGCAGATCATCCAGGTCACCGGGGTCACGCCCGAGAAGGTCCAGCCCCTCGACAAGGTCTCGAAGACGATCGAGGAGCAGCTCGCGACCGCCCAGCAGCAGGCGGCGCTCGACGCGTTCGAGTCCGGCCTCGAGTCGAAGTGGAGCGACCGCACCTTCTGCTCCGAGGAGCTGGTTCCCGACGATCCCGAGGCCGCCGCGCAGTCGACGCTCTCGACGCGCTGCGCGAACATCGAGGCCCCGGTCACCGACCCCTGCCCGATCGACGATCCCAAGGAGCGCGCCCAGGCGGCTCCCGAGCAGCTGTCCGCGGGCTGCCCCGCACCGGTCACGTCGCGCAATCCCGCCTCCCCCCAGGAGCTGAGCGAAGAGGAGCTGGACGAGCGCGCCGCGGCGCAGCTCCAGCCGCTCCAGCAGCCCTACACGATGGTCCCGGGAAGCTTCCCCCAGGGACTGCCCCAGCGCTTCTTCTACGCGCCGCCGGCCGACCAGCCGCTGCCCGGCGCGCTTCCGCCCGGCTCGATCCCGATCGGCGCCCCGGCGGCGCCGTGCCTGCCCCGGGCGCCGCTCCGCCCGGCGCCGTGCCCCCGCGGCGCCGCTCCCCCGGCCGGCGCCGCACCTCCCGCCGGCGCGGCTCCGCCCGCGGGCGGCGCTCCCCCGGCGCCGTAGCGCGCCGCGCGTGAGCGCAACCGCCGCTCTCGAGCGCCTCGATGAGATCACGCGCCGCCTGCGCCGTGAGTGCCCCTGGGACCGTGAGCAGGACGAGCGCTCGATCGTCCCCCACACCGTCGAGGAGGCCTACGAGCTCGCCGACGCCGCGCGAAGCGGCGACGACGCGAAGCTGCTCGACGAGCTCGGCGACGTCCTCTTTCAGGTCTTCTTCCTCGCCCTTCTCTTGGAGGAGCGCGACGCCGGCGACCTCGGCCGCGTCGCCGAGGGCATGACCGCGAAGCTCATCCGCCGCCACCCGCACGTCTTCGGCGAGGTCGAGGCGGAGTCGGCCGGCGAGGTGCTCTCGAACTGGAGCGAGATCAAGCGCGCCGAGCGCGGGGGAGAGCTGTTCGGCGAGCTGCCCGAGACGCTGCCGGCGACGCTCTACGCGAAGAAGCTTCAGACGCGCGCCGAGAGGGCGGGGGAGCGCGCGCGCGGTGGCGCCAACGCCCACCCCGGCAGTGAGGAGAGGAAGGTTCGAGTGGGCGGGTGAGCTGCTGTTCGCCGCGGTGGACGCAGTGCGTGCCGCCGGCGTCGACCCTGAGCTCGCCCTCCGCGCCGCCGCCGACCGCTTCCGCGAGGAGCACGAGCCGGGCCATCCTGCATAGAGCCGCGTATGGCGGCTCAATCCAGGATTGCTCGATAAGTTCACCCTCTTACCCAGCCGGTTTTCGTACATGAGCAACATCGCATCCATCCACGCGCGCCAGATCCTCGACTCGCGGGGCAACCCGACCGTCGAGGTCGAGGTCGTGCTCGACTCCGGCGCGCGCGGGCGCGCCGCCGTCCCGTCGGGCGCCTCGACCGGCGAGTTCGAGGCGGTTGAGATGCGCGACGGGACCGACGCCTGGGGCGGCAAGGGCGTCGGGCGCGCGGTCCTCAACGTCAACGAGACGATCGCCCAGGCGCTGGAGGGCGCGAGGGTCGCCGACCAGTCGGCGATCGACCGCACCCTGATCGAGCTCGACGGGACCCCGAACAAGTCGCGGCTCGGCGCCAACGCGATCCTCGGCGTCTCGCTCGCGGCCGCGAAGGCCGCCGCGGCCGAGGCCGGGCAGCCGCTCTACCGCTATCTCGGGGGCGAGGACGCGAACGTCCTGCCCGTGCCGATGATGAACGTGCTCAACGGCGGCGCCCACGCCGACAACAAGGTCGACTTCCAGGAGTTCATGGTCGTCCCGGTCGAAGCCGAGAGCTTCCACGAGGCGCTTCGCACCGGCACCGAGGTCTTCCACGCGCTCAAGCGCACTCTCGGCGAGCGCGGGCTCTCGACCGCGGTCGGGGACGAGGGCGGGTTCGCGCCGGACCTCGAGTCGAACGAGGCCGCCCTGCAGGTGCTCGTCGAGGGCGTCGAGGCGGCGGGGCGCACGCCGGGCGACGACGTGCTGATCGCCCTCGACCCGGCGACGAGCGAGCTCTTCGAGAACGGCTCCTACGTCCTCGAGCACGAGGGCCGCACGCTCTCGTCGGAGGAGATGGCCGGCTACTGGGCCGACATCGCCGACCGCTACCCGGTGATCTCGATCGAGGACGGCATGGACGAGGAGGACTGGGACGGCTGGAAGGCTCTCACCGAGCGCATCGGCGACCGGGTGCAGCTCGTCGGCGACGACCTCTTCGTCACCAACCCCGAGCGGCTGAGCCGCGGTATCGAGGAGGGGGTCGCGAACTCGATCCTGATCAAGGTCAACCAGATCGGGACCCTGACCGAGACCCTGGAGGCCGTCCAGATGGCTCACGACGCCGGCTACACGACGGTGATCTCGCACCGCTCGGGGGAGACCGAGGACACGACGATCGCCGATCTCGCGGTGGCGACGAAGGCGGGGCAGATCAAGACCGGGGCCCCTTCGCGCTCGGACCGGGTCGCCAAGTACAACCAGCTCCTTCGCATCGAGGAGGAGCTCGGTGAGCGGGCCACCTACCCCGGCCGCGATGCCTTCAAGGTCAAGCGCTCCTAGAAGCCGTCCGGCCGTCGCGGCTTCGCCGAACGCAACGAAGCTTGCAGCCCCGTGCCTGGGGCAGGCGCGGGCGCGCGGGCGGAGAAGGCCCAGCGGTGAGCGCTCGAGCCCACCCGCAGCGATACCGCGCCCGCCCCGCGCCGCGCTCGGGGTCGCGCGCCCGGCGCTCGCGGGTCAACTGGGAGAAGCTCGGCCGCCGCGTGCTCGTGCTCGTCCTCTTCGCGGTCCTCGCCTCGTACCTGAATCCCGTCGTCAACCTCGTCGACGACTGGCGCGACTCGAAGGCCGAGCAGGAGCGCTTCACCGAGCTTCAGCGCGAGCACGAGCGCCTCAGCGCGCGCGTCGCGGCGACCCGGGACCCCGACACCGCCGAGCAGCAGGCGCGGCGCCAGGGGATGGTCGGGCCCGGGGAGCAGGCGTACGTGATCCGCGGCCTGCCGGACTGATCCCGGCCCCACCGAAGGGGGTCTCCGCGTGGGCCTGAGCGCCGCCGACTACCTCTTCGGCGTCGCCGAGCTCGCCGCCGTCGTCGCCGCGCTCGCGTTCGGCGCGGTGCGCGTGCGCGCCTGGCTGCTTCCCGACTGGACCGGGGCCCCGGCGAGGCTGGTCGAGGCGCTACTGGGCGTCGCGGCGCTCGTCTGGCTCGTCGAGCTGCTCGGCGCGGTCGGCCAGTTCCGCGAGGTGCCCTTCGTCGTCGAGGCGATCGTCGTCGGGCTGCTCGCGGGCGCGCTCGCGGGGCGCGCCGCCGGCGCGAGCTCTGCCGCGCGCCATCGCGGCCCTCCCGCGCCTCCGCCCAACCGCACCGCGCTCTGGGTGGCGGTCGCGGTCGCAGCCCTGGTCGTCGCCCACTGGAGCGTCGCGGTGCGGTCGAGCTTCGCGAACGGCATGTACGGCTACGACACGACCTGGTACCACATGCCGTTCGCGGCCCGCTTCGTCCAGGACGCCTCGCTCACGGGCCTGCACTTCACCTCGACCTCGTTTCTGAGCTGGTTCTACCCCGCCAACTCGGAGCTCTTCCACAGCGTCGGGATCCTCCTGACCGGCCGCGACTATCTCTCGCCGCTCGTCAACGTCGGGTGGCTGGGGCTGGGGATGCTCGCCGCATGGTGCATCGGCCGGCCCTGGGGCCTGGGGCCGGCGAGCCTCGTCGGCGCCTGCGTGATCTTCGGCGCGGGGGTGTTCGCCGATCAGGCCGGGGAGGCGAGAAACGACATCCCGGCGACGGCCTTCCTGCTCACGGCGGCCGCGATCATGATCAACGCGAGCGTCCCGCGCGAGCGCCCGCGGCTCGAGCTCGGCCCGGTCCCGATAGCGCTCGCCGGCCTCGCCGCCGGGCTCGCGATCGGGACGAAGCTCTCGCTGCTCGCGCCGGTCGGCGCGCTGACGATCGCGGTCGTCGTCGCCGCCAGGCGCCGCGGCCCGGCGGCCGCGTGGTGGATCGGTGGGCTGCTCGCGGGCGGCGGGTTCTGGTTCGCGCGCAACCTCGTTGCCGTCGGCAATCCGCTGCCGTGGCTGAGCGCGCTCGGCCCCGTGCCCCTGCCGGGGCCCGAGGAGGTGCTGCCCAACGAGCGCGAGCCGTTCAGCGTCGTCCACTACGCGACCGACCCGGACGTGTGGAGCGAGTGGTTCTTCCCGGGGCTGGCGGACCGCCTCGGCGAGCTCTGGCCACTCGTCCTCGTCCTCGGCGCCGTCAGCGCCCTCGCGCTGCTCTTCCGAGAACGCGCCGCCGTGCTGAGGGTGCTCGGGTTTGCCGCCGTCGCGGCGGCGATCGCGTATCCCTTCACGCCGCTCACCGCCTCCGGCTTCGAGGGCGAGCCGCTCGGCTTCGCGTCGAACCTCCGCTACCTCGGGCCGGTGCTCGCTATGGCGCTCGCGCTGCTGCCCGTCGCGGCGCGCAAGGCGAGCCCGCGGCGCCAGTGGGTCGTCCTCGGCCTGCTTGCCGCGGCCTTCGTCGGCGCCTTCGCCGAGGACGCGCTGCGCTCGGGCTTCGCGCTCGCCGTCTTGGGCGTCGGCGTCGTCGTGCTGATCGCCGCGCTCGCGGTCAGGTTCACCCGCGGCCGTTCGATCCCACGGGTGGCGGTGATAGGCGTGGGCGTGCTCGTGGCGGCGCTCGTCATCGGCGCGGGCTACCGCGTGCAGCGCAACTATGCCGAGGAGCGCTACGCCGACGAGTACGGGATCGGCGAGCCGGGCCTCGAGTCCGCGTTCATCTGGGCCCGTGGCGTCGAGGACGCGCGCATCGCGACCAACACGATCCGCCAGTACCCGTTCTACGGCCCCGACCTCTCGAACTTCGTCCAGTTCGTCGGCCGCCGCGGCGACGGCGACTCGTTCGAGCCGATCACCTCGTGCGGCGAGTGGCGGCGCGCGCTCAACGACGGCGACTACGACTACGTCGTCATCGGCGCCAACTTCCCCGCGCCCGGCGCCGACCGGCCTGAGGAGAACGGCTGGCTGCGCGATGCGAAGGGCGCCAAGGAGATCGTCAGCGAGGGCCCGACGTCGGTATTCGAGCTCTCCGCCGCGCTCGATTCCGACTGCTCGGAGCCCAAGAAACCCTGAGTAACCTCCCGCGATGCTCGCGATCCTCGCCGCCGCAGGGCTGATCTGCGCTGCCTCGCTGATTGCGGGGCGCGCCCTGCTCGTCGCCTTCGGCCGTCGCGAGTGGACGTGGCTCTCGGGACCGGTCGGCCTCGCCGCCCTCGTCGCCGTCGCGCAGCCCCTCGTCAGGCTTCCCGGACGCGGAACCACCGCCGCTATCGCCCTCGCGATAGCGCTCGTCGCCTGCCTCGCCTACCTCCGCGGCCGCTGGGAAGGCCCGCCGCTGCGCGAGCTGGCCCGCGAGGCGCTCCCGATCGCGGCGCTCGTCGTGGCGGTCGCCTCGCTGCCGTTCATCTTCCAGGAGCGCGTCGGCGTCCTCGGCGAGGGCTTCTACACCAACGACCACGCCGCGCAGCTCTACTGGGCGCAATGGCTGCGCGACGGGCTCGGCCCAGAGCCCGCCGGCGTCGCGCTCGGCTACCCGCTCGGCCCGCAGTCGCTGATGGCGGCGATTTCGGCCGGGACGGGAATCTCGGTCGAGGCGGCCTTCAACGGGCTGCTCTTCGCCGTCGCGGTGCTGACGGGGCTGACCGCGCTCACCGTGCTCGGCCGGCTGCGGCCGCTGCTTCGGATCGCGGGCGCCGCGCTCGTCGCACTGCCCTATCTGGCGGCCGCCTTCCTCACCCAGAGCGGCTTCAAGGAGACGCTGATGGCGCTGTTCCTGTTGGCCTTCGCGCTCGCACTGCGCGACGTCGTGCCGCGCAGCCTCCGCGACCCGCGCGAGCTGCTCTCCTCGCGGCGCGAGGCGCGCCGCGCGACGCTCGTCGCACTCGGCGTCCTCGTCGCCGGATGCGTCTTCACGTACAGCGTTCCGGGTCTGATCTGGCCAACCGCGGTGGCCGCGATATGGCTCGCCGCCGAGATCGCCACGGGCGGCCTGCCGAGGCCCAAGCTCGAAGCGAAGGCGCTGGGGCGCCGCGCGCTGCCGATCGCGGGCGCCGCCCTCGGGATCCTCGCGCTCCTCGCCGTGACTCAGCTCGGCGCGCTCGGCAACTTCCTCGATCGTCTCGGGGACGTCCAGAACACGGGCGGACGGCTGGACAGCCCCGTCTCGCCGCGCGAGGTCTTCGGCGTCTGGCCGGCCGGCGACTTCCGCGTCGACGAGTCCGGGAACCTGCTGTTTGCGCTCACGACCGCGCTCGGCCTCGCCGCGGTCGGCTTCGGGGCCTGGTGGTGGCTGCGCCGCCGCGACCTCGCGGTGCCCGCCGCGATCGCCGCCTGCGGGGTGATCTACCTCCTCGCTCGCTGGAAGGGCGGGCTGCACGTCGAGGCGAAGGCGCTTGCCATCGCGGCGCCGCTCGTCATGCTGCTCGCGGTCCGCGCGCTGCTCGCGGCGAAGCGGCCGCCGGGCCGCGCCGGGCTCGCGCTCAACGCGCTGGCGCTTGCCTTTCTCGTCGTCGCCGCCGGCTCGACCTTCATCACCCTGCGTGCCGTCCCGGTCGGGACGACGGACCGGATCTCGGATCTGCGTGAGCTGCTGCCGATCGTCGAAGGCGACCGGGTGCTCTATCTGGTGCCCGATCGCTTCGCGCCGGCCCGGCTCGAGGGCGCTCTGGTCGGAAGCCCGGGGGGCTACGTGCCGAGCCAGGACCTCCCGGCGCGGCGCGCGAAGCGCTGGGACCAGGGCCTGCCGCTCGACCTCGACACGGTGCCCGACGCCCGCATGGACAAGTTCCGCTTCGCGATCACGACCTCCGCCGACTACCAGAGCCTCGAGCAGCCCAACTGGCAGCCGACCCACGTCACGCCGTCGTACACGCTGTGGCGCCGTTTCCTGCGTACGCCCGAGCACGGCGTCCTCGACGAGGAACACGGAGCCCCCGGAGCGGTGCTCGATTGCAACGAGCCGGGCGGCCGCGCTCTCTCCGAGAAGGAGGGCACCGCGATGGTCACCCCCGAGCCCGTCGTCTCGGACTCGTGGCGGCCGCGGCCATGGTTCATCACCGGCGGCGAGTCCACGATCCGCCTGCCACTCGCGCCCGGCCGCTGGAACCTGTCGCTTCAGTACCACAGCCCTCGGGGCATCGAGATCGCGGGACCGGGGCTCGACGAGGACCTGCCGGCGTCACTCGAGGGATGGTTCGCCTACGCGCCCGGGCAGGGGCCGTTTTGGCCCGCCGGAGAGCTGAACGTGCGCGGGGGCGATCCGGTCGAGCTGACGATCTCCCAGCAACCGCTCGAGACCTATCAGCGGCACCTCGGCGTCGAGCACACGACCTGGCTCGGGGAAATTGCCGCGACGCGCCCCGGCGGCGGCGAGGAGGTCCCCCTTTCCGAGGCCTGCGGGCGCTACGTGGACTGGTTCAGCGTCGGGAAATGACGCCCGTTCGCGGGCCGGGCTCTGCCCAAAAGGTTGTTAGCCTCGACGCCCAGCCATGCACCCGATCCAGATGACCGAGGAAGGCACCGACAGCGCGACCGCGGGCGTGGCCGCGCCGGACTCCCACGCGGGCCCGCCGCCGCTCGTATTCGTGGGCGGAACGGGGCGCAGCGGCACGCACGTCGTCGCCAAGATGCTCGGGCGCCACTCCTTCTACCGCAACATCCGCAACGAGGTCCGCTTTCACTGCAACCCTCGCGGCTACCCCGACCTCCTCTCCGGCGAGGTCGGCGTCGGCGAGTTCCTCAAGAAGCTGCGCAAGTTCTGGTGGTACCGCGTCAAGGCCGGCGAGTTCGCCCCCGCGCTGGTCCCGAAGCTGGCAATGGGCCGCGAGGTGCGCGGCCTCCACAAGCTCGTCGACGAGGAGCATTTCGAGGCCTGCGTCGACCGCTTCGAGGCGGAATACCCGGCTGACGGCGAGCCCGGCTCCCCCGAGACCGTCGCCTGCTGCCGCAACCTCTTCCTGGAGCTCTTCCGCCCGCTCGCCGACGAGGAGAACAAGCCCGGGCTGATCGAGATGTCGAGCGACACGGTCCTCGCGGGGCCGACCCTGCTGCGCATCTTTCCAGAGTCGAAGTTCATCCACACCGTGCGCGACGGCCGCGACGCCGGGTCCTCGAAGGTCGAGAAGCGCTCCAAGCGCGAGCACCCCACCGACGTGATCTCCGGGATCGACTGGTGGGAGAAGCGCATCCGCGCGATCGACGACTCGGCGAAGCAGCTTCCCCCCGACAAGCTGCTGACGATCAGCCTCGACGACCTCGTCCGCGACAATCGCCGCCAGACCTATCGCAGCGTGCACGAGTTCCTCGGCATCGACCGCGAGCCGCGCGTGCGCCGCTACTTCAAGCGCCGCATGAGCGCCGATCGCGCCAACCGCGACCGCTGGCGCCGCGACCTCACCGACGAGGGCGCCGCGGAGGTCCTGCGCTACTACGAGGGGACGCTCGAGCGCCTCGAGGCAGCCGAGGTCCACTGCGCCCCGCTCCTGCGCCGGGTCTACGAGGACTCGCGCGACTAGCGCGAGCGCTCCCCCCGTGCAGGTCACTTTCGTCGGCGGGCTCGATCGCGCCGACACCGCGGCGGTCGCCGCCTCGGTCGGCACGGCGACGGGATGGGAGGCGCTGCCCGTGGCGCTCGAGCTGCACTGCTCGCCGCGCGGCGTCGGCGACCTGCTCGAGGGCAGGATCACGCTCGCCGGGTTTCGCGAGGCTGTCGGGGAGCGCTGGTGGGCCGGCCGGCTCGAGCACATCCTCACGGCGGGGCAGCTCGCGGGGGCGCTCGATCGCCTCTCGGCCGGCTACGAGGGGGATCCGATCGGCTGCTGCCGCCGCCTGGTCATGGAGATCGTGACGCCGTTCGCGGAGCGCTCGCGAGTCGAGGCCGTCGTCGAGCACTCCCACGCCAACCTCGTCTACGCGCCGATCATCGAGCGCCTCTTCCCGGAGTCGCGCTTCATTCACGCCGTTCGCGACGGCCGCGAGGCGGCGATCCGCGAGCGCGGCGTGCGGACCGCGGGTGAGCTGCTTGCGGCGCTCGATCGCTGGGCGCGGGGCCTGCGCGCGATAGACGCCGGCGTGCGCGTGCGCGAGGAGGGCGCGACGCTACGGCGTCTGGCCCGACCGGCTCGAGGTGACGATGCTCGACCCCGAAAAGACGCCGGGAGGCGGCTGGCGCCACGGGCTGTCGGGCCGCGAGCAGAAGCGCGTCGCGCGGCGCTACGCGCGCACGCTTCGCGAGCTCTCCGACGAGGGCGTCCACTGCGCGCCGCAGCTGCTCGAGGCGCGGGAGCGCGCGGGCGGATGAGTGCGGTTCTCTTCGTAACCAGCAACGGGACCGGGTTCGGCCACCTCACGAGGAGCATCGCGGTCGGCAAGCGGCTCGACCCTGGCCTCGAGCCGGCGATCTTCACGCTCTCGGCGGCGGCGCCGGTCGTCGGGCGCCTCGGCTTCCGCGTCGAGTACCTCTCCTCGTACCGCACCCCCGGCGCGGGCTCGGAGTGGAGCTGGCACGGGCGCCTGCGCGACCGCCTCCGCGCCCTCGTCGCCGAGCTCGACCCGGCGGCGGTCGTCTTCGACGGAGTGCATCCCTACGCGGCGCTGCTCGACGTGCTCCACGAGAACCCGGAGCTGCCGGCCATGTGGTCGCGGCGCGCGATGTGGCAGCCGGGCGCCGGGCGCGAGTTCCTCGCGACCGAGGACGCCTTCGACCTCGTGCTCGAGCCGGGCGAGCTGGCCGCGGAGGACGACCGCGGGCTGACCGCCGAGCGCCGAGACGACGCGCTCGTCGTGCCGCCGATCGTCCTCCTCGACGAGTCCGACCTGCTCGCGCGCGGCGACGCGGAGCGCGAGCTCGGCCTCGAGCCCGGCCGTGTCAACGCCCTCGTCCAGATCGGCGCCGGCAGCGACGCCGTCGACCGCACGGTGGAGCGCTGCCTGGAGCGCCTCGCCGCCGAGCCCGGCGTCCAGGTCGCGGCGCTCGAGTCGAGCATCTCGCGCGAGCTGACCCTCCCCGAGGGAGTCGTCCGGATCCGCGATACCTATCCGATGGCGCGCTACCTGCGCGCCATCGACCTCACGGTCACGGCGGCGGGCTACAACGCCTTCCACGAGCTGCTGCACCTCGGTGTGCCGACGCTGTTCGTCCCGATGCCGCGCGAGCTCGACGACCAGGGCGCGCGCGCCCGCTGGGCGCAGCGCATGGGCGCCGGGCTCGCGGTCGAGGGCCCCGATGCGCCAGACCTCACCGACAGGCTCGGCGAGCTGCTCGATCAGGGCGCGCGCGAGCGGATCTCGGCGCGCGCGACGCAGCTCGGGGGCGCCAACGGCGCCGAGAAGGCCGCCCGCGCGCTCTCGGACCTCGCCCGCCGGCCGGCGCCGGTGAGGTCGCGGCAGCGGCGCCAGGGATGGCGCTACCGGCCGGTCTTCTACGCCTGGATGCTGGCGCGGGTGCCCGCTCATCTGCTTTTCGGCTTCGGCTATCGCGCGCCGCGCGCCGTGTGCGACGCGCGCGGCGTCCCCGCGGAGGAGCTCACCGAAGCGCTCGAGCCCGTGCCCGATCACCTCGGCGAGCCCCCGGAGCGCATCCTCGTGGTCACCGACGCCGGCGACCTCGGCCCGCTGCGACGCGCCGGATACGCGATCGAGTACCTGCCTGCGTAGGGCGTTTCCGGCTTGGGGACGGCCCGGGGGCTTGTACCCTCATCGCCCGTGACGGAGGCCGCCACACAGGCACCCCAGAGCAAGGGCGAGCAGGCGCTCGACCCGCGTGGCGCGCTGCCCAACCTCGTCGTCATCGGGGCGCAGAAGTGCGGCACGACCGGCCTGCACTACATCCTCGGGACGCATCCCGAGATCTCGATGTCGAGGCCCAAGGAGCTCAATTTCTTCATCGGCGAGCGCAACTGGTCGCGCGGGGTGGAGTGGTACCGCGAGCACTTCGATCCCGAGGCCGCCGTGCGCGGCGAGTCGTCGCCCAACTACACGACCTACCCCCACCACCTCGGGATCTCGGAGCGCATGCACGAGGTCGTCCCCGGCGCGAAGCTGATCTTCCTCGTCCGCGACCCGCTCGAGCGCATCGCCGCGCACTGGGTCCACAACTACGCCAAGCGCCGCGAGAAGGGGGACCTGCGCGAGACGCTGCTGCACCCCAACACGACCTACGTGCTGCGCAGCAAGTACCACGCCCAGCTGCGCCAGTTCCTCAACCACTACACGCTCTCCCAGGTCCTCGTCATCGACCAGGAGGACCTGCGCCTGCGGCGATCGGAGACCCTGCGCAAGGTCTTCGGCTTCCTCGGCGTCGATCCGGACTTCGAGCATCCCAGCTTTCACAGCGAGCGCCACCGCACGACCCGCAAGCGCCGCGCGACCGCGCTCGGCGTCAAGGTCCAGCCGCTGCGAAAGACGGCGGTCGGCTCGCGCCTGCCGAAGGCGTTCTGGAACGCGCTCGACGTCGGGGTCCTCGGGCGCCCGATACCCAGGCCCGACGTGCGCGGCGCGCTCGGCCCCGAGGTGATCGAGGTCCTCCACGAGGACGCCGACCGCCTGCGCGAGCTGACCGGGCGCGGCTTCGAGAGCTGGTCGGTTTAGTAAAGCGCGGCTCTGCCGCGAGAAGCTGGGTGAAGTTGGTCATTTCGTAAAGCGCGGCTCTGCCGCGAGAAGCTGGGTGAAGTTGGTCATTTCCGCGCTTTCGCGGCTCCGCGGGCGCCTATCCTGAGCGCCGTGAACGATCGAGGCTCCCCCTCCGGGGGCGGAACCGGCGCCGCGCTCGGCGGCCGGATCATGCAGCACTCGTCCGTGCACCTCGGCGGGCTGTTCCTGGTCCACCTGCTGACGTTCGCCAGCGCGCTCGTCGTCGCGCACTACCTCGGCCCGGCGAACTTCGGGCGCTTCGGGCTGCTGCTGTTCTTCGCCAGCCTGATCACGCTGCTGTTCAAGATCGCGACCAAGCGCGGCACCTACATGCAGGTCTTCGGCGGGGACGACGAGGACGATGACGACGACGAGGAGGACCTCACCACCACCGGCGACCGCGACCGCATCCTCGGCAACGGGATCTTCCTGTCGCTCGCGCTCACGTTCGTGGTCACCGCGATCGTGTGGCCGTTCTCGGACGCGATCGCAGACCTTCTCCTCGGCGACGGCGCCGACGGAATGCTGATCGTCTGGGCGACGCTGGCGGGCGGGTTCGAGGGCGTCTGGACGCTGACCTCGAACGTCGTGCGGCTCGAGCGCCGCCCGGTCTCGTTCGTGGTGCTCAGCTCCGTGCGGCCGATCCTGCTGCTCGCCGCCGTCGTCGCGTTCGTCGCGGCGGGCGCCGGGCTCGAGGGCGCGATCGCGGCCTGGGCGATCGGGACCGCGGTCTCGGCCGTGATCGCGATGTTCGCGATCCGCTCCAGCTACGAGGTCGATCTCGACCCGCACATCGCGATCTCGATCTTCGGCCGCGGCTACGTGCGGATCCCGATCATCGTCTCCTACTGGACGGTCGGCCACGCGGACAAGTTCATCGTCTCGCGCTTCGTCTCCCCGACCGACCTCGGCATCTACCAGCTCGCTTCGATGACGGCCTTCCTGCTCGCCGCGGTGCCCGCCGCCTTCTTCAAGGCGTGGCGCCCGCTCAAGCGCACGATGACGTTCGCCGCCGTGGACGACCACTACGGCGTCGGGGTGGCGCGCGGAGCGATGCTGACCTACTTCGGGCTCACCTGCATAACGGCGCTGCTCGCGGTGACCCTGTTCTCACCCGCGGTCGTTCGCCTCGCCCCGTCCTCGTTCGAAGACGCCGCGAACTACATCCCGCTGCTCGCCGCCGGCGCCCTCGCGCCCTACGTGCTGCGGGCGATGAACAAGGCCGGGACGCTGCAGAGCAAGCGGCGCTTCTACACGCTCTCGGTCGTCACCGCCGCGATCGCGTTCGTCGGGCTCGCCTTCGTGCTCGTGCCCTGGCTGGGGCTCGTCGGAGCGCCGCTCGCGATGGTGCTCTCGTTCGGCCTCGCCTCGGTCTTCCTGTTTCGCCGCTCCCAGATCGGTCGCAAGCCGCTGCACGTCGAGTACAAGCCGCTCGCCGGCGCCTTCGCGCTGGCCGCCGCCGCGACCGCCATCTACTACCTGATCGACCCCCAGGAGTTCCTTGTCCAGGCAGGGCTCGCGACGGGCCTCTTCCTGCTCTACCTCGTCGTCGCCGTCAGCGCCGGGATCGTCCCGCGCCTGCACCGCGGGGCGCTCGTCGACGTGGTGCGCTCGGCGGTCCGCCGCCCGCGGCAGCGCTTCGACCCCGGGAGCGCCCTGCGCGAGCTCGACGCGGGGGACCGCGAGACGCTGCGCATGGCCGTCTCCGAGCGCTTGCCGGTCGACGAGATCGGCCGCAGGGCCGACGGAAACGGAAATGGGGGAGAGCGCGTCGTGCTTGCCCTTCGCCGCCTCGCGGTCGAGCGCGCCCCGGCGTCGGCCGAGCCCACCGAGCACGACGCCAAGATCGGCGAGTACCTCTTCTCGACCTCGAGCGTCGCGACGCGCGACGCGACGGCCCAGGGCCTGCTCTCCGAGGGGGTCGAGTCGGCCGACCTCCACGCGCTGGAGGCCGTGATCGAGGACCTCGAGCGGGCGCCGGACGAAGTCTGGGAGTAGGGCGCTGGAGCGCGGCTCCGCCGCGACAAGCATGTGAAGTTGGTGATTCGGCTAGTCCCGGCGCCTGATGACGATGCGATCGGGCTCGATCACGACGTCGACGGCGCGGTGGCCGGCCCAGTGCTCGGTGTAGGCGGGGTCGTCCTGGACCGCCGGGTCGAGCCAGAGGCCGAAGCCCTCCTCGCCGCCGTGGTCGAAGGTGCCCTCGACGGTGGCGCGCGCGCCGTTTCGCTGGCCCTCGCGCCCGCCGCCCTCGCCGCCGCGTCCACGGCCTCGTCCGCGTCCGCCGCGCCGGCGCCGGCGCCTGGGGCGCCCGGCGCCCTCTCCCTCGGCGTCGGCACGGCTCTCGCGGTCGCCCGGCGCCTCGTCGCCCTCCTCCGCCTCGTCGGATTCCTCGTCGGCCTCGGCCTCGTCCTCCTCCTCGGCCTCTTCCTCCTCGGCCTCGCGCGTCGCGGCCTCGATCTCGGCCTCGATCTCGTCGCGAAGGTCGACGTCGCCCGGGTCGCCGCCGCCCTCGGCGGTCAGGCCGTGGCGGCGCTTGAACTCCGCCAGCTCTGCGGCGGGGAGCTCGAGCTGGTGCGCGATCCAGGCGTCGGTGCGACCCTCCTGGACCCAGGCGCGAATCTGATTTAGCTGCGATCGCAGCGGTTTCTTGGCCATGGGTGGGAGCGGGCGATACTACTCAACGGGCAAAAGCCCGTCTCGTGGGCACGAGGGCACCGCGGATAGGGGGTTTACAAGCGGGAGTTGGGGAGGTTAGGCTCGGCAGCGAGCGAATCGGAATCCGTAAACAGCCGCAGAGGGCGGCTCGAGACAGGGGCACCAGCATGCTGGTTCTGACCCGCAAGACCAACCAGAGCATCATGATCGGCGACGAGGTCGAGGTATCGGTCCTGGCTGTCTCCGGCGACAAGGTCCGCGTCGGAATCGCGGCTCCCCGCGACGTGCCGGTATTCCGCAAGGAGGTCTACCTCGCGATCCAGGAGGAGCGGATCGCCGCCGGGGGCAGGGCCGCCTCGCAGGCCGTCGACGAGGCCACGAGCAAGGCTCGCTAACGGCATCCCGTTCGCCCGGAGGCTCCTCAGGAGGGAGCCATGAGCCAGGCGAGCGTCTCGAACATCACGACGACCACCGTGATCACGGTGACCGTGAGCGCGATGAACAGGACGCTGAAGCGAATCCTGCCGTGCGACTCGGTGCGCGAGATGCGGCGTGCCCGGGAGCGGTTGACGGCGCGCGCGCGCAGCTGCTTGCGACGGCGGCGCTCGGCCGCCATCTCCTGTTCGAACGCGAGCTCGAACTGCTCCGCGCTCTGTCTCAGGCGCGGTGCCGTGGCTGTCCCGGACTCTTGGTCCATGCGTATGACGCTCCCAGGAAGGGCCGCGGAGCGCGGCTGGAGCGCCGTCCAACGTACCAGACGGCCCTGCGCCGGCGAGCCCCTGACCGGGCCCGCAGTAGCCGCCCCTCATGCCTGGCATGCGCCCCAGAGGCCGAGTCCCGCGGCGCCTGCACGGCGGGCGAGGCGCGCGAATCGGGGTGCCTTCGACGTGTTCGGCTCGATCTCGAGCGTGCGCGCGAACCCCTGCTCCAGGAGCTCGGCGTTGACCAGCAGCTCGCCGACGTAGACGTAGGCCAGCAGGCGCCCGTACCTGTCGCGCAGCTCGGCGTCGAAGACGAGGGTCACGTCCTCGCCCTCGACCAGCTCGGCGTTGAACTCGCTCGCCGCCTCGCCGTAGCACTCGACCGGCTGGCCCGGCGCGACCGACTCCGGGGTGTCGACGCCGATGTAGCGCACGTCCTCCTCGGCGCCGTCGAGCACGACCTCGATCGTGTCGCCGTCGACGGCTCGCAGGACCTCGGCCTCGACGCGCTCGCCGCCGGCGAACTGCTCGCCGCCGGCGTCGCCGCCGCGGCCTCCTCCAGCATGGCGCTCGGCCCCGTCGTCGCCACACCCCCGCACCAGCAGGGCGACCGCAACGGCGAGCAGGACGAACGCCCCCAGGCCGGGATGTCGCCTCACGCTCGCGGACACGCGTCGAAGCTAAGCCCGGCGGCGGCGGATCCGCCGCCCTGCAATCGGACGCCCGAACGCCGAGAGGCGCCCCGGGGGGCGCCTCTCGGGAGCTCGGGGCGCGACCTGGCGCCGCGCGACCGCTGTCAGCGGCGAGCCGCGGCCTCGCGGTCCGGCGTGGTCCGGCGACGGCCATCGGTGTCGGGCGCCACGTCTCGGCGCCCGTCCCGGGCGGGTGCGGCGCCGAGCGCGTCCACCCTGCGGTGGTAACGCTCGCCGGCCTTGCCGCCCGCCATCGCGGCGAGCAGCGTGCCGATCACCGAGGCGACGAGGAAGATCACGCCGCCGGTGGTCAGGTCGCCCTCGTCGATCGGGATGCGCGGCAGCTCGAGACCGCCGAGCACGTTGTACTCCGACCCGGCGATCGCTCCGATGATCGCGAGCACGATCGCGACGACGATCGAGACGATCCACACGCCCAGACCCTGCCGGCCGCCGTCGAAGCGCGACATCCGCCCCGCGACGTAACCGCCGGCGAAGTACGAGATCAGGGCCACGACGAGCAGCGCGATCCCGCCCACGAGGCTGATCGTCTCCGCGCTGTCCGCGGCCTCGCCGGGGGTCAGCTCGGTCAGCGCGATCGCCGCGCCGGCGGCGCTGAGAAGCGCCGTCAGCAGGGCGCCGACGCCCACGGCGACGATCCAGCCGAAGAACGCGGCGCCCCAGTTGGTGCCGCCGTACTCGTCGTGCTGGCGTTCGGTCGCGACCACGTCGCGGCCGTCGCCCGGCCCCTCGTGTGCGGGCCTCCTGCGCATTCGGTCCATGAATGCCATCTTCAAAACCTCCCTGCCATTGATGTCCCGCTGTCCCTACATCGGGTGGTACCCGCCCGGGGCGTGGCCGCAAACCCATGGCAGTGCCCACTCTCCCCGGCGGGGCCGCGCGGATCCCGATGGCCGAGGCGGCCGCGGAAGGTCGGGCGCGGAGGGCGCTACGGAATCCGCGTGACGCTCGAGAGCATGATCTCCTTGATCTGCTCGATGATCTCGAGCGCCTCGGAGTGCTCGCGCTGCCACACGTTGCGGCCGTAGATCACGCCCGAGCCGCCGTTCTCCATGATCAGCCGCGTCTGCTCGAGCAGCTTGTCGTCGTCGATCTTCGACCCGCCCGAGAGCACGACGAGTGAGCGGCCGGCCGACGAGACGACCTGGCGCACCATCTCCTCCTCCGAGAAGCCGCCCTCGTTGTAGGGCGCCGGGGCGTCCTTGTCCTTCTCGGGGTCGGCCTTCGGCAGGTTGAGCTTGACGACGTCGGCGCCCATCTCCATCGCCAGGCGCGCCGCGTAGTCGATCGCGTAGAACGAGTTCTGGCCGCCCTTCGCCGCGACCGCGGAGCCGCGCGGGTAGGCCCAGATGACGAGCGGCATGCCGTAGCGGTCGCAGTCCTCGCGCACGCCCTTGAGCTGGTGCAGGTCCTCGTCCTGGCGCGGCGAGCCGACGTAAAGCGTGTAGCCGACCGCGTCGGCGCCGAGGCGCACCGCGTCCTCGACCGACGCGTTGGTCGTCGAGAACGCCGCATCTGACGGCGGCAGGTCGGTCTTGCCGTTGACCTTGAGCAGCAGCGGCACCTGGCCCGCGTAGTCGGGGTAGTACTTCTCGGCGAGCCCGATCTGGCACGCGATCGCCGAGTAGCCGGCCTCGGCGGCGAGGCGGAACTGGTACTCGGGGTCCTTCGAGGCGGGGTTGGGGAAGAAGTCGCGCGGGCCGTGCTCGATCCCCTGGTCGATCGGCAGCAGAAGCAGCGTCCCCTTGCCCGGCCCGAACTCGAAGAGCAGCCTTCGGAGCCGCGTGCGCTTGCCAGGCTCGAGCACCTGGAGGAGGGACTTCTGCTCGGGGACCGCCTTGATTTCCATTCGCGAGACTCCTTCGGTCGGGGCGCTCTGAGTATAGGTATGCCAGGGGGGTCCCCGTGGACGCGCGGATCGCCCTCCGAACGCACGTCTACCATGCGCCGCGCCCGGGTGGTCAACCCGGTTTCGCCGTGCTCGAACACGAATTCAACGGGCCTCCGTTCACGATCGGCATCGAGGAAGAGCTGATGCTGATCGACGCCGAGAGCCTCGATCTCGCGCAGGAGGTCGAGGCGATCCTCGCCGCGGTGCCCGAGGACATCCCCGGCTACGTCAAGCCGGAGCTGATGAAGTCCGTGCTCGAGGTCGCGACGAAGCCCTGCGAGGACGTCGCGTCCGCGGGCGAGCAGCTGCGCACGCTGCGCCTCGAGGTCGCGCGGGTCGCGGAGGAGCGCGGGCTCCTGATCGGGGCCGGGGGAACGCACCCGTTCGCGCTCTGGGAGCAGCAGGAGATCGTCGATCGCCCGCGCTACAAGCAGCTCGTCGACGACCTCGGGTGGGTGGCTCGCCAGGAGCTCATCTTCGGCACACACGTCCACGTCGCGATCGAGGGCGCCGACAAGGCGATCTACGTCGCCGACGGCGTGCGCCGCTACCTCCCGCTGCTGCTCGCGCTGTCGTCGAACTCGCCCTTCTGGCGCGGCCAGGACACCGGAATGATGTCCGCCCGCACCCCGGTCTTCCGCGCCTTCCCGCGAAACGGCATCCCGCCCCACTACGGGACCTGGGAGATCTACTCGCGCCGCGTCGAGCTGATGATGGAAAGCGGGGCGATAGAGGACTACACATACCTCTGGTGGGACGTTCGCCCACATCCCAGGCTCGGCACGGTCGAGACGCGCGTGTTCGACCAGCAGACGCGCCTCGAGCACACCCTCGGCCTCGCGGCGCTCACGCTGGCGCTCTGCTACCGGCTTTCGCAGCTCTTCGACGACGGCGAGCCACTGACCGAGGCGCCGGCCGAGCTCGTCGACGACAACAAGGTCCGCGCCGCCCTGCGCGGCCTCGAGGGCGAGCTCGTGGACTTTCCGCAGGCCAGGCAGCGCCCCGCCGTCGAGATGGTGCGCCACCTGCTCGACGAGGTCGGCGCCTGCGCCGAGGAGCTGGGCTGCGAGGGCGAGCTGGGCGGCGTCGAGGACCTGATCGCCAACGGGACCGGGGCGCGGCGCCAGCACGAGGCCTTCGAGCGTGACGGCGACGTGCGCGCCATCGTCCGCGAGCTCGCCGAGCGAAGCCGCCCCGACGCCGCCTGACGGGCGGCGCGAGCGCCCGGCCCGCTTCGCGTTGGGAATATCCTCGCCTCGATGACCGCGCCCGAATTGAGCGTCGTCTGCAAGAGCTGCGGCTCCGAGGTCAGCCCCTACGTCACCGAGTGCCCCTACTGCGGGACGCGGCTGCGAAAGCGGGCGCCGAAGCTCGAGCGCCACGGCGACGAGTTCACGACCACCGAGCGCCCCAAGCGGCGGCGCAGCCCCCGCTTTCCGCGCCTCGGGGCGATGGAGCGTCCCTACGCGACCTTGATCGTGATTCTCGCCCCCGCCGTCCTCTTCCTCGTCCAGATCGCCGCCGACCTCGCGCCGACCGAGGTCGGCGCGATCGTCGGCTCCGTGGGCTCGGAGTGGTGGCGCTACCTCGCGGCGCCGTTCGTATACGAGGACCTCGGCTACCTGTTCGTGGTCGGCGTCGCGCTGGCGATCTTCGTGCCCTCGCTGGAGCGGCGCCTGGGCATGTTCTCGGCGCTGATACTGCTGCTCGCCTGCGGATCGCTCGGGATGCTCGCCGCCGACGCGCTCGACGCGCTCGAGCCGGGGGCGGTGCTCATCGCGGCGGGCGGCAACGGCATGGCGCTCGGGGCGCTGTGCGCGTGGACCGTGCTGCGCCACAGCGAGGCGCGCGCCGATCCGGGCGACGACTACGACGCGATCGGCGTAGCCGTCATCGCCGTCGTCCTGCTCGCCCTGCCGCTCGTCGAGACCTACGCCAGCATCGTCGCGGCCGTGGCCGGAGGGCTCGTCGGCGCCGCCGCCGGCTGGGCCGCGGCTCGCGCCACGCGCCCGGACGCCGCCGGGTGAGCAAGTACAACCCCCTCGACGAGCGCCTCTACGGCTACCTCCTCGAGCACGGGGTGCGTCAGGACGACGTCCTGCGCCGCCTCGCCGAGGAGACCGAGGAGATGGGCGACATCTCGGTGATGCAGATCGCCCCCGACCAGGGCGCCTTCATGACCCTTCTGGTGCGCGCGATCGGCGCGCGCCGCGCGCTCGAGCTCGGGACCTTCACCGGCTACTCGGCGATCTGCATCGCCCGCGGGCCTGGCCGATGACGGCGAGCTCGTCGCCTGCGAGCTGAGCGAGGAGTACGCCGAAATAGCGCGCCGCTACTTCGACGAGGCGGGCGTCGCCGATCGCATCGACCTGCGCCTCGGCCCGGCGCTCGACACCCTGCGCTCGATGCCCGCCGACGAGAGCTTCGACTTCGCCTTCATCGACGCCGACAAGGGCAATTACTCCGAGTACTACGAGGAATGCCTGACCCGCCTGCGACCGGGCGGCCTGATCGCGATCGACAACGTGCTCGCGGCGGGCCGCGTCCTGGACCCGATCCCGAAGACGAGAGCGCGACCGCGATCGCGGCGCTCAACGAGCGCATCGCGTCCGACGAGCGCGTCGACGTCGCGATGCTCGCGATCGCCGACGGGGTCACCCTGGCGCTCAAGCGGGAATCACCAACGGCACATGCTGCTCGCGGCAGAGCCGCGTTTGAATGACTGAGCCCTACACCCACTCCGGCTGGCACGGCCGCATGTACGAGACCTTCGCGGCGGCGTTCGCGGCCGGCGCGGCCTCGGTCGACGGCGGCGGTGTGCTCGAGCCGGTCGGGGTCTTCGCCGCGGTCAACCCGGCGGTGCCCGAGCGCTCGGTCTTCAACTCCGTGCTCTACGAGAGCCACGACGCGCTCGCCTCGGCGCTCGACGAGCTCGCCGCCGCCTACGACGAGGCCGGGGTCGAGGCGTGGACGGTCTGGGTGCCGGAGGCCGACCGCGACTCGGCGCGGATGCTCGAGGACGCCGGCCACAGGCTCGACGCGACGCCGCTCGCAATGGTCCTCGACCTCGACGACATGCCCGAGCCCGACCCGGGCGACCTCGACTGGGACTCCGAGGCTTCGCTCGACGAGGTCTGCGCGATCAACGATCGCGCCTACGGCTACGAGGACGGCACCTTCGCGCGCGGGATGGGCCGGCCGCCCGAGGGCCTCCTGCGCTTCTATCGCGCCCGTCTGGACGGCAAGCCGGCGTCCGTCGTCGCGACACTCGACGTCGACGACGACTGCGGCGTCTACTGGGTCGCGACGCTGCCGGAGGCCCGCGGGCGCGGGCTGACCAGCCGTCTCATGCACGTCGCGCTCGAGGACGGCCTCGCGCGCGGCTGCGACATCTCGACCCTCCAGGCGACGAAGCTCGGCAGGCCGGTCTACGAGCGCGCTCGGCTACCGCGACGTCGGCACGCTCGAGATGTGGGAGCGGCGCCGCGGCTAGGGGCGCCCGCGGCGCCGCATCGTGACGCGCCGCCGCGCGACCTCGCGCCCCGCGGCGCCCGACGCCGTGACCTTGAGCCTGGCGCCGAGGTGGTCGCGTCCCTCGAGCAAGCGCTCGGCGTCGCCAGTCGGCTCGACGAGCAGCTTCGTGGCGCTCTGAAGCGCGACGCTCGTGCTCGCCCTGCCGATCGTCTTGAGCTTCGAACCGCGGCCGGGCGCCGGCACCCGCAGTTTCGCCTCGATGCCGGCTGGGGCGTCGATCTCGATCTCGATCGGAAGGCCGTTGCGCAGGAAGCGCTCGATCCCCTGGCGCCGCCCGGCGCGCACGCGCAGGTTGATCCCCGGCTGATCGACGGGCTGCGCCGCGCCGCCGCCCGGCTCGCCGCCCCCCGGCTGACGAAACGGGCCCGAGACCTCATAGACGACGCCCGCCGGGAGGTTGGGGTCGCCTCCGACCGCAAAGCTGCGCTGGGCGCCGAAGTACATGCGCGTGCCGTCGGGTGAGAACACGACGCCGACGGTCTCGTTGTCCTCGAACGGGGAGCCCTCGGGCGGCCCGCTGTGCTTCGTCGGGTCGAGCTTGAGAAAGCGCGAGATCTCGAATCTCGTGGTGATCAGGCAGATGTCGTGGTCGCGGCCGTCCTCGCAGACGTAGATGTCGCCCGCCTGCGACACCGTGATGTTGTCGACGCCGCTGAGGGGCGCGTCGGGGCCGACGGCGCTCGCGTCGTAGAGGATCTCGATCGTCGAGGACGCCGCGTCCAAGAGCCACACGCGGTTGTCGCCCTTGGTCGTGAAGTAGGCCTTGCCCTCGTCGTACCAGATGCCCTCGCCGCCGGCGAAGCGCGCCGCGCCCGGCACCTGTTCGCGGGTCGGGTCCAGCGCGCCGCCGAGCGGGTTGGGGACCTCCTCCCAGGTCACGTTGCCCCCGCCGTCGACGACCGCCGCCTCGAGCAGGCCGGAGGAGAGGTCGGGGTAGACGTCTGGTGTGAAGCGGTAGAGGCAGCCCTGGCCCTCGTCCTCGGTCAGGTAGACGACCTCGCGGTCAGGGTCGACGGCCGCCGCCTCGTGCGCGAAGATGCCCATCGCCGGGCGGTCGATGCCGGGCAGCACGCCCGTCGGGTCGCACTCCCACACCCGGCCCTCGTCGTGCTCCTCGCACGACAGCCACTTCCCCCACGGCGTCGGCCCGCCGGCGCAGTTCGAGGACGTCCCGGCGAGCACGCGGTAGGCGCGCTCGACGTCCCCGTCGGGCGCGAACTCGACGCCCGACACCCCGCCCGCGACGGGGATCTCCGAGTTGGCGACGAGGATCCAGCCCCCATCCGGGCTCCCCCCGGGCCCGAGCGACGCGAAGGTCGCCTGGCCGTCCGTCGCGCCATGCCAGACGTATGGAGGCACCGATCCCGCGACGGGGCTCTGGCCACGAGCGATCTCGCGCGAGGTGAAGCCGGCCGGCAGGGCGATCCCATTGGCATCGAACGGCTCCAGGGGGCCGTAAGGCCCCGGTCCCACCGTCACCGGCCCTGCGGCGAAGGCCCGGTGTAGGAAGCGGGCCCGAGCGCCAGCGCTCGGGGTCGGAGATCCGCGCTCGCGCCGGTATCTTGCCGCCCGTGCCCGCCGCCTACTCCGAGGAGCAGCTCGACGCCGCGATCGCGGCGCTGTCGGACCCCGACCGCTTCCGCGACGCCGAGTCGCTCGTCGCGACGGCGGCCCCGAAGCTCCAGGGCGTGCTCGCCCAGGCGCTCGAGGCCGGCGGCTGGTTCGGCGAGTCGCACGAGGCGCAGGTGCTCAAGGCGGCCACGGTCCCCGACTCGGGCGAGCGGATGACCGCCGTCCGCACCCTGCTCGCGGAGGAGGCGCGGATGGGGATGCTGGTCGGCGTGGCCGTCGGCTGGGCGCTGGCGCAGGAGCTTTCAAAGAGCGACGACGAGGAGGACTGAGGTGGACTTCTTCAAACGCCACCTGGGTAGGGGCTAGCCGAGATGGACATCCGCTGGATCGGACACGCGACGTTCGAGCTCGTGTCGGGCGACGACCGGATCCTGATCGACCCCTTCCTCGCGCCCGGACAACCCGGCAGCCGTCGCCGGCCCCGACGACGTCGACCCGACCGACATCCTCCTCACCCACGGCCACTCCGACCACATGGCCCATGTCGTCGACGTCGCGAAGCGCAGCGGCGCGCGTTGCGTGGCGATCGTCGAGCTCGCGAACTGGCTCTCGGATCAGGGGATCGACGACGTCGCCGACCCCAACCTCGGCGGCACGGTCGAGCGGCCGTGGGGATGGGTCAAGCTCGTGCCCGCCTTCCACACCAACACGCTCCCCGACGGCACGGTGGTGGGGCTCTCCGCGGGCCTGGTGATCAACGTCGGCGGGGCGACCGTCTACCACCTCGGCGACACGGCGCTCTACAGCGATCTCAAGCTGACCGCGGAGCGCCACGACATCAGCGTCGCCCTCGTCCCGATCGGCGGCCACTACACGATGGACCAGGACGACGCGGTCACGGCGGCCGAGCTGCTCGACGCCGACGTCGTGATCCCGATGCACTACGACACGTTCCCGCCGATCGAGGCCGACGAGCAGCGCTTCAAGTCTGACGTCAAGGCGAGCGCGCGGACCAGCTCCGAGGTCGTGATCCTGAAGCCGGGGGAGAGCTACACGGTCTAGGCATCCCTGCGCCGGGAGCGGTCATGCGGTCCTGGCTGACCAGCCAGTCCAGGGTGTAGTCTTTCTCGCGATGGAGGCCAAGGCGCCGAGCGGCAGGACCATGTCGACGATGTACCGGTCGGACTTCCAGGAGACGTCCGACCCGGCGCTTCAGGAGTCCGCGGACGCGCGGCAAGGCGAACCTGCTCGGCTACGACCAGCTCTACAACCTCTGGGAGCGCCAGCAGTGGCTCACCCAGGAGATCGACTTCTCGCAGGACCGCGTCGACTGGCACGAGCGCATCGACGCCGAGGAGCGCTTCGCCCGCATGTACGGCCTCTCCGCCTTCTTCATCGGCGAGCAGCGCGTCACCGACGAGCTCGGCCCGATCATGCGCGCCGCGCCACGCGAGGACCAGCGCATCTTCCTCTCGACCCAGATCGCCGACGAGGCTCGCCACGTGCGCTTCTTCGACCGCTTCTACTCCGAGGTCGGGGTGCTCGAGGCCGACGGCCTCGCCGGGCGCCTCAAGGAGACCGAGCAGCACCTCAACAAGGGCTTCGGGGAGCTCTTCGACGATCTGCTCAAGGATCGCGTCGACCGCCTCGCCGCCGAGCCCGAGGACACCGTCCAGCTCGTCGAGGCGATCACGCTCTACCACTTGATAATCGAGGGCGTGCTCGCGCTCACCGGGCAGCACTTCATCATCGAGTACAACGAGGAGGAGGGCACCCTCCCGGGCTTCGTCGAGGGCTTCAAGAACGTCGCCCGCGACGAGCACCGCCACATCGCCTTCGGCGTCCGCTTCCTGACCGACATGGCGCGCGAGGACGAGCGCTACGGCAAGGCGATCCAGGACATGATGGCCGAGGCTCTGCCGATCGCCGACAAGGTCCTCGACCCGCCGTGGGCGGAGGACGAGGGCGACTGGGAGATGTTCGGCGTCTCCAAGGACGAGACGCACGCCTTCGCCGCGCAGTGCCTGACGCGGCGCCTCAAGGTCATCGGCCTCGCGGCCTGACCCTCCGGCTCCTATCCCGCGCTACGGGGCGGGCGGCGGAGGCGGCGGGTCCGCGGGCGGGGGCGACCCGTCGCCGACCGGCGGGGGGTCGGACGGGGGCGTCTCGCCCGTGGTGTCGCCGGGCGCGGGCTGAACGGTGCCCGTGGTCCACGTGTATGAGGCGGCCGGCGCCACGCCGACGGTCTCGGTCACGGCGGTCGGGTCGTGTGCGTTCGAGTCCTCGGCGGGCTCGGTCCCGCCCTCGACCGCCGGGTCGACCGGGGGAGCGACGGGCTCCTCGGTCGCGTCCGCGGCGAGGTCGGTCTCGGCGGGCGGCGCCGGAGGTGCGAGCTCCTCGGGCTTCTTGATCTCCACCGCGGCGACCGGCGCGTTGATCCCGCCGGTTCCGGCATGCGCGCTGTGCGCGGGCTCGTCGGCGGGCGCCGCGGCGGCCGTCCTCGGCGCCGGCGTCTCGCTCGCGACGAAGTTGTTCACCTCGACCGCACCGGCGGTCAGAAGCGCGGCGGTCGCGACGCCGGCCGCGGCCTTGGCGCCGAGCGCTCCCGCGCCCACGCCGCCCGCGGCACCGGCCGCTCCGATCGCGCTCCCCATGCCGCCCGCGGCGGCTCCGGCGCCGGCTGCGCCTCCGGCAGCCCCTGCCCCGGCGCCGCCCGCGGCCGCTCCGCCGCCTGCGGTCGAGCTCCCGCCTCCGAAGATTCCCGCCACCTTTGCGAGCACCGCCTCCCTGGCCAGCGCCAGGACGCCGAGAGGCGCCAGCGCGGCGAGGGCCTTGCTGTCGTTGCGAAGCTGGGAGCGGAAGTCGGCGCACGGCTCGCAGCTGCGCACGTGCTGTCGCACCGGGCCCGAGGCCTTGCGCAGGCCCTCGGCGGCCTCGGCGAGCTCGAGCTGGACCTCGCCGCAGGTGAGCAGGCGGGACTGGGTCGCCTCGGCGAGCGTTATCCGGGCGCGGACCAGAAGCGACTTGACGCTCGGGACCGTGGTCTCCATCGACACCGCGATCTCCTCGTAGGAGAGCGCGTCGATCTCACGCAGAAGCAGCGCCGTGCGCTGGGTCTCGGGGAGGTGCGTGACGTCGGCGAGCAGGCGGCGGAACTCCTCGCGGTTCTCGACGCGCTCGCAGGTCGTGGCCCCGTTCTCATGCGGGTGGATGTCCATCGAGTCGACGCCCTCGGGGACGGGGCGGCGGAGATGGTTGAGGCAGCGGTTGCGCGCGATCCGGTAGAGCCACGGGCGCGCGTTGATGTGCCGCGTGTCGGCGAGCATCGCCTTGTGCGCGGCGATGAAGACCTCCTGGAGCACGTCCTCGGCGTCCTCGCGGGAGCCGACCATGTGCTGGCAGAAGGCCAACAGGCGCGACTGGTAGCGGTCGAAGAGGACCTCGAAGGCTCGTGCGTGACCGTCGCGGATGAGCGCGACCAGCTTCTCGTCGCCCTGGAGCTTGAGGACGGGCGATCGGCGGGCGAGCAGCCCACGTCTACTGGCATGTGTAAGTGCTGACGCCTCCAAACGACCTCTTCTGCCTGAACACGGTAACACCGGGTTCGATGCGCAGGCACAGAATTTCGCCGCAATTTAGGTTCCAGCCGTGCGTGGGGCGGCACCGCGCGCGCGCCGGCCCGCGCCCTATGCCCGGGGCGGGACTCGAACCCGCACGCTCTTGCGAGCAGCGGCTTTTAAGGCCGCCTGCCCATGCCAGTTAGGCCACCCGGGCGCCCCTGGATCGTAAGGGCTGGACGCGCGTCCAGAAATCGGCTCGAAGCTGCGATGGAAGCGCGCGGAAGGCCGATGCCCAGCCTGGAGCGGGAGGTCATGGATGGCCGACCGCCGGCGCAAGGAAGCGCCGTGGATACGGCCGGCACGCCGACGGTGTGCACCGGATGGCGTGTTGGCCGATCTCCATTCCTTTTCCGCATCGGGGGGCGCGACGCGCCTGCAAGGCGTGGCAGCCCCCTGCCCCGGGTCACGGTCGACCCCGCGGCACGCGCGGCGACCTCGAGCGGCTAGAGCTTCGCCCAGACCGTCTTGATCTCGAGATAGGCGTCGAGGTTGGCGTGGCCCTTCTCGCGCCCTATCCCCGAGGCCTTGAAGCCGCCGAACGGCGCCGCGGGGTCGCCGCCGCCCCACGTGTTGATGTAGACGTTGCCCGCCTCGAGCATCGCGGCGAGCCTGTGTGCCTTGGAGATGTCGCGCGTCCAGACGCCGGCGGCGAGCCCGTACTCGGTGTCGTTGGCGCGCGCCGCGACCTCCTCGAGGTCGTCGAAGGGCATCGCGACGAGCACGGGGCCGAAGATCTCCTCGCGCGCGATCGGCATCTCGTCCGAGACGCCGGTGAAGAGGGTCGGCTCGACGAAGTAGCCCTCGCCGTTGCCGCCGGGTCGCCCGCCGCCCGCGACGACCTCGGCGCCCGCCTCGCGCCCCTGGTCGATGTAGCCCATCACGCGGCCGAGCTGTTCCTCGGAGACCAGCGGCCCGAGCTCGGTGTCGGGATCGGTGCCGGGGCCGAGCTTCGCGCTGCGCGCCTGGTCGGCGAGCCCCTCGACCACCTGGTCGAAGTGGTCGGAGTGGACGTATAGGCGCGAGCCCGCGTTGCAGGCCTGGCCGGAGTTGAAGTAGATGCCCTGGTAGGAGCCCTTGATCGCCGACTCGATGTCGGCATCGGGAAGGATGATGTTGGGGGACTTGCCGCCCAGCTCCAGCGTCAGGCGCTTGAGCGAGCGTCCGCACTTGGCGCCGATCTCGCGCCCGACGGCGGTGGAGCCCGTGAACGCGACCTTGTTCACGCCTTCGTGGTCGACGAGCGCGGCGCCGGTCTCGCCGTCGCCGGTAAGCACGTTGACGACGCCGTCGGGGATCCCGGCCTGCTGGGCGAGCTGGCCGAGCCGCAGCCCAGTCAGCGGCGTCTGCTCGGCGGGCTTGAGGATCAGCGTGCAGCCCGCCGCCAGCGCCGGCGCGAGCTTCCAGGTCGACATCAGGACGGGGAAGTTCCAGGGCACGATCTGGGCGCAGACCCCGACCGGCTCGCGGCGCGTGTAACAGAGGACGTCGGGAGAGGAGACGGGAATCGTCTCGCCCTCGATCTTGGTCGGCCAGCCGGCGTAGTAGCGCAGGTGGTTGACCGCCGCCGCGACGTCGCCCTTCGCGTAGCCGACGGGCTTTCCGTTGTCGAGCGACTCGAGCTCGGCGAGGTTGGCGAGGTCGGACTTGACCGCCTCGGCGAAGGCGTAGATCAGCCCCGCGCGCTTGGCCGGCGAGAGCGTCCGCCAGCCGCCGTCGAGCGCCTCGCGCGCCGCGGCGACGGCGCGGTCGGCGTCCTCGGGGCCGCCCTGGGCGACCTCGGTGATCGGCTGCCCGGTCGCGGGGTCGATCGTCTCGAACGAGCGCCCGTCGGCAGCCGGCACCTCCTCGCCTCCGATCCACAGGCCACGCGGCGTTGGATACGAACTCGCGCGGGGCGTCGGAGAGCGCTTCGGCGGTGGCGGTGGTCATCGGCCTGGATGCTATCCCCGGGGCGGCGAGTTAGTGTCCCTGACGCAATCGACAGGAAGGGACGATATGCCCGGAGCATCGAAGGACACGGCGTCGGAGACCGTCGAGGTCCCGGGGTACGAGGGGCACTTTGCCAAGGTCGACGGCTACACGATCGGCTTCGAGACCTACAGCGATGACCAGGATCTGACGCCGCTTCTCAAGGGCCTGCCCGATGACATGTGCCAGTGCCCGCATTGGGGGTACGTGATCAAGGGCAAGGTCACCTACCACACGGCTGACGGCGATGAGATGTACGAGACCGGCCAGGCCTACTACATGCCGCCGGGCCACACGCCCGAGATCCACGCCGGCACCGAGGTCGTCGAGTTCAGCCCCACCGACGAGCTGGAGAAGACGATCGCCCAGGTCCAGAAGAACATGGAGGACGCCGGCTAGCGGGACGATGGCCGCGATCCTGACACTCGAGGCGATCGGGCCCAGGGGGGAGGAGCTGGCGATGAAGGCGGGCGACAATCGCGACATCCCGGTCGGCTGGGACTCCGAGTTCGAGTGCGCGACCTTCGACTCCGACCTCGAGGCCGGCGAGCTCCAGACGATCGTCTTCGAGGAGCTGGCGCGCATCGATCCCGAGTGGCAGTCGCACCTGCGCGTGGCCGAGTGAGCGTCCGCTCCGCCACCGCCGAGGACATCCGCGGCGGTCCTGCCGCTGGTCCGCGCCTACTGCGAGTTCTACGAGACGACGCCCGAGCAGGCGCCCGACGCGGGCCTGGAGGAGATGTGCCGCGCCCTGATCGCCGACGCCCGAGGACGAGGGGATGCTGCTCGTCGCCGAGGACGAGTCGGGCGAGGTCGTCGGCTTCGCCGCGGTCGGCTGGAAGTGGTCGAGCCTGAGCGCCTCGCGCGTCGCGATCCTCGAGGACCTCTTCGTCGCGCCGGATGTGCGCGGAGGTGGGTTCGGGCGCGAGCTGATCCTCGCCTGCGCCGAACGCGCGCGCGAGCACGGCGCTCCGAAGCTCGAATGGGTCACGGCGCTCGACAACGAGCGTGCGCAGTCCGTCTACGACGGCGTCGGCGCCACCTACGGCGAGTGGCGCAACTACGAGCTCGAGCTCGAGGGCTAGGGGGCGAGCAGCGGCCGGCGGCTAGCCGGCCGGGACGCAGTCGGTCGGCGGGGTGACCTGGTCCGGCGCCACCTCGGGCGCGGCGGCGTCACCGGCGGCGCCCTCCGAGGGCTCGGGCTCCGGCGCCGGCGCCGGCTCGGGTGCCGGCGGACAGGGCGGAAGCTCGGGCGCGGGCGCCGGGGCGGGCGCGGTCTCCTCGGCGGCCGGCGGCTCCTCCGCGGGCTGCTCCTCGTCGGCGCTCGGCACCTCGGTCTGGGCGCCCTCGACGGCATTGGCCTCGACCTCGCCGAACTTCTCCTTCGGGTCGGGCGTCGCCTCATCGGTGTCGAGCACCTCGGGGTCGCCCTCCTCGTCGACGCCGTAGGCCGAGACGCTGACGGTGTAGGTGCCGTTGCCGGTGTAGGGGACCCAGAGGGTCGTGCCGCCGCCACCGCCGACCTTGCCGAAGTCGGTGACGCTGCCGTCGGGCGCGGTGACCGACGCGGTGTAGTACTCGGCGCCCTCGACGCCGCTCCAGCTCGCGTTGATGCCGCACGAGATGCCGCCACCGCCGACGCCGCAGCCCTCGAGCGAGGCGGACACGGACAGCCCCGATCCCGAGCCGCCCGTCAGCGCCAGGGCCGGAAGCGGGACGGCGAGCGCGAGCGCGGCGAGGATGAGCGCGCGGCGGCGTGCGGTCACGGGGTGCCCACCGCGGTCGGCTCCTCACCCGGCACGGGCACGAACGAGGAATGGATCAGCTTCGCTTCCTGGATCACGTCGGGGGTCCCTCCTGGCTGGACCGACGGTGGAAAGGTAGTAGCGGTACGGGCCCGATGCGTGCAGGGTGACGGTGTATGGGGCGGAAGTTCCGGACTCTTCGGGGGCGTTGGCCTCGAGCAGGGCGCGCGTCTTCTCGAGCGTCGGGCCGGTCGTCTGCTCGACGATCTCGGCGCTTCCGGCGAGCTGCGTGAGCTGATCGAGCGAGCGCTGCGTGAACTCGTCGAAGGAGAGGTCGGGGTCCTTCTCGATCCAGAGCGTCACGTCGGCGGTCCCGTCGGCGCTCTCGGCCGCGTAGGCCGAGCCGCTCGGGCCCTCGCCGCGCGTCCAGCCGTCGGGCAGCGCCATCGTCCAGCCCGGCTGGCTGACGAGCTCGGCATCGGTCTTGCCGGGGGAGTCGGAGGCGGCGAGCGCCGGTGAGGCCTGGCGCGTCCCCGAGTCGTCGCCGCCCTGGATCAGGATCAGCCCGCCGATCACCGCGGCGGCCGCGATCGGGACCGACAGCCAGCGCCAGATGCGGCCCGGGGGAGCGTCGAGGAACCCGGGGCGCCCGGGCACGAGGCCGCGGAGGTCGGGCAGCGAGCGCAGCCAGCCGCCGCCGTCGCCGGGGGCGTCGTATGCCTCGCATTCGAACGGGCGCGCGCAGTGGTCGCAGACGACCCGGCGCACGGCCTGCGGCGGCATCGCGCCCGGGATCCGGACCCGCGTCTCGAGGCCGCATGCATCGTGCGCGGCGCCGACGACGCGCACGGGCATGCCGAACGGGGGCTCGGGAAAGCCCCCGTTGAAGTGCGGCTCGGCCGCGTGCGGCGGTCTGCGGGCAGGGTTTGTCAGCGAGCTGAGCTCCACTGGCTCATTCAATCGGAGGAAATCGAGCCTAGCTTGAGGGTCGGGCGCCTATGCGACGGCGATTTCAGCCACCAAACACGGCTCGGAGGCCCAGAAGATGTTGCCCCCGCGTGACCGCGGGCGGGCGAGAAGTCACACATCGCGGCCCCCGCGTGGGAGAGAATGCCCGCGATGGCGACGCAGACCGCAGCGGCGGGGCCCGATCGCCCGTTTCGGGTCCTGACCTGGTTTTACCGCAAGCTCGGCAAGCGGTATCCGGGCGCCTTCCTGACGCTCGAGCTGGGCACGGCGCCGTTCATCATCACCGCGGCCACGATCGGGCTCTTCACCTTCTACTACGACGCACCGTCAGGGGATTTCTTCACCGTGCTCGGGATCGCGCTCGGCACCTGCGCGCTCGCCGTCACCATCGTCCTCCTGCGGACCTATCCGCGCCTGCGCCCGATCACGCAGTGGATCTCTGGCAGGCGCGATCCCGACTCGACGGCGCGCGCCTGGTCGACCGCCGTCGGCCTGCCGCTCGACCTCGTCAAGCGCGACCTCCCGATCCCCGTCTTCCTCACGGTGATCCCCGGCTGCGTCGCGGCCGTCTACTTCCTCGACCTCTCCTGGTACGACTTCTTCCCGCTCTTCGCGGGCGCGTCGGTCTCGATCGGCTACTCGCTGATCCTCCACTACCTCGCCGTCGAGGGCGGGATGCGCCCCGTCCTCGTGGACATCAACCAACAGGTTTCGCCGCGCACCTCGGCGGAGGTCTCGGCGGTGCCGCTGCGGTGGCGCCTGCTGGCGGCGCTGCCGCTGATCAACATCATCACGGGGCTGATCGTCGCCGCACTGACCTCGGGAGGAGACTCAGGCGCCAAGCTCGGCATCGACGTGCTGATCGTGGTCGGCGTCGCGACGACCGTCTCGCTCGAGCTGACCGTGCTGCTGTCGAAGTCGATCCTGCGCCCGATCGCCGATCTCCAGAAGGCGACCGACGCCGTGCGCGAGGGCGACCTCGACGTCGACGTCCCGGTGACGACCGGCGACGAGCTCGGCGAGCTGGCGGCGTCGTTCAACCAGATGGTCTCCGGGCTGCGCGAGCGCGAGCGCATCCAGGAGGCGTTCGGCACCTATCTCGACAAGGAGATCGCCGACTACATCCTCTCCGACGCATTCAGCGAGGAGGGCGTCGAGCTCGACGTCTCGGTCGTCTTCTGCGACGTGAAGGACTTCACCCGCTTCGCCGCCGGCGCCGACGCGACCGAGGTCGTGCGCTGCCTCAACGACCTCTTCGAATGCGTCGTGCCGATCGTCTCGCGCCACGGCGGCCACGTCGACAAGTTCATCGGCGACGGCCTCGTCGCCGTCTTCGGCGCCCCCGAGCCGGCGGAGGACCACGCCGACCGCGCCGTGCGCGCGTCGATCGAGATGGCGAGCGAGGCCAACCATCCCGACCGCGACGGGCTGCGCATCGGCGTCGGGGTCAACAGCGGCCGCGTCGTCGCGGGCTCGATCGGCGGGGCGGGGCGGCTCAACTTCAGCGTCATCGGCGACTCGGTCAACGTCGCGGCCCGCGTCGAGGCCCACACCCGCGAGACGGGCGACGAGGTCCTGATCACCGAGGAGACGAAGCGCCGCCTCGGCGACAGCTTCGAGCTGCGGGCGCGCGGCTCACACGAGCTGAAGGGGATCGACGAGCCGATCGTGCTGCACGCCCCGGTGATCTCGCGGCGCGAGCGCGCCGCCGAGGCCGCGGAGGCCGCCGCGCCCCAGCGCGCGTGATCCCCGCGGGCGCGCCGAGCCGATGATCCGCGTCTTCTCGGTGCTGTCGGCGGTGGTCCTGATCGCCGGGATCGTCGTGATCTTCACCGGCGCGCTGCCGCTGGCGATCCTGCTGATCGTGCTCGGGCTCGGTGGCCTCGCGCTCGCCTTCGCCGCCAGCGAGGCGAAGCGCCTCTACGTCTCCGCGCGCGAGTGGGTCCGGCTCTTCGCCGAGGGCCGCCCACGCTCGCTGCGCCTCGTCTCGGTCGAGGCGCCGAAGGGCTTCATCCTGCATCCCGACGCGACCGTGACGCTCGAGGCCGAGAGCCGCAGCGGCGTCGTCAAGCAGCATGAGCAGGGGGTGCCGGTGCCGCGCCTCTACGCCTTCTTCTGGAAGCTCGCGACGTGGCTGCGGATCCCGCTGCCCAAGCGCCTCGACTTCGAGCGCATGGTGCGCGTTCAGCTGAGGCGGGCGGAGGCCGAGGCGGCGGCCTCGCCGGCGGCGGATCGGGGATAGGCTCCGCGCCGTGGCCCAGGACCAGGCAACCCAGCCCCAGGCGGAGGAGACCGAGCAGGACGGGGGAGGGGACACCCCCGGATTCGCCGGCGCCAACCACGGCGGCCGGCTCGTCGCCAAGACGCTCGCGTCGCGCGGCGTCTCGAAGCTCTTCACGCTCTCGGGCGGGCACCTCTTCTCGATCTACGACGGCTGCAAGGAGGAGGGGATCGAGATCGTCGACACCCGCCACGAGCAGGCCGCGGCCTGGGCCGCCGAGGGATACGCGAAGGCGACCCGCGAGCCCGGCATCGCGGCGCTGACCGCCGGCCCGGGGGTCACCAACGGCACGAGCGCGATCGCGGGCGCGAGGTTCAACGGCTCGCCGCTCGTGGTGCTCGGAGGCCGCGCGCCGGAGATGCGCTGGGGCTCGGGCTCGCTCCAGGAGATCGACCACGTGCCGATCGTCGAGTCGATCACGAAGTCGGCCGCGACGGTCAAGGAGACGGCGGCGATCCCCGAGGCGACCGCGGCCGCGATCGACACGGCGGCGGCCGCGCCGAGCGGCCCGACGTTCCTCGACTACCCGCTCGACGTCGTCTTCATGGAGGCCGAGGCCGAGATCCCCGCCGCGCGCGAGCGCTCCGCCGGCCCCGTCGCCGACGGCGCCGAGGAAGCGGCCGCGATCCTCGCCGCGGCCGAGCGCCCCGTGATCATGGCCGGCACCAACCTCTACTGGGCTCGCGGCGAGGACGAGCTACAGGCGCTCGCCGAGGCGCTCGGCATCCCCGTCTTCCTCAACGGCATGGGCCGCGGCTGTCTGCCGGCCGACCACGAGCTCGCCTTCAGCCGCGCCCGCGGCGCGGCGCTCAAGGGCGCCGACGTGGCGCTCGTCGTCGGCGTCCCGCTCGACTTCAGGCTCGGATTCGGAGCCAGCTTCGGGGAGGAGACCCGGCTGCTGCAGCTCGACTCGGCCCCGAGCGAGCTCGCGGCGACCCGTCAGCCCGAGCTGGCGATGGCCGGCGACATCGCGGCCACCCTGGCCGCGATCCGCGAGTCCGCCGAGTCGAGCGCCGGCCCCGACCGCACCAGGGAGTGGGTCGAATCGCTGCGCGAGACCGAGACCGAGAAGCGCGCCGCGGAGAAGGACGACCTCGCGGACGACCGCTCGCCCCTTCACCCGCTGCGCGTCTACGCCGAGCTCGCGCAGGTGCTCGACCGTGACGCGATCGTGATCGGCGACGGCGGCGACTTCGTCTCCTATGCGGGGCGCGTCGTCAATACATATGAGCCCGGCTGCTGGATGGACCCCGGCCCCTACGGCTGTCTCGGCGCCGGCCCGGGCCAGGCGATCGGCGCCAAGGCCGCCTTTCCGGACCGCCAGGTCTGCCTGCTGCTCGGCGACGGCGCGTTCGGATTCAGCGGCCTCGAGTTCGACACGATGGTCCGCCACGGCCTCCCGGTCGTCGGAGTGGTCGGCAACAACGGGATCTGGGCGCTGGAGTACCACCCGATGAAGTTCCTCTACGGCTACCAGGTCGCGGCCGAGCTTCAGCCCGAGACTGCGCTACGACGAGGTCGTCGAGATCGCTGGGCGGCCACGGCGAGCTGGTCCGCGAGCCGGCCGAGCTGCGTCCCGCTCTCGAGCGCGCCTTCGAGTCCGGCAAGCCGGCGCTGGTCAACGTCCTCACCGACCCCGAGGTCGTCTACCCGCGCAAGGCGAACCTGGCGTAGCCGCCGGTGCGATCCTAAATCGACTCGCCGGTCGAGCTTGGGGCGAGGCGCTGGTTTACCCGAGCGGGTGTCGGGGAATGGCCAAGGAACCCCTATCCAAGGAGCAGCACCGTGCTCGAACTGACACCCGCCGCCGCCGAGGTGGTGGCCAGGATCGTCTCGCAGCAGCAGCTGCCAGATGGCGCCGCAATGAGGATCACGAGCGAGGCGGGCGAGCGCCCCAACGGCGCCGGCCCGACCCGCGACATCCGGCTGTCCGTCGTCGACGCCCCGCAGGGCGACGACCAGGCCGTGGAGGGAGCGCCGGTCTACATCGAGTCGGGCCCTACCGCCGAGATGCTCGACGACAAGGTCCTCGACGCCAACGTCGACGAGGACATGGTGGAGTTCCGCCTCATCGGCGACGGCGAGCCCGGCCGAGTCGCCAGCCCGGCGATGAGCCGGGACGTCGGATCGCCGCTAGAATTGCCGCCACGCCGCGGGGTGGAGCAGTCAGGTAGCTCGCCGGGCTCATAACCCGGAGGTCGCGGGTTCGAATCCCGCCCCCGCTATCCCTGTTGCTACGACGCGTGGTACCGCTTGGTACCGACCGATACGTCCGATCCGTCCAGATCGTCCAGAACCTGGACGCATCGGACGATTTGGACGCTTACGTACATATCTACGCCCTGAACCTGTCGGCTGGGGGCCGGACGGTCGCTGCGTTAGGTATGGCACGGCCGTCGTCAAAGGCGCAGATGGAACGATCCAGTGGGACTCCTACGCGCGGGTTCCCATAGGGACTCCTAGAGATCCTCGGCTTCAGCTTGCTCGCGCCGATCCGTGCCTGGCGTACCCTAAGGACAAGACGACGAGGAATACCGCGGCGTTCGAGTTCACGGGCACCGACACCCGCGCGGTTCGCGGGCTTTCAGTGCAGCCTCGACGGCGGCGGCGCCTTCGCCTCGTGCACCTCCCCTCACCGTGAGTCGGCGTCAACACGGAGCGTTCTGGCTCCGCTCGTGCCAGAGATGGATCACTCCCGGAGGAACCCGGCCGGTTCGTCGGTGGTAACGCTTCCCGCAAGCCGGTGCGCCAGCTCGAGTAGTTCCGGCAGCGGTTTGCATGCGATCCCGCACGCCCAGATTCGCGCCCTCCCGTCATAGCTCGAGGTCACTAGCCGCTCGCCGTCGGGGCTGAATGCCGCGTTCGGGGAGGGAGTCCCCGATGCCCTAGCAGGACTTCGAGCGGTGCTCCACCGGCCGCGGCCCAAATCCGGGCGCTCTCGTAGACGCTGGCAGTCACCAAAAGCTGGCCGTCGGGGGAGAACGCGGCGCTGGCGACGGCTCCTCCGTGACCGCGCAGGGTCTCGAGCGGTTCGCCAGTTTCCGCGTTCCAAATTCGCACGGTCTCGTCGTGGCTCGCGGTAACGATCCGGTCGCCGTCAGGGTTGAACGCGGCGCGTAGACCCGGCAGTGTGACCGCGCAGGGCCTCGAGCGGATCGCCGCTGGCCGCGTCCCACGATCCGCGCCGTGTCGTCCTTGCTCGCGGTCACGATTCCTCGCCATGGGGGCTGAAGGCGGCGGTCGTTAGACCCGTCGCGATGGCCACGCGGGCCTGCAGCTCCTCGCCGCTCGCCGCTTTCCAGATCCGTGTCGTACGGTCGGCGCTCGCGGTGGCGATTTGCTCGCCGTCGGGGCTGAACGCAGCGGTGCTGACCCAGTCTCGGTGGCCGCTCAGGACCCTGAGCGGCTCGCCGCTCCGCCGCATCCCAGATCCGCGCCGTCCCGTCGTAACTCGCGGTCACATCCGCTCGCCATCGGGGCTGAAGGCGGCAGTGGTCGACCCGGTCGCATGACCACGGAGCGTCTGCAAGCTCGTCGCCGCTCGCGGCGTCCCAGATCCGCGCCGTCCGGTCGTCCTCGCGGTCACGACCCGCTCGCCGTCGGGGCTGAAGGCGGCGCAGTCAGACCGACGTCCCCTTGCCGCGCAGGGTCTCGGTCGGCTCATCGCTCGCCGCGTCCCAGATCCGCGCCGTCCCGTCGTCGCCCGCGGTCACACGGCTCGCCGTCGGGGCTGAAGGCGGCGCTCCACACCGAGCCTCGTGGCCGCGCAGGGTCTCGACTCGGCCGGCCGCTCGCCGCGTCCCAGATCCGCGCCGTCCGTCGTCGCTCGCGGTCACGATCCGCTCGCCGTCGGGGCTGAAGGCGGCGCTCCGACCACGTCCTCGGTGACCGCGCAGGGTCCTGATCTGGTCGCCGCTCGCCGCGTCCCAGATCCGCGCCGTCTCGTCGGTGCTCGCGGTCACGACCCGCTCGCCGTCGGGGCTGAAGGCGGCAGCGCTGACCCAGTCTCGTGGCCGCGCAGGTCCTCGAGCTCGTCGCCGCTCGCGGCGTCCCAGATCCGCGCCGTCCGGTCGCCGCTCGCGGTCACGATCCGCTCGCCGTCGGGGCTGAAGGCGGCGGCTCCGACCGGTCCGTGGCCGCGCAGGGTCTTGAGCTCGCTCGCCGCTCGCCGCGTCCCAGATCCGCGCCGTGCCGTCGTCGCTCGCGGTCACGAGCCGCTCGCCGTCGGGGCTGAACGCCGCGCTCGAGACACGGTCTCCGTGGCCGCGCAGGGTCCTGAGCGTCCGCCGCTCTCCGCGTCCCAGATCCGCGCCGTCCCGTCGTAGCTCGCGGTCACGATCCGCTCGCCGTCGGGGCTGAAGGCGGCGCTCGTAGACCCAGCCTCGGTGACCGCGCAGGGTCTCGAGCTTCGCGCCGCTCGCCGCGTCCCAGATCCGCGCCGTGCCGTCGTAGCCCGCGGTCACGAGCCGCTCGCCGTCGGGGCTGAACTCGGCGGCGATGACGCCGCCCCTCATGACCCTCGAGCAACGTGCGAAGGCCGTGGCAGCCTCTGCCCGCCGCAGCTGCTCTCTGCCTTAGCCGTATGGCCGGTCTCGGCCGTTCCGAGGCGAGCCTGGTACTGAGCAGGGGATCGGCCCTGAGCACCTGCCTTGCGGTCGCCGCCAGAGCCCGCGACTGCGCAAGGCGCTTCTGCTCGTTGGCCTCGTTGCGCTGGATCAGGGCAACAATGGTTAGGGCGATCGACACAGCCAGCGCCGCCATGACGGCTGCAATCACGGCGCGTTGGCGACGAGATGCGTTTTGCTGGCTGGCGTAGACGTATTCCCTGTGCAGGGCTGTGGGCTCAGATCCTTTCCCTCGCTGGTATCGGGCGAGCCAGCTCTCAGCTTCGTTGAGGTCTCGTCCCCTCAGAAGGAGGCTCTTGTCGCGGCTCGACCTCTCCCACTGGCGGGCGCGATGAAGCCATTCGGTGTGGGCAGCGGTCCACTCGGGATCAGTCTCGAGGCCGGCAAGCAGGGAAGGCAGGGCCTCCCGTAGGCCTCCGCCCCGCGGGACGGCGATCCACTGGGGGCGTGCGGCCGGCGCGGGGACCACCCGTGGATCGACGTCCTCGATCGCCACAGGGAGAATGCGTTTGTTATTTGCGGCAGCGTGAGCCAGCTCCTGCGCGCATACTTCGGAGCCGAGCGACGCGGAACTGAGCACGAACAGGAAGGTGCGTGCATCCTCGATGGCTTGATAAATGCGCGCCATCCAATCCGCACTGGCCGGGATGTCCTGCAGGTCCACCCACGCATCTATGCCTGCTCGCTCGAGAGCGTCATGAAGCATATGGACGAAGGATGCGTCCTTGCGTGAGTAGCAGATGAAGACGTCAGTGATCGGACCGGCTGGCGAACCGCCCGGCCCCGTGTGACTAATCTCCTCCGCGCCGCCAGCGGCTTCGGGATGATGAGCCTTAGCTCGGGGAGTGCTAAAGCCACGCGAGCCACGCATACGTGAAGCTCCCCGCAAACGGCTCACGTCGCCTCCCCTGTCGCCGGCTTGCCACAGCAAAATTAGTGGAGTCCGGAACCCCACGCAAGACAACTCGCCGTCGGCGGTGCATCGACACCATTTAGGCATGCGGCCATGGTTGGCCAGCAAGCGCGAGGCGAGGTCTCGCGTGTGGATCGGTACCCCGAGCATGCCCGAGCCCCTCGAAGCCGCCGGGCTGTCGGAGTAGGCGATCCGGGAGGTGCGGGCCGGCTAGTAGCCGTCCCGAAACTGGGGCGACTGGACGACGATCGTCGTCGAGGTCCCGGCAAGGCAGTTGAGCTTCTCATTATTGCCCCCCTTCTTCTCCTGAGCGACTTGCGCGTAGTAGCCCCTGCCCGGGACCTGCTGGGCGGGAAGCGCTACCTGGCCCGTGAAGATGCCGAAGAAACTTGATCTTGCCTCGCCCACGACGGTGTCCGGACCCTCGGCCTCGTCGCGATAGAGCAGCACGTCGCGACCCCCCATGCATTTGAGTGCTGCGGCGATGTTGTCAACCTTGGCGCGCTGCGCCCGCCCGCAGGGGAGGACTGATGCCCTCCAGTCCCTCGGGCACAACGAAGCCGGCGAACTGGTAGCTCACGGCGCCGTTGGGAATTTCAGTCAGGCCGAAGACATCGAGCTCGAGGCTTGTATCGAGCTGGCTTCGCGTGCGCGGCGGCCGGCATCAGAGTCGCAGCGAAGACGAGCGCGATGGCGATCGATCCGAGCTTCTTCATCCTCGCTCCCTATCCGGAGCGCGTGGTTCGGTCGTCACCGAGTCGCCGGCCGGCGAGATCGAGGTCCACAACGCGCACCTGCCGCCCGGCTCGCGGGCGGGCCTGATCAAGGTCGAGACCTTCGAGGCGATCTCCTACATGCTCGCCCGGCCGAGCTCGCGCCACCGAATCCTGTGCGGCGACTTCAACACGCCGATGCAGGAGACGGTGGAGGGCGAGATCGTCACCGCGGCCGAGCGACATCCGAGTGGGCGGCGCGATGGGATACCGCCGAGCGCTCGGTGATCACCGGCCTCGCCGAATACGACCTGCGCGACGTCTTCCGCCGGCTACACGGCTACGACCGCAGGACGCGAGCTGGGTCTTCAACACCCGCCGCCGGCGCAAGCGGCGCGCCGTTTCGACCAATCTTCGCGTCCGGCGCGCTCAACGCGATCCATTGCGACTACCACCACGAATGGCGCGAGAACAAGGCTGAGCGATCACTCGGCGATCGAGGCGGTATTTGAGCCTGGCGTGGATTCGACCCCCTGAAAGCGCTCGCGGGCGGCAAAGAGAGACGGCTAGAAGGCAAACGGCGGACTAAATGAAGGCTCCTCGCTCTCCGTTTCCTCAGTGGTGTCCCATTCGCAGTTTGGAATAGAACACATAGGCGGGAAGTCGAGCCCCAGCCACTCTTGGGCGAACGAGTCCGAGTGAGATTGCGGCTCTCTGGCGAGTGGGGTGTAGGCGATGCTCTCGATCTGGTCGCGAGGGATGACCACGAGGCTCGGCGAAAGGCGCAGATCGTGATTGGCATCCTCGAGCAGTTGCTGCTGGGGGCTCTCGTAGCCCACCAGCGCATCAGCGCTCGTGACCTCGATGATCCGGGCTTTAAACACTTACCGTCAGCGTTATCTCTGCAATCCCGTCACCGCCGGGCTCGAGTGCAATGTCGTCGTCGAGCTCCTGTGGAATTTCGTCAACGCCGAGCTCGACAGGAATTCGCAGCGTGCTATCGGCCTTGGAGACACGGTCGCGGTGCTAAACGGGCCCGGGAACTCGAGCTGCCCGAGAACCGTTACCGCGCCCGCTACCAAAAGCGCGGCTACGAGGCTGATAACGCCGACGTCGCGTAGGGGACCCCATGCGATCACAGCTGTCGCGAGCAGAAAAAGCAGCACGTAAAGACCGCCGTTGATACTCGCCGGCGCAACGGCGATCAACAAGACGAGCAAGGCTACGAGCAGCGAGACCCGGATCGCTTTCTGCCGTAGCGCCCGGATAGCAAGGGCGACTGCGACCAACGTCCCACCCAAAATTAGCGTCCAGAGCAGCTCCGCAGACCCCAACAGTGCGAGACGGGAATCCGAGATCGAGGGCAGGACGGCCTCTGCAGGGATCTCGAAGCGCTCCAAACGCGCGACGATCGAAAACGCACCGATGATGTAGACGAAAAATGCGAGTCCGGCGATTGCCGCGATTGCCCGTCCTGCGTTTTCGAAGAACGCTCCGGCGTCGAAACCGCCGTTGGAGGATCGCCGCCTCGACACGTCGCGTCAGCTGTGGTCTGGTGCCGATCCCGCGGGGGTTCGGGGCCGCTGCCGCTACTGCATCGGCGCGACGAGTGTGGCCGGATCAGCCCCCTCGTCGAGCTCCGCGATCGTCTTCTCGGGTTCGTTGCAGTAATCGCGGACCAGCCGGAGCGCCTTGGCTTTCTCGATGCTCGCATCGTTTCGCTGTTTGACCATCCACGCCACGGCTGCGGGCCGCTCGCCACTGTCCCCACTAGCGCGACGAGGCCAGCGCCTCGAGTGTCGCTGCCTAGTGCGACGAGGATGATCGCGGCGACCAGAAATAAACCGAAGGCGCATCCAACCGCGAACACCAGAATCTGCCACCGCGCCTGCTCGCGTTGCGCATCAACGTAGCTCGACTGAGCGAGTGGAACACGAGTCGCTCTGTGAAACTCCTTCGCCCCTGATCACCTGCTCGATTGCGCTTACCGCCATCGGTACCCCCTCTCGCGTCCCTTCACGACGAGAACCGAAACGTAACCTCGCCCCGCCGGGATGTCAACCGCAACATTCGCGCGAGGTCCCTCCTTCGGCAACTCGAGCCGGTTGCACGTCGCCATCGCGCTCGACGGCGAGCGGTCGATGTCCCGACTGCGAGCCGCGACTCAGGACATCTACGTGGCAATCGGCTCGCGCGGCTGCGCTAGGCACGCTTTGCACCTGGCCATTGCCCGTGGTTTGCTTGCCTATGCGGCTACGGACCGGGGCCCTGCTTCTGCGGTCGGCCCATCCCGCGGTACACGTAATTGGCCGTGTTAGTCCGGCCCTGCCGAAGCGACGAACGGCTTGGTTGTATTGGTAGACGCTGTGACTTCGACGAACGGCTGCCCTTCCGGCAAGGTGTCGGTCCGATAGAGATCTCCAACTGTCTCGAGCGCAGCGGTCAGGCTCGTTCGAGGCACCTCCGTCTCGGACGCAGGATTTCCGTGCACGCCGGGCATAGTCAACATCACAGACGCGACAGCGTGCTCGCTCTTCTCCCACATGCCGACGAGACTCTTCAGGTGTCGCGTTTCGGCTTCCGTGATGGCCGACCTTGTAGAGGTCAACCTGATCCAGACCCTCTCGCAGGTCCGCAGTGTCTTCGTGTTTGAGGGCGTAGGACCAGTTTTCGATCTGGGCGTCGCCCGGGAACAGCAGCCTCCTGGTTCCGGCTTCAAACAGCAGGATCACGCTCGTGTTGTTAAGGGCGTCGTCGACGGTGCGGACGATCCTCAGCAGCGAATGGGCGTACTCATCCCGCATCCACTCAGCCAGCCAGCGAGCGGGGCCGGCGCAGCCCGGTTGACTCGGCGGCGGCTGCGAGAGTTCTCACTCCGGGGCGATCAACGGCGAAGTCCAGCATCCGGCCAAGCCGAAGCCAGTACTCCTCGTCATCTGTCTTTTGCGTTGCAACCACCGGCCATTGCTTGATCGTCGGCGGGCCAAGGACCCGGGCTCGGATCCCGGGGATTACCTCCTCGATTCTTGATCCGAGCCCGGGTATGCACATAGGCCGCGCCGACCGAGGCGGCGTCGGCCAGCTCGTCGATCCGGCCAATCGCTTCCTTATTGGCCACTTCCTCGAAGGCCATCAGCGCCAGCTCCCCTCTAAGCGAGCGTTTGTCGAGTGTGCACGCCGCCTTCTTTGATCGTCGAGGGGACCGTGGCGGAAAAGTCCTGAGCCGATCCAATGCGGGCAGCGAACCTACGCGAGTCTTCGTCCACCAACCCAGGTTCGGTGGCCCGGCCGCGGCTTCGGGTTCTCGGTCCACGGGCGAATGACCAGCGAGGGCTCGAGTTTTTGAACTCGGCTGCAGCTTGATCCTGACGAAACCGGAAATGTGGTCCTTGTGGCGATGGGTGACGACCAGGACATCGAGCTTCCCGTTGGTGCGTTCGGCCAGGTCTAGAGACGATCGACTGATAGCTGTGTTCGCCCTCGCTGGCCATTCGGTGGATCCGAAGTCGAACAGAACGTGCCGCTCATCGCGGCCGTCTACTGCCTGGGCATAGGTAAAGGTCAGAAGCACCGAATCGCCAATCCAACCTGGTAGGCGCGGACGCTGATCTGGCTTGGCTCCGGCTCGCTCACCATGCTTCTTCGGCGCCCGGCGGTCGGTCGTAACAGCGGCGAAGCGCTGTCCTTTCGAGCCGGGACGGAAAAGCCGAACTGCCGATCGCGGTCTCGCACTCCTTGGCCACCAGGTATTTGAGCCGCCTCTCCTGCCGATCCCAGTCGTTCAATGGCTTGGTTGATGAAACTTCGCCCGGCCGAACTGGTCGAAGACGACGGCTCCGCCGCCCAAAATCTGCAGCGGCGTTTCCGGTTCAAGCCCGGCCGGGAAGCTCGAAGTCCTCACTCTGAGTCGTCAGCTCGGCCGCGGTCAACTCCACGCTCTGCATGTAGTCGGCGACGACTTCAGCGATCACCAGTCCATCGGGCCCGACCCGACCGCCGGTCGCACGGAATCGACATGAAGCCGATAGCCACGGTCAATATCGAAGACCTCGATGCGTTCTCCCACAGGAAGCGAAAGACCTCATCGGGGTCAGCGCGGAGCAGCGCGTAGTTCATCCGCTCGTAGCGCGGCTCCCCCTGATCGCCGGATCCCACGACCATCGAATGCTCGGGCCTTTCGATCCGGTAGGCGGCATATGAATCCAGAAGCGCATCTCGGTAGTGGTGGCCATCGTCAGGAGCCATCACCTCGTCCGCGGTCAGCACGGATCCAGGACGTCGACGAATTCAAGCTCACAGGCCGGCATGTAGTCGATGCCTCGAATTACCATCGTAAGCAGATGGCCCGCCGCCTTCGCTCCGTCCTCTGCGACGCGACCGCGGTCGGCCTTGCCGTCGATCAACAACTCGCCGATCCGCTCCGTCCACATGCAGACAAAGGTCCGCATCGTGGCCGCGACCAACACCTCTCCGCGCCGGTGTGACTCTTGGAAGTCGGGGTCATTGGTCCAATCGGCTCAGGGTCGAGTTCGATCGAGCGACGAAGGGCGCTTCCCGCTGCCCGGTCACGCCAAACCCAAACTCCTCAGCCAGACCGAGCAGCGCCGACTCTTTCAAGAACCTCCTCGGTCAGCTGCTCCTCGGAAATCCGGCCTCGCTCATCTGGATCACCGAGGATCGTCGCTACGACCTCCTCAAGCGAGAACACCGACAGCATCGCCACGATGTCGCCCAAGGCCTCATGAAAGGCGTCCTGATCTGGCAGCCCCGGCTTCGTGGAAGCGCGGACGCAGCCCATCAAGGACGGCGTGCGTCGTCTCGTGAGCGATGATGTCGTGCGAAAGAGCGGCCTGGATGTCGGCTTGGTCGCGCCATTCGGGACGTAGCCGAAGCTCGATCGCACCGGCATCGGGGTTGTATTGAGCGTTGGCGTCGGCGAAGGCGCGCGGAACCAGGTAGAGCTGGTGGCCCCCGAACCCCAGCCGATGCGCCGGCCGAGGGCAGCCTCGAAGGCGGAAAGCGTCCGGGCCACGATCGCGTAGACGTTCTGGGCCCGAAAGGTCGGGGTTTTCGACGAGCGCCACGTCGTGGAACACCCGCCCTCGTCGCCGAGATCCTTACTGGGTCTGAAGGGGACCACCGTCATCTGACACAAGCTGCGCCGGGGGCTGAAATGTATCTCCGGCTGGGTCGTAGTCGGAACGACGTGAAAGCGCGGCCCACGTGGCCCGGGATCGAGGTGCTCGGCCGGGACGCGAACAATGGCGCCGAGCGATGGGGCCAGCCTTGCCGATCGTGGTCGCGGGATCCTGGGCGAGGACGGTGAACTTGACCGCCTGCGGCGGCGGCTTACTGGCGCGTGGTTCGTTTGATGCCTCCATTCGCGGTCTACCAGACCACGGCGACGATCAGCGCCGCGGCGAGGAGGGCGGCCGCTATCGCGATGCGGTATCGCGCCGGCGCAACGGCGACTCCCTCTATGAACATCGCGGGCGCGATACTCCCATCAGTGCGACGCCTCGTGACCCGCGAGCGCCATCGCCACCATGGGGCCACAACGGCGCAGCGCAGAAGAGCCAATTAAAGGTTTCA
>CAWIPX010000008.1:0-260005 GCA_963838145.1 uncultured Thermoleophilia bacterium
AACGCCTGGCCGACGCGGCCAATCATGCCCGGCTGGTCGCGGTAGCGGAAGATCGCGAGGTGGTCGGCGAAGGGCATGTTGAAGCGCTCGCCCAGACGCCGACGAGATGCGGGACGTTGCGCGGCCCAACCCCGGTCCCCTCGACCTCGACGGCGCTCTCGTCCTCGCCGAGGCGCACCGTGACGAGCTCGGTGAAGTCCTCCGACGTGCGCTCCTTGATCTCGACGAGGTCGATGCCCCGGTCCTCGGCGATCGTCGGCGCGTTGACGAGGTTGACCGGCTCCTCGGTGTGTCCCGAGAGGATCCCGACGAGGACAGCGATGCCGAGCAGGCGCATGTCGTGGTCCGCGAGCGTGCCCCGGAACTCGACCTCGACGCGCGACACCGAGCCGTTGCCGAGCCCCTGGGCGAGGCGGCCGAGCTTCTCGCACAGCGGCACGAAGGGAGCGACGGCCTCCATCGCCTCGGGCCGCACCGCCGCGATGTTGACGGCGTTGGAGACGACCTCGCCGGCGAGTGCCGCGCGGACCTGCTCCGCGGTGATCACGCCGGCGCGGTCCTGCGCCTCCTCGGTCGAGGCTGCGAGGTGCGGGGTCACGACCACGTCCTCGCGCTCGAAGAGGGGATGCTCTGTCATGGGCTCGTTCGGGAAGACGTCGAGCGCGGCGCCGCCGACCTTGCCCGACTCGAGCGCCCTGCCGAGGGCGTCGAGGTCGACGAGCTCGCCGCGCGCGCAGTTGACGATCAGGACGCCGTCCCGCATCTTCGCCAGCGCCGCGTCGTCGATCCAGTTGACCGTCTCGGGAGTCTTCGGGAGGTGGATCGAGACCACGTCGGAGCGCTCGTAGAGCTCGTCGGTGCTCTCGACGCCCTCGACGCCGAGGTCGCGGAAGCGCTCCGCGGCGACGAACTTGTCGAACCCGAGCACCTCCATCTCGAAGGCGAGGGCGCGCTTGGCGACGAGCTGGCCGATGCGGCCGAAGCCGATCACGCCGAGCGTCTTGCCGTAGAGCTCGTTTCCGGCGTAGCGCGAGCGGTCCCAGCGCCCGGCGACCAGCGAGCCGTGCGCCTGGGGCACGTTGCGGGCGACCGCGAGGGCCATCGCGAGCGTGTGCTCGGCGGCCGCGACCGAGTTCGACTCGGGAGCGTTGACGACGAGGATCCCGCGCTTGGTAGCCGCCTCGATGTCGACGTTGTCGACGCCGGTGCCGGCGCGGCCGATCACGCGCAGCTTGCCGGCGCGCTCGATCAGCTCCGCCGTCACGGTCGTCGCCGAGCGGATGAGCAGGGCGTCGAACTCGCCTATGCGCTCCGCGAGGGCGTCGGGATCGAGGTCGAAGCCGAGCTCGACGTCGAAGTCGCGGCGTAGAAGCTCGATCCCCTTGTCGGCAATCTTGTCGGCGACGAGTACGCGTTCCATCAGCCGACGGGCTGCGGCGCGCCCTGCGCTGCGAAGACCCGCTCCGCGGCCGCCGCGGCGGCGCCCGGCTCGGCGTCGTATCCGAGGTCGCGCAGCGCCATCCCGAATGCGGTGAGCGCTGTGACGATGTCGAATGCCCCGTAGTAGCCGCAGTGGGCGATCCGCACGATGCGCCCCCTGAGGTGCCCCTGGCCACCGGCGACCGTGACGCCGTAGCGCTCGCGCATCAGCTTCGGCACCTGCGCGCCCTCGATGTCGCCGGGAAGCGATGCCGCGGTGACGACGTTGGCGTTCGGGTCGTCGGGGCCGAAGCGCTCGAGGCCGAGCGCCTCGACGCCGGCGCGCGCGGCCGCCGCGAGCACCGCGTGGCGCGCGAAGACCTCGTCGAGGCCCTCGTCGAAGATCATCTCGAGCGCGACGTCGAGCGCGCGGAAGAGGCTCACCGCGGGGGTGAAGGCGCTGTTGGGCGGGTCCTCGGCCTGGCCCTTGGCGGTGCGCGCCCAGTCGAAGTAGTAGCGGCGCCCCGGGGTCTCGGCTGCGAGCGCCATCGCGCGCTCGGAGACCGACGCGAACGCGAGGCCCGGAGGGCACATCAACGACTTCTGCGAGCCCGACACGACGACGTCGACGCCCCACTCGTCCTGGGGCAGATCGACCGCCCCCAGGCCCGAGACCGCGTCGACGCAGAGCACGGCGCCATGGCGGGTCGCGACCTCGTTGAGCCCGCGGACGTCGTGGATCACCCCGGTCGAGGTCTCCGACTGGGTCGCGAACACGGCGCGCGCCGGGCGGTCGAGCGCTGCGAGCGCCTCGTCCAGGCGGGCGGGGTCGAGCTTCTCGCCCCACTGGGCGTCGACGCGGACCGTCTCGGCTCCGTAGGCGTCGCACAGCTCGCCCCAGCGCTCGCCGAACTTGCCGGCCGAGAGCGCGACGGCGGGCTCGCCGGGGATCGCGAGGTTGGCGACGGCCGACTCCATCGCGCCCGTGCCCGACGCGGCGAAGCAGAGCACCGGGTTGGCGGTGCGGAAGACCCGCGGCAGGCGCTCGAGGACACGCTTGTAGACCTCGATGAACGCCGGAGCGCGGTGGTAGAGCACCGGCTCGGCCATGACCTGAGCGACCCGCGGCGGCACCGGAGTCGGCCCGGCGGTCATCAGGTACTGCTTGATGTAGGGGTTGGCGTCCGCCATGGGGACGGTCAGGATACGACGCGGAGTGGCCGTCAATCGGCCGCGCCCGCGAGGCGCTAGGGTCGCGGCGTGTATCCGATCTCGTTCGAGGCGGATTACGAGGCCGAGGGACGCAACCGCCTGACGACCTTGTTCCGCGGCTTCGTCGTCATCCCTTGGGTGATCGTCGGGTTCTTCTGGGTCCTCGCCGCCCAGCTGCTCGCGATCGCAGCGTGGTTCGCGATCCTCGTGACGGGGCGCTACCCGCAGGGGATGTATGACTTCAACGTCAGGGCGCTGCGCCTCATGGCGCGCGTGAACGGGCTCCACTTCCTCCTCACCGACCGCTATCCGTCCTTCGACGGCGACCCCGACGACTCCTATCCGATCCGGCTTTCCGCCGCGCCGCCGAAGCCCGAGTACAGCCGCCTCAAGGTCGGCCTGCGGCTGATCTTCTGCATCCCGGTCGTCCTGCTCGCCTACGTCCACGCCGTCATCGGCGGCGCCTGCGCCGTCGTCGGGTGGCTGGCGATCGTCTTCACGGGCCGCCTCCCCGAGGGCCTGTTTCGCCCGATCCGCGCCGCCGTCGCCTACCAGACGCGCGCCGCCGCCTACCTACTTCTTCTGACCGAGGACTACCCGCCGTTCGACTACGACACTGCGCAGCAAGGAGGAGCATGAGCGAAGAGGTGAACGAGGTCATCGAGGGCGAGGGCTTCGCGGTCGGCTCGCTCGACGGGCTCGGCGACGGCTACGGCTTTCGCAAGATCCGCCGCGAGCTGGGCGTCGAGGCGTTTGGCGTCAACGCGATCGTGATCCCTGCCGGCTACGAGTCGGGATTTCACTTCCACGACGAGCAGGAGGAGCTCTACTTCGTCCACCGGGGCACGGTCGAGTTCGAGTTCGAGGACGGTTCGAAGCACGTCCTCGGCGCGGGAGGGCTCGCTCGCGTGGACGCCTCCACCGCGCGTAAGACGAAGAACGTCGGCGAAGGCGACGCGGTCGTCTTCGTGACCGGCGGCAAGGACGGCTACGTGGGCCGCGACGGCCGCGTGCCCGAGGGCGAGGGCAACCCGCGCGGCGAGTTCAGCGGCCCGCCGGGCGCGTCGCAATCGTGACCGCGCACACCGTCTACCGTACGTTCGAGACCGCCGAGCGGCGCGAGTTCGTCCGCATCACCGAGGACGTGCAGGCCGCCGTCGACGAGTCGGGGATCCGCGAGGGCATGACCCTGGTCTCGGCGATGCACATCACCGCGGCCGTCTGGGTCAACGACGACGAGCCCGGCCTCCAGGAGGACGTCCTCGAGTGGCTCGACAAGATCGCGCCGCCGAGCTGGAAGGCGCCCGCCAACGACGTCGCGCGCCAGCTGCTGCCCGACCCCGGCGACTACCGCCACCACCGACCATTACACACACCATGACCTGTGCTACCGCGAGGACAACGGCGACGCGCACCTCAAGAACCTGCTCGTCGGCCATCAGGCGATCGTCCCGGTGACCGAGGGCAGGCTCGACCTCGGCCCCTGGCAGGCGATCTTCTACTGCGAGTTCGACGGACGGCGGCGAAAGCGGCTGGTGATAAAGGTGCTCGGAGAATGAGCATCACGCCCGCGGGCTGGTACCCCAATCCGAACGACACGGCCCAGCTTCGCTACTGGGACGGCTCCGAGTGGACCGACCACACGTCGCAGGCCACCGTGCCGACCGCGGTGGTCCTCGATCCCTACAGCCGGATGTTCAACGTCGCCCAGCTCTCCGAGGAGCAGCGGCATGCGTACTCGCAGCACCAGCTGCAGGAGTTCCCCACCTGGGCTGTGATCGTCCTGAGCATCGTGACCCTCGGCATCTTCGGGGTCGTCTACCACGGCATGAAGCACTCGAAGCTTCCGAAGGTCAGGCCCGACGACTTCGGCGCCGGCAAGGCGATCGGGTTCCTCTTCATCCCGTTCTTCAACCTCTACTGGACGTTCGTCTTCTGGAACCGCCTCGCGGACCGGATCAACTTCCAGTACAAGCTGCGCGCCGCGCCGCCCCCGGTTTCCCGCGATCTCGCGATCTGGACCAACATCACCGGGATCGCGGGCTCGTTCATCTTCTTCACCTGGCTCGCGTGGCCGATCCTGGCCTGCATCTCCGCCGCCCAGATCCAGAACGCGGCGAACGATCTCGCGAACGGACGGGTTCAGAGCTACGGGACGGCTCAGGCGATCGGCGCTCCGGCCCCCACCGTCGCGGTGACGCAGCCACCGGCGTCGCCCACGCCTCCCCCGCCCCCGCCTCCTCCGTCGAGCTAGAGGTCCCGCTCGTAGAAAAGCATCACGGGTCCGTCGGGGCCACCCTCGCGGTTGGTGAAGCCGGTGCTCTCGTAGAGAGCGCGGGCGGCGGAGTCGGTCTCGCTCGTGTTGAGGTCGATGTGATCGGCGCCCCGCTTGCGGGCGAGATCCATCGCCGCCTCGAGCAGGGCGCGGCCGAGGCCCTGGCCGCGCATGTGCGGGGACGACGTAGAGCTCGCCCAGGTGGGCGTAGCGTTCGTCGCTGTAGATGGTGCGGTGGAAGCGCAGCTCGCAGAAGCCATCGGGGCCGTCACCGGCCAGGAGGTATGCGGCGTCGTCGGCGGACATCATTCGCGCGATGCGCGGTGCGACGACGTCGGCCGCCGGGCTCGGCTCGTCGAACTCCTCATTGAAGTCACGGAGCATCGTGCCGAGGACGTGAGCGTCCTCGACCGTGGCGATGCGGACCGCGGCGTCGATCCGCGCTAGCCCCGCTCTTGGGTCCAGGGCATCATCTTGCGCAGCTCGCCGCCGATCTCCTCGATCTGGTGTGAGGCGGCCTCGTCGCGCAGGCGCTGGAAGTTCTCGGCCCCGGCTTGGTTCTCGGCGATCCACTCCCTGGCGAACTCGCCCGACTGGATGTCGGCGAGTACCTTCCGCATCGCCTCGCGCACCTCGGGGCCGATCACCCTCGGCCCGCGGGTCATGTCGCCGTACTCGGCCGTGTTGGAGATCGAGTCGCGCATTCCCGCCATGCCCTGCTCGTACATCAGGTCGACGATCAGCTTGAGCTCGTGGAGGCACTCGAAGTAGGCGAGGCGCGGGTCATATCCGGCCTCGACGAGCGTCTCGAAGCCTGCGCGAACCAGCTCGGTGGCCCCGCCGCAGAGCACCGACTGCTCGCCGAAGAGGTCGGTCTCGCACTCGTCCTTGAAGGTCGTCTCGATGACGCCGGCGCGCGTACCGCCGATGCCCTTCGCGTACGCGAGCACCATGCCATGGGCGTTGCCCGTCTCGTCGTTGTGGACGGCGATCAGCGACGGCACGCCGCGGCCGTCGGCGAACTGGCGCCGCACGAGGTGGCCGGGGCCCTTCGGCGCGACCATCCCGATGTCGACGCCCTCGGGGGGATCGATCTGATCGAAATGGATCGTGAAGCCGTGCGCGAAGAGGAGCAGGTTGCCGGGCGCGATCCCGTCGGAGATCTCGTTCTCCCACACCTCCGCCTGCTTCTCGTCGGGCAGCAGGATCATCACGACGTCGCCGCGGCTCGCGGCGTCGGCCACGTCGAGGACCTCGAGCCCCTCCGCCTCCGCCTCGGCGCGGCTCGACGAGTCGGGGCGCAGGCCGACGACGACGTCCACTCCCGACTCCTTGAGGTTGAGCGCGTGCGCGTGGCCCTGCGACCCGTAGCCGAGAATCGCGACCGTCTTGCCGTCGAGCAGCGAGAGGTCGGCGTCGTCGTCGTAGTAGATGTCGTCGCGATCGGGCACGGCGGGAGAGGCTAGCGGGAGGCGGGGCCCGGGCTCAGCGCAGCTTGCGGCGCAGCAGCTTGCCCGACGCGGTGCGCGGCAACTCGGCGGCGAACTCGAAGCGCTTCGGCACCTTGAAGCCGGCGAGCTCGGAGGCGCAGTGGTCGCGCAGCTCTTCCTCCGAGGTCGCGGCGCCGTCGCGCAGCACGACGGTGGCGACGACCGCCTCCTGCCACTCGGGGTCGGTGCGGCCGACGGCGGCGGCCTCGGCGACCGACGGGTGGCGCAACAGCACCTCCTCGACCTCGGTCGGGACGACGTTCTCGCCCCCGGTGACGATCACGTCGCCGAGGCGGTCCTCGACGTAGAGGAAGCCCTCGTCGTCGATGCGGCCGAGGTCGCCGGTGTGAAGCCACCCGTCCTCGTCGGCGCAGCCGGGCGCGACGGTCGGGCCCTGGACGAGGATCTCGCGGTCCTTGATTCGCAGGTGCGTCGTCAGCAGCGGGCGCCCGGCGGAGCCGAGCCGCCGCAGCGACTCCTGGGGCTCGAGCGTCGTCACCTGCGACGCCGCCTCGGTAAGGCCATAGGTCTGAACCACGGCGGCGCCGCGGCCGGCCGCCTCCTCGATCACGTCGACCGGGACCGGGCCTCCGCCGATGAGGATCGCGCGCGGGCCCGAGAGGTCGACGCCGGCTTCGAGCAGGCGGACGAGCTGCGTGGGGACGAGCGAGGTGAGGGTGACGCCGTCCGCCTCGAGCGAGGTCGCGACGGCGTCGACGTCGAAGCCGTCATGGACCACCGCCCCGGTGCCGTAGATCACGGAGCGCAGCACGATCGAGAGCCCGCCGACGTGGTGGAGCGGCAGGCAGCAGAGCCAGCGGTCCCCCGGGTCCACCCCTATCCGGAAGGCGGAGCCGACGGCGCTCCAGAGGTGGTTTCCGTAGGTGAGGCCGACCGAGCGCGCGGCGCCTGACGTGCCGCTGGTCAGGATCCGGCAGTGGATCGCGTCGAGGTCGTGCTCGCCGAGCAGCGGGAGGTCGGCCTCGTCCCCTATGACCTGCCCCGTCCTGGTGAGCGTGAGCACAGGGTCGAGGCTCGAGATCTGCGCCTCACGCTCGGGCGGGGCGAGGCGCGGGTTCAGCGGAGCGGCGATCGCGCCGAGCTTCATCAGCGCGTGCACGAGGACGGCGTACTCGGCGCCGGCCGGCATCTCGAGCGTCACGACCCCGCCGCGGCGAACGCCCTTCGCGGCGAGCCGCCGTGCCGCCGCGGCCGCCTCCGACTCGAGCTCGGCGTAGGCGATGCGAAGCCCGTCGGCGACGAGGGCTGTGCGGTCGGGGCACGTCTGGGCGCGCTGGGCGAGCCAGTTGTCGAGGATCATCGGTGCAGGGGAATCCTCCCGGATATCGTCTAGAACCACTGACCTCACCCAGCTTCTCGCAGCAAAGCTGCGCCGGAACACATGCCCACCCCTCACAAGGACGCACCGAACGAGGACGAGCTCTACGCGCCGATCGAGTGGCGCAGCGCCGCCGAGTACCAGGACATCCTCTACGACAAGGGCGACTCGATCGCGCGCATCACGATCAACCGGCCGGAGGTGCGAAACGCGTTTCGCCCCCAGACGCTGGCGGAGCTGCGCGACGCCTTCACGCGAGCCCGCGACGACACCGAGGTCGGCGTGATCATCCTCACGGGCGCGGGCACCGAGGCCTTCTGCTCGGGCGGCGACCAGCGCATCCGCGGCGACGACGGCTACATCGGCGACGACTCCGTCGCCGAGCAGGGCGTCGGGCGGCTCGACGTCGGCGACCTCCACGTCCAGATCCGCCGCCTCCCGAAGCCGGTCGTGGCGATGGTCGCGGGCTATGCCGTCGGCGGCGGCCACATCCTGCACCTCGTCTGCGACCTGACGATCGCCGCCGACAACGCGCGCTTCGGTCAGACCGGGCCTCGCGTCGGCAGCTTCGACGGCGGCTTCGGCGCGGGGCTGCTCGCGCGCCAGGTCGGGGCGAAGCGCGCCAAGGAGATCTGGTTCATGGCGCGCCTCTACGACGCGACCGAGGCCCACGCCATGGGCCTCGTCAACACGGTCGTCCGGTCTGGCCGAGCTCGAGCGCGAGACCGTGCGCTGGTGCCGCGAGATGCTCGTCCTCTCGCCGCTCGCGCTGCGCCTGCTCAAGGCGAGCTTCAACGCGGCCGAGGACGGGCTCACCGGCCTTCAGCAGCTCTCCCACGACGCGACGCTCCTCTTCTACATGACCGAGGAGGGCCAGGAGGGCCGCAACGCGTACGTCGAGGGACGGCAACCCGACTTCTCGAAGTTCCCGCGCCGGCCGTGAACATCTGGCTGATGGCGGCGCGTCCGCGGACGCTGCCCGCGGCGGTCGCTCCCGTGCTCGTCGGGACGGCGGCAGCCGTCGAGGCGAGCGACGACTTTCGCCTCGGCCCCTTCCTCGCGGCGCTCGTCGGCAGCATCTTCATCCAGATCGGGACCAACCTCGCCAACGACTACTCCGACGCCAAGCGGGGCGCGGACACGGTCGACCGGCTGGGTCCGGTGCGCGTGACCGCCGCGGGGCTGGTCACGCCGCGCCGCGTGCTGGCGGCGACGTGGATCGCGTTCGCCGTCGCGGTCGCCTGCGGCGCCTATCTCGCCGTCGTCGCCGGGCCGGTGATCCTCGCCGTCGGCGTCGCCTCGATCCTCGCGGGGGTTCTCTACACCGGCGGCCCGCGGCCCTACGGCTACGCCGGGCTCGGCGAGGCCTTCGTGTTCATGTTCTTCGGACTCGTCGCCGTCAACGGCTCCTACTTCGTCCAGCTCGAGCGCCTCGACTGGCTCCCGTTCGCGCTCTCGATCTCGGTCGGGCTGCTCGCCACGGCGATCCTCGTCGTCAACAACCTGCGCGACATCGAGACCGACCGCCGGGTCGGCAAGCGCACGCTCGCCGTGCGCCTCGGGCGCGAGCGCACGCGCGCCCTCTACGTGGGCCTGATCGCCGGCGCGTACGTCACCCTGGTCGCCGGCCTCGTCGCGGCCGAAGGCCCGGCGTGGGGGCTGCTCGCACTGCTCTCCGCGCCGCTCGCCGCGCGGCCGGTTTCCGCGGTGCGGACGCGCAGCGACGGGCCGAGCCTCAACGCCGCGCTCGCCGGGACCGGCATGCTGCTCGCCGCCTTCAGCGTCCTGCTCGCCGCGGGACTGCTGATCGCGGCCGCCTGATGCGCATCGACCGCCTCGAGACGGTCGCCTACTCGCTCGCCTTCCGCGAGCCCTACGTCACCGTTCGCGGAACGCTCGAGCGCCGCGAGCTGCTGCTCGTTCGACTGCGCACGGCGGGCGGGCCGACCGGGCTCGGGGAGGCGGCGCCGCTGGCGCTGCGCGGCGGCGCCGGGCTCGAGCAGCTGGAGGCCGAGATTCGGGAGCGCTGCGCGCCGGCGCTCGAGGGCAAGAAGGCCACGATGGGCACGCTCGCCGGGCTGATCGCGGTGGTGCACGGGCTGGGAGTCTCGGCGCAGGCGGTATGCGCCCTCGACCTCGCGCTCCACGACCTCGTCGGCAAGGTCGAGGGAGAGCCGGTGTGGCGCCTGCTCGGCGGAGAGCAGTGGCAGTCGGTGAAATGCAACGCGACTCTCGTCGCGGGCGAGCCCGCGGACGTGTCGGAGCGAGGCGCAGCGCTGGGTCGCCGATGGATTCGAGACCCTCAAGCTCAAGGTCGGAATGCCCGGGGACGTGGAGCAGGTCGCGTTCGTCCGCGACCGCGTCGGCGACGGCCCCGGGATCCGCGTCGACGCCAACGGCGCCTGGGAGCCCGACGAGGCGATCGAGCGACTCGACGCGATGGCGCGGCACGGGCTGGAGCTGGCCGAGCAACCCGCACCCGATCTGGAGGGTCTCGCGCGGGTGCGTCGCGGAGTTCGCGTCCCGATCGCCGCCGACGAGAGCATCACCGACGCCCACGACGCGAGGCGCGCCGTCGAGACCGCGGCCTGCGACGTCGCGACCGTGAAGCTCGCCAAGGTCGGCGGGATCGCCGCCGCGCTCGCGGTCGCGCGCGAGATCCCCACCTACCTCTCCAGCGCCCTCGACGGCCCGGTTGGGATCGCCGCGGCGGCGCACACGGCCCAGCTCCTGCCCGGAGGCGGCGCCGGGATCGCCCACGGGCTCGCGACCCAGCGCCTGCTCGCGGAGACGATCGCCGCACACGGCCCGGAGCTCGACGGCCCGAGGCTCAGCGTCCCCGACGAGCCCGGCCTCGGCGTCGAGATCGACGATCTGGCGCTCGCCCGTCACAAGCTCTGACCTCGGGTCGTCGGCGGCCCGGCCCGGGTAGCGTTTCCGCTGATGGACCCGACGAACCGCAACACCGCCCTCGCGTCGGCGCTCGTCGAGGAATTCGCGCGCTGCGGGATGCGGCGCGCCGTGCTGTCGCCGGGCTCGCGCTCGACGCCGCTCGCCGTGGCGCTGTGGCGCAATCCGGCGATCGAGGTCAGCGTGCTCGTCGACGAGCGCAGCGCCGGGTTCTTCGCGCTCGGCGCAGCCCAGGCGGAGGGCACCCCCACCGCCGTCCTCTGCACCTCGGGCTCGGCGGCGGCCAACCTCCACCCCGCCGTCGTCGAGGCCGACGAGGCGTCGGTGCCGCTGATCGTCCTGACCGCGGATCGCCCGCCCGAGCTGCGCGGGATCGGCGCCGGGCAGACGATCGACCAGCTCAACCTCTACGGTGCCTCGGCGCGCTGGTTCTGCGACGTCGGCACCCACGAGGCCGACGACGCCGGGCTCCTGCACTTCCGCTCGGTCGCGTGCCGCGCCCACGCCGCGGCGCGGGGCGAGCCCCGGCCGGGGCCCGTGCACCTCAACCTTGCCTGGCGTGAGCCGCTGGCGCCGATCCCCACCGACGGCGACGTCACGGCGACGTCGCAGCTCGCGCTCAAGGGCCGCGGCGACAGGCCGCTGACGGCCGTCGCGTCGCTCGCGGCGAGGCCCGAGGAGGCGCTGGCAGACGAGCTCGCCGAGCGCATCGCCGCCGCCCCGCGCGGGCTGATCCTCGCCGGGCGCCAGCCCGACCCGGCCCTGGCCGGCCCCGTCGCCGAGCTCGCCGCGGCATCGGGCTATCCGGTCCTTGCCGAGCCGACCTCCCAGATCCGTCTCGGCCCGCACGACCGCAGCCTCGTCGTGTCGGCATACGACCCGATCGCCCGCATGCGCCCGGCCGAGCTCGAGCCGGAGCTGATCGTGCGCTTCGGCGACATGCCGACGAGCAAGGCGCTGCGCCAGTGGATCGCGTCGCTGGACGGGCTTCGCCAGGTCGTAGTCGACCCGCGCTTCGGCTGGAACGAGCCCTCGCTTCGCGCCGAGACGATGGTGCGCGCCGACCCGGCGGCCTTCGCGGCCGCCGTCGGCTCACGGCTCGACGCGCCGCGTGCCGCGACCGATTGGGAGGCTGCGTGGACGTCGCGCTCCGAGGCCGCCGAGGCGGCGGTCGCGGAGGAGCTGGCCGGCACCGCGCGACTCAACGAGCCCGGGATTCATGCCGCGCTCGGCCGTCTCTACGAGGACGGCGATCTCGTCTTCACCGCCTCGAGCATGCCGATTCGCGACCAGGAGTCGTTCGTCGCGAGCGGGCCCGCCGACGTGCGCTTCCTCTGCAATCGCGGCGCCAACGGGATCGACGGCCAGGTCTCGACGGCGCTGGGCGCCGCCGCGGCGAGCGGGCGGCCGACCTGGGCCGTGCTCGGCGACCTGGCTTTGTTTCACGACATGAACGGCCTCGCCGCGCTGCGCGAGGTGGAATCGCCCGTGCGGATCGTCGTGCTCGACAACTCGGGCGGTGGGATCTTCGAGTTCCTGCCCCAGGCCGAGGCACTCGACCGCGACGAGTTCGAGGCGCTTCTGGGGACGCCGAGCGGGCTCGAGGTCGAGCGGATCGCCGCGCTCTACGGAGTCGAGCACGTGCGCGTCGGGGAGCTCGACGACCTGGCCACCCCCGCGGACGGGCCCGTGATGCTGGAGGTCCGCCTCGACCGCGGCGAGAACGTCGCGCTCCACCGCCGCCTGACCGAGCGCGCCACCGCAGCGCTCGCGAGCATGGGAGGACGAACGTGACGGGCGCCGAGCCCCCTCCACCGCCGCCGCCTCCGCCTCCGCCTCCGCCGCCCGGCTACGAGCCCTCGCACGGACGGGCGGCCCAGGTTCCCGCGGCGCCGCCTCCGCGCCCGGAGATCGATGCGTCGCTGCTTCGCCCGAGCAAGGCCTGGTACTGGGTCGCGGGGGCGATCGGGGTGATCGCGCTCGTGGCCTCGACGGCGATCTCGCTTTTCAACGCCTTCGACAACTTCGGCCACGAGGAGCCCGGGCTGTCGGCGATCTCGTGGCTGCTCTACGTCGCGGGTGGGGGCATAGCCGCGACAATCGGCGCCATCACCTGGTCGCGCCGCAACGAGCACAAGCGCCGGCTGCAGCATGATGAGATGGTTCGGCAGGGTCTGGTTTGAACGCGCAGCCGCCTCCCCCTCCCCCGCCTCCTCAGCCCGGAGGTGCGCCGGCTCCGCCGCCGCCGCCGCTGAACCCGCCGCCTCCATACATCCCGGCCTCGCAGCTGAAACCCAGCCAAGCGTGGTACTGGGTCGCCGGCGCGATCGGGGTGATCTGCGCCGGGCTCTCGGTCGTCCTCTTCATCAGCTTCTTCTCCTCGCTCGTCGACGACCTCACCGGCCCGCTGACCGAGCTCAGGGCTCCCGGAGAGGTCATGCTCGCCCTCGATGCTGACGCCGAGCGCACGATCTACCGCCAGGAGCGCGAGGACGGCAGGCCGGTCCCGGGCGCGATCGGCCGCGAGCCGGCATGCAGGGTCACCCGTGACGGCGGCGGTGTCGTCGAGCTCAACGACACCCTGTTCCCGTGGACCCTTAAGCGAAACGGCGACCGCTACGAGGCTCTCTACAGCTTCACCGCCCCGGAGGACGGCTCCTACAGGGTTGCCTGCAACCCGAATGACAACGCCGGCGAGCCCGTCCCGCTGGCGATCGGCGAGAGCATCGGCTTCTGGGACCTGATCAAGAAGGGCGGCGGAGCGCTGGCGCTCTTCTTCGGCGGCCTGATCATCGCCGCCGTGATCGCGATCGTCACCGCGGTGAGGCGCGATAACCACAAGCGACGCCTGCAGCGCGAGGCGCGCGAGCGCGCGGGCGCGGCTCCCCCGCCGCCCTCGGTATAGCCCTACGCCGTCAGCAGCGGCAGCAGCGCCTCGAGCTTGATCTCCGACTCGGCGAGCTCGGCCGCGGGGTCGGAGTCGGCGACGATGCCGCAGCCCGCGAAGAGGCGCGCCGTGCGGTCGCGGATCAGGGCGCTGCGGATCGCGACGCAGAACTCGCCGTCCTCGGCGGCGTCCATCCAGCCGACCGGGCCCGCGTACCAGCCGCGGTCCATTCCCTCGAGCTCGGCGATCGCGGGAACGGCCGCCTCGCGCGGCTCGCCGCCGACCGCGGGGGTCGGGATGCAGCAGCGCCGCGAGCTCGGCCGCGGAGCGGGGCTCGGCGAGCTGGGCGTGGATCGGGGTGGCGAGGTGCTGGATGTTGGCGACGGTGACGAGCCCGGGGCTCTCGGCGGGCTCGACCCAGACCGAGTGCGGGCGCAGGGTGCGCTCGATACGCCGTCGCGACGATCTCGTGCTCGTGGCGGTCCTTCTCGGAGCGCAGCAGCTGCTCGCCGAGGTGGTCGTCGACGGCCGGATCGGCGCTGCGCCGCGTCGAGCCGGCGAGCGCCACGGTCGCGGCGACGGCGCCGCTTCGCCGCACCAGCAGCTCCGGGCTCGCGCCGACGAACGCCGCCTCGGGCGTCCCGACGCAGAAGCAGAAGCACGCCGGAAAGAGGTCGCGAAGGGCGCCGTAGAGCGCCGCCGGTGTCGTGGGCGGCCCCGCGCCTCGACCTCGACCTCGCGCGCGAGCACGACCTTCTCGAAGCTCGCCGTCGCGGATCCGCTCGACCGCGCGCTCGACCGCGTGCTCGAAGTCGCCCGGCGGCCGCACGCTTCGCACCCGCGTCCCGGCGCCCGGGCTCGGGTCGAGCATCGGCAGCGGCGCGTCGCCGAGGCCGGCGAGCCTCGCCTCGAGCGTCGCCCGCTCGGCTCCGGGTCCGCGCCGGGCTCGAGGACGGCGCTGAGCGTCAGATGGCAGCGGCCCTCGACGCGCGCGATCGAGACCCGCGGCATGAACAGCAGCGCCGGCGGCAGCGAGGACCAGTGCGACTCGGCGCCGCCGTCCTCGTCGAAGGCGAAGCCCCCCACCCACACGGGGCCGGCGGCGGCGGGCAGGTCCGGCGGCTCGTCGGCGACGCGGTCCTGGATCAGGTCGGAGCAGTCGGCGACGACGTCGGCGAAGCGCGAAGGCCCCCGCGACACGACCTCGGCGACGCTGCCGATCGCCGGCGAGCGCGAACCCGTCGCGGTCGGGCTGCTCCCAGCAGAACCAGCGGTCGCCGGCGCGGCGCGAGGCGAACGCGATCGCGCTCGGGTCGCAATCGTCGACCGGGACGGTGACGCTGACGAGTCGGCGGCGGCGCGCATCCGCGGCGCGGTCGAGGAGCTCGGCGAGGGAGTCGAGTGCGCGGCCGGTGTCGGCGGCCGAGATCAGGCTTCCGGGCGCGAGCGCGTGATCGCGACCTCGCCGGTGCGCGCCATCTCGACGAGTCCGTGCGGGCGCACCATGCGCTCGAAGGCCTCGATCTTCTCGGCGGTGCCCGTGATCTCGATCGTCAGCGTGCGCCGCGAGACGTCGATGATCTGGCCCCTGAAGATGTCGGCGAACTGCATGATCTCGCTGCGGTTCTCGACCGCGGCCGAGACCCGGAACAGCGCCATCTCCCGAGCGATCGTCTGCTCGGGCTCCATGTCGCGGATCTTGATCACGTTGACCAGCTTGTGGAGCTGCTTGGTGACCTGGTCGATGGGGTGAAGCGCGCCGTCGACGGTCAGCGTCACGCGCGAGATGTTGGGGTCCTCGGTCGGCCCCACCGTGAGCGTGTCGATGTTGAAGCCGCGGCGGCTGAACAGGCCCGCGATCCGCGCCAGCACGCCGGGCTGGTTCTCGACCTGCAGCGAGAGGATGTGCTTGCGGCCCGTGAGCCCGCTCGTGACCTCGAGGTCCTCGAGCTTGATCAGGTCAGGCGTCCCGGCTTCCATCGCTCTAGCCCACCATGTCCCTCGCGGCGGCGCCGGCGGGGATCATCGGGAAGCAGTTCTCCTCCTGGGTGACGTGAACGTCGACGAGCACCGGGCCGTCGGTCTCGATCGCGGTCCGCATCTGATCGGTGAGCTCGTTCTTGTCGGTGGCGCGCATCGCGGTGACGCCGAACGCCTCGGCAAGCTTGACCCAGTCGGGGCTCGTCGCCCAGCTCGACGGAGCTGTAGCGGCCGTCCCAGAAGAGCTCCTGCCACTGGCGGACCATGCCCATGTAGCCGTTGTTCATCAGGAAGACCTTGACCGGGATGTTGTGCCGGGCGGCGGTCGCGAGCTCCTGGCAGACCATCACGAGGCTGCCGTCGCCGGCGAGGCAGACGACGGTGTCGTCGGGTCGCGCGACCTTGGCGCCGATCGCGGCCGGGAGGCCGAATCCCATCGTGCCGAGGCCGCCGGAGTTGAGCCAGCGGCGCGGCTCGGGGAAGTCGTAGTACTGGGCGGCCCACATCTGGTGCTGGCCGACGTCGGAGGTGATGATCGCGCCGCCCTCCGTCGCCTCGTACATCGACTGGATCATGCGCTGCGGCTTGATCTCGCTGTCGCTCGAGTCCTCGTAGGTGAGCGGGTACTTCTCGCGCCACCCGCGGATCTGCTTCCACCAGTCCTCGAGGCGCGGCGGAGTCGGGCTGCAGGGCGCGGTACTCGCGCGTCAGCTTGGGGACGATGTCCTTGGCGTCGCCGACGATCGGGATGTGGGCGGGGACGTTCTTCGAGATCTCGGCCGGGTCGATGTCGATGTGGACGAACTTCGCACGCGGGGCGAACTCGGAGAGCTTGCCCGTGATGCGGTCGTCGAAGCGCGCGCCGATCGCGACGATCAGGTCGGCGCCGTCCATCGCGTAGTTGGCGGCCCGCGTCCCGTGCATGCCGAGCATCCCGAGCCACTGCTCGTGGGGCGCCGGGAAGGCGCCGAGGCCCATCAAGGTGCAGGTGATCGGAAGCCGGTCGGAGAGGCAGAGCTCGCGAAGCTCCTCGGACGCGTTGGCGTTGACGACGCCGCCGCCGGCGTAGATCACGGGGCGCTTGGCGTTGGCGAGCGCCTTTGCCGCGAGCCGGATCTGCTTGATGTTGCCCTCGGTGGTCGGCTGGTAGCCGGGCAGGGTCGGGGCCCCCGTCGAGGGCTCGTACTCGATGTCGGCGCGCGAGAGGTCCTGCGGGACGTCGACGAGGACCGGCCCGGGGCGCCCGGTCGAGGCGATGTGGAAGGCGCGGTGGATGTACTCGGGGATGTGGCGCGGGTCCTGGACCATGAAGGAGTGCTTGACGATCGGCAGGGTGATCCCGGTGACGTCCGCCTCCTGGAATCCGTCGGTGCCGATCAGGTCGGTGCGCACCTGGCCGGTGATGAAGACCGTGGGGACCGAGTCCATCATCGCGTCGGCGATCGGGGTCACGAGGTTGGTCGCGCCGGGGCCCGAGGTGGCGAGCGCGACGCCCACCTTGCCCGAGGCCTTCGCGTAGCCCTCGGCGGCGTGGCCGCCGCACTGCTCGTGGCGCACCTGGATGTGCGTTATGTCCGCGTCATACAGCGCGTCGTAGGTCGGCAGATTGGCCCCGCCGGGGATCCCGAAGACATGCTTGACGCCCTCGTCCTTGAGAGCCTCGCAAAGTGCGTCGGCTGCGCGCATGCAATTCAGAGTAGCGCCAGGAACCATGATCACATGCTTCTTGCAGCAGAGCTGCAATGAACGCCCCCAGATCAATGCTTCTTGCAGCTCAGCCGACGCCCGGGTGGCGCACATCGCGCGGATCCGGCAGGTACATGTCCTCGCCGCAGACCCGGCAGACCTGGACGTAGAGCTTGTGGACCGCGCCGCAGCGCGGGCACTTTCGCTCCGGCTCGAGCTTTTCGACCCGGTAGAGCAGCACCGCCAGGAGGCCGAAGAACGGAAGGCAGAAGCCGACCAGAAACCAGATGAAGAACGAGCTTCCCTTGGCGCGGCCGATGATCGCCGTCGCGAGCCCGAAGAAGAAGAGGATGACGAGGAGACTCATGTGGCGCGCTAGCCGACCGGGCGATGCGTGCCGCCGCGCTCGTAGACCTCGGCCTTGAGCGGGCGCGGGTGGCCGATCGAGCCGACCTCGGCGACGTCGCGCTTGAAGGGCAGGCCGACCGTCCAGTCGAGGACGGCTCGCAGCTTTCGCACCGCGCCCGGGATCTGGCTGAGGTGATACGTGCGGGCCATCCACCAGGCGGGGAAGCCCCTGAACTTGAGCGGCCCGGCCTTCGCCACCGCCTTGTAGCGCCCGAGGTTCACGAACGAGCCGCGGTCGCGGTAGGAGAACGGGCGCATCGCGCCGTTTCCGAGCGCGGCGGCGACGTTTCGCCCCGCCGTGCGGCCCTGGCGGATCGCGTGCTGCGCGGTGCCCGGCGACAGCCCGCCGCCCGGGTCGGGCACCGCGGCGCAGTCGCCGACCGCCCAGACCGACTCCATCCCGGCGACGCGCAGCTGCTCGTCGACGGGGACGCGTCCGTGCTCGTCGAGCGGGACGCTCAGCTCGCGCAGGCTCGGGATGCGGCGCGACGCCCGTGGTCCACACGACCGTCCTGCAGGGGATCGTCTCGCCGGTCGACAGGCGCACGTGATCCTCGGCGACCTCCTCCACCCTCGTTCCGAGGCGAATGTCGAGCCCTCGTCCGCGCAGCTCGTCGCATGCGTACCGGGCCAGGTCCGGCGTCCGTCTCGGGAAGGACGCGGTCGGCCGCCTCGATCAGGATCCAGTTCATGCCCTGCAGCCGGGCTCGCGGATAGCGCTCGATCGCATCGACGGCGAAGTCCTGCAGCTCGGCGAGCGCCTCGAGGCCGGCGTAGCCGCCGCCGACGAACATGTACGTGAGCAGCTCCTGACGGCGCGCCGGGTCCTCGCTGTCGTTGGCGGCCTCGAGGGTCTCGATGACGTGATTGCGCAGCCAGATCGCGTCGGCGAGGCTCTTGAAGCCGATCGCACGCTCGAGGCCGGGGACCGGCAGCAGCCGCGAGACCGAGCCGAGCGCGAGGACGAGCTGGTCGTAGCGCTGCTCGGTGACGTCGCCGTCGTGATTGGTGATCTCGACGGTTCGCGCGGCGGGGTCGTGCGCGGTCACCGCTCCGAGGCGCAGATAGGTGCGCTTGAGGATGTCGCGCAGCGGCGTGACGACGTGGCGCGGCTCCATCGTCCCCGCCGCGGCCTCGGGGAGGAACGGGGTGTAGAGGAGGAAGTTGACGTCGTTGACCAGCATCAGCCGAGCCGACTGGCGCGGCAGCACCCGCTCGAGCTCGCGCGCCGCGAAGGCGCCGCCGAACCCGCCGCCCGCGATCACGACGTTCCAGGCCATGAGCCCAGGTTAGGTCAGCGCGGGCTCTCGCGCGGGCGGGTCGGCATCGGCGTCACCTGGCCGGTGAGTCCGCTCGGGCGCGCGGGCCCGGACGCGGCCTTGGCCTCGCGCAGCCCCTGATCGGCCTTGGCGACCAGGCGCTCGGATGTCTCGCCGTCGCGCGGGAACAGGGACCACCCGAAGCAGGCGCTGAGCGTGTAATCGGTCAGCCCGAGCCGCTCGTCGGCATCCTCGAGCCGCGCCGCGACCCGCTTCGCCAGCGCCTCCATCCCGGGCTCGTCGGCGCCGCCGGCGATGATCGCGAACTCGTCGCCGCCGAGCCTCGCCAGGAGGTCGCCGTCACGCACTGCGGTCGTCAACGCCTTCGCGGCCTCCTGCAGGACGCGGTCGCCCTCCGGGTGGCCGTAGCGGGTGTTGACCGTCTTGAACTCGTCGAGATCGCACACCATCAGGCCGAAGGCGCGCCCGTCCCCGCGACGCCGTCCCGCGATCGCCTCCTGCAGCCGCTGCACGAAGGCGCGCCGGTTGACGAGGCTGGTGAGCGCGTCGTGGCGCGCCAGCTCGAGCACGATCTGCTTGCCGGCGATGATCAGGCCTCCGAGGACGAAGAACGTCGGCGCGAGGATCAGCGTCTCGGCGAGAAGGCCCTCGTCGACCGCGTTCGAGTCGTAGGCGATCGGCAGCAGCAGGACGGCGATGCAGCCGACGAGGTGCGGAATGGCCTCGCGCGGCGGATAGAAGTACGAGGCGTAGACGACGATGAAGAGGAGGTAGAAGCGCGCCGGGGAGTCCGCTCCGCCGGTCGCCGCCATCGCGATCGCGGTCAGGACCAGGCCCATGCCGGACGAGAAGTGGGAGACGAGCGGGTTGACCCGCCGCCATGGGATCAAAAAGAAACAGCACAGGCCCCAGATGACGCTGTAGGCCGCGAGCGCGAGCACCACCGCCGGGTCGGCATCCACCCCGGGCAGGAGCAGCAGAAGGGCGATCGTCGCGGCCGCCGTCAGATAGAGCATGCCGGCGATCTGGCCCGCGAGCTCGCGTTCCTCAGTCACCTCGAGCGCGCGCAGCCCTCTAAACGATTCGACTAGCACCACGACGGGTTTCCCCCGATCCGTTCATCTCTCCGATAACGCCGGCCCTGCCGCGAAGTCTCGCCGCTCGTGGTTAGGCGGCGCAACCCCTATTACCTATTCGGGGTACTTTAACGAGGGGACGCGAGCTTCTCGTGGATCAGCTTCGTGACCTCGCCCCCGTCGGCGCGGCCCTTGGCCTCGCGCATCACCGCGCCGACGATCGGGCCGATCGCCTTCGGGTTGCCGGCGCGCACCTGCTCCGAGGCCTCGGGGTTGGCCTCGATCGCCGCGACCACCCAGGCCTCGAGCTCGCCCGAGTCCGAAACGGCCCCGAGCCCCCTGCTCTCGACGATCCCGGCGGGGTCGCCTCCCGAGGCGACCAGCTCCGCGAGGACCTCGCGGCCGGCGCCGTGTGTGACCTCGCGCGACTCGACCATCGCGACGAGCGCCGCGAGCGCCTCGGGCTCGACCTTGGACTCCGAGACCCCCTCGTCCCCCGCCTCGCGCAGCCTCGGGGCGAGCTCGCCGGTCACCCAGTTGGCGAGCGTCTTCGCCTCCGTTCCGTCACCGGCGGCCAGCGCACGCTCGAAGTAGGCGCCAAGCTCAGTGTCGGCGGCGAGCTGAGCGGCGGCCGCTTCGGGCAGCCCCAGCTCGTCGCGGTAGCGCGCCTCGCGCGCGGCCGGCAGCTCCGGCAGCGACTCGCGCGCCTCGCGCAGCATCTCCTCGGTCGGGGCGACCGGGACGAGGTCGGGCTCGGGGAGGTAGCGGTAGTCGTGCGCGTACTCCTTCGAGCGAAGCGGCGTCAGCGCCCCGGTGCGCGGGTCGAAGTGAAGCGTCTCCTGGGCGAGCTGCTCGCCGGCCTCGAGCAGGCCGACCTGGCGCTCGAGCTCGGCGTCGATCCCGCGCTCGAGGAAGCGGAAGCTGTTCATGTTCTTGAGCTCCGCCTTCGTGCCCAGCTCCTCGGCGCCGGCGGGCCGCACCGAGACGTTGGCGTCGACGCGCAGGCTGCCCTGCTCCATGTTCACGTCGGAGACGCCGATCTGGCGCAGCGTCTCGCGCAGCAGCTGGGCCCAGCTTCGAGCCTGCTCGGCGCTGCGGATGTCGGGCTCGGTGACGATCTCCATCAGCGGCGTCCCGGCGCGGTTGAAGTCGACGAGCGAGGTGCTGGAGCCGTGGATTCGCCCCGACTCGCCGACGTGGATCATCTTCGCGGTGTCCTCCTCGAGGTGGGCGCGCTCGATGCGCACCTCGCCGAGCCGGCCCGCTCCCGCGATCGGGTTGTCGTACTGGCTGATCTGGTAGCCCTTCGGGATGTCGGGGTAGAAGTAGTTCTTGCGGTGGAAGATCGAGCGCGGGGCGACCTCGCAGTCGAGCGCCGCGGCGATCATCAGCGCGTAGCGGATCGCCTGCTCGTTGGGCACCGGCAGCGCGCCCGGGTGCGCGAGGCAGATCGGGCAGGTGTGCACGTTGGGCTCGTCGCCGAACGAGACCTCGCAGCCGCAGAACATCTTCGTCCGCGTCCGCAGCTGGACGTGGATCTCGAGCCCGATCACGGCCTCCCAGCCGTCGCCGAGCGCGCTCATCCGTAGCCCAGCTCGATGAGCTGCTCCTCGTCCATCCCGAAGAAGTGGCCGACCTCGTGCAGGACGGTGAGCCGAACCTCCTCGGCGCTGGGGTTGTGGTCGCGGAAGATCACGATCCGCTGGACGTCGCCGACCGGGTCGTAGATGCCCATGATCCCGTCGGGGTGCGAGTCCTCGACGATCACCGCGACGTCGCCGAGCCGCCCGGCGAACTCGGGCGGCAGCGAGTCGAGCGCCTCCTGCGCCGCCTCGCGGCACTCCTCGTGCGTCAGCCGCGGGCTCACGCCGCGACCCCCGGGGCGACGGCGTCGAAGCCGATCGCGCGCTCGAGCGCGAACGCTGCGTCGAGGATCGCGCTCTCGCTGAACGCGGGCCCGGCGATCTGGAAGCCGACCGGAAGCTCGGGGCCGCCGCCCGCGCGGCCCGGCGAGCCCCGCGGGGATCGAGATCGCGGGGATCCCGGCGAGCGGCATCGGCACCGTGCAGTAGTCGGAGAGGTACATCGCCAGCGGGTCTTGGGCGCGCTCGCCGATCTCGAAGGCAACGGTTGGAGATGTCGGCGTCACGACGAAGTCATAGCGCTCGAACACGTTGCGGAAGTCCTCGGCGATCTTCGTCCGCACGCGCTGGGCCTGGCCGTAGTAGGCGTCGTAGTAGCCGGCCGAGAGCGCGTAGGTGCCGAGCATGATGCGGCGCTTGACCTCGGCGCCGAAGCCTGCCGAGCGGGTGCGCTCGTACATCTCGGTGAGGTCGTCCGCGTCCTCTCGCAGGCCGTAGCGGACGCCGTCGAAGCGCGCGAGGTTCGCCGACGCCTCGGCGGGCGCGATCACGTAGTAGGCGGAGATCCCGTGTGCGGCGTGCGGGAGCTCGGTCTCCTCGACCTCGCCGCCCAGCTCCTCGAGCAGCGCGACCGTGCGCGTGAAGACCTCGGAGACCCCGGGCTCGATGCCCTCCGCCTCGCTGGCGAGCTCGCGCGGGATGCCGAAGCGCAGGCCGCTGAGGTCCTCGCGGCTCGGAAGCTCGATCCCGCCCTCGACGCCGACGCAGGTCGCGTCGCAGGGGTCGGCGCCGACCAGGGCGCGCAGCAGCAGCGCGGCGTCGGTCACGTCGCGCGTCAGCGGCCCGCATTGGTCGAGCGAGGAGGCGAAGGCGATCATCCCGTAGCGCGAGACGGCGCCGTAGGTCGGCTTCATGCCGACGATCCCGCACAGCGATGCGGGCTGGCGGATCGAGCCGCCGGTGTCGGTGCCGATCGCCCACGGCGCCAACCGCCCCGCGACCGCGGCCGCCGAGCCGCCGGACGAGCCGCCCGGGACGCGCTCGCGGTCCCATGGGTTGAGCACCGGGCCGTAGGCCGAGTTCTCGTTCGAGGAGCCCATCGCGAACTCGTCCATGTTCGTCTTGCCGAGCAGGCGCGCGCCGGCGTCCGAGAGCCGCCTCACGGCGGTCGAGCTGTACGGGGGCGTGTATCCCTCGAGGATCCGCGAGCCCGCGGTCGTCGGGATCCCCTCGGTGCAGAAGATGTCCTTGACCGCGACCGGGACCCCGGCGAGATCGCCGTCGCCGTTCGCGTTCCCCGCGTCAGCGCCGTCGGCAGCGCGCCACAGGTAGGCGTTGAGCTCGTCGCCCGCGGCCGCCTCGGCCCATGCGGAGAAGTACTCGCCCGCCGACAGCTCGCCGCCGCGAATGCGCGCGATCGCCTCGGAGACGGTGAGCTCGAGCAGCTCGCTCACGCGCTCTACGCCTGCGGCGAGGGGACGCGGAACGCGCCGTCGGAGGGGTCGGGGGCCTCCTCGAGCATGCGCTCGCGAGGCCAGCTCGGGCGCGGCTCGTCGGGTCGCAGGACGTTCTCGAGCTCGACCACGTGCGAGGTCGCCTCGACGTCGGCGAGATCGAGCTGCGAGATGCGCTCGACGTGCTCGAGGATCGTCGACAGCTCGCTCGCCATGCGCTCCACCTCCTCGTCGGTGAGCGCGAGGCGGGCCAGCCGCGCGACGTGCAGGACCTGCTCGCGATCGATCACGGGCCAGATACTAGGAGGCTGTCCCGGAGCCTCCCGCGCGAGGCTGGCGAGGGCCGGAGCGCGGCGGACAAGACGGTGAAGCGTGGCATCGCCACGCGAACCGACGAGGACGCCGGCCGGCGCGTTCCGGTGCCGCCAGGCGCGTGTGGGGTGGGTCCGGGCCAGCCTCCCGGTAGCCGGGATAGGATCGCCGCCGTGACAGGGGAGCGCGCCGAGCGGTTCGTCGTCTTCAACCTGCGCCTGCTGGCGCTGAGCTTCGCCCTCGTCGGGACGCTGTTCATCGTCGCGCCCGACGGCGTGCTCGACGCGATCACCGACCTCGGCGACGAGATCGGCGACTTCACCCCGGCGCCCGAGACGGTCGAGCAGTTCTGGCTCGGGCTCGGGTTCGCCTACATGGTCGTGATCGCCGGCATCTGCCTCGTCGTCTCGCTCGACGTCGTCCGCTACCGCCCGCTGCTGCTCGTCCTCGCGGCCGGCAAGGCGGCGTCGTCGCTGAGCACGCTCGGCTTCTTCCTCTTCGACGAGGACGTCTTCGCCTACCTCCTCAACTTCCTCGTCGACGGCTTCCTCGTCGGCGTCGCGCTGCTGCTCTGGACGCTGGCGGGGCGCATCGGGGAGCCCGCGGCTCCTTCCTGAAGGCGCGCCCCGGGGCTGAGCGCCGCCGAGCTGCGCACCCTGCGCGCGTTCGCGGAGGCGATGGCCCCCGGCGTCGGCGCGCTGCCGGCCGCCGAGGCGGAGGTCCCGGTCGCCGAGCCGATCGCCCGCTACCTCTCGGGGCTGCCGGCGGGCGCGGTGCGGCGAATCCGGCTGGCGCTCTTCGTCTTCGACTGGATGTCCTTTCCGTGGCGCTTCTCGCGCTCGAGCCTCGAGGCGCGCCAGGACTTCCTGCGCAGGATCGACGCGTCCCCGCGCGCGATCCACAGCAACCTGCTGCTCTTCCTCAAGGTCCTCGACCGGTCTCGGGTACGGCAACCACCCGAGCGTGCGCGAGGCGGTCGGCTACGAGGCGCGCTGCGGGGTGCGCGAGGACGCCGCCCTCCCTCCCCCGTCGCTGCCGCCGAACCCCCTCGGTGACCTCGCGCCGCCGGTCGGCGGCGAGGACTGCGACGTCGTCATCGTCGGCTCGGGCGCGGGAGGCGCCGTCGCGGCGACCGTGCTCGCGGAGGCGGGACACGACGTGCTCGTGCTCGAGGCCGGGCCCTACCTCGACCGCCACAGCTACCCCGAGGAGCCGCTCGAGGCGCTGACCGCCCTCTATCGCGAGGGCGGCCTGACCGTTGCCGAAGGCCTTCCCGCGATCCCGGTGCCGGTCGGCCGCGCCGTCGGCGGGACGACCGTGATCAACTCGGGCACCTGCTTTCGCGCACCCGACTCGACGCTCGAGGCATGGCGCGAGCGCTTCGGCGTCGAGTGGGCGACCGACCTGGCGCCCGACTACGCCGAGGCGGAGGAGATGCTCGCCGTCAAGCGCGTCGACCCCGAGACGATGGGACGCAACGGGCAGCTGCTGATGGAGGGCGCGGCCGCGCTCGGGGCGAGCGGCGAGCCGCTGCTTCGAAACGCCGGCGACTGCGTCCAGTGCAGCTCCTGCCCCCATGGCTGCAAGCTCGACGCAAAGCGCTCGATGCACGTCTCATACCTGCCACGCGCCGTCGCCGCGGGCGCACGCGTGCGGGCCGGGGTCGAGGCGCGGCGGATCCTCTTCGAGGGCAAGCGGGCGGTCGGCGTGAGCTGCCTCGCGGCGCCCCCCGAGGGCGGCGGAGCGCCGCGCCCCTTCGAGGTCCGCGCCAAGGCCGTGGTCCTCGCCGGCGGCGCGTTCGGGACGCCCGAGCTGCTGCTTCGCTCCGGTGTCGAGGACCCGGGCCGCAACATCGGGCGCAACCTCCACATCCACCCGGCGTGCTGGGTCGGGGCGCGCTTCGACGAGGAGGTGCGCGGCTGGGAGGGCGTCATGCAGAGCTACTGCGTCGACGAGTGGGAGGACCGCGGGATCCTGCTCGAGGCGACGTTCACGCCGCTCGCGTTCGGCGCCCAGTGGCTGCCGGGAACCGGGGTCGAGCACCAGGAGCGCATGCTCGCCTTCGACCACGTCGCCTCGACCGGCGTCCATCTGAGCGACCGCTCGGCGGGTCGTGTGGGGCTCGCTCCCGGCGGGACGCTGCGGATCACCTACCGCCTGCACCGCGACGAGGCCACACCAGCTCGTCTTCGGGATCGCGCGCGCGGCGGAGCTGATGTTCGCGGCCGGGGCGACCGAGGTCTATCCCCAGATCGGCGGCATCCCCGTGCTGCGGCCCGGCGACGAGGCCGAGCTGGAGGCGTCGCCGCCGTCGCCCGGGTCGCTGCGGCTGGAGGCCTTTCACCCGATGGGGACGGCCCCGCTGGCAGAGGACCCGGCGATGGGCGTCACCGCCCCCGACGGCTCCGTGCACGGGTCGGAGGGGCTCTACGTCTCCGACGCCAGCCTGCTGCCGACGTCGCTCGGGGTCAATCCGATGATGACCGTCATCGCGTGCGCCTCGCGGATCTCCCGCGGGCTCGCCGAGCGGATGGCGTGACGCGCGTCTCCTCGTCCTCGAGCGCGATCCAGCCCCCGACCGCCACGCCGCCCGCGGCGACGAGCCCGGCGAAGACCCCGATCTCGCGCGAGGCGTCCCCCGGCGGGTTTACGAGGTGGTAGAGGACGATCGCCGTCGCCAGCGTCCCGGCCCCGGTCGCCACCGCCGCCGTTGCGAGGCGCGACACGGGAGGGTCGGAGCTCACCCGCACGAGGGTCAGCGCGATCCCGCACAGGCCCGCCGCCACGAGCACGAGCTTGACCAGTCCGAGCGCGTCCCAGGCGTTCTCGCTGACGTCGGGGATCATCACCTCGGGCCCGCCGAACTGCTCCTGAATCTCGCGCGCCTCCTCGAATCCGCGAGCGACCGTCTCGCCGGGCCCGAACCAGTCGAGCGCGAACATCGCGACGATCAGCGCCAGCCCCGCCAATGCGGGAAGCAGCAGCGCTGCGCCGCCTGACCGCGCCGGTCCGCGCGCCTCCATGCGCTCCGCTCAGACTCGCCGCGGGGGACGGCGGCGCCGCGCGCCCATGGCGGACGTCTCCTGCATCGCCATCCAGCTCCCGGCGGCGATCCCGACGCTCGCGAGGAAGCCGAGGAAGAGGCCGAGCCTTGCGCCCGGCATCGAGGACGGGGTTGAGAATCCGGTAGAGGACCAGAAGGGTCGAGAGCACGCCGAGGCCGAATGCGAGCGCCTCGGGCGGGAACGGAGCCCTCGCGCTGTGGCCGCCGGCGCTGATCACCGCGGCCGCGATCGCCGCGAGCGCGGCGAGGACGAGGACCACGTCGATGAACTGGAACGCCTGCCAGGCGTTCTCGGTCGTGTCGAGACCGACCACCACGGCACCGACGTAGAACCGACCCGAGAAGTCGAACCAGCTCACGAACATGACGAGAACAAGGAGGCAGGCCGCTCACGGCGGCGATCACGTTTCCTCTCGTCAGCTCGCTCATGTCAAGAAGCTGCCGCGCCCGCCTCGGGGGCGGGCGCGGCAGTCAGGCCTTTACCGTGCCGGGGGCGGCGGGGGCGGAGGCGGCTGGCTCCCGCCCGCCGGCGGGGGCGGGGGCTGCTGCGCGGGCGGGGGCGGCTGCGCCGCCGGGTCCGCGTAGCCGGGGTCGGAGTAACCGCCGCCGCCTCCACCGAGGTCGCTGAACGACGTTCCCTCCTCCTGCATCGACAACCATCCGCCGATCGTGATGCCGGCGCTTGCCAGCAGGCCGAGGAAGACGCCGAACTCGCGGTCGGCCTCGCCCGGGGGATCGACGATCCGGTAGAGGACCAGGAGCGTCGCGAGGGCGCCGATGCCGGCCGTGATCGCGCTCGCGGCGACCGGCAGGTTGACGCTCGTGCCCATCGCGCTCATGACCAGCAGGCCGACGGACACGATCACCGCGGCGAGCAGCACGAGGTCGATGAAGTCGAACGACTGCCAGGCGTTGAACGTCGTGTCGGCGCCCGGCACCTCTCCGAAGTCGATTTCGATGCCGCCGGCCGGCGTGACGACCTCGGCCGTGCCCGCGCCGAACCAGCTGAAGAACATGAAGATGAACAACAGGACGCCCGATATCCCTGCAATCAGCGCGCCCCTGGGTACCTGGTCGAAGTCCATGGGGTTTCTTCCTCCGTTAGTGGAAACCGAATGCGCGGCCCATTCAACAGGAACACCCGGCCGGATGCGCGATCAGTGGCCGTCAGGCGGCGCGGGCGCGGGCCGCCTCGAGCGTGTTCGAGAGCAGCATCGCGATCGTCATCGGGCCGACGCCTCCCGGGACGGGCGTGATCGCGCCCGCGACCTCGCTTGCCGCGTCGAAGTCCACGTCGCCCACCAGCCCGTCGTCGGTGCGGTTGATTCCCACGTCTATGACGGTCGCGCCGGGCTTGACCCAGTCTCCCTCGACGAATCTCGGGCGCCCGACCGCGGCGACCAGGATGTCGGCCCGCCGGCAGGTTTGCGCGAGGTCGGCCGTGCGCGAATGGCAGACCGTGACGGTCGCGTCGGCGTTCAGCAGCAACGCCGAGAGCGGGCGGCCGACGAGGATCGAGCGCCCGATGATCACGGCCTCGGCCCCCTCGGGGCTCGTCCCCACCTCCCCGAGCAGCTCCATCACGCCGGCGGGGGTGCACGGGACGAGGCCCGGGCGCCCCTGGGCAAGCAGCCCGGCGCTCGCCGCGGTCAGGCCGTCGACGTCCTTCGAGACGTCGATGCGGTCCACGACGGCGTCCTGGTCGATGCCGCCGGGCAGCGGGAGCTGGACGAGGATCCCGTCCACCTCCTCGGCCGCGTTGAGCTCGGCGACCGTGGCGACCAGCTCCTCCTGAGAGGCGTCCTCGCCGAGCTCGCGGTGGATCGAGGCCATGCCGGCCTCCTCGCAGGCCTTGCGCTTGTTGCGCACGTAGACGTGGGACGCGGGGTCGTCGCCGACGAGGACGGTCGCGAGCCCCGGCGCGCGGCCGAGGCGCTCGGCGAGCTCGGGGACCTGCGCGGCGACGCGCTCGCGCACGCGCGCGGCGACCGCCTTGCCGTCGATGACTCGCGCGGCCACCGCTCAGCTCGCCTTGCGAAGCGGGGCGTAGTCGGCCATCAGCTTGCGCTCCGCGCCGTCGCCGGCGAAGCGCACGACGACGACCGAGCCGGGCTCGACCGCGGTCACGACGCCGTCGCCGAAGCTGGCATGGACGACGTCGTCGCCGACCGCGAGCTCGACGGGAGCGTGCGGTTGCGGGGCCGAGATCGCGCTCCCGAGCCCGCCGCCGCCGCCGAGCGACCAGCCCGACCGCCGCGTGTCGGCGACGTGGCGCTCGACCAGCTCGTCGGGGATCTCGGAGACGAAGCGCGACGGCAGGTTGTGGCCGCGCGCCCCGTAGAGGCTGCGCTCGCGCGCCGAGGTGATGTAGAGGCGCTGCTTGGCGCGCGTCGTCCCGACGTAGCAGAGGCGCCGCTCCTCCTCGAGGTTGCCCTCCTCGACGGAGCGCGAGTGCGGGAAGACCCCCTCCTCGCAGCCGATCATGAACACGGCCTCGAACTCCAGCCCCTTGGCGTTGTGGAGCGTCATCAGCGTCACGAGCTCGTCGTCGCGCCTGATCGAGTCCTGGTCGGTGAAGAGCGAGATCTGCTGCAGGAACTCGTCGAGCGCCGAGATCTCCGACGGCCCCTCGACGGCGCGGTTGGTGTCGAACTCGCCCGCGACGCCGACGAGCTCGCGGAGGTTCTCGACTCGTCCCTCGGCCTCGACGGTCCGCTCGGCTTCGAGGGCGTCTATGTACCCCGACTCCGAGAGCACCGCCTCGAGCAGCTCGGCGACGGAGTCCTCGCGCTCGGCGCGCGCGCGCAGGCTCGCGATCGTCTCCGCGAAGCGCGACACCGCCTTGACCGCGGCGGCGCCGAGGCCCGGGACGCGCTCGGCGTGCTCGGCGGCCTCGAGCGGCGTGACGCCGTTGGTGTTCGCGTGCGAGAGCAGCCGCGCCTGCGTCGTGTCGCCGATCCCGCGCCGCGGCGAGTTGACGATGCGCGAGAACGAGATCGCGTCGTCGGGGTTGACGATCACGTTGAGGTAGGCGATCGCGTCCTTGATCTCGGCGCGCTCGTAGAACTTCGTCCCCCCGATGACCTGATAGGGGACGTCGTAGCGCACGAGCGTGTCCTCGAGCACCCGGCTCTGCGCGTTGGTCCGGTAGAAGACGGCGATCTCCGTGCGCGCGATGTCGTCCTCCTCGACGAGGCGCTCGATCTCGCCGGCGACCCAGCGCGCCTCTGTGTGCTCGTCCTCGAGCTCGGCGACGGTGACGGGCTCGCCCTCCCCCACCTCGGTCCAGAGGTTCTTTTCCTTCTGGCCGCGGTTGTTGGACATGATCCCGTTGGCGGCCGAGAGGATCGTCTGGGTGGAGCGGTAGTTCTGCTCGAGCTTGACGACCTCGGTGTCGGGGAAGTCGCGCTCGAATTCGAGGATGTTGCGGATGTCGGCGCCGCGGAACCCGTAGACGCTCTGGTAGTCGTCGCCGACGACGAACAGGTTGCGGTGCTTCTCGCTCAGCAGCTGCAGCAGCCGGTACTGCGCGCGGTTGGTGTCCTGGTACTCGTCGACGAGCACGTGGCGGAAGGCCGTCTGGTAGCGCTCGCGGACGTCCTCGAAGAGCTCCAGCAGGTTGACGGTGCGCACGAGCAGGTCGTCGAAGTCCATCGCGTTGGCGGCGTGCATGCGCTTCTCGTACATCACGTAGACGTCGGCGACCGTCTGCTCGAAGAAGGAGCCCTGCTGCTCGCGGTATTCGACCGAGTCGATCAGGCGGTTCTTGGCGTCGGAGATCTGGTTCTGGATCGCGCGCGGAGGAAATCGCTTGGGATCGACGTCGAGCTCGTTCATCGCCCGCTTGACCATCCGCAGCGAGTCCGCCTGGTCGTAGATCGTGAAGGTGCCCTTGTAGCCGAGCCGCGGCGCCTCGCGGCGCAGGATGCGGGCGCAGGCGGAGTGGAACGTCATCACCCACATCAGCTTCGAGACCCCGCCGACGAGGCGCTCGACGCGATCGCGCATCTCGTCCGCGGCCTTGTTGGTGAACGTGATCGCGAGGATCTCGCCGGGGTGAGCCATTCCCGTCGCCACGAGATAGGCGATGCGGTGTGTCAGCACGCGCGTCTTGCCCGAGCCCGCGCCCGCGAGGACGAGCAGCGGCCCCTCCCCGTGCGTGACCGCATCTCGCTGCGGAGGGTTCAGGTCGGCGAGCAGTCGCTCGGTGGGGTCCGCGCCGGCGTCTATCGGCGTGCCCGCGGGCTCGTCCGCGGGTGCTTCATCGAGGTTCGAGACGTCTTCGGCAGCCACCAATCGAGCATAGTCACGCCAACGGCTAGCCCGGCTGGGTGGAGAGGGCGGCGAAGGCAGGGAGGGCGACGACGCAGGTTGTGGTCGCTATGCGACACAAAACTGCGTGGTCGGCGGTCTAGCCGCCCGCCGAGGACGGGCCGCGGCGGGGACGCAGCTCCCGCACCTCCGACTGCGGCGCCTCCTCGCCCGACAGCTCGGCGATCCGGCCCTCGAGCTCGGCGATGCGCTCCGACATGCCCTTGATCGCGTCGGCGACCGGGTCGGGGAGATGGATCCAGTCGGAGTCGGGGCCCTCGACCCTGCGCCCGTCGACCCGCACGGGGTGGCCGGGGTTGCCGACGACCGTCGAGTTCGGCGGGACGTCCTGGATCACGACCGAGTTGGCGCCGACCTTCGCGCCGTGCCCGACCGTGATCGGGCCCAGGAGTTTGGCGCCGGAGCCGATCGTCACGTTGTCCTCGACGGTCGGATGGCGCTTGCCGCGCGCGAAGCCGGTGCCGCCGAGCGTCGCGCCCTGGTAGATCGTCACGCGCTCGCCGATCTCCGCCGTCTCCCCGATCACGACGCCGGCACCGTGATCGATGAAGAAGTCGCGGCCGATCCTGGCGGCGGGATGGATCTCGATTCCGGTGACCGAGCGGCTGCCGTAGGCGAGCATGCTCGGGATCACGGGCACGCCCGCCTCGTGCAGCGCGTGGGAGAAGCGATGGGCGAGGATCGCCTGTACGCCGGCCCAGCTCGAGAGGATCTCCACGGTGCCCGCGCCCTGGGCGGCAGGATCGCGCTCGCGCGCAGCCGCGACATCGCAGCTGACCTCGCCGACAACGCGCCTGAGAGTGCCTAGCCCGAGCATTCGTCAAGGGTACGGAAGCTGCCCCCGAACGCGAAGCGGAGGAGGCTACGCAATTATTTGGTCAGGGCGCAAAGAACGGCAGCGACATGTATCGCTCGCCGCTGTCGGGCACGATCACGGCGATTCGCTTGCCCGCCATGTGGCCGCGCGAGCCCAGGTCCAGCGCCGCGTAGATCGCCGCGCCGGCCGAGATCCCGACCAGGATGCCCTCGCGCGTCGCAGCGAGCCGGGCGGTCTCGAGCGCGCTCTCGTCCTCGACCGTGAACACCTCGTCGACGACGCTTCGGTCGAACACCGAGGGGACGAACCCGGCGCCGATCCCCTGGATCTTGTGGGGCCCCGGCGACCCGCCGGAGATCACGGCCGAGGCCGCGGGCTCGACGGCCATCACGTGGACGCCCGGGCGGCGCTCCTTGAGAACCTGGCCCACCCCGGTGATCGTCCCCCCCGTCCCGACGCCGCACACGAGCGCGTCCACCTCGCCGTCGAGGTCGCGCCAGATCTCCTCGGCGGTCGTGCGCCGGTGGACCTCGGGATTGGCGGGGTTGTCGAACTGCTGCGGCATGAACGCGTCGTCGGTCTCGGCGACGATCTCGCGCGCGAGGTCCACCGCCTCGTTCATCCCGCCCATCGAGGGCGTCTCGCGCACCACCGCCCCGTACATGCGAAGCAGCGCCGAGCGCTCGCGCGTCATGCCCTCGGGAAGCGTGAGAACGCAGTGGAAGCCGCGCGACGCGCAGACCATCGCGAGCGCTATGCCCGTATTGCCGCTCGTGGGCTCGACGATCACCGACCGACCGCGCTCGATGCGCCCCTCGGCCTCGGCGGCGTCGATCATCGCGACGCCGATTCGGTCCTTGACCGACCCCCCGGGGTTGAAGTACTCGAGCTTCGCGACGACCTCCGCCGCGAGGTTCTCCCCCAGCCGGCGCAGCGTGACCATGGGCGTGTTCCCGACCACCTCGGCGGCCTCGCTGCCGATGCGCAGCTGCGCTCTCGCCTCCACATGCCCCATCCTAGGGCCGCTGGAACGTGCTTGACGGTGGGCCTGGTGGGTTGGCCATGGACCCGCCCGAGGCCCTCGCCGATCAGCGCGGGTAGAAGTGGCGCCGGCGGGCCGGCCTTGGCGCCCTGCTCCAAGGCCGTCCACGCCTGCCGCAATCCGCTGATTGGACTTTCGCCGTGCAGCTCAGCGAGGCGCCCGCATGGACAATCCGATGCACCCCTTGGACTCTGCGTGCGGTCTGCGACAATGACGCGTAGGGATGATGCACCAAGGGGTCGTGGGGGTCGCTTTTCTTGCGCGCTGCGCGAGCGCGATCGTCCTGCTCAGCCTGGTCATGTACGCGCTGCCGTCCGGGGCGTCGGCGGAGGTCCCGGAGAACTTCCAGGAGTCGACCGCGTTCAGCGGCCTCACGAGCCCGACCGCCGTGCGCTTCGCTTCGGACGGCCGCGTGTTCGTGGCCGAGAAGAGCGGGCTGATCAAGGTGTTCGACTCGCTCGAGGACCCCACCCCGACGCAGTTCGCCGATCTGCGCACCCAGGTTCACAACTTCTGGGACAGAGGGCTGCTCGGCCTCGCTCTGCACCCCAATTTCCCCGCGACGCCGTACGTCTATGTGCTCTACACATACGACAAGGACCCGTTCTCGTCCACGTTTCCACGCTGGGGGACGGCCGGCGCCACCTCGGATCCCTGCCCCACTCCCCCCGGGCCAACGGTGGGCGGGTGTGTGGTCAGCGGAAGGCTCTCGCGCCTGACCGCCCTCGGAAACGTGATGACGGGCTCGGAGGCGGTGCTCGTCGAGGACTGGTGCCAGCAGTACCCCAGCCACACGGTCGGGACCGTCGCCTTCGGAGAGGACGGAAACCTCTACGTGAGCGCCGGCGAGGGCGCGAGCTTCAACTTCACCGACTACGGGCAGCAGGGCAGCCCGAGAAACCCCTGCGGGGACCCACCGGTCGGGCGCGGGGGCGCGCAGAGCCCACCGAGTGCCGAAGGGGGCTCGCTGCGAAGCCAGGACGTGCGAAGCCCCTCCAGCCCGACCGACCCGACCGGGCTCGACGGCACGGTCATCCGGGTCGACCCGGAGACCGGAGCCGGAGTCCCAGGCAACCCGTTGTTCGACAGCGCGGACGCAAACGCCCGCCGAATCGTGGCCACCGGATTTCGGAATCCGTTCAGGTTCACGATCCGGCCCGGCACCAACGAGCTTTGGATCGGAGACGTGGGCCGGACGACCTGGGAGGAGATCAACAGGCTGCCGGCGGGCGAGGCGAGGAACTTCGGCTGGCCGTGCTACGAGGGAGCGGGCCGCGAGCCTGTCTGGGACGGCATCGACGTGGCCCTCTGCGAGCAGCTCTACGCGAGCACGGGTGAGGCGACGGATCTGGAAGCCGGCCAGGCGACCACGCCGTACTACACGTACAAGCACAGCGACAAGGTGGTCGAAGGAGAGAGCTGTCCCACCGGCAGCTCCTCGATCGCGGGCCTCGACTTCTACGACGGCGACGCCTATCCCGGCGCGTACGACGGGGCCCTGTTCTTCGCGGACTACTCCCGCGACTGCATCTGGGTGATGCGCGCCGGCGCGGACGGGCTGCCGGACGTCTCGACTCGGGCGACCTTCGTCTCCGGCGCGGCGAACCCGGTCGATGTCCAGATCGGGCCCGACGGCGCCCTCTACTACGTCGACTTCGACAACGGCGCGGTTCAGCGAGTCGAATATCTCGGCGACAACCAGCCGCCCGTCGCCGTCGCGACGGCCGACCCGGCGAGCGGGGAGGCACCGCTGAGCGTCGACTTCGACGGCGCCGGCTCGAGCGACCCCGACCCGGGCCAAACCGCCTCCCTCGACTATGCCTGGGACCTCGACGGCGACGGCGAGTACGACGACTCGAGCGAGACGGACCCCTCCCACACCTACACCCAGCCCGGCACCTACACCGCCCGCCTCAAGGTGACCGACCGCCGCGGGGCCAGTGACACCGACGACGTCACCATCCACGCCGGGAACACTCCGCCGGTCCCCGAGATCACGAGCCCGACTTCCGATACGACCTGGCGGGTCGGCGAACGGGTCGACTTCGCCGGCGCGGCGAGCGATTCCCAGCAGGGCCAGCTTCCGGGATCGGCTCTCGACTGGGAGCTCGTCATGCACCACTGCCCGTCGAACTGCCACGAGCACGAGATCGAGGCCTTCCCCGGCGTCGCTTCGGGCTTCCTCGACGCGCCCGACCACGAATATCCGTCCCACCTGGAGCTGAAGCTCACCGCGACCGACGCCCACGGCGCGAGCGCCGCCACGAGCGTCGAGCTGGATCCGCGCACGGTCGACCTCGAGCTGGCGTCGTCCACAGACGGCGTCGATCTCACCCTCAACTCCGAAACTGCCGCGGCTCCCTTCACCCGACAGGTCATCGAGGGCTCCCTGAACACGATCTCGTCCGCCAGCCCGCAGATCCTGGGCGGCCTGGGCTACGAGTGGGAATCGTGGTCCGACGACGGCGCCCGGACCCACGACGTGACCGCCAACTCTTCCGCGACGTACACCGCGACGTTCACGAATCATCAGCCGGTCGCCGTCGCCGTCGCCGATCCCACCGGCGGCACCGCCCCGCTGACCGTCGACCTCGACGCGACCGGATCGAGCGACCCCGACCCCGGCGACTCGATCGCGTACGCATGGGACCTCGACGGCGACGGCCAGTACGACGATTCGAGCTCTCCGACGCCCACCCACACCTTCACGCGCGCCGACACGCACCTCGTGGGGCTCGAGGTGACTGACGGCAGAGGCGCGACCGACGACGACTCGGCCACGATCGTCGCCTCGAATACCGGGCCCACCCCCGTGATCACGGCCCCGGCGGCGGACGCAACCTGGGGCACGGGGCAGGAGTTCGAGTTCGAAGGCCATGCGACCGATGCCCAGGACGGAACCCTTCCCGCGTCCGCCCTCGACTGGGTCCTGAGCTTCGACTGCCCGACGTGCGGCGACGATGTGGTTGCGACCTACCCCGGCCAGGACACCGGCACGTTCACGGGCCCCGACCGCAGCGAGTATCCCTCGCAGCTCGAGCTGTCGCTCACGGCAACCGACTCGGACGCCGCCGAGGCTTCGACGAGCATCACCCTCGACCCTCGAGCCGTCGGCCTAGTCCTGGAGTCGTCGCCGGGTGGGCTACAGCTCGCGCTCAATGGCCACAGCTCCGCCGCGCCGTTCACCAGCACCGTCGTCGAGGGATCGACCAACTCGCTCGAGGCGCCTTCGCCCCAGTTCGCCAACGGGACATGGCTCGACTGGGCGTCGTGGTCGGACGGCGGCGGGCAGACCCACGACGTAGTCGCCGAGGGCCCCGCCACCCACACCGCGCTGTTCGCAGACCCGACGCCTCCAGGCGGCGGTTCGGGCCTGCCGGTCCCGGGGGTCCCCGAAGCTTCGCCTCACCCCGGGCTCGATCTGAGAGTCGAGGCGAAGAAGCACCAGAAGCCGGAGCGGCTAGCCGTCGCTGTCTCGTGCCCCGCAGAGCCTTGCACTTCAGTGTGACCGGGAATGCCGGGGGCGTGAAGTTCGAGCCCCCACAGGGGCAGCGATCGCTCGAGGCGGGCGCCTCCGAGGTCGTTCGCCTGAGGGCGACGAAGCGGCGGGCGCTCGAGCGCCTCGAGTCGTACCTGCAGAACGGGTCGCCGGAGGGCCCGGTCGTCGCAAAGATCGAGGTAGCGGGAGCCGATCCGTTGGATGGCTCCACTGCGACCCGTCGACTCAAGGTGCGGTTGAGGCTCTGAGCCGAGCGGACGTCGGCGGGTTCCAAAGCGGTACGGCCGCTGGAAGCCGTCGGGCAGTGGCCTAGTCCAGGTGGCATGGCGATGCCCAGCTCGCCCCGCTCGATCGTGCTCCTGGCAGTCGTCGCCATCTTCCTCGACTGGTTGCTGATGATCCTGCTGGGAGTGGCCTTCGAGTCGTCGTTCGTCATCGAGCCGGCAGCCGCCGCTGCGCTCGCGGCGATCCTCGGCGTGATCACGGGCATCAGTCTCTACGGTCTGACCAGGCTCCCCGCCCAGCAGAGCGTCGTGGCGCTGGGATCCTTCCTCGCGATCCTCAACATCCTCGCGATCGGTATCGCCGGGTTCATCATCGAGGAGGAGTCCTATGCCGTGCTGTGGGGCGTGATGTCGGGCGCATTGATGGCGCTGTCGATCTTCCTGCTCGCGTGGTTCCTCTCGCTCGACACTGAGCGAGACAGCAGCGCCTAGCGGCCGCCGAAGGAAGCAAGCTCCCTCGGTCGGCCGCCGGCTGCCGCTGAGGTGGCTAGTGGCGCTGTCCGTTGTCGCTCTCGGTGTACGCGCGAGCCGGACTTGGCGATGCCGCGACCGACGATGTAGAGCCCGGTCAGAATCGCGACGTAGAGCCACGCCTGGCTGGCGATGAACTCGTCCGTGACGCCCAAACGTTCGTTCGGCCGCCCTGCGCCCCGCGGGACCGGCTCTAGATGTGGTACATCCGCCCGCCGGACTCGTCGGCCTCGCGGGCGGCGATGTCGGCGATCGAGTTGCGCATGAAGACGTCGCGCAGGGCGTCGACGCCCTCTGCCCAGATGCCGCCGGCCTCCTTGCCCTCCTCCCCCACCCTGCCGTCGAGGGCCTGGACGACCTCGAGGACGGAGATGTCCTCGGCGGGCCGCGCCAGCGAGTAGCCGCCCTTGACGCCGCGCCGGCTCTCCAGCAGGCCGGCGCGCCGTAGGGTTGAGAAGAGCTGCTCGAGGAACTGGACCGGCATCGCGCGGCGCTCGGCGATCGCGGCGATCGGGACCGGCTGGTCCGGGGAGCGAGCCAGCTCCGCCATGGCTACTACCGCGTAGCGCGATTTCGAGGTCACCGAGATCATGCCGCGGGCTTTGTATCGAACGACCCCGACCAACCCCATGACCCCGACGACAACAAGTGCCCGCCGCGCTCTCCTTCCGCTCGCGATGATGGGCCTGATCTTCGTGCTCTCGGCGCAGTCCGATCTCGACTCGGGGCTCGGGCTCATCGATTTCATCGGGCGCAAGCTCGTCCACCTGGTGACGTACCTCGCGCTGACGCTGGCGTGGTTCTGGGCGCTGCGCCCGGTGGCCTCACCGGCCCGTTCGCTCCTGCTCGCCGCCGGTATCTCGTTCGCCTACGCCGTCAGCGACGAGTATCACCAGAGCTTCGTCGAGGGCCGGGCCGGAAGCCCGCTCGACGTCGCGATCGACTCGGTCGGCATCATCCTCGCCTCCGTGTTGCTTCGATACGATCATCGAGTTCGGTCGGTGCTGGATCGGGAGGAGCCCTGAGCGAGGCGCGCTGCTTGGTGATTGCGGATCAACCGGTCGTCCGACTCGGTCTCTGTCGGCTGCTCGACAACGGCTACGACATCGAGGAGGCCGGGAGCGGCGAGGACGGCCTGCAGCTCCTGACCGGCGTCGGCGACTTCGACATCGCGATCGTCGACATGCGCGTCACCGCCGACCACGCCCCCGGGTCGCTCTCCGGAGCGGCGACGATCCGAGCCTTGGCGAAGGCGAATCCGGGCCTGGGAATCGTCGGGCTCGGCGAGCGCCCCGAGCGCCACATCGCCCGCGAGGCGATCGCCGCGGGCGCGATGGCCTACGTCGCGCGCAGCTCCCCGACCGAGGAGATCTCGAAGGCGGTCGACGCGGCGGCGACCTCGGAGCAGTTCATCGACCCCGCGACGCCGGCGAGCCGGCGCGGGAGCAAGCGCGCGCTGACCAAGCGCCAGCGCGAGATCCTTCAGCACTTCGCCAACGGGGACTCGACGGCGAGGGTGGCCAAGCGCCTCGGGCTGTCGAGCGAGACGGTCAAGACGCACACGAAGCAGATCCTCTCGCGCCTCGAGGCCCGCGACCGGGCGCACGCGGTCGCGATCGGGTTGCGGAATTACCTGATCGACTAGGTATTCAGGCGCGGCTCCGCCGCGAGAAGCTGGGTGCAGTTGGTTATTTCAGGCGCGGCTCCGCCGCGACAAGCCGGGTGCCGTTGGTTATTTCTAGATCCAGCCGCGATCGCGGGCGATGAGCACCGCCTGGGCTCGATCCACCGCGCCGATCTTGCGGTACACGTTGTGGAGGTGGGTGCGCACCGTGCTCGCCGACAGCGACAGCTCCTCGGCGATCTCCTTGTAGACCTTGCCGTCGGCGAGGCCGCGCAGCGCGTCGAGCTCGCGGCCCGACAGCGGGCAGGGCTCCGACGAGCGGCGGCGCTTGCCGCGCGCGTAGGGGAACTCGTAGACGAGGCCGCGCACCCGGTCGGCGTCGAGGCCGCAGCGCTCCGCGAGCTGGTCGAGGCGCTTGGCCGAGATCGCGTCGCCCTGGCTGTGGTGAGCGACGAGGTCGGCGAGCGCCACCGCGGCGGCGGCGCCGTCCGCGTCGTCGGCGTGATGGCGCTCGATCGCGGCGCCGATCGCCGGGGCCAGGCCCCAGCGGCGGACGAGCACGCCGCCGACCAGCGCGTGATCGACGCCGAGCTCGCGGCGCTCGGCCTGAAGGCGCTCCTCGGGGGTCGCGCCGGACGCGAGCAGGTCGGCGTAGCCGGGATAGAGGCGAAGCAGCACGAGGCGCCCGACGTCGTGCAGCAGCGCCGCCAGCGCCAGCTCGTCGGCGGCGGGCATGCGCCCGATGTCGGCGATGCGCTCGGCGGCGTGGCGGGTCGCGAGCGCGTGGCGGCGAAACTTCTCCGGCTGGTCCTCCCAGGGGCCCGCCGTCTCGAAGAGCTCATAGGTGTCGACCGTCGCGGCGGCGGCGCCCACGCCCCCGGGACTGAGCACCTCGATCGCCTCGGGAATGCCGGTCAGGCGATGCGGGCGCCCGTTGGAGCCCGAGGCGGCGCGCAGGACGGCGATCGCGAGGCCGGCGTCGGACTCGACCGCCTCCGAGATCTCGTCGATCGAGGCGCCGGGCTTGGCGACGAGGCGCTCGACACGCCCGCACGACTCCGCGAGCGCCGGCAGCTCCTCGACGGCGGCGAAGGCGTCGGCGAGGCGATGGCCGCCTCGTCCTTGCGATTGCGAGCTCCCGCCCGAGGCGGGGGCCTTCTGGTCCTGGGCAGCGGGCATCGCTTCCATAATCGGCAGCCTGGCCGAATGTATTAGCACCGCGTGCCTGAAAGGGCTAACGCACCCAGCTTGTCGCGGCAGAGCCGCGCCGAACACTCAGTTCCGGGCGTCGCCAGGCATGCGCTCGAGGGCGCGCTCGACGCGCGCGATCGTCTCGTCGCGGCCGAGCACCGACAGCGACTCGAAGATCCCCGGGGAGACGGTCGAGCCCGTTATCGCGACGCGAAGCGGCTGAAATACCTGCTTCGGCTTCGCGCCGCGGTCCTCGACGACCGCACGCAGCGTCGTCTCGAGCGCCTCGGGGCCGAAGTCCTCGCTCGCCCGCAGCGCCTCCAGCGCCGCCTCGAGCAGCGGCCTCACCTCGGGCTTCATGACCTTCTCCCAGGCCTTGGGGTCATCCACCGGCTCCTCGAAGAGGAAGCGGATCAGCGGCTCGACCTCGGCGAGCGTCTGCGCCTTCTCCTGGGCGATCTCGCAGGCGGCGCGCAGGCGCTCGCCCTCGGGAAGGCCGGTGAACGAGGCGACCGCGGCCGTGTACTCGTCGAGCGGCAGCTCGCGCATGAAGCGGCCGTTCATCCAGCGCAGCTTCTGCTCGTCGAAGATCGCCGACGACGTCCCCACCCGCTCGATGCTGAAGCGCTCGACGAGCTCGTCGGTGGAGAGCAATGTCGTGTCGTCCTCGGTCCCCCAGCCGAGCAGCGCCAGGTAGTTGCGCACGGCGGCCGGGAGGTAGCCCTCGTCGCGAAGCGCCTCGACCGAGACCGCGCCGTGGCGCTTCGAGAGCTTCTTGCCGTCGGGGCCGTGGAGAAGCGGCAGGTGCGCGTAGCGCGGCGCGTCGGCGCCGAGCGCCTCGAGAACGAGCAGCTGCTTCGGGGTGTTGGAGAGGTGGTCGTCTCCGCGCACGACGTCGGTGATCTCCATGTCGGCGTCGTCGACCGCGACGGCGAAGTTGTAGAGCGGCGAGCCGTCGCCGCGCGCGATCACGAAGTCGTCGGTGAGCGCGTTCTCGAACCTGATCTCGCCGCGGATCGCGTCGTGGACCACGGTGACGCCCTCGTCGGGAACCCGCAGCCGGATCGCCGCGCCGGGCTCGTCGCGCGCCTCGCCGCGGTAGCCCCTGCCGCCGTGTGACTCCTTCCACGACCTGACGGCGTCGGCGTCGGCGGTGTCGGGGTATGCGCGGCCGGCCTCGACGAGCTCGTCGAGGCGCTCGCGGTGGCGGTCGGCGCGCTCGTACTGGCTCACCGGCCCCTCGTCCCAGTCGAGCTCGAGCCAGCGCAGCGCGTCCTGGATCTGCTCCACGTTCTCGGGCGTCGAGCGCTCGCGGTCGGTGTCCTCGATGCGCAGCACGAGCGTCCCGCCCGAGCCGCGCGCGTGCAGCCAGTTGTAGAGCGCGGTGCGCGCGCCTCCGATGTGAAGCGCCCCCGTGGGCGAGGGCGCGAATCGGGCTCGGACCTTGCTCATCTGTGGCGAGAGCTTATGCAAGGCCTCACTACGCTCAGGCCATGCTCATCGGCGCACACGTCTCCGCCGGCGGCGGCCTGCCGAAGGCGGTCGAGCGCGGCATCGAGAGCGAGAGCGACGCGATCCAGATCTTCAACCAGAGCTCGCGCGCCTGGCGCCTTCAGGTCCGCAGCGACGAGGAGGTCGCCGCGTTTCGCGAGGCGATGGACGACTCGCCGATCGAGGCGGTCGTCATCCACGCCGTCTACCTGATCAACGCGGCGTCACGCGACAAGGAGATCCGCGCCAAGTCGCTCGCGGCGCTGACCGACGCGCTTCGCCTCGGTGACCGCATCGGGGCCGCGGGCGTGGTGCTGCATCCCGGCGCGCAGGCGGGCGCCGACTACGAGCAGTGCATGGAGGCGATCGGCGAGGCCATCCGCGAGGTCCTCGCCGAGAGCGAGAGCTGCTCGCTGCTGCTCGAGGACACCGCGGGCCACACCGGGACGATCGGTCGCGACTTCGACGAGCTCGCCAGGCTCGTCGAGCTCGGCGGCGGGCACGAGCGCATCGGCATCTGCCTCGACTGCTGCCACCTGTTCGCGTCGGGGTTCGAGATCCGGACCCCGGAGGCACTCTCCGGTGTCGTGGACGAGTTCGAGAGCAAGGTCGGGCTCGAGCGCCTCCGGGTCCTGCACATCAACGACTCCAAGATGCCCTTCGGATCCAACCGCGACCGTCACGCCGACATCGGCAAGGGCGAGCTGGGGCGCGCGGGGATCCGGACCTTCCTCTCCGAGCCCCGCTTCGAGTCGCTGCCCACGCTGATCGAGACGCGGGCCGCCGCCACGCCCGGACACCGGCCGCAAGGAGGTCAGGCTCGCGAAGCGCCTGCGACGCGAGGGGCTGAAGAAGCGCGGGATAGAGGTGGCGGCCTAGCTCAGCGAGTCGCGCAGGTCGAAGACCCTCAGGCCCTCGTCCCCCGCGTCGGTGCAGTCGAAGAAGCGCGGGTTGACGCACTCGAAGGCGGGGCCGGCGCCCTCGTAGGCGGGCTCGACGCGGAACTGGCACGGGGGCAGCGGGTCGCCGGTCATCTTGATCCCGCCGAAACCGCCGTTTCGCTCCGCCGCCTCGAACATGTCGACGTCTATCTCCGCGCCGAAGACCTTCTTCATGCAGCCCATGAAGCGCAGGCCGCTGAGGTGGTCGGTGTAGCTGTAGAGGTACTTGCAGCGCATCTCGAGGCAACCACGAGGCTCGACCAGCTTGTCGCAGAACGTCCGGCACTCACGGCACTCGCCGGCCTGCGTCTGATCCTCTCTCTTGGTCAGCGCCACGGGCGAAGTGTAAGCACTGGCGTGGCCGCGATGGGGAACCCGGGGCGGCAAGGCCTTCGCTAGAGTGCCGCGCTCGATGATCCGCCGTCCCGCAGCAGTCCTCGCCGCCGCGCTGATCGCGGCGAGCCTCGCCCTCGCCGCCTGCGGAGGCGACGACGACGAGGACACGACGAGCGCGACGACCGCGACCACGACGACGTCGGGTGCGACCGGGGCGACCGGCGCCGACGACACGACGAGCGGCGACGCGACCTACGACATCACCGCGGGCGACTTCATCGCCGCCTCGCTGCCCGACCAGGTCAAGGCGGTGCAGGACTACGTCGCCGACAGCCCCGACGAGTGCGGAAACGTGGACGCCGAGGGCGGAAGCGACTTCCAGGTAGCGGTCGCGATCAACGCCGCGACCGTCGAGCCCGACACACCGCTGCCCGACGTGATCCTCGAGGAGTGCGAGCAGGGCAACTGACTCGGTTGCGAGGGCGGCTGAGCTAGGCCGCGATCGCCTGGGCGCCGAGGAGCTCGTCGAGCTCGGAGCGCAGCCCCTGCGAAGGCGTGATGCGGTAGTCGCGGCCGAAGCGCAGGCGGCGGGTGCCCTCGCGCGTGCGCATCTCGAGCATCACCTCGCTCTCGCCCGGGAAGTTCGCGAACACCGCCTTGAGCTGCTCGACGAGCGTCGGAGCGAGGTCGCCGGCGTCGACGCGCAGCACGATCTGCTTGGGGTGCTCGACCGCGCCCTTTCGCCGCCGCACCGCCTCCAGCTCGTCGGTCCTGGGCTCGAAGACCTCGGCCTCCGCGACCACGAGCTTGGTCTCGCCGGGCTCCTTGTGGTCGACGCGGCCCTTGACGAGCACGACGCTGTCGGGCTCGAGCGCCGACTGGCTCTTGTCGAGCGCGGAGCTGAAGACGATCAGCTCCACCTGGCCCTCGAGGTCGTCGAGGGTCGCGAACATCATGTCCTGGCCGCGTTTGGTGCGGATGCGCTTGCACTCGGTGATCAGCCCGCCGGCGCGCACCCAGGCGCCGTCGGGTGCCCGCGCGAGGTCGGCGAGCGGGCGGTCGACCTTGGTCATCAGCACGTCGCGGACCTCGGTCAGCGGGTGCTCCGAGAGGAACGTCCCGAGCGTCTCGCGCTCGAGGCGCAGCAGCTCGCGCGGCTCGAACTCCTCGCCGATCAGCGGCGGGTGCTGGCGCACGAGGCCGTTCTGCGCCTGTTGCTCGGGCTCGCCGCCGTCCATGTCGAAGATCGAGGACTGCCCGCGGGCGGCGTCCTCCTGCGCCTTCTGGCCGTTGGACTGGGCGCGCGGCAGCGCGTCGAGCATCGCGCGCCGCGGCGCGCCGGTCGAGTCGAGGGCGCCGCACTTGATCAGGCACTCGATCGCGCGCTTGTTGACCGCGCGTGCGTCGACGCGCTCGCAGAAGTCCCACAGCGAGGTGAAGTCGCCGCCCGACTCGCGCGCCGCGATGATCGCCCCCACGGCGGCGTGTCCGACGTTCTTGACGGCGTCGAGCCCGAAGCGGATGCAGTTGCCGCTGACGACGAAGCCGTGGTCGGAGGCGTTGACGTCGGGCGGCAGCACCTCGATGCCCATCTGGTGGCAGCGGTTGACGAAGAAGGGCACCTTGTCCTTGGTCGTCATCACCGAGGAGATCAGCGCCGCCATGTACTCGGCCGGGTAGTTGGCGCGCAGGTACGCGGTGCGGTAGGCGATCAGCGCGTAACACGCGGCGTGGGACTTGTTGAAGGAGTAGTCGGCCGCCGCCGTCATCAGCGACCAGAGGTCCTTGGCGACGTGGCGCTCGGTCCCCGACGCCTCGAGGCCGGCCATGAACATCGGCTGCATCTTCGCCATCAGGTCGCGCTTCTTCTTGCCCACCGCCTTGCGCAGGTCGTCGGCCTCGGCGGGGCTGAAGCCCGCCATGCGCTTGGCGATCTCCATCAGCTGCTCCTGGTAGATGACGCAGCCGTAGGTGGACTCGGTGATCTCGCGCATGCGCTCGTCGGGGTAGCGCACCGACGAGGGGTCCCGCTTTCCCTTCGCGTAGTCGGGGATGTAGCGCATCGCGCCGGGGCGGTAGAGCGACACGAGCGCGACGAGGTCCTGGAACTCGGTCGGCTTGACCCTGCGCAGCGCCTCCCGCATCCCGTCGGACTCGAACTGGAAGACGCCGACCGAGTCGCCGCGCGCGAGCATCTCGTAGGTCTTGGGGTCGTCGAGCGGCAGGTCCTCGACGTCGACGCGGACGTCGTGGGAGCGCTCGATGATCTCGACGGCGTCCTCGATCACGTCGAGGTTGCGCAGCCCGAGGAAGTCCATCTTGAGCAGCCCGATCTCCTCGATCGGCCCCATCGAGTACTGGGTGACGACCTTGTAGGAGCGCTCCCCGGGGCCGTTCCCGTTTCCGCCCCCGCGGTCCTCGGCGAGCTGGAGCGGGACGATCTCCTGCAGCGGGCGGTCGGCGATCACGACGGCCGCGGCGTGGATCGAATGGTTGCGGACGATTCCCTCGAGCCCGCGCGCGACGTCGACGATCTGGCGCGCGTCGGGGTCGTTGTCGTAGGCGCGCTTGAGCTCCTCCCCGTCGGTCATGCAGTCCTCGAACTTGGGGTTGCGCCCCATGATCGGCTCGGGGATCAGCTTCGCGACGCGGTCGCCCGTCGCGTAGTCCATCCCCAGCACGCGCGCCGCGTCGCGGGTCGCGGCGCGCGGCGCCATCTTGCCGAAGGTGACGATCTGGGCGACCGACTCGCGCCCGTACTTGTCGGCGACGTAGCGGATCACGCGCTCGCGGCCGCGCACCGAGAAGTCGATGTCGATGTCCGGCATCGACTTGCGCGCCGGGTTGAGGAAGCGCTCGAAGAGGAGGTCGTTGGCGAGCGGGTCGAGGTCGGTGATCCCGAGCGAGTAGGCGACGATCGAGCCCGCCGCCGAGCCGCGCCCGGGGCCGACGGCGATCCCCTCCTGCTTCGCGTAGCGGACGAAGTCCCAGACGATCAGGAAGTAGGACTCGAAGCCCATCTCGAGGATGACGCCGAGCTCGTACTCGAGGCGCTCGAGCGCCTCGGCGGGGATCGGCTCGCCGTAGCGGCGCGCCAGTCCCTCGGTGGCGATGCGGCGGAGCATGTCGCTGGGCTCGGAGCCGTCCTCCGTCGGGTAGCGCGGCAGCAGCAGCTCTCCGAGCGTCATCTCGACCTCGCAGCGCTCGGCGATCTCGAGCGTCGTCGGCACGGCCTCGGGCCAGGCGGCGAACGACTCCGACATCTCCTCGGCGCTCTTGAGGTAGTACTCGTTGTTGTCGAAGCGCAGCTTGGGGTCGGCGAGCGTCGACTTGGTCTGCACGCAGAGCAGCGCCCCATGGTTGTCGTAGTCCTCGCGCCGCAGGTAATGGACGTCCGCCGTCCCGACCAGCGGCCTGCCGACCTCGGCGGCGACGCGCGCGATCCCCTCGTTGGCCTTGTCCTGCTCCGGGATGCCGTTGGACTGGATCTCGAAGTAGACGTTGTCGGGCCCGAAGACGCGCATCAGGTCGTCGGCGTGGGCGCGCGCGTCGTCGGGCCGGTCCTCGACCAGGCGGCGGCAGAAGCGCGACTGGAGGCACCCCGTCAGCGCGATCACGCCCTCGGAGTGGCTGTCGAGCAGGTCCATGTCGACGTTGGCCTTGCCGCGCGCGAAGCCCTCGAGGAAGCCGGCCGAGCTCAACTTGACGAGATTTCGGAATCCCGTCTGGCTCGCGGCCAGCAGCGTCAGGTGGTTGCGCTCGTAGCGGACCTGGGAGCGCACCGCCTCGCGATCGTCGACCAGATAGGCCTCCACGCCGAGGATCGGCTTGACGTCGTGCTCGCGGCACGCCTTGTAGAGCTCGACGGCGCCGTTCATCACGCCGTGGTCGGTGAGCCCGAGCGCGGGCATGCCCAGCTCGGCCGCCCGCGCGACCATGCCGGTGTCCTTGCCCTCGCGGTCGCGCTTGACGATCTTGCACGCGCCATCGAGCAGCGAGTACTCGCTGTGGACATGGAGATGTACCGCCTCGGCGCTCCCGCTCACGTGCCTGATCTTTTCAGCCGAGCCAGATGCCACGGCCCAGGTCGCCGGCGGCCTTCGACACGATTCCGCTACGTCCGGGTGTTGCCTCGCGGCTCTGCCGCGACAAGCATGTGCCGTTGGGTGGGAATTAGGATCGGGGCGTGATCTGGCTTCTGCGACACGGCGACGCCGAGGAGGGGGACGGCGACGACGACGCCCGCGAGCTGACCGGCAAGGGAGTGCGCCAGGCCGAATCGGCCGGTCGGGCGCTCGCCGAGCTCGGGGTCCACATCGACGCCTGCCTCACCAGCCCCAAGGTCCGGGCCCTCGAAACCGCCCGGATCGCCTGCGAGCAGCTCGATCTCGAGCCGGAGGTCGAGGACGCCCTGACGGGCGGCGGATTCGACCTCGCGACGGTGACCGCGGGGCGCGGCGACGTCCTGCTGGTCGGACATGAGCCCGACTTCTCGAACGCGATCGGCGACGCGACGGGCGCCACGGTGAAGCTCAAGAAGGGCGGCCTCGCCGCGCTCGAGGACGGCGTGCTGCACGTGCTCGCGCGGCCCGCCGAGCTGAAGCGGATCGCGCGCTAGTCGCCCGAGCCGCTCTCGTCGCGGCGCTCGAGCCGCGCCAGCCTGCTCTCCGCGGCGTCGGCGCGCTCCATGAGCTCGAGCAGGCGCTGCTCGGCCTCGCGGACGCGCTTCTCGGCTTCGCGCTCGGCCGCGAGCGTGCGCTCGCGGACCCGCGCCTCCCGCTCCTGGGCCTTGTCGGCGGCCTCGATGCGCTCGAAGGCGGCGTCGGCGGACTCGAGCAGGCGCCGGTGCGCCTCCCGCTCGGACTCCGCCACCGCCTCGAGCAGGCGCTTCTCGGCCTCGGCGAGGCGCTCGTCCGCCCTCGCGGTGCGTTCGTCGGTGTGCTCGTCGATCCGGTACAAAACCGAGTCGGCCCGCACGCCGAGCGTCAGCTCGGCCATCGCGACGCGCTCCTCGTCCTCCGTCATCGGCTCGTCGGAATCGACTCGCGCGGCGTCGAGGACCTCCCGGCGCACCTGCTCGGCGGCGCTCGCGACGGCGCGGTCGAGCTCGGTGTCGGAGTCGGCGCGGCGGCGGTCGAGCTCGGACTGGATGCGCTCCGCCTCCTCCTCGAGGCCGTCGGCGACGAGGCGGCGAAGGCGCTCCTCGCCCTCGGCGAGCTGGCGCATCGCCTGGCTTCGCAACTGCTCGACGCGCTCGAGCAGCTCCTTGCCCGATTCCTCGAGCCCGGCCTGTAGCTCGACGACGGCGCTCTCGCGTTCGCCGGCGCGCTTCTCGAGGTCCTCTCGCAGGCGCTTCTCGGCCTCGTCGATCGTCGCGCTGACCGCGGCGCGGATCCCGGTCTGGGCCTCCTCGGCTCCCTGGCGCACGGCGGTCTCGAGCGCCGAGACCTGCGTCTCGAGGCGGCTCTCGAAATCCGCTACGCGGCTCTTGACGAAACTCCTCGAGCTGCTTCTCGAACGCCTGCGCCACTGCCCTCGACTCGCGCCTCGAGCTTCGCCTGGAGGTCGGCGAGCCGCTGGTCGGCCGCGGTGCGGAAGCGCTCGACCTCGCCGTCGAGCCTGCTCTCGACCGTGGGCTGGACGCTCTCGTCGGCGTGGCGCGGGCTCTCCGCGGCCTCGCGCTCGAGATGCTCCGCCACGACCTGAAGCTGCTCGCGCACCTCGGCGCGCGCCTGCTCGGCGCGCTGCGCCAGCTCGCCCTCGGCTTCGGCCCGCGCGCCCGACTCCGGCGGCACCTCCGCAGCCTGGTGAGCCTTGTCCTCCTCCATCGCCTCGGCATGCAGCGTATCCGGAACCCGTCCGCCGACCGGGGTAGCTTCGCGCGGATGGCTGGTCCCGCTGACGAGGCGCGGCAGCTCGTCGACCAGCGCACCGTGCAGCTGGCGAAGCTGCACTGGGCGCTTCAATCGCACGCGACGCGGGTCGAGGTCGTGAAGCGGTGGCTCGACGCTTTCGAGCCGTCGCGCACGCGCGAGCGCGACCCGCTGCCCGCCCACCCGGCGGGGGCGTCTGCGGCCCCGCACGCGCACCGGCAGGTCGTCCTGGCGCCCGAGGACGGCGCGACCATCGAGACGAGGCGCAGGCTGCGCGTCATCCACTCCGAGCAGCGCGAGGTGAGCATCGAGGTTGACGATAGGGTCCCTGCTGCCGCGCCGGAAATCGAGCCCCGGTACCGCCGCGCCTCGTAGGCACGGATCCCGGGGGAGACACTGCAATGGAATCGAGCAGCTTCGAGCCTCCTGCGACTCCGCCACCCGGCCACGCGCCGCAGCCCGGCGCGCCCACGTATCCGCCCGCACCGGAACCGGCCGCGCCGCCCTACCAGCAGCCCCAGCCGCCAACGCCGCCGAGCCCACAGCCCCCGCCCCAGGCTCCGCCGCCGCCCCCGCCGCAGTGGCCGGCGACCCAGCAGCCCCAGCCCCAACCTCCGCCCCAGCCTCCGCCTCCGCCCCAGCCTCCGCCGCCCCCGCAGCCGACGGCTCCTGCGCCGCCGAGCGCGTCGGAGCAGATCGAGCGCGGGATCGAGGCCGCCCAGCTCGCCGCGGCGACTATTCGCGCCAACGCCGAGGCGCGCGCCCAGCACGAGCTCGAGGAGGCGCGGCGCCAGATCGACGAGATGACGCGCGAGCGCGTGGCGATGGTCTCCGAGCTGACCGAGGCGATGATCGAGCACGCGACCCTCGTCGCAGCGCAGTGCGAGAGCCTGATCCGGAGGCTCGAGGCCACGATGCGGCGCCTCGGCGGCGACTTCGCGCCCGCACGGCCTGCCGTCGCGCCGAGTGCAGCCGGGCGCGGCGCCCGTGCAGCCCCGCCGCCGCACCGGGCTGGCCAGCCTGGGAGCCGCCCCGTCCCGTGCGCCCCGCGCCGGCGCAGGCGGCTCCCGCGCCCGCGAGCCATTACCCGGACGCGTACGCGGCGCCCGCCCGCGCAGCCGACATACGCCGCCCCCCAGCCGCCCCAGCCCCAGCCCCAGCACCCCAGCCGCCCCCGCCTCCCTGGCCGCGACGCGATCCGGCGCCGCCTCCCCCGCAGCCCGTCGCGCCTGCGCGCGGCCCCGGCCCGACTGCGCCCAGGCTCCGGCTCCCCGGCGGTGCCGGACGAGGCCTATCTGCGCGCCACGAGGCTGGCGCTCGAGGGCCACGACCGGGCGGCGATCGGCGAGCAGCTTCGCGCCGAGTTCGGGATCGCGGACCCCGAGCCAGTGCTCGACCGCGTCCTCGGCGCCGCCTGAGCGCCTACTCGATGTCGGGCTGGAACGGCGCCGCCAGCGACAGGACCACGATCTTGAGGTCCAGCCATGGCGACCAGTTCTCGATGTAGTAGTTGTCCCACTCGACGCGGTCGGCGAGCGAGGTCTTGCCGCGGAGCCCGTGGACCTGCGCCCACCCCGTGATACCGGGCTTCATCCTGTGGCGCTCGCGGTAGCGGTAGACCTCGCGCTCGAACCAGGGGACGAGCTCCTCGCGCTCGGGACGCGGCCCCACGATCGACATCTCGCCGCGCGCGACGTTGAAGAGCTGCGGCAGCTCGTCGAGGCCCGTGCGCCGCAGCAGCGTCCCGAGCTTGGTGCGGCGGTCCTCGCCCTCGACTCCGCCGGGGGCGAGGCCGCTGTTGAACGCCTCCTCGACGACTCGACTCCTCGGAGCGGTTGGCTGCCTTCGGCGCCCGCATCGTGCGGAACTTGAGCATCTCGAAGTCGCGCCCGCCCAGCCCGATGCGCTGCTGGTGATAGAAGATCGGGCGTCCGACGCTGATCAGGACGCCGAGCGCGCAGGCGATCAGGATCGGCGACAGGACCATGATCGCGAGCAGGGCGAGCATGCGGTCGAGCGCGTACTTGACCGACATCCTCCATCCGCGCGGCGTCGAGGGGAAGATGCTGACCAGCGGCAGGCCGACCGTCCTCTGCGGCAAGACGCGATCCGGCATCGCCTCGAAGAGTCGCGGGACGACGGACACCGTGACGCCGAGGTCGTGCAGCCGCCGCGCGAGGTCGAGCTGTGTCTCGTGCGAGGACGACGGAGAATCCGATGATCGCGTGCTCGATTCGCATCTCGCGCACGATCGCCCCGAGCTCCGGGCCGGTGTCGAAGATCGGAAGCTCCGCATCCTTCCTCACGCCCTCGGGGTCGAGGTCGGCCTGGGGCAGTGGGTCGTCGTCGACAAATGCCAGCGGCCGCAGGCCGACCTCGGGCTTGTCGATCAGCCTGCGCGCGATCAGCCGGCCGACTCGGCCTGCACCGACGATCAGGGTCGGGCTGCCGGCCATGCCGTGGGTCCGCGCGCGGCGCTCGGCCAGGTCCATCCCACCGCGCCCGGCGAGCAGCAGGCCCGTCGCCAGGACCCAGGCACGAACCATCTCGGTCGCCGCGTCGGGCGCCTCGACGAACAGGACCTGGACGAAGGTGACGGACATCGCCGCGAGCGCTGTGGCCGCGACGATGCGAGGCATGTCGTCGAGGTAGCGGGTGCCCAGGCGCACGCGGTAGAGCCCGAACAGGGCCAGCGACGCCAGGGCGACCGCCGGAAATGCGAGCGACCACGGCGAGGCGTCGGCCGACAGCCCCGGGATCGCATCGCCGGCGAGCAGTGCGACCGTCGCGAGAACGAGCATCGAGGCGTCGACCAGAAGGTCCCACTCCGCGACGCGCGAATGCCTGCGCCGGGCGACCGCCGGCAGCGCGACGTGCGGATGCGCGACCGCGCCTTCGAGCGCCGACGCCTGCGCGCCCTCGAGGGGACATGTTCACGGTTCGAGATTCCATTGGTTGGTTCGCACCAACGTTGCTTACGGATCAACGTTGCTCACGGATGATTTTCGGCTCGACCCCGGGGGAGCGGGCCTGGAGGTCCTATCGGCCGCAGCGACGTTTGGTTGAGCCCTGCTCAAAGCCGGTCCCCCCTGCGCACAGGATGCCTGGACAGATCTACGAGACCTGATCCCGTAAATACCTCAAACTTGTAACCGATATCGGCTAAATGTATGCGCGGGGGGCAGGCACGAAAAGGAAGGCGTCGATGGCCGGCTCAGCCTCGCGCGGCACCCGAACCCGTAACCGCTCCCTCTCCGCCCGCGAAAAGGAGGTCCTGTCCCTGCTCTCGCAGGGCCTCACCGGCGTCGAGATCGCCGAGCGCCTCTATCTCTCTCCCGAGACGGTGCGCACGCACGTCCGCAACGCGATGACGAAGCTCAACGCGTCGACGCGCGCGCACGCGATCGCGCTCGCGATCAAGAACGGCGAGATCTCGCTCGACGGGGTCTGAGCGTCGCGGCCCGCGGGGGGCCGTTGGTCCCGTCGCGGCCAGCCTGGAGAATTACGAACCGCCCTGCTCGCGCACCCGGTCGAGCGCCTGCCGGACCGCGGTGCTTCGCGGGTTGAGCTCGAAGGCGGTCTCGAGCTCGCGCTCGCGCTGCCTCGGGATCCTCCTGCACAAGCACCTCGCCGAGGTAGAGATGGCTCACCCACTCCTCCGGCGTGCGGTCGATCGCCTCGCGCAACGCCTGCACCGCGCGGCTGCGATCGCCCGCCTCGCGGGCGATCGCAGCCTCGGCGAGGAACGGCTCGTCGGAGAACGGATCGAGCCCCTGGGCCCGGTCGAGGTCGTCGTACGCGCCCTGAAGGTCGGACTGCCAGCCGCGGTATGCGTCGTTGACGTAGCGCTCGCTGAGGAACTGCGGCAGCGTCGCGACGGCGACGGCGACCACTACAACGGCGGCGACGATCCGCCCCCCGCCGGCCCGCGCCCGGCGGGCAGCCGTGAGCGCCGGCGCCGCGGCCGCGCCCATGAGGCCGAACACGGGCGCGGTCACCGCCGGGTACATCCAGAACCAGTCGACCGAGCTGTGAGCGAGCCAGTAAGCCCCGGCGGCAAGGGCCCCCGCCGAGAGCGTGGCCGACGCCGGCCCGATCGTTCGCGAGCGCAACGCGGCCGCGGCGCGCTCCCACCACCACGGCCACGAACATCACGAGGCCGGGGAAGCCCAGCTCGCCCAGCAGCTCCATCTCGACGCTGTGTGCGTCACGCGCCGTCAAGTCGGCGTCTCGCTCACGCGCGTAGGTGAATTGGAAGGCTCCCGCGCCCTGACCCAGGAGCGGCTCCTCGCGGGCATCCTCCCACGCAACGCGCCATTGGTCGGCGCGCTCGGAGGTCGCGTTGAACCCGAACCTGCTCTCCTCGCCGCTCAGCTCCGGGGTGCCGCTGCTCCCCAGCTGCGAGAGCCGTTCATCGACCCAATCCACCGGGTTCTCTGCCGCGACGGCGAAGGTCGCCAGCCCCCCGACCACGAGCACGGCGATCATCGCGGCGAACGGAACGATGAGGGAACGCGACTCCGCGCCCGGCCGGCGCGGAGCGGGCACCAGGCGGGCCGCGGCGAGTCCGATCAGCGTGGCCCCCGCGGCGGTGAAGATCATCGCTCGCCCGGCGTCGTCGAGGGCCGGCCCGACCGGATCGCCGTCGTTGAACGTCGTGTAGACGTCGGACAGCCAAGGCACCGCGGCCGCGGCGGCTGCCGCCGCCAGGACCAGCCAGGCGATCGCTCGCAGCCGGTACGGCGACACGAGCAGCCAGACGAACACCGCCGCGGCGATCCCCACGAGCGAGCCGCGGCTCTGGCTCAAGAAACCAACCTCCGCGCAGAGGACGGCGCACCCGAGCATCGGCCCTCTGAGTCGCCAGTCGACCTGGGGCGACGCCGCCAGCGCCAGCGCCGGCCATGCCGCGATTAGGAAGAAAGCGGCATTCGCGTTGTGGTAGCCGAGTGGGAACTCCAGCGTGCCGTCCCTCGAGAGGTAGCGCGTGATGTCGTCCCCGGTCGCGAGCGTGATCGCCGTCCCAAGCCCGGCCGCCCCGCCCGCAAGGGCGAGCGGAAGGAGCGAGAGCGGCGCGTTGCGCCCCAACATGCGGCAGAGCCACAGCCCGGTCATGAACGCCGCCGCGTACAGCAGGACCCGGCTCCCGTCGGACAGCGCCTCGTCCGGCGCGGGGCTCCACAACCCGGAAAAGAGGGTCCACGCGCCGAGGAGAAGCAGCCCTCCGAGGGCCACCGGCACACCCCACGACGAGCGCAGCGAGCCTGGCCAGGGAGCGAAGAGCAGCAGGACCGCCAGCGCCAATGCCAGCCCGATCGCGCCCGGGTAGAAGATGACGCCGAAGTAGCCCCCGCTTCGCCACGCCCACCAGAACCAGAGCAGTGAGAGCGCCACGAGAAGCAGGGCCGCGACGAGCGTCGCCTCCGGCACCCGCCGCTCGCCTCGCGCCACGCCCTCGGTCACCGGTTCAACGCGGGCCGACATCGCGGGGAAGCTAACCGATCGCGCGGCCGCCTCGGCCGCCGAGGGGCGGCCGGGCGGCGGGTCCGATCAGCCGCCGAGACTCCAGGGGAGGCTTGTGTCGGAGCCGACCACGGCCCGCAGAGTGGCGCCTCCGCGCAGCTCGAGCTTCGTCGTGAAAACCGCACCGTCTCCGACCGAGAGCTGCTTCACCGTCTGCCAGCCGTCGCCCTCCTGGCGCTGGATCTCGAGCGGCCCCGTTGCCGGCGCCTTGCCCCAGACGAAGACCTTGCGCTTGCTCTTGCGATCGACGACGAACGGGAACCTGAAGGCGTTGAAGGCGGGCTTCGCCGTCCCGTCTTCGAACAACACCCCGGTGCCGAAGTTGAAGCCGCTCGGGGTGGTCATGTCCTGGATCAGGAAGTTGACCGCCACCTCGGCGCCCTCACGCCACCAGAGGTAGAGCGACTCCTCGATGAACCGAGCCTGAACCTCCGGCGGCTGCGCGAACTGGAATCCGGTGGCCGGCGGATTGCTGTACCAGAAGAACTCGGTGACCCAGAGCGGCTTGCGCCCGCCGGGCTTGACGTGGCCGGCCTTCTGCGCGGCTCGCAGGACGCGCTTGAGGCGGTCGAGGTCGCCGCTCGACACGTCGTCGGGATGGTCCGCGTGCGCGGACGGCCCGCCGACGAGGTTGATCGGGTGATGGGAGAGGACGTCGAAGCGAGGAGCCTGGTCGCCGGAGCATCCCTTCTTCGGCTTCGGCTTCTTCTTGCCCTTGAGGCAGAACAGGTCGCGCAGGAACTTCAGCGGCCGCATCCGCGAGCCACCCGGAGGATCCCCATAGGGCGCCAGCGCGGGGCCGATGACGCGGTTGTCGGGGTGCACCGCCTTGACGCCGTCGTAGAGCGAGTTCAGCAGCTCCCGGTAGAGCGCCGGGCTGGCCGCCCTCCCGCCATCCCACTGGGGGTTGAGGAACTCGCTGAGGTTCGGCTCGTTCCAGACTTCGTAAAGGCTGACGCGCGGAAGCGCCTGACCGGGGAAGGCGGGGTCGGGGAAGGTCCCGGAGTAGCGCGTTGCGAGCGCGTGCGCATAGTCGCCATAGCCCTTGGGGTCGGGCTTCCAGGTACCACTGGGCGTGCCGGGCGGCGGGTTGGGCCCCTCCGCCCAGCTGGGGGCGAAGCCGATCGTGAACAGCACCTGAAGGCCGCGCGCGTGCGCCTCGCGCACGACCTGGTCCAGTCCGAAGAAGTCGTAGGCGGGATCGGCGGGGTCGCGGGGGTTCGCCGGTGGGTCGTCGCCGACGTTCGCCCTCCAGTCGGGGGTTATCCGCACGATGTCGGCGTTCGCCTCGACCGTGAGGTCGAACCACTGGTTGCGGTCCGCGCCGAGGTACTCGAAGTCGATGAAACCGGTCTGCAAACCGCGGGCCGCGGAAGCACCGGGGGCGGCGACGGCGAAGGCGCAGAGGGCGGCGAGCGCGACGGCGACCCACGCACGAGCACGCCGCGCGCCGGCGGGACCGGCACCGCTTGCGGGCGCGCGGTGCGCGCCTTCATGTCCCCGCCCGGGAAGCCAGGTCACGGCGGCGATGGTAGCCCGTGCCCGCGCCGGCCGCGCCGATTGCAAGGGCGCGGTCACGCGGGTCGCCTCGCAGCGTCTGGGCGGCCGCAGATCTGCGCGATGCGGCATCCTTCGAGACTCCGATGGGGGGAGTGAAAGGGGCGTTCTCGAAACCGTGGCTGTGGGCAGTCGGGGGCGCCGTACTGCTCGTCGTCGTCCAGGCGACGACACGAGCGCAGACGCTCACCGAGCAGGACTCGATCAACCTCGTCACGGGGCTCGAGGACTTCGATCCCACCGCGCATCAGCCGCACCCGCCCGGGTATCCGCTCGTCGTCCTCGCCGCACACGCGCTGGCCTGGCTCGGAGACTCGCTCGACGCCCTGCTCGGGCTCGCGCTGGTCGCGAGCGCGGTCGCGCTCGTCGCCACCTACCTGCTCGGGCGCTCGATGTTCGGGCGCAGTGCGGGGCTCGTCGCCGCGACGCTGCTGGCCGCCACGCCGCTCTTCCTCTACTACCTCGATATCGCCTCGGTGTACCCGCCCGAGACGGCGGCGGCGCCGCTCATCGCGCTGATCGCCTACCGGGTCGCGACGGGTGCGGGCGACCGGTGGTCGCTGGCGCTTTTTCCGGCGCTCGCCCTGGCCGGCGGCTTCCGGCCGACGATCATCGCGCTGATGCTGCCGGCGTGCGCCGTGGCGCTGTGGCACGGCCGCCCCCGCCTACGGCCCGTGGTCATGGGACTGGTCGCGGGCGCCGCGATCGTGGCGGCGTGGGCCACACCCACGATCATCGCGAGCGGCGGCTGGGAGGCATACTCGGAGGCGAGCTCGGACCTCTACCGAGGCGCCGCCGAGCGCACATCGCTCCTCTATGGGGCGTCTCGATCGGAATACGTCACGAATGCCGAGTGGTCCCTCGGGGCGACTCTCATGGTGTCGGCGCCGGCGCTCGCGCTGCTGGCGCTGCTTGCCGCGCGGGGCGGCCGGCCGAGCGTCCCGCGCAACCGCGCGGCCTGGGCGATTCTCGCGGCGTGGGTCCTCCCCTACCTCCTGCTCAACACCTTCGTCCACTTCGGCAAGCCCGGCTACGTGATGGCGATGGTCCCCGCGCTCCATGTCGCCGCCGGAGGGCTCACCACGTCGTATCGGCGGCCGGAGCTCGGCGCGCTCGCCGTCCTCGCCGCGATCCTCGTCGTGTTCTACACGGCGCCGAACCTCTCGCTGCCGCGCCGGCTGCCCGCCTTCTCTCCCACCGCGAACTCGATCGAGGTCGCCGATGCCGAGGCCCGGGGGCTGGCACGGGTATCGCGGACATGCACCCCGCCGGGCTGCACGCTGTTCAGCATGCCGCCGTCGGACGAATGGTGGGCGCGTGATCCCCGTGATATAGGAGAGGCCTACGCGCCGGGGTCGACGGTGATCCGAACCTCGGACTACGTCGAGATGGACGCCCCGCTGAGAGGACAGGTGCTGTGGGTCGGCGAAGTCACGCCGCCTTCGGTGCAGCGTCATGCCGAGCTCGAGGAGACGTTCGGCCCGTGGTCGGTCTATCGCTCGGATCCGCGTGAGACCATGCGAATCATCGCCGAGGGAGTGGCAACCGACTGATGTCAGCTCGACGGCTTCGCCGGGCCCCCCAGGGCCTCGCCCGTCGCGCTCGCGGGCTCTCCGACTCGCTCGAGCTGCGGCGGTTTCGCAGCGGCCTGCGGGCGGATCCGGGGGGTCCCATCGTCCTGCTCTCGCCGCACTGGGACGACGCCGTGTTCAACTGCTGGTCACTGCTCGACGGCGAGCGGGAGGTCCGGGTGGTGAACGTCTTCGGCGGGGTGCCGGCGCCGAGCCCGCCGAGCCGATGGGACCTAATCTGCGGCGGGCGGGAGGCCGCCGAGCATGCGCGCGACCGCATCGCTGAGGATGCCGCGTCGCTTGGCGCGGCTGGGCGCGCCGCCGTGAACCTGCCGCTGCTCGACGCGGAGCACCGCGAGCCCGGTCGAGACCCGACGCTGGCCGATCTCGACGCGCATGTCAGCCGCGCCTTCTCCGCCGCCTCGGCGATCTACGCGCCGGCCGCGCTCGGGATGAACCTCGACCACCGGCTGACCCGCCGCTACGCGCGCGCGCTGCACCTTCAGGGAATGCCGGTCCACCTGTATGCAGACCTTCCGTACTGCGTCGTCCATGGATGGCCGCATTGGGTCGACGGCGACGATCCCGACCCGCACCGGGACGTCGACGCGTTCTGGAGCACCTTCCTCGTCGGGCTGCCGGAGCTGGGCGATCTTCGCGACGCGAGCGTCGCGCGACTGGCCCCGGAGCGTGCGGCCGCGAAGCTCTCCGCGATGCGCGCGTACCGCACCCAGTTCAACGCCCTCGACGGCGGCCGAGCCGCGCGCCTGTCGAATCCCGCCGTCCACGCATTCGAGGTGTTCTGGGCCCTGGGCCAAGACGATCGGGCGCGCGCCCGGGCCTAGGCGGCGCTCGGGGATGCGGCGGCTCGCAGCGAGCTCAGCTCAACAGGCGCCGGTAGAGCGCCTCGTAGGACCGCGCCATCGCGGCAGCCGAGAAGTGCTCGAGAGCTCGCTCTCGCGCGCGCTTGCCCATCTCGGCGGCCACCGCGGGCTCGCCGAGCAGCCTGGCGATGGCGCGCCCGAGAGCATCGGGATCCTCGGGCGGGACGAGCACGCCGGTCACGCCGTCCAGCACCAGCTCCGAGACTCCACCGACGTCGGATGCGATCACCGGGCGCTCGGCGAGCATCGCCTCGATCACCGCGAGGGGTAGGCCCTCGGCGCGTGACGGGAAGATCGCGAGGTCGAAGCTCGGCAGGTAGTTGCGCGGCCTGTCGGACCAACCCGCCATCACGACGCGGTCCGCGACGCCGAGCTCTCCGGCGAGCCGCTCGAGGTCCGGTCGTTGTGGACCGTCACCGACGAGGACGCAGCTCACCTCGGCCACCGCGGGCAGGGCCCGGAGGAGGACGTCGACCCCCTTGGCCGGGGAAAAGCGGCCGCACCAGCCCACGACCGGCCCCGGCCCCGCTCGTGCGACCGGGTCGAGCGGCACGTCGGGGACGCCGTTGTGGATCACCTCGATCGATCCGGGCGGCACCCCGATCTCCGCCTCCGCCTCGCGCGCCGCCCGGCGCCCCACGGCCACGTGAGCGGTGACCCGCGAGAACAGCACGCGGCGCAGCCGCCTCTGGAGCGCGGAGGTCGATGGGAAGATCGCGTGCTCGACCGCGATCACCGGGATCGACGTCGTGATCTCCGCCAGCAACGCGTAGTGCCCGGCCCAGGAGTTCTGGCGGTTGACCTGCAGCACGTCCGGCCGCAACGACCGCAGCACCCCGAGATGCGCCCTGATCGCCCGCAGGTCGCGCTTGTCTCGGACCCGCGCAACCGTTCGCACTGCGGAGCCCGGCCGGCGCGACGCGATCGCATCGGCGACCGCCGGCTCGACGCCGATCACCGTGACCTCGATCGCGTCGTCCAGCTCCGCGAGCAGGTTGCCGGCCGCGATCTCGGCGCCGCCGACGGCGAGGGCGTCCGAGTACAGGGCGAGGCGTGTCATCGGCCGTGAAAATACGACCTCGAAGCGACGCCACCGCGATCCTGGTCCGCGCCGCGCGGACCGGCGATGCGATCCAGGCTCGTCCGTAAGCTTCCCGCAGGATGACGCAAGGCGACGACGCCGGTTCTCCGGAAAGGCCGCGCGCCGACACGGAACGAGAGGGGCAGCTGTCGCGGCGGCAGCTTCTGGTCGGCGGCGGCGTGATCGCCGGCGTCGCGGTAGCCGCGACATACGGCCCGGCGCTGATCGACCACGAGAGCCACGTCGCGCGCACACTCGACATGAGCGACGAGCTGGCGGCCGCTCTCCTCGATAGGGCTCGCGAGGGCCTGGGCGCGCGCTACGAGCTGCAGGTCGCGCAGTTCGTCGCCGTCACGAGGTTCCCCGGCACCGAGCTTCCCGCCGCCGTGAGGGATGAGGGGGTGCGTTCGCTTCTGGAGGCCATGTTCACCAGCACGGACGCCAAGGTCGCCTATGCAGGGCTGATCCCGGTCGGCGACCTCGCGCGCCCCTGCCCGGGGCTGGGTCCGACATGAGCGATGCCACGAGCGCCGAGTACGTCGTCGTCGGATCGGGCTTCAGCGGGATCCTCGCCGCGCGGGAGCTCGTGCGCGCGGGGCGGGAAGTGCTCGTCGTCGAGCGCGGCGACCTGGTTTCGCACGCCGAACAGCTCGAGCTCGACGCCTATGAGGCCGACATACCGTCGGCGCAGCACAACGACGAGCCCGCGCCGGGCAGCCGTGCGTATCCCTGGAAGTACACCTACGGAGTCGGCGGAGGCTCGCTCAAGTGGAGCGGCGTCACCCCGCGCTTCCTTCCCTCCGACTTCGAGCTGCGCTCGCGATTCGGCGTCGGTCGGGACTGGCCGCTGACATACGAGGACCTGGAGCCGTTCTACGCCGAGGCCGAGCAGCTTCTCGGAGTCGCCGGCGAGCCCAACCCGCTTTTTCCCGGCACCCCGCCGTTTCCCCAGGCGGCGCACCCGTATGCGCCCGTCGATCGAGTCGCGCGGTCGCCGCTGCGTCCGTACTTCCCCCTCCCGCAAGCCAGGCCCACCGGCTCGATCAACGGCCGGAGGCGGTGCTGCGCGGCCGCGCGATGCACCCTCTGCCCGGTGAACGCCCGCTACTCGATCCTCCACACGCTCCGCGACGAGCGGCTCGAACGGGCGCAGGGGTTCACGCTCCGTACCCGCACCGTCGCCGCTCGGCTGCGTGTCCGGGGCGGCAAGGTGACCGAGGTCGAGTGCCTGGACGAACGAGGCGACCCGGTGTCGATTCGCGGGCGCACCGTGGTCCTTGCGGCGAACGGGATGGAGAACCCCGCCATCCTGCTGCGCTCGGGCCTCGACGGGGCGGACGTCGGCCGCTATCTCTTCGACCATGCCCATCGGCTCGTGGAGTTCGATCTCGACCGATCCGTGGGCGCCGGGCGTGGGGCGACGCTCGCCACCGGCATCTCGTATGCATATGCCGATGGTGGCTTCCGCTCGGAGCGCGGCAGCCTGCTGGTCTATCCCTCGAACGTCGGTCCCCCGATCGTCGACACGCTGACAAAGGAGCTGGCTGGAGGCCGCTCGGGGGCCGACCTTCGCAGCAGCGCCGTCGGCCGCTTCGAGCGCACCATGGTGCTCGACACGGTCGCCGAGGACCTGCCTCAGCGCGATCGCTTCGTCGAGCTCTCATCGCGCAAGGACTCCTTCGGTCTCCCGCTCAACCGGATCAGCTATCCGCCGGACTCGCCCTACCTGATGCGCAGCATCGAGTTCGCATCCCGGGATCTGCGACGGCGGCTCAGCCGGCTGGGAGCCGGGGAGCCGCGGGTCCTGGCCAGCGTCATCGGCGAGGGCGCGCACAGCCTCGGCACGTGCTACATGGGGGATCGGGAAGGGGTCGTGGACGCCCAGCTTCGCCACCACCGCATCCGGAACCTGTACGTGGCGGGCGGCTCCGCCTTCCCCACCTACAGCGCCCACCACCCCACCCTCACCATCGCGGCGCTGGCGATCCGCCTGGGACGTCACCTCGCCGGCGAGCCGGCTCACTGATCCGACGAGACCTCCATACTGGCGAACCGCTGTGAGCATTCGAGCCCTGATCCGCCGAGCCGACGAGCGGCGACGCGATCTCCCGCTCGGGGTGCAGCTCCTGAGCGCCCTCGCAGTCGCATCGATCGCGCTCCTAGGCCTGGTGCTGTTCGGGCCCGAGCTTCCCGGGCCCAACCTCACGGACGGAACCGAGGAGGCCGCCGCTCTGCTTCCCTGCGACCCGAAGCAGGGCGAGGTTCGAGAGCCGGATCAGCCGGTAGACGTCCCGGGCCGGTGGCGGGCCGAGGAGGACCTCCCGTTCGCCCGCGACGAGCTGCGCGCGGCCGCGGCGGGCGGGCGGATCTTCATCCTCAACGGGCAGGACATCGCCGAAGACGGGGACGCGGTCTCGATCGGGGAAGCCTGGGAGTACGACCCTGCGACGGGCGAGTACTCGCGCGTCCCCGACACTCCGGTCGCGGTCGATCACGCCGCAGCGGTGACCTATCGGGGAGACGTCTACCTGGTCGGCGGCGATTCGAACAACCAGCCCTCCGGGGGGTTGTGGCGGTACTCACCCGGCGCGCAGGAATGGGAGGAGCTCGCACCCATGCAGACCCCGAGGGCCGGACACGCGGCCGCTGTGATCGGCGATCGCCTCTACGTCGTCGGAGGGACCTTCGCCGACAGCGCCTTCGCGGGAACGGAGGAGCAGCCGCTTACCTCGCTCGAGATCTACGACTTTCGCACAGGCGAATGGAGTCAGGGGCCCGACATGCCGACGGGTCGTCACCACATGAGCGCGGCGGCGCTCGGCGGCCGGCTCTACGCGATCGGCGGAAGGGCACCCGGAGACTTCTCCCTCGACGTGGTCGAGCGCTTCGACCCCGCAAGCGGGAAGTGGGAGGAGATCGCGCCGCTGCCGCTGGCCACGGGCGGCCCCAGCGCGGTGAGCGCCGGCGGGATGATCGTCGTCGTCGGCGGCGGCGACGACATCACGCTCTGGGTGACCCCAGCAACCTGGGGCTACGACCCGGAGGACGGCCGCTGGCGCCGGCTGCCCGACCTGCGGGTTCCCCGTCACGGGCAGGCGTCGGCCGTCCTCGGCGACCGCGTCTACATATTCGGAGGCTCCCCGTGTGGCGGCTACGGCCACACGAACAGCGCCGAATCCCTCTCGATCGCCAGCTGAGCGAGGCGAGCGTTGAGATCTAGCCGGCCGCCCGCTTTCTGAGCGTCCGGGAGACGTCGAGCGCGAACCGACCCAGCGAGTCGTACGCCGGGTACAGCCGGCCGATCAGCAGCGGGTCGCCCTCGCTCGTGAGCGGCTCGGGCTCGGTCGTGAACCCGGAGCGGTAGCCGGCCCGCCGCGCGGCCGCCGCCACGCGTGGATCTGCTTTGCCGTGGGGGTAGGAGATCGTGGTCAACCTGCGTCCGAGGACGGCCGCCAGCTCGTCCCGCCCATCCTCCATCACGCGCTTGAGCACGTGGTCGTCCAACGCCGGCAACGCGTCGTGTCGCAGCGTGTGAAAGCCGACCTCGAAACCCGCTGCGGCAAGCGCACGCACGTCGGCGGCGCGCATGCCGGCGTCGGGCGCGTCGGAGCCGAGGCGCCTGAGCAGCTCCTCGGCAACCTGCTCGCGGCCCTGCGGCGGCATCGCCTCGATCGCCTCGGCCAGCGTGCGGATCTCGGTGCCGCCGCTCGACCGCGCGGCGGGACCCGTCCACGCAGCGAGGTCCGCCTCGCTCAGCAGGTCGCTGTCGAAGGCGATCTGCAGCCGCTCCCACCAGAACGCATGAGGCGCGGAGAGCGAGGCCCCCGAAAGGAAGAAGGTCGCGGGCGCGCCGACGCGACGCAGGATGGGAGCCGCCGCCCTGACGTGAGACGAAAGGTCGTCGTCGAAGGTGATGGCGACCGGTAGCCGCTGCCCACGACGCCGGGCATTCACTGCGGCGGCGAGCTCGGAGGCCGGCACGAGGCGGAAGCGCCGGCTGAGATGACGCACCTGCGCCTCGAACAGCTCCGTTCCAAGTGCCGCCACCAGGTGCGCCCTGGTGTCCTGCTGTGGATCGTCGACGCGGTGATAGACGAGGGCGAGGCCGGCACGTCTCGCAGACCACCTCGAGAGGAGGTCGAGCAGATTCGAGAACGGCAGCCTGAGCCTGTTCTTGATGCGGGTGATCATCTCGCGAAGTCTCGTACAGGTCCCTGTCGGAACCGTCGTCATCCAGCCCGTTGCGCTGAGCCGTGCAACCCTAGCCCTGGCCCCCGTCTGAGAGAACGCGGGCATACAGCGCCTCGTAGGAGCGCGCCATGGCGGGCGCCGTGAATCGCGCGAGCGCACGCTCCCTCGCGCGTTTGCCCATCTCGGTGCGCAGGCGACGGTCGGAGAGCAGACCGGAGAGCGCGGCCGCCAGCGCCGCGGGATCGTCGGGGGGGATGAGAAGGCCGGTGCGCCCGTCCTCCACGAGCTCCGGGACGCTTCCGACGTTCGAGGCGACGATCGCGCGCTCGGCCAGCATCGCCTCGATCATGGCGAGCGGGGCTCCCTCGTAGCGGGACGGCTGTGCCACGAGATCGACGCTCGCGAGGTGGTTGCGCGGCTCGTCGATCCAGCCGGTCATGACGACCCGGTCCGACACGCCGAGTTCGCTCGCGAGGCGCTCGAGCTGTCCGCGCTCGGGGCCGTCACCCACGAGCACGCACGTGACATCCGGCAGCGAGGGCAAGGCCGCAATCAGCGTGTCGAAGCCCTTCTGGCGCGAGAAGCGGCCCACGCCGCCGACGATCGGGCCGGGGCCGATCCGCGGGGCGGGCGTGAGCGGCACGTCCGGAATCCCGTTGTGGATCGTCTCCACCGATCCCCGAGGGAGGCCGATCAGCTCCTCGACCTGACGCGCCGCCCGGGCGCCGACGGCGACGTGCGCGGCGAGCCGCGAGCAGAGGATGCGCCTGAGGCCCCGCTGCAGCGCGGAGGTCGAGCCGATGCCCAGGTGCTCCACCGCCACGACGGGGACCGACGTCAGCAGCCCAGCCACGATCGCGTATTGGCCCTCCCATGGGCTCCACAGGTTCACATGGAGGATGTCCGGTCGCAGGTGGCGGACTGCGCGCGCGTGCGCCGCACTTGCGCGAAGGTCCGCCTTGTTGCGGACCCGCGGGACGCCCAGCACGCGCGTCCCGGGGCGACGGGAGGCGATCACGTGCGCGACTTCCGGCTCGACGCCTATGACCGCGGCGTCTATCGCGCCGTCGAGCTCGGCCAGGAGGTGGCCGGCCGCGAGCTCCGCTCCCCCGACGGTCGCGGCATCCGAGTAGACCGCGAGGCGCAAGCCCTCCATGTGCTCACCACCAGCGACGATACGACTCCTCTCCCCCCAGCCATATGCTGCCCCTCCACATGATGATGGACGGGAGCCAGTTTGCCAGCCACCAGCAGCGGCCCTTCCTCGCTCCGCCTCCGGCGCACCCGATCGATCCCGGGCCGACCCCATCGTTCTCGATCATCATCGCCGCCTACCAGGCGGCGGATTCCGTAGGCGAGGCGGTCGCGTCGGCCCTCGAGCAGACGGTCGCCCCGCACGAGGTGATCGTGTGCGACGACGGGTCGACCGACGGGATCGAGGAAGCCCTCGAGCCGTACCGCGAACGGATCGTCTTCCTCCGCCGCGAACACGCGGGAGAGGGAGCGGCCAAGAACTCGGCCGCCCGCGCGGCGAGCGGCGACTTCGTCACGATTCTCGATGCGGACGACATCTACCTTCCGGAGCGAATCGAGGCGCTCGGCGAGCTCGCCGCGGCCAGGCCCGACCTGGACATCCTCACGACCGACGCGTATCTGGAGGTCGGCGGGAGCAGGTTTCGCCGCTCCTACGGAAGCAGCTATCGCTTCGAGGTCGCCGACCAGCGCCGTGCGATCCTGGAGGGCAACTTCATCTTCGGCCACGTCGCGGTGCGGCGCGAGCTTCTGCTCGACTCCGGCGGATTCGACGAGTCGATCCTGTGGACGACCGACTGGGAATGCTGGCTTCGACTGATCTACGAGCGGCGCCCGGGCAGGCCTGGTCGACGAGCCGCTGGCCCACTATCGCCTCCACGAAGGTGCCCTCTCCAGCCGCCGCGCGAAGATGCTTCGCGGCGGCGTCATGACACTCGAAAAAGCCACTGCGAGAGACGACCTCATGCCGGAGGAGCGCGCGGTCCTGAATCGATCGCTCGCCCGGCAGCGGCGCGACGCGTCCCTGGAGGAAGCCAGAGAAGCTCTCCTCGATGACACCCGGGAGGGCCGCCGCCGCCTGTTGACGATCGCCCGCAGCGGCAGCTACGGCGCGGCGACGCGGGGGAAGGCCGCCTTCGCCGTCGTCGCACCTGGCCTTGCGCGCCGTCTGATGCTGAGGCGCACCCGGCGCGAGTGGGTCGGCGCCGGGGGAACCCTGGTCCAGCGCGAGGCTGCGGAGCGCGGCTAGCCGCGTGACCGCTATCGACCGGCGTCGCTGGGCTCCCGAGCGGCGATCCGGCAGATGCGACCCACCAGGCCGCCGAAGCGCTCTCCGGCGATGCTGTCGAGCCAGCGCGCATCTTCGCCCGGCACGATCCGCAGGACGGCCGCCAGGCCGAAGAAAACCGCGAGCCCGGCGAGCCCCCCGAGCGCGAGCCCAGCGACGCCGCCCAACGCCGAGAGGGCGAGCCACGCGGCGAGGCCCCCTGCCGCGGATGCAGCCGCGGCTCTCAGCACCGGGCCCGGATGCAGCCTCACCCCGCCCACCTGCCTGGCCGTGTAGACGATCACCGGCACGACGGCGGTCAGCTGGCCCCCGGTATTGGCGAGTGCCGCCCCGATCGCGTCCCAGCGGGGAATCAGCGCGATGTCGAGGCCGACGTTGACGACCGCCGCGACCGAGCCGAACAGAAACGGCGCCCAGGGCCGCCGCAGTCCAACCAGCAGAGACTCGCTCATGCTGTAGAGCGGCACGAGCGGGAACAGTGCCGCCATGACCAGGAAAACGGGCCCCGCGTCCGCGAACTGCTCGCCGTAGACGAGCCTTATCGCTTCGGGCCCGAGCGCCAAGGCGCCGGCCGTGAGCGGAAGGCTGGCGATCAGGAGCAGCCTCATCCCGCGCTCGTAGCCGGATCGCAGCCGCCGCTCGTCGCCCGCCCCGAACAGGGTGGCGAAGGCGGGGGCGAGCACTCCTGCGAGCGTAAGCGGAATCAGGATGATCACGTAGGAAGCGGCAAAGGCGATCGAGTAGAGCCCGATCTGGACGTCGTTCGAGTAGATGTCGAGAAACAGGAACTCGGAGCGTCGCCACACGATCAGCTCGAGGAGGACGCCGCCGGTGGTCACCGCGGCGAAACCGAGCATCGCCCGCCTCGGCCCGCTTGCGGAAGCTTCCACCGGCGCGATCTCGCGCACCGTCCGCCGGGCGGCGACGGCGGTCCAGACCAGGCTCAGCGTGCCGGTGAGCACCTGGACCGCGAAGATCGCCGTTATGCCTCCTCCGGCGACGAGCACGGCAATGGTGCTGACCACCCCGACGGTGTCGGTCACCATCCCGATCTTTGCCGTGGTCCGGAAGCGCTGCGCGCCGATGAGCACCGCGTTCGGGACAGTCTGCGTCACCGCGATCGCGGTCCACAGACCGGCGAGCACCCAGGCGGCTCGGGGCTCGGCCCCGAGCGCGCCCGCGGCGACGAGCACGGCGCCGCCGAGCACGGCGAGGATCGCCTGAATCGACGCCGTCCAGCCGACGAGCCCGCGCAGGCCGGCGCCTTCTCCCCGCCCAAGCAGCTCGCCGACGTACCGCATGAGGGCGACCTTGAGCCCGCCGCTGAACAGCGAGGTCGCCGCGAACGCCGCGAACGCTATGAAGCTCTGGCGCCCGAAGTCCTCCGGCCCGAGGAATCGCGCGACCGCGACGGAAAGCACCAGGATGTAGACCTGCGGCAGGAGCTGGCTCGCAACCTGCCAGACCCCTCCGGCGAGCACGGAAGCACCCGTCGTGGCGGCGGCGGCGTCCGGCGCCGGCCGCTCATCACGCCGTTCTGTCACGGTGCCGGGCTCGCCGGCGCTTCACCGGTCAGCGGCGCCTGACCGATTTCGGTAGTGGGCGGACGCGGTGTGGGACTGGCGGCCGCGTCGTTCGCGCCGCTCGAGCGAGCGCCGCGCAGCGTCCGGGGCTACCGCAGCCGCGAGTGCCTTTGCCCGCGTTCGCGCGGCGATGCCGCGGCCGGCCGTGAGCCTTAAGAGCGCCCGGCGGGCCTGTGGACGGCCGGCGACCAGCGCCTCCTCGGCGCTGGCGATGAGAAACTGCTCCTGAGCGTGGCGCAGCCTGCGCTTCGCGATCTCGCGCTCGCGGGGTGTCAGCGCCTCGCCGCCAAGCGCTCTCTCGAGAACCTGCATCATCCCGGCGAAATCGCGGGCCCTGTCAGCGCTCATTGCGTCCTCGTGGATGCGGTAGAGCGCGAGAGGCTCGTCGACGAGTCCGGCGCGCGCGCCCGAGAAGATCAGTCGGAGCCAACAGTCCCAGTCGTCCGCGAAGTCGACGGACTCGTCGAAGCCGCCGACCTCCCAGAATCGCTGCCTGCGAATCGCCGCACAGCTGTGCATGAAGCACCGCTCGAGGATGCCCGCTCGCTGGTCGTCGACCGGAAAAGGCACGTGGTCGCTCAGGCGCGACAGAAGCTCTCCGTCGATCTCGAAGTACACGTCGGTGTTCAGCAGATCGAGATCGGGACGCGCCGCGGCGAGCCGACCCGTCTCCTCCAGCTTTGTCGGGAGGTAGACGTCGTCGGCGTCGAGCACGGAGACGAAGTCGCCGGTCGCGACGCGGGCGGCGGCTGTTCTTGGCTGACGGCAGGCCCCCGTTCGGCTTGGTGACGACCCTGATTCGGTCTCCGAACGAGCGCAGCACCTCCTGCGTGTCGTCGGTCGACCCGTCGTCGCACACGATGACCTCATGCGGGGCCACCGTCTGCTCGAGCGCGGAGGACACCGCCTCGCCCACCAGGTGAGCCATCTGATAGGCCGGGATGATGACCGAGAAGGTGGGGACGGCGCCCGGCTCCACGGGACGCTCGGGGGCCGGCGCGAGCCATCGCGCCATGGCTACTCAGGCCCCGCGCACGGAAGCTGGGCATTCAGCGGAAGGAACCAAGCCACGCCCTTATATCAGCCCGTTCGGCCCACAATTCCAGCGCTCTTCGATAGGACTCACGGCGCCTGCGGAAGTGCCACACGGCGCTGCGAGCGATCGTCAGGCGCCTCGGCTGGCTCAGCAGCAACCGCCACAGCAGCTTCATCGCCGTGCCCGGGCGGCGGCGGTTGACGGCATCGCCGAGCGTCTCGACGAGGAGCACCCCGTTGCGCTTCGGCCTCTGCGCGGCGAGGCGAGGGTCCGACTGGCCCATCGCCGCGATCCGGAGGTTGTACGGGAGGGCGGCCAAAGGCGTATGGCGATTGCCGGCGATGGAGGCGGTAGATGCCGATCGGCTCCGGCACATAGACCGGCGAGCGCACGCTCCGCCAGGCGGATCCAGAAGAGATGATCCTGGCTCAACTTCGCCGTCGAATCGAAGCCGCCGACGGCCCGAGCGTCCGCTGTGCGGGTGAGGACGAACGACGAGGGGACCGTGTTGCGCGCGTAGATGGATGGGCAGTGGATCCCGCAGCTCGTCCGGCCACGCCATCAGGAGCCCCGCGGGCCGCCAGCGCCCATCCTCCTTCGCGCCGTTCAGCGCCTGGCCGTAGGCGAACGGCACCCCCTCACCGGCCTCGGTCAGCGCAGCGTGCAGGCGCGCCAGTGCGCTCGGAAGCAAGAGATCGTCGGAGTCCAGGAACCACACGAGGGGCGTCTCGACCGCGGCGAGCCCGGCGTTGCGCGCCCCCCCGGCCCCCCAGTCTCCGGCGTCGTTTCGCAGGTAGGTTGCTCCCGCCGCCCGTGCCACGCCCTCCACGTCCTCGGTCGAGCCGTCGTCGCACACCACCACCTCGGCTGCCCGCATGGTCTGCTCCTGCACGCTGCGCAGAGTCTCGGCCAGCAGGTCGGCGCGGTTCTTCGCGGGGATGACAAAGGTCACCCCGTCGTCGGTCCGCGCGCCGGAACCGCTGACGCGGTCGGCAGACTGTGGCGCCATGGCGGATAGGCCCAATGCCCTCATGATCTGCTCGATTCTCCCGCACCCGCCGGTCTCCGGCGCGCAGCGGCGGACGATGAAGCTACTCGAGGCGATCGAGCGCGCGGGTGCACGGCCGCACGTGATCGTCTCCAGCAGCGGTGAAGACGACGAGGCGGCGGCGGCGGAGCTGCGGGCACGCGGCTGGGGGGTGGACCTGAACGTGCAGCCGCGCTCGACCGCGAGCTCGCGCCTGCGCCAGCACGTTCGGCGGCTGCCGAGCCCCTACGTGCCGGCCATCGAGCAGCGCCTGCGTGAGCTCGGCGCCGGCGACACCGCGTTCGTGCAGTTCGAGCACGCACAGAACTCCTATTACGGCTCGGTTCTTCCGAGTGTTCCCGTTGTTCTCAGCACCCACAACGTCGACGCCGAGCTCATCTCGTCGCTCTCGCGCGGAGCCCCGCCGCTCGCGCCGGAGCGGTGGCGGCTGCGGTTTCGAGCCGGGTCCATGCTCCGGACCGAGCGGCGCGCGGCGCGCGCGGCGGATGCCGTCCTCTGCGTCTCCGAGCACGACGCGGCTGAGTTCCGGCGGCTCGGTGGCGCGCGCGTCCTCGTCGTCCCGAACGGCGTCGACGACGAGCTGTTCGACATCGGCCCTCCCCCCGAGGACACGGAGAGCGTTCTCTTCTTCGGCCTCATGGCGTACCCCCCGAACGTTCAAGGCATCTCGCGCTTCGTTCGGGAGGGGTGGCCCCAGGTCGCACGGAAGCGCCCACGCAGCGTGCTGCGCGTCGTGGGCGCGGGTGCCTCGCCCGAGCTCGCCCGAGCCCTCGGCGAGGGCGAGAGGGTCGAGTTCGCGGGTGTGGTGCCGGACATCTCCGTGGAGCTCGCGCGCGCGAACGTGGTCGTCGTCCCCATATGGCAGGGTGCCGGCACGCGGCTCAAGGTGCTTGAGTCGATGGCCGCCGCCCGCCCGGTCGTCGGTACGCCCCTGGGCGTGGAGAGGATCGGCTTCGAGGACGGTGAGCACGGGCTGGTGGACGAGGACCCCGGCGGCCTCGCGCGCCTGACCTCCGAGCTGTTGGCGGATCAAGCGAGGGCGACCGAGTTGGGCACGCAGGGCAGATCGCTCGCGCGCCGATTCCGCTGGCGGGACGTCGTGCGTCCGGCGGAGGAGCTGTACCGCGGCTGGGTCGGCCGGGCCTGACAGCCGCGGGCGCGGCGTTGCATCGAGCTTCGGACAAACGGCCAGTAGTGCCTGAATATCCAGGAGGAACGCGGGGGCTCGTCGATACGACCCCCCGTGAAGCGGTGGATCCGGATAGGGGCGGTGGCCGTCGTTGCGATCGGCCTGCTGAGCGGTGCGGCAAGCGCGAGCGCCGCGACGTCGGTGGCCGGCCAGGTGCGCTATGCGATCGACAACAACCCCGACTTCTCGAACCTCGCGCGCACGGCGCAGCGCCACGAGTACGTGATCCTGCACCCCAAGCGGGTCAACGAGCTCGCGGCGATCAAGGCCGCCAACCCCAACGTCAAGGTCCTGATGTACAAGGACCTCAGCGCCAGCATCAACTATCCCTCCAACGCGCAGCTGACGACGGGGGTCTCCTACGCGGAGGCCAACGCCGAGCACCCGGAGTGGTTCCTTCAAAACACCTCCGGCCAGCGCTTCACCTTCCGCAACTACTCGTCGCTGTGGGCGATGGACGTCGGCTCGCCCTCCTACCAGAAGCGCTGGGGCGACAACGTCCTCTCGAGCCTCAACCAGCTCGCCGGCTTCGACGGGGTCTTCATCGACGACACAAACCCGACGATGAAGGGGCATTACGACACCTCGAAGGTCGCCAAGTACCCCACCGACGCCGCCTACCAGCAGGCGACGGAGTCGGCCCTGGCCTCCATCACGCCCCGCTTCCACGCCGCCGGCTACGACGTCGTCGCCAACATCGGCCACTGGGGCGAGTACCCCGAGGTCGGCCAGTCGTGGCTGAAGTACCTCGACGGCGCGATGGAGGAGAACTTCGGCAAGTGGGGCCAGACGGCGGGCAGCGGCTACGCCTGGGAGGGCCACTGGGAGAACCAGCTCGAGTCGCTGCAGTACGCGCAGCAGCAGGGCAAGGACTACCTCGCCGTCACGCACTCGGCCGACACCGACGCGGCGGCGGCGCGCTACGGCTGGGCCTCGCTGCTGCTCGGCGCCGAGGGCGACGCGCACTTCGCGCTGCACGACTCCTACACGACCGAGAACTGGTTCCCGGAGTACGAGTACGACATCGGCGAGCCGCTCGGTCCCGAGAGCCGACTTGCGAACGGGGTCCACGTGCGCCATTTCACGAACGGGATCGTCGTCGTAAACCCCACCTCCGCCCAGTTGCCCTCCGGCCAGCTCTCCGCCGACTCGTGCGTGACCTACAGCGGCTCGGGCCAGGATCACGTCAAGAGCGTGACCCTCGCCGCGAACAGCGCCGTGATCCTGACTCGCGACGCCGGAACCTGTCCGACTGGCGGTACGGGTACGGGCAGTACGGGAACCGGGAGCACCGGGACGGGCACGACCGGGACGGGCACCCCTGGCACCGGCAGCACGCAGGACATCCGGCAGTACGGGCACCGGCACCACGGGCACCGGCACCACTGGGACGGGCGGCACGGACACCGGCACCGGCAGCACGGCAGCGGCAGTACGGGCACCGGCAGCACCGGCACGGGTGACACGGGCGGCGCCACGAGCACGGGCGACGAAACCACCGTCAGCCCCGGCTCCAAGAAGGTGAAGCGAGGCCGGGTCGTCGCCAAGGGCACCCTGCAGACGAGCGGCGGCCAGACGGCCTTCGCATCGTCCACCCAGAGCGGAAGCGAGAATCCCTTCAGGGGCTACGAGCTCCAGCTCGAGGTCGGCCTCGAGGGCGGCGAGACCGAGGCCACCACCGTGCACGTCGACGACGACGGCAGCTTCGTCGGCAGGATCCGGGTCTGCGAGCCCGGCAACTACAGCGTCTGGGCGCTGAACCCGGACACCGGCGAGCGGCTCGAGTGGCCGGGCGGCCTCCGGGTGCGTCCCAAGCAGCTGCGCTGCTAGCGCCGGTACCGCGCTTGCGGTAGAGCGCCCTTCGAGCGGCGCGGGGACGGGGTGCCGGGTTGCAGCGCGGGTGGACAAATGTCCAATAGCGCCCACCAGGCAGGCGGCTCGTCCCGAACCCGTCGATACGACCCCCCGTGAAGCGGTGGATCCGGATAGGGGCGGTGGCCGTCGTTGCGATCGGCCTGCTGAGCGGTGCGGCAAGCGCGAGCGCCGCGACGTCGGTGGCCGGCCAGGTGCGCTATGCGATCGACAACAACCCCGACTTCTCGAACCTCGCGCGCACGGCGCAGCGCCACGAGTACGTGATCCTGCACCCCAAGCGGGTCAACGAGCTCGCGGCGATCAAGGCCGCCAACCCCAACGTCAAGGTCCTGATGTACAAGGACCTCAGCGCCAGCATCAACTATCCCTCCAACGCGCAGCTGACGACGGGGGTCTCCTACGCGGAGGCCAACGCCGAGCACCCGGAGTGGTTCCTTCAAAACACCTCCGGCCAGCGCTTCACCTTCCGCAACTACTCGTCGCTGTGGGCGATGGACGTCGGCTCGCCCTCCTACCAGAAGCGCTGGGGCGACAACGTCCTCTCGAGCCTCAACCAGCTCGCCGGCTTCGACGGGGTCTTCATCGACGACACAAACCCGACGATGAAGGGGCATTACGACACCTCGAAGGTCGCCAAGTACCCCACCGACGCCGCCTACCAGCAGGCGACGGAGTCGGCCCTGGCCTCCATCACGCCCCGCTTCCACGCCGCCGGCTACGACGTCGTCGCCAACATCGGCCACTGGGGCGAGTACCCCGAGGTCGGCCAGTCGTGGCTGAAGTACCTCGACGGCGCGATGGAGGAGAACTTCGGCAAGTGGGGCCAGACGGCGGGCAGCGGCTACGCCTGGGAGGGCCACTGGGAGAACCAGCTCGAGTCGCTGCAGTACGCGCAGCAGCAGGGCAAGGACTACCTCGCCGTCACGCACTCGGCCGACACCGACGCGGCGGCGGCGCGCTACGGCTGGGCCTCGCTGCTGCTCGGCGCCGAGGGCGACGCGCACTTCGCGCTGCACGACTCCTACACGACCGAGAACTGGTTCCCGGAGTACGAGTACGACATCGGCGAGCCGCTCGGTCCCGAGAGCCGCGACCCCAATGGAGTCCACCGGAGGCATTTCTCCAACGGCGTCGTGGTCGTCAACCCCACCTGGGACCCGCTCTCCGCGGATCTGTGCGGGACCTACAGCGGGTCGGGCCACGGCCACGCAACCAGCGTCACCCTCGCTCCCAACACCGCCGCGATCCTCACCCTGGATGCCGGGTCCTCGGCCGGGCCCTGTCCGGCGGGCGGCGCCGGCACGGGCGACGGCGCCACGGTCGAGCCCGGCTCGAAGAAGCTGAAGCGAGGCCGGATCGTCGCCAAGGGCACGCTGGCCGCGCCCGGCGACCAGACGGCGCTCGCCTCGTCCTCGGATGGCGAGAATCCGTTCAGGGGCTACGAGCTCCAGCTCGAGGTCGGCCTCGAGGGCGGCGAGACCGAGGCCACCACCGTGCGCGTCGACGACGACGGCAGCTTCGTCGGCCGGGTACGGGTCTGCGACCCGGGCCGCTACCAGGTCTTCGCGCTCGGACCGGACGACGGGGAGCGGCTCGAATGGCCGGGCAGTCTCCGGGTGCGTCGCAAGCAGCTGCGGTGCCAGTAGCACGCCCGGTTCTCCGGTTAACCTTCCCCGACCGATGGCGACGCAGCCACAGGAGCGCGAGCAGGAGTTTCACGACCGCCTCTACGCGGGCGGCGACCACGTTCGCGGGCCCGCCGCGAAGTTCTACACCGCCGCCGGAGGCGCGTACGACTTCTACGAGGACGAGCTGCGCGGGCTCGTCTCCGGTCGCCGTGTGCTCGAGTACGGCTGCGGTCCCGGGAGCTATTCGTTCTTTCTGGCCCGCCACGGCGCCGAGGTGACCGGAGTCGACATCTCCCCGGTCGCCATGGAACGCGCGCGGGAGACGGCGAGACAGGAAGGCGTCGCGGACAAGACCACATTCACGGCAATGGACTGCGAGAACCTGGAGTTCGACGACCGCAGCTTCGACGTCGTGTGCGGGGAGGGGATCATCCACCACGTCGACGTCCGCAAGTCTTACCGGGAGATCAGCCGCGTGCTGAAGGACGACGGCACCGCCGTGTTCCTGGAACCGCTCGGCCACAACCCGCTGATCAACATGTACCGGCGGCGGACGCCCGATCTGCGCACTTCCGACGAGCATCCTCTCCTGGCCTCGGACCTGGAGATGGCGAGCGAGTTCTTCGGCGACGTGGACCTGCGCTTCTTCAACCTGCTGTCGCTGGCCGCCGTGCCGCTTCGCGAGTCGCGCTGGTTCGACCCGATCGCCACGCGGCTGCACGCCGCCGACAGGATGCTGTTCGACCGGGTGCCATGGGCGCGCAAGCACGCCTGGATGGTCGCGATGACGATGCGGCGGCCGGTGCGCGGCTGATCGTCGTCCTTGCGGCCGCGCTCAGGATTCACGAACGCGAGGACGCGACCTCGCGGTAGACCTCCTCGTACGAGCGCACCATGCGCTCTGCCGAGAGCTCGGTCTCGACCTTGCGACGGCCGATCTCTCCCATCTCGCCGCGGCGCCCGGGGTCCCCGAGAAGCTCGACGAGCGCGCTCGCCAGATCGGACGGGTTCCGTCTCGTGAGGATGCCTGCTCCCGTGCCCAGCAATTCGCGCATGCCCTCGACGTCGGTCGCGACGACGGGGGTCCCTGCGGCGATGGCCTCCAGCGCCGCGATCGCCATGCCCTCCCAGTCCGAGGAGAACGCGACGATGTCCGAGCGGGCGATCACCGCACGCGCGTCCTCGCGTATGCCGGTGAAGGTGACCGCCCCGTCGATGCCGAGATCGCGAGCCTCATCCTCCAACTGGCCTCGAAGGGGCCCGTCGCCGACGATCAGGAAACGGCACTCCGGAATCTCCGCCGCGACCATCCGCGCGGCCGCCAGGAAGCGCTGTGGCACCTTCTGCGGGACGAGGCGGCCGACGAGCGAGACGACCGGCGCTTCGCCGAGGCCCAGCTCGGAGTCGATCGCCTCGCGCACGCTCTCCGGCAGCGGCGGCGGAAGCGATACGGCGTTCGGAATCACCCGCACCTTGTCGCCGGCCAAGCCGGCGTCGGCGAGCCCCCGCGCGAGGGACTGGGAGACGCAGACGACGGCATCGGCACTGCGAAAGATGAGCGCCGCGCGGCGGTACTCCCGCCGCTGCACCCCCTGAAACGTCGCGACGAGCGGGGGGCGCTGCCGCAGCGTGGCCCTGGCGGCGGCCATCATTCCCGTCGCCTTGACGTTGTGGCTGTGGATGACCGTCGGGCGGAAGGAGCGGACCGCCCGGCGCAGCGCCAGAGCACCCTGTGCGGCCCGCAGCGGCGAACGGCCGTAGCCCGGGGGCGTGAAGCGCACGACGTCCAGCTCTTCGACGAGTGGGTCGAGCGGCCCCTCGTCCGCGGCGATTGCGACCGGGTCGCCGCGCTCCTTCAGCGCCTTCGCCAGCTCGAGGACGACGCGCTCCGCCCCACCGACCGCCATCCCAGCGGTTGTCAGCAGGACCCTCATCCGCGCGCGGCGAGCAGCCGTCGGTAGAGGTCGAGTGTCGCGCGCGCGCTCGCTGCCGCCGTGTAGGCACTCAGCACATGCGCCCGCGCCGCCTCGGCCTGGCGCGCGCGCAACCGCGGGTCGTCCAAAAGCCGAGCGATCGCCTCCGCAAGCGCGGCGTCATCCCCCGGCGGCACCAGCTGAGCCGTTCCGTCGACGGCGATCTCGGGCACACCCCCCACGCTCGTCGCCACCACCGGGACTCCGGCGGCCATCGCCTCGAGCAGCGTCAGCGGCCCGCTCTCCAGATACGAGCTGACGACGAAGATCTCGATGCGCGGGAGCGCGTCCGCGATCGGCACGAACCCGGGGAACTCGACCGCATCGACGATCCCAAGCCGCTGGGCGAGCGATGTGAGGGCATCCGCCTCCGGGCCGCTGCCGAAGATCGCGAACCGCACCTCCGGACGCGTGCGATGCAAGCGCGCCGCCGCGCGGAGGAATACATCCATCCCCTTGACCGGATCGAGAAGAGCCGCGCCGGCGACCAGGGATCCCGGGCGAACCGGGCGCTCGGGCACGTCGACCCCGTGCGGGATCACGGTGAGCTTGTCGATCGGGAAGCCCACCCGCGAGGCGAGCAGCTGGGCGAACGCCGAGGACGGGACCACGACCGCGTCCGCGCGCCGGCAGAGCGCGGCATCCAGCCCGCGGTATGCGAGAGTCGCCCGCAGACCCGGCCGCCGTTGCTGCCCGGGAACCGGCAGGAACTCGTCGGGCAGCCCGTGCACGGTGTACACGCGCACACCGCCCGGCCGGGGCCGTGGCCCGAGGCGCAGCCACAGGCCGCTGCGCCGATCCTCGGCGTGGACGACGTCGGAGCCGCGCACATGGCTCCACACCCTGCTCGCGCCCCGGGCGTCCCACGACGTGCGCAGCGGGATCACGGCGGCGTCGACCCCGGCCGCACGGAAACGCCCCGCCACCTCGCCGCTGGCGCAGACCGCACCGACGTCGACACCTTCGCCCGCCATCGCACCGGCGAGCGAGATCGTGTGTTCGACCGGCCCCCCGCGCTCGAGGTGACAGAGCAGGAAGCGGACTTTCACGAAGTCGAGTGGGAGCCCGGCGTCTCGGTTCCGAAGACCCGCGGCGCGGCCGCGGCGAAGGCGCCGATCAGCCAGAACGGGATCGTGAGCTGCTCGCTGAGAAAAAGCGCGCCGACGATCGCGACCAGAAGCGACGCCTGCAACGCGGTCGCGAGCCGCGATCCTCCAGGATCGCGCGCCCGCTGACTGGCGCGGCGTTGTCGAGCCAGCGTCAGCCACGACCCGCCGAGGAAGGCCAGGAACGCCAGGAGCGCGAAGGGACCGTTCTCCGCGAGGATCTCCAGGTAGGCGTTGTGGGCAACGGGCTCCTGGATGACGACCGGGTTGTCCCGCACGTAGTCGACGCTCTCGGGGCCGTAGCGGTTCGGTCCGACCCCGGTGACCGGATTGTCCATCGCCATCAGCACTGCACCTCGCCACAGCGCCTCGCGCGACTGAAGGTTCTCGTTTGCGACGTTCTGCTTCTGCTCGACTCGCTCCTCGATTACCGATCCCCACAGCAAAAGCCCGACGCCGACGATCGCGGCGAGAGTGAACGCCGCCGCAATCAGCCATCCGAGCCTGATGCGCCTGGTCGCGACTCCCCAGACCAAAAGCGCGCCGAGGCCGACCAGAGCGCCGCGCGACAACGTGGCGAGGGTCGCCGCGACGATGGGAGGAATGCATGCGAGCCACAGCCAGCGCCTCCGTCTGTCCTCGAGCATCAGATACACGGCGACCGGAAGGAAGGCCGCCAGCAGGTAACCGAAATCGACGGGGTTGCTGATCGGCCCTCCGGCGCGGTCGGCGTCGCCGCTCAGGAACCGCACGAGGCCCCATGTCGCCGCAGCGGCCACCGAGATGGTCAGAACGCGCAGAGCGGTTAGAAGGCGGCCCCTGTCGTCGATGACCTGGGTGAGAAGGAAGAAGAAGCCGGCGAACAGCGCGTAGGAGACCATCTTGCCGACGCCGTCCGAAGGCTCGGGCGAGAAGATCAGGGAGATTGCGACGAAAAGGAGGAACGCCGCGACCGAAAGGCTCATCGGAGGCAGGTAGAGGGGCTTGTCGCTGCGCGGAAAGCTGATCAGGAAGCTGACCAGCAGGAGAAGGCCGGCCAGTTTCACCACCGAGACGGTCTCGGACGGGTAAGCGAGCATCCCCTCCCACGGCAGCGCGGCGATGAGCAGCAGAAGGGTTCCGAATGGATAGCTGAAGACCAGGATCAGCTACCAGAACCGCAGCAAGGGCCGCGATCGCCGCCAGCGGCGAAAGTGACGACACATATGCGACGAGGGTCGCCAGGATGGCGGCCGGCACGACGGTCCAGTTGCCGTACGGAAGCCGGGCGGTCAAGCGCTAGAACTCGTCGCGTGCCGGGCGTCCCGCTTCGGCGCCCACCTGCCGCTCGGCGCCTTCACCGTCGCGCCCGGCCGACCGGTAATGGCCGTAGCTGCCGTTCGCCGCCTGATTGAGCACCACGCCCTTGATCTTCGCCTCGGCGATCTTCAACTCCTCGATCGCGCGCTGGACCGACGATGGCCTGTCCTTTCGCGCCGCCACGACAAGCACGACCCCGTCCGCCCAGCGGGCGGTGATCTTGGCATCGCTCACCCCCGGCACCGGCGGCGAGTCGATGAGAATGACCTCGAAGGAGCTCCGTAGGGATTCGAGCAGGCGCGCGAAGGCGACGTGCAGGACCGCCGCCGGGTCCCCGACTGGAGGTCCCGCGGGAAGGACGAAGAGATTCGGGAATCGCGTCTCGCGGCCTTCGGTCGGGTCGCCGGACTCCGGGTTCTGCACCCAGGACGGTCCGTCAACGCCGAAGACCCGGTGCAGCGCCGGACGCCGCAGGTCGGCGTCGACGAGCGCTGTCTTGACGCCCATCTGGGCGAACGCGACCCCGGCGTTGGCCACCGTGGTCGTCTTGCCCGCCCCGACGTCGGCGCTCGTGACCTGGATCGCGGGTGGCTTTCCGTCGGCGACGAACGCGAGGTTGGTTCGAAACGACCGGAATGCCTCCTGGACGTCGATCGGGCCGGGGTCGTCCCAGATCAGAGTCGGGGTTTCGCCCCGAGCGAGGGCGCGGCTGCGCGGGATCTGAGCGAGAAGCGGCAGGTTCGTGACCTCCGCCACGTCGTCAGGCGTCTCGATGCGGCGGCGCAGGCGGTCCATCGCGATCGCGAGCAGAACCGCCACGCCCAGGCCGACTGCGACCGAGGTCGCGATGATCAGCGGTGGACGCGGTTGCACCGCGTCTTCGGGCCTCTCGGCGGGATCGATGATCTCCGCGTTGACGAACTGGTCGTCCTCGATTCCCTTCATGAAGGCGTCGGTCACCGCGTCGGTCGCCTCCCTCGCGGCGGTCGCGGAGTCGGCGCGCGTGGTGATCTCGAGAATCCCGGTGCCCTCCTCGGTGCTGGCGTCGACCTCCGCGTCCAGAGGACGGCTCAGGATCTCCTCCGCCTCGTTGCGGACGGTTCCCGACTCGGCGGTCTCGGCGTAAGTCGCCAGCGCGGTCGACAGGTTCTCGGACGGAACGAAGCCCTGCGACTCGACGTCGGGGGTGATCGAGATCTTGGCCGTCGACTCGTATTTCTCCTGCCTCGTGAACGCGAACACGGCGCCGAGGACGGCGCACAGCACCACGACGAGCGCCACCAGGTAGCGGTGCTTCCAGACGACTGAAAAGAGTTCCCGCAGGTCCACGCGCGCGCCAGTCTACGTGGTCTACCCGTCGCTTCCGGCGGGTACCGCGCCACCGCGGGCGTCGAGTTGCGGCGCCGCCAACCGCTTGTAGACCCGCAGCCAATCCCCCACCATGCGGCTCGCCGCGAACCGGCGGCTGCGCGCTGCCTGGTCGGCGAGCAGCTCCTGGCGGAGATCGGGATCGGTCAGCACCTCTCGCAGGATCTGACCCGCCTGCTCCGCGCTCCCGCACACCTGCTTCGGGCCGACGAGCTCGCGGTTCGCCTCGATGCCGCTGCCGATCACGAGCACGTTGAACGCCATCGCCTCGAGGACACCGAGCGGATGACTGTCCCACGCCGACCAGTTGAGAAGCACCGTGGCCCGCGAGAGCCGGTCGACCGCCTCCTCGCGATCGAGCCATCCCGTGACCGGCACCCCGAGCGCCTGCACCTCCCTTGTCAGGCTCTCGTCCGGACCGGGGCCGCCGATCCACCCGATCTCGGCGATGTCCGTGACGGATGCCAGGATGCGCGCCGTTTCGGAGGGTCGCCGTTGAGGGACGATCCGCCCGATCGAGACGACCGTGGGGCGGCCGTTCGGTGAAGGTGTCCCACTCCGGGGGTGATCGAGCTCGGGGACCCCATTCGGGATCACCTCGACCGAACGGGCTCCGAGCTCGCGGGCCAGGCGCGCCTCGGACTCCGACACGGCTCCGACCATGGTCACCCGGCGCGCGATGAAGCTCTCCGCGGCCCGGTACAGCATGCGTCGCAAGCGAGATCGAGCGCCGAGGAACGAGTATGCGTGCGGCGTGTAGACGGTTGGCGCCATCCCCGCGATCGCGAGCGACCCCACCGCGCCCGCAAACGACGAATGCAGGTGGATCACGTCCGGCTTGCGCTCACGGCAGATTTGCCGCAGGGCCCGCGCGGCGCGAATCTGAGCGGATACGGTTCGCCCTTCCCACGCGAGCTCGACGACCTTCACGCCGGCGTCGATTTGCTCCCTGAGCTCCCCGGGCGTCTCCGGGCGAACTCCGTACGCGATCGTCACGTCGTGGCCTTCGCGAGCCGCATGCTCGGCGATCAGACGGACGACCTCCATCGTCCCGGTGGCGAAGCTCTCCGTGACTTCGAGGATCCGCATTCAGCGGGTCCCGAGGGTGCTTCTATTCGGCATCGTGGCTAAAGATGACGAAGATCGTCATGAGTGCGATCTTAAGGTCCAGCCACAGGGACCAGTTCTCGATGTAGTAGTTGTCCCACTCGACCCGGTCGGAGAGGGACGTCTTGCCGCGGAGGCCGTGGACCTGCGCCCAGCCCGTGATCCCCGACTTGACCCGATGGCGGTCGGGATATCGGTGAACGGCGCCGTTGAACTGGCGCGCGAACTCGGGCCGCTCCGGGCGCGGGCCGATCAGCGACATCTCACCCCGCAGCACGTTGAACAGCTGGGGCAGCTCGTCCATCGAGGTTCTGCGCAGGAATCTTCCGAACCCGGTGCGACGATCCGCACTCTCGATCCCGCCCGGAGCGAGGTCGCGCTCGAGCATCTCCGGCAGCGGCTCCGGGAGCTCGAGCTCCTCGATCGGCCTGCCTTCCGACTTCATCGTCCGGAACTTCCGGATCTCGAATTCCGTGTCGTCCATCCCGAGTCGCCGCTGCCGGAACATCACTGGCCTGCCCATGCTGAGCGCGACCCCGGCGGCCGCGAACAGCATCAGCGGAGCGGTGACCACGATCGCGAGCGCGGCGAGCACCCTGTCCAACGCGTATTTGACCGTGACCTGCCACCCCCGGGGATCCGACGGATGAACGGTGACCAGAGGCACGCCCCCCAGCCGATCGAGGCTGGTCTGGTCGGCCACCCCCTCGAACAGCCTCGGCACGAGCGAGACGGAGAGCCCCAGGTCGTGACAGCGCCGCATGAGCTCGAGCTGGGACTCGTGCCTGCTGAGGTAGAAGGTCACGATGACGTGGCGCACCCCGAGCTCCTGAACGCTGCTCGTGAGGGTGTCGATCAGCTCTTCGCCGGCGCCTGGCTCGGCGCCGAGCACCGGCAGCCCGGCTCCATTCTCGACCGCCAGCGGCTCGGGGTCGAGAAAGGCGACCGGACGCAGCCCGAACTCGGGACGCTCCTGAAGCCGCCTCGCCACGAGGTGTCCGACGCGCCCCGCCCCGACGACAAGCGTGGGCGCCCCGGCCACGCCCTCGCGGCGGCGGTGGATCTCGTCGAGATGAAGGGCGCCGCGCCCGGCGACGAGACACGCGGTGGCGAACAGCCACGCCCGCAGCGCCTGCTCGGCCGGGTGGGACTGGTCGGTGAGCAGCGCCGTGACGAAGGCCATGCCCATCGCCGCGACCGCGGTCGAGCCGACTATCGAGCGGATGTCGTCCAGCAAGTGGAGCGAAAAGCGAGGCCTGTAGTGCCCGAAATGGGCGAGCAGCGCGATCACGAACAGCGAGAAGGCGAGCAACCACACCGGACCTGGGCGTGGCAGGCCTGCGAAGGGAGTGACCGCGATCGCGGCGAACGCGGCGAACGCGAGCATCAGCAGATCGAGGCCGAGCGGCGCGACCGCGATCAATCGCCGACGCGGCCTGCGAAGCGTTCCGGCATCCGCGAGACCCTCCAGGTCCGCGACGCCGTTCGGCGGCCGCTCTCCGCGCTCGGGCCCGCCGTCCAGGTTCAGCGCCGCGTCGCCCGTCGTTCGTCTCGTCGACGCCAGCGGGACGACTCTGGACATCCGGCGGAGCCCATTGCCCCGAGGACGCCGAACCGCGCGATCGGCATCCCTCTGCGTTGTGGGATTCGGGGCCAACTAACCCTCGACCCGGGGAGAGCGCGAGAGCCTGCGAAGAAGGAGCGCCGTCCCGATCAGCGCGCCGGTAGCAAGCGCGAAAGCGAGGAAATCGAACCAGGTGACAGGCACGTCGGCGAGAAGACGCGCATCGAGCCCGGAATCGCCGGCGCCGGAATTTGTTCCAGCGGCGTCCCCGCCCGGCGCGCCATCGGCGCCGCCACCGGCGGCGCCGCCGCCCGTGTCGCCTCCACCGCCTCCCGAGCCGCCTCCGGTTCCGCCGGCGTCGTTCCCGCTGCCGTCGTCCGTTCCTCCGTCGGCGCCCTGGCCGACCCCTCCAACAGCACCTCCCTGCCCGGCCGGCGCATCACCCTCAACCTCGCTGCCGCCGTTGTCGCCGTTGCCTTGTCGCCCTTGTCGCCCTTGACCTTCTTGTCGATCTGCTGGCTCGACGGCGCGTATTGCTCCAAGACGGGATCCATGAACTGCGCGCCGGCGGCAACCGGCAACGCCAGAACGAGCACGGTCGAAAGCGCCGTCAACAGCATGGTCCTGCGCACGAATTCCCCAACCTTCTTCATGAGTTGTCGTCAAGCCGGCAGTGCCGGCGCGTCATCCTTGACTGCGAGCTACCCCTCGAGGGTCCGGCCACTCCGGCCCCAGCCACACGGTGCTTCAGCACCACCCCTCAGCCGGCTTCTCTGGAATTCACCCCCCTCGGATCACCCACCTAACTCGACAAAGCTAACAGACACCCCGACCGTGTCAAGCGGTTCGGCGGGGAACTAACCGGCGCATACCCAGGCGCTGGCGCCCGAGTCCTCCCAGATCTGGGACGCGATCTCGTGCTGCTCGCCCGGGGAGGCGTCGTCGGGCTTGCCCTCCCCGCCGTAGGCCTCCCAGGTGGAGGGAAGGATCTGGTACGCCCCGCCCGCCCCGCTCGAGGGGTTGACGGCGTCGAAGCTGCCGCCCGACTCGCACATCACGATCGACTCGGGGATCGCCCAGTCGCCGAACCAGTCGCCGACGGTCTGCTGGGCCTCGGATGCCGAGACTTGCTGGGCCTGCTGCACCTGCTGGGTCCAGCGGTCGACCTGGGAGCGCAGCGATGCGAGCGCGTCGGCCTGGTGTGCGCGCGCCGCGGCGAACGCGGCCGCCTGCTCCTCGGCCGCCGCACGCGCTGCGGCGATCTGGGCCCTCGCGCTCTCGAGCTGGTCGTTGAACGCGACGACCTCGGCCCTCGCCTCCTCGAGCTCGGCGAGTTGGAACTCGACCTGGTCGCGCAGCCCGCGAACGCGCGCGGCGAGGTCGGAATCGGCGGTCTCGATCCGCTCGAGGTACTCGATCCGGGTCGCGAGGTCCTCGAACCCGTCGGACTGCAGAAGCAGCGTCGCGGCGTCGGGGTCGTCGCCCTTGTAGATCGCGACGAGGCGGTCGCCGAGCGCGTCGAGGGCGCTCTGGAGCTCTGCGCGCTTCGCGGCGAGCTCGTCGGCCGCCTCCGAGACCTGCTCGCCGAGCTCGGCCTCCTTCTCGCGGCCCTCGGCGAGGACCTCGGCGAGCTGCGCCTCGCGCGCGGCCGCGGCGGCAGCGCGCGCCTGCGCCTCGGCGAGCGCCGCCTCGTTGGAGTCGATCTGCGCCGCGAGTGACTGCGCCTGCTGCTCCGCGCCGCTGATCTGGGACTCGAGCGTGCCGACGCTCTGGGCCGCCAGCGAAGGCGCCCAGGGGCCTATCGCCGCGCAGGCCAGACAGCCCAGCGCGAGCAGGCAGAGGCGTAGCTTTGACCCGGTCCGCATCATCCTTCGTCGCCTACGGGGTTAGCTGACGGGCTCGCGCCGAAGGAAATGGCGCTACGCGGAGTGCGATTCGCCCCCGGCACCCGATCCCAGGAAGGTCGGGCGCCAACGGTTCCCCCGTTTCCTCAATGCCCCGAGGAACTCGGCGGTTCGAAGGCGGGCATCCTAGCCGGGGCTCTCAGCCGCCCGCGAGGGCCTCGATTCTGCATGCAATTTCCCGTGCAAATCACGCACGGAACGGCCAGGGCTGCCGGCTGGGCGTCAGCCCTCGTCGACGCTGCGGCTCGCGGCGAGGTAGCCGGCGATGGCGACGACGACGATCGCGAGCGCGCCCGCGATGCGCAGCTGGCGGCCGAACCGCTTCAGGACCACCCAGACCACGAGCCTGCCTATCGCTCCGTAGATCATTCGCCTCCCCCTCCTTCCCCCTTGTCGCGATTCTCATTCCTCACCCGGTGGGCCATTCGCGACTGGAGCGTGAACAGCTCGATGAACCCGGGGCTCGCCTGCTGGCTGAACTCGCCCCCGGACTCGCCGAAGGAGGCGAGCGACTTGTCGTAGAGCGCATACGGCGATCTGCGCGCCACGGGTGTCGCGTTTCCCTTGTAGAGCTTCAGCGTCACCGAGCCGGTCACGTGCTCGTTCGCCGACTCCATGTAGGAGTCGAGGTCGCCGCGCAGCGGCTCGAGCCACAGCCCCGCGTAGCAGAGGTAGGCCCAGTGCTGCTCGAGCGGCGGCTTGAACTGGTTCTGGTGCCCGGTCGAGACGAGCTTCTCCAGCTCGCGATGCGCGGTGAGCACGATCGCGGCCGCCGGCACCTCGTAGATATCGCGCACCTTGAGGCCGACGACGCGGTCCTCGATGTGGTCGACGATGCCGACGCCGTTGCGGCAGCCGAGCTCGGCGGCGCGCTCGATCAGCGCGACCAGGCCCAGCCGCTCGCCGTCGATCGAGACCGGCCGCCCCGCCTCGAAGCCGATCTCGACGAGCTCGGCCTCGTCGCGGGCGCGCTCGGGCGGCGTCACGAGCTGGAACACGTCCTCGGGCGGCGGCTGGTCGAGCTCCTCGATCGCGCGCCCCTCCGACGAGCGGCCCCAGAGGTTGTCGTCGATCGAATAGGGAGCGGTCTCCGTCCCGCCCGCGACCGGGATCCCGTGCTCGCGGGCGTAGGCGATCTCCTCCTCGCGGCCCATCTCCCACTCGCGCACTGGCGCGATCACCTTGAGCTCGGGGTCGAGCGTCGCGATCGTGGCCTCGATGCGCACCTGGTCGTTGCCCTTGCCCGTGCAGCCGTGGGCGATCGTGTCGCAGCCGTGCTCGCGCGCCTGCTCGACGGCGAGCTTGCCGAGCAGCGGCCGGCCGAGCGCGGTGAAGAGCGGGTAGCCGCCGCCGTAGAGGGCGTTGGCGCGGATCGCGGGCAGCACGTACTCCTCCGCGAACTCCTCGCGCGCGTCGACCACGACCGCCTCGAGCGCGCCGAGGTCGCGGGCCTTGCCGGTGACGACCTCCCAGTCCTCGCCGGGCTGGCCGAGGTCGACCGAGAGCGTCACGATCTCGGCGCCGTAGGACTCCTGGATCCAGCGCAGCATGACGCTGGTGTCGAGGCCGCCGGAATAGAGCAGCAACACGCGCCCCACCTCGTCCGGACGACCTTGGTAGGAGGCGACTATGGGATGTCGCGGCGCCTCGGGGGGCATGAGGACGGGAAGTCTCGCATGCGCACTGCGCGAGAGCCCCACCGGCCGCGGGGAGCCTCGCCATCATGTGGTCCGTGCGGCGAGCGCTAAGGATCCTCTCGGTCGCGCTGGTCACGGCCGGCGTCGTGATCCTCGTCGACGTCGGCGTCACCCTGGCTTGGAAGGAGCCCGTCTCGTCGATCTACGGCTCGATCCAGCAGGGCAACGCCGAGGATCAGCTAGAGGCCCTCAGCGATGAGTTTCCGAGCGACGCCGACATCCGGGCACTCGAGCGGGTCACGGGGGTCCGTGGAAAGGCGCGCCTACTCGCGGAGCGCTTCGCCGGCAGGATCGAGTCCGGCAACGGCATCGGCAACGTCCGGATACCGGCCATAGACCTGGACGTGGTGCTCGTGCAGGGAACCGACACCTCGACGCTGCAGCGAGGACCCGGGCATTATCCCGAGACGCCGTTTCCCGGCGAGGGCGGCACGGTCGGGATCGCGGGTCATCGGACCACGTACCTCGCCCCGTTCCGGCACATCGACGACCTTGCCGAAGGCGACCCGATCGTGATCGAAATGCCGTACGCCTCGTTCACCTACGAGGTCGATTCGATCGAGGTCGTCGAGCCGACGGACGTTCAGGTCGTCGAGCCCGACGGCCACGAACGGGTGGTGCTCACCGCATGCCACCCGCTTTACAGCGACGCGCAGCGCATCGCGGTCTCCGGGCGACTGACGGATGTGAGCCTGTTCGCCCCCGGGGACCAGCGGTGGGTCGATCCCTGATCGTGGCCACGTTGCGGGACTACTTCAGGGCGCCTCGACGCCACCTTCGGTGGCGGTCGTGGTCGTCGTGGTCGTCTCAGTCGGCGTCGTCGTCTCCGTCGGCGTCGTCGTCTCCGTCGGCGTGGTCGTCGTCGGTGCGGTCGTCGGCGTCGTCGTCTGCGTGACGGTTGTCGGCTCGGCGGTCGTCGGCTCGTCGTCGGAGTCGCCGCCCGCGATCACGGCGAGGCCGAGCAACAGACCCGCGATCAGTGCCACGAGCAAACCGATCATCACCTTCGTCGAGGAGCTCATCCCGTCGTCGGGCGGCTGCGGCGGTGGGAACCCGGGCGGCCCACCCTCTCCGGGCGGCCCTCCCCCGGGGCCCGGCGGCCGGCCCCACCCCGGCGGCGGCCCGGGCGGTGGTCCCTGCGAGCCGGGCGGTCCCTCCTCGGGCATGTGACGAGTTGGATCCTCGTGCACGGTGGCCGAGTCTATCGACGGCTCCGGGCGCCATCCAGGGCGCGGAAGAGCCTGGCCACGCCCTCGTCGACGTCGTCGGACGTGAGCGTCAGCGGCGGCAGGAGGCGCAGCGTCGCCGGGCGCCGGCACGTTGATCACGAGTCCGCTCGTCGAGCGCCCGGCGGCAGACGTCGGCGGCGTCGATCCCGGCGCGCGAGGCCGGCGCCGATCATCAGGCCTCGTCCTCGCACCTCCTCGACGCCGTCGAGGTCGGCGAGCTCGTCGCACAGGCGGCCGCCCAAACGCGCGCACCGAGCGCAGCAGCTCCGCATCGTCGATCACGTCGAGCGCGGCGAGCGCGGCGGCCGCGGTGACGGGCGCCCCGGCGAACGTCGAGCCGTGATCGCCGGGGCCGAGAACGTCACCGAGCTCGGGCGTCGTCACGCAGGCGCCGACCGGCAGCCCACCGCCGAGGGCCTTGGCCGCGGTCATCACGTCGGGGCGCACCGCGAGCTGCTCGTGGGCCCACAGCGAGCCGGTCCTCCCCATGCCGGTCTGGACCTCGTCGAGGACGAGCAGGGCGCCCGACGCGTCGCAGGCTTCGCGGGCCGCGGCCAGCACGTCGTTCGAGATCGGCCAGACGCCCGCCTCGCCCTGGATCGGCTCGATCATCACCGCGGCGGTGCTCTCTCCCACCGCGCGCTTCAGCGCCTCGGGGTCGTCGCGGGCGACGGCGCGAAACCCGCCCGGCAGCGGGCCGAAGAGGTCCTCGCGGGCGAGCTTCGGGGTCGCGGCGAGCGCGGCGAGCGTGCGGCCGTGGAAGGCGCCCTCGAGCACGACGATCTCGGGCGACTCGACGCCGCGGCCGTGCGCGTGCTTGCGCACGAGCTTGATCGCGCACTCGCTCGCCTCGGCCCCGGAGTTGCAGAGGAAGACCTTGCCCGCCGAGGCTCGACTCGGCCAGGCGCTGCGCGAGCCTGCGGGCCGGGCTCGGTGTAGTAGAGGTTCGAGACGCCCATCAGGCGCGCCGACTGGTCGCGGATCGCCTCGACGATGTGCGGGTGGCAGTGGCCGGCGTTGTGGACCGACAGCCCGGCGAAGAAGTCGAGGTACTCGCGGCCCTCGGAGTCCCACAGCCGCGCGCCGATCCCGCGCACGAACTCGACGCCCGCGCGCCGTGTAGGTCGGCATCGCGTAGCGCTCGTCGAGCTCTCGCAGCTCGTCGAGGGTCACGGGGTGACCATGGTGCCGATGCCCTCGTCCGTGAACAGCTCGAGCAGCAGCGAGTGCGGCTTGCGTCCGTCGATGATGTGCGCGTACTGGACGCCGCCGCGGATGCCCTCGACGCAGCCGCGCAGCTTCGGCACCATCCCGCCGCCGACACCGCCGATCCGCTCCTCGACCTCGGCGACGCTGGCGCGCGAGATCCGCGACGCGGGATCGTCGGGGTCGGCGAGCCAGCCCTCGACGTCGGTGAGGAAGATGAGCTTGTGGGCGCGCAGGCCGGCGGCGACCTTGCCCGCGGCCTCGTCGGCGTTGACGTTGTAGGGGCTGCCCTCGCGGTCGACCCCGATCGAGGCGATGACCGGGATGTAGTCGGCGGCGATGTGGTTGAGCACGTCGACGTCGACGCGCTCGATCTCGCCGACGAAGCCGACCTCCTCGGCGTTGGCGACCGGCTTGACCTCGAACAGCGTGCCGTCCTCGCCGCTGAGGCCGACGGCCGGCTGGCCGTGGCGGTTGAGGCGCCGCACGATGTCGGAGTTGACCTTTCCGAGCAGGACCATCGCGGCGACCTCGCGCGTCTCCTCGTCGGTCACACGCAGGCCCTCGACGAACTTCACCTCGAGCCCGAGGCGCTGCATGAAGTCGGTGATGTCGGGGCCGCCGCCGTGGACGACGATCGGGTTGAGCCCGACGTACTTGAGCAGCACGACGTCGGTCGCGAACGCCTCGCGCAGGTCCTCGTCGCCCATCGCCGCGCCGCCGTACTTGATCACGACGGTGCGGCCGTGGAACTCCCGGATGTAGGGGAGCGCCTCGAGCAGGGTCTCGACGCTCGCGGGGGGCTGCCGCTCGCTCACGTCGTGTACTCCGAGTTGAGCTTCACGTAGTCGCAGGTCAGGTCGGAGAAGTAGACGTGCGCCGAGTGCGCCGCCGCGGCCGAGGCGCACCGACATGTCCGCCTCGGGCTCGCTGCCCCGAGATCGGCGGCGTCGATGTGGTCGGCGCCCAGCTCCTCGAGCTCCTCGCCCGCGAGCGCCATCCCGGCGGCCTGCGCGATGCGGCCCCAGTTGGGGTCGCGCCCGTGCAGCGCGGTCTTGACGAGCGGCGAGTTCGCGATCGCCCGAGCGACGCGCTCGGCCTCCTCGGCGCTCGCCGCCTCATCGACCTCGACTCGGCCGACCCGGGTCGCGCCCTCGCCGTCGGCGACGATCTCGAGCGCGAGCTGCAGCAGCACGGCGTCGAGCAGGCCCTCGGGCAGCCCGCGCCCGGCGGCGCCTGTGGCCTGGAGCAGCACGGTGTCGTTGGTGGACATCTGGCCGTCGACCGTGATGCGCTCGAACGAGGGCGCGACGGCGGCGCGCAGCGTCGCCTCGGGGTCGGGGACGGCGGCGTCGGTCTGCACGAAGCAGAGCATGGTCGCGAAGCCGGGCTCGGTCATTCCGGCGCCCTTTGCCTGGGCGGAAACCGTCACACCGCCGGCGCTCACCGTGCACAGCTTCGGCCCGCGGTCGGTGGTCATGATCGCGCTCGCGAACTCGGCGCCGCCGTCGGGCGCGAGGGCGTCGGCCGCGTCGGAGACGCCGCGCAGGACGTCGTCGACCGGCAGCGGGACGCCGATCGTGCCGGTCTCGGCGACGGCGACGGTGGGACCGCCGAGCCCCAGCGCCGACGCGGCGGCGTCGCGCATCGCGAGCGCGTCGCGATAGCCCTGCTCGCCGGTGGCCGCGTTCGCGTTGCCGGAGTTGACGACCGCGGCGCGGATCTCGCCCGCGTCGCACTCGTGCCGGCAGACGCGCACCGGCGCCGCGGCGGCGGCGTTGCGCGTCAGAAGCAGCGACGAGGCGACCTCGCCCGCGTCGCATGCGACGAGCCCGACGTCGGTGCGGCCGCCGCCCTTGAGCCCGCAGGCGACGCCGGCGGCGCGGAAGCCCGGGGCGAGCTGGGAGGGATCGAGCTCCTCCACGCCCTCGGGCGGAGTCACCCAGCGGGCTGCGAAAGAAGGTGGACGCCGTCGCGCTCACAGCAGCCCCTCCGTCTCGTCCAGGCCAAGCATCAGGTTGAGGTTCTGGATCGCCTGGCTCGAGGCGCCCTTCCAGAGGTTGTCGATCGCGGCGATCGCGACCACCTTCGGCCCGCTCACCGCAACGTGGACGTGGCATTCGTTGGTGTCGCGCACGTCCCTGCACCCCGGGCGGCGACGTCGGTCGATCGCACGAAGGGCTCGTCCGCGTAGCGCTCCTCGTACATCGAGCGAAGCTCCGCCGTCGTCAACTCGCGGGTCGGGGTCACGTAGCAGTTGACCAACTCGCCCTGATCGAGCGGGATCAGGTGGGGGACGAAGGTGACGGGTTCCGAGAAGCCGAGCTCGTTCAGGGACTGCTCGATCTCCGGGCGTGTGCCGGTGCGCCTCGACCTTGTAGGCGAACGCGTTCTCGGTCAGCGTGACGTAGTGCATCGCGTCCCCGCCGCCGCGGCCGGCGCCGGAGATGCCCTGCTTCGCGTCGATGACGACGTCGGCGATCAGGCCCTGCTCGGCGAGCGGAGCCATCGCGAGCATGCGCCGCGGTCGGATAGCAGCCGGGATTGGCGACCAGCTCGGCGCCGCGGACGCGCTCGCGGTTCAGCTCGGTGAGCCCGTAGGCGGCGTCGGCGAGCAGCTCGGGCTCGGGGTGCGGCCCGTACCAGCGCTCGTACGTCTCCAGGTCGCGAAGCCGGAAGTCGGCCGAGAGGTCGACGACGCTTCAGGCCGTTGCTCGCGCATCTCCGCGACCACCGGCGCGGAGGCCGCGTGCGGATAGGCGACGATCGCCGCGTCCGCGTCTCCGACCTGCCCCATGTCGAGCTCGGTGAGCTCCAGAGGCACGCGGTAGCGCGGGTAGAGCTCGTCGAGGCGCGTGCCGACGTCGGAGCGGGCGGTGACCGTCGTCAGCTCGAGGCGGGGATGGCTCCCAGACGAGCTGGGCGGCGAGCGCCCCGGCGAAGCCGGATGCGCCCGCCACGACCACCCTCGCGGCGGGCTCACCGCTCATTGGCTGGGCGTCACTCACGCAGCGACCCCCCGATCTCCGAAAGCGCGGCGGTGATCGCGGCACGGCGCTCCGCGACCTCCTCGTCGGTGAGCGTGCGGTCGGCGGCGCGGAACTCGAGCCGCAGCGCGAGGCTCTTTCGGCCCTCGCCTACCTGCTCGCCGCGGTAGACGTCGAAGATCTCGGCGGCGCGCAGCAGCTCGCCGCCGCCCTCGAGGACCGCGGCGCGGACCCGCTCGGCGTCGAGGTCGTCGGCGACGACGACCGCGACGTCCTCGTGCACGGCCGGATAGGAGATCACGTCCTCGTAGGACTCGCGGCCGTGGGCCGACTCGGCGACGAGCGGGGCGAGGTCGATCTCGAAGGCGGTGGCCGCCGGGACGTCCCACGAGCGGCAGACGAGCGGGTGCATCTCCCCGATCCATCCGGCGACCGCTCCGCCGACCATTACGTCGGCGGACCTCCCGGGATGAAGGAACGGCTCGCCGCCCGCGACCACCTCGACCTCGGCGCCGAGCTGCCGCGCCAGTGCCTCGAGCGCGCCCTTGAGCGCGAAGAAATCGGCCGGCGGCGGGTCCGCCCGCCAGCTCGGCCGCTGCAGCGCGCCGACGGCGAGAGCGCCGATGCGATGTGGCTCGAAGGCGGGCGCCGGGCGGTCGCCGGGGAAGCGGCCGGCGAGCGAGCCCTCGCCCTCGGTCTCGCCCTCGGCGAGGTAGGCGCGTCCCGACTCGAACACCGCGACGCGCTCGGCGCCGTGGGCGAGGTTGAAGCGGGCGGCGTCGAGCAGCGAGCCGAGCAGGGTCGTGCGCAGCTCGGAGTGCTCGACCGAGAGCGGGTTGGAGACGCGGATCGGCGCGGCGCGCACGTCGCCCTCGCCGAGCCGCAGCCGCGCCGGCATCGCGGGGTCGGTGAGGCTGAGCGTCGTCACGCCGTCGAAGCCGAGGCCGCGCATCACGTCCTCGGCGCGGCGGCGCAGCGCCTGGTCGCGGCTGCAGGCGCCCGGCCTGGCCGGCCGTCCCGGGAAGCGTCGCGGGCAGGTGCTCGTCGTAGCCGTGGATGCGCCCGACCTCCTCGACGAGGTCGATCTCGCGGCTGACGTCGTAGTGGCGATGGAAGGGGACCTCGGCGACGAGATCGTCGCCGTCGCGCTCGACTCCGAACTCGAGCCGCTCGAGGTAGGTCGCGGCGTCATCGGCCTCGACCGCCATGCCGAGCACCTGCTCGGCGCGCCCGGCGCGCAGGCGGGGCCGGTGCGGCTCGGGGATCTCGGAGACGACGTCGATCGTCTCGGGGACGAGCTTCGCGCCGCAGACCTCGACCAGCAGCTGCGAGGCGATGCGCTGGGCGCGGATCGCCAGCTCGGGATGGAGCTGCTTCTCGAAGCGGTTGGAGGCGTCGGAGCGCAGGCCGAGCTTGCGCGACGTGCGCAGGATGTTGACCCCGTTCCAGGTCGCGACCTCGAGCAGGACGCGGGTCGTGGACTCGGAGACCTCGGAGACCTGGCCGCCCATGATCCCGGCGATCCCCGTCGGGCGCTCGCGGTCGCAGACGAGCACCGTCTCGGGATCGAGCGCTCGCTCGACGCCGTCGAGCGTCGTCATCTTCTCGCCCTCGCGCGCGGTGCGGACGATCAGCTCGCCGCCCGGGACCTTGTCGAGGTCAAAGGCGTGAAGCGGCTGCGCGGTCATCAGCATCACGTAGTTGGTGATGTCGACGACGTTGTTGATCGGGCGCTGCCCCGCCGCCATCAGCCGCGCCTTGAGCCACAGCGGCGAGGGGCCGATCTCGACGTCGGTGAACACGCGCGCCGTGAAGCGAGGGCAGAGGTCGGGGACCTCGACCGTCACCGAGGCGTAGTCGGAGGCCCTCCCCTCCCCCGTCGCCTCGGCGTCGGAGGCCCACGGCGCCTCGGCGAGCGGCGCGGCCGTGATCGCGTGGACCTCGCGCGCGACGCCGTAGACGCCGAGGCAGTCGACTCGGTTGGAGTTGACCTCGAGCTCGAGCACCGGCTCGGCGATCGCGAGCGCGTCGGTCAGAGGGGCGCCCGGCGGCGGCCCGTCGTCGAGGACCATGATCCCGTCGGAGTCGTCGCCGACGCCGACCTCGGTCTCCGAGAGGATCATCCCGTCGGAGACGACGCCGCGCAGCTTCGCCTGGCCGAGCTTCTCGCCGTCGGGCATCGTCGCGCCGGGCAGCGCCACGGCGACGGTCTGATCGGCCGCGACGTTGGGCGCGCCGCAGACGATCGTGCGCCTCCCGTCGCCCGTCTCGACCTCGCAGACGCTGAGGCGGTCGGCGTCGGGGTGGGGCTCGACCGACAGGACCCTGCCGACGACGAAGCCCTCTGCCGCCGGCGGTCCGACGTGGGAGATGCGCTCGACCTCGGTGCTGCGCAGCGCAAGGCGCGCGGCGAGGTCCTCGATCTCGAGGCCCGGGTCGCAGTACTCGCGCAGCCATGAGTAGGGGACCTTCATGAGAACTGCTCCAGGACGCGGACGTCGTTCTCGAAGAACTTGCGCAGGTCGGGGACTCCGTGCTTGAGCATCGCGATCCGCTCGATGCCCATCCCGAAGGCGAAGCCCTGGACGCGCTCGGGGTCGTAGCCGTGCTCGGCGACGAAGCCGAAGACGTTCGGGTCCACCATCCCCGAGCCGAGGATCTCGATCCAGCCCGTCCCCTTGCAGAGCGGGTCGCGGCCGCCGCCGGGCAGCGACCCGGAGCCGCCGCAGGCGAAGCACGACACGTCGACCTCGACGCTGGGCTCGGTGAACGGGAAGTAGCCGGGGCGAAAGCGCGTCTCGCGCTCGGGGCCGAAGATCGCCCGAGCGAACTCGTCGAGCGTGCCCTTGAGGTCGGCGAGCGTGATGCCGCGGCCGTCGGGGCCGCGCTCGGCCACGGCGAGGCCCTCGACCTGGTGGAACATCGGGCTGTGGGTGGCGTCGAAGGGGTCGGAGCGATAGCAGCGCCCCGGCACGACGATGAAGACCGGCGGCTTCTGGCTCTCCATCGCGCGCACCTGCATCGGGGAGGTGTGCGTGCGCAGGACGACGTCCTCGGGCCCCGGGGCCTGCCCCTCGATGCTGAGATCGGGCGAGAGGCTCGCAGGGTCGACGTAGAAGGTGTCCTGGGCCATTCGCGCGGGGTGGCCGGGCGGATGGTTGAGCGCCGTGAAGTTGTAGTAGTCGAGCTCGACCTCGGGGCCCTCCAAGACGCGATACCCGAGGCCGACGAAGACGTCCTCGACCTCGCGCATCGTGCGGATCAGGAGGTTGCGCGCGCCGGCCGGCGCCGCGGGCGAGCCCGGCAGCGTGACGTCGATCGCGTCGTCGACGAGGCGCTCGTCGAGATCGGCCGACTCGAGCTCGTCGCGGCGCGAGGCGAGCAGTGACTCGAGCGCCTGGCGCGCCTCGTTGCCGGCGGAGCCGGCGGCGCCGCGCTCCTCGGCGGGGAGATCGCCGATCCCGCGCAGGATCGTCGTCAGCTCGGCCTTGCGCCCGAGATGGCGCACGCGCAGCTCCTCGAGGGCGTCGAGGTCGGCGGCCGAGGAGATCTCGTCCTCTGCCTGGCGGCGAAGCTCGGAGATCCGCTCAAGCACGGGCTGCCTCCGACGATATCCGCTGGAGTGCGATCGCAGCCGCCGCAGCGACGTTGAGCGATTCGGCGGCGCCGTCGCGAAGCGGGATGGTGAGGCTCGCGTCGGTGGATTCGAGGAGGTCGGGCGGGACGCCGGATCGCTCGGAGCCGAGGACGAGGGTCATGCCCAACTGCGGCTGGGTGGGAAGGCCGTTCGGAGCGGATTCGGTCGTCCCTGCGTCCGGTTGGCGGGTTTGTCGGACATATTCCGAGTAAGTCGCCAATTCCTCGATCGGCTGTCCTTCGTGGGCGACGAGGGCGATTCGGGGTGCTGGAGTGTCCTCGATACCCGCCCTCGCGAGCGGCTGGGTGAAGATCGCGCCCATCGTGGCGCGCACCGCCTTCGGCCCGAAGGGATCCGCGCACTCTGGCCCCAGCACAACCGTCCCCCTAACCAGCGCATTTGCCGTCCGCACGATCGCCCCGACGTTCCCGGGGTCGGAGACCCCGTGGAGGTACACGCACACGGGGCCCTCGACCGGCGCCCAGGTCTGCGGCCACACCGCTATCGCGCGCGTTCCGGAACCGAGCGTGGAGACCGACCCGAGCGCGTCGGCGCTGACCTCCTCCCCACCCAGCCCCTCGCCCTCGAGCGTGAGCAGCGCGACAGGCTCGACGCCGGCCGCCACACCCGCCTCGAGCAGGTCCTCGCCCTCGGTGACGAACAGGCCCTCGCGGTCGCGATGGCGGCGCTGCTGGAGCTTTCGCACCAGCTTGAGCTTCTCGTTGTCCTTGCTCGTTATGACGTCGGTCATGTCGTTTCGGCTCCACGCAACCAAAAAGGGCGGACCGCATCACGCTGGTCCGCCCGGGAGGCTTCGGTCATGGGGTTCGCGGCTACGTCGCGGCCCCCTCCCGGGCTAGCTCGGCAAATCGGCGGAAGGCCTCGGGGTCGCGGACGGCGATGTCGGCGAGCATCTTGCGGTTGACCTCGACGCCGGCCTCCTTGAGGCCGTGCATGAGCTGCGAGTAGCTGATGCCCTCGCGCCGCGCGGCGGCGTTGATCCGCGTGATCCACAGCCGCCTGAAGTCGCGCTTGCGCGTGCGCCGGTCGCGGTACGCGTAGGCGCCCGAGCGCATCAGCTGCTCGTTGGCGAACCGGTAGCTGGAGTGCTTGCGCCCGTAGTAGCCGCGCGCCTGGCGCAGCGTCTTCTTGCGCCGCTTGCGGCGGGCGACGGCGTTCGTCGCGCGGCTCACTTGCGCCCCTTACCGGCGAGCAGCGTGCGGACTTCCTTGCGGTCCGCGGGCGAGATCTCGACCGGCCGGCGCATTCGCCGCTTGCGCTTCGGCGACTTCTTCTCGAGGATGTGGCTCGAGTAGGCGCGTCGCCCGCGCAGCTTGCCCTTGGCGGTCTTGCGAAAGCGCTTCTTGGCGCCCGAATGGGTCTTCATCTTGGGCATGGGAACGGACTATTGAAGCAGAGGGCGCGCGGAGGCCGTCTCTACTCGGCGGCCGGTGTCGCCGGCAGCCCGCGTGGGGGCGACGAGCATGTGCATGTTGCGCCCCTCCTGCAGGGGCTCCTGCTCGACCACGGCGATCTCGCCGAGATCGTCGAAGAGGCGCCGCAGAAGCGCCCGGCCGCGGTCGGGATAGGCCTGCTCGCGGCCGCGGAACATGATCGTCACCTTGACCTTGTCGCCACCGCGCAGGAAGCGCTCGACGTGGCCCTTCTTGGTCTCGTAGTCGTGGTCGGCGATCTTCGGCCGCAGTTTGATCTCGCGGACGTTGATCTGCTGCTGGTGCTTGCGCGCCGCCTTGGCGCGCTGCTCCTGCTCGTACTTGTACTTCGAGTAGTCGAGCAGCCGGCAGACCGGGGGCTTGGCGTTCTCGGCGACGACGACGAGGTCGAGGTCGGCCTCGCGCGCCCTCTCGAGCGCGTCGTCGCGCGAGAGGATCCCGATCTGCTCGCCGTCGGGCCCGACGAGGCGAACCTCGGGCTCCTGGATCCTCTCGTTGATTCTCGTCGTGTCCCGCTCGGGCGGGCGCCGATCGAACCTACGCGGGATCGGCACTATCGAGAGCTGCTCGGGAGACTCAAATTACGTGTGCGTGGCTCCGGCCACGAAAAGGGGAAGGCGGGGGCACGCGGCAGGTCAAAGGCGCTGCGTGGTTCTCGTGCCCGGCATCGCGGCGCAGTATAGGGGTCACGCGGTGGCGCGCGAAGCGATTCGCTCGACCATCGAATCGGCGAACTCGCCGGCCGGCACGGTTCCGAGGTCGCCCTCGTCGTGCGAGCGCACCGCGACCGAGCCGTCCTCCTGCTCGCGATCGCCTACGACGAGCATGTACGGCGCCCTCGAAAGCTCGGCGTCGCGGATCTTTCGGCCGACCGACTCCGAGCGCGCGTCGACGCGCGTGCGTATGCCCGCCTCGCGCAGCTTCGCGGCGACCTCCTCGGCGTACCCGGCGTTGCGATCGGTGACCGGCAGCACGAGGACCTGCAGCGGCGCCAGCCAGAGCGGGAAGCGGCCCGCATGGTGCTCGATCAGGATCCCGACGAAGCGCTCCATCGAGCCGAGCAGCGCGCGGTGGATCATCACCGGCCGGTGCTCGGCGTTGTCGTCGCCCTGGTAGCTGAGGTCGAAGCGCTCGGGCATGAAGAAGTCCACCTGGCAGGTGCCGCACTGCCACGAGCGCCCCAGCGCGTCGGTGATGTGGAAGTCGATCTTGGGGCCGTAGAAGGCGCCGTCGCCGGGGTTGAGCTTGTACTCGCGCCCCTGGTCCTCCAGCGCCTTGGCGAGGGCGGCCTCGGCCGCCTCCCACTGCTCGTCGGTGCCGATCGCCTTCTCGGGCTTCGTGGACAGCTCGACGCGAACGTCGTCGAAGCCGAACGTCGCGTAGAGCTCGTCGATCGCCTCGCAGATGTCGGTCACCTCGTCGACGATCTGGTCGGTCGTGCAGTAGACGTGCGCGTCGTCCTGGACGAAGGCGCGCACGCGCAGCAGCCCGTGGAGCACGCCCTCGCGCTCGCGCCGCGAAACCTGACCGAACTCGGCGAGGCGCAGCGGCAGGTCGCGGTATGAGTGGCGGTCGGAGGCGTAGACGAGGCATGCGCCGGGGCAGTTCATCGGCTTGAGCGCGAAGCGCCGGCCCTCGGCCTCGGTGAAGTACATGTTGTCGCGGTAGTTGTCCCAGTGGCCGGAGCGGTGCCACAGCTCCTCGTCGAGGATGTGCGGCGTCTTGATCTCGTCGTAGCCGCGCTTGGCGAGCTGGGCGCGGACCTCGGCCTCGATCGTCTCGAGCAGAACCGTCCCGTCGGGCAGCCAGAACGGCATCCCGGGCGCCTCGGGGCGGAAGGTGAAGAGGTCGAGCTCGGGCCCGAGGCGGCGGTGGTCGCGCGCCCGCGCCTGCTCGAGGCGCTCGACGTGCGCCTCGCAGCTCCTTGTCCGAGAAGAACGCCGTTCCGTAGATCCGCGTCAGCATCGTGCGGCTCTCGTCGCCGCGCCAGTAGGCACCCGCGAGCGAGTTGAGCTTGAAGGCATCGATGCGCCCGGTCGAGGGGCCGTGCGGACCGCGGCAGAGGTCCTCGAAGGGGCCGTTGCGATACAGCGATACCGTCTCGACCCCCTCGTCGCGCTCGAGGTCGGTCGATCAGCTCGACCTTGTAGGGCTGCTCCTCGCGCTCGAACTTCTCGAGCGCCTCGGCAACCGGGACGTCGCGGCGCTCGAAGCGCTCGTCGGCCTCGATGTGCGCCCGCATCGCCTCCTCGATCCGCGGCAGGTCGTCGGGGCCGAGCTGCACGCCCTCCGGGAACTCGAAGTCGTAGTAGAAGCCGTCCTCGATCGGCGGGCCGATCGAGACCTTCGTGCCCGGCCACAGCTCGACCACGGCGGTCGCCATCACGTGGGCGGCGTCGTGGCGCAGCACGTCGAGCGCGCCCTCGGACTTCGAGGTCAGGATCTCGATCGCCTCGCCGTCGGCGACGGGCGCCGCGAGGTCGCGCACCTCGCCGTCGACGCGCAGCGCGATTGCGTCGCGCGCCAGCCCGGGGCCGATCGCGGCGGCCGCGTCGGCGCCGCTCGCGCCCTCGGAGAGCTCGAGGTCGGAGCCATCGGGGAGCTTCACGGTGAGGTCGGCCATGCGCGACCATCCTACGTATGAGGAGGGCCGTTCTCGAACCCCGCGAGTAGGGCCAACGTTCCTGGATTGGGCTCCATATACGAGCCCTATGCAGGACGCTTGCCCGAATCCGGCCCCGCTCCCCCACCCAGCCGGGGTTCGTCCCGCGGGACGGAGGACGGCCGGGCACCCGCGCCGCTGCGGGCGCCCGGCCAATGCGCACCGTCCTCCGCTACTGGTTCATGCCGCCCTTTTCTTGGGGCGCTTGACCGTGATCGCCGTGCTCCCTGCGCCGGCGCGGGCGTCGTCGCCGACCCACTGAGCGACCACGACGGTCTTGCCCTTCGGCTTCACCGTGACGGTGAACTCGCCATTGGACGCGGCGGTCGCCTGCCGGTGGCTCCAGCCGCCCTTGGGCGAGCGGATCGCGACGACGATCGACTCACCGCCCTCGGACGGGCTCAGGGTCCCGGTGATCTTGACCTTGCCCTTCTTCTTGAGCTCCGCCTGGCGCGCGGCGCTCATCGACTTCGGGCCCGCCTTCTTGAGCGACAGCGTCGAAGGCGTCGCCGCCTGGCCGCCCGTGTAGGTCGCGAACAGGTAGCCCGCGGGCGTTCCCGCGAATCCCGTCGCACCCGCGTCCACGGCACGGACCTGGCTGGTCGCCATCAGCTGCGGCTGCCAGCTCGCCCCGCCGTTGGTCGTCCGCAGGACGACGCCGCTCGCCCCGTAGATGTTGTCGGCGCTCGCGCCGAGGCTCAGATACCCGTTCTCAGCGCTGGAGAAGCTGAGGTCGTATCCGATCCCGGTGCCGACCGAGGCCGACTCCCTCCACCTGCGACCGCCGTTGGCCGTCTTGAAGACGCGGCCGTTGGTCGTGAGCAGGTAGCCGGAGCTGCGATCGACGAAGTCGACGTCCGCGACCTTCGTCTTTCGCGCCGGCAGGCGCACCTTCGACCAGCTCGCACCCCCGTCGGCCGACACGCGCACGGCGCTCAAACCAAATGCGAACACCGACTCGCCGGCGATGTCGCCGTCGGACAGGCCGGCCGCGCTGACGTCGCGATCGTCCACGGCGGCGAACTGGTTGCCGCCGTCGGTCGACAGCCGCACACCGGTCGGGCCGATCAGGAGCACGCGGTTCGAATCCAGCGCGATGACCGCGCGCGGGGCCTGTGCGGCACCCGTGTTGAGGATCGACCAGCTCGACCCGCCGTTGGCGGTTCTGAATGCACCGCCGCCGGAGTCGATCGCGAACCCGATGTTCTGAGCCGGGAACGACGCGTCGATGACCGCGGCCGTCGTCGGGACGCCGACCGTGAACCAGCTCTGGCCCCCGTCGAGGGTGCGAGCGATCGTCCCGTCGGGGCCGACCATGTGCGCGATCTCCGCGTTGGTGGCGCGAATGCGCCCGAACGACGAGCCGATGAATCGCTCGCCCACCGGAGACCACGTCATCCCGGCGTCATCGGACGTCACCGTCGCGCCGCGCTCTCCGACGCCGACGGCGCGGGTGGCCGACGCGAAGCCGACCGCGTAGATCGCCTCCGACGACGGAGTCACCGACGTCGCTGTGTCGCCGCCGTCGGTGGTGCGCAGCAGCGCAGCGCCGTCGTTTTGGGCGATGAGACAGGTCAGCGCGTCCGCACATGCGACGCCGATCAGCTTCGGGGTCCCCGCCGGGCCTGCGAGCGCCTTCGGAGCCCATGTCTGGCCGCCGTCGTCGGTGCGCAGCATCGACTTGCCGTCGCCGACCACGTAGCCGACTCCGCCGCCGACGAAGGTCAGGGCGTTGAGGCCCTGGCCCGTGCTCTGGACCTCGGTCCACGAGCTCCCGCCGTCGGTGGTGCGGAAGATCTTGCCGGCGCCGGTCGCCGCGGTGATCGCGACGCCCGTGCCCGGCGACGTGAACTCGATGTCCGTCGGACTCCCGGTGCCCGGGACCTCCGTCACCCTCGCGAACGTCTCGCCGCCGTCATCGGTGCGAAAGACGCTCTTGTCCTGGGTGACCACGTAGCCCGTGTTCGAGCTGACGAAGTTGACCGCCGCGATCCTGCTCGGGCAGTTCACGTCGCTCGCCGTCCACGGCAGCCGGTTGAAGCTCTGGCCGCCGTCGTCGCTTCGGCGCAGCGCGCAGCCGCCCGCGATAACGACGGTGTTGGCGTCGACGACGTCCACGAACCGCACCGCCTCGATGAGCCCGGTGCGAAGCCCGGTCCACGTCGATCCCCCGTCGTCGGTGCGAACGAGCGTCCCGAAGTCTCCCGCGGCGAACCCGCGTGAGCCCGAGAACTCGATCTGGCGCAGCGTCTCTCCCTGCGGCTGCGGGTTGCCCCACAGCCATCCCGAGTGACCCTCAGCGACCGGAGCCGCACTGGCCGCCGGCGCGAGCACGAGTGCTGCGGCGACGGCAAATACGCATGCGAAAGCACGCCTGTTAAGCATGGGCTTCCTCCCCTTTTCCTTGTCCCGCCCGGTGGAAGCCCTCAGGGCTCCGCCCGGCTAATTTCCCTTCAGCCGGTCTCCCCGGCTTCCCTGTCTGCTCAACACCCCCTCAATGGGGAAGTTGCGAACGGGGACTGGCCGACGCCGGCGTCTAGCCCGGCGCGACGCGCCACAGCCGGTATGGCTTGACGCGCTTCTCGAGCGCCGCGCGCTCATAGGGCGGATTCGGCCCGGCGCGGCCGGTGATCACGAAGACGACTCCCGGCGGAGGCGGGCCCGACCGCGTCTCCCCTCCCCCGGGCTTGATCACGTAGTCGGCGCCGCGCAGCTCCCAGCCGATGAACTCCTCGGCGTGCTCGTCGTCGAGCTGCGCCTTCGGCGCGAGAACCAGGACGCGCTGGTCGACGACCGCGGAGCGCAGCAGCGCGAGGCCGTCGGAGTAGTCGCGCGGCCCGACGGGCGCATTGGCGAGCGCCAGCAGGCTCGACCCTCCGGCCGCGAGCACGAAGGCGATGCCGAGCAGCGTGGCGGCACGAGGCGGGATGACTCTCTCGGGGGCGGCGCGCTCCCCGCCGGCAAGCAGTTCGCGGACGGGGACCAGCGTCGCGAGCGGGGCCATCATCAGGATCGCCTTCGCGGCGGTGTAGGGCGTGCCGGCGACACGCGCCGCGACGTAGATCGCCGCGGCCGCCCCGAGCGCAGCGGGGACCGCGGTCTCGCCGCGGCTCCACCAGCGCACGAGCCCGACGAACAGCGCGAGCGCTCCGAGCAGACCTCCGGCGAAGAAGAGCGGCGACGGGATGGCGCCGGCTCCGGGGTCGAGGCGGAAGTCCCCGCTCGGCCAGATCCCCAGCGCCTCGAGCGGCGAGACCTGGTTGACGAGGTTTCCCAGCTGGTTGTCGAACTTGATCGGCTCGGGCTTGGCGGCCGCGTCCGAGGAAGAGCCCTTCTTGGCGTTGCCCTCTTGCCCTTGACGTCGCTTCCGCGGTCCTGCTCGCCGCCGCCTCCGCCCTGCGCCTGCCCATCCGAGGCGGCTCCCCCACCCTCGTCCGGCGCCTCGGCCTGCGCGACGTCCACCGCCGTTCCCCGGAACTCGACCATGCGGCCGATCTCCGGCGCCACCGCGATGACGAGCACCGCCAGCGCCACGCCCACCGGCGCGGCCGCGGTCCGCACCGACGGCGCCGACGTCGCGCCCCGCGACTCTGGCCCGATTGAGCTCGATGAGCGCGAACACCGCCGCGGTCCCGCCGAGCCAGGCGAGCCCGGGTGCGCTGTACGCGTAGACCGACCCGATCGCGATCAGGCCCAGAGGGACACACGCGAGCAGCCTCCGCCGCCCCTCGACCGCGGGCTCGGCGCGCGCCAGCTCGTGCAGGCAGAGCGCGAAGCCGAGCACGAACAGCGCCATCAGCAGCTCCTTGAACAGCCCCTGGGCGAGATACGAGGCGACCATGTACGGGAGGCCCACCAGGGCCGCCCCGACCGCGCGCTGGATCGGCGCCAGCTCGCGCAGCACGACGAGCGACGTGAGCGCGGCGAGAATCGGGACCGCGATCGTCAGGCCCGTGAACGCCTGCACGACGTTGCCGCCCGTCAGCGTCGAGAGCGCCGCGGCGAGCGCATGGGGACCGAGCGGATAGCCGTTCTCGAGCAGCGTCGGCTCGTGGCGATCGGGCTCGGCGAGCCAGTTCGCGCCGAAGAGCTGCTGGCCCATGTCGGGGTTGAAGCTCGTCCCGAGGACCCCGAAGTGCCCCTCGACGACGAACGGAATCGAGACGCCCACTAGCACCAGGACCGCCGCCGGCAGGCCCTCGCGAACGGCGTCGCCGATCCCAGGCCGCGTCCGCCAAAGCACGGCGAGGGCGCCGAGCGTCAGCACGCCGATCGCCGCGAGCGCCGTGACCTTCTCCCCCGGCAGCCGAACCGTCCCCCAGGCGACCGCGAGCAGCAGCGCAACTCCAACCGCCGGCGAGAGCCAGGACCAGCGTCGCCAGCCGCAGACCATGAGCGCCGCCTGCCCGACGACGAGCGAGGCGCCTACGACGAGCAGGGTGGAGGCATACGTCCCGAGCACGCGAGCCAGCCTATAGACGGCCGGGCGCCCGGAGGTGGGCTAGGCCGGACGCCCTAGCGCCGCTTCTTCTTCTTTCGCTTCCAGTCGTCGGACGCCGGCGTCCCGACATTGCCCGCCTGGTCGACCGCCCGGACCTGGAAGGTGTGCTTGCCCTTCTTGACCCTGACCGTAAAGGGCGAGGTGCAGGTCGCAAATGCGGCGCCGTCGAGGCTGCATTGGAAGCTCGCCAAGGCGCGCGTGTCGGTGCCGGTGAAGGCGAACGTGGCCGTCTTTTTCCGTGTCTTGTCCGGAGGGCCGCTCGTGATGGCGGCGGTGGGAGCCTCCGAGTCCACTGGCTCGGGCGGGGGCTCGACGAACGTGGCGAACAACAGGTCGCATGGGGCGCACGAGCTCGGCTCCGACCACGGGTCTGCAGGATCGAATTTCGCGAACATCGCCCCCGGGCATGGGCCGTTGACCTGAAACTCCGCCTGGAGGTCGTCGTCGTCGTGCGTCAGCACGACCAGCGCGTACCGCTCCCCCGCGGTGACCACCGCGGGGGAGGCGAACTGCGCTGTGAGGGGCGAGGGATTGTCCGAGTCGCTCGAGATCGCCTGGGCCGGGAAAACCGTGGTCGCGAGGGCTGTGTCGGTCGGGGTTCCCGACCCGTCAACGGAGTTGATCTGCATGACGACGTCGTGCACTGCCGATGTGACGTCCCGGTAGCCCTGAATTTGGACGGAGGTGAGGTTTCCGCTGGCCTGGGTGGTGAAGGTCTGGGCCGTGGCGGTGCCGCCGCCAACTCCAAAATAGCTCGTACGAGGTCCCGGGCAGCTCGCGTCCGGCGCAGCCTGGGCAGCCGCAGGAACAGGCGCCAAGGTCAGCCCGACGAGTGCGCTGGCAAGCGCAATCGCGATCCGCACCATCAATCTGCCTCCCGTTTGTCGAATCCGGCGGCGTGATCGTCCCACGGCACCCGGCAGGGGTCAAGCGGAGCTACTTCCGTGTCTTCTTCTTCTTGACCTTCCAGTCGTCTTTCGCCGGCAGAGCCGACATTGCCAGCCTCGTCGACGGCTCGCACCTGGAAGTTGTGTCTTGCCCTTCTTGACCTTCACCGTGAAGGGCGAGGTGCAGGCGGCGAACGCCCCATTGTCGAGGCGGCATTGGAAGGTCGCGATCGCCCTCGTGTCGGTGCCGGTGAACTCGAAGGTGGCGGTCTTCTTCTTGGTCTTGTTCTTGGGGCCCTTGGTAATCGTCGCGGTCGGCGACTGGGAGTCCACGGGCTGGAACTGGGGCGCCGGTGGCTCGACGAAGGTCGCGAAGGCGAGATCAAGGCGTCGGGTACTCAAACGGCCAGGTCCCGGTCGGCGAGCTATCGCCGTAAACGCGACCGCTGCAGAGGTTCCCACCCACCGCCATCGGGGCGTTGCCCGCGGCGTCGTTGTCAATGACCAATGCGTATCGCTCCCCGGCGGTGACCTGGGCCGGGTTGGGGAAGGTGCCACCTATCGGCGAGCCCGCTGTTCGATCCGCTGCCGGCCACCGGAACGCTCGTCGAAGCCAGCGCGGTATTCGTCGGCTTGTCGGTGCTGACGTCAACGGTGTTGATCTGCACGGTCCACGTGCTGGACACGGCAGAGGACGGGTCGTTGAAGAACGCCTCGAACCTCACGAGCTGGCCGGTGTTCAACGCCGTGAACGGTTGCGCCACCCGGTTGTCGCCCATGAGGCCGCTGGGCGTTCCTTCGCACTTTGCGTCGGGCACCTCCGCGCTCGCCGGTGCCGCTGCGATGGCTGCGACCAAGCCGATCGCCACCAGCGCGGCCACTCTCGGTGTTCCCATGTCTTCCCCTCCGGTGGCTTGCCCCGCGAGTGTCGCACACAACGGACCCGCGTTTGATTTCCCGGTTGTCTCTGGCTGGAGAGCCCGGTGGGCGTTAGCGACGCTTCTTCTTCTTCCGCTTCCAATCATCGCTCGCCGGCGTTCCGATATTGCCGGCCTGGTCGACCGCCCGGACCTGGAAGGTGTGCTTGCCCTTCTTGACCTTGACCGTATGCGGCGAGGTGCAGGACGCGAACGGAGCACCGTCGAGGCTGCACTGGAAGCTCGCCACCGCCCGGGCATCTGTGCCGGTGAACTCGAACGTCGCCTGCTTCTTCTTCGTCTTGGCCTTGGGCTCGCTGGTGATCGTTGTGTCGGGGGCGGCGGTATCTTCGACCTGGGGCTGTGGTTCGGGCTGGGGATTACAGGACGAGGTGTCGGGGTCCTGGGTCTCGTCGCCGAGGCCGTCCGCGTCGCAATCCGGCTCGATGTCCGCGTTGATCATTAACTGGATGATGTCGGTGCTACGTTCGGGCGCTCGGGGTGGCTCCCCGTCGGCGAGTGGGGGCAGCGGGTCACCCCATGTCTGCTGGAGTGCCTGTCCCGCGGTGACCAGTCGAAAGATCTGGTGGTCACCCATCTGGCAGCAGTTCACCCCGATCGAGTCGCCGGCCTGGATCGGCATCGCGACCTCAAAGGTGTTCGTGGAGTTGGTCAGCGGGGTCACCGACGCACTGGTTCCCGCACCGGTGAACTGACCGGGGGAGCCCGCCGGTCGGATGATCCTGAAGAGGAGCGGCCCGACGAAGGCGCCGACGTTGACCCTCCACCGGACCACCACCCCACTCACGGGCGAAATGAGTCCGCCGGGTGCCTGTGAAGTTGGCGCGGCGTCGGCGAGCCGCACGGTGCAGGACTGGGTGTCGCTGCAGTTGTATGAGGCGTCGGCGGCGTCCTGGAGATTGCTTCCGATCGTGACCGCCGCGTTCGCCGAGGGCGCGCCCACGAGTCCGATCAGGCCAACTGCGACTGCTAGCGCAACCTTGCGCCTGCCGCATTCCGTCATGCCGCCTCCCTCAGTCGAGTCCCCAGGAGGCGAACCCTGCCACGGCAGCAGCCTGTGGTCAAGTGGGCTGGGGGAGGGACCCCAACGCCCAGTCGGTGGACCGCCGAGGTGGACGTCTCGGAATATGTACGAAACCGGGAACCGGCGCGGAACCCGCGCCTTCTGGGCCAGGGACTACTTCTTCTTCTTGACCTTCCAGTCGAAGGTCGCGGGCGTCGGGTCTATGTTGCCCGCAGCGTCCTTGGCGCGGACGGAGAAGCTGTGCTTGCCCTTGCGGACCTTCTCGTCTTCGGGGGAGGCGCACGGCCTGAACGGCTCGCCGTCGAAGCTGCACTCGAACCTGGGATCGGGCTCCGAGGAGGTGAACTCGAAGGTCACGAACGTCTTCTTGGTCCTCTGCTTGGGGCCGCCCGTAATCTGGGTGTCGGGTGGCTCGACATCGGTGGGGGCGGGGGCGGCGGCAAGCGGACAGCCCTCGTCAGGCCCCGGTTCGCGTTTGCAGTCGTCCTCGGTCTCGTCGGCGAAGCCGTCAGCGTCGGCGTCGGGCTCCATGGTGGCGGAGACGTTGAGCCTGAACCCCGTCTGCGGCGTAAACGGCCCCGGGGGCGTTCCCGCTGGCACATTGCCATTAGCAAAGTGGAAAGTCGCGCCGGCCGCCGGCTCCGCGCAGGGACGGTCGGTATAGATCCCGATGATGTCCCCCGCTCGCACCGGGAGGTGGATCGGGTAGATCTGGAAGATGTCCAGCACCTTGACGTCGCTTTCGGCGACGACCTGGAAGCTATCTCCGCCGGCCGGGCGCGCGATCTTGAGCTGGGCGAGCGTGGCGTCGTTGGGGATGACGGTCCACGACATGATGATGCCGTCGAAGGGTGCCTTGTAGGAGGGGATCGACTGGTCAACCGAGTCCACCGACTGTATGCGGGTCTGGGCCTCTGTCAAGCAGCCCACAGCGGAGTACGTTTGCCCGAGCTGAACGTCAGCCCCTGCGGAGGCCGGGGCCAGCACGCAGAGTGCAACTGCAACCACCAGCGTCCACCTGCCGGGCCTCGCCCGCATGGTCCCTCCCTTTGACTCGCCTGCCAGAACCGCTTGCTTCGACCAAGTGTGGCACACAAAAACTCCGAGAGCGCGCGTCCGCGGCGCGCTAGGTCTAGAACAGAAAAACCCCGCGACTAGCGGGGCTTCCGTGAGGTGGGCGCTACTGGGCTCGAACCAGTGACCTCCAGCTTGTCGAGCTGGCGCTCTCCCAACTGAGCTAAGCGCCCCGCGCGCTCAGCGTAGCAACGGGATTCAGGCCACCGCGGGGGTCGTCGGCCCCACCGAAGGCTCCGAATGCATGAGGCCCTTGGCGCGCATCGTCAGCTCGAACGTCTCGCGCGTGTCGTGGGTCGGCTCCCAACCCGTCGTCGCCTTGAGCTTCTCGTTCGAGACGATCCACGGGTAGCGCAGGAAGTGCAGGTTGCCGGCCGGGGACTCGACCTTGGGCAGTCGCAGCTTCCACGACCAGTCGGCGAGCCGGTAGGCGGTCTTGAACGACATCTCGCGCGTCTTGACCCCGACGAGCTCGGCCGACTCGCGCCACGTCATCGTCCCGTCGGCGGCGAGGTTGTAGGCGCCCGGCGCCTTCTCGTCGAGCAGGCCCGTGAGCGCGGTGACGACGTCGTCCTCGTGGACGAGCTGGAACTCGGCCTCGACGCCGTCCATGATCGGCATGAAGGCCTGGTTCGCCCAGCTGCGCGAGATGTAGTTGTCGACGTTGGGGCCGAAGACGATCGTCGGGCGCACGATCGTCATCACACGGTCGGGGTGGTCCGCGGCCCAGAGCTGGCAAACGCGGTCGGAGTCCGACTTGTCGCGCGCGTAGGAGAAGTCGGGGACGCCGCGCACGGGATGGTCCTCGGCCATCGGCACCGGGTTGTCCGGCCAGGCGCCGTAGGCGGTCGACGACGAGGTGACGAGCACCTGCTCGACGCCGGCGTCGGAGGCCGCCCAGAGCACCGAGAGCGTCCCGTTGACGTCGATGTCGTACATCCGGGCCTCGTCGCGGATGGGATTGAGCAGGAAGGCGAGATGGATCAGCACGTCGGGCTGCTCGCGCTCGAGCACGTCGCGGATCCGCGCGCGGTCGCGCACGTCCGCGGAGACGAAGTCGGTCTTCGGCCAGGGGACGGCCGGCGGGCGGACGTCGATGTCGACGACGCGCTCGGTCTCCTCGCGCCCGACGAGCAGCTCGGTCAGGCGGCTCCCGATGTACCCCGACCCACCCGTGATCACGTACTTCATCTGCGGCTCCTCTCGTCTCCTGCGCCTGGCTGGGCGGCCAATCTTCGCACCTTCGCAGCCTCGCCGACTTGCAAGCAAACGCTCATATGACGCCTGGCCGACGGCCTTTCGCGCGGCCTATCGCTAAAAGCCAGCAAATCACGAGCAAGGGGAAGTGAAACTTTCCCCGAAAGCGCGTGTTAAGTGTTTGCAAGCCGCTGCCGATAGCAGTGGCAACAGACTTGAAGGACCGACGGGCCAGGGGATTTTCCTCTGGCGGCACGTCCTTTCGGATACAAAGGGCCCCCTCACCGGGGCCCTTTTCCGTTCCCGGACGCAAAGGAGGACCCGATGTCGGGTCCTCCGGTTGCGCCTGTGGCCTGTGATCAACCTCGGGGAGAACTCGCCTGTGCCCCTCGCGATCTGACGATCTCAATACCCCGCGCGCGCCCCTCAAACACCACTCCGCGCGCCGGCGATCTCCCAAATTGCGGGATCACTTTGGTGTCACTCGGGCTCGACCTCGAGCGTCAGGCCGTCGACGGACGTGATTCGCACGCGCTGCCCCGGAATCGCCGGCTTCGGCGAGCGCGCCGCCCACAGCTCGCCGCGCACCCGCACGCGGCCCGTCGGCGCAAGCCGCTCGACGACCTCGGCCTTCTCCCCCACCAGCCCCTCGGCTCCCGTCGTCACGCGGTAGCGGCGCAGGAAGCGAATCCAGAGGTAGACCTCGCCGACCTCGACCACCGCGGCGACCGCCACGGCGACGTAGCCCCACGGCTCGGGCAGGAAGAAGATCGAGGCGAAGGCGGCGAGCAGGAGCACGACTCAAGGATTGCGGAATCGGTTTTCGGCGCCACCATTAGGATTGCGGGCGATGGAGATTCCTCGCGACGCGCCGGTGATCGCATCGGCCGAAGCGGAGGTTGCCGCTCCCGCGGAGGTGGTTTGGGACGTCCTCGCCGACCTCGAGAGCTGGCCGGAGTGGAACCCGGACGTGAAGTCGATCGAGGTCGACGGGCCGCTCGCGCCGGGCACCGTGTTTCGCTGGCAGACGGGGCCGTCGAGGATCACGTCGACGCTTCAGGCGGTCGAGCGGCCGAGCGAGCTCGGCTGGACCGGCAAGACCTTCGGGGCGAAGGCCGTCCACGTCTGGTCGTTCGGGTCGCGCGGCGACAGGGCCCTGGTTCGGACGACCGAGTCCTTCGCGGGGATCCTGCCGCGCCTGCTGCGCAAGAGGATGAAGAAGATGCTCGAGGAGGCCATGGAGACCACCATCGACCACCTCGCCGCTGAAGCCGCGCGCAGAACCTCGGTGGGGTGATCGGATCGGCGGGCTGAGCGTTGGGGCCGCGATCGCCATCGGCGCCTTCGCCGGCCTGGTCGCCGGCATCCTCGTCAGCATCGCCACCGACCTGCCGCTCGCGCCCGAGGGCGGGTTGGTGCTCGGCGCACTCATCGGCTGGCTTGCGAGTCGCGGCGATCACTAGGGGGGCAACACCAGGCAAGGCGCCTGCCGGAATCGAACCGGCGTAAACGGCTTTGCAGGCCGCTGCGTAACCACTCCGCCAAGGCGCCAGCGGGGCAAGCGTAGCGTTGCCATCAGCCCCCGATATCGTGGCGCCGTGGCCGCGACCGAGGTCAAGCAAGCGGGGCGGCTCGCATATCGCGAGGCCCTGCCGGAGTCGGAGTCCGGCTCTCCCGTGCTTCTCGTCCACGGCTTTCCGGAGTCCTCCTACATGTGGCGCGAGCTCATGCCGGCGATCGCCGCCGCGGGCCGTCGCGCGGTCGCGCCCGACCTGCTCGGCTACGGCGACTCGCCGCCGGACTCCCCCGCCACCTGGGAGCGCCAGATGGAGGCGCTGGAGGAGTTCCGAAACGAGCTCGGGCTCGAGCGCTCGATCCTCGTCGTCCACGACTGGGGCGGTCTGATCGGGTTGCGCTGGGCTTGCGAGCATCCCGACGCGGTCGCGGGGCTCGTGCTCAGCAACACCGGGTTCTTCCCCGAGGGTCGCTGGCACGGGATGGCGAAGACGTTCAAGACGCCGGGCGAGGGCGAGGAGGCGGTCGCGAACATCAACCGCGAGCTATTCGGCGCCTTCCTCTCGAGCGCGAGCCCCGGGTTCGACGACGCGGCGATCGACGAGTACTTCAAGCTCTTCGAGACCGAGGAGGGGCGCAAGGGCCCGCTCGAGCTCTACCGCTCGGGGGACTTCGAGAAGATCGCGGCCTATGACGGCCAGCTCGCCGCGCTGGGCGTGCCGACGCTGATCCTGTGGGGAGAGAACGACGAGTTCGCGCCGGTCAACGGCGCCTACCGGTTCAGCAAGGAGATCCCGGGCTCGAAGCTCGCGATCGTCGAGGGCGCCGGCCACTTCGTGTATGCCGACGACCCCGAGCGCTGTGCGCGCGAGATCGTCGGTTTTCTGGAAGAGCAGCGGCTTCCCCTCAGCGGTCGGCGGCGTCAGCGCTGAGGATTGCCTTGACGTCGACGATCGGCGTGCCGTCGATCGCCTCGAGGTTTCGGACCCCCACCCTGGCGCCGTCGATCGACGCGATCTTCACGCGGTGGAGCCCGATCGGATTCGGGCGGTGAGGCGAGCGCGTGGCGAACACTCCCTGCGCGGGCCTCGACTCGATCGCCGCGCGGATGAACCGTGAGGACGTTGCGGTCCGCTCGATCGAGCCACGTGAGCACGATGACGTCGTCCCCTACCTGGAGGCCGTCGAGGGCCTCGAGCACCTCGGGCTCGAAGAAGAGCGATGCGTCCGGCGCCCCCTCGTCGCCCTGTTTCGGAGCCGCTGCGGGGTCGGTCAGCGGGGACTCGACCCTGCCTATCGGCGACAGCTCGATACGCGAATCCGTCATTCGGGCCAACGGTAGCGGTCTACCATCTGACCCGATGGGCTTGCTGGGGCGGATATTCGGGAGCGACGAGACCAAGGTCGAGGCGCCCGGGGTTTCCGGCCAGGCCACCATCGTCAGCCTCAGCGAGGGAGGCCCGTACGTGAATCAGCGACCGACCATCACGATGGAGCTCGATGTCGTGCTTCCCGGGCGCGAGAGCTACAGGGCTCAGGCCCGACAACCCGTGGGCCGGCTCGTCATCGGTCGTCTGGAGCCCGGGGCGACGATTCCCGTTCGCGTCAACCCGAGGACCCCGAGGACGTCACCGTCGACGAGCCGGCGATGCTTGGGCAGCCCGACACCCCGGCGCCCTGAGCGTGTCGCCGCCGCACATCGTCAAGCCCACGCCCACCTGTGGCAGGTGCGGCATCCCCGTGAAGCCATTGCGCAAGTGCCCGAAGTGCGGTCAGCGCAACCTGGCGGCGCTGTTGGGGACGCCCGGCGCAAAGCACTAGCGACCGACCAAGTCAGCCTGCCACGGCTCGGTGTCGGCGTGATGCCGCTGGGCTACTCCGACCGCCCGGCGGCTTCGAGGGCTTCGGCCTTCGACGAGAACGAGTGACGCTCAGCCAGCAGCCCGTCTCTAATCGTCCACAGCTCGGCAACAAGCTGTTCCACCGGCTCGCTGCTCCCCTTTGGCCACGCGCGCTGATCGAGGACGAGGACCACTCGGTCGCCCATCGCAATCACCTCGTCAACGCCATGCTCGACTTTCTCGAAGTCCTCAAAGAGCTTCTGGATGTATTCGACCACGGCCACCCTGCCCTTGTAGACGCCAGCCTCCGGGGACCTCGCGTACGTGTGGTATTGGACCTCTGGGTGCAGGTATTGGGCTGCCTTCTCCCACTCGCCGCGATTACTGGCCTCGATTGTCGCGCGAAGCATCTCGACGCTCGATTGCGACATCGCCTACTCCGACAGACCGGCGGCTTCGAGGGCCGCATGCCGATCCATATAGCCCTGAATGCGAACCACCCGTCGTCCGCTCACCGCAACGACAACTGCCGTCTCGGTTTCCAGCTCGATCCCGCTGCCTCTACCGCGCCGGTATTCGTGCAAGAGCACGACGACGTCGTCGCCGGCGTCGATGAACTCCTCTGCCTCCAAACGGCGCTCTTCCCACGCCTCGAGATCCTCTTCCTCGAACACCTGGTCGATCTGGGACTGACCGTGGGCTATCTGGCCCTCTTGAAGCCCGCCGACGGTGCCGTGGAACTCGACCTCGGGATCGACCAGCTGTGCTGTCTTTTCCAGGTCCCCACTCAGGAACGCCTCGAAGGCCCCCCGCACCACTTCCACGTTCTCCTGTGACATCGCCTACTCCCGCAGGCCGGCAGCTTCGAGGGCGTCGCGGCGGCGGCGAAACGCGCGCATTTCGATTCCTCTGCCGTTTCGGTGACGCCAAAGCTGAAACACGGTCTGCTCGACGAGTAGCCCCGTAGATGTCGCGGTGCCGCCGAAGCGGACGGTCGCGAGGGTTGCATCGCCGAGGTCCTCGATCTCGATGACTTCGGCACCAAAACCGGCGAGTACCGCAGGGATCTCTTCGGAGAGCAGACGCCAGATCTCGTCTGGACCGTGGTAGGTGGTCTTCTGAAGAAGCGGCACGAGCGCGGAGTGCCACGTCATCTCGCGGTCGAGAGTCTCCTTGAACCCCGTGGCGTCTCCGCGTGTGAAGGCAGCAAATGTCTCGCGGACGCGCTCTACCTCCTTCTCTGACATCGCCCGCGCAGTATCGCGCTACTCCGACGGCCCGGCAGCATCTCGCGATGGGCCTTGGGCGGCTGGACCTGCTCGCTTCAACCCAGGTCAAGCCTTCGGCAATGCGAAGCGACGCAGGGACGAGCGGTGAACGGGCTTGACATCGATCGGTCGAGGGATAGTGTGATCGCAGCACAAAAGGGGCGGGGGAAGGAGGATCAATGACCCGAGACGAGGTTGAGCGCGACGTCGAGGAGACGCTCGGGCTCGTGCCGATGTGGCTCAAGGATCTGCCGGATCCGATCGTCGAGAGCGAATGGACGACGTTCAAGAACCTGCAGCTCTCTGATCAGACGGCCATCCCGAACAAGTACAAGGAACTGATCGGGCTGGCCGTCTCCGGCGCGACCCGATGTCGGTACTGCGTGTACTTCCACGCCGAGGCGGCTCGCCTGTTCGGCGCCACGGACGAGGAGATCACCGAAGCGTCGCTGATGGCGAAGCACACCATGGGCTGGAGCACGTTCCTGAACTCGATGCAGTACGACTACGACGAGTTCGTTCGCGAGTTCGATCAGATCGCAGAGCACGTGCGCGCGCAGATGGGGGAGCCCGCGGCAGTCTGAAATCGTCGTGGCAGGCCCCTGGGGGGTTGCAGGACCCCCAGGGGCCCTGCCGATCAGCCGAGCCTACGTGTCGCCCTGAGAGCCGGCGCGGAGCCGGGCGAACGCCGCGTCGAACTCCGACAGCACGGCCTCGAGCGCGGCACGCGCGCGTTCGCCGCCGGCCCGGCCCTCGGCGTCCATGAGCGACAACGACATTCGTGCCCCGGCGAGCAGAACCGAGATCTCATGAGCCGTCATCGTGGCGACGAACACGCCCGGTCTCGACTCCTCGAGCTTCACCGACGACACCCTAGGCGACCACAACCATCCGGAGCCGCCCGGTCATCGACCGCCGGAACCCGACCTACTCAGGTCGTCTTGACGACCAGGACCGAGCACTCGGCCCGATGGGTGATGGTGTTCGGGACGCTCCCGAGGACGCGGCGGTGCATCCCCTTGTTGCCGATCACGAGCAGGTCGGCCTCGCACTCGCGGGCAAGCTGCACCAGGACCTCAGCGGGGTCACCCTCCTCCATTCGCGTCTCGCAATCGATTCCCCTAACGCGCAGCGCTGCTTCGCAGCGCTCCAGGTTCGTCCTCATTCGAGCGTACGGCCGCCACTTCCACTGAAGCTCGACGCTGTCGGCCCCGGCCGCGTCGGACGCGGAGTCGGAGAAGGCCCCAAGCAGGACCAGGTGAGCACCGAATCGCTTCGCGATCTCGGCGGCCTCGTCAACGGCTCTATCCGCCGTTTGCGACCCGTCCGTGGCCACAGCGACTGTCGAGATCATCGTGCCGTTCTCCCCGCTCCGCATATGCAAGGACGGTAGCGCGAAGCGCGGGCCGGGGTGCTGTCACGATGCGCGCCGATCAGTCCGACATCGCCTACTCCGACAGCCCGGCGGCTTCGAGGGCCGCAAGCCGATCCATATAGCCCTGGAGGCGAACCACCCGTCCACCACTCACCGCAAAGACAACTGCCGTGTCGAGTTCCAGCTCGATTCCGCTGCCTCTACCGCGCCGGTATTCGTGCAAGAGCACAACGACGTTGTCGCCCGCGTCAATGAACTCCTCTGCCTCCAGGCGGCGCTCTTCCCACGCGTCCAGATCCTCTTTCTCGAACGTTTGGACGAACTGGGGAAAACCGCGGGCTACGCGGCCCTCTTCGAGCCCGCCGACGGTGCCGTGGAACTCGCACTCGGGATCGACCAGGTGTGGTCGTTCCCTGGCAAGGGACGCGGAATAGACAGCCTCGAAGACCTCCCGCACGACTTCCACGTTCTCCTGCGACATCGCCTACTCCGACAGCCCGGCGGCTTCGAGGAGTCCGATCCGGGGTCTGGGACTAGGCGTCGTGCTGCCGGACAAACTCCGCCACCTGTGGCCTGCCCTGGAGCCCGGCTTCTTGAAAGATCGCCGGCATGTCGGGATCGGACAAGTGGTTGTTATGACCCTCCTCATCCCAGTCGAAAACCACCCAGACCCGGTCGTCCTCATTGGGATCGCGAAAGACGTGCGAACCCTTTGACCCGCCCTGCTTTCGCTTCTCAGCGGCCTCGGTTGAGAACGCATTCCAGAAGCGATCGAAATCCTCGATCTTCACCGTGGCCAGAACCATCTCTCCTCCTTCGTAAAAACGTGGTCGCCGTCTGCGACATCGCCCGAGCAGTATCCCGCGCTTGCCCTTCTTGACCTTGTCCGTGTAGGGGGAGCTGAGTGGTCGCCCTTGCCGCTACCGACGCGAGTCGCGCGTGTTATTTGGACGACAGGCTGAGCCTCCCGGTGGGAGACTGACGTCAGGGAGCGAGGCGGTAAGCGAAGTCGACGCGGTCGCCTCCGTCGAGGTTGCTCCAAACGAACGTGAGCACGAAGCTGATGCCCTGGGGAATCGAAACCGAGGTCGGAGCCTGGCAATCAGGGGTGGTCTGATCGATGGTGCACAGCGGCACGTTCAACGGCCCCACACCGTCCGAAAGAGCGATCTGGATCGAGTCATTGGCGTCAAGGCCTCTGGCGATTGCATCGAAGTCGCGAAACTTCATCGCGACAGGCGCAAGCGCCGGGAAGCCGCTCGCGTTGCTCGTCATGCCGTAGGGGGTGCGTTCCTCGCCGCCGTTGGGTCCGGGGAAGGTCGCGGTTCCGAACACGAAGCCCGATCCGAAGCTTGACGCGGCGTTTCCTCCGAGCGCATCGGCGTTGCCCGCCGTCTGGGCGCTGGTCGCCGAGTCGGCGCTCGTCGCCGTGTCGGCGCTGACGCCGTCGGGTCGCCGTGTCGGCGCTCGTCGCGGTGTCGGCTTTGGACGCGTTGTCCGCGGTGGCGACGTGCAGGGTCGGCGCGAGCTGCGTCACCTGCTGCCGGGCGATCTTCTTGACCTTGTTCTTGGTGATCGCGCTGGTGCTCGCGTCCGGCCCGGCTGTCGCCGTACCCGCCAGCGCGGCGACGAGCGCGAGTACCGCAACAACGATGGCTGGAGACGGCTGGCTGATCCGATACATGGTGCTCCTCCCTGTTGCTTGCGACATCGCCCGCGCAGTATCCCGCTCCGACCTGCGGCCCGTTAGAGCGCCCTAGAGGAGCGCTGTCACCCGATGGGAATGGGAAGCGGCTGATGGGATTCGAACCCACGACCTTCTGCATGGCAAGCGTTTGGCGGAGTCCGTCTTAGCGGGCTCCTAGAGCACGAACTCCCCGCTATTGCGCGTCACGCCGGCGCTCGCGATCGCCGGCGATGCCCTCCGATGCGCGGCGATATCGGGCAAAAACCGCGTCCTTTGCCCGTTCCAACTTCTGCGGAGCGGCGCTCCTCCTCCGACATCGGCTACTCCGACAGCCCGGCGACTTCGAGGGCTTCGGCTCCGCCCGGCGCAGACCGCAGATGGCGCTGCGGCGCTCAGTGGTGAGGCTGGGCCCGCTCAGCCTCGCGAAGCCGCTCCGCCACCGCTGCCAACACCCGCTGCCCGATGCCCGGCGTGTCCCTGATCAGCGTCGAGAACTGACGCGACCCGAGGACGAAAAGTCGCATGTCAGTCTCCGCGGTGACGGTGGCGGAGCGGGGCGCCGAGTGAAGGAGAGCCATCTCGCCGAAGCACTCGCCGGGGCCGAGCTTGGCGCTCCTCTTGCCGCGAATAGTCGCTTTTGCCCGACCCTCAGAGATCACGAAAGCCTCTTGCCCAAGATCGCCCTGGCGCATCAGCACCCGGCCCGCGGGGACCTCAATCTCCTCGGCGAGAGCCGCGATGCGAGAAAGATCCCCCTTATTACAGGCGGAGAAAAGCTGGACCTGCGAGAGCCGCTCGACCTTGGGATCACTCCTCCGGAATGCAGGTCGTTTCATCGTCGCGAGTATTCCAGTTTCCGAGCGCTCAACAACAGACCAGCTCGACGTGCCCGTCGCCAGCGCCTACTCCGACAGCCCGGCGGCTGCGAGGGCCCCGGTCCGACTGAGAAAGCCCTCGGCCTTTACCACCTTGCCGCCTCGCACCGTAAAGACCCAACCGGTGGGCGAGTCGAGTTCGAGCCCGCTCTCGCGACCACGCGCATGGATGTGTCCGAAGGCGATGACGCGATCACCGAGATCGCGCAACTCCGTCAGCTCGGTTTGAAGTTCCTCGAAGCTCTCGTACGAATCCGCGAACCATCTTCGGAAGCCGTCATGGCCACGATAGACGTTGCCTTCAGCGCCACCGACGATCGCCGAGTGCAGCTCGCCCTCCGGATCGATGAACTCGAGTGCTTCCTCCACCATCCGGCGATTGATGGCGTCGAAGGCCCGTCGCACCACCTCCACGTCCTCCTGCGACATCGCCCGCGCAGTATCTCGCGATGGCGCGCGCCGCGCAGTGGAACAGTGGGCCGGCGGAGGAGCACTAAAACCCCGGAGCGGCTGCGGCGCCGTGCGGCCGCACTTCGTTCCTCAGCAGCGCTGGAAGACCGCGGTCGCCTTGCCGCCCGGCTGCGAGGCGATCCGGATCTCGTAGAAGAACCCCGGTCGCAGGTCGCCCACCGGGACCGTCGCCGTCAGGCGCCTGCCGTTGACCTTTCCGAGCTTCTCGTGGACGCCCTCGTTCTGCTTCGCCGACACGAGCAGCGCAGACAGCTTCTGGACGTCGCCCTTCGCCTTGGCCTTGATCGAGAAGTCCTGGGTCGCGCAGCCCTCCGGGAGCCCCTTGATCTTGATCTTCTTCGAGCCGCTCACCACGGGAGGGACGCTCGCGATGGTGAGCACGCTCGAGTCGTTGTCGGAGCTGTCCTGGTCGGCGTAGCCGCAGCTGCCCCTCAGCTCGTTGAGCCCGAAGCAGCCGGGGTCGAAGAATGCCGCCTTGTGGTCCATGGACTCGTTGACTTGAGCCGTCGCGAGGATTTCGGCCGTCGCTCCCTCTCCCATGGCCCCGAGATCGCATTGGGCGTCGTGATATTGGCCGATCTGGCCCATGACGCAGAAGCCCTGCGACGTGGTGACCGAGACGTACGGGTTGTTCACCGCGCCCGTTCCCCCGGGCTCGAAGCCGACCATCTCCACCGTCGTGTGCAGGTCGAACGGGCTCGCCTCCCCGTCGTTGCGGACAGTGACCGTGTAGGTGACGAGATTGCCCGCGGGTACGACGCTCGCCGACGCGACCTGGCTCACACCCATGTCGAACACGGCGTGAGCGCTCGCGGGGACAAGCAGCGAGGCGACGAGCGCGCTAGTGAGCACAAACTCTTTCACCCTCACACCCGTACCTCCGGTCGATCGACCATTCGCACCGATGGTCGCACGAGTGATGCGGAGCCACAAGCCCCGCGTTCCCCGCGCCGGTCGCGGACGTCGGCACGCGCGTGGGGCCTTCGGTTCTAGTCCGGCCCCTGCGCCAACGGGTCCGGCACCGCGCGGGCGAGCTTTCGGCTGCCAGGGCCACTACCGGGCCACGACCGCTGACGTCGACCGGCCGGCCTTGGCTCTGGAATGGGAAGCGGCTGATGGGATTCGAACCCACGACCTTCTGCATGGCAAGCAGACGCTCTAGCCAGCTGAGCTACAGCCGCGCGAGCGGCTCAGGATAGCGCTGGGCCGGCGTCGCCCACGGCCCCTCGAGTGTCACTGGGCGGCGTCGAGCGTTTCGTTGACGAGCAGGTCGGCGGCCTCGTTGTCCTCGCGGCGCACGTGGCGGATCGACCAGGAGTCGAAATCGCGCAGGGCCTGCTGGGCCCGCTGGTGAAGCGGCTTGAGGCCCGCGTCCTTGACCTTGTACTCGTCCTTGACCTGACGCACGATCAGCTCCGAGTCGCCGATCAACTCGACCTCGTCGGCGCCGAGCTCGCGGGCGCGCTCGATGCCGAGCAGCAGCGCGCGGTACTCGGCGACGTTGTTGGTCGCCCTGCCGATCCGCTCGCCGCGCTGCTCGAGGATCTCGCCGTCTGGGGTCGCGACGACCGCGGCGATCGCGGCTGGGCCCGGATTGCCCCGGGCGCCGCCGTCGACGTTGACGACGAGCTTGCGCGGCGCGCTCACGAGGCGCCGTTTCGCCCCGCGCCGAGCTGGAGGCGGCCGTCGTCGCCGGCGCGGGCGTTCCAGTGGCGATCGCTCTCGGCGAGCTGCTCGAGCTCGGAGCCCTTCGCGACGGAGCGAACGCGCGCCGGCTCGTCGGCGAGGCGCACCTCCCACTGGTACCAGGAGAGGTCCCAGGCGACGGTAAGCCGGATGTCGTGCGGAGCGTCCACGATGGCCACAGCCGCGACGCGAGGCTCGCCCAGCGAGCGGGTCAGCCCCGCGACCGTGCGGCGGTGCTCGGACTCGTTGAACTCCTCGAGCGCGCGCCGCAGGCGGCGCTCGGGCGTGTCGGGGCCGCTCTGGACCCTGGGCCCCGTGCGCTCGGCCTTCGGGCCCGCTCCCTCGGCCGCCCGCCGCCGGGTCTCCTCGAGCGCGAGGCGCGCCCGCGCGGCGCGCTCGGAGAGCCAGGCGCGTGCGCGGTTGCTCGCCGGCTCACCCGGGGACGGCGCCTGCACGTCGGCGCGGCCGGCGCGCACCCAGCGCGCCGCCTCGACTCGCGTGCGACAGAGGTCGCAGACGTCGCGCTGCTCGCCGTCGGGCGAGACGTAGCGGCGCGTGCGCTCGCCCTTGAGGATCGTGCGCCCGCAGATCTCGCAGGTTGGGTCGGCGCTGGGCATCCCGTCGCACGGTAGCAACGGCGCCTCGCGCCTCGCCAGGCGCGCGGCGAGCACGGGCCTCAGGCGCTGACCTTCTCCTCGTCGGCCTCCTTGGCGGCGTCGATCACCTTCTGGGAAAGGTGGCTCGGCACCTCCTCGTAGCGCTCGAACTCCATCGTGAAGTCGCCCTGGCCGCCGGTGATCGCGCGCAGGTCGGGCGCGTAGTCGAGCACCTCGGCCATCGGCACCTCGGCCTTGACCTCGGTCGTGGAGCCCTTCGGCTCCATGCCGAGGGGGCGACCGCGGCGTGAGTTGAGGTCGCCGATCACGTCGCCGACGGATTCCTCGGGCACCGAGATCGTCATCTGCATGATCGGCTCGAGCAGCACCGGGTCGGCCTTCTCGGCGGCCTGCTTGAAGGCCATCGAGCCGGCGATCTTGAACGCCATCTCCGAGGAGTCCACGCGGTGGTGCTGGCCGTCGAAGAGCCGCACGTGGAGGTCCTTGATCGGGTAGCCGGCGACCACGCCGTTGGCCATCGCCTCGGCGATCCCCTTCTCGACCGCGGGGATGAAGCTCGACGGGATGACGCCGCCCTTGATCGCGTTCTCGAACTCGAACCCGGCGCCCGTCTCGGCGGGCGAGATCTCGATGTGGCAGTCGCCGAACTGGCCGCGGCCGCCGGTCTGCTTCTTGTAGCGCCCGTGCGCCTTGGCCGGCTTGCGGATCGCCTCGACGTAGGGAACGCGCGGCGGCTTGAGCGTGATCTCGGCGCCGAAGCGGCGCTTCATGCGGTCGGTGATCACCTCGACGTGGACCTGGGTCAGCCCCGCGATGATCTGCTCTCCCGTCTCGGGGTCGCGGTGGACGTCAAGCGTCGGGTCCTCCTCCTCGAGGCGCCGCAGCGCCGTGACCGCCTTCTCCTCGTCGCCCTTGGTCTTGGGCTCGAAGGCGAACGCCATCACGGGCGCCGGCAGCTCGAGCTTGGGAAACGAGACGTCGGAGTCCTTGGACGCGAGCACGTCGCCGGCCCTCGTCTCCTTGAGCTTGGCGACTGCGCCGATGTCGCCCGGGCCGAGCTCGTCGACGGGCTCCATCTCCTTGCCGTGCGGCGTCGCGAGCTGGCCGATGCGCTCCTTCGAGCGCTGCGTCGCGTTCGCGGCCTGGGAGTCGGACTTGAGCGTTCCCGAGTAGACGCGAAGCATGTTGATGCGGCCCGTGTAGGGATCGGCGAGCGTCTTGAAGACGTAGGCGAGCAGCTCGCCGTCGGGGTCGGGCTCGATCGAGGTCTCCTCCCCATCCCCGTCCAGCGCGGGCACGCTGCCCCGCATCGCCGGCGACGGAAGGTCCTCGACGAGCGCCTCGAGCAGGCGGTCGGCGCCGAGGTTCTTTGTCGCGATCGCCGCACGTCACCGGGAAGAGGTGGCCCTCGGTCACCCCCTTCTTGAGCGCGGTGACGATCTCCTCGTGGGAGATCTCCTCGCCCTCGAGATAGCGCTCCATCAGCTCGTCGGAGTTCTCGGCGACCTCGTCCATGAGCTTCTCGCGGTACTCCTGAGCCTGGTCGGCGAGCTCGTCGGGGATCGGGATCTCCTTCGCGGCGCCCCTGCCCTCGCCGTCGTACTCGAACGCCTTCATGTCGATGAGGTCGATCACGCCGCGCACGTCGTGCTCGGAGCCGATCGGGATCTCGGTGGCGACGACGTGCGAGCCGAAGGCGCTCTGAAGCGAGTCGAGGGCGCGGTAGAAGTCGGCGCGCTCGCGGTCGAGCATGTTGACGAACACCAGCCGCGCGAGGCCCTCGTCGTTGGCGCGGTTCCAGAGGCGCTCGGTGTGGACCTCGACGCCCATGACGCCGTTGACGACCAGCACCGCGGAGTCGACGATGCGCAGCGCGCCGAGCGTGTCGGCGATGAAGCTCGACTCGCCCGGCGTGTCGATGAGGTTGATCTTGCGCCCGTCGTGCTCGAACGAGGCGACGCTGGCGCCGATCGACATCTGGCGCTCCTGCTCGTCCTCCTCGAAGTCCCCGACCGTGGTGCCGTCCTCGACGCGGCCGAGGCGGTTGACGATCCCGGCCTCGAAGAGCAGTGCCTCGGCGAGCAGAGGTCTTACCGCTCCCGCGGTGGCCGATCAGCGCGACGTTGCGAATCCGGTCGGGCGCCCTCGCTCCCACGTGGGAAACATATAACGAGCCGCAAATGCGGCGGTTCGAGCGGCCCTCAGGACAGGCTCGGCGCCTGGAGGTGGGAGCGCAGGCCGAGGACGGCCTTGGTGTGCAGCTGTGAGACGCGCGACTCGGTGACGCCGAGGACCTCGCCGATCTCGCGCAGGGTCAGGTTCTCGTAGTAGTAGAGGGCGATCACGAGCCGCTCGCGGTCCGGCAGCGCCTCGATCGCCTCGGCGAGGCGGTCCTTGAGCTCCGCCGCGTCGATCTCGGCCTGTGGGTCGACCGCGTTGGGGTCGCGGATCGTGTCGAGCAGCGAGATCTGCCCGCCGGCCGGGTCGGCGACCGTCCAGAGGTCGTCGAGCGCCAGCACCGAGGAGTTGGCGATCTCGAGCAGGGCCTTGCGAAGGTCCTCCTCGCTCATCTTCAGCTCCTTGGCCATCTCCTCCTCGGAGGGGGCGCGCTGGAGGCGGTTCTCGAGCTTGGCGTGCGCCTTCTCGATGTCGCGGGCGCGGGCGCGCACTGAGCGCGGCACCCAGTCGAGCGAGCGCAGCTCGTCGATGATCGCGCCCTTGATGCGCGACACCGCGAAGGTCTCGAACTTGATCTCGCGCTCGGGCTCGTAGCGCTCGATCGCGCCGATCAGGCCGAGCAGCCCGTAGGAGATGAGGTCCGACTCCTCGACGTGGGACGGCAGGCCGGCCGCCATGCGCCCGGCGACGTACTTGACGAGCGGCGAGTAGGCGACGACGAGGCGCTCCCTTGCGCGTTCGTCGCCTTCCTCCTTGCAGCGCCGCCAAAGCTCACGCAGCTCGACTGCCTTGACCTTGGTCTCCATCAGATAGCCCAGGGGGCCGTCGAAAAGCGTATCCGCTTCCGACATTCGAGCCTGCACACGACGCGCCAGTGCAAGTGCTCTTTCCCGTTCGAATACGTCATTTCGGGGTGTTGGCATCGGATCTCAAGCACGCGGGTGGGCATTGCGGTACTGGCTTCGAAGCCGTGACGGGTCCACCCGTGTGTAGATCTGGGTCGTCGAGACGCTCGCGTGGCCGAGCATCTCCTGGATCGAGCGCAGGTCGGCGCCGCCCTCGAGGAGGTGGGTCGCGAAGGAGTGGCGCAGCGCATGCGGGGAGACGCCGCCGGCGATCGCGGCGTCCTCGACGCGGCGCGCGAGGCGCCGGCGCACGTCGGACGGCGAGAGCCTGCGGCCGCGCCGCGAGAGGAAGAGCGCCTTCGTGGCGCCGTTGCGGCGACCCGCGTCCTCGAGCGCGCGCCGTGCTTTCGCGAGATAGCGCTCGAGCCAACGCTGGGCGGGCTCCCCGATCGGCACGATGCGTGTCTTGTTCCCTTTTCCCGTGACACGCAAGACCTCTCCGTCGAAGTCGATCGATTCAACGTCCAGCCCGACGATCTCCTCACAGCGCAGACCGCACGAGTAGGCGAGCTCGAACATGGCGCGGTCGCGCGCGTCGAGCGGGTCGGTCGCCGGAATGCGCTCGAGAAGCGCCTCGACCTCGTCGCGCGAGAGGGTGCGCGGAAGACGCGACTCGCGCTTCGGGCTCGGAAGCAGCTCGGCCGGGTTCTGGGGCACCTCGTCGACGGCGACGAGGTGGTCGAAGAAGCTGCGCACCGCCGCGAGCTTGCGCCCGATCGTCGACTTCGCGGCGCCGTTGCTCGAGATCGCCGCGGCATAGCGGCGCAGCTGCGAGTAGTCGACGGTCGCGGGCTCGAGGTCACGCTCGGTCGCCCACAGCGCGAAGTGGCGCAGGTCGGCGCGGTAGGCGCGCTTGGTGTTCGCGGACGCGCCGCGCGCATCGAGCTGGCGCGCGTAGAGCTCGAGGCTTCGGGCCCAGCCGTCGCTGGGCTCGGGCTCGGCATCGGTTTGGGCGTCGGAGACCACACGGGTGTGGTTCGCCGTGCGCGGGCCGAAGCCCTGCCTGTGGAGTCGTCGCTACGAGATGTAGATCGGCGTGCCGACCTCTACCTGGTCGTAGAGCTCGATCACGTCGGGCACCGCCATGCGGATGCAGCCGTGCGACGCGGCACTGCCGAGCGAGCCGGTGTCGTTGGTGCCGTGGATCCCGGCGCCGTCGTAGATGCCCATCCAGCGCGCGATCAGCGGGTTCTCCGGGGAGCCGCCCGGGACCACCGTGCCGGCGAGGTCACCCGCCCAGTCGGAGTTGGGAACGCTCCAGGCCGGATCGACCTGCTTGTTCGCGATGCTGTAGAGCCCGGCCGGCGTGTCGTAGCCGGCCGCGCCGATCGCGACCGTGTAGGTCTTCGCCAGCTCGAGGTTCTCGTAGTAGCGCAGTTGGAAGTTTGCGCGGTCGACGACGAGGTAGGTGGGGTACTTCGCCGCCAGGTCCTCCGTCGTGACCTCGGGCTTGACCTTGTCGACGCTGGCCTCGACGGTGCGCGAGGCGGGCGACTGGACCGCCTGCTCGAGGCCGGCGCGAAGGTCGTCGACCTTGACCTCGATGCCGGTCTGGCCGGGGACGGGGTCGAGCGAGGTCGGCGTCGGCTCGACCGAGGCGTCGACGGCGGGCTGGTTGACGTTCTCCTCCACGCCCTTGATGAACTCGTCGAGCGTCTTCTGCGAGTAGGCGATCTGGGGGTCGATCGACTCGTTGACCTCGCCGCCGGATGCGTAGCGCCAAACGCGCGTCGGCAGGCCGCCCTCCTGGCTCACGTCGACGGCGGCCTGGACCATCCCGTCGACGTCGGCTCGCACGTCGAGCTCGTTGGCCTCGAGGGTGAAGTGCTCCTTCTCGTAGTTGACCGTGACCGGCTTGTCGAGCGGCTCGATCAGGTCGGCCTCGACGACGGCCGAGGCCTCCTCGGCGGTCATGCCGCCGACGTCGACGCCGCCGATCTTCACGCCCTCGGCGATCTCGTCCTTCTTCGCAGAGTCCCAGGCGTACGCGGCGCCCGCTCCCATCAGGAGCAGCACCAATGCGACAACGATCCCTATCTGACCTTTGCGACCCATGCTTGCGCAGTTATTCCAGCCTGCTCGCGGTGGTCCTCCGCCCAACGCCCAGGGACGCGGCGAAGTCCGTCAAACAGTGTAGGCAGGCGTACAACTCGGGTCCCCGTTGTGGAGGAGGTGCAAACGAGTTTGCGCCTGGCGCTGGGCGCCCCCTCACCCGCGCGGGGGATGGGTCAGCTCACCAACTGCACATGCCTGTCGCGGCAGAGCCGCGTTCTAAATCCCGAACGGCTCCTCGCTGCCGCCCGGCTCGTCGCGCTGGACGTGCGGGCTCCAGCGCAGGAACTCCTCGACCTCCTTCTCGTAGCGATAGCCGCCCTCGTTACCGCGCAGCACAGGGTGAAGGCGCAGGTGCTCGCCGAACTTGATCACCGCCTCGCGCGTCGTGTAGCCGTAGCGAAAGCCCGTCGCCTTGAACTTGCGGTTGTCGAGGCCGCGGCCGAAGCGAAGCTGGTTGACCATCTCCTCGGGCAGCCGGAACCCGAGCCGGCGCAGCGGCCCGATCGCAAGCCCGGTGCCCCACGGGGGGAGAACCGGGGCGGGGCGCTTGCCGAGCAGGCTGATCACCTCGGAGAGGGCGAGGACGCCGTCGCCGCCGACGTTGAAGGTTCCCGGCAGCTCGTTGAACGCGGCGTGCTCGAGCGCATGGACGATGTCGTCCTCGTAGACGAACTGGCAGCGCGGGTCGAAGCCGAGCACCATCGGCACGAGCGGCAGCGAGAACATGCGCGTGTGCGCCGTCCCGAGGTGCGGCCCGAGGACGTTGGTGCAGCGCAGCACGGTGGCCGTGAGGCGCGGGTTTCGGTCCCCGAACTCGGCGACGGCGTTCTCGGCCTCGAGGATGTCGCGCTCGATTCGCGTGCGCGGCGGGTGTGGCCGCTTCATGTCCTCGGTGAAGAAGGCCGGGTCGTCCTGCTCGCAGCCGTAGTAGTGGGCGGAGCTCTTGAAGATGAACTTGCGGACCGGCGAGTCATTGCCCGCGCACGCGGCGAGGATGTTCATCGTCCCGATCACGTTGTTCTCGTGCGCGAGGTTGGGCGCCGTCTGGATCGAGTTGACGACCATGCGGGTGTCGATCACGGTGTCGATCTCGGCCGCGATGACGATGCGGCGGATCAGCGAGTGCTGGTTGGAGACCTTGACGAACTCGGTGCGGTTGAGCTCGCGGGTCGGGTCGTGGTTGTCGACGCCGATGATCGCCTCGATCTCGGGGTGCGACTCGAGTGCCTGGGCGAGGCGCCCGCCCCAGTACGTGGACAGCCCGGTGACGAGCACGCGCTTGGCCCTGTGCTGCGGCGGGTCGGTCGCCTCGACGACGTCGGCCTCGTGGCTCAGCCCAGCCATACGGAGCGCCTCTCCCCCACCATCTCGTGCAGGTTCTCCTGGATGCGCCCGCGTATCTCCTGCGAGACCGACTGCACGAGCGCCTTGTCGTCGGCGGCCTCGGCCCCGCCCATCGGGACCGTCTCGATCGGCTCGAGGAAGCGGATCTTGAACTTCGACGGCAGGTAGCCGAGCATCCCCAGCGGCCCGAGCCAGGGGAACGTCGGGGTGATCGGGAAGTAGAGGAGCCCGGTGAGGCGCTTGAGCAGCCCCATCTGGGCGAAGATCGGCGCGGCCTCCTCGGCGCCGACGACGCAGACCGGCACCAGCGAGGCCTCTGCGCGCATCGCGGCCTCGACGAAGCCGCCGCGCCCGAAGCGCCGCAGCCGGTAGCGCTCCTTGTAGAGCTTCTCGGTCCCCTTGCGCCCCTCGGGGAAGACGAGCACGAGCTGCGCGCTCGTCGTAGAGCAGCCTGTGCACGTTCGCGGGGTGCGCCGCGACGCAGCCGATCTTGGGGACGAGCATCGAGAAGCCGGGGTAGCCCTTGAAGAAGTGCTCGACGGTGATGTTGAGCTGGCGCGGCCGGGGATGCTCGTCGCGGATCGCCTTGGCGATCATCGGGGCGTCGGGAGGGAGCGCGCCGGAGTGGTTGGAGACCAAGCAGCGCGCCGCCGTCGGCGGGGACGTTCTCGATCCCCTCGACCTCGCAGCGAAACCAGTAGCGGTAGAAGAACTCGATCAGCGTCGCGTCGAAGGCGCCCTCGACGCGCTCGGAGCGCCCCCAGTCGTTGACCTGGCGGTCGGGCTCGATCGCGGGCAGCAGCTCGCGCATGCGCTCGACGTCGCGGCGGGCCGGAAGCGGCCGGTCGCCGGACTCGTCGCCCTCGGCCTCCCGGGGCCGGGCGAGGGAGGTGCGGTCGGGGCTCATCGGCGCTGATTCTGGCAGCTATGCTCGCGCCCTCTCAGTGGGCCCGGAAGTCACCAGCTAATGCGCACGAAGGACCAGGTCCGCAAGGCGGTCTGGAAGGCGATGGACCGCGAGGGCGTGTCGCGGTTCCCCGGCGCCGAGGGGCGGATTCCCAACTTCTCGGGCGCCAAGCTCGCCGCCGAGCGGCTCGCCGCCCATCGGCTCTGGAAGCGCGCCCAGGTCGTCAAGGCCAACCCCGACTCGCCGCAGACGCACGCCCGCCGGCTCGCGCTCGAGGAGGGAAAGACGGTCGTGATGGCGGTGCCGCGGCTGCGCGACGTGCACCCGTTCCGCGTGCTCGACCCGCGCAAGCTCTCGAAGAAGGCGATCCGCGAGGCGGCGACGATCAAGGGGGCGCTGCGCCACGGGCGCGTCGTCGCGCTCGAGGAGATCCCCGAGATCGACTTCGTGCTCTGCGGCTCGGTCGGCGTCAACCTCAACGGGGCGCGGATCGGCAAGGGCGGCGGCTGGGCCGACCTCGAGTACGGGATCCTGATCGACGCCGGGAAGATCGACGAGCACACCACCGTCGCGACCACCGTTCACCCGATCCAGATCCTGCGCGAGAACCTCCTCGTGACCGGGCACGACCTGCCGATCGACATGATCGCGACGCCGCGCGCCGTGATCGAGGTCGAGCGCGCCTACGACCGCCCCAGGGGCATCCTCTGGGACCACCTCCAGCCCCCGCAGATCCGCGAGATCCCGGTGCTCGAGCGGATGGGATACGCGTAGCCGGGTACTAACCTCGGCGGCGTGGCAGCAACCGCGCACAAGTTCCGCCACCCGGTCGAGGCGGTCCGAAACGGCCGCGGCGAGAGCCGCGGCTCGTACTGGATGTTCGCGGGCATGGGCACGCGGCCCGACCCCACCCCGTCGGCGGGACCGGACCCCTACGGCGAGCCCGACCCCGAGTGGCTGGGCGTCGACTGGCGCGAGCACCTGCGCAGCGCCGACATCGACGGGCGCGCAGGTCAACTACGCCGAGATGGGCGAAGGGCCCCCGATCCTCTTCGTCCACGGGCTCTCGGGGTCCTGGCAGAACTGGCTCGAGCAGCTCCCCCACTTCGCCCGCAACCATCGCGTGATCGCGCTCGACCTTCCCGGCTTCGGGAGCAGCCCGATGCCGCCGTGGGACATCTCGATCCCCAATTACGGCCGCCTTCTCGACGACTTCAGCCGCGCGGCGGGCCTCGAGGGCGCCACCCTCGTCGGCAACTCGATGGGCGGCTTCATCTCCGCCGAGGCCTCGATCGCCCAGCCCGACTGGGTCGACCGGGTCGTGCTGGTGTCGGCGGCGGGGATCACCCACGCGCGCATGCGCAGGGAGCCGGCCGAGGTCGCCGCGCGCATGGCGGCGGCCACCGCACCGCTCGCGTTTCGCCTCCAGGACCGCTCGCTGCGGCGCCCGCGCCTGCGCTATGCCGCATTCAAGGGGGTCTTCCACGCTCCCCATCGGATGCGGACCGAGCTGCTGTGGGAGCAGTACCACGGCGCGCTCGGCGCTCCCGGGATGGTCGACGCCGTCAGGACCCTCGTCGGCTACGACTTCACCGACCGCCTCGAGCGCGTCGGCGAACCGACGCTGATCGTGTGGGGGCGAAACGACCGCATCGTGCCGCCAAAGGACGCCGCGGGCTACGCGCGCCACCTCAACGTGTCGCGGACCGCGATATTCGACCGCACCGGCCACTGCCCGCAGCTCGAGCGGCCCGTGCGCTTCAACCGCCTGCTCGAGCAGTTCATCGCCGGCGAGGGCGCCGAGCTCGACAACACGATCGAGGGCCCGCCCGATGACGATGCGCCCTCGGCCGACACGGTCGAGTAGCGCTTCCCGACCGGCGTCGCGCGGTCAGCTGGTGACGGCGCCCTCGGAGGCGGAGGAGACCGAGCGCGCGTACTTCGCCATCACGCCCTTTTCGTAGGCGGGCGGCGGAGACTCGTACTCGTCGACGCGCGACGCGATCTCCTCGTCCGTGAGGTCCACCGCGAGCGTGCGGTTCTCGACGTCGATCGTGATCTCGTCGCCGTCGCGAAGCGCGGCGATCGGGCCGCCCTTGACCGCCTCGGGGGCGACGTGGCCGACCATCAGCCCGCGCGTTGCGCCCGAGAAGCGCCCGTCGGTGATCAGCGCGACCTCCTCGCCGAGCCCCTCGCCGACGATCGCGGCGGTGACCTGGAGCATCTCGCGCATCCCCGGGCCGCCCGAGGGGCCCTCGTTGCGGATCACGACGATGTCGCCGGGCTCGAGCGTCTGGTCCTTGACGGCGCGGAAGCAGTCCTCTTCTGACTCGAAAACCCGTGCGGGCCCTGTCTGGCCCTTGCGCTCGGTGCCGGCGAGCTTGACGACGGATCCCTCCGGCGCGAGGTTGCCGCGCAGGATCGCCAGCCCGCCCTCGGCTCTTGAGCGGGTCGTCGAGCGGGCGCACGACCTCCTGGCCCTCGGCCTCGGTGGCGTCCTCGGCCTCCTCGCCGATCGTGCGGCCGGTGACCGTCATCTCGTCGGGGTGCAGGATGCCCGCGTCGAGCAGGCGCTTGAGGATCAGCGGCACGCCGCCGGCCCGGTAGAGGTCGGTGGCGACGAAGCGGCCGCCGGGCTTGAGGTCGGCGAGCAGCGGGGTGTTGCGCGAGATGCGCTCGAAGTCGTCGATCTCGAGCTCGATCCCCATCTCGCGCGCGACCGCGAGCATGTGCAGCACGCCGTTGGTCGAACCGCCCGACGCGCAGATCATCGCGATCGCGTTCTCGAGCGAGTTGCGCGTGATGATGCGGCTCGGGCGCAGGTCCTCCTCCAGCACCCGCATCGCCATCTCGCCGATGCGCTCGGCGACGCTGCGCTTGTCGTCGTCCTCGGCGGGCACCATCGCCGACCCCGCCGGCGAGACCCCTAGCGCCTCGAACGCGCACGCCATCGTGTTGGCGGTGAACTGGCCGCCGCACGCCCCGGGGCCGGGGCTCGCCGCGTCCTCGAGCTCGCGCAGGTCCTCGTCGGACATCTCGCCGGCGGCGTGGGCGCCGATCGCCTCGAAGACATCGAGGATCGTCACGTCCTTGCCGCGCCAGCGGCCGGGCGCGATCGAGCCCCCGTAGAGCATCAGCGACGGGATGTCGAGGCGCGCCATCGCCATCACGCAGCCCGGGGATCGTCTTGTCGCAGGCCGACAGCCCGACGATCGCGTCGAACTGGTAGCCGCGCGTCGTCAGCTCGATCGAGTCGGCGATCACCTCGCGGCTGACGAGCGAGGTCTTCATCCCGCGCGTTCCCATCGTGATCCCGTCGGAGATCGCGATGGTGTTGAACTCCATCGGGGTGCCTCCGGCGGCGCGGACGCCCTCCTTGATCGGCTCGGCGAGGGCGCGCAGGTGGAAGTTGCACGGCATCGCCTCGATCCAGGTGTTCGCGACGCCGATCGTCGGCTTCGAGAGGTCGTCGTCGCCGAAGCCGATCCCCTTCATGTAGGCGCGCGCGGCGGCGCGATCCGGGCCGTCGAAGACGGCGGCCGATCGGGGGCGTGGAGCGCTCACGCCGCCCGCAGCGCTTCCCACTCGGCGAGGCGCCTGACGTCGCGGCGAACGTGGCGGGGGTCGACCTGGCGGCCGACGACGTGCATGTTGGCGTCGGCGATCAGGCCGTGCTCGTCGCCGTGCAATGCCATCCACTTGGCGAGCACGTCGTCGGCGTCGGGCAGCCGCCGCCGGCCCTGGGGCTCGCTGCGGTCGGGGAACCTGACGCAGTACTCGCTCAGAAGCTCGCCCGTCGCGGTGTCGAAGGCGACGATCGGGCGGTGGGGGTAGATGAGGTAGCCGTAGCCGCCCTCGCCGTCACCGTGCTCTGGGCGGATCACGCTCAAAAAGCCGAGCTGCTCGTACATCGCGTGCATCTCGGGCCCGACCACCGATCGCAACAGCTCGCGGGCGCGGCGCTCGGCGCGGCGCTCGCGGCCGGGGTCGTAGTCGGGGATGACCTCCGCGCCGCTTCGGCGCGCAAGCGTGGTCAGGAGGCCCACGGCTAGCCGCCGGCAGCCGGGGGGAAGAAGATGACCTGCTCGGCGTCGCGCGGGACCTCGGAGAAGTCCCTGACCATGACGGCCTCCCGGCGCCCGCCGTGGCGCGCGGTCGGGACCGCCGCCCACATCCCCTGGTCGAGCTGGCGCCGGAACTCCTCGATCAGCCGCTCCTCGTCCTCCGAGACCTCGGGATCTCCCTCGGCGAGCAGAACGTCGCCGTGGCCGGGCTTCATCCGCAGCAGCTTCACCGTCCGGATTATGGCAAGGGGTCGGTGAGCCCCAACGCGTCCACCGGCCCGGGGCCGTCGCCAATGTCCCGCAAACCACGCTCCACCGCCTCCGAGGTGATGCGCTTGGCCGTCGCCGCCGCCTCGCGGACGCCCGCTCCGCGGGCGAGCTGCGCCGCGAGGACAGACGAGTGCGTGCAGCCCGATCCGTGCGAGGCGCCGGGCGGATGGAGCGGGCCCTCGATGCGAAGCGGCTCCGGCTCGTCGTCGACGAGCACGTCGGTCCCGCTCTCGGTGTGGCCGCCCGTGACGACGGCGACCGCGACGCCGAGGCCGCGCACGGCCCGCGCGAGGTCCTCCTGCGCGGCGTCGTCGCCGAGGCCCGTCAGCTCGCGCGCCTCGAGCACGTTCGGCGTCGCGACCGTCGCCAGCGGGAGCAGACGCCGGACGAGCGCCTCGCGCGCCTCGGGGTCGAGCAGCGTCGCGCCGCTCTCGGCGACCATCACGGGGTCGACCACTACGGGGACGCCGCGGACGAGCGCGAGCGCCTCGACGACCGCGTCCACGGTCTCAGCGGTCCCGAGCATCCCGATCTTGACCGCGTCGACGCCGATATCGCCGGCGACCGCCCTTACCTGGGCGACGATGATCTCGGGCGGGACCGCGTGGACCGCCTCGACGCCGACGGTGCTCTGGGCGGTGATCGCCGTGATCGCCGTGGTCCCGTGTACGCCGCAGCGCGCGAACGCCTTGAGGTCGGCCTGGATCCCGGCGCCCCCACCGGAGTCCGAGCCCGCGATCGCGAGCGCGACTGGGATTCTTCCCTGCTCTGTCACGCCGAGAGCTTATGAAGGCGCGGCGGGACGCCTCAGCGCCGTGCGCGTGTAGGCGCCGGTCACGTCGCTCGCCACGTAGCCGAGCAGCTCGAGCCGGGCGAGCGCCGTCGCCGCGGCGCCGGCGTCGCCGTCGAGGGCGTGCGCGACCTCGTCGGGGCTCGCGCCGCCGCTCTCGACCTGCGCCAGCGCGGCGGTCAGCATCCCGTCGAGCTGCGGGCCGGCCGCGCTGACCGGGCGCGCGCCGGGGCCGAGCAGCCGGTCGAGGACGTCCTCGGCGCCGCGGATCACGACGGCGCCGTCGGCGAGCAGCGCGTTGGCGCCGTCCGAGAGCCACGAGTTGACCGGGCCGGGAACGGCGCCGACCGCGCGCCCGAGGTCCTGCGCGAACCCGACGGTGATCAGCGAGCCAGAGCGCTCGGCCGCCTCGACCACGACCGTCATCGCCCCGAGCGCGGCCATGATCCGGTTGCGCGCCGGAAACGTCCAGCGAAAGGCGCCCGTCCCGGGCGGAAGCTCGGAGAGGACCACGCCGCCCTCGTCGAAGATTCGCGCGTAGAGCCGACGGTTGCTGGGCGGATAGGCGCGGTCGGGGCCGCTGCCGAGCACCGCGATCGTCGCTCCGCCGCCCTCGATCGCTCCGCGGTGCGCCGCGGTGTCGATGCCGAGCGCGAGGCCGCTGATCACGGGAAGGCCGGCGGCCGCGAGCATGCGCCCCAGCTCGCGCGCGACGCCGCGCCCGTATGCGCTGCCGCGCCGCGACCCGACGACGGTGACGCCCGGGTCGTCCACAAGGCGGTGAAGGAGCGCCGCATCCCCCCTGCCCATCAGCGCGGCCGGCGCCTCGCGCTCGAGCTCGTGCAGCGCGGCGGGGTATTCCGGCCGGTGGCGGCAGGTCGCCCAGCAGCCGTCGGCGGCGAGCCGGCTCCTCAGCTCGCCGGGGTCGTCGCCCCTCGCCGCAGCCAGCAGGTCGTCCGCCTTCGCGCCCGCGGCGGCGCGCGCGAGGTCCGCGTCGCCGAGCGCCAGCAGCTCGCGCCCCCGCGATCCCGGCTCGCCGGTGACGACGCGCTCGATGTAGGGCGCGAGCCGCGCGAGCAGGAGCGCTCGCCGAAGGCAGGCGTCGCAACCGCTCAACTCGAGCCCTCCCTGCGGCGCAGCCCCAGCGCCTCCGTGAGCGCGTCGCCGTCGATCCGCTCGTCGCCGCGCACGTCGGCGATCGTCCGCGCCACCCGAAGCACCCGCTCGTGACCGCGGCCGCTGAGACCCAGGCGCGCATGCCCCTCGGCCAGCACCTCCCCACCCCCCGGCTCGAGCCGGCAGTGGCGCCGGGTCTCCGCGGGGGTCATGTCGGCGTTCACCCTCCCGGGCCCGAGCCGCACCGCCTGGCGCGCGCGAGCCTCCGCGACGCGCTTCCGGACGTCCGCCGAGCTCTCGCCGACCGGGCCGTCCATCGCCGCCGCGCTGGGCTGGCCGATGTGGGCGACCAGGTCTATGCGGTCGGCGAGCGCACCGCTGAGCTTCGCCCTGTACGCCCGCACGGCGGGCGGCGCGCACGTGCAGCGATCCGAGTCGTCACCGCGGCCGCACGGACAGGGGTTGGCGGCGGCGACGAGCATGAAGCGGCAGGGCAGCTCGATCGCGTGCCCGGTGCGAACGATCGTCACCCGGCCCTCCTCGAGCGGCTGGCGCAGCGCCTCCAGCGCGGCGCGCCCGAACTCGCCGAGCTCGTCGAGGAACAGGACCCCGCCGTGGGCGAGCGTCACCTCGCCCGGGCGCGGCGGGTTGCCGCCCCCGATCAGGCCCGCGGCCGAGATCGTGTGGTGGGGCGCTCGGAAGGGCCTCGATGCGAGCCGCCCCGGCGGCGGCGGATGCCCGCAGACGCTCGCGATCCTCGTGACCTCGATCGCCTCGTCGCGCGACAGCGGCGGAAGCAGCGAGGGGAGCCGGCGCGCCGCGAGCGACTTCCCCGCTCCCGGCGGCCCCGTCATCAGCAGGCTGTGACCGCCCGCCGCCGCGATCTCGAGCACGCGCCGCAGGCTCGGCTGGCCGCGCAGGTCCGAGAGGTCGGGCAGGTGCTCGGGGGCGGAGCCGTTTTGCGACGGCGGCGGCGCGTCGAACGAGGCAAGCTCGCCGCGGGCAAGCTCCGCGAGCTCGGCGAGGGTGCGCAGGGGCGCGACCGCCGAGCCCGTCGATCAGCGCCGCCTCGGGGGCGTTGGGGGTCGCGACCGCGATGCCCGCCGCGCCTGCCCGGCGTGCCTGCTCCGCCATCGCGAGCACGCCCGGGACCGGGCGGACCGTCCCGTCGAGGGCCAGCTCGCCCGCCAGGCACCAGCGCTCGAGCGCCTCGGCGGGCAGCTGGCCCGAGGCAGCGATGAGCGCAGCCGCGATCGCGAGATCGAGCCCGGGGCCCGCCTTGCGCAGGTCGGCAGGGGCGAGGCTGGCGGTGATGCGCTGGAGCGGGAACTCGAAATCGGAATTGGTCAGAGCGGCGCGGACGCGCTCGCGCGACTCGCGGACCGCCGCGTCGGGCAGACCGACGAGCGAGAACGCGGGCAGCCCACGATGCACGTCGACCTCGACGATGACCTCGTGCGCCCCGACGCCGAGCAGCGTGAACGTCCGGGCCGTGGCGAGCACCGCCCGACCGTAGATCGATTAACGGCAAGCGTTGGGCTGCGACTGTGACGAGATGTCAAGGAGACACGCACTAAGCCCGTGCTCCATCGTCGCTATTCGGTGATCGGCGGGGTCTGGCCGGGGGACTTCAGCGCCCGGCCGATGTCACCCCGAAGCAGCCTTTTTGATCAGCTCGGCCACGGCTTCCGGCTTCGACACATAGATGGCGTGGCTGCCCGAGGCCTCCTCGACAGTCGCACCCGCCCGACCCGACATCTCGCGCTGAGCCGGTGGGGGGATCATCCGGTCCTCGGTGGCGATGAGGGACCAGCTTGGCTTGCTGCGCCACGCCGGCTCGGTGATCGTGCCGCCCAGGGCGTCAACACCCCACGGGACCTGCGCGTCAGCCATGAACGCCGCGTCTTCGGCGCTCAGGTCGGCAGCGAATGAATCGTGAAACTTTTCCCGGTCGAGGAACAGGAAGCCGTCCTGCGGCGGCAGGATCGGCGGCACGGGCGCGCCCGGCGGTGGGTCGGCGATCAGCGTGTTCAGCGATTCGCCCGCGTCTGGTACGAAGGCCGCGATGTAGACGAGCGCCTCCACGTTGGGATCGTTACCAGCCTCGGTGATCACCGCTCCGCCGTAGGAGTGACCAACGAGAATGACCGGCTCGCTCTGCGCGTCGATGACGCGCTTGGTCGCCTCGACGTCGCCTTCGAGCGACAGCGTCGGATTCTGGACGACGCTGACGTTGTATCCGTCCTTGCTCAGGATGTTGTAGACGCCCTGCCAGCCGGAGCCGTCCACGAACCCGCCGTGAACGAGAACCACGTTCTTTGACGCCATGATTGAACCCCCCTTTTGGGTATGAAACGGGCGCGGTCGATACTACGCTTCCTTCGCGAGCGCGGCAAAGCAGAAGACATGCATGACCCATCACCCCGCCCACGCACGATCCACGCGATGGGCCCTTGTACGGCGCCGGCAACGGACTATTCCAACCCCCGATGACGATCGGAACGAGCCTATTCGTGATCGCGCTCGGTGCAATCCTGCGCTTCGCGGTCACCAAGGACAAGCTCTGGGGCGTCCAGCTGGACACCGCCGGCCTGATCCTGATGATCGTCGGCGGCCTCGGCCTTCTTCTCGGGCTCTGGCTCTATTCGCGCGCCCGGGCCGAGACGGTCCCGCCCGCGGGCACCCCGCCGCCGGTCTGAGACCGAATCGGCACTGAGCGCGCGCCTCGGGCGCGTGGTCCCGGCCTAGCGTCGGGCGGGTGCCGCATGCCCGCCAACGGCTAGGCCGCGTGGCCGAGGACCTCGCAGCCCGGCGACTGGCCGCGGCCGGCCTGCGGATCGTGGAGCGAAACGCGCGGACACGGCTCGGCGAGCTCGACATCGTCGCGCTCGACGGCGACGTCCTGGTCTTCGTCGAGGTCAAGGCCGGGCGGGCGGGATCCGCGCTACGGCCCGGAGCGACCGGTGCTCGCGGTCGGCCCCGCCAAGCAGGGGCGTCTTCGCACGGCTCGCTCGGGAGTGGCTTGCCGGAGGACGGGCGCTAAGCGGCGTCGGCGCGTTTCGCTTCGACGTCGTCGGAGTGCTCTTCGACCGCGGCGGCCGGCTCCTCGATTACGAGCACATCCGCGACGCCTTCTGATCCCGCCAGCTCGAGCTGGCTGTAGGCGATCGAGTTGAACGAGCGGCGATGCAGCGCCGAGATGCCGTGCCGCCGGATCGCGTCGCGGTGCTCGGGCGTCGAGTAGCCGACGTTGCCGGCGAAGTCCCAGTTGGTGTAGCGCGCCGCGGCGCGGCGCATGAAGCGGTCGCGCGTCACCTTCGCGATCACGGAGGCGGCGGCGATCGCGGCGCTGGTCGCGTCCCCGCTGACGACAGCGCGGTGCTCGACTCGTGCAGCCGGGCAGGCGGAATCCGTCGGAGAGGCAGGTCGCCCCGTCCACCCAGACGCGCTCGAGGCAGCGCGCCAGCGCGGCGATGTTGGTGTTGTGCAGCCCGCGGGAGTCGATCCCGCTCACGCAGCGCACCTCGACCGCGACCCTGCTCGAGGCGCGCAGCACGACCGGGAGGAGGTGCTCGCGCTCCTCGACGCTCATCTGCTTGGAGTCGTTGAGCAGCCCGAGCGCGACGCGGTCGCGCCGCGACAGCGTCGAGTGGTCGATCAGGACGCCCGCGGCGACAAGGGGGCCGGCGAGCGAACCGCGCCCCGCCTCGTCGGCGCCCGCGACGTAGCGGCTTCCGAGCGAGCGGTCGAAGCGAAACAGGCGGCTGGCGCGGCGGCGGCGGCGCTTGCCGGGAGCCTTCGGCGCCGCGACCTCGGCGCTAGAAGATTCCGATCCGGTCGGGGGGCCAGTAGGTCGCAAATGCCTGCCCGACGAGCCACTCTCTCGGGACTGGCCCGAACGATCTGCTGTCGTCGCTCGCCCCACGGTTGTCGCCCATCATGAAGTAATGGTCCGGCGGAATGACGATCTCCTCCGGGAGGTCGCACTCGGGCACGCCGTGGCACGGCCTGATGAAGTCCTCCTCGGCGACCTGGCCGTTTACGACCGGGTGGCCGTTCTCGATGTAGAGCCGGTCCCCGGGGCCGGCGACGATGCGCTTGATGAAGTTCTCGTCCGAGCTGTCGGGCGGTCGGCTCGGGGCACGGCTGCTGCGGGGTCGTGCGGGACGCCGCACTCCTGGCCCATCTGGGCGCCGGCGGGCGGATGGAAGACGACGATGTCGCCGACCTCGGGGTCCTCGAAGTGGAAAAGAGTGCGGTTGACGAGCACGCGCTGGCCGACGTCCAGCGTCGGCTCCATCGAGCCGGACGGGATCTGAAACGGCTTGACGAGAAACGCCTGGATGATCAGCGCGAGCCCGATCGCGAGCGCGACGATGACGAACAACTCGACGATGGCCCCCCGGCCCGTCTCCGGCTTGGGGATCGAGGGCACTAGCCCTTGGCCTCGCCGGACTCCGTCTCGTCTCCCTCGTCCTCCGCGCTCTCCGCCTCTTCGGCGGGCGCTTCCTCCTCCGCTGCGGGCTCCTCGGCCTGCGCTTCCTCCGCGCTCGCCTCGGCCTCTTCCTCGGCCTGCTCCTCGCCCGCCTCGGGCTCGACGGTCTCGGCCTCGGCCACCGTCTCACCCTCGGCGTCGACCGCCTTGGGCTCTTCCTCTTCGGCGATCACGAGCTCGTCCTCGATGCCCCAGCGGCGCTCTGCGACACGCGCGCGCTTGCCGACGCGGTCGCGCAGGTAGTAGAGCTTCGCCCGCCTGACGTCGCCGCGCGCGACGACCTCGAGGCGCTCGACCTTGGGCGAGTGCACCGGGAACGTCCGCTCGACGCCGACGCCGAACGACTGCTTGCGGACGGTGAACGTCTCGCGCGCGGCGTTGCCCTGGCGCTTGATCACGACGCCCTCGAAGACCTGGGTGCGGCGCCGCTGGCCCTCGATGACCTGGAAATGCACGCGAACGCGGTCGCCGGGGGCGAAGTTGGGCACCTTGTTGAGTTGGCGCCGCTCGAGGCTCTCGATGATGCTGCTCATGGTCTCTGCCCGCGTTCGATGTTGGCGTCTGTACGTAAAAAGCGCCGAAAACGAGTGCTGACCCCTGGGGAGGGGTCAGCTGCGGCGCGGGTCGCGAATGGTAGCTAGTGCCCCGCCGAACGCCTGCCGGGGGGCTCGGTCGCGCGCTCGCGGCTGCGCTCGCGACGCCACTCGCGCACGCGCTCGTGATCGCCGGAGACGAGGACGTCGGGCACATCCCAGCCGCGATAGGACGGCGGGCGCGTGTAGTGCGGGTACTCGGGCGCTCCTCCCGAGCGCCTCGCTGAAGGACTCCTCGACTGCGCCGTCCGGCGCGCCGAGCGAGCCCGGGAGCTTGCGCAGCACGGCGTCGGAGATGACCATCGCCGGCAGCTCGCCGCCCGAGAGGACATAGCGGCCGATCGAGACCGTGTCGGTCACGAGGTGGTCGCGGACGCGCTCGTCGACCCCCTCGTAGCGGCCGCAGAGCAGCGTCAGGTCGGGCTCGGCCGCCAGCTCGCTCGCCAGCTCCTCGTCGAACATCCGCCCCGAGGGCGCGAGCAGCACGATGCGCCGGCCCGCGAGCTGCTCTCCGTATGCGGCCTTCAGCGCGGCGTCGACGACGTCCACCCGAAGCACCATCCCCGAGCCGCCGCCGTAGGGCGTGTCGTCGACCTGGCCTGCGCCGAGCGGGGTCGTGTCGCGGTAATTGATCAGCCGCAGCTCGCTGCCCTCGCGGATCGCGTTCTGGACATGGCGCTGGCCGGAGAACCATTCGAAGGCCTCCGGGAAGAGGGTGAAGATGTCGAGCCGCAAGGGCTACTCGAGGATTTCGACCATCACCCGGGTGTCGTCCCGGGTTCCCGACGCCTTGGCGATGGTGCGCAGCGCGTTCGCGACCCGGCCGCCGCGGCCGATCACGCGCCCGAGGTCCTCCTCGGCGACGCTGACCTCGAGGACGATGTCCCCGTTCTCGTCGACCTCCTCGACGCTGACGGCGTCGGGGTCCTCGACCAGCGTGCGGGTGAGGAACTCGACGAGGTCGCGCATCGACAGTGGCTAGTTGGAGCCGCTGGCCTTGACGCCCTGCGTGCGGAGCAGGTGCGCGGCGGTGCGGGAGGGCTTGGCGCCGTGGTCGAGCCAGTACTGAGCGCGCTCGGTGTCGATCGTGATCTGCGAGGGCTCGGTCTGGGGGTTGTAATGGCCGATCGTCTCGATCGCCCGCCCGTCGCGGGGGGAGGTTCGGTCGGCGACGACCATGCGCCAGATCGGGTTCTTGGACGATCCGACTCTCGTGAGGCGAATTCGGACAGCCATGCGGCCGAAGAGGTTACCTACCGGCCCTTCATGAGCTGCTCCATGCTGGGCATCTTGCCCTCGGCGAGCTGCTTCATGAGCTTGCGCATCTGGCCGAACTGCTTCGTGAGCTGGTTGACCGCCTGGACGGTCGTGCCCGAGCCCATCGCGATCCGCTTGCGGCGCGAGCCGTTGATGATCGTCGGGTCGGCGCGCTCGGCCGGGGTCATCGAGAGGATGATCGCCTCGAGGCGGTCGAGCTCGCGCTCGTCGACGTCGGCGTTCTTGAGCTCCTTCATCGCCCCGCCCATCCCCGGCATCATCCCGAGCAGGTTCGTGATCGGGCCCATCTTGCGGACCTGCTTCATCTGCTTGAGGAAGTCTTCGAGGGTGAACTGCTCCTTGCGGATCTTGCGCTCGAGGTCCTCGGCCGCCTCGCGGTCGACCTGCTCCTCGGCCTTCTCGATCAGCGACATGACGTCGCCCATGCCGAGGATGCGGCTCGCCATGCGCTCGGGGTGGAAGCGCTCGAGCTCGCCGAGCTTCTCCCCCGTCGAGGCGTAGAGGATCGGCTTGCCCGTGACCGCCTTGACCGAGAGCGCGGCGCCGCCGCGCGCGTCGCCGTCGAGCTTGGTCATCAGCACGCCGTCGAACTCGGCGCGCTCGGAGAACTGCTCGGCGACGTTGACGGCGTCCTGGCCCGGTCATCGCGTCGACGACGAGCAGCACGTCGTGGGGCTTGGTGCGCTTGCGGATCGCGACGAGCTGGTCCATCAGCTCCTCGTCGATGTGCAGGCGGCCGGCGGTGTCGATGATCAGCACGTCCTTGCTTTGGCCGCCTTCGCCTGGCCGAGGGCCCACTCGGCCACGTCGACCGGGTCGCGGTCGGTGCCCTGGCTGTAGACGGTCGCGCCGGCCTGGCGGCCGACGGTCTCGAGCTGCTCGACGGCCGCGGGGCGCTGGAGGTCGCAGGCGGCGAGCGCCACCGACTTGCCGTCCTTGGCGAGGAGCTTGGCGAGCTTGGCGCAGGCGGTCGTCTTGCCCGACCCCTGAAGGCCCGCCATCAGGATCACGGTCGTTCCCGAGGAGGCGAAGGCGAGGTCGCGCGAGGCGCCGCCCATGAGGTTCGCGAGCTCCTCGTTGACGATCTTGACGACCTGCTGGCCGGGGTCGAGCGACTCGAGCACCCCGGCGCCGAGGGAGCGCTCCTTGACCTGGGTCGTGAACTGCTTGACGACCTTGAAGTTGACGTCGGCCTCGAGCAGCGCGAGGCGGATCTCGCGCATGGCCTTGTCGATGTCCGCCTCGTTGAGCTTTCCGCGCGAGCGGACGTCGGAAAGCGTCGACTGGAGGCGCTCTGACAGCTGGTCGAACATTTCTCACGCCAGCTTAGGGGCAGGTGTCGATTTCGCCCCCTCCCGTTCGTCGTCAATATGAAAGCGACCAACAGGAGGTTCCAGATGAAGTACCTGTTCGCATTGATCGTGGACGAGTCGCGCAACGCCGACAGGACCCCGGAGGAGGGCCAGGAGGCGATGAAGGCCTGGGACGCCTTCACGACCGACACCAAGGACTCCGGGGCGTTCATCGCCGGTGAGGGGCTCCAGCCCAGCGCCACCGCGACGACGGTCCAGATCCCCAACCACGGCCAGGGCGACCCGATCGTCACCGACGGGCCCTTCGCCGAGACCAAGGAGCAGCTCGGCGGGTTCTACCTGCTCGACTGCGCCGACCTCGACGAGGCGATCTCGTGGGCGAAGAAGATCCCGATGTTCGGCGGCACCGTCGAGATCCGCCCGGTGATGGACTATGAGTCCGCCGGCTCCGAGGCCCACACCAACGAGGCCGGGGCCGCCGCGTAGCGGAGGAAGTCCGGACAGAGACCGTCGACCGCCTGTTCCGGCAGGAGTCGGGACGGGCGGTCGCGGCGCTCATCGGCGTCCTCGGCGACTTCGACCTCGCCGAGGAGTCGGTCCAGGACGCCTTCCTCGTCGCGCTCGAGGTCTGGCCGCGGCGCGGGGTGCCGAGCAACCCGGGCGCGTGGATCACGACCACGGCGCGCAACAAGGCGATCGACCGGATCCGGCGCGCGCGGGTGCTCGAGGACAAGCTGCGCGAGCTCGAGGCGCTGGCGCCGGATCCGCAAGAGGAGGACGAGGTGCTCGACAGCACGATCCCCGACGACCGGCTGCGGCTGATCTTCACCTGCTGCCACCCGGCGCTCGCGCCGGAGGCGCGCGTCGCGCTGACCCTGCGCACGCTCGGCGGCCTGCGAACGCCGGAGATCGCGCGCGCCTTCCTGACCTCCGAGGCGGCGATGCAGCAGCGCCTCGTGCGCGCGAAGCGAAAGATCCGCGACGCGCGCATCCCGTATGTCATCCCGCCCGACCACGAGCTTCCCGACCGCCTGGTCTCGGTGCTCGCGGTGCTGTATCTGATCTTCAACGAGGGCTACTCGGCGACCAGCGACGAGGACCTCGTGCGGCGGGAGCTGTGCGCGGAGGCGATCAGGCTGACGCGCGTGATGCGCGCGCTGATGCCCGACGAGCCCGAGGTCGCCGGCCTGCTGGCGCTGATGCTGCTCCAGGACTCGCGCGCCGACGCGCGCACGGGCGCCGACGGTGAGCTCGTGCCGCTCGAGGACCAGGACCGGGCGCTCTGGGACCGCGACGAGATCACAGCGGGCCTCGAGCTGCTGCGCGGCCTGCCGCCGGGCGTCTACGCGCTGCAGGCGGCGATCGCCGCCGAGCACGCCCGCGCGCCGGCGCGCCGAAGCGACCGACTGGCCGCGCATCGCCGAGCTGTACTGCGTCCTGGCGCGGATCTCCCCCACGCCCCGTCGTCGAGCTCAACCGCGCCGTCGCCGTGGCGATGGCCGAGGGGCCCGACCGCGGCCTCGCGCTGATCGACGGGATCGAGGGGCTGGGCGACTACCACCTGCTCCACGCCGCGCGCGCCGACCTCCTTCGGCGCCTGGGTCGCGATGCCGAGGCGGCATCGGCCTACCGCAGCGCGCTGGGCCTTGTGTCGCAGCCCGCGCAGCGCGAGTTCATGGAGCGGCGCCTCGCCGAGCTCAACGGCGGTAGCAATGGGTACCCGATCGGCTACCAATCGGTACCCGGCACGATGAACGCTGCGGGTCAGCCGGTCCTGGTCGTTCTCGGGGTGGCGGCCGTGGTGACTTCCGCGGATAACGCGTCGGCAAGCGAAAGTGCCAGGCCTTGCGGCCAGGAGAGCTCAGCGAACTCGCGCGAGTCGAAGGGGCGCAGGTCCTCGAGGCTCTCCCCCGTGCCGATCAGCTTCACCGGTGTTCCCAGCTCGCCGGCGATCGCGAGCGCGATGCCGCCCTTGGCGGTGCCGTCGAGCTTCGTCAGCACGACGCCGGTGAGGCCGACCGCCTCGGAGAACGCCTGCGCCTGGCGCAGGCCGTTCTGCCCCGTCGTCGAGTCGATCGTGATCAGGGTCTCGTGTGGGGCGCCGTCGAGCTTCTTGGCGATCACGCGGCGGACCTTGGTCAGCTCCTCCATCAGGTTGCCGTGGGTTTGGAGGCGGCCGGCCGTGTCGACGATCACGACGTCGATGCCGCGCGACTCGGCGGCGCTGATCGCGTCGAAGGCGACGGCGCCGGGGTCGGTGTTGGGAGCGGCCTTGACGATCTGCGCCCCCGAGCGCTCGGCCCAGGTCTCGAGCTGCTCGACCGCGGCGGCGCGGTAGGTGTCGCCGGCGGCGAGGATCACCGAGAGGCCGAGCTCCTTCTCGAGGTGCCAGGCGATCTTGCCGATCGTCGTCGTCTTGCCGGAGCCGTTGACGCCGACCATCATCAGGACGGCGGGCTTCTTGGAGACGTCGATCCGCGGCTCGCCGGTCTCGGCGACCTCGGCGAGCAGCTCGATGAGGCGATCGCGCGCCGCCTCAGGCCCCTCGACGTCTCCCGCCTCGACCTCCATCTCGAGCTTGCCGACGACCTCGGCGGTCGTCCGCGGCCCGACGTCGGCGAGGATCAGCGTCTCCTCGAGGCGCTCCCAGGTCTCCTCGTCGAGGTGGTCGCCGAGGCTCGCGGATAGCTCGGCGCCGAGCGCCTCGCGGCTCTTGGAGAGGCTCTCGCGCAGGCGGCGGAAGACTCCGCGCCGCGCGGCTCTTCCGGTGCTGCGTCCGGCTCCGCTTCGACGGGCCGACCGGGCCTCACGGTCGCCGAGATCGAACGCCTCCTGCCAGCTCGTTGCCACGCGCAGCTGTAGACTGCAGGCGGCGCGCTGCTCGCCCGCGGCGGGCTCGGCTTCGTCGGCGGGGAGCCGGGCGGCGTCGCCGTCCTGGGGCAGGCGGCGCGAGACGACCTTGGTGACGCCGCCCTCGCCCATGCTGACGCCGTAGAGAACGTCGGCGGCGTCCATCGTGCGCTTCTGGTGGGTGACGATCACGAACTGGGCCCGGTCGGCGAAGCGCCGCACGAGCTGCAGGAAGCGGTCGATGTTGGCGTCGTCGAGCGCCGCCTCGACCTCGTCGAGGATGTAGAAGGGCGACGGGCGGGCGAGGAAGACGGCGAACAGGAAGGCGAGCGCGACGAGCGACTTCTCGCCGCCCGACAGCAGCGACAGCCGGCGCGTCGCCTTGCCGGCCGGCGTGACCTCGATCTCGACGCCCTTGTCGTCCTCGGCGAGGGCGTCCGAGTCAAGGCCGTCCGAATCCTCCGCTTCCGCGTCCGGTTCGGCCGGGTCTGCGGCGCTCCGGGAATCGTTGTCAGCGGCCCCCGCGAACGGCGGCACGGTGCGCGGGCCGGGCGCGTCGACCATCCGAAGGCGCCCTCGCCCGCCCGGGAAGAGGTGCTCGACGAGCTCCTCGAAGTTGCGCGCCGCGGCGTCGAGCGTGGCCTCGAACTCGTCGCGGATCTTGCGGTCGGTGTCACGGATCAGCTTCTCGAGCTCGCGGAGCGCCGACTCGAGATCCTCGCGCTGGGCCTCGAGCTCCTCGACGTGCGTGCGCGCCTGCTCGTACTCGCGCTCGGCGAGCGGGTTGACGGGGCCAAGCCCCTCGCGCCGGCGCGCCAGGCGCTCGAGCTTGACCTCGATCTCCGCGCGCTCGGCCTCGGGCATCTCGGCCTCGGCCGGGCCCAGCTCCTCTCCGAGCGCGGTTGCGATCCGCGCGAGGTCGGCCGCCGCCTCCTCGCGGTGCTCGGAGACGTGCGCGGCGCGGACCTCGGCCTGCGTGACCGCCTCGGCGATCTCGCGCAGCTGCGCCTGAAGCTCGTACTCCTCGCGCGAGCACGCCCGCAGCTCCTCGGTGACGTCGTCGGCGTCGCGCGTGCCGAGCATGCGCTCCTCGAGCACGGCCACGCGGCGGCCGACTGCGTCGCGCACCTGGGCGACGCGCTCGGCGACCGAGACGAGCGCCGGCAGCAGCTCCTCCTCGGCCGCGACGCGGCGCTCGAGCGAGTCCTGGCGGCTGCGGCCGAGCAGGCCCTCGGCGCGGCCGGCGGCGCGCGCGGCGCGCTCGGCGCCCTCGCGGACCTTGGTCAGCTCGTCGACGACGTCGCCATCGCCGCCGCGCGCGCGAAGCAGGGCCTGCGTCGCGCCGCCGAGAGCCTCCTCGATGCGGCCCATCTCGAGCTGGATCGGGTCCTCGCCCTCGGCCGGCTCGGCCGACTCGGCCGCGAGCGCCCCGAGGGCCTCGCGGCGGCGCTGGAGCCCAGCGGCGAGATCGGCCTGGCGCGTCGCGAGCGACTCGGCGCGGACGCTGAGGCGCTCGTGGGTCGCGCGCAGGGCGGTCAGGCGGCCCCACAGCCGGGTGCGCTCGCGGTCGCGCTCGGCGAAGCGCTCCTCGATCGCGGTGCGGCGCTTGTTGACCGCGGTGAGCTTCGCCTCGAGCTCCTCGCGGCTGCCGCGCGCGTTGCCGGCGTCCTTGGCGGCGCCCGCGAGCTCGCGCTCGTGGCGGCCGAGCTCGTCGGCGACCAGCGGCGCGCGCATCTCCATCTCCTGGCGCTCGAGGCGGGCGTGCGTCTCGGCGGCCTGCGCCTGGCGCTTGAGCGGCCGCAGGTGGCTGCGCGCCTCGCGCTCGACGTCGAGCGCGCGGTCGAGGTTGTCGCGCGTGCGCTCGAGCTTGAGCTCGGCGCGGCGGCGGCGTTTGCGGTGCTTTCCGAGGCCGGCGGCCTCCTCGACGAGCAGGCGGCGCTCGCGCGGCTTGGAGTGGACGACCTCCTCGACCTTGCCCTGGCTGATCACGGAGTGCATCTCGCCGCCGAGGTTTGCCTCGGAGAGCATCTCGACGACGTCGATCAGCCGCGCGCGGGCGCCGTTGATCCGGTACTCGCCGTCGCCGGAGCGGTCGAGGCGTCGGCGCACCGAGATCTCCGAGAACTCGGTGTCGGCGGCGCCGTCGGAGTTGTCGATCACGACCTCGACGTCGGCGTAGCGGCGCTTGCTCTGGCCCTCGCCGCCGGCGAAGATCACGTCCTGCATCGTCTGGCCGCGAACCGCGCTGGGGCTCTGCTCGCCGAGCGCCCACAGCACCGCATCGGTGATGTTCGACTTGCCGCACCCGTTGGGCCCCACGATCACGCTGACGCCTGGCGAGAACGTGAGACGGGTGCGCTCGGGAAAGGACTTGAAGCCCTTCATCGAGATCGATTTGAGGTGCATCGGGCTCATAGGCTCACTTGGCGGTCGGACGGACGAGCGCGCTAGGCCGTCAGATGCTTCAGCGCCTCGTTCGCGGCGGCCTGCTCCGCGGCCTTCTTGCTGCGCCCGGAGCCGGCGCCCAGGACCTCGTCGCCGACCTTGGCCTCGACCTCGAAGCGGCGGTCGTGCGGCGGTCCCGCCTCGTCCGTGACGACGTAGCTTACGGTCGAGCCCGTGCGCGCCAGCTGCTCCTGAAGCGCCGACTTGAAGTCGAGCAGCGGTCTCGCTCGCGAGCTCGATCTCGTCGTCGAAAGCGGCGACGATCGCCGGGGCGGTCTTCTCGTAGCCGTGGTGGAAGTAGCAGGCGGCGATCAGCGCCTCGACGACCGACGCCATCGCGCGCTCGCTGCGGCGCAGCGAGTCGACGTCGATTCCCGACTCGGTGATCTCGGGCGCGGCTTCGTCGAGCATCTCCGGGATGCCCAGGCGTCTCGGCGATCTCGGCGCACGCGCGGCCGCTCACCGCCTGGCCGTGGACCTTCGTCAGGCGCCCGATGTCGCTGCGCGGGAAGCGGCTGTAGAGCTCCTCCGCGATCGCCAGCCCGAGGACGCTGTCGCCGAGGAAGGCGAGGCGCCCATAGGAGTCGGAGCGATGCTCGGCCCACGAGGAGTGGGTCAGCGCCTGGGCACGCACGTCGGCCGGAAGCGCCAGGATCAGGGCCGCCAGCGGTTCCACGCCGCCCATCGGGCCCTCAGGCGCTCGGGACGCGCGAGCAGACGAAGTCGACGGCCTGGCCGACGGTCTCGATCTCGGCGGCCTCCTCCTCGGAGACCCTGATCCCGTAGGTGTCCTCGAGCTCCATGACGAGCTCGTAGAGGTCGAGCGAGTCGGCGTCGAGGTCCTCGCGAAAGCGCGTGCCGTCCTCGATGCGCCCCTCGTCGACCTCGAGCTCCGCGGCGAGATGCTCGCGGACCTTCGTCATGACCTCATCGCGATTCATGGGACTGTCCTATCACGCTCGCCGCTCGCATCTCGCAGCGCCGAGCGGCCGGCGCCCGACGCCTCGAGCAGCTCGGCCGTGCGCTCCACCACGCGCTCCTCGACGGCGCGGGCGGCGAGCCGCACGGCGTTCGCGATCCCGTCGGCGCTCGAGCTGCCGTGGGCGACGACCGCCACGCCGCGCAGTCCGAGCAGGATCGCCGCCGCCCGTCTGGTCGGGGTCGAGCCTGCGGCGCAGGCCCGCCGAGCGCGGGGCGCAGCAGCAGGCCGCCGAGCGCCGACGAGCGGGTTGCCCCTGGCGGCGGACCGCACGGCACCCGTGACCTCGCTCGGCGGTGCCCTCCATCGTCTTCATGCGCGACGTTGCCGGTGAACCCGTCGGCGACGACGACGTCGACGGTCCCGGCGGGAAGGTCGCGGCCCTCGACGTTTCCCGCGAACTCGAGGCCGTCGGCGCCGTCGAGCGCGGCGCCGGCCTCGACGACGAGCGGAGTCCCCTTGCCCTGCTCCTCTCCGATCGCTGAGCAGGGCGACGCGGGGGCGCTCGATCCCGAGCACGACGGTCGCGAACGCCGAGCCGAGGTAGGCGAACTGCACGAGGTGCTGGGGGCGCGCCTCGGCGTTGGCCCCGACGTCGAGGAAGACGACCGGGCGGTCGCGGCTGGGCACGGGGACCTGGACGGCGAGCGCGGGACGGTGCAGGCCGGGAAGGCGGCGCAGCGCGAACAGCGCCGCCGTCATCGCGGCGCCGGTCGAGCCAGCGCTGACGAGGCCCTGCGAGCGGCCCTCCGCGACGTCGGCGGCGGCGAGCACGACGGACGCCTCGGGGCGCGAGCGCACGGCGCGCACCGGCTCGTCGTCGTTGGTGATCGACTCCGTGGCGGCGACGACCTCAACCCCGTCGACTCCTTCGAGGGCGGCGAGCTGCTCGGGGTCGCCGAAGACGCGCACCGCGATCCCGTCGGCGGCGGCGGCACGCGCCCCGTCGACGATCACCGACGGCCCGGCGTCGGTTCCGTAGGCGTCGAGGGCGATTGCCGCGCCCCGACCGGCCGTCATCTACTCCTCGGAGCTCTGGGTCTCCGGAGCGGCCGTGTCGGGGACCTCGTGGCTGATCACCTCGCGCCCGGCGTAGCTGCCGCACGTGGGGCAGACCCGATGCGGAAGGCGCGGGCTGTGGCACTGCGGGCACTCGTTGAGGCGCGGCTTGCTGATCCCGTGCGTGGCGCGGCGCTTGTCGCGGCGCGCGGACGAGGTTCTCTTCTTGGGGACGGCCATCGGCGGATGATGCTAGCGCGGGGTTGTTCCGGCGCGGCTCTGCCGCGAGCAGCATGTGCCGTTGGTCGTCACTCCGGACTGCAGCTCGCGCAGCTTGTCCCAGCGCGGGTCCGGCGCCGACTCGTGGTCGTGGGCGCCCGGCGCGGCGTCGTTGAGCGACTCGCCGCACACTCCGCACAGCCCGGCGCAGTCGGGGCGGCAGAGGAACTTCTCGGGCATCGCGAGCGCGAGCGCGTCGTGGGCCCAGGTCGCGAGGTCGAGCTCGTCATCGTTGACGTAGGGGCTCTGGAGCTCCTCCTCGACGGCGTCGCGCGCGGCGACCTCGCGCGCGTCGACGGAGACGACCTGGCCCGCCGGCTCGAGGCAGCGAACGCATGGGCCGGTGAGCGGCGGCGTCGAAGCGCAGGCGCAGCGCGTAGCCCGACGTCGTGCGCGAGAGGTCGAGCCGCGCCGGGGTCGTGCCGCCCTCGATCTCGTAGGGCTGGCCGCCGTAGACGAGCCTGCCCGGCGCCACGTCGACGTCCACCCGGCGCCCGTCGCCGGGCGCGGGAACGAAGCGAGAGAGATCGAGGGTGTCGGCCTTGTGTGCCATCGCCTTCGCCTTCCTGGAACGATTCGAGATTACCCGTGGCCCCGCAGTTCCACTCCGAGCCCGACTCCTACCTTGATCGCATCCGCGCGGCGCTGCCGCGATACGACGAGCTTCAGGACCGCGCGGTCGAGGCGATCGAGGCGACGCCGCGGCGCGTGCTCGAGCTCGGCATCGGGACCGGCGAGACGACGCGGCGCCTGCTCGAGCGCTTCCCCGACGCCGAGGTCACGGGCCTCGACGCGAGCCCCGAGATGGTCTTCAGGGCGCGCGAGATGGGAATCGAGGTGCGGCTCGCGCGCATGGAGGACCCGCTCCCCGACGGCCCCTGGGACCTCGTCGTCGCGGTCCTCGCCGTCCATCACCTCGACCCCGCCCAGAAGCAGGACCTCTTCAGGCGCGTGCGCGAGCAGTCGAGCGCGCTCGTGCTCGGCGACCAGGTCGCCGCCGAGACACAGAGCCTCGAGCCCGAGGAGGGCATCGACTTCCTCGACACGCCCGAGCAGCTCGCCGAGTGGTGCGGCGGCGAGGTCGCGTGGCAGGGCGGCGACCTCGCGGTGATCCGCGCCACGTACGGCTGACCCTGCCCACAAACGACCCGCGACCCGAGGAGGATTGCATGGACAAGGTCCTGTACGAGAAGCGCGACCGGATCGCCTACGTGACGATCAACCGGCCCGAGGCGCGCAACGCGATCGACCCCGACGTCCACCGGGCGATGATCGAGACATGGGCCGACTTCCGCGACGACGACTCGGTCGACGTCGCGATCCTCACCGGCGCCGGCGACGATGCCTTCAGCGCCGGCGCCGACCTCAAGACCTACATCCCGCCGATCATCCAGGGCGCGGACATGTCGAAGCTGCGCGAGATCGCCGAGCTGGGCCTCAACGGCTTCACGCGCGGGATGCACCGGATCTACAAGCCGATCATCGGCGCGGTCAACGGCTGGGCGCTGGCGGGCGGATTCGAGACGGCGCTCGCCTGCGACATCCGGATCGCCTCCGAGAACGCGAAGTTCGGGTCGTTCGAGGCGCGCCGGGGCTTCCACCATGGCGACGGGGGCCTCGTGCGGCTCGTCAACACGTGCGGCACGGGCGTCGCGCTCGAGATGCTGCTCACCGCCGAGCCGATCGACGCGCAGCGCGCGCTCGGGTGCAACCTCGTCTCGAAGGTCGTGCCGCACGAGAAGCTGATGGAGGAGGCCGAGCTGGTCGCGCGCCAGATCCTGCGCAACTCCCAGCGCGCGGTGCGCTCGGCGAAGCAGACGATCCTCGACGTCGTCGGCCAGCCCCTCGACTTCCAGCTTCGCACCGAGGCCTGGAACGCCTACACGTGCGCGGATCCCGAGGAGACCGGCGCGCTGCTCGAGCGCTTCTACGACAAGTCCGACGCGGGGCGCGCCGGCAGCCACGAAACGGCGCTGTGAGGCAGGCCCTTGTCAGTAGCGGCTGCCGATGACGGTCGCGCGCGGTCGCATCAGGAAGACGAAGACCATCGCGCAGAGGACCGCGAGGACGAGCCCGACCCAGGGCTCCTCCTTGGCGATCAGATACCACGAGATCAGCCCGGCGACGAACGACCCGAGGATCCCGGCGGCCACCGTGCGCAGGACGCCCATGCCGGAGGTCCCGGGGATGAACAGCCGCGCCAGCGCGCCGACGATCAGGCCGACCGACGAACAGCCAGATGAGAAAGCTGAGCAGTTCCATGTCCTCGGACTACCCGGCCGCGCCGACTGCGAAACGGGCGCTGTCCGCATGGACTAGCCGTCGGCATAGCCGGGCCTCGCGACGTCGAGCTTTCGCCCGACGTGCTCGCGCAACCGGCCGGCGACCGTCTCGAGCTCCCCGTCGAGATTTCCAGCGCGGATCTCGCGCGCGAGCCGGGCCGCGGCCTCGCGCGCCGTGGATCGGCGTCGGCGTCGTCGGTTGCCGCATCGGCAGGGCTCCTCGCCGAGCAGCGATCGAAACAGCTCCGCGTCGGCCGCCGACGGCCCCTCCCCCGCCCTCAGCTCGCGCGCGACGACGGCGCAGAGGTTCGCGGCGACGAGGATCTGGAAGCGGCGATCGCGAGGCACCCACTCGCGCACGTCCGTGAAAAACAGCTCCGCGAGAGCGTCGAGCAGGTCGGGTGCGGTCGGTCGGTCCTGCATCGCGTCGCCTGACTGTATTGTGCCGTTTTCGCGCGGCCTATCCCGGGTAGGCGCGGACCTTGCCACGCAGGGCGACGTGGCTGTAACCCAGGGAAAGGAGACTTAGATGCGGAGGCTCTCCGTATTCGTTTTGGCGGGCGCAGTCATGACGCTGCTGCTCGCGCTCGGCGCGACGGCGCGAGCGCGAAGGTCAAGAAGAAGAAGTCCTTCGAGACCACCGTCACCGTGGCGTTCCACCAGGGCGCCCCGTCGGGCGAGGAGTACGAGATCTACGCGAGCTCGTCGTTCTCCGGCAAGGTCGGGTCGGCGAAGGCGAAGTGCGTCCCCGACCGCAACGTCACGGTCAAGCGCCAGAACGGCCCCAACGTCGGCCAGGCCAAGTCGAACGCCAACGGCGACTGGACGGTGCTCGCCGCCTCGGTCGCACCGGGCCAGTACACGGTCGAGGTCGAGAAGTCGAAGATCATCAAGAAGAAGACGAAGAACAACGGCGAGAAGGTCAAGAAGAAGATCGTCTGCAAGCCGGCGTCGGCGCCGGTCACCGTTCCGTAAGCGGATCATCCTCCGCGCTTGCCAGGCGGGCCACATTTTGCGGGCTTTGTGAGCCCAGACCAAGCCGAGCTGCAGTCGACCGTCCTTGACTGGCCTAGACTCCCACCCGGAGCCAATGATCGGGCCAGGCACGATCTTGACGCCACGCTGACTGACGGACAACAGGAACCGTAGTGAGCGATTCTCGGGGGTCTAGTCCGTCATACGAACGGAAGCCCCATGGATCTGCTCGTCCGAACCGAAATCCTTCAGATACAGAGCGCAAGGAGCGGCTCTGATCATGTAGTCGAGCTGGCCGGCGAGCTCGATCTGGCGGGCTCTGCGAACGTCAGCGAGGAGCTGCGTCGTGTCGAAGCGACGGATGCCCAAGAAATCGTCCTCGACGTGAGCAAGCTGACGTTCATCGACGCCGCCGGCATCAGGGTGCTGTTGGAGGCGGGGGCGCGATCTCGTTCAGATAGCGGACGGTTGAGGGTGACCCAGCCTCGAAGAGCGAGCGAGTCCTGCCGCTGACGGGGTCGACCGGGCTGTGACCCGGCGCTGCCGGCTGTACCGTGCCCCAAAGCCTCGATTCCGCCGCCCGAGGCGTGCTTGCCCTTCATGACTTAAGCGCTTGGCGGTTACCCAGCGTCAGCGATTAGGCCAACAGGTCCCACTCGGGCTCGCAGATCCGCCGCCCGAGCGAGGCCAGCTCGGCGCTGCGCCGGCGGCCGGTCAGATGATCGGCGGCCTGGCGGGCGCAGATCACCGCCCACTTCGCGTTTCCCATCGCCTCCCACCAACGCAGGCGCTCGGGGTCGCGGTCTCGTCCCGCCCGCGGCCTCGTAGGAGTCGAGCAGCTCCTCACGCGAGCCGAGGCCGGCCGCGGGGCGGTCGTCGTTGCCGAAGCGCCACGAGCGCACGCACATCCAGGCCAGGTCCTCGGCGGGGTCGCCGACGTGGCACAGCTCCCAGTCGATCACGGCGGCCAGCCCCTCGCCGGAGACGATGAAGTTGCCGAGCCGGAAGTCGCCGTGGACCAGCGCCGCGCGCTCCGGCGGCGGCGGAGCGTTGAGCCGCAGCCAGCGCAGCCCCGCCTCGGTCGCGGGCAGCGGCTCGCCGATCTCGTCGAGCTGCGCTCCCAGAAGGCGCACGCGGCGAGCGCCGGGTCGCCGTCTGCCGGCCGGGACGCCGTCGAGGCCCGCGGGGTCGATGCGCGTGGATCGCGGCGAGCGCCTCGCCGAGCTGCGGCACGAGCCGCTCGCGCGCGCCGGCGAACTCGTCGCGGCGCAGAACCCGCGGCGCCACCGACTCGCCCGCGACGTGCTCCATCACGAAGCCCGCGGTCCCGAAGCGGCCGCCCTCGGGCTCGAAGCGAAGCGGGCGCGGCACCGGGACGCCGGCCGCCGCCGCAACGCCCCGATCACCTCGTGCTCGACTTCGAGAGCGGCACGAACGACTGCGCGCCCGGCGGGTCGCGGCGCAGTGCCCAGCGCCCGCCCTCGCCCTCGACGAGCCAGACCTCGCGCGACGCCCCACCCGGGATCCGGCTCAGGCGCAGCTCGCCGGGGTCCTCTCCGGCGGCCTCGGCGAGGGCCTCGCGAACGAGGCCCGGGTCGGGCGGCTCAGCCGCCACCCTCGCGCTCGAGCCCGTAGCCCGCTCGCCCATCTCGCTCCTTCCCTCGGGTGCCGGGGCGAGACTAGCCTTTGCGCGATGCCCGAGCTCGCGCTGATCGGCTGGATCGCCTTCGGCGTCATCGCGCTCGGTGGGCGGATCCTGCTGCAGCTGCGGCGCACGGGCTCGACGGGCGTGTCGGGGATCAGCGGCTCGTTCGGCTCGATCGAGTGGCTCGGCGGCGTGCTCTTCGCGCTCTCGCTTCTCGCAGGCGGCATCGCACCGGTGCTCCAGCTCACCGACGTCGTCGAGCCGGTCGAGGCCTTGGACACGACCGCGGTGCAGGTCGCCGGCCTGGTCCTCTACGCGTTCGGGCTCGCGGTCTGCGTCGGCGCCCAGCTCGCGATGGGAGCGTCGTGGCGGATCGGCGTCGACGAGTCCGAGCGCACCGACCTCGTCACCGACGGGCCCTTTCGCGATCGTGCGCAACCCGATCTACTCGGGCGTCATCCCGCTCGTCGCCGGCCTCGCGCTTGCTGGCGCCCAACGCGGTCTCGATCGCGAGCGTTCGCCGCCATGGTCGCCGCGCTCGAGATCCAGGTCCGGCTCGTCGAGGAGCCGCACCTGCTGCGCGCCCACGACCCCGCCTATCGCGAGTACGCGAGCCGCGTCGGGCGCTTCGTGCCGGGAGTCGGGCTGCTGCGCGACCGCGCCTAGCCAAGAGCTACGCGATCGAGGATTCCGGATCTGTTGCTCTTCGAGCATCCGCCCTACGTCGCGAACTCCGCCCACAGCAACCGGTGGTCCGAGACGTAGTAGCGCACGTACCCCCGGAAGGTCGTCTCTCGATTGTCCGCCCACAGATCACGGAAGACGACCGTGTCGAAGTCGAATACGCCATAGCCCTCCGGCTCGTAGCCGGGAAAGACGGCGACCTGGTCGTAATGCATATGGCCTCCCAGGCTGGACCCACCCACGATCGTCGTGTGGTCGGGGATCTTGAGACCTCGGCTCGTCAGCGCTCTGTAGATCGGGTCGTCTTCGGAGAGCTCCGGCATGTTGAAGTCGCCCAGCGCGACGATGTCCTTGGTGTACGTCCAGGTTCGGTTGCGTTGCAGGTCGGCCCAACGCGCAAGGGCATACGTCTCGAGCGCCCTACGTGCGATGTCCCGAGGATCATCGTCGGAGCCGAAGATGAGGTGGACGCTCGCAAATAGAACCGTGAGGTCGTCGACGCGAAAGGCGGCGAGGTACGGGCTGCGATCGAACCCCGCGAACTCCTGGGTCACCCCAGGGAGCCGGACGTCCTCATAGTCGCTCGGTGGCACCGAAAGCCGCCCCACGAGTTCTCGGCGCTCCACCTTTCGCGGATCGAAGATGAACACCGCGCGCTCGTCATTGCCGGCCGCATCGGAGATCAGCAGTTCCCGGGGGCCACGTATCAGTTCGCAAACGGTGTAGAGCTGCGAGAGATCGTTCGCGACCTCCTGGACCGTGACCAAGTCGAACCAGCCCATCATCTCGGCAAGGAGCCTCAGATCCTTCTCGCGACGCTGCTGCAGCCCGAAGTTGGCGACGTTCCAGGTCGCGATCAGGAATCGGCCGGGGGCTCGGGCGGAATCTCCCGCTCCCGCCTGTGCGCTCGGATAGCGGCCAACTCCGTATCCAGGTCGTAGTCGTAACTCGATTGCGGCTTTGGAAACGGCGGCATCACGGGCCGATGCTCCACCGTGCAGGCGTCTTCCCCATCCCGCCGCGAGAGTACCAGCGCGCGGGAGCGCCTCCGCCGGCGGCGGCGGGTCCGTGGAGTCGATCGAGAAAGGAGCTGCTCGGGGAGCGGCTAGCCGACTTCGGCCGGTTCCTCTTCGGCGCCTGCGAGGCGGGAGCGCCCGCGCTGCACCGCGGCGAGGAACTTCTCGAGATTGACCTCGAGCGTGGAGAGGATCTCGTCGGCGTAGTCCTCGGCACCGAGGCGGATCTGCCGCTCGGTCTCCCGAGCGTCCTCGATGATCTCCTCAGCGCCACGCTCGGCCTGCTTGTAGACCTCCTCGTCGGATATCAAGCGAGCCTGCTGGTCGCGCGCCTCCTTGATGATTCGCTCGGCCTCACGCTTGGCCTCCGCGAGCATCTCCTGGCGCTCCTTGACGATCCAGCGTGCCTGCTTGATCTCCTCAGGGATCGTGGCGCGCATCTGGTCGAGGAGGTCGTAGATCTCCTCGCGATCGACACGCACCTGGTCCGTGAGTGGCACGGGCCGGGCGTTGTGGACGAGATCGTCCAGCTTGTCTATTAGGACCAGAACGTCCATAAGCGGTCGCTGAAGCTTAGGGAGTGAGAGAGGCTAAGTCAGTCCGGAGGTCAATTTCAACCCCTCCCTGCAAGCTCCTGCCCACGCCCGAAGCACGCCCAGTGCTCGATCTAGGGCTAAAGCACAGGTCTAGGGCTATTTACCGATCCGCTCCGCCAGCGCCTTCGCGACCGGCCCGGGGACGAGATTCGAGACGTCTCCACCGAACGTCGCCATCTCCTTGACGCCCGTCGAGGACAGGAAGCTGTAGTCGGGAGAGGCGATGACGTAGACGCTCTCGATCTCGGGGGCGAGCATGCGGTTGAGCTGGTTCATCTCGAACTCGTACTCGAAGTCCGAGATCGCGCGCAGGCCCTTGACGATCGCCGTGGCCCCCTGCTCGCGTGCGAACTCCACCAGCAGGATCGAGAAGACCTCGACCTCGACGTTCTCGAGGTCCGCAGTCGCGGCCTCGATGAACTCGCGGCGCTCGTCGGCGCTGAAGAGCGTCTCCGCCTTGCGCGGCGGGTTGCCGACGACGGCGACGACGACCCGGTCGAAGACGTTGGCGGCGCGGCCGATGATGTCGAGATGGCCGTTGGTCACCGGGTCGTAGGTGCCCGGGCAGATCGCGGTGCGCCCGTTGCTCATCGCTCCGCCCTCGAGTGGACGCGAATCATGGTGTCGCCGTAGCTGCGCTCGACGAGCACCGGAAGGCTGAGATCGAGCGGCGAGCGGGCGTCGCTTTCGACGATCACGCGGCCCTCCCCGGAGAGGCGCGGCGGGATGAGCGGGTCGAGCTGCGGCCCGAGGCGGTCTGCGAGTCCATAGGGGGGGTCGCAGAATACGAGGTCGTATTCGCCCTCGTCCCGGCGCAGGTGGCGAAGGGCGTCGGATCGCACGAGCTCGCTGCGGTCGGCGAGGGCGAGCGCCTCGACGTTTCGCCGCGCCGTCGCGAGGTCGGTGTCCACGAGCGTCGCCGCCGTGGCTCCGCGCGACAGCGCCTCGATCGCGAGCGCGCCGGTGCCCGCGTAGAGATCGAGCACGCGGACGCCGGCCACGTCGCCGAGGATCGAGAAGAGCGCCTCGCGAACGCGGTCGGCGGTCGGGCGCACGCGAGCGCCCGCGCGGCGCGACCAGCCGGCGGCCCCCGAGCTCGCCGGCGACGACCCTCACGCCGCGATCGGCTCTGCGCGCTCGTCGCCGAAGCGCAGCCGCGCGGCGTCGAGCAGCGGCCCGAGCGCCGGGGCGTCGAGCGAGCCGTGGGCCCTCAGCATCGCCACGACCTCGTCGCGCGCCGCGACGAGCAGGCCCGCGTCGTCGGGGAGGGTCGCGACGCGAAAGCGCGGCAGGCCGTGCTGGCGCGTTCCCAGCACCTCGCCCTCGCCGCGCAGAGCCAGGTCGACCTCGGCGAGCTCGAAGCCGTCGCGGCGCTCGGCGATCGCCTCGAGCCGCATCGTCGCGCGCTCGGACTGGGGGTCGGCGAAGAGGATGCAGTGCGACTCGTGCTCGCCCCTCCCGATCCTTCCGCGGAGCTGGTGAAGCTGCGAGAGGCCGTAGCGGTCTGCCTCCTCGATGATCATCACCGCCGCGTTGGCGACGTCGATGCCGACCTCGATGACGCTCGTCGCGACGAGCACGTCGGCCTCGCCGGAGGCGAAGCGCGCCATCGCCGCCTGCTTGTCGCGCGCGTGCATCTGGCCGTGGAGGACCTCGACCGTGAAGTCGCGGAACTCGGTCGCCGCGAGGCGCTGGGCCTCCTCGGTCGCGGCGCGGGCCTGGAGCTTCTCGGACTCCGAGACGAGCGGGCAGACGACGTAGGCCTGGCGGCCCTCGCGCAGCCGGGCGCGGACGAAGTCGTAGGCGCCGGCGCGGCGCTCCTCCCCCACCACCCACGTCTTGACCGGCTTGCGCCCCGCCGGCAGCTCGCGGAGGATCGTCGTGTCGAGGTCGCCGTAGGCCGTCATCGAGAGCGTTCGCGGAATCGGCGTCGCGGTCATGTGGAGGGTGTGCGGGGCCGCTTCGCCGGGGCCCCTGGAGTCGAGCGCGGCGCGCTGGCGGACGCCGAAGCGGTGCTGCTCGTCGACCACCGCGAGCGCGAGGCGGGCGAACTCGACCTCGGGCTCGATCAGCGCGTGCGTGCCGACGACGAGCTGGGCCTGCCCGCTCGAGAGGTGTCCGAGAAGCGCGCGGCGGCTCGCGGCGGAGGTGGACCCGCTGAGGAACGAGGGGCTGACCCCCGTGCCCGCGAGCAGGGTCTCGAGCGTCGCGAAGTGCTGCTCGGCGAGCGTCTCGGTCGGCGCCATCAGCGCCGCCTGGGCGCCGTTCTCGGCGCAGCGCAGCATCGCCGCGAGCGCGACGGCGGTCTTTCCGCTGCCCACTTCCCCCATCAGCAGCCGCTGCATCGGGCGCTCCGATGCGAGGTCGGCATCGATCTCGGCGATCGCGGCGCGCTGGTCGCCGGTGAGCTCGAACGGCAGCGACTCGACCCACCCGGCGACGAGGTCGCCGGAGCGGGTCGAGCGGAATGCCGGGGCGGCTCGCGCGGCGCTCGGAGCGCCTCTGCGCGAGCGCGACCTGGTGCAGCACCAGCTCCTCGAAGGCGAGGCGCTCGCGCGCCAGCTCGGCCTCGATCAGCGACTCGGGGAAATGGGCGGCGTCGAGCGCGTCGGCGACGCCGGGCATGCCGTGCCGAACGCGAACCCGTGCCGGCAGCGGCTCGATCGCGTCGGCGGCGAGCCCGCGCACCTGCCACGCCCACTCGCGGACCTTCTGGGCGCGAAGGCGCTCGGTGGCCGGGTGGACGGGAACGATCCCGGTCGTATGGAGCCCTTCCGGGGCGCCGCCCGCGCGGCCCAGCATCTCGTAGGTCTCGACGCGAAAGCCGGAGCGGTCGAGCTTGCCCGCGATCAGCAGCCGGGCCCCGGGGACGAGCTTGTCCGCGAGCCAGGCCTGGTTGAACCACGTCGCCTTGAGCGGGCCCGACGAATCCGCGACGGTCGCCTCGACGATCTTGAGGTTGCGCCGCCGCGTGGGGCGCAGGCGCGCCGCGGTGCGGACCTCGACCATCAGCGTCGCCTGCTCTCCGATCTTCAGCTCCGCCGGCCTCGGCGACGTCGGCGCGGTCGCGGTAGCAGTGCGGCAGGCGCAGCAGCAGGTCGCCGAGCGTCGCGATCTCGGCGTCGGCGGCGCTCGCGGCGAGCTTGGGCCCGACGCCGCGCAGCGTCGTGAGCTTCGCGGCGAGGCGGCTGGGGCGCGGCAGCGAGCGCAGCTTCGCGGCAAGCAGCGCCTCGCGGTCCTGGGGATCGCCGGTCGCGAAGGCGCGCGGCGGCTCGTCGTCGGCGCGCGGGCGCCGTCGTCCGCCCGACGGCGGCGTTCGCCTCGCTCATGCGGCAAGGCTACGGGCAGGCAAAGACGCGCTAGGCGGCGACCGGTGCCACGGCGCGCTTGCGGTGGCGCGCGAACATCTCGCCCACCCAGCTATAGGCGGGGCGGTCGGCGAACGAGAGCCGGTACTCCTCGAAAGCCGGCGGGCGTTCGAGCATTATCTGGGGCGCCTCGGGCGGGAACACGAAGGGGTAGTAGATCGCCGCCGCCGTCAGGTCGGCGACGCTGAACGTTTCGCCGACGAGGTACTCGCCGTCGCCGAGCTCCGTTTCGATGCGGTCCAGTCCCGCTTCGATGCGCTCGCGCGCGAGCTCCGCCGCATCCGGATCGCCCACCCGGTAGCGAAGCTTGAGGAACGTCCTACCGACCGCGCCCGCAAACCGCGGCGACCGCCGAGCGGCCGGGGGCAGGCTCTGGAGCGCGAAATCGTCGAACGCCTTGCGGTCCTTGATCGCCTCATGAAACGCGAGCAGGCGCACGTGCGGCGCAACCTCCTCGTCGACGAAGTCCTCGATCTCAAGCGCCCGCCGGCGCTCGGCCGGGTCTTCGGGGTAAAGCGGCGGCTCGGGGAAGCGGCGCTCGAGCACGGCGATGATCTCGGTCGAGTCCCCATAGGCCTCGCCGTCGAGCTGCAGCACGGGGAATGTCTTCGACGAGCCCCGCGTCAGCCACATGGAGACGGCCATGTGGTAGGGGGGCGGCGGCGCCTTGCGCTCGTACTCGACGCCCTTGTAGTCGAGCGCCCAGCGCGCCTTCTCGTTGTAGTGCGACACGGGGATGTGCCAGAGCACCGGCTTCGCGGCCATCGTCTTGTTGAACCTACTCCCCGGCGCCGCCGCGCCTCTGTGAGCTACGTCACCCGGAGGTCGTCGAGCTCGATCCAGACCATCGTCGGGAACGGCAGCGAGCGGTTCGCGGGGCCGATCGGGCGCACCCAGCGCCGGGTCGGAAACCTCAGCCCGCCGGCCTCGACGTGGTCGGCGCAGTAGTGGGCGCCGTGGGCCCATCCGCCGACCACCTCGGCGACGTAGTCGTGGCGGCGCAGCATCCCCTGCTCGTCGAAGTAGAACGTCTGCTCGCGCGAATGGGTGTCGAAGCCTTCGGGGAAGACGACCTCGAGACGGCGCCAGGTCTCGCCGTCCTGGCTCCACGGATCGCCGCTGCGCACCTCGACGTCGTCGCGCGTCAGCAGGTATGGCGTGTTGAGGTAGTTCCACATCGCGTAGCCGGCGAAGTAGACGGAGTCGAGCGCGTCCCAGCGGAAGTTGCGCCGCAGGCCCGGGCGCCCGAAGAACTCGGGCCGCGGGTCGGGTCGCTCGGCGACGACCTCGCCGTCGCGTCTCGATCCTCACCGCGCCGTGCGTCGAAGACGCCCCGGCTGCCCGGCTCGGGGAACGGGTCGAGGACCGCGCTGCTCGTCGCCGACGCCGACCGTGACCTCGTAGTCGGCCGAACCTCGTGCCAGGAACCCGCGTGCGGATGAGCAGCCCGCCGGAGCGGGCGCTGGCCGAGATCGTGCTCGCGGCACGCCAGCGCTCGAGGCCACCGTGCGCCTCGACGACCTCGGCGAGCAGCGGATCCGCTACTGCGGCCGCCAGCAGCCACCAGTAGTGCGGCTGGTCGCCGCGGTGAAGCTCGAGCTCGACGCCATCGGGCTCGCTGCCGGCGATCTCGTCGAGCGGGATCGGGGCATCCTCGCCCTCGATCACGGTCACGAGCTCCATGCCCTCGGCCAGCGCGGCGATCGTCGCCGCGAGCGTCGAGCCGGCTCCGCCCCACGCCACGATCTCGTCGCCCACGATTCCGACGGCGTCCCCGCGCGCGAAGCGGCCCTGCTTGTCGTCGCGCGCCGCCGGGGCGACCGCGCCGCACCTGACCTCGGCCAGCGCCTCGGCGAGCCGCTCCGCGTTCTGGTCGGCGGGCGCCTCGGAGTCGAACTCGACCAGCGCCGCGATCCCGGCCTGGGGTGCGGTGCACTCGACGACGCGGGCCGGCTTCTGCGACATCTCCGCGGCGTGCTCGGCGGCGAGGATCACGTTGCGCGAGTTCGGCAGCACGAGAACCTCCTCGGCCGCGACGGCGTGGATCCCGGCGAGCAGCTCGTAGGTCGAGGGGTTGAGCGTCGCGCCGCCGTCCACGACGTGTGCGCCGAGCGCCTCGTAGAGCGACCGCATCCCCTGGCCCGAGGCCACGGCGACGACCCCGCTGAGGCTCTGCGTCAGACGCTCGCCGCGGGCCTCGATCTGCTCGCGCATGTCCGCGACGTCGAGCCGCTGCACCCGGCCGTCGGACTCGAAGACGGCCACGGCGACCTCGGGGTCGTCGGTGTGCACGTGGACCTTGAGCGTCTCCTCGTCGCCGACGACGAGCACGGAGTCACCGATCTCCTCGAGCCGCGGCACGTAGGAGCGCCCCTGAAGGCCCTCGCCCGTGACGATGAAGTTGGTGCAGTAGCGAAAGCGGCTGTCCTCGTGATGGGGGCGCGTCTCGCGCGGCGGGTCATGGTGGGCGACCGGGGAGGGCGCGTCGGGCTCGCCGCGCAGGCCCGCGACCACCCCGGCGAGTATCAGCACCAGGCCGTAGCCACCGGCGTCGACGACGCCCGCTTCACGCAGCGCCTCGAGCTGTTCCGGGGTTCTCTCGACGGCGGCCTCGCCGGCCCGGATCGCCTCTTCGAGGACCTCGGCGAGCAGCGCGTCCTGCTCGGCGGGCGTCGCGTCGGCCGCGAGGCGCTGGGTATCCATGTGCGCGAGCTGGCGCCCGACCGAGTGGGCGATCTCGCGGATCACCGTCAGCATCGTGCCCTCCTCGGGGTTGCGGACGGAGTCGTACGCCGCGTCGGCGGCGCTGGCGAAGGCGGCCGCCACGAGGACCGGGTCCACCAGCTCGCCGGGACGCGAGGCGAGCTCCTCGGCCGCCCCGCGCACGATCTGGCTCAGGATCACGCCCGAGTTGCCGCGCGCGCCCATCAGCGCCGCGCGCGCGACTGCGTGGACGATCTCGTCGCGCCCGACCTCGTCGACCGGCTTGCCGTCGAGCTGGTCGAGCTCCTCCATGACCGCCTTCATCGTCAGCGCCATGTTGTCCCCGGTGTCGCCGTCCGGAACCGGAAAGACGTTGAGGTCGTTCACCTCGCTGCGGCGCGCCTCGAGGTGAGCGGACGCGGTCTGGACCACCCGGCGGAATCGCTCAATTGACGGATCGGACAAAACTCGCTCCCAGTCGTCTCCCCCGCGCGGCCGTCCCCTGGCCGCTTTATACCGCGATCAGCCGCGTCGCCTCAGGCGGCCTTCGTGACCTTGTTGGCCTTCAGACAGCGGGCGCAGACGTAGACCCGGCGCGGAGTGCCCGCGTCGTCGATTCGAACCTTCTGAAGGTTGGGCTCGAAGCGGCGGCGCGTCGCGACCATCGAGTGGCTTCGCGAGTTGCCGAACGCGGGACGCTTCCCACAGCTGAAACAGACCTTGGCCATCGGCGCGGGATGGTAGCGGCGCGCGAACGCTAGCCGGCGAGGCCGCGCGAGAGAGCGGCCATTCGCATCACCGCGGTCGCCGCGTCGCGGCCCTGGTCGCGCTTGTCGCCGCCGGCGCGGGCGAGCGCCTGGTCCATGTTCTCGGCGGTGATGACGCCAAAGGCACAGGGGATGCCCGTGGTCAGCGCGACGTCCTGGATGCCGCGCGCCGCCTCGGCGCAGACGTGCTCGTAGTGGCTCGTCTCGCCGCGGATCACCGCGCCGAGACACGCGACGCCGGCGAAGCGGCCGGTCTCGGCGCAGAGCTTCGCCGCGAGCGGCAGCTCGAAGGCGCCGGGGACGCGGTGCTCGTGCACCGAGCTGGGGCTGATCCCGGCCTCGGCGAACGCCTCGACGGCGCTGTTGGCGAGACGCAGCGAGAGGTCGTCGTAGAAGTCGGCGACGCAGATCGCGAACTCGGCGCCCTCGATCGCCTCGGCGACGCCGTCGGGGAGGTCAGCCATCCGCTCCCTGCCGCTTGCGCTTCTCATCGGCTCCGAGGGCGTCGCGCTCGACGTCGGCCTGGTGCTCGGAGTGGATCAGCTCCTCGTCGAGCGGCAGGCCCTGGTGGTGCAGCGCGTGGCCCATCTTGTCGCGCTTGGCGCGCAGGTAGTCCTCGTTGTGCGGGTTGGGAACCGACTCGATCGGCAGTTGCTCCGTGACCGAGAGGCCGTATCCCTCCATCCCGACGATCTTCTTCGGGTTGTTGGTCAGGATGCGGATGCTCGTGAGGCCGAGGTCGCCGAGTATCTGGGCGCCGATCCCGTAGTCGCGCAGGTCGGCCGGCAGGCCGAGCTTGAGGTTCGCCTCGACGGTGTCGAAGCCGTCCTCCTGGAGCCTGTAGGCGCGCAGCTTGTTGAGCAGGCCGATTCCGCGCCCCTCCTGCGAGAGGTAGAGCAGGACGCCCCTGCCCTCGCGCTCGATCATCGCCAGCGCGGCCGCGAGCTGCTCGCCGCAGTCGCAGCGCAGGCTGTGGAAGACGTCCCCGGTCAGGCATTCGCTGTGGACGCGCACGAGCACGTCCTCCGCGCCGGCGACCTCGCCCTTGACCATCGCGACGTGGTGCTTGTCGTCGACGAGCGAGCGGTAGCCGACGGCGGTGAACTCTCCGTAGGCGGTCGGAAGCTTCGTCGAGACGATGCGCTCGATCAGCTTCTCGGTTCGCCGCCGGTAGGAGATCAGGTCGGCGACGGTGATCATCTTGAGCCCGTGCTGCTCGCAGTACGGAACGAGGTCGGGCACCCTGGCCATCGTCCCGTCCTCGTTCATGATCTCGCAGATCACGCCGGCCGGGATGAGGCCGGAGAGCCGCGCGAGGTCGATGCTCGCCTCCGTGTGGCCCGTGCGCTCGAGGACGCCGCCGGACTTCGCCTTGAGCGGGAAGACGTGCCCCGGCTGGACGATGTCCTCGGGGCCCGAGTGCGGGTCGATCGCGACCTGGACGGTGCGCGCGCGGTCGTGCGCCGAGATCCCGGTCGTCACGCCCTCGGCGGCCTCGATCGAGACAGTGAACGCGGTCTGCAGCGGCTCCTCGTTCTTGGCCGCCATCAGGTCGAGGCCGAGCTCGTCGCAGCGCTCCGGCGTCAGCGCGAGGCAGATCAGGCCGCGCGCCTCCTTGGCCATGAAGTTGACCGCACTCGGGGGTGGCGAACTGTGCCGCGAGCACGAGGTCGCCCTCGTTCTCGCGGTCCTCGCCGTCGCAGACGACGACCATGCGGCCGCGGCGGATCTCCTCGATCGCCTCCTCGATCGTCGCGAAGGGGCTGTCGGCGCGATCCTCGGGGGCGGCGCTCTCCTTTGTTCGGCTATCGGTCATCTGCTGCTCCTCTGTTCGCAAACTCTGACATGAGCCGCTCCGCGTAGCGGGCGAGCACGTCCATCTCGAGGTTGACGACCCGCCCCGGCCCCGCGTCGCCGAGCGTCGTGCGCTCGAGCGTCTCGGGGACGAGCGAGACCTCGAATCCGGTGTCGGTCAGCTCCGCCACCGTGAGACTTACCCCGTCGAGCGCGACCGAACCGCGCTCCACCACGTAGCGGCGAAGATCGTCCGGGACCTCGACCGCGACGCGACGCGCGATCCCGTCCTCGGCGACGTCGGCCACCGTGCCGGTCGCGTCGACGTGGCCCTGGACCATGTGGCCGCCCATGCGGTCGGTCGGACGCAGCGCCAGCTCGAGGTTGACGGCGCTCCCCGGCTCGAGGCCGCCGAGCGAGGTGTTCGCGAGCGTCTGGTTCATGACGTCGGCCTCGAAGCCGCCGTCGTCCACGCGCGCGGCGGTCAGGCAGGCCCCGTTGACCGCGACCGAGTCGCCCTCCGCGAGGTCGCCGGCGAGCCGCGTTCGCACCCGCAGCCGCGCGCCCTCGGCGCCGGAGTCGATCGCCTCGACGCTGCCGACATCGGCTATCAGGCCGGTGAACACCTCACCACCTCACCACTCCCGCAGCCGGGCGTCGATCAACAGGTCGCCGCCCACCGACGTGTAGTCGACCTCGAGCGCGCGCTGGGCGTCCGCCATCGCTTCCGGCCCCCGGCCTCCGAGCGCGGGATGAGCATCGCGCCCGCCGATCACCACCGGGGCCACGAAGAGGCAGAGCTGGTCGATCTCGCCGGAGTCGAGGAACGCGCCCGCCAGCGTCGGCCCCCCTTCGAGCAGAACGCTCGTGATCTCGCGCCGGCCGAGCTCGTCGAGCGCCGCCGCGATCTGCGACGACCCATCGCCGCCCACCGGCACCACCTCGGCGCCGGCCGCCTCGAGCGCGGCGCTGCGTTCGGCGTCGGCGCCCGGCACGGTGATGACGATGAGGGGGGCTTCGTCGATCGAGCCGACGAGTGCGGAGTCGAGCGGCAGCCGGGCGTGCGCGTCGAAGACGACGCGCTTCGGCTGGCGTCGTGGCGGCGGGTCGAGGTCGCGCGCCGTCAGCAGCGGGATCGTCGGCCAGCGCGGTGCCGATTCCGACCGCGACCGCATCGGCCTCGGCTCGCCAGCGGTGCACGAGCGCCCGGCTGTCAGGGCCCGAGATCCACTTCGAGTCGCCCGCGCGCGTGGCGATCCGCCCGTCGAGGCTCATGGCGAGCTTGAGGAAGACGTGCGGACGACCGGTGCGAGCGTGCTTTCGAAAAGCCTGGTTGGCGAGCCGCGCCGCGGCGGCCTCGGCACCGTCGGCGAACTCGACCTCGATCCCCTCGTCGCGCAGCGTCCCGGGGCCGCGGCCGCTCGCCTTCTCGGAGGGGTCGTCGGAGGCGATCACCACGCGTGCGATCTCCGCCGCCACGATCGCGTCGGTGCACGGCGGCTGGCGGCCGTGGTGGGCGCAGGGCTCGAGCGTCACGTACATCGTCGCGCCCGCCGGGTCCGCGCCCCGGCTGCGGCAATCCTGGATCGCGGCGACCTCGGCGTGGACGCCGCCCAGCTCGGCATGATGGCCCTCGCCGATCACCTCTCCGTCTCGCACGAGAACGGCGCCGACGACAGGATTGGGGCTGACCCGTCCGCGCCCCAGCTCCGCAAGCTCCAGGGCACGGCGAAGCTGCGCGCGGTCCTGGTCGGTGATGAGGTCTGAATTGGGCATAGCGCTCGCCTGTGCCCTCCCGATTGACTGGTCAGTCAACCAATTGTACGCGCCCATTCATGGCGAGTACCCGATTTTCCGCGCCGGTCCCTCGGGATACCATCCTCACGCCCCGCTGATGAAGCTCATCGTCCAGATCCCCTGCCTCGACGAAGAGGAGTCGCTGCCCCGCACGCTCGCCGACCTGCCGCGGCGCGTCGAGGGCTTCGACGAGGTGGAGTGGCTGGTCGTCGACGACGGCTCGACCGACGCCACGGTCGAGGTGGCGCGCGCCGGCGGCGTCGACCACATCGTGCGGCTGACGAACAACAAGGGCCTCGCGGCCGCGTTCTCGACCGGCATCGACGCCTCGCTGAAGCTCGGGGCCGACGTGATCGTCAACCTCGACGCCGACAACCAGTACCGCGCCGGCGACATCCCGGAGCTCGTCGCCCCGATCCTCGCCGGCGACGCCGACATGGTCGTCGGGACGCGCGACGTGCGCGAGATCGAGCACTTCTCCGGCCCCAAGAAGCTCCTCCAGCGGCTCGGCAGCTGGGTCGTGCGGCGGGCGTCGGGCACGGCGGTCAGCGACACGACCTCGGGATTTCGCGCCTACAACCGCGAGGCCGCGCTGCAGCTTCAGATCGTCGGCGACTTCACCTACACGCTCGAGAGCCTGATCCAGGCGGGCAAGATGCTCGTCGCGATCGACCAGGTCCCGATCGGCACCAACGCGCCGCTTCGCAAGTCGCGGCTCTTCCCCTCGACCTCGACCTACGTGCGCCGCAACGCGCTCGCGATCTTCCGCGCCTACGCCATGTACGAGCCGCTGCGCGTCTTCACGACTGCCGCGCTCGTGCTCGGCGTCGCGGCGCTCGCCGCCTGGACGCCCTTTCTCGCGGACTGGATCCTCGAGGGGGACTCCAGCGGCCACATCCAGTCGCTGATCCTCGGCGCCGTGCTCGCGATCGCCGCCGTGCAGCTCTTCGCGCTCGGCGTGATCGGCGATTCGCTCGCGGGTCAGCGCGTGATGACCCAGCGCGCCCTCGAACGGATCCGCAGGGTCGAGCTGAACCTCGGGATCGAGCCCTCGCACTACGAGCGCGGCAAGCCCGCCTCGGTCGAGGAGATCGAGAGGATCGGCGCATGAGCCTCGTCGGCGGAACTGCCTGACGGTGCAGTGAGCGCACGCGCGCCGGACACGGCGGCAAGCTACGGCCGCAACGCCGGCTTGCTCTCGGTCGGGATCGGGATCTCGGGCCTGGTCACCTACCTGTACTTCGCGATCGCGTCGCACACGCTCGATCGCACCGAATACGGCCAGATCGTCGTCGTGTGGTCGGCGGTGTTCGTCGTCGCCGTGACCCTCTATCGCCCGGTCGAGCAGCTGCTGACCCGCACGCTGGCCGAGCGCGAGGCACAGGGCCAGCCGCTCGGCGAGCCGCTGCGCGTCGCGGCGAAGATCCAGGCCGCGACCGCTCTCTGCTTCGAGGTCGTGGCGCTCGCCCTGCACGGGCCGCTCACCGACGACCTGCTCGACGGCAACGAGACGCTCTACTGGATCCTCGTCGCGACGGTCGCGGTCTACGCCGTCTCCTACTTCGTGCGCGGGGTCTTCGCGGGGACGCGGCGATTCACGTGGTACTTCCTCAGCCTGCTGGCGGAGTCGATACCGCGCGTCGCGTTCGCCATCGCGGTCGCCGTCGGCATCGCCTCGGGACAGGACGCGATCGCGCTCGGGATCGTCTTCGGGCCGCTGCTCGCGCTGATCATCCTGCCGTTCGCGTTCCGCCACGGGGTCGGCGGCCACTCCGGGCCGGTCCCGGAGGGCGAGCCGGGCGCGCAACCCGCGGCGGCGGCCGGGGGCGCGCAGTTCACGCTCGCCCAGGGCGGCGGGTTCGCGGCCGCGGTGCTCTTGATCATGTTCAGCGAGCAGACGTTCATGAACGCGGGGCCGCTGCTGCTCAACGCCTCCGAGGGTGCCGCCGCGGCGGGGTTCATCTTCAACGTGATGATGATCGCGCGGGCGCCGCTGGTGATCTTCCAGGCCGTCGCGACGAGCCTCCTTCCCCACCTCACGCGGCTGCTCTCCCGCGGCCCCGGCGACGGCGAGCGCACGTTCAGGCTCTCGGTGCGCGGGACCGTGCTCGTGATCGCGGCGCTCGCCGCCACGGTCGGCCTCGCGATGCTCGTCGCCGGCCCGCAGATCATGCAGATCGCGTTCGGCGACAAGTTCACCTACGACCGCGCCGGCCTTCTGATCGTCACCGCCGGGATGGGCTTCTACCTCAGCGCCGCGACCCTCAACCAGGCCGCGCTGGCGCAGGGGCAGGTGCGGCGCGCGGCGAGCTGCTGGATCGGATGCGCGGCCGGCTTCATCGCCTTCAACCTGCTTCCGATCCTCGACGCGTACCGCCGTGTCGAGGTCGGCTTCGCGATCGCCGCGATGGTCCTCTGCGCGCTCCTCTACCTCCTCTACCGCCGCCCCCACTCGCGCGTCGAGGACATCCCGGCGCCGGGATCGCCGCAGGAGCTCGAGGCGCGGCTCGCCGCCGCCGACGAGGCCGGCTGACGGGGACGGCGCGATCTCCGACGCCCAGCTGATCCTCGTAACCGGCCTGCTGCTGGCCGCCGCCATCGCCGCGGCCAAGGCGGCGGACCGCATCCGCGTCCCCGGCCTGCTGCTCTTCCTCGCGCTCGGGATGCTCGTCGGCTCCGAGGGCATCGGCGGCGTCGAGTACGACGACGTCGAGCTGACCCAGACCCTGGGCACGATCGCGCTCGTCCTGATCCTCTTCGAGGGCGGGCTCAGCGCCGGCTGGAAGGAGATCCGGCCCGTGATCGGGACCGCGATCTCGCTCGCCTTCGTCGGGACGATCATCACGGCGCTCATCGCGGGCGCCGCGGCGACGTGGCTGCTCGACCTCTCGCTGCTCGAGGGCCTGATCCTCGGCTCGGCGATCGCGGCGACCGACAGCGCCGCGATCTTCGCCGTGCTGCGCGGCTCGACGCTGCGGCGCCGCATCGCCCGCGCGCTCGAGGGCGAGTCGGGGCTCAACGACCCCGTCGCCGTGCTGCTCGTGGTCGGGTTCATCGACTGGATCCAGATGCCCGACTACGGCGCCGTCGACATGGCGCTCGACCTCGTCGTAAAGCTCGCGCTGGGCGCCGTGCTCGGCGTCGCGATCGGCGTCGCGGCGCGCTGGGGCTTTCGGCGCGCCGACCTGCCGACGCCGGGCCTCTACCCGGTCGCGACGATCGCCGCGGCCGCGGTCGCCTACGGATTGCCCGAGGTCGTCGGCGGATCGGGCTTCCTGAGCGTCTACGTGGCGGGCCTGATCCTCGGAACCGGCCGCGTTCCCGCCCGCGAGACGACCGTCGCCTTCCACCAGGGCGTGAGCTGGGTTGCCCAGATCGCGCTCTTCTTCCTCCTCGGGCTGCTCGTCTTCCCCAGCGGCCTCGGCGACGTCGCCGTCGAGGGACTGCTCATCTCCGCCGTGCTGATCTTCGTCGCGCGCCCATTCGCGGCGCTCGTCGCGAGCATCGGGTCGGCGTTCGACTTCCGAGAACGGCTGATGCTCGGCTGGGCCGGGCTGCGCGGCGCGATCCCGATCTGGCTCGCGACCTTCCCGGTGGTGGAGGGGATCGCCGACGCCGGCGTGCTCTTCAACATCGTCTTCTTCGTCGTCGTGACGTCGACGCTCATCCAGGGCGCGACGTTCGAGCCGCTCGCCCGCACGCTCGGGGTGACGACGACCGAGCCCGCGCTGCCGCGGCCGCTCGTCGAGTCGCGGCTCGTGCGGCGGCTCGGCGGCGAGTCGCTGCAGTACCGCGTCCGCGACGACGACGCGATCGCCGGCCGCATGGTCAAGGAGACCGAGCTCCCGCGCGAGGCGCTCGTCAACGTGATCGTGCGCGAGGGCGAGGCGATCCCGCCGCGCGGCTCGACCGAGATCCAGGCGGGCGACGAGCTTCATCTGCTCGTCCGGCGCGAGGTTCACGACGAGGTCGAGCGGCTGACCGAGCGCTGGCGACACGGGCCTCTCGAGGAGAAGATCCCGCAGATCCCGCGCCTGCGCGGCGTCCCGCAGGTCTTCAGCGCGCGACCCTGGAGAGACTCCGACGGCAGCCCGGGCGCCCCCGACGCGATCGACGGCGCGGTCGTGGTCGCGCGGCTTCGAACCCGGCGCGACAGCCCCGGCGCCCTCGTCGGGCTCGAGGACGGGCGCTACGCGGTGACCGGCAGGAACCTCGTCGCGATGGGGGCGCCGGCACAGGTCGCGCGCTGGTGCGTTGGCCGGGTCGAGCTCGAGACCGAGCCCGAGGCGATCGCCTGGTGGCAGGAGGTCATCGGGGTGCTGAACACGCCCGCGCGCAGATAGCCGTGAGGCGAACTGCGGCCGGGCAGGGGGCCTTGGAGCACGAACTGCGGCTGGGTAAGGAGGCCGAGCCGCCGAGGTAGCAGGTTGGTCCCGCATAGCGACCACAAGGTGCGAAATCGGTCCTGCGCCGCCGGCCGAGACGCTTCCTACCCGGCCGCCTTTCATCCGCGTGTCCCGAGCGATCCGACCTACTCGGCGCCGGCCGCGGCGGCGATCTCGCGATACGCGGCGCCGGGGTCGGGCTTCGAGAAGATCGCCGACCCGGCGACGAACAGGGTCGCCCCGGCTTCGGCGACGCTGCCCGCCGTCTTGGAGTCGATCCCGCCGTCGACCTCGACGACCGGGCGCGGCGCCGTCTCGCGCAGGCGCGCGACCTTGTCGGGCGACGATGCGATGAAGGGCTGTCCGCCCCACCCGGGGTTGACCGTCATGCAGAGCAGGAGGTCGGCGGCGGTCGTCGAGCTCCGCGGCGGCCGAGACCGGCGTGCCCGGGTTGAGCGCGAGGCCGGCGAGGCAGCCGAGCTCGCGGATCGCGCCGAGCGTGCGGTTGGCGTGCGGCGTCGCCTCCGCGTGGAAGGTGATGCAGTCGGCCCCGGCGCGCGCGAACTCCTCGATGTGGTTCTCGGGGCGCTCGATCATCAGGTGGACGTCGATCGCGCCGCCGCGCTCGTGCACGAGGTCGGCGATCGAGGAGGTGACCAGCGGCCCGATCGTGATCGGCGGGACGAAGTGGCCGTCCATGACGTCCACGTGGATGATCCGCGCGCCGGCGTCCATGACCTCGGCGACCTGGTCGCCAAGCCGCGCGAAGTCGGCGGAGAGGATCGACGGCGCGACGTGGCGTTCGTGGAAGAGACCCGCGGCGCCGGTTCGGTCGGCCATGGCTAGATCGGTCGCAGCATCGAGGCCCGGCAGTGCTGACAGGTCATGTCCTCGGTCGTGTCGAGGCGGGCGATCGTCTGGTGCTCGCCGCAGTTGGGGCACTGCGACACGAGCTCGAAGCGCTTGAGGCAGAAGACGCAGCGGTAGCGGCCCGGAAGCTGGGTCGGCCGCAGCCAGGGCTCGCCGCAGCCGGGGCACACGGGGCGCTTGATCTCGTTGGGAAGCGCGCTGCCCTCCATCAGCCCTCCCCGCGCAGCCGCGCGATGAAGAAGCCGTCGGTCGCGTCGCGGTCGGGGCGCGTGCGCAGCGGATCGCCGTCGGGCTCGAGACCCGACGCCGCCACGACGGCCTCGTTCTCGCGCTCGGAGATCGTGCAGGTCGAGTAGACCAGCGCGCCGCCGGGCGCCAGCTCGCGCCGGGCGCTCGCCAGGATCTCGCGCTGCAGCCCGGCGAGCTCGCCCACTTGCTCAGGGCTCTTTCGCCAGCGCGCGTCGGGGCGCGAGGCCAGCGTCCCGAGGTCGGAACAGGACGGATCCACCAGGACGCGATCGTAACCTCCGCCGTGGGCGTCGCGGGCGTCAGCGGTGACGACCTGCACGATGCCGACCCCGAGCTGGGCGCTCAGCTCCTCCACCTGTGCGGCACGGCGCTCGTCGAGCTCGACCGAGACCACCTCGCCGGTGTCCTCCATGCGCGCCGCGATCTGCGTCGCCTTGACCCCTGGCCCGGCACAGAGGTCGAGCACGCGCTCGCCGGGCTGTGGATCGAGTGCCGCGACGGCCGCCGCCGAGGCGCGCGACTGCGGGACCACCAGCCCGGCCTCGATCGCCTCGATCAGGGGCGCCGTGAGCGGCCCGTCGACGACGAGCGACTCGGGCGGCGCCGGGCCGGGGCCGCGCGGCGCCCCGACCGCCGCTCCGGCCGCGACGAGCTCCTCGGCGAGGCCCTCCGGGTCGGCGCGCAGCAGGTTGACGCGAAGCGCGGTCTCGGGCGGCTCGTTGTCGGCCGCCATCAGCGCGCGGGCGTCGCCGGGGCCCAGCTCCTCCCACCACATCTCCGCGAGCCATTGCGGATGCGAATGCGCGATCGCGGCGCCGGCCGGGGTCGAGTCGTCGAGCGAGGCGAGCAGGTCCATCGCGCTCGCGCGCGGCGCGGCGCAGCACCGCGTTGACCAGCCCCGCCGCGCGAGGGGTCGCCTGCTTGGCGAGCTCGACGGACTGGCTGACGGCGGCGTGGTCGGGCGTCGCGCTCGCGTAGAGCAGCTCGTAGAGCCCGAGCCGCAGCGCCGCGAGGACCCCGGCGTCGAGGTCCGCCGGCGGGCGCTCGGCGAGCTGCTCGACGAGGTGATCCGACGTGCCCCGGCGCTGGACCGCTCCGTAGGCAAGGCGCTGGGCCTGGGCGCGCTCGCGGCCCTCGAGCCCGTAGCGCTCCACCGCCGCCGGCAGCGCGCGATCGGCCCAGGCGCCGTGCTCGAAGACGCGCCGCAGGACCTCGAACGCGGCGCGGCGGGCCGGCGTGACCTCCGGCGCCGAGGCGCTCAAGCCGCGCGTGCCGGGACGGCGTGGCCGCGCAGGAAGTCCGCGGCCCGCATCGGCCGCCCGCCCGGGGGCTGGACCTCGTCGAGCCGCAGCGTCCCGCCGGCGGTCCCGAGCAGCAGCCGCTCGCCGTCGGCGCGCAGCTCCCCGGCCCCCGGCGCCGCGCCGGTCTCGTCGCCGGTCACGGGGCGCGCCGCCCGGATTCCGAGACGGTCGCCGCCCTCGAGCTCGAGATAGGCCCCGATGTGTGGCGTGAGCGCTCGGACCGTCGCGGCGAGCTCCTCGGCGGTGCGGGCGGGATCGAGCCTGCGATCGGCGGGCTCGATCTTCTCGGCGTAGGCGGCGGCCGAGTCGTCCTGATCGCTGAGCTCCAGCTCGCCGGCCGCCCGCCGCTCGAGCGCCTCGACGATCAGCTCGCCGCCGATCTCGGCGAGCCGCGGCGAGAGGTCGCCGAAGGTCTCGTCCCGCTCGATCGGCGTGCGCTCGCAGACCGCGACCGGCCCCGAGTCGAGGCCGGCGGTCACCCTCATCACGCAGACTCCCGTCTCCGGGTCGCGGGCCATGATCGCGCGCTCGATCGGCGCGGCGCCGCGCCAGCGCGGCAGCAGCGAGGGATGGACGTTGAGCATCTCGAGCTCGTCGAGCAGCGGCTCGGTGATCAGCTGGCCGAAGGCGCAGACGACCGCGAGATCGGGATCGGCCGCGCGCACGGCCTCCGCGGCCTCGGCCTCGTTGACGCTCGCGACCTGGAGGACCTCGATGCCGAGCTCACGCGCGACTTCGGCCGCGGGCGGCGGCGCCGTCCTGCGCCCGCGCCCGCGGCGGCTGTCGGGCGGCGTGACGACCAGCGATGGGCGGTGCGGCGAGGCGGCGAGGCGGCGAAGCACCGCCGCCGCGAAGTCCGAGGTCCCGAGGAAGGCCGGGCTCACGCCAGGTGGGGCCCACTGGCCGCGGCAGCCTCGGTCTCGGGCTCAGGCTCGGCCTCGGGACGCTCGGGGCTGAACGACCCGCCCTCGCGCAGGGCGCGGAGAGCGCCCTTGCGCTGGTCGCGCTCGGTGCGGTCGATAATCAGCACGCCGTCGAGATGGTCGATCTCGTGCTGGAGCACGCGCGCCTCGAGCCCCGAGGACTCGAGCAGGATCGGGCTGCCGGACGCGTCCAGTCCGCTCACACGCACGTGAAGCGGGCGCTCGACCTCGACGACGACCCTGGGGAGGCTCAGGCAGCCCTCCTCGGCGATGGCGAGATCGCCCGAGGTCCACTCGATCACGGGGTTCGCGACGGCTGTCGGGCTGGCGTCGAAGCCCGCCTGGAAGACGAGCAGGCGCCGCATCAAGCCGAGCTGGGTTGCGGCGAGTCCGACCCCGAGCCCGTCGCGCATGATCGCGACCATGTGCTCGACCTCCTCGGCGAGACGGTCGTCGAACTCGGTGACCGGGGTCGCGGGCGACTTGAGCACCGGGTCGCCGAACGTCCGCACCTGGGACAGCGCCGCGCGGCGGCGCTCGCGCGCCTCGGGGCTGAGCTGGGGCTCGATCTCGTCGCCGGGCCCCTGCGGGCTCACCGGCTCGGTGTCGAGTTCGGTTGTCCGGTCGTCGCTCACGCTTGCGAGTCTAGATATTCGGGCAGGCGCTCCAGGCGTTCAGACGCAGCTCTGCTGCGGACGAGCGTGTGCAGTCGGTGAGGTCACTGCGGGTCGATGTCGACGCTCAGCGAGCTCGCGCGTATGGCGCGGCCGGTCGTCAGCGCCTCGACCGCGTCGCGCACCGCGGCCGTCGTCGCCACGCGGTCGCTTCCCTTGATCAGGAGCTGGCGGCGATGGCGCCCGCGCACGCGCAGCCGCGGCGCCGGTCCGAGCAGCTCGGCGCCCTCCGGAAGCGCCCCCTCCAGCGCGGCGTGCACGGCGCGGGCGTCGCGCGAGACCTCGCCGGCCTCGTCCGCGGCGAGCTCGATCCGGACCAGGTGGGAGAACGGCGGATAGGCGAGCGCGCGGCGGCGCTCGAGCTCCGCGGTCACGAACGCGGTCGAGTCGTGGCGCGCTGCGGCAAGGATCGGCTCGGCCTCCGGGGCGAGGGTCTGGACGAGCACGCGGCCGCCGGCATCCCCCCTGCCGCTTCGCCCGGCGAGCTGAGCGACGAGCGCGAAGGTGCGCTCCTCGGCGCGGAAGTCCGGAAAGCGAAGCGTCGCGTCGGCATCGAGGATGACGCTCAGCGCGACGTCGGAGAAGTCGTGGCCCTTGGCGACCATCTGGGTCCCGACGAGAATGCCCGCAGGCGCATCCTGGAAGCGGCTCAGGATCTCCTGGTGGGAGCCGGTCCCCGAGACGCTGTCGGAATCGAGCCGCATGACCTCGGCGGAGCCGACGAGGCGCTCGAGCACGGCCTCGATTCGCTCCGTCCCGGCGCCGGCGCGCGCGAGCGTGACCGAGCCGCACTCGGGACAAGACTCCGGGATCGCCTCGACGTGGCCGCAGTGATGGCACGCGAGGCGACCCACGTTTCGGTGGGTGACGAGCGACACGTCGCACGCCTCGCACGACCAGGTGTGGCCGCACGAGCGGCACGAGAGGTGCGGCGACCAGCCGCGGCGGTTGAGCAGCACGATCGCCTTCTCGCCGCGCGAGGCGACCTCGCGGAGGGCCGCCGACGTGGCCGGGTGAAACGGCCCCTCGCGCGGGTCCGACTCGCGCATGTCGAGCACGTCGACCGGCGGCATCGCCTGGCCGTCCACGCGCTCGGGCAGCTCGAGGCGTTCGAGGTCGAGCCAGCTCTCGGGGCGCGGAGTCGCGGTGCCGCAGACGAGTACCGCGCCCGCGTCGTCGGCGCGGCGGCGCGCGACCTGGCGCGCGTCGTAGCGCGGGTCGGACTCCTGCTTGTAGCCGGAGTCGTGCTCCTCGTCGACGACGACGAGCCCGAGGTCGCGCACGGGGGCGAAGACCGCCGAGCGCGGCCCGACGCAGACCAGGGCGTCGCCGCTGCGCAGGCGCCGCCACTCGTCGTAGCGCTCCCCCGCACCCAGCCGCGAGTGAAGCAGCGCGACGGTGTCGCCGAAGCGCTCGCGAAAGCGGGTGATCGTCTGCGGCGTCAGCGCGATCTCGGGGACGAGCACGATCGCGCCGCGGCCGCGTCGCAGCGCCTCGCCCGCGGCCGCCAGGTAGACCTCGGTCTTGCCGGAGCCGGTGACGCCGTGGAGCAGGAAGCGGCCGTCGCCCGGCTTGTCGCCGGCGATCGCCGCGGTGATGCGCCGCGTCGCCGCCTCCTGGTCGGCGGTGAGGCGAACCTCGCCGCGGCGCGCGCCGATCGCGGTCAGCGCCGGGCGCCGCCGCGTCTCGCCCTCGTGCAGGGAGACGAGGCCGCGCGCCTCGAGACGGCGAAGGGTCGAGCGGTCGGCGCCGCAGGCGGCGGCGAGCTCGACCGACGATAGGCCGTCGGCGGCGGGCCGCGCGGCGAGCGCGGTGAGGACCGCGCGCTGTCGCGAGCCGAGGCGCTCCCCGTCGGCGAGGGCGCCGCCTCCGGCGGGCGTGATCTGCGCGCGCAGCTCGAGCTTGGGGCGCACCCGCCTGCCCGCGGCCCCCGTCCCGGGCGGCAGCACCAGCTCGAGTCCGCGGGCGGGGGTCGAGCAGTACTCGCCGCCGACCCAGAGGCCGAGGCGCACCAGCTCGGGCGGCGTCCCGGCCTCGAGCGCCTCGATCGGCTCCGCGAGGCGCTCGGGCGGCAGCTCGCTGGCCTCGGCGAGGTCGACGACGACGCCGAGGACGCGGCGGCGCCCGAACGGGACCAGGAGCACGCTGCCGACCTCGACCTCGCTCATCTCGTCGGGGAGGCGGTAGTCGAAGGGCCCGCGCAGGGCGCGGGCGGTCGTCAGCGGCTCGACCTTGGCGATGGCCATCCGGACGAGCCTAGGAAGCGGCGCGGATGGGCCGGCTGACGTGCGCGGCCGCCGGAGCGGCATATAATTCCCCGCCGATGGCGCTTCAAGCTGAGCCCCGGCGAGCAGGTGATCTTTCAGGGACACCCGTCGTGGCGGGCGATCCTCGGCTTCTACCTCAAGGGCACCCTGATCACGGCGATCGTCGCCGCGCTCGTCGCCGCCGTGACCGCCGTCACCGGCGACGAGGTCGACAAGGGGCTGGTCACGATCATCGTCATCGCCGGCGTCGCGATCACGATCCTCGTCGGCTTCATCAAGCGCGTGTCGACTACCTACACGATCACCAATCGGCGCCTCAACATCAAGCGCGGGATCATCTCGCGCGAGGTCCAGGAAACGCGCCTCGAGCGCGTCCAGAACGTCAACTACGACCAGTCCGTCTTCCAGCGCGCGATGCAGATCGGCGACGTCGACTTCGACACCGCCGCGGGCGACGACTACAACTTCATCTTCGCCGGCGTCGCGCAGCCCGAGGAGGTCGTCGAGCAGGTCGACGCGGCGACCCGCAACGCGCACGGCCACGCGGGCCTGGGCGAGCCCGACGAGGAGCCCGCGCGCCCGGCGCAGCGGCCGAGCAGCGGGCCGACCGGCACTCCCGCGCGATTGCGCGGGTCAATAAGGGGAGCGAGTCGATGGCTACGTGTCGCTATCGCGACACCTATGCAGGATCCGTCGCCCGCATGAACGCGTCCCCGGAAGGCCCGCCGGCTAGCCGTGCCTCGGCTTCCTGGCCTTGGGAGGCGGCCATCGCCTCGGTGCGGGTCGGTGCTTGCCAGACGCGATCCGTGGCACTTCACGCTGGAACGTGTGCGAGACCCTGGCGGCCTTCACGGTCAGCCGGCGAGGTACAGGGCTCGAACGGTCGCCCGTCGACGGTGCACCTGAAGCTCGAGCCCGGCTCGGACGAGGCGAACTCGAAGCTCGCCGTGCTTCATCGACCTGCGCACGGACACTGCCGGAAACGGTCGTGGGCAACCGGGTGGACGGCCCGAACGGCGCCATCGACGCGCCGATCCTCAACCCGCCGACGAACACGACGCTGGGGGGCAACGGCGCGGCGGCCAACGCAACGCTCAGCGTCTTCGAGACGGTCACCGAGCGAGGCGACGTCAAGGAGTTCGTGGCCTCCGAGCTCGATGTTGACGGCGTCGCGTGGATGGTGACATTTCCCTCATCGCTTCCGAATGGGCAGTGTGTGAGCGCGACCCAGACCGACGCGCAGCGGCAACACCTCGGAGCTTCCCGACGCGCTCGCGATCAACGCGGCGGTGTGTGACGTCACCGGGCCGGTCGCCTCGATCGACAGCGGGCCCTCAGGTGAGACCGGCGACCAGACGCCCGACGTTCGTGTTTTCCTCGAACGAGCCGGGATCGACGTTCGAGTGCAGGGTCGACTCTGGGCCGTTCGGTGCCTGCAGCGGACCGGGCGAGAGCCACACGACCGCTTCGCTAGGGGACGGTCCGCACAGCTTCGAGGTGCGCGCCACGGACCCCGTCGGCAATGTCGGGTCGCCCGCGAGTCGCTTGTTCGGCGTCAATACCACTCCTCCCGATGGGACCGACACGAGCCCGCCCGACACGACGATCACCGCCGGCCCGAAGGACAAGACGAAGAAGAAGACGGCAACGTTCGAGTTCTCGGGAACCGACGCCAGAGCCGTCGCCAGCTTCCGGTGCTCGCTCGACGGTGGCGCGTTCGCCGCCTGCGCCTCGCCCTACACCGTCAAGGTCAAGAAGGGCAAGCACACGTTCTCGGTGAGCGCCGGCGATGAGGCCGGCAATGTCGACGCCACGCCGGCGAGCGACGACTGGAAGGTGAAGAAAAAGAAGAAGCGGAGGTAGCCGCCGAGGTCCTAGGAGACCTCGGCCGGCTGCGCGGAGCCGGACTCGGTGCCGGCCGCGTCGCGAAGCGCGTCGGCGCGGTCGACCCGCTCCCACGTGAAGTCGTGGTCGTCGCGGCCGAAGTGGCCATAGGCGGCGGTCTTCTGGTAGATCGGCCGGTGCAGGTCGAGGTCGCGGCGAATCGCGGCGGGGCGCAGGTCGAAGACCTCCTGCACGAGGCGCGCGATCTCGGAGTCGCCGAGCTTGCCGCTCCCGAAGGTCTCCACCATCAGCGAGACCGGATGCGCGACGCCGATCGCGTAGGCGACCTGGACCTCGCAGCGGTCGGCGAGGCCCGCGGCGACGACGTTCTTGGCGACGTAGCGCGCCGCGTAGGCACCCGAGCGGTCCACCTTCGACGGGTCCTTGCCGGAGAAGGCGCCTCCGCCGTGGCGGGCGGCGCCGCCGTAGGTGTCGACGATGATCTTTCGCCCGGTCAGGCCGGCGTCGCCGACGGGGCCGCCGATGACGAAGCGGCCGGTCGGGTTGACGAAGAAGTTCTGCTTCGTGTTGAGCTTGCGCTCGTCGTAGAGCTCCGCGGGGAGAATCGGGTGGACGACGTGCTCCCAGAGGTCGGGGCGGATCAGCGTGTCGGGGTCGACTCCGTCGTTGTGCTGGGTCGAGATCAGGACTCGCTCGATCTCGATCGGGCGGCCGTTCTCGTAGCGGACGGTGACCTGGGTCTTGCCGTCGGGGCGCAGGTAGTTGATGACGTCACCGCGCCGGACCTCGGCGAGGCGGTGGGCCAGCCTGTGCGCGAGCGCGATCGGCAGCGGCATCAGCTCCGGCGTCTCGCGCGTCGCGTAGCCGAACATCATTCCCTGGTCGCCGGCGCCGGCGAGGTCGAGCTCGTCGTCGTCACCCGGGTCGGTGCGGCGCTCGAGCGCCTCGTCGACGCCCTGGGCGATGTCGGCCGACTGCTTGTCGATCGCGTTGATCACCGCGCAGGAGTCGGCGGAGAAGCCGAGGTCGGCATCCGTGTAGCCGATCTTGCGGATCGTCTCGCGGGCGATGTCCTGGATGTCGACGTAGGTCTCGGTCGTGATCTCGCCCGAGACGACCACGAGCCCGGTGTTGACGAGCGTCTCGCAGGCGACGCGCCCGTTGGGGTCGTCGGTGAGGACCGCGTCGAGGACGCCGTCGGAGATCTGGTCGCAGATCTTGTCGGGGTGGCCCTCGGTGACGGACTCCGAGGTGAAGAGGTGCTCGCCCTCTCCGAGCTTGTCGATCTCAGTCATGACGCGGGCATGCTAGCCGCTCGCCCATCACTGCTCGACGGTGAGGCGCAGACGGCCGTCGATGCCCTCGTCGTCGCGCTCGACGGCGAGCCCCATCGCCCGGAGCCTGCGAACCTCGTCCGCGAACAGCGCGTACGCGGGGTCCTCGGCGAGCCCCTGGCGCTCGGCGAGCGCGATCAGGTCGCCGACGTTGAGGTAGAGCGCCGCCGAGAGGCCGTCGCCGAAGCCCTCGGTTGCCTGCTCGTACTCGTCCGAGTCCGTCGAGGCTCTCCTCGCCGGCCTTGACCTGCTCGATGCCGGCCGGGTCGGTGGCGACGACGAGCTTCTCGTCGAAGATCGCGTAGGTCAGGTTGACGGTCGGCGAGATCCTCAGGCTGCGCGCCTGAAGGCCCTCGATGTCGGTGCCCTCGAAGACGGGCGCCTGCCCACCCTCCCCGGGGTCGAGCGCCTCGGCGATCGGCACCTGGAGGTCGGCCAGCGTCTTTCGGGCCTGATCCTCGTCGACGTCGTCGGCGACGAGGACGACATAGGGGACGCCGGTGAAGCTCAGCTCGCCGGGCTCGGCCGGAAGCGGCGCCGGCCCGCCGGGCGCGATCCCCTCGGGCGGCTCCTCGTCCTCGTTCGATGCGTTCCCGTCGCCGCCCTTGGGCGGGGGCTCGATCCCGATCGCGACCTCGCCGCCCAGCAGCGGGAGCACCTCACGCTCGATGTTGACGTCGCCGTCCTTCCTGACGTCCTCGGCGAACTTCTCGAAGCCCTTCGTGAGGCCGGGCGTCTCGGCGCTCGCCTGGGCGAGCAGGGCCTCGATGCTCTTCTCGGGGTCGCCGAGGCCGAGGTAGACCAGCGCGCCCGGGCTGAGCTCGCCGCCGAGGCTCGGGTCGAAGGGCGCGAAGGCGCCGAAGAACCCCGGCGAGGACTCGAGCCGCTCGGGATCGAGAGCGCTGTGGGACTCGATCTCGACCCCGTCGTCTCCGGCCACGAGCGCCGCCCCCGCGCCCGTCGTCGCGTCGGAGTTCACGAACGCCTCGAGGGAGCCGAGCGGAGCGCCGGCCCGAAACAGGTCGGCCGCGCCCTGCTCGGAGACGAACGCCGTGACGAGGCTGTCGTCGGGTAGCTCGTCGGCGACCTCCTCGGCGGGCTCGGAGTCCTCGAGCGATCGGCCTTCGGGCCCCTGCGCGTCGATGACGGCGTGGACCGCCTCGGTGGGCCCGATCACGAGGAACCCGCCCACCTCCGCCGTCGAGAGGTCGCGCTGGGTCGTCACCGGCACCTCCGCGTAGTCGCGGCTCTCGGTTCGCCGCCCGACCAGCTCGCCGGTGAAGCTCTCGGCCCCGTTCTCGTCGCCGATCTCGAGCATCAGCGCCTGCTCGACGTCGTCGCCGGCGCCGGGGATCAGTGCGACGGCCGCCTCGCCGCCGAGCCATGGGCGCACGTCGCGGGCGTAGTCGATCCCGGCCCCGGCGGCGCCGGGAAGCCTGGCCACGAGCTGCGAGGTCAGGGTCGGCACGCGCCCCGCGAGCGTCGGCGGCGCGCTCGTACTGCTCGCTGTCGGTGTCGGTGTTGACGTGGACGTAGAGCAGCGCGTCGCTGGGGACGATCGCCGCGGCGTCGTCGTCGGGCGGGCAGCTCCCGGCGCCCGGCAGGCCGCAGGGCAGCGCGGGGAGCGATCAGGAAGGCGATCACGACGATCGCGAGCACCGCCCCGCCGCCGATCGCGACGCGGCGGCGGTTGGTAGCGGAGAGCCCGAGCCAGGCCTGGCGGGCCTTCGACGCGACGCCATTTCGGGCCCCGCGCGAGGGCGATGCCGGCGTCCTGGACGCGGTACCAGAGGCGCTGAGACGCCGCCGCAGCGTGTACCCGGGTCCGCTGGAGGGAGGCTCGGCCACGGCGGCGGGTTATACCCGAGTCCCCTGAAACCGACGCAGGTTCCCGATTTGCAGCATGTTCACGTTCGCCCGCTGCCCTCGCGCCGGCCCGATCGCCGCCCTCGCTCGCCGCGCTGGGTGTGGGGGACGAAGTCGACCACGACCGGGACTCCGCGGAGCTCATAGCGCTCGCGCAGGCGGTTCTCGAGGTGGTAGGCCCAGTCGCGCGAGATCAGGCGCCGGTCGTTGACCTGGATCGCGAAGCGCGGCGGGCGGCGGCCGACCTGGGCGCCGTAGTAGAGGCGCAGGCGCCTGCCGCGCTTCGAGGGCGGCGGCGTGGTCGCGACGACGTCGGCGATGAAGCTGTTGAGCTCGGGCGTCGGCACGCGCTCGCCGCGGCGGTCGGCGAGCTCGAGCGCCTCGCGCAGCAGCGGCGCGATGCCGCGGCCGGTCTTCGCCGAGGTCGTGCGAAGCGGGGGACGCATCCTCACGCGCCGCTCGAGCCGCGCCCTGGCGTCCTCGAGGTCGAGGTCGGCGATGTCCCATTTGTTGAGCGCGACGATCGTCGCGCACCCGGAGCGCATCGCCAGCTCGGCGATGCGCAGGTCCTCGGACGTGACGCCCTCGGAGGCGTCGCAGACGACTATCGCGACGTCGGCGCGCTCGGCGGCGCGCTCGGCGCGAAGCTGGGCGTAGTAGTCGACCGTTCCCGCGATCTTGCTCCGGCGGCGGATCCCGGCGGTGTCGACGAGGACGACGCGGCGCCCGTCGACCTCGAGCTCGGTGTCGATCGCGTCGCGGGTCGTGCCGGCGCGCTCGGAGACGATCACGCGCTCGGCGCCGAGCAGGCGGTTGAGAAGCGAGGACTTGCCGACGTTGGGGCGCCCGATGATCGCGAGCCTGACCGCCTCCTCGTCCTCGGCCGGGCTGCTCGATCGCCGACGCGACCTCCGCGACGCGGTCGAGCACGTCGCCGGTGCCGAGGCCGTGGGTCGCCGAGACGGCGAAGGGCTCGCCGAGGCCGAGGCCGTGGAGCTCGGCGGTCATGTGCTCGTCTGCGGGCCGGTCGACCTTGTTGGCGACGACGAGCACGGGCACGTCGGCGCCGCGCAGCGTCGCGGCGAGCTCGGCGTCGCCCGCCCGCACGCCGGCGCGTGCGTCGATGACGAGCATCACGGCGTCGGCGTCGGAGATCGCCTCGCGGGCCTGGCGCTGGACCGCGCGCGACAGCGAGTCGTCGGCCTCGAGGTCCACGCCCCCCGTGTCGACGAGCTGGAAGCGGGTCCCGTTCCACTCGGCGTCGAGGGCCTTGCGGTCGCGGGTCACACCGGCCTCGGGCGCGACGACCGCCTCGCGCCCTCCCGCGAGGCGGTTCGCGAGCGTGCTCTTGCCGACGTTGGGGAAGCCGACGATCGCTATCTGGGGCAGGCGCGCCATCACGCCAGCCCGCGCTCGGCGGGCGAGGTCGACGATCCGGTCCACGACCTCGCCGACCTCGAGGCCGGTGGTGTCGACCTCGACCGCGTCGGCGGCCGGCCGCAGGGCCCCGTGCTCGCGCTCGGTGTCGCGCGCGTCTCGGCGTCCCTGCTCCTCGACGACCCGCTCGAGCGGCTCCCCGGTCTCGGCGGCGCGCCGGCGGGCGCGCTCCTCGTCGCTCGCGGTCAGGAAGACCTTGAGCGGCGCGTCGGGGCTGACGACGGTCCCGATGTCACGGCCCTCCGCGACATAGCCGCCGCGGTCGATCAGGGATCGCTGGCGGGCGACCATCGCCTCGCGCACCTCCGGATGAGTCGCGACGCGCGATGCGGCCTCCCCGACCTCCGGCGTGCGGATCCGGTCGCTCACGTCCTCGCCGTCGAGGCGCACGGCGTCGTCGTCGAAGCCGATCTCCAGCCCGCGGGCCAGCCCGCCCAGGGCCTCGGCGTCGTCGGGGTCGATGCCCCCGGCGCAGGCGCGGCGAGTGCGACGGAGCGGTACATGGCTCCCGAGTCGAGATAGGTCAGGCCGAGCGCCTCCGCCACGCCACGCGCGACCGTGGACTTGCCCGCCCCCGCCGGGCCGTCGATCGCGATGACCATGCGACGAAGGTAAGCAGGCGCAGCTCTGCTGCGACCGACATGTGAAGTTGGAGGGATGCTTGGCGCAGCTCTGCTGCGACGGACATGTGAAGTTGGTGATGCCGGATATGGATAGAGTCCCGCCGCGCATGCAGACCTGGGACCTCAACTCGCTCGACGTCAAGCCGCAGGAGCCCGAGGTGCTCGTCTCGACGGACGAGGGTCGCGCGATCGTGATCCAGCTTCGCGCCGGCGAGGCACTCGACGAGCACCAGGTCCACGAGCGCGCCTGGCTCGTCGTCACCAGCGGCGCCGTCGAGCTGAGCGAGCCGGGCGGGGAGTCCGTCAGCGGCGGCCCCGGGCTGTTCGCCCAGTTCGACCCCAACGAGCGCCACGAGGTCCGCGCCACCGAGGACGCGCGCCTGCTGCTGATCCTGTCGCCATGGCCCGGCGACGGGCATCCCAGCCGAGCGCGACTAGGCCAGCAAGCCCTCGAGGTCGCGCTCGAAGCCGGGATAGCTGACGCCGGCGGCGTCCATTCCCCGGACCTCCACCCCCTCGGTCGAGGCGAGGCCCGCGACCGCTCCGAGCATCGCCAGGCGGTGGTCGCCCTGGGCGTCGATCGCCCCGCCGCGCAGGCCGCCCGTGCCCCTGACGACGAAGCCGTCCTCGAGCGCCTCGATCTCGGCGCCGAGGCCGCCGAGGCCGTCGACGACCGTGGCTATGCGGTCCGACTCCTTGTGACGAAGCTCCGCGGCCCCGGTGACGACCGTCTCGCCCTCGGCGAAGCAGCCGAGCAGGGCGACGAGAGGCAGCTCGTCGATGGTCAGTGGGACCTCGGCCGCGCCGACGCGGGTGCCCTCGAGCGGGCCGCTGCGGGCGCGAATGGTCCCGCGCGGCTCGTTGCCCGCCGCGGCCTTCTCGTCGACCTCGAGCGCGCCGCCCATGCGGTTGACGATCCCGAGAAAGCCGCTGCGCGTCGGGTTGAGACCGACGTCCTCGAGAACCACGTCGCTGCCGCGCACGAGCAGCGCGGCTGCGACGACAGAAAGCGGCCGACGAGAGGTCGCCCGGGACGGCGACGGATCCGAGGTCCAGCGACTCGGCGCGCCGCACGCTCACCCGCGGACGCGAGGGGCTTCGCGCCGTGGCGAGCGAGGCGGTGTCGGTGACCTCGACCATCGGCGCCCGCGGCGCGCAGCATGCGCTCGGTGTGGTCGCGCGAGGGCGCGGGCTCGGTGACCCGGGTCTCTCCGTCGGCGAGCAGCCCGGCGAGCAGCACGCACGACTTCACCTGCGCGCTGGCGACGGGGAGCTCGTAGCGAGATCCCGGTCAGGTCCGCCCCCTCGACGCGCAGCGGCGGCAGGCGCTCTTCGCGGCACTCGACCGTCGCGCCCATCAGGCGCAGCGGCTCGGCGACACGGTCCACGGGACGGCGGCGGATCGACTCGTCGCCGTCGAGCGTCCACTCCCCCGCTCCCTGTCCCGCGAGCCAGCCGGGAAGGATCCGCAGAAGCGTGCCGGCGTTGCCGACGTCGATGCTCGCGCCCGCGCCCGCGCCGCGCAGCCCGACTCCGCCGACCGTGACGATCAGCGATCCCTCGCCGTCGGGCTCGGCCTCGACCGAGGCGCCGAGGGCGCTCACCGCATCGAGCGACGAGCGCGTGTCGGCGGCGTCCAGATAGTCGCTCGATCCGGGATGTCGCCGTCGCTCATCGCGGCGATCAGACGCCGCGCGGTGCGAGATCGACTTGTCGGGCGGCGGGCGCAGCGTCCCGCGCAGCGGGCCCGCCGGCTCGAAGCGCGTCGGAGCTCATTCGTCGGCGGGCAGCGCCGTCGCCGAATGGCCGAGCCCGCGCATCGTCTCGGCCGCGCGCCGGGCGGCGTCCTCGCCCGCGATCCAGAGCGTGATCGCGCCGGTCTCCATGTCGGCGGCGGGGTCGAGCGCCATGTCCTCGATGTTGACGCCCGCCTCTCCCAGCGCGAGCGCGATCTCGGCGACGGTGCCGGGACGGTTGTCGACGACGACGCGCAGCTCCTGGAGCGGGCCTCCGGCGGCCTCGCCGTCGAGCAGAGCCCGGCGATCGTCGCGGGCGCCGCGGTGCCATGCGGCCACCGCCTCGGAGTCGCCGGCGCGCAGCAGCTCGGCGGCCTCGCGCAGGCGCTCCACGACCGCGTCGATCTCGGCCGCGACGGCATCGCTGTTGGTGGCGAAGATGTCCGCCCAGATCGCTGGGTTGGCGCCCGCCACCCGGGTCGAGTCGCGGAAGCTGCGCCCGACCTCGGGCATGCGCTCGGACTCGTCGGCGCTCGCCGCGGCCGCCTGCGATGCGAGGACGTTGGCGAGCACGTGCGGAAGGTGGCTGACCGTCGCCATCAGCGCGATCGTGGGTCCCGGCGTCGATCGCCTGCGGGCGGGCGCCGAGGTCGGCGATCGCGCGCTGCAGTCGGTCGTAGTGGAGGCCGCTCGAGCCCTCGGTCGGCGTCAGATACCAGCGCGCACCGTCGAAGAGGTCGGCGCGCGCGCCCTCCACGCCCGCGGTCTCGGCGCCCGCCAGCGGGTGCCCGCCGATGAAGCGCTCGCCGGCGGGCTCGTCGGCGAGCTCGGCGACCAGGTCGCGCTTGGTCGATCCGACGTCGGTCACGACCGCCTCGGCGGGCGCTGCGTCGAGCGCCTCGCGGATGATCGCCGGCAGCGCGCCGACCGGCGCGGCGCAGAAGACCACGTCGGCCCCGGCGACCGCCTCGGCCACGGATTCGTGCGCGACGTCGAGCGCCTCGCGCTCGAGGGCGCGATCGAGGATCGCGGCGTCCGGGTCATACCCGGCGACCTCGGCTCCGAGCCGCCGCCTGGCGGCCAGCCCGATCGAGCCGCCGATCAGGCCGACGCCGAGGACGGCGATGCGCATGGGAACTGCCCTAGACCGCGCTCAGCTCGTTGCCGGCCAGCTCCGCGACGCGGCGCAGCTGCTCCGCGTACTCGGGGAAGACCTCGGTCGCGATCGCCTGCGGGCCGTCGCAGATCGCCTCGTCGGGCTCGTTGTGAACCTCGACGATGATCCCGTCGGCGCCCGCCGCGGCCGCGGCCAGCGACATCGGCTGGACCCAGTCGCGCCGCCCGGCCGCGTGGCTCGGGTCGACGATTACCGGTAGGTGGGTCAGCTCGCGCAGTGCGGGCACGGCCAGCAGGTCGAGCGTGAACCGGTACGCCGTCTCGAACGTCCGGATCCCGCGCTCGCACAGCATCACCCGCTCGTTGCCCTCCTTGAGGACGTACTCCGCCGCCATCAGCAGCTCCTCGAGCGTCGAGGAGAGGCCGCGCTTGAGCAGCACCGCGCAGTCGGTCCGGCCCGCCTCGGCGAGCAGGGTGTAGTTCTGCATGTTGCGCGCGCCGATCTGGATCACGTCCGCGACCTCGACGACGTCGGCCGACGTCGCGCACGTCCATCAGCTCGGTGACGACGGGCAGGCCGGTCTGCTCCTTGGCCTCCTGGAGCAGCGCCAGGCCCTCGCTGCCGAGGCCCTGGAAGCTGTACGGCGAGGTCCGGGGCTTGTAGGCGCCTCCGCGCAGCATCGCGGCGCCGGCGTCGGCCACGCAGCGCGCGACGTCGAGCGTCTGCTCGCGGCTCTCGACGGTGCAGGGGCCGGCGATCAGGGCGAAGTTGCCGCCCCCGACCTTGCGGCCCTCGACCTCGAAGACGCTTCGCTCGCCCTTCTTGAACTGCGACGAGGCGAGCTTGTAGGGCTTGAGGATCGGGACCAGGTGGTCCACACCCGGCGCCCCCTCGAGCCCCAGGCTCGCGACGCGGTCGCGGTCGCCGATCGCCCCGATAACGGTCAGCAGCTCGCCGCTCGAGAGATGGGCGGAGCAGCCCACCGACTCGACGCGCTCGACGACCGCGTCTATCTGTTCCGCGGTCGCACCCTCTTTCATCACGATCATCATTTGCTTTCAGCCTTTCGAAGTAGTCTGCTTGAGGTCCTCTAGTTGCGTATACCGGTGCGGGATCGGCGTACGGCCGATGGTCGGGGCGTCCGGCGGGTGAGTCTGCGTCTGGCGGCTCAGGCAGCCGCGGGCCGGACGCCTAGGTAAATCGCCAATACCAGTAGTAGCGCCGGCGGGCAGGCGAAGCGGCGCCCGAAGCGGGCGGCCACGTCGAAGAGGTGCGTGCCGGAGCGCGTCACTGGCGGGAGTTTGTAGCAGGGATCGCAGCGAATCGCAAACCACAATTTGCGGCGATCGCTACTTCCGTTTCTTCTTCTTGACCTTCCAGCCCTGGCAAGCGGGCGTGGCGTCAACCAGTCCCCGCGTTGCGACTACTTGCGCTGGACCTTCCAGGAGTATGCGTCAGGGGTCGGATCGGCGTTGCCCGCCGCGTCGATCGAGTAGACGGCGAAGCTGTGGCGCTTGCCGCGCTTGACGCGAAATTCTTCGGCGAGCGCGCAGCGCGAGAACGCCTTGCCGTCGAGGCTGCACATGAACACCGCGCCCGCCGGCTCGGTGGTGCCGAACTTGAACTTCGAGATGCGGCGCTTGGTGCGCGCCTTCGGGCTACTTGAGGATTCTGGTGTCGGGCGGGTTGGTGTCGGGGGGCGGCGGCCCGACGAAGAGCTCCTGGGCCCCGATGTCGATCCCGAAGCCCTGAACCCGGGCGTCGCCGTCGACGTCGGCCTGCCCCGCGTTCACCTCGAGCGTGCCGCGGTCGATCGTCGGCGAGCTGGGGTCCTCCTCGAAGTTGCCGGCCGCCGCGTCGACGAACTGCGGCGGGGCCGTCTGGTTGTTCGAAAGCCCCGGGGCCGACGCAAAGCTCTCCGGGCCGACCAGGCTCTGGGTCGCGTAGTTGCTGTAGTCGAAGCTGGCGACGGCGACCGCGGTTGCCGGGGGGGTCACGACCTCGATGTCGACCGATCCCTTGGCGATCACGTTGAGGCCGTCGAAATCGGCGAACCCGTTCTGGGCCTGGACCCGCACCCCGCTCGACCCCGGCCCCGACGCGAACGCCGTGACGTTGTAGATCGAGGTGTGGTCCACGGATGCGTTCGTGAACATGCCCGCCGCGTCGCCGCCCGGGCCCGTCGCCCAGCAGATGCTGTCGCGGAGGGTGGCCCCGCGAACGTGGCACGTGAAGCCGGGGCTCGTCGAGCGCACGGTGAGCCGCTCGCCCAGGCCGTCGTCGAGCAGCAGCGCGTCGCCGGCGCCGCTGTGCTTGACGTCGAGCCAGCGCAGCACGGCCTGCGGGTGGGTCACCGAGATCGCGGTCCCCGCCGTCGAGACGATCCGGGGAGGCGGCTGGCCCTCGACGCCGTGGACGACGGTCGCGGTCGTGAGGCTGACCTGCGCCGGCGCCGGGTGGACCCCGGGCTCGACGATCACCTCGTCGCCGTCGGCCGCTCCCTCGACCGCCGTCTCGAAGTCGCAGGGGTCGGGCTGGGTGCAGTCGTCCACGGGGGTCCCGCCCGGCGATGCGTAGCGCTGATCGGCCGCCGCGGTCGCCGGCGCGATCGCCGCCAGCGCCACGACCGCCGCGAGTGCGGTCCCTGCCTTCACGCGCGCCACCCTACGTCATCTCCAAGGCGTCCCGCAGGGCTTCGATGAAGGCCTCGTTCTCGGCGCGGGTGCCGTGGGTGACCCGGATGTGCCCGGGCCCGCCGAGCCCGTCGCCGGGGCGCACGATCACGCCGGAGCGGCCGAGCGACTCGACGACCTCGCGCTCGTCGCGGTCGCCGAGCGCCACCCAGGAGAAGTTGGCCTGCGTCTCGGCGGTCGTGAGGCCCAGCTCGTGCAGCTCCTCCTCCACCCAGAGCCGTTCGGCGACCGTGCGCTCGATGCGGCGCATGACGTCGTCCTGGTGCAGGATCGCCTCGGCCGCCGCCGCCTGGGCGAGGGCGTTGACGCTGAACGGCTGGCGCACGGCGTCGACCGCGGCGCTGAATTGCGCCGAGCACAGCGCGTAGCCGACGCGCATCCCGGCGAGCCCGTAGGCACTTGCTGAACGTGCGCAGGCAGACGAGGTTGGGGTGGTCGCGCAGCAGGTCGAGGGTCGCCTCGGGGTCGTCGGCGACCTGGAACTCGATGTATGCCTCGTCGAGGATCACGGTCACGTGGTCGGGGACGCGATCGACGAAGGCGCCGACGCGCTCCGCCGGCAGGTAGGTCCCGGTCGGGTTGTTGGGGTTGCAGATCAGCACGAGCTGAGTCGCGGCGGTGATCTCGGTGAGGATCGCGTCGAGGTCGTGGACATAGCCGTCGCCGAGCGGGACGCGGATCTCCCGCGCTCCGGAGAGCGCCGCGAGATGCGGGTACATCGAGAACGCCGGCCACGCGTAGACGAGCTCGGCCCCCGGCTCGCAGAGCGCCTCGGCGGCGGCGAGCAGGATCTCGCAGGAGCCGTTGCCGACCGCGACCCGCGCGGGGTCGGTGTCGTAGCGCTCGGCGATCCGGCGCCGCAGCAGGCGGGCGTGCTGGTCGGGGTAGCGGTTGGCCTCGGCGGCGGCGCGCGCCACGGCCTCGACGACCGCCGAGTGCGGCGGCCACGCGGACTCGTTCGAGGCGAGCTTGATCGCGTTCTCCGCCCCGAACGCGGTCTTGGCGTCGGCGGGGTGCATGCCGGCGTCGTAGTGCGGGATGCGCGCGAGCTTGTCGGCGAAGGTGACGGTCATCATTCTGCAGCGGCTCTATTGTGGCGCGGTCGCCAGCGTCACTGCGCCGACTGCAGGTCCGAGCGCAGCGCCTGGGTCTCGCCGAGGTAGGCGTGTACGGGCCGTGCTCGGGGGCGGCGTAGTAGTGGACCAGCAGGCGGATCACGCGCGGCATCGCTCCCGGGCACGGGCACCTCGGAGGCGCAGAGCAGCGGAACGGCGTCGAGCCCGAGCCTTCGCGCGGCGACGGCGGGGAACTCGGCGTCGAGGTCGGAGGTGACCGTGAAGATGCAGCTCACCATCGCCTCGGGCTCAGCTCGTTGCGCGCGATCACCTCGCCGACCAGCTCCTCGGTCGCGGCGAGAATCGAGTCGGCCTCGTTGCGGTCGACCTGCACCGCCCCGCGGACGGCCCACAGCCTGTCGTGCGCTGCTGCTCGAGCTCATCTGGTCGGGGATCTTTCCAGAGCCGCTCGACCTCTCCCGCGTCGAGGCGCCGGGCGGCTCCCTCGGGGAGGTCGCCGAGCCGCAGCGAGCCGAAGGCGATCCTCTGCAGCGACGCCACGCGGTTGCCGACCGCCTCGGCCATCCGCCGGACCTGTCGGTTGCGCCCCTCGCGCAGGGTGATCTCGATCTCGCGCGGGCCGCGGCGCGACACCTTCGCCGGGAGCGTCGGGCCGTCGTCGAGGCCGACACCGTCGCGCAGCTGCCGCAGCTCGCGGTCGCTGGGCCGGCGCGCGAGCGACACCCGATAGGTCCGCGGCACCTCGTAGCGAGGATGCGTGAGGCGGTTGGCGAGCTCGCCGTCGTTGGTCAGCAGGATCAGGCCGGTCGAGTCGGCGTCGAGCCGGCCGACCGGGTAGAGCCGCGCCGGCGAGTCGACGAGATCGACGACGGCGCGGCGCGAGCCGGGCTCGCGCGCGGTCGAAGTGACGCCTGCCGGCTTGTGGAGCACCCAGACCTCGCGCGATTCGGGCGTCACCTCCCTGCCGTCGACGCTGACGGCGCTCGACTCGTCGACATCGCGGGCTGGGTCGGTCACGACCTCGCCGACCGACGCGAACCCTGCCGGCGGCGATCAGCTCCTCGGCCGCGCGTCGCGAGGCGACGCCGCCGTGCGCGAGGTACTTCGCGAGCCTCACCTGAAAGCGACCCGCTCAGGCCGCGTAGTCCTCGCTGCCCAAAAGGTGCAGCGAGACATACGCCTCGTCGCCCACTACCCAGCTGTCGTGGCCGGGCGGGACGTGGAATAGGTCACCCGGCTCCATTACGCGCTCGGTCCCGTCGTCCATCCTCGCGACCGCGCGCCCGCTGAGCACCAGGCCGACGTGCTCGACCTGGCAGGACTCCTCGCCCTTCGGCGCCGCCGACGTGCTCGGACCACTTCCAGCCGGGCTCGTAGGTCGCGCGGCCGACGGTCATCGGGCCGACGCGGTAGACCTCGAACCTGCCCTTCTCGAAGTCCCGCGTCTCGACGGGGCTGTCGAGGTTGACCAGGGTGAGGTCCACCTGGCGCTAGCCCTCGGAGCGCTGCTCGCCGGCGCGCAGCAGGCGCTCGCGCAGCTCGGCGGCGTCCTCCGGCGTCGGGTCGAAGCGCGAGGCGTCGGGCAGCGCGTCGAGCCCCGAGAGCCCGAAGAGGCGCTCGAAGAGCTCGGTCGTGCGGTAGATCACCGCGCCGAAGCGCGAGCGGCCCGACTCCTCGATCAGCCCGCGCTCGCCGAGCGTCGCGACCGCCGACTCCGAGTTGACGCCGCGGATGCGCGCGATCTCGGGACGCGAGACGGGCTGCAGGTAGGCGACGATCGCGAGCGTCTCGGCCTGCGCCTGGGTCAGCGGCGGCGTGCGCGGCCGCGACAGCAGGCGCCGCGCCGAGGCCTCCGCCTCGGGGTCGGTGGCGAGCGTGTAGCCGCCGGCGACCTCGCGCAGCGTCACGCCCCGGCGGCCGGGGGCGAGGTCCTCGGCCGAGCAGCTCGAGCGCCTGCTCGACCTGGGCCTCGGTCGCCTCGCACGCCTCGGCGAGGTCGGCGACGCCGACCGGCGTCGGGCGACAGGAACAGCAGCGCCTCGACGGTGCGGCTGAGGTCGATCCCCGCCGTCACTCGCCAGCCGCCCTGCTCGCTGCCGCCGCCGGCCGTGCCGGTGATCTCGATCGGCCCGAAGATCTCGCGCTGCTCCCACGTCGCCTCGCCCTTCTTGTGCATCTCGAGCAGCGCGAACAGCGTCACCGCCTGGGTGAGGCGGTCCTCGGAGCCGAACGCCGCGTCGAAGTCGACCGCGCCGCCGCGGCGTGCGAGCAGCTCGCGCAGCACGCGCAGGCGGCGCTCGAGCGAGACCGTCGGGCGGATGTGGCTCGTGTCGGGAGCCTCGGGGATCCGCAGCAGCCCGCCGAGCGCCTCGCCGAGCAGGCTCGCGTCGTAGGCGGGCTTGGCGGCGTCGAGCGAGACGCGCCGCAGCTCGGGCGGAAGCGGCGCCGCGCGATAGAGGTAGGGCCACTCGGCGCGAAAGAGCCGCGCCAGGTGGGCGCCGGCGTCCCGGTAGCGGCGGTACTCGAGCATCCGCGCGAGCAGCTCCTCGGCAGCTTCGGCGGGCTCGAGGTCGATCTCCTCGGGGCCGCGCGGCAGCATCAGGCGCGACTTGAGCTCGAGCAGCGCCGCGATCAGGACGAGGAACTCGGTCGCCGACTCGAGGTCGAGCTCGCCCTCCTGCTCGAGGTGGTCGAGGTAGGCGAGCACGACCTCGCCGAGGTCCACCTCCAGCAGGCTGACCTCCTCGCGCAGGACGAGCGCCATCAGCAGGTCGAAGGGGCCCGCGAAGGTCTCGAGGTCGAGCTCGAGCTCGGCGACGCGCATGGCCGAGAGAGTACGGGCTAGGCCAGGCGGACCCACGCCCATGCGCTCACGCACGTCGGCGAGGGTGTCGCGGCGATCTCGCGTGCGCGCTCGGCGCCGGCCGCCAGGACGCGCTCGAGCTCGGCCTCGTCGGGGCGCAGCTCGGCGTAGCGCTCGCGCACCGGCGCGAGATAGGCGGCGACCTCTTCGGCGACCGCCCCCTTGAAGTCGCCGTAGCCGGAGCCCTCGAACTCGCGCTCGACGTCCGCCGGGGTCGGCGCCGCGGACGACGGAGAGGATGTCGATCAGGTTCGAGACCCCGGCCTTGTCGGGCGCCTTGCGGACCTCGCTGCCCGAGTCGGTGACGGCGCTGCGGAACTTCTTTCGCACCGCGTCGGGCTCGTCGAGCACGTAGACGGTCCCCTGCTCGCTGCCGCCGGTCGTCGCCATCTTCGACTCCGGGCTCTGGAGGTCCATGATCCGCGCGCCGACCTCGGGGATGCGGTGCTCGGGGACGACGAGGGTCTCGCCGAAGCGCTCGTTGAAGCGGCGCGCGATCTCGCGCATCAGCTCGACGTGCTGGCGCTGGTCGTCGCCGACCGGGACCTCGTTGGCGCGGTAGGCGAGCACGTCGGCGGCCTGGAGCACCGGGTAGAAGAAGAGGCCCGCCGAGACGAAGGCGCCGCGGCGGCTCTCGAGCAGCTCGCGCTTCTCCTTCCACTGGTGCATGCGGTTGAGGTCGCCCCAGGCGGTCACCGAGCACAGCAGCCAGCACAGCTCGGGGTGCTCCTGGACGTCGGACTGGCGGAAGAGGATGCAGCGCTCGGGGTCGAGGCCGGCGGCGAGCAGGATCGCGGTCGTGTCATGGACGCGCTCGCGCAGCTCGGCGGGGTCGTAGGGGACCGTGATCGCGTGCAGGTCGACGATGCAGTAGATCGCCTCGCCGCGGTCCTGGCCCTCGACGTACTGGCGGATCGCCCCGATGTAGTTGCCGAGGTGCTTGCGGCCGGTCGGCTGGATGCCGGAGAAGATGCGAAGCGCTTTGCCGCTGGCCATCGGCGCGAGGCTATACGCCGGCGCGGGCGCCCACGGCATCGGGCTCGCTGGCGCGCCCGCACTCGCCGGCCATCGCCGCGCGCGGGACGTTCTCGGGCTCGGACTCGACCGGCCGTCGGGGGTTGACTATGCCCACTCCCGCGATCACCCCGCCGATGATCATCAGGCCGCCCGCGAGGCCCATGCCGATGTGGAAGGCGCGCTCCGACGCTGACGTCACCACCTCGTCCACGGTTCTGGCCTCGTCTTCGGGCAGCCCCGTGGTGTCCGCCACCCCGAGCGGCTTCTGCTTCGCCTCGTCGACCACCTTCTCGGCCTTCGGGCTCAGCGTCGCGGGGTCGAGCTCGTCGTCGACGGTCGACTTGAAGCTGCCGGCGATGACGGCGCCGAGGATCGCGATCGCGAGCAGCCCGGCGACCCGCGAGACGCCGTTGTTGACTCCCGAGGCGATTCCCATCCGCCGGTCCTCGACCGAGTTGAGCGCCGTCGCCGTGAGCGGAGCCACCGTCGCCGAGAGCCCGAGCCCGAAGAGCACGATTCCGGGCAGCACACCGGTGACGTAGTCCGATGACGCGTCGACCCGCGTCAGCAGCAGCAGGCCCACGCCCCCGACGATCGGCCCGATCGCCATCGGAAGCCTCGGACCCACGGCCGTCGTGAACCTGCCGAACCGCGGCGAGAGAAAGAAAAGGGCGACGGAGGTCGGGGTCGTCGCGAGGCCCGCCTCGAGCGGGGTGTAGCCCATCGTCTGCTGAAGGAACAGCGTGACGAAGAAGAACGCCCCGATCAGGCCGGCGTAGACGATCAGAGTCTCGAGGTTCGTCACCCAGAAGTTGCGGATCCGAAAGAGGGAGAGGTCGAGCATCGCGTGCTTGTAGCGCGACTCCCACAGGAGGAAGGCCGCGAATAGCAGCAGACCGCCGATCAGCGGCACGTAGACCATCGGGTCGCCCCAGCCGTGGGTCGGCTGCTGGATCAGGGCGAAGACCGGCCCGCCCAGGCCCGCCGCGGAGAGCACGATCCCGACCCAGTCGATCGCCCGGTCCGCCTCGGGGTCCGAGCTCTCCTCGACCGAGTGAAGGGTGAGCAGCACCGTCACCACGATCAGGGGGATGTTCACCCAGAAGATCGCCCTCCAGGAGAGCGCCTCTATCAGCGCTCCTCCGCCAGCCGGCCCGAGCACGGTCGCGATCCCGGTCCAGGCGGTCCACGTGCCCACGGCCTTGCCGCGCTCGGCCCCTTCGAACGTCGCCGCGAGGATCGCCAGCGACCCGGGGACCAGCAGCGCTCCGGTGAGGCCCTGCGCAGCCCGTGCGGCGATCAGCGCCTCGGAGTTCGGCGCGACCGCGCACGCGGCCGACGTGATCCCGAAGCCGATCAGCCCCAGCACGAACATCCGCCTGCGCCCGAACTGGTCGGCGAGCGAGCCCCCCACCAGCAGGAGCGAGACCAGCGCCAGCAGGTACGCCTCCACCACCCACTGCTGGTCGGCGAGGCCCGTGTCGAGGTCGTCGCTGATCGCCGGAAGCGCGACGTTGACGACGGTCGCGTCGAGGAAGACGACGGTCGAGCCGAGGATCGTCGCGATGATCGTCAGCCGCTGGCTGCGGGTCATCGGCCGAGTATGCAGTAGGACGGGGTCCCGGCGGCTTAGGGCTCGGGCGGCTCGCGAAGCTGGTGGGAGGGCGTGAAGAAGTTGCGATAGGCGAGCGTCGTGGCGACCAGGGCGGCGATCGCGACGCTTCCGAGCAGGACCCAGAGGAGGATGAGCTGGAGGCGGACCGCGTCGACCGGGTCGGCGCCCGGCGAGCAGCATCCCGACCATCGTGCCGGGAAAGAAGATCAGGCCGGTCGTCTTGGTCGAGTCGATGAGCGCGATCGTCCCCGAGCGCAGGGCCCTGCGTACGGCGGGCGCGGCCGCCTCGCGCGACGTCGCGCCGAGCGCCAGCGTCGCCTCGATGCCCCGCCCGGAGTCCTGCATCTCGTCGCCGAGGCGGTTGAGCGCGACCGCGGCGGCCGTCATCGAGTTGCCGATCACCATCCCGCCGACGGGGACGAGATAGCGCGGCGTCGGCTCGAAGACCCCGAGCGCGACGACGAGGCCGAGGGTGAGGCCGCCGGCGAGCGCGAGGGCGATCAGGAGCGGCACGAAGGCGTGCGGGACCTTCTTCGCCCGCGAGCGCGCCGTGAAGGCGCCGAAGACCACCATCACCGTGATCAGGGCAACCACCAGCGCGAGGCTGTCCTCGTCGAAGATCAGCTGGATCACGTAGCCGATCGCGATCAGCTGCACGAAGGAGCGCACGACCGCGATCCCGATGTCGCGCTCGAGGTCGGTGCGCCACCAGACCGAGACGGCGATCGCGATCGCGACCAGCGCCAGCGCGCCGGCGACCTCGGGGAGGCTGACGTCGATGCTCGAGGTCACGGCCGCAGCACCTCCTCGGCGGGGCCCTGGGCCTCGACCGAGCCCCGGTCGATCCGCACCACCCAGTCCGACATACGGCGCGCCTGCTCGAGGTCGTGGGTGACGAGTACGAGCGACAGCCCGAGACGCTCACGCAGGTCGCGCAGCGTCGACTCGATCGCGTCGCGGGCGCGCTCGTCGAGAGCGGAGGTCGGCTCGTCGAGCAGCAGGACGCTGGGCTGCACCGCGAGGGCGCGAGCGAGCATCGCGCGCTGCTGCTCTCCGACCGACAGCCGGCCGGCGTCGCGGTCGGCGTAGTCGGCGCCGAGCCCAGCGTGCTCGAGCAGCCGGGGGACGTCGGGGCCGTCGCCATCGGGGCGCGCCCCGTCGAGGTGGGCGGCGAAGCTCAGGTTCTCGGCCACGGTGCCGGGGAGCAGCGCCGGGAGCTGGGGCACGAGCCCGACCTCGCGGCGCAGCTCGAGCGGGTCGCTCTCGCGCACGTCGGCGCCTCGATAGCGCACGGTTCCGGTGACGGGGTCGGCGAGCCGGTTGAGCAGCCGCAGCAGGCTCGACTTGCCGCTCCCGGACGGGCCGGCGACGCACGACGCCCCCTCCCGAAGCCCACAGGAGACGTCCTCGAGCACGGTCCGCGACCCGCGGGCGAGCGTGACGCTGTCGAGCTCGAACAGCACGGCGCGGGATTATCGGTGCACGCGCGGGGGCTTCCAATGCTCATAATCGAACGCATGCAGCAGATGCCCCACCAGCTTCGCCCGATGCTCGCCCGGACGGCCGACCGACCGCCCAGCGACGAGGACGGGTGGGCGTTCGAGATCAAATGGGACGGGGTTCGCGCGCTCGCCTACCTCGGAGACGAGCTGCGCCTCGAGAGCCGCAGCGGCGAGGACATCACGGAGCGCTATCCCGAGCTGGCGGGCATCACGGAGTCGTTCGGCCGCCACGCGATCCTCGACGGGGAGATCGTCGCCTTCGACGCCGACGGGCATCCGAGCTTTCAGCGCCTCCAGTCCCGGATGGGCGTCACCTCGCCCTCGATCATCAAGCACCGCTCGATCGAGATCCCGGTGAGCTTCATGGCCTTCGACGTCCTCTATCTCGACGACGAGCTGACGATCGACCGCCCCTACGAGGAGCGCCGCGGGCTGCTCGACGGGCTCGGGCTCGACGGCGGAAGCTGGCAGGCCCCGCGCCACCACCTCGGCGAGGGCGCGGCGCTGCTCGCCGCGACGCGCGAGCGCGATCTCGAGGGCGTCGTAGCGAAGCGCCTCGGCAGCGTCTACCGCCCCGGCCGCCGCACGCACGACTGGCTCAAGCTGCGCAACACCCGCCGCCAGGAGCTGGTGATCGGCGGCTGGGTCCCGGGCGAGGGAGGTCGCAGCGGCAGCGTCGGCTCGCTGCTCGTCGGCTACTACGACTCGACGCCCGCGGAGGCCGAGCGCCTCGGCCGCCCGCCCCTGCTCGTATTCGCCGGCGGCGTCGGAACCGGCTTCACGCAGGACGAGCTCGCTCGCCTGACGCGGATGGTCAAGGCCCGCGCGCGGCTCAACAGCCCCTTCGACGCCGCGATCCCGAAGCGCCGCGGCGCGCGCTGGTGCGAGCCGGAGCTGGTCTGCGAGGTCGAGTTCCGCGAGTGGACGCGCGAGGGCACGCTGCGCGCCCCCTCCTACAAGGGCCTGCGCGACGACAAGGACCCGCGCGAGGTCGTGCGCGAGTAGCGGGTCGCGATTACTTTCGCGCCGCGCCGCTGTCCTATCACCATGACCATGAATGCGCGCCCCGGCAGCGCAAGATCGCTCCCGTCGCGGTTTGCGGGCAGGGATGCGGCGGTAACCTCAAGAAGAGCGAGCTATGCCTAGAGCAATTTGGAGTGGATCAATCAGCTTCGGGCTACTGAACGTGCCCGTGAAGCTCTACAGCGCGACGTCGAAGCAGAACGTGCGCTTCAAGGAGCTGCGCGAAGGGGACGGATCGCGCGTCCGCCACAAGCGCGTCGCCGAGGAGGACGGCAAGGAGGTCCCCTACGAGAAGATCGTCAAGGGCTACGAGATCAGCCCCGAGCAGTACGTCGTCCTCACGCGCGACGAGCTCGAGGAGCTCGACCCCAAGCGCACGCGGGCGATCGAGATCCAGGACTTCGTCGACCTCGACGAGATCGACCCGATCTACTTCGACACCCCCTACTACCTCGGCCCCGACGCCGGCGCCGAGAAGGCCTACAAGCTGCTCGTCAAGGCGATGGAGGACGAGCGCAAGGTCGCGATCGCGCGCTTCGTGCTGCGAAACAAGGAGCACCTCGCGGCGATCCGGCCGATGGACGGCGTGCTGACGATGGCGACGATGCGCTTCGCCGACGAGGTCGTCCAGCCCGACCAGCTCGACGACGTGCTCGGCGCGGACGAGGTCGAGCTCGACGAGCGCGAGGTCGAGATGGCCAAGAAGCTGATCGACTCGCTCGCCTCCGACTTCGACCCGAACAAGTACCGCGACGAGTACCGCGAGGAGCTGCTCGACCTGATCGAGCGCAAGGCCAAGGGCGAGGACGTCGTCGTCGCGCAGAGCGAGGAGCCGACGCCGACCAAGGCGCCCGACCTGATGGCGGCGCTCGAGGAGAGCCTCGCGGCGGTGCGGGGCGAGGAGGAGCGCAGCGCGAAGCCCAAGGCCTCGGCGAAGCCCAAGTCGAAGGCGAAGCCGAAGTCGTCCAACGGCCGCAAGAGCTCGAAGACGACCAAGCCCAAGAGCCGATCGCGCGCCAAGGCGGCCAGCAAGAAGTAAGTGCCCCGTCAGCCGATGAACGCCCCGTTCTGACGGCTGCAAGTCTTCGCCTGGCGGCGTCCTCGGTCACCCGCATAGCGCCGCTATGCGGGCTCCCTGCGTCCTTGCCATGCTCGACTTTCGCTCGCCAGAAGCGGGGCGACATTGGCTGACGAGACACTGGAGATCGACGGCCGCCGTGTCGGGGTGACGAACCTCGACAAGGTGCTCTACCCCTCCGGGTTCACGAAGGGGGACGTGATCGACTACTACGTGCGCGTCGCCCCGGCGCTGCTGCCCCACCTGCGCGGACGCCCGCTGACGCTGAAGCGCTACCCAAACGGCGTCGACAAGGGCCACTTCTACGAGAAGCGCTGCCCCGAGCACCGGCCCGAATGGGTCAAGACGGCGCCGGTGTGGAGCTCGCGCGAGAAGGGAGAGATCAAGTTCTGCGTCTGCGACGACCTCCCGACGCTCGTCTGGATCGCCCAGCTCGCGTCGCTCGAGCTGCACCCGTCGCTGTCGCTCGGCGAGCGAATCGAGGTGCCGACGGCGCTCGCCTTCGACCTCGACCCCGGTGAGCCGGCGACGATCGTCGACTGCGCCCGCGTCGGGCTGCGGCTGCGCGAGCTGTTCGGCTCCTTCGACGTCGAGTGCTTTCCGAAGACCTCGGGATCGAAGGGCCTGCAGGTCTACGTCCCGCTGAACGGCGACGACACCTACGAGGTCACCAAGCCCTACGCCCAGGCCGTCGCGCAGCTGCTCGAGCGCGAGACCCCCGACGAGGTCACCTCGAAGATGACCAAGAAGCTGCGCAAGGGCAAGGTCTTCGTCGACTGGAGCCAGAACTCCGAGACGAAGACGACGGTCGCCGTCTATTCACTGCGCGCGAAGGAGCGCCCCACCGTCTCGACTCCGCTGGAGTGGAAGGAGGTCGAGAGGCTGGCCCGCAACGGCGATCCCGACAAGGTCGTCTTCGAGGCGGCGGACGTGCTCAAGCGCGTCAAGAAGCACGGCGACCTGTTCGCGCCGGTCCTGGAGCTCGAGCAGGAGCTTCCCGGGCTCGAGCGGCTGTCGGACTGACCTAGCCCAGCGGCTGGCGGACGACCGGGTCGCGGCGCGCCGCGGCGGCCTCGTCGAGGCGGCGGACCGGGGTCGTGTAGGGCGCGGCCCGCGCGATCTCGGGATCGCTCTCGGCCTCGGCGAGGATCTCGTCGATCGCCTCGGCGAAGGCGTCGAGCGACTCCTTGGTCTCGGTCTCGGTCGGCTCGACCATCAGCGACTCCTCGACGAGCAGCGGGAAGTAGATCGTCGGCGGGTGGAAGCCGAAGTCGAGCAGGCGCTTGGCGACGTCGAGCGTCTTTATGCCGAGCTCCTTCCTGGCGCCGCGGCCCGAGAGGACGAACTCGTGCATGCAGGTGCGGTCGAACGCGAGCGGGAGGTACCTGCCGGCGCGGCCCTCGCGCAGGCGCGCGAGCAGGTAGTTGGCGTTGAGAACGGCGGTCTCGGAGGCCTCCGTGAGGCCGTCGCCGCCGAGGCTGAGGATGTAGGCGTAGGAGCGCACGAAGACGCCGAAGTTGCCCTGGAAGCCGCGCAGGCGGCCGATCGACTTCGGGCGCTCGTGGTCGAGGTCGAAGCGCGGGCCGGCGCCGTCTCCGTTGGCGCCCTCGCCGCGCACGATCCTCGGCACCGGCAGGAAGGGCTCGAGGCGGTCGGAGACGCAGATCGGCCCCGCCCCCGGCCCGCCGCCGCCGTGCGGCTGAGAGAAGGACTTGTGGAGGTTGACGTGGACGATGTCGAAGCCCATGTCGCCCGGGCGGCAGTGGCCCATGATCGCGTTGAGGTTGGCGCCGTCGTAGTAGAGCGTCCCCCCCACCTCGTGGATGATCGAGGCCATCTCCTCGATGTTCTCGTCGAAGAGCCCCAGCGTGTTGGGGTTGGTCAGCATCAGGCAGGCGACGTCCTCGGTCGCCTTGGCGCGCAGGTCGTCGACGTCCACCCCGCCGCGCTCGTTCGTCGCGACCTTGACGACCTCGTAGCCGGACATCGTCACGGTCGCGGGGTTGGTCCCGTGGGCCGTGTCGGGCGTCAGGACCTTGTGGCGCTCGTCGCCGCGGTCGGCGTGGTAGGCGCGCGTCAGCAGCAGGCCGGCGAGCTCGCCGTGCGATCCCGCCGAGGGCTGGAGGCTCGTGTGGGGAAGGCCGCAGATCTCGCTCAGCGCGCGCTCCAGGCTCCACATCAGCTCGAGCGCGCCCTGGGCGCGCTTGGGGTCCTGGGCGGGATGCAGGCGGGCGTGGCCCGGGAGCGCCGCGACGCGCTCGTTGAGACGGGGGTTGTGCTTCATCGTGCACGAGCCGAGCGGGTAGAGGCCCGTGTCGAGGTCGAAGTTGCGGCGCGAGATGCGGTTGAAGTGGCGCACGATCTCGGGCTCGGAGACCTCGGGGAGCTCGGCCGGCCGCTCGCGGCGCTGCGCGGCGGGGATCAGCTCGTCGATCGGGCGCTCCGGGACGCCCGACTCGGGGATCACCGCGGCGCGACGGCCCTCGCGCGAGCGCTCGAAGATCGTCACGGCGCGGTCGCGCTGCATCGGCGTCTCGCCGTTGAGCCCGGGGGCGCCGGTGCTCTCGCTCATCGCGCCACCCCGGCGACCTTGTCGCTCGCCTTCGCGACCGCTGCGCCGAGGCTGTCGGCGAGGCGGTCGATGTCCTCGCGCGTGCGGCGCTCGGTGATCGCGACGAGGAGCCCGTCGTCGTGCTCGGGGTACTCGCGGGCGAGCGGGTATCCCGCCGCGATCCCGTCCGCGGCGCAGAGGTCGAGGACCTCGGCGACCGGCGCGTCGAGGCGGAGCGCGAACTCGCGCACCACCGGGGCGTCGTGGAGGAGCTCGACCCCGTCGAGCGCGGCGAGGCGCTCGCGCGCGTAGGCGGTGCGCTGGACGAGCAGCTCGCCGAGCTCGACGAGCCCGCGCTTGCCGAGCCAGGAGAGGTAGATCACGCCCGCGAGGGCGTTGAGCTGCTGCGAGGTGCAGATGTTGTGGGTCGCCTTCTCGCGGCGGATGTGCTGCTCGCGCGTCTGCAGCGCGAGGACGAAGCCGCGGCGCCCGTCGACGTCGCTCGTCTCGCCGGCGATCCGTCCCGGCATGCGGCGGATGTGCTCATCGGTCGCGGCGAAGAAGCCGAACGACGGGCCGCCGTAGTCGAGCCGGCCGCCGAGCGGCTGCCCCTCGCCGACGGCGACGTCGGCGCCGCACTCGCCGGGCGGGCGAAGCACGCCCGCGGCGATCGGGTCGGCGGCGACGACCACCAGCGCCCCGGCTTCGTGGGCCTTCTCCGCGAGCGCGGCGACGTCCTCGACCGAGCCGAGGAAGTTCGGCTGCTGGAGGAAGACCGCGGCGGTCTCGTCATCGATTGCGTCGGCGAGCGCGTCCGCGTCGGTGAGCCCGCCCTCGAGCCCGACCTCGGCGACCTCCGCGTCGAACCCGGCCGAGTAGGTGCGAAGCGTCTCGCGGCTCTGGGGATGGACGCCGCGCGACGCGACGAAGCGGCGCCGGCCCGTGGCGGCGATCGCGAGGTATCCCGCCGAGGCGACCGACGAGGGACCCTCGTAGAGGCCGGCGTTTGCGACCGGCAGGCCCATCAGCTCCGAGATCGCGGTCTGGAACTCGAACATCGTCTGAAGCGTGCCCTGCGAGATCTCGGGCTGGTAGGGCGTGTAGGGGGTCAGGAACTCCGAGCGCGACGTGATCGCGTCGACGATCGCCGGGACGTAGTGGTCGTACATCCCGGCGCCGATGAAGCAGAGCTCGGACTCGGCGTCGGCGTTTCGCTGCGCGAGCTCGCGCAGGCGCTCGTAGACCTCGGACTCGGACATCCCGGCCGGGAGGTCGAGCTCACGCCCGAGGCGCACCCCCGCAGGGATCCCCTCGAACAGCTCCTCGATCGAGCCCGCGCCGATCGCCGCGAGCATCTCGCCGCGGTCGGCATCGGTCGCTGAGGTGTAGCGGCTCAATCGCTCTCCTCGAGAAGCTTGCGGTACTCCTCGGCGCTCATCAGGGCGTCGGCCTCCGAGGGATCGGCGAGCTTGACCTTGACCAGCCAGCCGTCGCCGTAGGGGTCCGAGTTGATCGTCTCGGGGCTCTCGGCGACCGTCTCGTTGACCTCGGTGACCTCGCCCGACATGGGGGCGTAGACGTCGGAGACCGCCTTGACCGACTCGACCTCGGTGTAGGGGTCGTCCTTCTTGATCTCGGCGCCGACCTCGGGCGGGTCGTAGAAGACGATCTCGCCGAGCGCGTCCTGCGCGTACCAGGTGATCCCGAAGGTGCCCGTGTCGCCCTCGATCCGCACCCAGTCGTGCTCGGGGTGGTACCTGAGCTCGTCGGGGTAGGTCTCGTCCGCCATCAATCGTCCTTTCGGTACAGGGGCTTGGATTCCACGCGGGCCGCGCGGCGCTTGCCGCGTACGTCGATCTCGAGCTCGGTGCCGGGCTCGGCGAGGTCGGAGCGAACGTAGCCCATGCCGATGCCGATTCCCATCGAGGGCGACTGGGTCCCGCTCGTCACCTCGCCGACGCGCTCGTCGCCGTCGCATGACCGGGTTTCCCTGGCGCGGGATGCCGCGCTCGGTGACGACGAACGGGACCAGCCGCTCCTCGGGCCCGGCCTCGCGGGCTCGGGCGATCGCCTCGGACCCGATGAAGCCCGTGTCCTCCTTGCAGCACCAGCCGAGGCCGGCCTCGATCGGGTTTCGATCGGCGTCCATGTCGTTGCCGTAGAGGTGGAAGCAGACCTCGAGGCGAAGCGTGTCGCGCGCTCCGAGGCCGGCAGGGGTGGCGCCGCCGTCGACGAGCGCGTCCCAGACGCCGGGCGCGGCGTCGGCGCCGAGCAGCAGCTCGACGCCGTCCTCGCCGGTGTAGCCGGTGCCGCAGACGAGCGTCGCGACGCCGGCGACGTCGAGCTCGGCGACTCGCATGCGCTCGGGCAGCTCGCCGTCGGCGAGGCCCGAGACCAGCTCGCGCGCGTTCGGCCCCTGGACGGCGAGCATCGCGTACTCGTCGCCGACGTCGCGGACCTCGGCGTCGAACCCGGAGGCGTGCTCGGCGATCCAGGCGAAGTCGGTGTCGCGGTTCGAGGCGTTGGTGACCGTGAGGTAGCGGTCGTCGCCGAGCCGGTAGGTGAAGAGGTCGTCGAGGATCCCGCCGTCCTCGCGGCACAGGCAGGAGTACTGGGCCCCGCCGACCTCGATCTTCGAGACGTCGTTGGAGAGCACGCGCTCGAAGCAGGTCCGCCGCGCCCGGCCCGGTCGTCTCGACCTCGCCCATGTGCGAGACGTCGAATACGCCGACGTCCTCGCGCACGGCGGCGTGCTCCTCGCGCACTCCGGCATAGGAGACGGGCATCTCGAAGCCCGCGAACGGGACGAGCTTTGCGCCCGCGTCGCGGTGGCGCTCATAGAGCGAAGTGCGCCTCAGATCGGCGGCGACGGTCACGCGCCGCAGGCTAGCGGAGCGCGATACGGCGGATTCAGGGAGCCGGTGGCCGCTGGAATTACCAACTGCACCAGCTTGCGCAGCAGAGCTGCGCCTACTTATCCCGGAGGAAGGACGGGACGTCGATGTCGTCGTCGGAGACCTCGAGGTCGCGCCGATCGGTGTCGGCGAACGAGATCTCTCCCGCGCGGCGGCGGCTGCGCTCGCGAACCTTCTGCGGGCGCCGGGCAAGCATCTCGAAGCCCTCGAACCCGGTCGCGATCGCGGTCACGCGGACCTCCTCGTTGACCGAGGGGTCGATGACCGCGCCGAAGATGATGTTCGCGCCCTTGTCGGCCGTCTGGACGACGAGGTCGGCGGCCTCGTGGACCTCGAAGAGGCCGAGGTCCTCGCCGCCCGTGATGTTGAGCAGCAGGCCGGTGGCGCCCTCGATCGACTCCTCGAGCAGCGGCGACGTGATCGCGGCCTTGGCGGCCTCGGCGGCGCGGCTCTCCCCGGTGGCGGAGCCGATGCCCATCAGCGCCGAGCCGGCGTCGCGCATGACCGTCTGGACGTCGGCGAAGTCGAGGTTGATCAGGCCGGGCACGGTGATCAGGTCGGTGATGCCCTGGACGCCCTGGCGCAGGATGTCGTCGGCCTTGCGGAAGGCCTCGAGCACCGACTCGCGGCGCTCGACGACCTGGAGCAGCTTCTCGTTGGGGACGACGAGCAGCGTGTCGACCTCGGCGCGCAGCTTCTCGATCCCGTCGAGCGCCTGCTGCATCCGGCGGCGGCCCTCGAACTCGAACGGCTTGGTCACGACGCCCACGGTCAGAGCCCCGATCTCCTCCTTGGCGATCTCGGCGATCACCGGCGCGGCGCCCGTGCCCGTGCCGCCGCCCTCGCCGGCGGTGACGAAGACCATGTCGGCGCCCTTGAGCGCCTCCTTGATGTCGTCGCGGCTCTCGGCCGCGGCGCCGGCCCCGACCTCGGGGTTGCCGCCGGCGCCGAGCCCGCGGGTCAGCTCATGGCCGATCCCGAGCTTGATGTCGGCGTCCGTCGCGAGCAGCGCCTGGGCGTCGGTGTTGACGGCGACGAACTCGACGCCCTTGAGCCCCGCGTCGACCATGCGGCTGACCGCATTGGTGCCACCGCCGCCGACTCCGACGACCTTGATCACTGCGAGATATGAGCTTTCAGCCATTTTTTGGACCCGTTCCTCCCGAGCCGGTTCCGTCCGAGCCTGAAGCCAACGTTAAGGGTTTTTGCTGCTCCGAGCGAAGAATCAGGCTTGAAACTAGGACAAAACTACACCACTGTCAACGCCCGAAAACCACTTCTGCAAGCGCTTATTCTCAACCCCAGGTTGAGAATTGGTCCGACCTAGACCTTCACTTGAGGGTTCGACATCGGAGGGCCAGGACCCTGTTTTCCCGCGTGCGAACGCGGAATTGCAGTGCCCCTAGCCGGGCGCCGGAACGGCGCTCGTACCGTCGCTGGAGACCCCGCCGCCGACCGCGGGGCGATCGGGGATCCGCAGGTCGACGTAGGTGAGCGAGGTGAGCCCGGGGTCGGCGAGGATGCGCGCCGCCGCCTCCCACTTGGCCTCCGCGCGCGCCGCGTCGCCGAAGCGAAGCACGATCCCGTTCGTCAGGTCGACCTCGATGCCGGTGTCCGACATCGTCGAGCGCTCGATCACGCGCTGCGAGCGGCTCGGGCGCCGCGCCGATGACCACGGCCTGCTCGCGGGCCGTGCCGTCGAGCGTGCCTCCCCCCTCCCCGACCGAGACGTCGATCGCGGGCAGCGGCTCCTTGCCGGTCTCGACCTCCGGCAGCAGCGTCCCGTCGGCGGCCACGGGGACGCCGGACTCGCCGGCGAGGGCGACCGGGGGCCGCTCGACCACGGTGATCTCGAGCCCGTTGGGAAAGCTCGGCGAGGCGCTGAGCGACTTGATCGTCGGATAGTCGGCGACGGCGCGGCCGAGCTCGTCGAGCTCGACGTGGAGCGTCGTCATGTGGCCCGCGGCGCTCTCGAGCGCCGCCGCGGCGTCGGGGTCGGTCATCGACGTGAGGCCCTGGATCTCGACCTCGTTGACGGCCACGAGCGACGAGTCGCGAAGCCAGAAGAAGTAGCCCGCGGTGAGCGCGAGCCCGAGCACGGCGACCGCGAGCAGGCGCCGCAGCCAGGTGACGTGGCGCGGAGCGCTGCGCGGGCGCGAGCGCGAGCGCGATTTCGAGCGGCCGCGGCCGGGGAGGCGCAGGCGCGGAGCTGTCGCGGACCGCGAAGCCATCAGTCGCCCTCACCGAGGGCCCAGGACGCCGGCCACTCGACCTCGCCCAGGACCTGGACCTCGGGCTCGAGGACGACGCCGAAGCGCTCGTGCACGCGGCGGCGGCCCTCCGCCATCAGCTCGAGCACGTCGGCGGTGGTCGCGTCGCCGGAGTTCTCGACGAAGTTCGCGTGCTTGTCGGAGAACCGCGCCCCTCCGACGGCCATGCCGCGGCAGCCGGCCGCCTCGAGGAGCTGGCCCGCGGTGCGGCCCTCGACGCCGGGCGCGTCGCCGGGCGGGTTCGTGAACGTCGAGCCGAAGGTCTTGATCCCCGAGGGCTGGGCCTCGTGGCGCGCGCTTCGCATGCTCGCGAGCTCGGCCTTGATCGCGTCGGGGTCGCCGGGCTCGAGCAGGAACGAGGCCCGCGAGACGACGTCGCCCGGCTCGAGGTTCGAGCTGCGGTAGGCGAAGCCGAGGTCGCCGGGCTCGCGCCGCTGCGCGCCGCCCGCGCTGCAGACGCTCACCCACTCGAGGGTCCGCGCGAGCTCACCGCCGTAGGCGTTGGCGTTCATCTTCACCGCCCCGCCGACGGTGCCCGGGATGTTGATCCCGAACTCGAGCCCCGAGAGGCCCCAGCCGGCGGCCTTCGCGGAGGCGGAGGGAAGCCGCGCGCCGCCGCCGCACACGATGCGCTCGTCGCGCCGCTCGATCGCCGCGAGGTCGCCATCCAGCTTCAGCACCAGGCCTCGGAATCCATCATCCGCCACCAAGAGGTTCGATCCCGAGCCGACCACTCCTACCGCGAGCCCCTCGCGCTCGGCCCACGCGAGCAGCTCCACGAGGCGCTCCTCGCTCGACGCGCGGGCGAAGAAATCGGCCGCGCCGCCGGCGCGCACGGTGGTCAGGCGCGCGAGCGAGTGGTCGCGCTCGATGCCCTCGGGGACGCTCATCCGCCACCGTCCTCGGCGACCAGGGCGTCGGCGAGGCGGAATATGTCGCCCGCCCCGAGCGTCACCAGCAGGTCGCCGTCGCGAAGCTGCGGCGCGAGCGCGCGCTCGGCGCGCTCGGCGTCGCCCAGCCACCACACCGGCCTGCCGCCGGCGCGGTCCGCCGCGGCCTCGGCGACGTCGAGGCCCGAGACGCCGGCGAGCTCGCCGACCGGCTCCTCGCGCGCCGGATAGACGTCGAGCACGGCGATCACGTCGGCGGCGGCGAGCGCCCTGCCGAAGCCGCCGGCGAGCGCCTTCGTGCGCGAGTAGAGGTGGGGCTGGAAGACGGCGATCAGGCGCCGCGGGCCGAGCTCGCGCAGCGCGGCGAGCGCCGCTGCGACCTCCGTCGGGTGATGTGCGTAGTCGTCGTAGACGACCGCTCCGCCGCGGGCCCCCTTGCGCTCGAGGCGGCGCACGATCCCCGGAAAGCTCGCCAGCGCCGCCGCGGCGGGGTCGAGGTCGAACCCGGCGAGCTCGAGCGCCGCGAGCGCGGCGCGCGCGTTGAGAAGGTTGTGGAGCCCCGGGACCGCCAGCTCGAGCGGCGGGCCGGGCGTTTCGGCGTCGAAGCGAAGCGCCGTGCGACCCTCGGCGAGCGCGTCGAGGTCGGGCCCGGCGCCGAGCGCCAGCCCGCGAGGCGGGCTCGGCGAAGCGCGCGAAGGCCTCGAGCAGCTCGGCGCGCGAGCCCCAGCGCGAGTGGTGGTCGAGCTCGACGTTGGTAACGACCGCGATCTCGGGACGAAGCTCGAGGAAGCTCGCGTCGCTCTCGTCCGCCTCGGCGACGATCCACTCGCCGGCCCCCCAGCCCGCGTTGGCGGCCGCGCCGTCGGGCCCCGCCTCCGGCAGCTCGCCGCCGAGCAGGAAGGCGGGGTCGGCGCCGGTCTCGCGCAGGGCGTGAATCAGCATCCCGGCGGTGGTCGTCTTGCCGTGCGTCCCGGCGACGGCGATCAGGCGCCGCATCGAGGACAGCTCGGCGAGCAGCTCTCCGCGGTGCATGACCCGCTGGCCGCGCTCGCGGGCGCGGGCCAGCTCGGGGTTGTCCTCGCCGATGGCGGTCGAGACGACGACGTCGGCGCCGGGCGGCACCGAGTCCGCGTCGTGGCCGATCCTCGGCTCGAGCCCGGCACGGCGCAGGCGCTCGACGTACGAGGACTCGGCGCGGTCGCTTCCGGTCACGCTCGCGCCGAGCTCGCTCGCGACGAGCGCGAGCCCGCTCATGCCCGCGCCCCCGATCGCGATGAAGTGGAGCTCGCGGCCCTTCCAGTCGCTCATTTGGAAATCACCAACTTCACATGCTTGCGCCGGCAGAGCTGGTCCACGTTCACCTTCCCGCCGCCAGCACCTCGTCGGCGATCCGCCGCGCAGCGTCGGGGCGCGCCAGCGACCGCGATGCGGCCGACATCTCGACGATCCTCGCCGGGTGGGAGAGGATCGATGCGGTCGTCTCGAACAGGCGCTCGGGCGTCAGCTCGGCGTCGGGGACGACCTCGGCCGCTCCCGCCTGCGCCATCCACTCGGCGTTGGCCGCCTGGTGGTCGGCGGCGGCGTGCGGGTAGGGGACGAGGATCGCCGGGCGGCCCGCGGCGGCGACCTCGAAGATCGAGCCGCCCGCGCGGGCGAGCACGAGGTCGCAGGCGGCGAGCGGGTCGGCGAGGCTCGGCTCGTACTCGAGCAGGATGTAGCGCTCGGGGGCGGCCTCCCGCACGCGCCTTTCGGCCTCGGGGTAGTCGCGGTGCCCGGTGACGTGCAGGACGCCGAAGTCGCGCTCTCCGTCGCGCTCCGCGAACGCCGCGAGCGCCGTCTCGTTGATCGAGCGGGCTCCCTGGCTTCCGCCGAAGACGAGCAGGTAGCGCTCCGCGGGGCCGATGCCGAAGCGCTCGCGCGCCGCCTCGCGGTCGGCCTCGAGCACGGCCGCCGGCACCGGCCGGCCGGTGACGAGGTAGCGCTCGCCGTCGCGGCCGGGGAGCGGGAACGCGAGGCAGACCCGCGCCGCGCGCCGCGCCAGGATCCGGTTGGCGAGGCCGAGGTGGCTGTCGGCCTCCGTCAGCACGAGCGGGATGCCGGAGCGCACCGCCGCGAGCCCGGCGGGGCCGGAGACGTAGCCGCCCCCGCCCATCACGACGTCGGCGCCGCGCTCGCGCAGCACGCGCTTGGCCGCCGGAACGGCGCGCGCCGCCCTGGCCGACGGCGCCGAGCGCGCGGATCGGGTTGCCGCGGTCGAGCCCGCTTACGTCGAGGAAGTCGATCTCGTAGCCGGCGTCGGGGACGAGCCGCGACTCGAGGCGGTCGCGGGTGCCGAGGAAGCTGACCTCGGCGCCGCTAGCGCGGAGCGCGTCGGCGACCGCCAGCGCGGGCACGACGTGCCCGGCGGTTCCGCCCGCCGCTATGACGACCGTTGGCACCACGAGAGCTCCTTGCTGGAATCGTGCGGCGCGCCCGGATCGTCTCGCCGCCGCCGTCGACGACGCTCAGTTTCGCAGCACGCGCGGGCGCTCTTCGCGTCACGGGCTTTGCCGGCGCGCGCCCGCCTCGCGCGATGTTGAGCAGCAGCCCGACCACGCCGAGCGTCACGAGCAGGCTGCTGCCGCCGTAGGAGACGAAGGGCAGCGGCACGCCGGTCAGCGGCGCGAGGCCCATGACCGCGAACAGGTTGAGCGCGGCCTGGAGCAGCACCAGCGAGGTCAGCCCGGCGGCGAGCAGCTTGCGTGTAGCGGTCGCGCGCCTTGCGCGCGGTGGAGAAGCCGGCGAACCCGAACAGGACGTAGAGGCCGACCAGGACCAGGAAGCCGAGCAGGCCCGAGCTCCTCGCCGATCACCGCGGCGATCATGTCGGTGTGCGCCTCGGGCAGGTAGAAGGCCTTCTGGACGCTCTCCCCGAGCCCGACCCCGAAGACGCCTCCGGAGCCCATCGCGATCGACGCCTGGATGCCCTGGAATCCGGAACCGGCGGCGTCGGCGCCCGGGTTGAGGAACCCGACGAGGCGCTCCTGGCGGTAGGGCTCCATCGCGATCGCGATCAGGGCCATCGCGACGAGGACCCCGGCGACGAAGGCGAGGTGGCGTACCTTCGCGCCGCCGACGACGAGCAGCATCGCGATCGCGAAGGCCGCGACGAGGCCGCTGCCGAGGTCGGGCTCGATGACGATCAGCGCGCAGGCGAACCCACAGACGATCAGGTAGGGAGCCATCCCGCGCAGGTCGTCGACCATCTTCGGACGCGTCGCGATCAGGTGCGCGCCGTAGAGGACGAGCGCGACCTTCGCGAGCTCCGACGGCTGGATCTGGAACAGCCCGACCCCGATCCAGCGCGTGGCCCCGTTCGCCTCGACGCCGACGCCCGGCACCAGAACGGCGACGAGCAGGAACATCGAGACGGCGAGCAGCGCCGGGGTGAGGTCGCGTGCGGCGCGCAGGCCCTTGATCGAGAGGACCCGCATCACGACGAGGCCGATCGCTCCGAAGATCAGCGTGCGCTTGAGGTAGAGCGCGCCGTCCCCGGTCTCGCCGAGCAGCGCCGTCGTCGAGCTGGCGCTGAACACCATCACGATCCCGAAGGCGAGCAGGCAGAGCGTCGCGGTCAGCAGCATCGAGTACTCGACCGGAGGCGCCGTTCGCTTGCGCGTGCGCTTCATCCCAGCCCCTCGACGATCTCGCGGAAGTGCTCGCCGCGCTGCTCGTAGTCGCGGTAGGCGTCGAAGCTCGCGCAGGCGGGGGCGAGCAGGACGACGTCCCCCGGCTCGGCCGCGGCGGCCGCGGCGTGGACCGCCGCCTCGAGGTCGCCGCAGCGGTGCAGCTCGACCCCTGCCATCAGGGTCGGGGAGAGGTCGTCGAGCAGGCGCTCGGTCGCCTCGCCGATCAGATAGCAGGCGGTGCAGGTCTCGGCGACCGGCTGCGCGAGCCCCTCGAACGAGGAGTCGCCCTTCAGCGAGCCGCCGAGGATCACGTGCACGCCGCCGTCGAATGAGTCGATCGCCGCCGCGGCGGCGGCGACGTTGGTCGCCTTCGAGTCGTTGACGAACGAGACGCCGTCCATCTCCGCCACCTTCTCGAGCCGGTGCTCGACGCCCTCGAAGCTGCGCAGGCCGTCGCGGACCGCGTCGGCCGGGACGCCCATCGCGATCGAGGCCGCCGCGGCGGCCATCGCGTTGCGGACGTTGTGCTCTCCCGCGAGCGCGCAGCTCGGAGGCCTCGATCAGGGGCTCGTCGCCGTGGAAGATCGTCCCCGCGTCGAACGCCAGCGCGCAGTCGGGGTCCCCGCCGCGCCCCGCGCAATAGGCGACGCGGCGCGCGCATCCGCCGAGGTCGCGCCCGGCGAGCGCGGGCTCGTCGGCGTCGTAGACCGCGACGTCGTCGTTGCCCTGGTTGGCGAAGACCCGCAGCTTCGCGTCGAGGTACTCGTCGAGGCTCGCGTGGCGGTCGAGGTGGTCGGGCGAGAAGTTGAGGAAGACCGCGCACTCGGGCGCGAACGCCTCGGAGTCCTCGAGCTGAAAGCTCGACGCCTCGGCGACGATCGTCGCGTCGCCGGCGACCTCGCCGACGAGCGACGCGAGCGGCGTGCCGACGTTGCCGGCGACCGCGACGGGAAGCCCGGCCCGCCGGTGGATGTGGCCGATCAGCTCGGTCACGGTCGTCTTGCCGTTCGTCCCCGTGACGGCGATGAAGCGGTTGGGCAGCATCCGCCACGCCGCCTCGAGCTCGCCGATCACCGGCGTGCCGGCCTCGCGCGCCGCCGCGATCACCGGCGCCTCGTTGGGCACGCCCGGGCTCTTGACGACGCTGCGCACGCGCGGCAGCAGGTTGATTCCGTCCGCATCCAGGATGACTTCGACGCCTGTGCCCTCCAGCCCTTGTGCCTGTTCGGGATGGCCGGAGTCGACTCCGAAGACCTCCTCGCCACGCTCGGCGAGCGCGCGCGCGACAGCGGCGCCGGAGCGCGCCAGGCCGACGACCAGATAGGGCCCCTCCGGCAGGGGCGGGCGCGGCTTGGGAGGCGGTGTGCTCACGCCTCCTATCTTCGCCGCGCGGTTACTTCTTCTTCCTGCCGCTGTTGCGAAAAAGGTACGTCTAGCTGCCGAGCGAGTTCTGGTACAGCGTGTAGCCGATCCCCGAGCACACGGCGGCGATGATCCAGAAGCGGAGCATGATCTTGGTCTCCGACCACGCCATCAGCTCGAAGTGGTGGTGCACCGGCGCCATCAGCAGCACGCGGCGGCGGAACAGCTTGAACGAGAGCACCTGGATCGCGACCGAGAGCGCCTCGATGACGAATATCCCGCCGAGGATGATCAGCAGCACCTCGGTCTGAGTCATCACCGCAAGGGCGCCGATCGCCGCCCCGAGGCCGAGCGACCCGGTGTCGCCCATGAAGATCGACGCCGGGAAGGCGTTGAACCATAAGAAGCCGACGCACGCCCCGACGAGGCACGCCGAGATGATCGCGAGTCCCTCCTGCCCGCTCGTGATCGTGATCGCCGTGTAGGCGAGCAGCACGATCGCGCAGGCGCCCGCGGCGAGCCCGTCGAGCCCGTCGGAGAGGTTGACGCCGTTGCTCGCCCCGGCGATGACGAGGAAGATGAGGACGACGTAGAGCACCGGCCCGAGGTAGAGGTTCGCGTCGAAGACCCGGACCTCGATCGCGGGGTCGAGGCCCAGCTGCTCGGTCGCGACCCACCACAGCCCGACCGCGAGCGCGATCTGGACGAGAAGCTTCCAGCGCGCCGAGAGCCCCAGCGAGCGGCGCTTCGAGATCTTGATGTAGTCGTCGACGAAGCCGAGCGCCGCGCAGGCGAGGGCGACGCCGAACACCGCGAGGCTCTGCGTGTCGCGGTCCGAGAGCACCAGGTAGGGGACCGCGATCGCGACGAAGATGATCAGGCCGCCCATCGTCGGGGTGCCCGCCTTCGCGTGGTGCTCGGCGGGCCCGTCCTCGCGGATCTGCTGCCCGAACTCCCTCACGCGGATCGCCTCGATGAACCGGGGGCCGAGGAAGATCGTGATCAGCATCGCCGCCATCCCCGCGATCAGGATCTCTCCGCGGTCGATCGCATCGGGAAGCGCGTCGGTGACCTGGGCGAGCAGCGGCGTCATTCGGGCTCGTTCTCGGCGCCGGCGAGGCGCGCGACGAGCTCGTCGGTGACCAGCTCGAGCCCGATCGAGCGCGAGCCCTTGACCAGCACCGCATCCCCGGGCTCGACGAGGCGCTCGAGCGCCGGCACCGCGGCGCGCGCGTCGGGAACCCAGCCGTCGGGCGCGTAGTCGCGCGCCTGCTCGCCGACTCCCAGCAGCGGGCCGAGCCCGAGGTCGCGCGCGTGGGCGCCGACGTCGCGGTGGTAGAGGGCCGACTCCGGCCCCAGCTCGAGCATGTCCCCGAGCACCGCGATCCGCCGCCCCGAGACGTCGAGCGACGCGAGGTGATCGAGCGCGGCTCGCATCGAGATCGGGTTGGCGTTGTAGCAGTCGTTCACGATTCGAACCCCACCCGCCTCCAGCACCTCGCCGCGCAGGCGCGAGAAGGTTATCCGCGGCGCCCGCTCCGCCATCTCGGGCAGCGGAGCGTCGAGCGCCACCCCGATCGCGATCGCCGCGAGCGCGTTGGAGAGGTTGTGGGCCTCGGTGAACGGGAAGCGGAAGTCGCCCTCGCCGTGCGGCGTGCCGATCGATGCGAGCGTCTCGTCGCCCTCCACCTTCGAGCTGTGCGCGAAGACCTCGCCGCCGGGGCCGAAGCTGATCGTTCGCAGCTCGTCGTGGACGTGGGGGGCGAGCGCCTCGGCGTCCTCGGGGATCACCGCGATCCCGAGCGGGCCGAGGCCGGCGAGGATCTCGGCCTTGGCCTCGGCGATCGCGTCGAGGGTGCCGAGCAGCTCGAGATGCACGGGGCCGACGTTCGTGATCGCGCCGACGTCGGGCTCGGCCACCTCGCACAGCTCGGCGATCTGGCCCATGCCGCGCATCGCCATCTCGAGCACCATCGCCTCGGTCTCGGGCGGCGCTGAGAGGATCGCGAGCGGCAGGCCGATCTCGGTGTTGTAGTTCTCGGGGCTCGCGTGGACGCGAAGCGGCAGGATCGCGCGGGCGATGTCCTTGACCGACGTCTTGCCCGTCGACCCCGTGATCCCGACGACGGGGCAGTCGAGCTCCCGCCGCCATTCGCGCGCGAGTCGCCTGGAGGCCCGCGAGCGGGTCGGGTGCGGCGAGCACCCAGCCCTCGAAGTCGTCGGGGACGTCGAGGCCCTTGGCCCGCTCGGGCGAGACGAGCACCCCCCAGGCCCCGGCGGCGAGCGCGTAGCCGGCGAAGTCGCCCCCGTCGACCTGCGCGCCCGGCAGCCCGACGAAGAGATCTCCCGCGGCGAGCTCACGCGAGTCCACGACCGCGCGCTCGGGATGCTGGTGGCGGCCGCGGCGCACGACCTCCGCGCCGGCCCCCGAGGCGATCCGCTCGGCGCTGAGCTCGATCACGTCGCCGTGCCCGGCGTCGCGGACCTCGACTCGAGCCTGCGCAGCTCGTCGCGCGCGACCTCGCGGTCGTCGAACGGGATCTTCCGCCCGCCCTCGAACTCCTGCCCCTGCTCGTGGCCCTTGCCCGCGATCACGACCGTGTCGCCCGCCTCGGCCGCCTCCAGCGCCATCGCGATCGCGGCGCGGCGGTCGGGCTCGACCTCGACTCCGTCGCCGCCGGCCCGGACGCCCGTGAGGATCTCGGCGATGATCGCGTCCGGGTCCTCGGAGCGCGGGTTGTCGGAGGTCACGACCGCGACGTCCGAGAGCTCGGCCCCGATGCGGCCCATGAGCGGGCGCTTCTCGCGGTCGCGGTCCCCGCCGCAGCCGAAGACGCAGATCAGGCGGCCGGGTGTGACGATCCTCGCCGCGCGCAGGACGTTCTCGAGCGAGTCGGGCGTGTGCGCGTAGTCGACGAGCACGGCGAAGCCCTGGCCCTCGTCGACGGGCTCGAAGCGCCCCGGCACGCGGGGCGCGCTCGAAAGCGAGGCGCACGCGTCGGCGACGGGGACGCCGAGGGCGTGCGCGGCGGCGAGCGCGGCGAGCGCGTTGGCGACGTTGAAATGGCCCGGCAGCGCCATCTCGACGGGCGCGGTGCCGTCCGGGCTCACGCACCGAAAGCGCGCGCCGGTCGCGTCGAAGCGGACGTCCTCGGCGCGGAAGTCCGCGTCGGCGCCCTGCGGCCGAGAAGGTCAGGAGCGGGGCCTCGGCCTCGCGCAGCTCGGCCGCGAGGCGCGCGCCGTAGGGGTCGTCGACGTTGACGACGGCGGTGCCGGGGGAGGCGTCGTCGCCTGCGACGAACAGCCGCCGCTTGGCGAGGAAGTAGTCCTCCATGTCGGAGTGGAAGTCGAGGTGGTCCTGCGTGAGGTTGGTGAACACCTTGACCGCGAAGTGGATCCCGTCGGCGCGGCCGTAGGCGAGCGCATGCGAGGAGACCTCCATCGCGCAGGCGACGTCGCCGCCGTCGAGCATGCGGCGAAAGGTCCTCTGGAGGTCGATCGCCTCGGGGGTCGTGCGCTCGACCTCCTCCTCCACCCCGCCGACGATCCGCTTGACGGTCCCCAGCAGCCCCGTCGGCCGGCCCGCGTCCTCGAGGATGCCGCGAAGCAGGAATGCGGTCGTCGTCTTGCCGTTCGTCCCCGTGATTCCCGCGAGCGCCAGCTCGGCGCTGGGATCGTCCCAGAAGCGCACCGCGAGCGGCGCCATCGCGGCGCGGGCGTCGGCGACGAGGACCTGGGGGACGGGCAGGTCGAGCGGGCGCTCGGCAATCAGCGCAACCGCGCCGTTGGCGACCGCATCGGACGGCCAGATCGTGGCCGTCGACGCGCTCTCCGCGCACGCAGAAGAAGAGGCTCCCGTGGGTGGCCTCGCGGCTGTCATAGGCGAGGTCGGATATCTCGACGCTCGGATCGCCCTCCACGCGCGCGCCGTCGAGCTCCGAAACGAGCGTCTCGAGTCTCACGCGGGCCAGTGTAGGCCCGCCATCGGGACCCAAAAACGGACGCCAGCGCGTGCACGGGCGGTGCAGATGTCGAGTTCCTCTCGCTATGCGAGAGTAAATCGCCAAGTGTCGGCTGGAAACGATGGCCGGCGCCCACCCGGCCGACCTCCCACCCAGCCGCGGTTCCGTCAGCCCGTCGGAATCCCCAGGTACGGCAGCGCGAACTCGGCTATCTCGCCGAAGGCCGGCGCAGCGACCTCGCCGCCGTAGTAGCTGCCCCTCGGCTCGTCCACGACGATGACCGCGAGCAGCCCGGGGTTCTCAACGGGCGCGAAGCCGACGAACGATGCGACGAAGTCGGACTCCGAGTAGCCGCCCTCGACGGCCTTCTCGGCGGTGCCGGTCTTGCCCGCGAGCCGGTAGCCGGGGACTGCGACCTCCGAGGCGGTCCCGCCCGGCGCCAGCACGCCCTCGAGCATGTGCCGCAGACGCTCCGCGGTCTGCTCGCTGATCACCCTCGTGCCGTCCTCGTGCGCGACCTCCTCGCCGCCCGCCTCGAGGACGAGCTGCGGCGGGCGCAGGATGCCGCCGTTGGCGATCGCGGCGTAGGCGGCGGCCATCTGCATCGGGGTCACCGCGAGGCCCTGGCCGAGCGGCAGGTTGCCCATCGTCGAGCCCGAGTAGTCCTCGACCGCGGGGACGATCCCCTGCTCCTCCGCCGGGAGCTGGACCCCGGTCGGCTCGCCGAATCCGAGCTGGCGGATCCAGTGGTCGAAGCGTTCGCCGCCGACCTCGAGCCCGATCTTGACCGCGCCGACGTTCGACGACTGGGCGAGGATGTCGGCGACGCTGAGCGTCACGTAGCCGCGCTCGTGCGACTCCTCGATCTCGCGGTCGGCGACCTGGAGCGTGGGCGGCAGGTCGAACATCGTCTCCGGCGTGACGATGCTCCTCCTCGAGCGCCGCCGCGACCGTGAACGCCTTGAAGGTCGAGCCCGGCTCGTAGGTGAACCCGGTCGCCAGGTTGGTCAGGTCCTCGGGCGCGGCGCTCGAGAGGTCGGTCAGCTCCACCGCGGGCCAGTTCGCGAGCGCCAGGACCTGGGAGGAGCGCGGGTTCATGACGACCGCGGTGGCTCCGGCCGGGGCTGTAGGTCTGGCCCACCTGGGCGAGCACGTCCTCGGTTCGCGCCTGGAGCTCGGCGTCGATCGTCAGCCGGATGTCCTCGCCGGTGCTGGCTCCCGTGAGCGTCTCGCGCTTGATCGTCTCGCCGAGCGCGTCGCGGGTCACCTCCGCCTCGCCGTCGGTCCCGCCGAGAAGGTCGTCGTACATCGCCTCGAGCCCGCTGAGGCCCTGGTTCTCGAGCCCGACCGCGCCGATCACCTGCGAGGCGAGCTCCCCGTCGGGATAGACGCGGCGGCTGTCGGGCAGCTGGCCGATGCCCTCGATCTTCAGCTTGCGAATCTCCTCCGCGGTCGCGAGGTCGACCTTGCGCGCGACGTATGCGAATCCCGAGTTTCGGTCGGAGATCGCGTCGAGGATCTCGTCCTCGGGCGTGTCGAGCACGTCGGCGAGGCGGTCGGCGGCCTCCGCGGGGTCGTCGATCTGGTACGGCGTCGCGAAGATCGTCGCCGCCTCCTCCGAGAGCGCAAGCTGGCGGCCGCCGCGGTCGACGATCTTGCCCCGCACCCCGGGCACGAGCACCGTCTCGGTCTGCTGGCTGCGCGCTTCGGCCGAAAGCTCGCCTCCGCGCACGCCCTGAAGCCACACGGCGCGCGCGAGGACGACCGAGAAGACGAGCAGGAAGAGCGCGAACAGCAGGCCCACCCGCTGCTCGATCGAGCGCATCAGGGCGTGGCGGTCTCGGGCGCCACCGGCGCCGTCTCGGGCGCGACCGCCGGGACGACGGTCTCGGCGGCCGGCGCGACGGGCTCAACCGAGGCGACGGGCTCCACGGGCGCGACGGGCTCCACGGGCGCGGGAGCTGCCGGCGCCGCGCCCGACGTCAGCAGGCCCTGCTCGATGCGGCGCGCCGCGACCTTCGCGAAATGGTCGCCGGCGCTGTAGTAGGTGATCGTCGCGCGGCTCGGGGGTGAGCAGGCCGTTGGCGATCGCGACGGCCTCGATCCGCGGGCCGGACAGCTTCTTGGTCAGGTCGGAGCGAAGCTTGGCGTTCTCGAGGCTCAGCGCCTCGCTGCGCGCCGCGAGCTTTCCTCCGGTCGCGGTGTAGCTGAGGCTGAGCACGTTCATGGTCACGATCCCGGCGAGCAGCACGCCCAGAACCCCGATCCAGGCGCGGCTGCGGGTGAGCCGCTGCATCAGCCCCGAGTCGGCGAGGTCCCCGACGCGGCCGACCGCCGCGGGGATCAACCCGGCGGGCGGGGTTATCGCGCGCGACGCCGCGCCGCGGCGGGGCTTCGCCGACGGGCGGGGCTTGGTGCGGCTCGGACGGCTCGGCTTGCGCGGCGCGGTCCGCGGAGCGCGCGCTGGAGCGACGGCGCCCATCAGGGCCCCCCACCCTCGAGCTTGACGGCGCCGCGCAGGTGGGCCGACCGCGAGCGCGGATTCTCCTCCGCCTCCTCGGGCGTCGGTGCGATCGCGCGCCGGCTCAGCAGCTCCGCCTCCGGGGTCCGGCCGCAGACGCAGACCGGGATCTCGGGCGGGCAGGTGCAACCGGTCGCGCGCGCGGCGAGGAAGCGCTTGACGCGCCGGTCCTCGAGCGAGTGGAAGGAGATCGCGGCGAGGCGGCCGCCGGGGCGCAGGAGCTCCCACGCGGCGGGGAGCGCGAGGTCGAGCGCCTCGAGCTCGCCGTTGACGGCGATGCGGATTCCCTGGAACGTGCGCTTGGCGGGATGGCCGCGCCCGAAGCGCGCCTCGGGCGGCAGCGCCGCGCGGATCGCCTCGACGAGCTGCGAGGTGGTCCGAGCGGCCGGCGGCTGACGATCTCGCGCGCGACGCGGCGCGCGTGGCGCTCCTCGCCGTAGTCGCGGATCGCGTCGGCGATGCGGCGCTCGGGCCATTCGTTGACGACCTCGAGCGCGCTCAAGCTCCTGGTCGGGGTCCATCCGCATGTCCAGCGGCGCGTCGTAGGAGTAGGAGAAGCCGCGCTCCCACGCGTCGAGCTGAAGCGACGAGATCCCGAGGTCCATGTAGACGAGGTCCGCGCGAACCCCCTCCGCCGCGAGCCCCGCGAGGGCGTCGGCGAAGTCGGCGCGGACGAAGCGCGTCTCGCACGGGGCCTCGTGCGGCGAACTCGGCGAAGCGCTCCTCGGCGGTCGGGTCGCGGTCGATGCAGATCAGCTCGCCGCCGGGGGCGAGGCGCTCGGCGACGAGCCGCGCGTGGCCGCCCGCTCCGAAGGTGCAGTCGACCGCGACCTCGCCCGGGCGCGGGCCGGTCAGCGCGATCAGCTCGGAGGCGAGGACTGGGACGTGCTCGGTCGGCATATAGGTAAGTGTGGCCGCCGCCCCCATCAGCTGCCGCCCTTGGCGTCGGCGCCGGTCATGCGGCGCGCCACCTCCTCCGACATCTCCTCGGCGCCGGCGTCGATCTCCTCGTTGTGGGCGTTCCAGGCCTCGGCGCTCCAGAGCTCGAGGTGGTCGACGAGACCGACGACGACGCACGATCCCTCGAGCCCGGCGTGCTCGATCAGGTGCTTGGGCAGGTGGATCCGCCCCGCCGAGTCGAGGCTGTCGTCGTGCGAGCGGGCGAGGATGCGGCGCCGCATCATCCGGTCCGAGCGGCTGAAGGGGTTGAGCTGGGCCAGAGCGTCCTGCTCGTGGCGCGAGTAGTCGCCGACCGGGAAGACCTCGACGCAGGGGTCGAGGCCGGCGGTCAGAACAACTCCCTCAGACAGCGCGGCCCTGAAGCGGGCCGGGACCGTGAGCCGGTCCTTCGCGTCGAGGTTGTGCTCGTGCTGACCGCGGAAAGCCAAGAGAGGGAGCCCTCGTGAGTTGGTGGCGTGAAAGGTCTTCGAAGAGAAGTGGACCGAGGTGATGAGGTGGGAGGAGCCTCACCACCCCGGTCCTTGAATGAATCTCGCTTCGCCACGCTATCCCACGATGTCCCACTTTTCAACACTTTCCAGCCGCGGGGATTTCAGCCGATCCGTCGGACGTGAATTGCTACCGGAGCCCGGCAAAGGCTGAAAACGGCTTGGCCAAGCCGGATTCCGGGGTCCGGGGACCGACGGCGAAGGGCCCCCGGCGGGGCCTCTGGCTGCAAGCCGGCTTGCAGTAGGCTGCCGCCGCGATGAGCAGCACGCCCCCTCCGGGGTCGCGAGACGCCCCCCGACCAAGCCGTCGAGGAAGGCCGCCCCGGCGGCGGTCCCGCAGGACACCGACGACACGCGCTCGCTTCATTTCCGGCGCCTCATCGGCCACCCCGTCACGCTGAGCCTCGGCGCGACGGCGGCGATCGCGGCGCTGATCGCCGGCGCGCTGGCCGCCGGCATCGCGATCGGCGGCGCGGCGGCGGCCGCCGCGATCGTGCTCACGATCGTGATCGTCTTCGCGATCGCCTCCGGGAGGGCGAAGCGCGACTTCTTCAACGCCTACGCACGGGCGCGCGGCCTGAGCCAGATCGAGAAGGGCGGCCTGCCGCCCGGCACCCCCTTCCTGCGCCGCGGCGACGACCGCTACGCCCACCACATCATGCGCGGCAGGCTGCCCGGCGACTTCGACGGCACGCTCGCGCTCTACACATACGAGGAGACCGACACCGACTCCGAGGGCGACCGCCAGACGACCTACTACCACTTCACCGTCGTGCTGGCCGACATCCCGGAGTCGGCGCGCTTCGTCGGCGAGCTCTACGCCCAGCGCCGCGTCGGCTTTCGCTTCCTCGACTCGGCCGAGGACGTGTTTCGCACCCGCGAGCGGATCACGCTCGAGAGCGAGGCGCTCGACCAGCGCGCCGAGATCTTCGCCGCGCCCAGGCGAGGACCAGAACTGGCTGCGCCAGCTCTTCTCCCCCACCTTCGTCCACTGGCTCGGCGACGAGGCGCCCGACGGCACGGCCTTCGAGCTCGTCGCCGGCCTGCTGTGCGTCAACGTCAAGGGCCACCTCGACAACGCCGCCGACCTCGACCGCATGTGCGAGGCGGCCGGCGTGATCGCCGAGCGCATCCGCGAGGAGTCGCACGAGGCGCCGGTGGGGCCAGGGCCCTCCCCCGGGCTAGGGCCGGGCGGCGGCTAATCACCAACTGCACGTGCTGCTCGCGGCAGAGCCGCGATTACCTACAGACCGCCGAGCAGCAGCTCGGCGTTGGCGACGAGCGCCGCGACGATCATCAGCAGCACCGAGGGCACGAGCGCCAGCGCGACGACGAGCTGGATCTTGGGCGCCGCCCGCGCCGCGAGCTCCTCGATGCGGCGGCGCTGGTCGTGACGCAGCGAGGTGGCGCGGTCGCGCAGCTGGTCGGCGAGCGGCGAGCCGTAGCGCTGCGAGCGCTCCAGCGCCGCGGTCAGCGCGGCCACCTCGCCGCCGCGGACGCGGTCGCGCATCGCTCCGAGCGCGGCGCTCTGGGACGCGCCGCACTCGATCTCGGCGGTCGCGATGGCCAGCTCGGTGGCGAGCGGGCCGCGTCGTGGCCGTCGCGATCTCGCCCAGGACGGCGCCCGGGCTGCGCCCCGCCTCGGCGCCGACCGCGAGCAGGTCGAGCGCGTCGGGCAGCGAGACGACGAGGCGGCGCATGCGGCGCCGCGCCTCGCGCTCCAGCAGTGCGTCGGGGGCCATGAAGCCCGCCGCCGGGAACGCCACCGCGGCGACGAGCGAGATGCGGCCGGGGAGGCCGGGGGCCGCGAGCAGCGCGACGAGCACGCCGAGCGCGGCGCCGGCGAGCTTGCGCGGCGAGGATCGAGCCGACCCCGAAGCGCCCGTCGAGCCCGGCGCGCGCGAGGCGGTCCGGGATCCCGAGCCGCAGCGCGGCGTCGGCGAGCGAACGGGCGCGACCACCGCTCAGCGAGGCGAGCGCCCGCGCGAGGCGGCCTCGATCTCCTCTCCGCGCCCGCCCGCGAGCTCCCAGACGCTTGCCGCGGTGAGCAGCGCCGCGAGCGGCGGCGAGCAGCGGGGCGCGCGTCCACGGCGCCTACTCCCCGATCCTGCTGAGGCGGCGGATCGCCGCGAAGCCGCCGAGCTGGAGGCCGGCCGCGAGCACGAGCAGGATCGCGGCCGCGGGGTCGGCGAGGATCCGGCCCATGAACCCGGGCTCGAGCAGCTCGGCGAACAGCGCGGCGCCGGTCGGCATCGCGACGACGAGCAGCCCGGTGAAGCGCGCCTGCGCGGTGGCGGCGCGGGCATCGGCCGCGACCCGGTCGCTGTCGGCCGCCGCGGCCGCGTGGCGGCGAAGCAGCGCCGCGAGGTTCCCGCCGCCGAGCTGCTGCGAGACGAGCGCCGCGACGAGCGAGTCGATCCGCCCCGAGCGCATGCGGCGCTGGAACGCCGTCAGCGCCTCGGAGGTCGAGGCGCCGAGCTCGAGGTCGGCGCGCACCCGCGACAGCTCGACCGCCGCCGGGCCGTCGAGCGACGACCGCAGCTGCGCCGAGCGCACCGCGCACCGAGCGCCCGCCGGAGAGCGCGTCGGCGATGGCGCCGGCGATGTCCGGGACCCCCGCTCTCCACCGCGCGCCGGTAGCGCGCGCGGCGGCGTCCCAGCACCGACGCCGCCGCGGCGGGGCCCGCGACCGCGACGACGGCGGCCGGCATCGGCCCGGCGACCAGCAGAGCGGCGGCGGCGAGCGCCATCGCTCCCACGGCCGCGAGCCGGCGGCGCTCCGCCTCGCTCGGCTCGTAGCCCTCGCGGCCTGCGCGCAGGAGCGGCTCGACCGAGGTGGTGACCCAGCGCGCGACGGCGGGAGTCGCGAGCACGACCTCGCGCGCCGCCAGCGCGCACATCCCGCCGGCCAGGGCGGCGAGCGACGATCGCGACGCCGGAGACCTCGCCCGTCAACCCCGCCCCAGCCGCCACAGCTCGCGGACTCCGACCCCTCCCGCCGCCGCGACGACCTCGCCCGCCTCGACGACGCGCCGCGACCCGTCCGGCCCGCGCTCGAGGTGGACGACGAGGTCGATGCCGCGAGCGACCTGCTCGCGGATCGCGTCGTGGGGCAGCCCCACCGCGGCCATCAGCGCCAGCGTCTCGAGCCGGCGCAGCGCATCGGCCGGCGAGTTCGCGTGCACGGTCGACAGCGCGCCGTCGTGGCCGGTGTTGAGCGCCGTGAGCAGGTCGAGGGCCTCGGGCCCGCGGACCTCTCCGATCACGATCCGGTCGGGTCGCATCCGAAGCGCGTTGCGAAGCAGGTCGCGAATCGTCACCTCCCCCGTCCCCTCGACGCTCGGCGGGCGGCTCTCGAGCCGCACGACGTGCGACTGCTGGAGGCGAAGCTCGGCGGCGTCCTCGATCGTGATCACGCGCTCGCCGTCGGCGACGTAGCGCGAGAGGGCGTTGAGCAGCGTCGTCTTTCCCGATCCCGTCCCGCCGCTGATCAGGATGCTGCGGCGCGCCCGCACGGCCTCGGCGAGCAGGTCGCGGAGCTCCTCGCTGAGCGTCCCCCACTCGACGAGCTCGTCGGGTCCCGGCCGCTCGGCGGCGAAGCGGCGGATCGAGACCGCCGGCCCGTCCACCGCCAGCGGCGGGATCACGACGTGGACGCGCGAGCCGTCGGCGAGACGCGCGTCGGCCATCGGGCTCAGCTCGTCCACGCGGCGGCCGAGCGGCGTGAGGATGCGCTCGATCGCGTCGCGCAGCGCCTGCTCGGACGGATAGCGCACCCCGGTGCGCTCGATGCGGCCCGCGCGCTCGACGTAGACCTCGTCGTGCCCGTTGACCATCACCTCCTCGACGGCCGGGTCGCCGAGCAGCTCCTCGAGCGGCCCGAGCCCGACCGTGTCGCGCAGGATCAGCTCGCGCAGCGCCTCCCGCCGCTGCGCCGAGAGGATCGCCGCGTCGGCCTCGACGAGCTGCTCGACCGCGTCGGGCAGCGGCTCGGACGCGGTCTCGCCCGCGGCGGCGTCGCCGCGGCGGCGCTCGACGAGGCGGCGGCGAAGCTCGGCGGCGAGGTCCTCGGTGTGGTCGCGGACGCCCACTGCCTCGATGAGGCACGTGCGCGGCGTTCTCTCCCCACGGGTTAACCTCGCGCCGTGGGCAAGATCGAGGTCGAGGAGGCGGACATCACCGGGCTCGAGGTCGACGCGATCGCCAACGCCGCCAACACGGACCTGCGCCACGGCGGCGGGGTCGCGGCGGCGATCTCGAAGGCCGGAGGGCCCGAGGTCCAGCGCGAGAGCGACCGGCGCGCGCCGATCGGCCTCGGCGACGCGGTCGAGACGACCGCGGGCGAGATGCCGGCGCGCTGGGTGATCCACGCGGCGACGATGGAGCTCGGCGGCCCGACCTCGGCGCGACGTCATCCGCCGCGCGACCGCCTCGACGCTGCGCAGGGCCGACGAGCTCGGAGCGAGCTCGCTCGCGCTCGTCGCCTTCGGGACGGGGGTCGGCGAACTTCCCGCTCGACGAGGCCGCCCGGATCGAGGTCGAGGAGGTCCGGCGCCACTTCGACGCAGGCGGCGGGGTCGAGCGCGTCGTCTTCGCGGTGCGCGGAGACGAGGCCCGCGAGGCCTTCGAGCGCGCCGTCGCAGGCTGACGCCGGTGGGCCGCCCGCGCTCCCCTCCGCCCGACCGTCGCGGCGCTGGCCGTCGCAGCCGCGATCGCGGCCTCTGCGCGCCGCCGCGGCAGCGCAGGACTTCGCTCCGGGAGGCGACGGCGTCGGCGACCTCTACTTCCCGACCGCCGGCAACGGCGGCTACGACGTCTCCAACTACGACCTCGACATCGACTACACCCCGCGTGGCGCGCGCCTCGACGCGACCGCGGCGATCACCGCCACCGCAACCCATGGCCTGTCGCGCTTCCAGCTCGACTACAGCGGGCCGAAGGTCTCCGGCGTCAGGGTGGACGGCCAGCCCGCCACCTTCAGCCACCGAGCAGGCGAGCTCATCGTCACGCCGCCGGCCGGGATCGCGGCCGGCGCGCAGTTCACGACCGTGGTCGCGTACGCGGGGAAGGTCCGCCCCACCAAGGGCAGGCTGCGCGCAGGCTGGTTTCCGACCCGGGACGGCGCCTTCGTCGCCGGCGAGCCGCGCGGGGCGCCCACGTGGTTTCCCTGCAACGACCATCCGGCCGACAAGGCGACGTTCGGCTTTCGGATCACCGTCCCGAAGGGCCGCAAGGCGATCGCGAACGGCGTGCTCGTCGACCACAGCCGCGCGGCGAACGAGTCGACGTGGGTGTGGCGCGAGGACAACCCGATGGCGCCCTACCTCGCCACCGCGACCAACGGCCGCTTCCGGCTGACCGAGTCGACGTACGGCACGATTCCCTCCTACGTCGCCGTCGACCCGCGCGAGGCGAAGGCGTCGCGGCGCGGCCTTCGCAAGCTGCCCGCGATCCTCGACCACTTCCAGGCGCTGTTCGGCGAGTACCCGTTCTCGTCGACCGGCGCGGTCGTCGACCACGCCTCGTTCGTCGGCTACGCGCTCGAGACCCAGGGCATCCCCGTCTACGACCGCGCGCCCGACGAGGTGCTGATCGCCCACGAGGTCGCCCACCAGTGGTTCGGCGACTCGGTCAGCGTCGCGCGCTGGTCCGACATCTGGCTCAACGAGGGCTTCGCGACGTGGGCGGAGTGGAACTGGATCGAGCACACGGGCGGCCCCACGACCGCGCGCACTCTGCGAGACCTGCTCCGGATCCGCCCCGGCGACCGCGACTTCTGGCGTCCGGCTCCGGGCGACCCCGGGGTCAAGGACATGTTCGACGCCACCGTCTACGTCCGCGGCGCGATGACGCTCGAGGCCCTGAGACAGAAGGTCGGCATCGGACGTCTTCTTCTCGATCCTGCGGCGCTGGACCGCGGAGCACCGCTACGGCAACGCGACGATTCCGGACTTCATCGCCGCTCGCCGAAAGCGAGTCGGGCCTCGAGCTCGACGAGTTCTTCCGGCATCTGGCTCTTCGACCCCGCGAAGCCGCGGGACTGGTAGCGAGGATTTCCCATCCGCGGCGGCGGGTAGAAGCGACTCCCCCATGACGACCATCTCCCCCGACGCGATCGCGACTACCAGCTTCGACCACGTGGCCCTCTGGGTCTCGGACCGGGGCCCGCTGACCGAGCTGCTCTGCGTGCGCCTCGGCCTGCACGTGATCGACAGCACCGACGACTTCACCCTCGTCGGCGCCGACGCCCGCGAGGGCAAGCTCACCCTGTTCGAGGCCGAGGGCGAGCGCGACCCCGGCCTGATCGAGCGCGTGATCCTGCGCGTCAACGACCTCGAGGACGCCGTGTCGAGGCTCGGCGACGAGTTCGACGTCGAGCGCGACGGCTCGACCGCGAGCTTCGAGGGGCCCCAGGGGCTCGGGCTGGGCCTGGTCGAGGCCGACGGCCTCGACTACGACCTCGACGGCGCCGTGCTGCGCGTCGCCGACCCCGAGCGTGCGGCGAGAGAGCTCGCCGTGCTCGGCTTCGAGCAGCGCGACGGCGGGCTCGCGATCGCGGACCGCCACCTCGCGCTCGAGCCGGGCGGGGACGGGGACTCCCCCCAGCCGCTGCTCAACCACCTCGCGATGCTCGTCGACTCGGCGGAGGACGTGCGCCGGGTCGCCGAGGAGCGCGGGATCGAGATCGAGAAGACCGTCGACGCCGAGAACACGATCGCCGTCTTCCTGCGCGGGCCCGAGCGCATCCTGCTCGAGTACGTCGAGCACAAGCCCGGCTTCTCCCTCACCTGAGTGACTGAGCCGGCGTGAGGCTGGTCGTCGCCGGGGCAGGGATGGCCGGCCTCGCCGCGGCGGCCGAGGCGCGCGCCCTCGGCGCCGAGGTCGTCGTGCACGAGAAGCTCGACCGCGCCGGCGGCTCGATGCTGCTCTCGAGCGGCGTCCTGTGGCGCCACCGCGACTTCGAGCGCTTCCGCGCCGAGTGCCCGGGCGGTGACGAGCGCCTCCAGCGCCTCGTCTTCGACGGCCTCGACGACGGCATCGAATGGCTCGAACGCCTCGGTGCCCACCCCGTCGAGCGAGGGACCGGCAACGAGCTGACGACCGGCGCGCGCTTCGACACCGAGGAGCTGACGGCGGCCCTGGCCGAGGCCGCCGGTGACGTGCGGCTCGGCGACCCGCTCGAGGATCTGCCAACGCGAGGGGCCCGTCGTGCTTGCGACCGGCGGCTTTCCCGCCGACCGCGACCTGCTGCGCCGCCACGTGACCCCCGAGGCCGACCACGTCGCGCTTCGCGCCGCGCCTGGAAACAGCGGCGACGGCCTGAGGCTGGGCCTCGACGCCGGAGGCCGGGCTCGGCGCCGGCATCGATGAGATCTACGGCCGCAACATGCCCGCGCCGCCGGCCCGGGTGGGCGAGGCGCGGCTACGTGCGCGCGTCCCAGCTCTACGCCCATCACGCCGAGGTCACCAACGACTCGGGCGAGCGCTTCGAGACCGCCACCTGGTCGGAGATAGACGTCGTGCAGTGGACGGCGCTCCAGCCGCGAGCGCGAGCCTGGTTTCGCGTCGCCGAGCCGGCGCTCGGCGAGCGCGTGCGCGGCCGGACCGTCGGCGAGATGGTCGCGCTCGCAGAGGAGCTGGGGGCGCCGGTCCGCCGCGAGCCCGGGTCGGTCGCGGTCGAGACGGTGGCGGGAGTCACCAGCACCCTCGGGGGCCTGGAGATAGACCCGCGCTGCCGCGTCGCGCCCGGAGTCCACGCGGCCGGCGACGACGCCGCCGGGATCGCAACGGGCGGCTACGCGAGCGGGCTCGCCGCGGCGCTCGTGCTCGGGCGCGTCGCGGCGCGCGCGGCGCTCGAGGACGCGGCCGCGGCCTAGGCTGCCTGAGCGGCGAGCGGATGAGCCTCGCCGCCATCGCCCATCCGAGTCTCCGCGGCGAGCGCCTCGAAGACCGCGGCGAGACGCGAGTCGTGCTCGGGGGCGACCAGATGGCCGTCGCCGTCGAAGGCCGCGTCGCACTTGGGAACCGCGAGCTCGAGGTCGACCACGCGGGCGCCGGTCGAAGCGAGCACCTTGCGCAGCTCGGCCTGGGCCCAGACAGCCCCGAAGCTGCCCGTGCTCGCGCCGATCACGGCGGCGGGCAGGTTCTGAAGCGGGGTCTCCGCGCGAGGACGCGACGCCCAGTCGATCGCGTTCTTGAGGACACCCGGGATCGAGCCGTTGTACTCGGGGGTCGCGATCAGCAGCGCGTCGGCGTCGGCGAGCGCCCGGCGCAGCTCGGCGACCGCCGCCGGGGCGGGCTCGACGTCGTCGTCCTCGTCGTACGGAGGTATCGACTTAAGGCCCTCCCAGATCTCGACGTCGACGCCGTCCGGCGCCTGCTCCGCCGCGTGGCGGAGCAGGCGCGCGTTGTGGGAGTCGGAGCGGACGCTGCCGGCTATGCCCAGAATCCGCATCCTGGTTCAGCTCCGGTTGAGCTCGAGCTCGACGGAGAGCGTGACGTCGTTGGCAAGCGCCACGCCGCCGCCCGGCAGGTCCATCTGCCAGTCCATCCCGAACTCGGTGCGGTCGATCGTGGTCTCGAACGTCAGCGCGAGCTTCTGGATCTCACCTATCTCGATCGGTCCCCGGACGGATCCACGGGCCTCGACCGGCCGGGCATTGCCGGCGATCTCGAGCTCGCCGACGAGGCGGACCTCGTCGCCGTCGATCGAGACGTCGCTCGAGCTGAAGCGGACCTCGGGGTTGCGCTCGACGTCGAAGAACTCCGGCGAAAGCAGGTGCGGCCGGATGTTCTCGTCGGCGACGTCGATGCTGTCGACCTTGACGACGCCGGTCAGCTCGACGCCATCTCCGACGACCAGCTTCGCGTCGAGGTCGGTGAACTTGCCGCGAAACAGGGAGATCCCCGCGTGCTGGACGGCGAACGCGGCGCTCGAGTGCGCCTCGTCGATGTCCCAGACACCCGCCTGGATCCGGTCGGTGACTGCGGTTGCTGTGCTCATCTTGATCCTTTCGTTGCAATTACAACTGTTGTGGTGTCATCAGTGTAGCGGAAACAGTTGCGTTGTCAACAAACGCTAGAATCCAGGTCATGAGCTCGGCGAAGGCAAACGCACTCAGCGAAGACCAGCTGCGAACCTGGCGCGCGTTCCTGCGCGCCCACTCGACGATGCTGCGGCGCATAAGCCAGGACCTTCAGGACGCCGGGCTTCCCCCGCTGAGCTGGTATGACGTCCTCGCCGCGCTGCGCGACGCGCCCGAGCGCAGGCCCCTTCGCCAGATCGAGATCGCCGAGCGGGTCCTGCTCTCGACCAGTGGCCTCAGCCGGCTCCTCGACCGGATCGAGGACGCGGGCCTGATCCAGCGCGTCCGCTGCCCCACCGACCGGCGCAGCCTCAACATCCAGCTGACCGACGAGGGCGCCGAGATGCTGGAGCGGATGTGGCCCGTCTACGCGCGAGGCATCGCCGACGACTTCCTCCCGGCTTTCGGGTCAAACGCGGGCGAGATCGCCACGGCGCTCGAGAGCATCGCCACCACGTGCGAGGTCCAGCGCGCCGCCTCCGGCGAGCGCCCCGCTCCCGAGCTCGCCGACTAGGGGCCAAGCGCTGAAGCACGGTTTCGGCAGCGGGGAGCCGTTCACGGTCGGAGTCGAGGAGGAGGTGTTCCTCGTCGACCCGCGCACCCGCGAGCTCGTCCACGACGCCGAGGAGATCGTCACGGCGATGGGCCTTCCTCCCGAGCTGGGCGGGCACGAGGCGCCCGCCTCGCAGATCGAGCTGCGAAGCCGGCCGCATGGGAGCGCTTCGGACGCAGCCGGCGAGCTGGCTCGCGGGCGCGTCGCGGCGCGCGAGGCGGGCGCAACGCTGATCGGCGCCGGCCTTCATCCCACCGCCCCCCGCGACGAGGTGCGGCTCGTGGATGCCGAGCGCTACCGCAACGTCCTCGAGCAGATGCGGGGGCTGATCACGCGCGCCGCCGAGGCGGCGCTCCACGTCCACGTCGGGATGCCCGATCCCGAAGCTGCGCTGCGGGGCTTCAACGGGCTGCGCGGCTGGCTGCCCCTGCTCCGCGGCCTCGCTGCCAGCTCGCCCTACTGGTTCGGCCGCGACTCGGGGCTCGCGAGCGCGCGCTGGGCGCTGGTGCGCCCCTACCCCGGTCGCGGAATCCCGCGCCCCCTGCGCGACCTCGACGACTACGAGCAGGCTCTCGCCGACGCCAGGCTCGGCGGCGGACCCGAGGACTACACGTACATCTGGTGGGACGTCCGCCTGCACCCGGCTCTCGGAACCCTCGAGGTCCGCGAGATGGACGCCCAGTCGCGGCTGACAGACGTCTCTGCGCTGGCCGCGCTGGTCCAGGGCCTCGCCCGCCATCACGCCGAGACCGACACCGACCCCGTTCCCACCGACGCGATCGAGTGGTCGGCCTTCCGCGCCGCGCGCGACGGCCTCGAGGCCGAGATCCTGCTCGGAGACGGCCTCGTTCCGCTACCCGACGCGGCGCGCGCCGCCGTCGAGCTCGCGACGCCCCACGCGCGCGAATCGGGGTCCGAGGACGCGCTCGCCGGGATCGAGCGAATCCTGAGCGACGGAAACGGCGCCGACCGCCAGCGCGCGGCGTTCGACGCCGGAGGCATGGATGCCGTGCTCGAGCTCCTCGTCGAGGAGACCGCGGCTTCGCCCTGACCGGCTCGACCCGTGGCTCACTCCACGTGCGCCATCAGCCGCACCTGGCGCGCGAAGTTCTCGGCCTCGATCAGGCGCAGGGCCTGTGCCGCGGGTCAGCGCCAGCGTCGCGGTCTGGGTCGGCTCGCCGAGCGCGTCGCCGCCCGAGCCACCGCCCGCGGTGAGCGCGAGGAGCTCGACGGCCTCGGCGGCGACGTAGGTGCGGCCGTCGTCGCCGACGTCGGGCTCGGTGGTCACGACGACGTCGACCCGAGTTCCCTGCGGCGGACGGCCGGCGGCGCTCAGCGCCTCGGCGCCGGTGACGGCGATCTCGACCGGGCGCAGGCCGTCGGCGATCGCGGGCTCGTCTCCGCGGCGGCGTTGCCGCGGCACCTCGCAGCAGCGAGGTCGAGCAGGTAGGAGCCGGCGGGTAGGGGCGCGGCTGTCGCGCGGCCGATCGCGTCGCCCGCCGCCATCAGGGCGCCCGGCGGGACGAACGACGCCGGCACCCGGCGGATCTCGAGCAGCCGGCCGGCGTCGCGGGCGTCGAGGAGCTCGCCGTCGGGAAGGTCGCGCGCCGCGACGACGACGGGCCGAAGCTCGCCGTACTGGCTCGCGACGCTCGTGCCATAGCTGTCGGCGACGAGCGCCGCGACCACCGCGCACCCGAGCGCCACGATCGCGAAGGCGGCCGCCCGGCCGCGGCGGCTCATCTCGCCCGTGCGGGCGCCGAGGCGGGGACCGGGAGCGAGGCGAGCGGAAGCTCGAGGACGGCGGTCGTGCGTTCGCGGGCCGCGGTCGAGCGCGAAGCGCCCGCCGTGCTCGCGAGCGATCTCGGAGACGAGCTCCAGCCCTCTGCGTCGCCGCGCCCTTCCGCTGCGAGCGAGTCGAGCGAGGGGCCCGGGCTCCGCGGTCCTCGACCGCGATCCTCACGTGGCGGTCGCGGACGGCGGCGCCGACGCGAACCGGCGGCGTGCCGTGCTCGAACGCGTTCGCGAGGAGGTTGTCGAGCGCCTGCGCGATGCGGTCCGGGTCGGCGACGACCGCGGCCGTCCCCGCGCGCCATTCGAATCCGATCGCCTCGCCGGCCGGCTCGGCCACGGCGGCCCAGCGTCGCAGCGCGGCCTCGACGACCGGACGCGGGCGCAGCAGGCGCCGGCGGCTGAGCCGCGGCCCGCCGTTCACCGTCCGGTCGAGGTCGCTGAGGGCGCAGATCGCGAGGTCGAGCGGCGCCGGGGCGAGTTCGTGATCGCTCGCCGTTCCCGTTCGACCCCGATCCGCTCGTCGCGAGCGCGAGAGTCTGAAGCGGGCGCCGCAGCTCGTGCAGGCCGCGGTTGAGCTCCTCGGTGCGCCGCGCCTCGCGCACCCGCGCCCCGACGAGCATCGCTCCGGCGAGCATCGCCGCGGGCAATCCCGTCCGCGCCACGGCGCGCGCGCTCATGGCTCGATCAGGCGATAGCCGACGCCCCAGCAATTGATCACGAAGCGCGCCGCCTCGGGGATCGAGCTTGCGCCTCAGCCTGCTGGCGTGCGAGTCGAGCGTCCGGGTGCGGCCCATGGACTGAAAGCCCCACACGTCGCGAAGGAGCTCCTCCTTGCCGAAGACGCGGTGCGGCTCGGCCGCCAGGGCGCGCAGCAGGGCGAACTCCTTGTTGGCGAGCTCGACGCGCCGCTCCCCGACCCTGACCTCGCGCGTCGAGGGGTCGATGAACAGCTCGCCGATCCGGCGCGGGCCCTCGCGGCGCGGCGCGCGGCGGCGCAGGACGTTCTCGATCCGCGCGGCGAGCTCGGGGTAGTGAAACGGCTTGACGAGGTAATCGTCGGCCCCGGCGAGCAGGCCGCGGACGCGGTCGGCATCCGAGGAGCGCCCGCTGAGCACGATCACCGGGAGCTCGGGGTCGTAGCGCCCCGTCGAGCCGTCGGCACCGCGGATCTCGCGCAGGACGTCGAGGCCCGGCGCGTCGGGCAGGCGAAGGTCGAGGACCAGGAGGTCGGGCTGCTTGAAGTGGCAGTGGCGCAGCGCGTCGGCCGCGCACGGCGCCGGCAGAGCCCGGTAGCGGTCGGCGGCGAGGTGGTCGCAGAGCAGCTCGAGCGTGGCCTCGTCGTCCTCGCAGACCACGACCGTTGCGAGCTCTTCGGTCTCGGGCAGCACGGTGAGGAATGACCCCACCGGCTCGAACGGCGCCCCCTACTCGATCAGGCCCAGCCGCAGCGCTTCGGCGACGGCCGCGGCGCGGTCGCGCACGTCGAATTTCTCGTAGATGTGCTCGAAGTGGGTCTTGACGGTCGAGTGGCTGACGACCAGCTCCTCGGCGATCTGGCGTCCCGAGTGGCCGCGGGCGGCGAGCTGGAGGATCTCGTGCTCGCGCGGGGTGAGCCGGATCGGCCCGAACTCGCCGCGGCGCCGGGCGAGGAAGTGGCCGACCTCGTTGGCGATCCCGGTCAGCGAGCGGCGCAGGCGGTCGCTGACGACGACCTCGTGGCGCGAGTAGAACTCGATCACCGCCATCAGCTCGTCGCCTTCGCGCGCGGGAAGCACGACCGCGCCCCGCAGCCCGGCGGTCTCGGCCGCGGCGCGGCGCTGGTAGTCGTCGAGCTCGCGAAGGTCCGGAAGGATGGCCGGCTCGAGCGTCTCCCAGACGCTCCCGAGCAGGCCTTCGCCTCGCGGAATGCGCAGGCTCGTGGTCAGCGTCTCGAACTCGTCGAGGTCGAGCGAGTCGGCCTGCCAGGACGCCCGCGCCGCCAGGCCCTCCTCCTCGGGCAGCCACAGCGCCCCGACGTCGAACGAGAGCGCTTCGCCGAGGTCGCGGAGAAGGCGGTCGGCGCCGCCGTCGAAGTCCTCCCACTCCCCGAGCGCCTCGGCGACGGCGAGGTGGGCGTTGATCTCGCGCTCGGAGCTCCGCTGCTCGGTCAGGTCCTGAACGGAGCCCAGGATCACCATCGTGCCGTCGGCGGCGGTCTCGGCGACCGCCATCGTCGCGCGCAGGTCGTGGACCGCTCCGTCGGGGCGCACGATGCGGTAGTCGTGCGGCGGGAACACGCCGCGCTCGCGAAGCACGGCGATCGCGCTCGCCAGCCGGTCGCGATCGTCCGGGTGCGTCGCGTCCACCACGCGTTCGACCGTGGGCTCGATCTCATCGGGCTCGAGGCCGTAGATCCGGAAGCAGTTGTCCGACCAGATCAGCTCGTCGCGGTCCGGGCGCCACTCCCAGCTGCCGACGTTGGCGAGCTGCTCGGCGCGCTGCATCAGGGTGTTGCGGCGCTCGTCCCCCGCTGTCAGCGGCGCGGCGCTCGCTGAGGTCGCGAAGCCACGCGGTGAACGCCGGCGGGTCGTCGCCGGTGCGGGTGATCGCCAGCTCGACCGGGATCTCGCTGCCGTCGGCGCGCAGCGCCGTGAGCTCGACCCGCCTGCCGATCATCTGCGATTCGCCCCCGTCCACGACGCGGCGAAGGCCCTCCCGGTGGGCGGCGCGGTCGCGCTCGGGGACGAGCAGATCGGCCACGAAGCGCGACATCGCCTCGTCGCGCGAGTAGCCGAACATCCGCACGGCGGCGGCGTTGAACTCGGTGACCCGGCCCTCGCGCGTCGATCGAGACGACGCCGTCGAGGGCGGCGTCGAGGACCTTCCGGGTTATTGCTGGGTCAAGGCGTAGCATCGGCGCGGGAGGCAGCCCCGCCTCGGACGCTAGCAGCGGGTTTTGCGAGACACGACGCTTACACGGGCGTCAGCGGAGGGTTTGCGCACGCTGAAGCGCCGGGTAAGACCGGGGCATGGAAAAAGACGAGAGAGCAACCGCCCCCAGGGGAGGACGCGCCGCGCAGAGGTCCCGGTCCAAGGATCCGGGCCGGCGGCATCCCGACGTCGACGAGGAAGCACTGCGCCACAAGCAGGAAGATCAGGACGGTTCGGAACTAGCCGCCGCCGGCGGGAACCTCGAGAACCGCCGCCGCGCCGGTCGGCCGACCAGCCGCCGCGGCGGGACTCCGAGGACCGCTTCGATGACGGTCCCGTCCTCGGCGAGGAAGATGACGTCGAGGCCGAAGCGCATGCCGAAGGTGTGGACGCTGCGGCAGCGCGGGATCAGAAGCCCCGGCCCCGCGCGCTCGCGATCGAGGAGCGCGAGGCCGAGCAGGCGCGAGCGCAGAGTCGTCGCGACCGGATAGGCGCGCCCGGCGACGGTCGCGCGCCGGAAGGCCGCGCAGGCGGCGGGCGAACGGGATCGCCGCGTCGGACGTTCGCGCCACGACGACGCCGACCCCGCGGCCCCGGGACGCGCCCCCGGCGCTGGGATGATCCCGCCCGCATGAGCCCACGACCCGACCACGACGTCACGAACGGCACAAGCTGGTCGCGGCAGAGCCGCGCCGGCGTATATCTCCGCCGGCGCCTGGCCGCCGGCGCCGCAGCCCTCGTGGTCGTGGTCGCCGCCGTGCTCATCGTGCGCGGATGCTCGGGCGGCGACGAGGATGCCGCGCCGGCGCCCGACCCGCTCGCAAGCGTGACCGACGAGCAGCTCGCGGGCCAGCGGCTGATGGTGCGGATGGCCGGGCGAGCGACGCCGGGGCTGGTGCGGGCGCGCGCGCCGCGGCGTGATCGGGGGCGTGATCCTGTTCCCGCCCGCCGGCGATCGCGCCGGCCGACCTGTCCGCCGAGGTCGAGCGCCTCCAGCGCGCCGCCGCGAAGGGAGGCAACCCTCCCCTGCTCGTCGCGACCGACCAGGAGGGCGGCGAGGTCAAGCGCTTCCCCGACGCGCCGCCGCTGCGCTCGCCGGCCCAGCTCGGCGCGAACGGCGACGCGACCGAGGCCGCCGCCGAGGGCGCGGACACCGGCGAGTTCCTCGCCGGCGTCGGCGCGAACGTCGACCTCGCTCCCGTGCTCGACGTCCCGGCGCCCGGATCGTTCATCGCCTCGCGCGCGTTCTCCGACGAGGCCGACGTCGTCGCCGACGTCGGCGTCTCGTTCGCGGACGGGCTCGCCGAGGCCGGGGTCGCGGCGACGGCGAAGCACTTCCCGGGGCTCGGGCTCGCGACCGTCAACACCGACCTCGCCCCGAGCGCCGTCGACGCGTCGCGCTCGCAGCTTCGCGCGGGCATGGAGCCGTTCGAGGCCGCGATCGCGGCCGGGATCGGCCTCGTGATGGTCTCGAACGCCACCTATCCGGCGCTCGACCCCGACGCGCCCGCCGGGCTGTCGCGCGCGGATCGTCGAGCGCGAGCTTCGCGGGCGGCTCGGCTTCGGCGGCGTCGTGATCACCGACGACCTCGAGGCGCCGTCGATCGCGGCGACCCTCCCCGCGCCCGAGGCCGGCGTCGAGGCGGCGCGGGCCGGCGCCGACGTGCTGCTCTTCGCGGGCGACGCCGATCCGGTCGCGATCCACGAGCGGCTGCTGCGCGCTCTGCAGCGCGGCTTGCTGGACCGCGACGCGATGGAGGAGTCCTATCTGCGGATAACGAATCTCAAGGCAGCGGTGTCGGGAAGCTGATCCGCGCACGCGGCAACTCCGCGCCGGGTTTACACGCCCTGAGGTGCAATCGTGGTTTCAGGCGTCGGGCGTGACTGGCGGCCGTGCCGACAGATCGGCAAGATGACTCCACCGGCCAGCACCGCCGGCGAACCCAAAGACACCGTGGAGCAGGAGACCCGAAGAGGAAACTACGAGTCCGGAGCGGACTACGTCCTGGAATACGGCGAGCTTCGCTTTTCGTTCAACGAGGACGACTTCGGGCAGAGGGTCGAGCAGGCCGCGGTGAAGCTCGACTTCGTCGACCAGGGCCTCGCGCCCGACGAGCTTCAGGATCTCGTCGAGCTGGCCGTCAACGGCGAGATCCGCGAGCCCGGCTCGGAGCTGGGCGAGCACGTCGTCGAGTACTGGACCGACCTCGTCGGGCCCGCCAACCGCAGCCTCGTGCACTGGCTGCGCCGCCTCGTCTTCCGCGGCGCCTGGCTCGACCAGCGCGTCAAGGAGGGCGAGCTGGACATCGTCTTCGACGAGGAGACCCACACCTTCGGCTACGTGCAGCCGGACCGCGACTCCGAGCCGATCGAGCTCTCGCGCGAGCCCTCCTGGGGCCGCGTCGCCTACCGCTCCGAGTAGCGGCCCGCCCGGCTAGAGCCCGGCGAGCAGGTCGCGGTTCGACGAGGTGCCCTCGATGCGCTGGCGAAGCTCGTCCGCGACGACCCTGCGAGTCGAGGCCGGCGAGCGAGTCGCGCAGGGTGCGCACCGCGCGCAGCTCCTCGGGGTCGCGCAGCTCCTCCTCCCCCGACGCGCGCGTGTCGCCGGCGGCGATCGCGGGATAGACCCCCGCGGCGGCGAGCTCGGGATCGAGGTGGACGACCGCGTTCTCGGTCGTCTCGACGAGCTTGAGCGCGTCGCCCTCGTCGTCGCCGTCCTCGAGCGCCGTCGCGATGATCGTCAGCGACCCGGCGGGCTCCTCGGCGAGCTCGCGGCCGGCGCCGAAGAGCGTCTTCGGGGCCGCGGGGTCGCGATGGGCGACGGCGAGCCGCGACAGCGAGTCGACGAGCAGGACCGCGTCGTCGCCCGACTCCGCGAGGCGCTTGGCGCGCGCGAGCGCCATGTCGGCGACGCGAGCCTGGTCGCGGGGGCCCATGTCGGCGGTCGCGGCGGCGACGTCGGCGTCCGGCAGCGCCTCGCGCCAGCGCGTCGCCTCCTCGGGGCGCTCGTCGACCAGGAGGACGATCAGCTTCGCGTCGTGCGGAGCGCGCCGGCGATCGCTCCCGCGAGGTTGCGAAGCAGCGTCGTGCGCCCCGAGCGCGGCGCGGCGCGCACGAGCACGCGCTGGCCGAAGGCGAGCGGGACCAGCAGGTCCACGGCGCGGGTGAGGACGTCGGCCGAGTCGGGCTCGAGCGCGATGCGGCGCGTCGGCGGGATCGGGGTGAGGTCCTCGAAGCTCGCGCGCCCGTCCTCCTCGGTCGCCTCCTCGCCGTTGACCGTGTCGACGTGGACGAGGGCGCGGTAGCGCTCGCCGCGCCCCGGCTCGCGCGCCGGTCCGCTGACCTCGTCGCCGACGCGCAGCTCGCAGCGCCGGATCTGGGAGGCGGAGATGTAGACGTCGTCCGCGCCGGCCTCGAGGCCGCTGAGGCGCAGGAAGCCGTAGCGCTGGGGAAGGATGTCGAGCACGCCCGAGACCTCCTCGGTGGGCCCGTCGCGCTGCCTCCTCCCTCTCATCGTCGCCGCCACGGTCGTCTCGCGTCGCGGCCGCCGCGGCCGCCGCGCCGGCGACGCCGGCCGCGCCCAGCGGGCTCCTCGGCGTCGTCGCGCCGCTCTGGGCGTCTCCGGCTTCTGCGGCTCCTCGGGCGGCTCGACGCCCGCCTCGTCGAGGCGCTCGATCAGCTCGTCGCGGCGCAGCAGCCGGTACTTGGGCACGCCGGCGCCCGCCGCGAGGGCGTGCAGTTCGGCCAGGTGCCGGTCGGCGAGGTCGCCTCGAGCCATGCGGTCGCGCAGGATAACGTCGGCCCCGCGGCGCGCAGGGATCAGCCTCGGGGTGGGCGGGCTAGGAGCGCGTCGCCTCGAGGCGGCGCTGCGTGAGGTCGCGCAGCCACTCGCCGAACTCCGGCCGCGACTCCCAGTCCTTGCGGAAGCGCTCGGCGCCCGACTCGGTGAGCGGGTGGGCGAGCATCTGGCTTCAGGACCTTGGCCGGGACCGTGGCGATCTCGCAGCTCAGCTGCGCCGCGGTCACGACGTGCTCGGGGTGGCGGATCGAGGCGGCGATGATCTGGGAGGTCACGCCGCCGGCGCGGAAGCAGTCGACGATCTCCTCGACGACCGCGCCGGAGTCGATCGAGATGTCGTCGAGGCGCCCCATGAAGCACGACACGTAGGTGGCGCCGGCGCCCGCGGCGAGCAGCGCCTGGTTCGGCGAGAAGACGAGCGTCATGTTGACCGGGATCCCGTCGGAGGTCAGCGCGTGCGTCGCCTCGAGGCCCTCCTTGCAGAAGGGGACCTTGACGGTCACGTGCTCGTGTAGCTCGCGCAGCGCGCGGCCCTCGTCGATCATCCCCTGCGGGTCCTGGGAGACGACCTCGGCCGAGACCGGCCCGTTGACGAGGTCGCAGATCCGGCGCACGATGTCGCCGGGGTCGCCGTCCTCCTTGGCGAGCAGCGAGGGATTCGTCGTCGCCCCGGAGAGCACGCCCCAGGCGGCGATCTCCTCGACCTCGGCGACGCTCCCTGTGTCGATGAACAGCCTCATCGGTCGGCGCCTACTCTACGCGTCCTGCCGGATCAACACCTTCGGCGCGGGCCGCGTCGACCCAGGCCTCGGCCTCTCGCTTGACGCGGCGCTTGTCCCAGCCCAGCTCCCCTCCCATCGCCTCGGCGACCGGCATGACGGACTCGGCGTCGCGCAGCTGCGGCGCGGCGAGGATGCCGAGGCGCGTGCGGCGTAGCAGGACGTCGGCGACGCTTCGCGCCTGCTCGAGGCGGGCGGCGATCACGGCCTCGGCGAGCATGTCGGGGCGGCCTTCGACGATCGGGGCGGCCAGCTCGTGGCGCTCGCCGGCGACCTTGAGCACGTTGCGCGCGGCGTAGCCGTAGCGGAAGCGCAGCTGCTCGAGGGCGCCCTCGGGAAGGTCGGCCTCGGTGAGGCCCTCGGGGAGGTCGAGATCGTCCTCGCCCGCCGGCATCCCGAGCGGGATGTCCTCGGTACGGCTCGGCGCGTCGCGGCCCTCGCGCTCGACGATGCCGGTCGACGACCTGCTTCGCCATGCGGCGCCAGGTCGTCAGCTTGCCGCCCGTGATCGTCAGCATGCCCGAGGAGGTCTCGTAGAGCTCCGCCTTGCGCGAGATGTCCACCGACTTGCGCGGGTCGCCGGTCGCGATCAGCGGGCGGACCCCGGCGTAGGCGCCGGTGAGCTTGCTGCGGTCGAGGTCGACCTCGAAGTACTCGTTGACGGCGTCGAGCAGGTAGTCGATGTCGTCGGAGCTCGGCTCGACGTGCGAGATGTCGCCCTCGTAGTCGTTGTCGGTCGTGCCGACCAGGGCGCGGCCGTACCAGGGGAGGGCGAAGATCGTGCGGCCCTCGCCGGCGGGGACGATGCACGCCGCGTGGCTGACCGGCAGGTCCTCGAGGGCGAGCGTCACGTGCGTCCCGCGGCTGGGGCTGATGCGCGGGACGTCCTCCTCGTCGACGACCTCCTCGGGCTTGATGCGGTCGGCCCATACCCCGGTCGCGTTGACGACGTTGTCGGCGCGGACCTCGAACTCGGCGCCGCTCGCGGCGTCGGTCACCGCGACCCCGTCCGCCTTCCCGCCCTCCTCGAGCAGGCCGGTCACGACGGCGTCGTTGACGAACACCGCGCCGAAGCGCTCCGCCTCGCCGAGGATCGTGAGCACGAGGCGCACGTCGTCGGTCTGGCAGTCGTAGAACATGTAGGCGGACCTCGGCTCGCGCGCCGCGAGCGCGGGCAGCAGCTCGAGCACCTCCTCGCCGGGGATCGTGCGGTGGCGGTCGGGCGCCCAGTAGTCCTCGGCCTGCTCGCGCGCCTGGCGCTCGCGGCGCGAGCGGCCGACCCGCGTCGTCGCCATGACGTCGTACATGTTCAGGCCCACGCCGTAGCGGCGGTCGGTTCGGGCCTCTCCGAGCGTCGGGATCAGAAACGGCGTCGGGTAGACGAGGTGGGGCGCGAGCTGGACCATGAGCTGGCGCTCGAGCAGCGCCTCGCGGACGAGCCCGAGGTCGAAGTTCTGGAGGTAGCGCAGCCCGCCGTGGACCATCTTCGACGAGCGGCTCGAGGTGCCGACCGCGTAGTCGTCGCGCTCGACCAGCGCGACCGAGTAGCCCCGCGAGGCCGCGTCGAGCGCCACCCCGGCGCCCGTCACGCCGCCGCCGATCACGACGACGTCGAAGCGGTCGGCCGTCATCGCCTCGAGTGCGTCGGCGCGCGAGAGCATCGCGCCGCCTAGTCGAGGAAGGTCGCGGTGTCGGCGGCGGGCGCCCGCTCGGGCGCGCGCTGCTCCTGGACGGGGCGGCCGATGTGAAGCAGGCCGACGAAGCGCTCGTCGTCGCCGAGCCCGACCGCGGCGCGGCCCTCCGGCGTGCGCAGCACCTCGGGGGTGCGCCAGTAGCCGGCGAAGCCGCGCGCGTGCGCGCCGAGCAGGACGATGTAGGCGGCGACGGCGGTCGCGTGGAGGTCCTCCTCGTCCTGGACCGGGTCCCCGCTGAGCGCCGCCGAGCAGACGACGAGCGTCGGCGCGCGGTCGAGCTTCGTCGCCGCCTCCGGCCCGGCGGCCTGCTTGAGGCGCTCGAGCGACTCGGGGCCGAGGACGCGGAAGCGCCAGGGGCTCGTCAGGTGATGGTTGGGCGCCCAGCTCGCGAGCTCGAAGAGCTCGGTGAGCGTCTCGCGGTCCACGGCCTCGCTGCCATACGCCTTGTGGGTGCGGCGGCTGCGGATCGCGGTCTCGACGTCCATGCCCTCAACCCTATTGCGGGCCGGGCCGCTAGAAAATCGGGCCGCGGAAATAGAGCAGGCCGAGGCCCGCGATCGAGGCGATCACCCCGTAGCCGAGCCCGATGAAGGGCCAGTTCGAGCCGTCGTTCCAGGAGCCGGACTCGGGGGCGGGGGTCACGCCGTGGGTGTCGCCGAGGCGTCGGCTTCGCCCTGCGACGCCCTGCTGCGGGTCGCCGCCGCCTCCGGGCTCGGTGGGAAGCTGGTTGAGGCCGCTTGCCTCCGGCAGCTCGCCGGCGCCGAGCCCGCCGCCACCGCCGCCCACTCCCCCGAGGTCGCCGAATCCTCCGGCGCCTCCGATGCCGGGGAACGAGCCGGGCGCGCCCGCCGACGGCGCGGGCGAGGCCGGGGCCGGCGAGGGGCTCGGGAACGCCGGCGCGCTCCCGCTTCCGGAGCTTCCGTTGCCGCCGGTGCTCTGCGCGACCGGGGAGAGCGGGAAGGGCTTGCTCGCCACGGCGAGGATCGCCTGGCCGGTCACCCAGACCGGGGTCTGGTCGCTGGCCTTCGAGTACTTGTAGTGGCCGTCGCCCTGCTGGCGCGCGGCGAGGAACTCGAGTCCGTTGTGGCCGTTCTTCTTGACGCCCGCGGGATCGACGCCCGCGGCGAGAAGCCCCTGAACGGCCCAGGCGGTGGACTGGGAGTTGCCCGCGCCGGTTTCGACCAGCGACCAGCCGCCGTCGATCTCCTGCGCTGCGCGCAGGTAGTCGACGCCGCCCTTGACTCCTCCGCTCCCGGCCGCCGCGAGCGCCTGGAGCACCGCGCCGGTCGAGTCGGGGTCGCTCGCGGCCCCGGGGTGGAAGCCCCATCCGCCGTCGGCGTTCTGATGAGAGCGCAGCCACTTCGACGCGGCGTTGGCGGCCGAGCCCGACTCGCCCGCGGCTTCGAGGGCGAGGACTCCGAAGGCCGTGAGGTTGACCTCGCCTCCGAAGGAGCCGTCGTCGGACTGGCGCTGGAGGAGCTTCTTGACGAGGTCCCTGCCGGAGAAGTCGCGGGCGCTGACGCCGGCGCCGCGCAGCGCCAGGATCGTGCGCTCGATGTCGCCGGTGCCGCTGATGTCCCCGGCGTTCTTGCTCAGGTAGTTGACCGGGGACTTTCCGTTCTTGCGGACGTCGAGCGGGTTGCGGCCCGCGGCCTCGAGGCCGAGCATCGCCCAGCCGGTGATCTCGGGGCTCGAGGGGTCGCTGGGCGACGCGCCGAAGCCGCCGTCGGAGTTCTGCGCGCGCGACAGCCACGAGGCTGCGTCGGCGGCGCCGTCGCCGCGGGCGGGCTGCGTCGCGACGAGCAGCGACCCGGCGACGAGCAGCGCGGCGAGGACGGCGATCGCCGCCGGACCGCCGCGGCGGCCGGGCGCCGGCGCGGTGGGCGCGAGCGGGCGCGGCGCGGCGTCGCGCCAGATGAACTCGGTTCGCGATCTGAAGCGTGTGAGCATGCGTACGAGTGCCGGCCCCGCGATCAGCGCCAGGGTGACGTTGCCGACTGCATGGGCGATATTGAAAGGGATGCCCCGCGCACTCAACGCAAGGTAGCGGTCAAGCGACTGCTCCCCGCCATATGTCGCCATGACCGAGAAGTCGAGAAGTGCACCGTAGGCGAGGCCCGCGACGCCGCACGCGACCGCCAGCCCGACGCGCCCCAGGCGTCGGCCAGTCACGAACGGCGAGGCCAGCGCCGCCGAGCCCGACGAGCCCCCAGCCGGCCATCTGCCACGGGGTCCAGGGCCCCTGGCCCAGCCAGAAATTCGAGATCAGCGCCGAGAGCGCGCCGACCGCGAACCCGGGCGCTCCGCCGATCGCGTAACCGGTGAAGAGCACGATGTCGGTCGTCGCGACGACGTTGGGGATCGGCGCCAGCAGCACGCGTCCCGCGACGGCGAGCGCGGCGAGCGCCGCGACGAGGCCGACGAGCCGTGCCGGAGGGCGGGAGCGCTCGAACCATGCGAACCCGCCCACGATCACGAGCCCGAGCACGACGAAGCTCGCGACCTGCCAGCTCATGCGCCGGCCTCGACCCCGCTCGCCGCGGCGAGGACGGCCGCCCCGTCTTCGGGCGTGACGGCTCCGGACCCGGGAAGGATCCGGGCGACCTCGGTCGCGAAGTACCAGCCGCCGGCGAGCACCTCGGCGCGATCTCCGTCGGCGATCACGTCACCCTCGCCGAGCAGGACGACACGGTCGGCGAACGTCGCCGCGAACTCGACGTCGTGGGTCGCGACGAGCGCAGCCGAGCCGTCGCGCGCGAGCCCGTCGATCCGCGCCGCGAGCTCGTCCTTGCGCGCGCGGTCCATCCCGCGGGTCGGCTCGTCGAGGCAGACGAGGCCCGGCGCCGCGCCCCCGCCTCCTCGCCCGGCCATGACGATCGCGAGCGCGAGCCGCTGGCGCTCGCCGCCGGAGAGGTCGCGGGGGTCGCTCTCGAGAGCCCATCCAAGACCGACCGCCTCGAGTGCACGAAAGCCGACGTCGCCGGGGAGCTCGTCGGCGACCCGTTCGCGCACCAGGTAGTCAGCGGGGGACTGCGCAAGCAGGGCGACCCCACCGGGAGCCTTCGCGGAGCCCTGCGCCGGTTCGACCAGCTCCGCTATGCAGCGCAGCAGGGTGCTCTTGCCGGCGCCGTTTCGGCCCATCAGCGCCACGCGCTCCCCGCGCCCGATCTCCAGCTCGATCCCCCGCAGCACGTCGCGCGGCCCCTGGCCGGCGTCGAGCTCGACCCACAGATCCCGCACCTCCAGGGCATTGGCGGCTTTCTTGACATATGTGGCCAATAACTCGCCAATCGCCGGATTCATCGAGAGGCGGGCGCTCCTCCCCCGTCCCCCACCCAGCCAGCCGTTTCGCGCGCCTCCTTCACCCCGACCGGCAGCGGAGACAACCCCGCCTCCTCGAACAGCCGCGCCGCCGGGGTCGCCAGCGCAGCGTCGTCGCGCACCGCCCAGTCGAGAAAGCGCGGCGGGGCGCCGTCGAACGTGACCGACCCGTCGCGCATCGCGACGACGCGGTCGGCCGCCGGCAGGCAGCGCTCGAGGCGGTGCTCGCAGAGCACGACGGCCGTCCCCCACTCCTCGTTGAGACGGCGAAGCAGCGAGATCAGCTCGTCGCCGGCGACCGGGTCGAGCTGGGAGGTCGGCTCGTCGAGCAGGACGAGCGGCGGGCGGGCGACGAGCGCGGCCGCGAGCGCGACGCGCTGAAGCTCGCCGCCGGAGAGCGAGTCGACGCTGCGCTCGAGCAGGTGCGGGATCGCGAGCGCCAGCGCCACCTCCTCGACGGCTCGCGAGACCGATGCGTCGGAGTCGCCGCGAAGCTCGAGCGGCAGCGTCAGCTCGGCGCGGACGGTCGTCGAGACCACCTGCGACTCGGGGTCCTGCGAGACGTAGCCGACCGGCCGGCGAGCTCGGCCGGGCCGTGCTCGCGCGTGTCGAGGCCGGCGACCTCGATCGCCCCGGAGACCTCGCCGCCGTGAAAGTGCGGAACGAGCCCGCATGCCGCGCGCAGCAGCGTCGTCTTCCCGGAGCCCGAGAGGCCCGCGAGCGCGACCAGCTCGCCGGGCGCGACCTCGAGACTCACCTCGCGCAGCGCGCCCTCGGCGGCGTCGGGATAGCGGTACGTCAGGTTTTCGAGCGACAGGATCGGCTCAGGCACCTGCACCGGCCTCCCTTACCCTGCCCGGGGTCCGTCCGCGTCGCCGAGCGCCCGACCTCTCACCGGCGAACGGCACCCAGGCCGCAAGCGGCAGCGCGGCCGCGACGGCGAGCGTCGCGGCGTCCGCGTCGACGGACAACTCCGGATAGGCCTCGAACCCGCCCGCGCCGGCGAGCCGCGCCGCGACCCCGATCACGGCGACTGCGATCCCCGTCGCGAGGAAGCGAAGGTCGTGGCGCGAGCGGCGCATCCGCCCGGTGCTGCCGCGCCCAGGTCGCGCGTAGCCGCGCAGCTCGAGCGTCGCCGCGACCTCGACCGCGCGGTCCAGCGAGCCGGCGACGAGCCGGCGCGCCAGCGCCGAGCGCCCGGCCGGCGCCGCGCCGGGCCCGCGAAGCGCCGACGCCTCGCGCAGCCGCACGTGGTCGGCGGCGGCGAGCGGGACGAGGCGGGCGATCAGCGTCGCGGTCAGCGCCGAGCGGCCGGCGACCGGGCGCAGCAGCCGCAGGACCCGGTCGGGGTCCACGCACGCCGAGTAGACCGCGAACGCCATCACCACGACGAGGATGCGAAGCGCGATCACGCCTCCGGCGGCGATCGACTCGAGGGTCACGTCGAGCGCACCGAGCACGGGCACCTCGAAGCCGCGCACCAGGACGGTCTCTCCGCGGCGGGTGACGAGCGCGTTGACCGCGACGACGAAGATCGCGAGCGTCACGCCCCAGCGAAGCGATGCCAGCACCGCGTCGCGCGCTCCGGCGGCGATGCCGGCGACCGCGACCGCGACCCCGATCGAGACGAGGACGATCGGGCTCGAGTAGGTGAACGCGAGCACGACGAACGAGCCGATGAACGCGATCGAGGAGGTGACGGCCGCGCGCTGGAGGCGCCCGGGCCGCGGCCTGTAGGCGAGCGCCGTCCTCATCGCGTCACCGGCAGCGGGAGCTCCTCGCCACGCGCCGCGGCGACCGCGTAGTGGTCGCGAAGCGACTCGGTGTCGAGCAGCTCGACGGCGGCGTCGACGCCCGCCTGGTCGGTCCCCGTCACGACCCAGGTCGGCTGCTCCTCGCCCTCGCGCACCGCGGCGACGAGGCCCGCGCCCGCCGCGGCGCGCGTCGCCTCCTCGCCCCCCGGGTCGAGCGCGACCAGGTCGTATCCACCGCCGCCCGCGGGCTCGAAGTCGGCGAACACGCCGCTGGTCGCGGGGCCGTCCTCGATCAGGGACGCGGCGCTGTCGGCGCGGACCTCGTCCCACGTCCCGACGACGACGCGCAGCAGCTCGCCCTCGCTCGGCGCCGCCGCGCTGCCGATGCTCGCCGCGACGCCCTCGGACTCGAGGCTGCCGGCGACGGCGGAGCAGCTCTCGTCCTCGCCGAGGCAGTCGATCCGCACCGGAAAGCGCTTTCCCTCGAGGCCGTGCGCGAAGGGCTCGGGCCACGAGCCGACGACGGCCGGCACGCGCATCGCGGCGGTCCACTCGCGGTAGTCCCACCACACGCGGTCTCCCCCGTACACGCGCACGTCGGCGGCGCCGGCGGACGACTCGATCCCGTTGACGTAGAAGAACCAGTCGAAGCTGCGGGTCCCGGCCTGGCGCCCCTCGAGGCCCTCGATCGACTCCACGAACCCGCCGCCGTAGCGAGTCGTGATGTCGGCCTCGCGATCGAGGAAGCGCAGCACGGTCTCGGACTCGGGCGGGTCGGCGACCGTCGCCTCGATCAGCCGCTCGGAGCCGTAGTCGCGAGTGACGGTCAGGTAGGCGGTCCCGTCGGAGGACTCGCCCTCGCCGATGCCGCACCCCGCGGCCACGGCGGCGCATGCGAGCGCCGCCGCGACCGCGAGTGTGCGGCGTGCGCTCAACGCAGCTTGACCCTGTTGCAGCGCCGCACGCTGTCGAGCGAGTCGACGATCGCCCTGTCCTTGCCCGAGCCGCAGTCCACGTCGTCGGCGCAGCCGCCGGCGCTGTCGACCCGGTCGTCACCGCCGCGGGCGGTGATGTGCTCGGGGCTCGCGGTGCCGCTGATCCGGTCGCGCTTGCCGCTGCCGACGATCTCGTCGGCGACCGGCGCCGCGCACGGGTCCAGCTCCGCGTCGACCGTCACGTCGAGGACGTTCGACGGGATGTCGATCCCGCGCGTCGCCTGGAGCGTGACGGCGCCCTCCGACGTCGGCGTGACCGTCGTGAACCCGTTGGCGTCGGTGGGCTCGAAGGCGCCCGCGACGAGCGCCCCGGCGGCGGGGCTGCGATCGCCCGCGTCGGTGTAGGAGAACACCTGGACCTGGAACGGCTCCCCCGGCTTCGCGAGCTCGGGGCCGATCAGCTCCAGCTCGTCTCCCGGCGGGAAGTTCGGGGCCAGGTACCAGAGGACGTCGTCCCCATCACCGACGGCGGCCTGGTCGCCGCCGACCTGAGAGCCGACGTGGTTGACCTTGAGGTACCAGAAGCCCGACGACGGCGCCACCTTGCCGCCGATCGCGCAGAGCCCGAGCCCGAACCCGAACTGATCGGTCAGCCAGATCGGCCGCAGGTCGGCGTCCGCCTGGGACGCGTCCCAGACGGCTCCCAGCGCGGTCGGGCCGTTGAGCGTCTTCTCGGCGCCGGAGCCGCCGGGAGGCCCGAAGCAGTCGGCTTCGGGGCTCGTCTTGACCGTCACCGTGTCGGTGAACTGGGTCTGCTGGGCCATCGTGAAGCCGTCGGTGTCGACGACTCGGAGGTCCACCGGAACCGCCGCCTGTGAGACCGCGGGAACTATGAGCAGGAACGCCAGAACGCAGCCGAGCAGAAGTGCGCGGGTGCGCGTACGCAGGATCGAGATTGGCATCGAAGCCACCCTTTCCTCGAGGGTTGTCATGGCTCGGCCGGGGCAGCGTTCCTGGCTTCCGGGACAGGTGTTGCGCCTTCCCAGGACGGCGATGCCGGCCCAGTGGCTGACGTCTCGAGAGACGTCCGCAAGACCTCAATTACCCGGTCACAGTGGCGGGACCGCGCCGGACTTTCACCGGACTTCCCTAGACCACCGACCGTATGTGAGCGCGGAGTCTAAATGACCCGCCGCGCGCCGGTTATTGCCGTTACTGGCCCGTGCGCTCCTCGACCTTGCGCTGGAGCTGCTCCACGACCTCGGGCATCGACTTCTTCATCCGGCTGAGCTCCCAGTGCTCGATCTTGATCACGCGCAGCGGAGAGGTCGCCGTGACCGTCGCGGAGCGCTCCTGCCTGTCGAGCAGGCCCTGCTCGCCGAACACGTCGCCGGGGCCGAGCTGGCCGACCTCCTCGCCGTCGCGCTCGACCTTGGCGGTGCCGTCCTCGATGCCGTAGAAGTGGTTGGAGAAGTCGCCCTCCTTGACGATCACTGCTCCCTCCGGGTGCTCCTCGCCGATCGCGAACGTTGCGACCTGCTTCAGGTCGTCGTCGGGGATCGACTCGAACAGCGGAATCCTCTTGAGCTGGCTGACGTCCACGGTGCGTTTCTCCCTTGGTCGGCTTGCGCAGGGAACCTAACCGAAATCGCGGCGCGGAACACGCTTTGGCGGCAAGTGCGAAAGAGCGCGCTCAGCCCCGCGGGCCCACCTCGTACATGTGCCGCGTGCCCGACCCGAGCTCCTCGCGGCGGCGTACCTCGAAGCGCTCGTCCAGCAGGCGCTCGAAGCGCTCGCGCTCGTAGTCGGGGTGCGAGCCCTCGCGCTTGGCGGCGAGCAGACGCCTGACCATCGGGTCCTCGCGGGATGGGAACTCGATCACGGCGGGGGCGCCGAGGTCGGCGAGCCACGCCACCACCTCGGCGAGCGGGACGTTGGCTGCGATCGAGAGGTGGTGGACGAGCGCCAGGCAGAGGATCAGGTCGGGGCGCCCGCGGTCGGCGAGCGGCCGGCGCTCGACGTTTCGCCAACCGAGTCCCGGCGAGGGGTCGGCGAGGTCGGCGACCATCGGCAGGATGCGGGGCTCGCCGGACTCGCGCAGCGACCGGTAGAGGGCCTCGACCGTGGCGTGGTCGGAGTCGAGCGCCAGCACGTAGGAGCCCGACTCGGCTGCGATGCGCGAGTGGGCGCCGTCGTTGGCTCCGAGGTCCCATGTCAGCGCGGGCCCGGCGCGTTCGACGGCGGCGCGCACGAACTCCGACTTGCGGCGCGCGTCGTCGTCGGTGTAGGTGCTCGTCGCGCGATAGGCGGCCCACGCCGACGCTCCCGGCTTCCACTCGAGCCGCGAGACGAGCTTTCGAAGGCGCTTCGCGTTGGCGCGGATCAGCTCGGTCCCGAAGCGCGCCCTGCGCAGCTCGCCGCGGACCTCGTCGCCGGCGCTGCGCTCGTAGCGGCGCTCGAGGCGGGCGTGGAGCACGACGTGGGTCAACACGCCGCGGTGCAGCCGGTGGCGCCCGCTGAGCATCCGCGCGGCCTCGGTCGGCGGGATCCCCTCGAGGCGACCGCGAAGCAGCGGCTGGAGCGCGATGTCGCGGTGCGCCTGGATCATCAGCGGGTAGAGCGCCTGCATGCAGAACTGGCGATAGCCGGCCCACGGCTCGCCCTCGCGCAGGCGCTCGAAGGACCCGACGTCGATGAACACCGGGCGCGCGCCGTCGAACTGGACGTTGTACGGCGTCGCGTCCTTGAGGATCAGCCCCTCGTCGAGCGACGCGAGAAGGAGATCGAGCTCGAGCAGGGCGGCGTCGCGCAGCATCCCGAACGTCCACTCGTACGGGTAGGAGACGAACGGGATCCGCTCGTGGCGCAGGACAGCGGCGGGCGGCTCGGCGAGCGCGCGTCTCTGCCTCGCGCATGGCGGCGGCGTCGCCGTTGGCGGGGCGCGTCGCGATCAGCGACCCCTCGGCGACCGCGCGCTCGAAGAGCTCCGACTCTGCGAGCGCCTGCCAGTCGGCGAGCCCCGCCTCGCTGAGGACGCGGAAGACCCCCTCGTCGGAGACGAGGACGCGGCTGTCGGGGTCGCGAAAGGAGCCGGGCTCTAGACGGGCGATCCCGAACCCCCACGCGCCCTGGACATCAGGAGTCGGTCTTCGACTCCGCCGTCGCCGTCGCGGGGTCGTCGTTCTTCCAGAACGTCAGGAACGAGAACACGCGGCGGCCGAACATCTTCAGGGCCACGAGGAGACCCGCGACTCCGCCCAGCACCGCCTGCAAGATCATGCTCCCGCTGCCGGGATCCAGATACGCCATCAAGGCGTCCATCGGAGGCTCCTCTCCTCGGTTTGCGCGCCGCCCTGCCCCGGGCGGCGAGCCGCAAAAGTACCAGCCGGTCGGCCTCGCGGGTATCCGGGCACGGCGCACGGCAACGCGGCGGTTACACGCCTACCGCGAAATCGTTTTACGGTCAAGCGGGCGGGGTACCCACCGAGAACCCCAGCAAGGAGGAGATATGGAGACCGAAGAGAGCACCTTCGAGAGCGGCGAGGAGACCGGCGCCGAGGACCAGCCCGCCGAGACGGAAGCGCCCGCAGAGGGCGGCGACGACGCCGGAGACGGCGGCTCCGAGGGCGGCGAGGAGAGCACCGCCGTCTGACGTACCCGGCACGGCGTCCCACACGGGACGCGGCCGAGCAGTGTCCTGACGCGCCCGGCGCCAAGCGCCCGGGCGCGTCGGCTATTTGGGCCCCGCCGGCGCTTTCATCGTCAGTTCACGCGGCCCGCGTAGAAAGAGCGGCGTACAGTTAGTCCAGCTATGGAGGCCGATATGAGCAAGCGCAAGAAGTTCGTAATCGTCGGAGCATCGATCGCCGCGCTGGCGGCCGGTGGCGCCGGCGTCGCGGCCGCGACCGGCACCGTCGGAGGCGACGACGACAACGAGGGAAATGAGCAGCCGATCACCGGCTCGGCCCTCGACCAGGCCGAGGCGGCGGCGCTCGAGCACACCGGCGAGGGCACCGTCACCGAGACCGAGACCGGCGACGAGGAGAGCTTCTACGAGGTAGAGGTGACCCTCGGCGACGGCAGCCAGGTTGACGTCCAGCTCGACCGCGACTTCAACGTGGTCGGCGACGAGGCCGACGCCGCCGGAGAGGACGAGCAGGGCGAGGGCTGACCCCCAGTTCGCGCTCCCGCCTAAAGAGGCCCGCCCCCGCCGGGGCGGGCCTCTCTCGTTGAAATTGCGGAACCACCCACCAGGCCGGGGTCTCAGCGGCACCGCTGACACCAGGTGCCGCCCGGACAGCCGCAGGACATAGGATTCGCGCAATTCTGTGCGCGCGGGGGTCCGTTTGAGGCGGCTTGGCATAGCGATATGGGCGGCGACCATCTGCTTCGCCTCCAGCTGCGCCGTGGCGTCAGCGGACAGCCGGAATCCATCCGTCAAGCCCAACGAACCGTCGAAGTCGCAGGTAACACAGCGGCTGAGCACGAGGCTCGCACGGTCGAACCTGTTCGTCCTCGAGCCTCCGCGGTGCAGGCGAGCGGCGAAGGAAAATCGGTTTCGCTGCCAGTGGCGAGCCGAGGGTCGTCCCCCCGGCGAGGTTCCTTTCGAGTGCGATGGCACCGCGGAGCTGAACACCCGAAAAGCCCGGTGGCGAGTCGCGGGGTGCGCACGCAGGCTTGTGACGCTGTCGGACCCGGGCGCTCCGCCGCTATTCGGCTACCACGAGCTCTGGCGCTCACGCGGTGAGCTTCAGCTCGCTGCCGGCGGAGGGGCTGAGGTCGTTCGCCAAGCGCTCGAGTGGGACAACGTGGAGCCCGGTCCCGGGGAGTACACGTGGTACTGGTACGACCAGCTCTACGACCGCATGATCACCAGCGGCGTGCGGCCGATCTGGTATCTGGCGACGCCTCCGTGCTGGGCTCAGCGACAAACGCGAGACGGAGGCGAATGCAGCGCCCCTGGGACGCCGGCCTGGGAGCATCACGTTGATCTCGGAAATCTTGCCGCCGAGGTGGCCAAGCGGTATCCGCTTTCGGCGGGGATCCAGGTCTGGAACGAGCCGAACTACATTCCCTACTGGGGCTCTGACCCGGACCCTCAGGCCTATGGCGACATGGCGCTCCACGTGGCTGACGCCGTCCATTCGACGGGAGCCGATATTCCAGTCATCTCCGCCGGGCTCGCGCCGATTTGGGCCGACAGCACCGACGGGATGGCCTTTGACACGTTTCTCAGAAGGGCGTACGAAACCGGGGGTCCCCAGCTGACCGATGCCATCGGGGTCCACCCATACCCCTTCGGCAACTTCACCCAGGACTACCTCTCGGAAATTCGCGCAACGCTTTATCGCCACCTTGCGGTCATGAACGAGTTCGGGGAATCGGCCAAACCGATCTGGGTGACGGAGGTCGGCATCTCGCACTACATCGACGGTCGGGGTTTCAACTTGGACGAGCAGGCGCTCGCCCTCTCAGCGATTTACGAGCTTCTACGTCGCGTCCAGAGCGTCGATGCTGCCTTGTTTCACCGCTTCCAGGACGATCCTTGGGGAATTCAGAGGGAGGCCGGTTATGGCGTCGTGGATGCCGACGGGAACCCGAAGCCCGCTTATTGTGCGCTCGCGGCCCTCCGAAGCGCTTCCTGCTGAGGGGGCTCCCGGAGGTCGGATAGGGTGGCCGTGGTCGATAGCTGTTCGAGGGAGGATGGATGAGGGTCAGCCGAGTCGCATTCGCGGGGCTCGCCGTAACGACTGCTCTTGCGCCCTGCGCCGGGGTTGCATATGCCGGGGCATTCCCAGGGAGCAACGGCAAGATCGCATTCGAGAGCGGCGATGAGCCGAGCACCGAGATCTTCGTCATGGATCCCGATGGGGCCAATCAGACCCCTTTGACCAACAACCCTGCGGAGGAGTCGGGCCCCTCGTTCTCCGGCGACGGCCAGAGAATCGCCTTCGAGAGCTTCGATGCCGACTTCGAGATCTTCGCGATGAACGCCGACGGTTCGAATCAGGCCCCGGTTACGAGCAACGCGGTGGACGACGAAGATCCATCGTTCTCGCCGAACGGCCAGCAGATCGCGTTTGCCGGCTTCGACGGCACCGACACGGAGATCTTCGTCATCAACGCCGACGGCTCGAACCCGGTCCCGCTGACGAACAATTCGGTGGTCGACGAGGAACCCTCGTGGTCCCCCGACGGTCAGAGGATTGCGTTCGCGAGGGGCAACGCGGACACCGAGATCGTCGTCATGAACGCCGACGGCTCGAACCCGGTCCCGCTGACGACCAATGCCGTGGACGACGAAGGTCCGGCGTGGTCCCCCGACGGTCAGAGGATCGCGTTCGCGCGCGATACGGCCAGCGATTTCGAGATCTTCGTAATGGACGCCAACGGTCAAAACGAGGTGCCGCTGACGAGCAACACCGTTCTCGACGAGGACCCGGCATTTTCCCCAGATGGTCAGAGAATGGCCTTCGTGCGGTTCGACGGCGGCGACAGCGAGATCTTCGTCATGGATGCGAGCGGTCAGAACGCGGCGCCGCTGACGAGCAACACGGTTGCCGACGAGGACCCGGACTGGCAGCCGCTCAATCCTCCGGGGCAGCCGCTCAGCCCTCTCGAATGCGACCTCGCGAGCCCCGCAAAGCAGAAGTCGTTCAAGTTCGTGAGAGCCACGGTCAGCTGCAACCAGACCGCCACGGTTACGGCGGGCGGAACCGGAAAGGCGCCCAAGGCGCCCAAGCTCTCGGCCGCGACCGCCTCGAAGGCAACGAAATTCACCCTGCAGCCGCTCACCGTCGAGGTCCAGCCAAGCAGCCCCACGACTGTGAATCTCGCCGTCCCCAAGAAGGCCAGGAAGGCTCTCAAGAAGGCGGCCGAGGCCGGCAAGAAGGGCAAGGCCACCGTGACATTGAACGCGACCGACAACCTGGGGCAGTCGTCCCAGGACGAGCTGCAGACGAAGTTCAAGAAGAAGAGAAACACGGACTAGAGCCGGATCTCCCATGCCCGTGGCGGCTCCGGGCGCAGCGGACACGGGGTTAGGCAGCGGTGAGCAAGACCCAGGTCTCCCAAGCCGAGAAGGGCCACGGGCAGCGATGGCCACCAGACCCAAGGAGCCCCCGCCGAGCACCTCACTGGCGCACAAAGAAACGCGCGTTAGGTCTTGAACACGAAGAAACCGCTCCGTAGAGCGGCTTCCAGTAGCACCGCTACGGGGATTCGAACCCCGGTTTCCGGACTGAGAATCCGGCGTCCTAGTCCCCTAGACGATAGCGGCAGGACGGGGCGATTCTAGCGACCGCAGAGCCGCCTTTTTCGCCGCCGCAGTGCGGCTGAGAGGAGTCGAACCTCCACGTCCCGAAGGACACAGCGACCTGAACGCTGCGCGTCTACCAGTTCCGCCACAGCCGCGTGGCGTTCCCAATCTAGCGCCTTCCGACCGCCCCGCCCCGGGCCGCGTATGGGTGTACCCATCCCCCCGGTGGGGTAGAAATCGTGGACGATGAAGGTCGGATTGGTCCTTGGTGCAGGGGGGGTTATGGGCGGCGCGTGGCTGACGGGGGGCCTCGACGCCCTCGCGCACGAGACCGGCTGGGACCCCGCCGAGGCCGACTACGTCGTCGGCACGTCGGCGGGCTCGATGATCGGCGCCCTCTGCGCGAGCGGGATCCCGCCCTGGTTCATGGTCGCCCACTCGATGGGCGAGAGCTTCGACGAGGTCGTCGACGCCCACGGCCGCCCGGCGTCGGAGGCCGACCGCTCGGCCGGCGCCGTGTTCCGCGTCCGCCACCGGCCCTCGATCGGCCCGGGCTCCTGGCGGCTCGCCCTGCGCAGCCTCTCGAACCCGACCAAATTTCCGGCCGCGACCGTGCTCAGCGGCTGGCTTCCCTCGGGGATGGTCTCCACCGAGCCGCTCTCGGAGCAGATCCGCCGCGTCGTTCCCGAGGGCTGGAGCCCGCACCCCAACCTCTGGATCCTCGCCTGCGACTACGCGACCGGCAAGCGCGTCGCATTCGGCCGCGAGGACGCCCCCGAGGCCGACCTCGCCGACGCGGTCGCCGCCTCGTGCGCGATCCCGGGCTTCTATCGCCCCGTCCCGATCGCCGGGCGCCGCTACGTGGACGGCGGCATCCGCTCGACCTCGAACCTCGACGTCCTGCGCGGCCGAGGGCTGGACCTCGTGATCTGCCTCAACCCGACCTCGACGCTTCACCCGATGCGCGCGGCGATCAACCCCTCCGCGGCGTTTCGGCTGATGATGAACCGCGAGTCCGGGCGCCGCCTCGGAAGCGAGGCGAAGAAGCTGCGCGCGGAGGGCACCGACGTGATCCTGGTCCAGCCGACCCGAGACGACCTCGCCGTGATGGGCAACAACCTGATGAGCGGCGAGCGCCGCAACGAGGCGATCGCGATGGCCCGCAAGACGGTCGCCGCGCAGCTGCGCGACCCCCGCCACGCCGAGCTGCTCGAGGCGCTGCCCGAGGGAGCGCCCGAGAAGGTGCGCCGCCCCGACGAGCAGCCGTCGCGCTGGCCGCGCCTCTCCGAACTGCGCGACCGCGTCGCCCGTCGCTCGAACGGTGGGCCGGCCCGTGAGGGGTCCGTCAGCTCGCGCCCAGAGCGCACCTGAGCACGGCGCTCAGGCGATATCCCCGAGCTTGCGGATCTGGAACGCGCGCACGATGTCGGTGAAGCCCTGCAGCAGCGCCCAGATGCCGGCGAAGACCAGCAACAGGTAGGCCTTCTCGATGAAGAACTGGCCCGCCGTCCAGAACGCGAGCACGACCATGAGCGCGCCCGAGATCAGCCCGAGCCACCAGAGCTCGTTGGTCTCGCGCACCGCGAAGGCCTGGATCAGCCAGAAGATGCCGACGATCAGGAAGAGGAAACCGAGGATGTCGGCGAGCGCCGCAAACGTGTCCTCGGGACTGATCAGGGAGATCACCCCGGCGATCACGAATAGCGCCCCGAAGATGCCGAACAGCCACTTGCCCCGCTCGACGAGCCCGGCTATCGCGAACTGCTGGATACCGGTCCCCAGGAACATGAAGCCGATGATGAGCCCGACGGTCGTGATCGACGCCTCGTCGAACTGGAGGATCACCGCCGCGACCACCATCCACGCGATCCCGAACACGAGCCACAGCCACCAGTACCGCGAGATCGCCTTCAGGACCTCGCGGCCCTCAACTGCCGTAGCACTCTCCATGTCCACTCCCTTCCCGTGCGCCTTGCGGCGCTTCTGTACCAGGGCGCCAGTCTACGCCCCGCAATAGGACGCTTCTTCGGCGGTCGCAACCGGGGACGTCGCCGAGCTCGCTCAGACCGGTGCGGGCTCGGGCAGCACCCGATCGACGAGCGTCGCGGCGGGGCGGCTCGCGATCTCGGGCTCGACGTCGGCGCGATACGTCAGCAGCGCGAGGCTCGTCACGATCATGTAATCCGCAGCGTTGAGCTGCTCGCCGTTGAGCACCCCCTCCTCGATCCAGGCGTCGATGCGGTCGAGCATCGCCGGCAATTCCGCGAGCATCTCGCGCTCGGTTTGCTCGTCGGCCTCCCAGACGTAGCGCCCGATCATCGGGACGGCGCGCTTTCGCACGCGGCGGCTCTTGAACAGCAGGGGACCGAGCCGCCCGGTTTCGCCGTCGGCGCGCATCGTGCCGTCGCCGCGGACCGCCGCCGCGAGCGCCAGCCGCCGCGCCGGCATCTGGAGGACCTCGTCGCCCCACAGCTCGGCCTCCTCGACGGCCTCGCGGCGCTCGGGATCGTCAGGGAACAGCGGCGGGTCGGGCTGGACTTTGTCGAGGAAGCGCGCGATCGCCCGGCAGGTCTGCACGCGCTCGCCGTCGTAGCGGAGAGCGGGCACGGTGCCGAGCTTGTCGGCGCGAGCGACGCGCTTGTGCTCGCCCTCGCCCATCTGATGGGTGCGCCGCGCTTCGGCCGGGAAGCCAAGGACCTTGACCGCGACCGAGTGAAACCCCGGGACGAGTTCGATGCGGCGGTAGTCGATCCCCTTGTGCTCGAGCAGCAGCATCCCGGTGCGGCACGGGTGAGAGCCGGGGATGACGTAGAGCCTCGCTTCGGACATCGGTGACGACTCTACGCCGATAATGCGCGCCGGATGGCCGACGTCGCCGCGCTGAAGCAGTACGCCGACAAGCACGGGCTCGCGCTCGAGAGCGGCAGGGCCGTCACCGCGGGGTCGCTGGTGCGAGTCAGGGCCGCGAGCGATCACTCGCTCAGCGGGCCGCTGCTGGGCTCCGACCCTTCGGGGCAGTCGGCGGGGTTCGAGGTGGCCATTGCGCCGGCCGCCGAGGGCGCCGCGAATCGCGCGGAGAGCGCCGGCGCGGAAGGGGTCACGATGCAGTTCGACGGCGGCTACGTCGTGGCCTCGAGGCCGACGGCGGCCGGGGTCGGACCGAGCGTCGAGGGCCTCGACGCCGTTGTCGGCGCCGCGGCGAGCGCGAAGTAGAGCTCAGCCGACGAGGACGGCGGCGATCACCCCGACGAGCCCGGCCATGATTCCGCCGCCGACCCGCAGGAGGGTGATTCGGAGCGCATCGATCTCGCCGCGAAGCTCGACTCCCTGGGTTCGGACCTCGGCGCGCAGCTCCCGGAAGTCCGCGTCGACGCGGTCGAAGCGCGAATCGATGCGACGCGACAGGTCATCGAGGCGCTCGTCGGTCCAGGCGGTGCGCTCCATCGGCCCCAGGGTAAACCCCATGGTCCTCGGCGGCGACCCGATCGCGCGGACTACTTCTTATTCTTCTTCTTGACCTTCCAGCTCTGCGTCGCCGGCGTCGGGTCCGTGTTGCCGCCGGCGTCGGTCGCACGGACGGAGAAGGTGTGCTTGCCCTTCTTGACCTTGACGTCCTCTGGCGAGGAGCAGGACTCGAAGGGGCCGTCGTCGAGCGAGCACTCGAAGCTCGAGCCGGGCTCCGTCGAGCTGAAGAAGAAGCTCGCCTTGCCCTTCTTCTCCTTCTTCTTCGGACCGGCGGTAATCGTGGTCTCGGGCGGGGCAGTGTCGCCGACGGCCGGAGGCTCGGGCTGCGGCTCGGGCTGGGGATCCGCGGTGACGGTGGCAACGGCCCAGTCCGAGAAGTGACCGGTCACCCCGGTGAAGCGGACGATCGCGGGGGTCCCGTTCGTGGGCTGGCCGTTGGAGTCGAGCCGCTCGACCGACACGCAGCCGCCGGCGGTGGGGAACTGGCCCGATCCGCAGAGCGGGAAGGCCTGGTAGGTGTCGCCGGGGGAGTCGCCACGCGTCGCCAGCGTCGCGCGCCCGGCGTTCAGGGCGGCGAGGAATTCGGCCTGGGTCGCGGGATCGAGGCCGGCGACCTGGACCTCGAAGGTGAGCGTCGCGTCCTGGTTTAGCGTCGGGACGGCGAAGCCGAACTCATATGCGGCTACCGGGTCGACGACCGTCGGGAGGCCGCTGGGCGCGGTGCCATTGGTCGGCGCCAGCGTCGCCGGGTCGAGGCGCGTGATCGTGAATTCGACGGGGCTCGAGAACGCACCGGTCGGGAGCTCGGCGCTCACCGTGGCCTCGGACCGCCCGTTTTCGACCGCGGTCTCACCCGCCGCCGTTGTGCCCGAGCTCGAGTCGTAACCCTCGGTCGAGAT